>NZ_FOFS01000022.1 GCF_900111015.1 Solimonas aquatica | reverse complement strand
GGCCACGCCAGGGATGGCGTGTCCGCAACGGCCCCGAGCACGTTGCACAGCGAAGGCACCCGCGCAGCGGGCGCCAGAGCCGGGGTGTGCTTTCTTTTGGTTCCTTTTCTTTGCACAAGCAAAGAGCGAAGCGACCTACGGGGGAGGCTTCGCGGACTCCGCCGCCGGAGGGCGGTGGAAGAAGGCAATAGATCGGGCGCAACACGAAGCAACAACAGCAAAGCCGTGGCGGGTTACGGCGCTTACGCGCCTAAGCCGCCCTACGGCGGCTGCGGCTGGTCGGTTCGGTGCGGCCGGGCGGCTTGCCAGCCTAATCCTTCCGGCTGATGCCGCGGCCAGTCCTTATTGCAAGACTGCGCCATCCTCAGAGAGCCCCTTGCCTGATCCGATGAGCGCCAAATTCGTGCCCCCGCCCGCCTACGTGCCCCCGCACGGCCTGCTGAACGGCAAGAGCGTGCTGATCACGGCGGCGGCCGGTGGCGGCATCGGCTTTGCGGCGGCGCGGCGCTGCCTGGAAGAGGGCGCGCGGGCGCTGCTGCTTTCGGATGCGCATCCGCGTCGCACCGAGGAAGCCGCAGCGGCGCTGCAGCAGGAATTTCCGCAGCAAGCGGTGTACGGCCGCGTCTGCAATGTCAGCGACGAGGCGCAGGTACAGGCCCTGGTGGATGAGGCCGAAGACAAGCTCGGCGGCACCGATGTGCTGATCAACAACGCCGGCCTGGGCGGCAGCAAGCGCGTGGTCGAGATGAGCGATGAGGAATGGCAGAAAGTCATCGACGTCACCCTCACCGGCACCTTTCGCATGACCCGCGCCATGCTGCGCAAGATGCAGCCGCGCGGGCGCGGCGCCATCGTCAACAATGCCTCGGTGCTGGGCTGGCGTGCGCAGCAGGAACAGGCGCACTACGCCGCCGCCAAGGCCGGCGTGATGGCGCTGACCCGCTGCAGCGCGCTGGAAGCCGCCGAATACGGTGTGCGCATCAATGCGGTCTCGCCGTCCATCGTCTTTCATGATCATCTGCGCAAGAGCGCGCCGCAGGAACTGCTGGAGCAACTCGCCAGCCGCGAAGCCTTCGGGCGCGGCGCGGAAGCCTGGGAGATCGCCAATGTGATGGTGTTTCTCGCCTCCGATTACGCCTCTTATCTGGTCGGCGAAGTGATTTCCGCCTCCAGCCAGCGAGCCTGAATCCCATGAGCAAACCCGTGTTCAACTCGCCCGAGCAGTTGCTCGCCGCCGTCGGCCAGAGCCTGGGCGTCAGCGACTGGCTGCAGATCGAGCAGTCGCGCATCGATCAGTTCGCGCAGGCCACCGATGATCATCAGTGGATTCATGTCGATCCCGAGCGTGCCAAGGCCGGCCCGTTTGGGGCCTGTATCGCGCACGGCTATCTGACGCTGTCGCTGATCTCGCGCTTTCTGCCGGAGATCCTCGAGGTGCGGATGAAGATGGGCGTGAACTACGGCTGCGAGAAAGTGCGCTTTCCCAGCGCCGTGAAAGCCGGCAGCCGCATTCGCGGCAAGGGCGAGCTGATCGGCGCGGAACGCACCAAGGACGGCGGCGTGCAGGCGGTGGTGCGGGTCACGGTGGAGATCGAGCACGAGACCAAGCCGGCCTGCATCGCGGACACCATCTCGCGTTTTTATTTTTAGTACGTCTATTAGTACGTCCATGTAACAGCTCGCGCCATCCTTGGCGCGGGGTTCAAACAAGGCAAAGACATGACTGAGGCAGTGATTGTTTCGGTGGCGCGCACGGGCATCGGCAAGGCCTATCGCGGCGCCTTCAACGATACCGAGGCGCCGGTGCTGGGCGGTCATGTCGTGCGCAGCGTGCTGGCGCGTTCCGGCGTGGCGCCGGAGGAGGTCGATGATGTGCTGATCGGCTGCGCGGCACAGCAGGGCACACAGGCCTACAACCTCGGCCGGCTCTGTGCCTATACCGGCGGTCTGCCGGAGCGCGTGCCGGGCATGACGCTCGACCGGCAGTGTTCCTCCGGCTTGCAGACCATCGCCATCGCCGCCAAGAACATCATCTGCGGCGAGCAGGACATCGCCATCGCCGGCGGCCTGGAGTCGATCTCGCTGGTGCAGAACGCGCACAAGAACAGCTATCGCTTCGTCTCGCAGGCGGTGCTCGCGGCCGAGCCCACGGCCTATATCCCGATGATCGAGACCGCCGAGCTGGTGGCGCAGCGTTACGGCATCACGCGCGCGGCGCAGGATGCCTATGCGTATCAGAGCCAGCAGCGCACGGCGGCGGCGCAGACCATGGGTCTGTTCGACGAGGAGATCGTGCCGCTGACGGTGGACAAGCAGCTGTTCGACAAGGAGGGCAAGCCCACCGAGAAACAGCGCGTGACGCTGGCGCGCGACGAGGGCAATCGCCCCGAGACCACGCTGGAGAGTCTGGCGGCGCTGAAGCCGGTGTGGAAGGACGGTCAGTGGGTCAGCCAGGGCGCGCACATCACCGCCGGCAATGCCTCGCAGCTCTCCGACGGCGCCGCTGCCGTGCTGCTGATGAGCCGCGAGCAGGCGCAGCGCCGCGGCCTGCAGGCGCTGGGCACCTATCGCGGCTTCGCGGTGGCCGGCTGCAGGCCGGACGAAATGGGCATAGGCCCGGTGTTTGCCGTGCCAAAGCTTCTGGCACGCGCAGGCCTCAGGATCGGCGACATCGGTTTGTGGGAACTCAATGAAGCCTTCGCTTCGCAAGTGCTGTACTGCCGTGATCAGCTCGGCATCGATCCGGCGCGGCTCAATGTCAACGGTGGTGCCATCGCCATCGGCCATCCCTTCGGCATGAGCGGCGCGCGCATGGTCATTCACGCGCTGCTGGAAGGGCGGCGGCGCGGTGTGCGTTATGTGGTAGTGAGCATGTGCATCGGTGGCGGCATGGGCGCAGCGGGCTTGTTCGAGGTTGGCGGCTGATGCGCACAGAGCGTTCGCGGCCAGGGCCGCTCCTACAGGACGAGGGTTCCTGTAGGCGCGACCCGGACCGCGACCCGCGCAATGGCGAACGGCAAAAGCCGGACACGATGGAGGAGAAGCAGATGAACACGCACGCGCAGCCTCTGCCCGCGCTGCAGATCCGGCGCCATGCGCGCCGGCACATCGCCGGCTGGCCGGCCATCGTGTTCGTGCTGCTGGTCTCGGCGGCGGCGATCTATGCCTTCTCGCCGCGACCCACGCCGGTCTTCCCGGCCACGCAGATTCATCCGCAGGACCTGCTGGTGACGGCGTTGGCCCGCCAGGACAGCCGCGTGATTGCGGTGGGCGAGCAGGGGCACATCCTGATTGCCGATGATGTGAACGGGCCCTGGCGCGAAGCCAGCGTCGAGCCGCGTCGGGCTTCCACGCTCACGCAGCTGCGTTTCATCGACGACAGGACCGTGATCGCCGTGGGCCACGACGCCTGGATCCTGCGCAGCGAGGACGCCGGCGCGAGCTGGAAGACGGTGTTTCATATCGACTCGCCCAAGGATGGACCGCTGCCGCCGGCGAACAGCGCCGCCGCAGCGCCGGCCGACGCCGGTTTTGTCGGTCCGCCGGACGACACCACCGCTGCCGACAGCGATGCACCGCCGCCGCTGCAGGCCGATCCGCTGCTGGGCATTGCCGGACCTTATGCCAACCGTCTTTATGCCTTCGGGGCCTTCGGCATGATGCTGAGCTCCGATGATCAAGGCCGCAGCTGGCAGCGGCTCTACAGCCCGGTGTTCGGCGATCATCATCTGAACGCCATGACGCAGCTCGCCGATGGCGCGCTGCTGGTCGTGGGCGAGCGCGGCCTGCTGGCGCGCTCCGAAGACGGCGGCAAGAGCTGGATCGAGCTTCCCTCGATCTACGGCGGCTCCTTCTTCGGCGCGCTGCGCCTGCCTTCGGGGGCGACGCTGATCTACGGCATGCGCGGCCATGTCTTCACCACGTCTGACAACGCCAGGAGCTGGCGGCCGCTGGAAATGCCGACCAGCAGCTCGCTGTTCGGCGGCGCGGTGAACGAGCAAGGCGAGGTGGTGCTGGTGGGCGCCGCGTCCACCATCATCAGCTCGCCGGACGGTGTGCAGTTCACGCTGCGCAACGGCGGCGGCCGCAATGACTACGCCAGCGTGCTGCCGCTGGATGGCGCGCGCTGGCTCACCGGCAGCGATGGCGGTATCCGCCTGGTCAGTGCACAAGCCACGGCAGGAGCCAGGCCATGAGTCACAACGCGCTGCTTTATCGCTGTGTGGATCGCATTGCCGACGGCTTGATCCGCTTCCGCCACTGGCTCTCGCTGCTGTTCGTCGGCATCACCATCTTCTTCGCCTACAGCGCCCTGCATGTGCAGCTGGACCCGGGATTTCTGAAGCTGATCCCGATCCGCCACGAGTACATGCAGACCATGATGCAGTACATGAAGAACTTCTCCGGCGCCAACACGATTCTGGTGAATCTGCGCTGGAAGGGCGAGGGCGACATCTACAACCCCGAGTTCCTGGAGTCGATGCGCAAGGCCACGGACGATGTCTTCCTGATTCCGGGCATCAACCGCACGCGCGTATCCTCGATCTTCACGCCCAACACCTATTACATCGAAATCACCGAGGACGGCTTCAAGGGTGAGCCGGTGGTGCCGGCGCGTTTCTCGGCCACGCCCGAGCAGCTGGCGCGTGTGCGGCACAACGTCGCGCTGTCCGGGCAGGTGGGCCTGCTGGTGGCCAACGACTTCAAGGGCGCGCTGATCCGCGCCGATCTGCAGGACTACGATCCCGACAACGGCGTGAAGGTGGATTACTGGGCGGTGCAGCAGCAGCTGGAAGACATCCGCCACCGCTACGAGAACAAGAACATCGAGGTCAACATCATCGGCTTCGCGCGCCTGCTGGGTGATGTCATCAAGGGCCTGATCGGCGTGTTCCTGTTCTTCGCCCTGGCCTTCGGCGTGACCATGGCCCTGCTGTATGCCTACTCACGCTCGATCCGGCTCACGCTCACCGCCCTGGTGGTGGCGCTGCTGCCGGTGCTCTGGCTGCTGGGCACGCTGCCTCTGATCGGCTTTGGCATCGACCCGATGTCGATACTCGTGCCCTTCCTGATCTTCTCCATCGGCGTGTCCCATGCGGTGCAGATGACCAATGCCTGGCGCCAGGAAGTGGTGGCCGGCGCCACGCGCATCGAGGCCTCGCGCGCCGCGTTCCGCAAGCTGTTCGTGCCCGGCGCGGTGGCCCTGCTCACCAATGCGCTGGGCTTTGCGGTGATCATGCTCATCGACATCCCCATCGTGCATGAGCTGGGCATCACCGCCTGCATGGGCGTGCTGCTGATGATCGTCACCAACAAGCTCATCCTGCCGATCCTGCTCACGCACATCCGCCTGGAACGCAGCAGCCTGGAATACTCCTCGCGGCCCGCCTCGCCGCGCGTGACCTGGGCCTGGAAGATGATCGCGCGCTGTGCCGAGCCCAAGTACGCGCTGTACACCTTCGTGGTCTGCTTCGTGGTGCTGGTCGTGGCCACGCAGGCCTCGCGCAAGATGGTGATCGGCGATTCCGGCACCGGCGCGCCGGAGCTGCGCCAGGACTCGCGCTACAACTACGACAACCGCGCCATCGCCAGCGCCTACAACATCGGCACGGATGTGCTGAGCGTGATTGTCGAGGCGCCGGACTTCGAAGGCGATTCCTGCCTGCATTATTCGGTGGTGCAGCTGGTGGACCGCTTCGAGCTGTTCATGCGCGGCGTCTCCGGCGTGCAGTCGGTGACCAGTGTCGCCGGCATCGGCAAGCTGGTGATCGGCGCTTACAACGAGGGCAATCCGCGCTGGCGCGGCCTGCCGCACTCGCAGGTGGGTCTGTCCACCGGCTCCAAGGCTTTTGATCCGAACCTCGGGTTCAACACCGACAGCTGCCGCGCGATCCAGGTGATGATTTTCACCCGGGATCATGAAGGCGCCACCATTCACCATGTGGTGGAGGAAGCCAAGCGTTTCATCGCCATGCATCCGGTGGACGGCGTGAAGATGCGGCTGGCCAGCGGCAACATCGGTGTGATGGCCGCCACCAACGAGGCCGTGGAAGCTGCCGAAGCCAAGATGCTGGCCGCGATCTTCGGCGCCCTGACCTTGCTGTGCCTGATCACCTTCCGGTCCTGGAAGGCGGTGCTCTGCGTGATTATCCCGCTGACCCTGGTTTCGATTCTCTGCAACGCGCTGATGGCGGTGCTGGGCATCGGCCTGAAGGTCGCGACCTTGCCGGTGGTGGCCCTGGGCGTGGGGGTGGGTGTGGACTACGGCATCTATCTGTTCGAGCGCATCCAGCATGATCTGGCTGAAGGCAAGGACTTCCACGAAGCCTTCTACGACGCCATGCGCGCGCGCGGCACCGCCGCCATCTTCACCGCCGTGACCATGGCCATCGGTGTCGGCACCTGGACCATGTCCGCGCTCAAGTTCCAGGCGGACATGGGCCTTTTGCTGAGCTTCATGTTCCTGGTCAACATGCTGGGCGCCATCGGCCTGCTGCCGGCGTTGGGAGCATGGTTCTTCCGAGCGAAGACTGGCGAGGTGCCGGGGCGGCTCGGCGACAAGGCGGCGTGAGTTGTTGCGTCAGTGCGGCGGTGAAATGGCAGCATAAACGTAGAGCGGGTTAGCGGCGCAGCCGCGTAACCCGCCATGGCTTTGCTGCTCGTTGCGGTGTTTTGTGCTCGATTGAGCCTTGGTTTCGTGCGCCTTCGGCGCCCGAGGTACTTCTCTTTGCTCGTGCAAAGAGAAGTACCCAAGAGAAAGCACGCCCTACGCCTCGCATCCGTCGCCGCTGACGCGGCGCCGGCAGGTAAGCGCTGCTCGCGTGCTCGGGGCCGTTGCAGACGCGCCATCCATGGCGCGGCTGCAACTGAGCCGAACTTCCTGTTCGGCTCTCCCGCTGCGCTCGCTGCGCTGCTCGGTGCGAGGCAAAGGGGGGTAGGTCACAAGCAACAGCGCAGCGACGCTTCGCGCGCGAAGCTGCTGTGGCTTTTGACTTTGGGGTCCCCGTCTCTGGCGCTGAGCTGTGCGGCGAGCGCAGGGGAGAGCCGGACATGGAAGTCCGGCGAAAGAACAGCCACGCCAGGATGGCGTGGCTGCAACGGCCCCGAGCACCTTGCACAGCGAAGGGCGCTTGCGCCAGCAAGCGGGCGCCGGAGCCGGGGTGTGCTTTCTCTTGCTTACTTCTCTTTGCACAAGCTAAAGAGAGCAGAAGCGACCTACGGGGGAGCTTCTGCCGCGGGCGCCGAAGGCGCACGAAACCAAGGCTCAATCGAGCACAAAACACCGCAACGAGCAGCAAAGCCCGGCGGCTTACGGCGCCCGCGCCTAACCCGCCCTACGGTGTTGTCGCGTTCGATCCGCCTGCTCGATTTGTTGTTTCGACGCGGTATGAAAGTGTCCCGCCAGCGGCTCGGCGAGCACGCCACGATCCGGCACAGCGTCAGCCTATAGCAGCCTCGTCCCCAGCGGCACCTCATGCTCCGGCACGCAAAGGCTCACGTGGCCCTCGGCATTGTGAAAGCCGGTGACCAGGCATTGCGACATCAGCGGGCCGATCTGCTTGGGCGGGAAGTTGATCACCGCCACCACCAGCTTGCCGATCAGCTCTTGCGGCTGGTACAGCTGCGTGATCTGCGCGCTGGATTTGCGCTGGCCCAGTTCCGGGCCGAAATCCACCAGCAGCTTGTAGGCGGGCTTGCGCGCCTCGGCGAAGACTTCGGCGCTGAGAATGCGCCCGACCCGTAACTCCACCTTCGTGAAGTCGTCCCAGCTGATGGTGTCCATTCAGGGCGTGCCGCCGGCGGCGGGTTCGGCGGCGGGCAATGCTTCGGCGGGAGCGGCCGGCGGCGGCACGGCGAGCGCTGGCGCCTTCTGCTGCCAGCGGTTGTCGGCATCGCGATACCACCAGCCCGGCGGCGCCTGCTCGATGTAGCGCTGCGCGTAGACCACGGCGATGGGGCTCAGCCAGCTGGGCTGGCTGTTGATCCGCGCCAGCTCGTGAAACAGCGCGGCGCGGTCGGCGTTTTCGCGGGCGATGAGGTCGCGGATGCGGTCGCGGGCATCGGCGTCCAGGCCGCTGGTGTCGTGCGTCTCCAGGAAGCCGTCGCGACCCAGGCCGATCTGGCCGGCGTCGAGCAGGGTCTTGAGTTCCGCCTTGCGGCTTTCCATCAGCTGGCGCAGGCGCTCGGTTTCCGCGGAGCGGGCCACGAAGCCCGGATTCGGCGCCGGCGGGGCGGGCAGCATCGAGCCGGGATACCAGAGCGATACGATCAGGCGGTCGGCGCTGCGCCGCGCCTCGTCCTGCGGCAGGGGCGGGACATGGCGGCAGGCGGCGAGCATCAGGATTGCCGGCAGGATGCGCAGGAAATATTTCATGGTGCGGACTCGGGACAGGCCCGGGCAGTATAGCGGCGCACCGGTATTCCTTACGGCACGC
This sequence comes from Solimonas aquatica, assembly GCF_900111015.1. Lineage (GTDB taxonomy): Bacteria > Pseudomonadota > Gammaproteobacteria > Nevskiales > Nevskiaceae > Solimonas > Solimonas aquatica. Next base: position 14,998 of record NZ_FOFS01000022.1, on the reverse strand, counting down.
GCCGCCGGCCGCCGGTCGCCGGGGCATGCCGATGCGCCCCGCATTCGCCGTTAGACTGCCTGCCATGGATGCCAGTACTGTCTTGCGGCAATCGCCGCTGTTCGAGGATCTGGGCGACGAGGAGGTCGGCGCTCTGGCCCGGAGCGCGCGCCTGCTGGAGATTGCCAGCGGCTCGCAGCTGTACGCGCGCGGCACGGCCTGCGACTCCATCTATATCGTGGCCAGCGGCCAGCTGCGCGCCATCTACGATGCCGGCCGCATCGTGGCCAGCATCACGCGCCTGGAACCCACCGGCGAGATCAGCGCGGTGATGAACGAGCCGCACTCGGCCGATGTCTACGCGGTGCGCGACAGCGTGGTGGTGCAGCTGCCGGTGGCGGAACTGCTGGCCACGCTGCGCCATTTTCCCGATGCCATGCTGCGCCTGATGCGCATGATCACGCGCCGCCTGCGCCAGAACGCGCATACGCAGTCGCGTACGACGGTGCGCCGCCGCAACAGTTTCGCGGTGATCTACGGCACGCCGGGCGCCGCCGCGCAGCAGGTGGCGCAGCGGCTCAATGCCGAGCTGCACAATGTCAGCGCCTCGCTGCTGGTGGACGCCGCCAGCGTGGACGCGGTGCTGGGCGCCGGCGCCTCGGCGGCGGACAGCAATGGCGGCAACCATCGTCTGGTGGAATATCTCAACACCCTCGAAGCCGAGCATCCGCATCTGGTGCTGCTGTCCAACCCGCAGGCCGACGCCTGGGCGCGGCGCTGCATGGCGCAGGCCGACCGCATCCTGGTGGTGATCGACCCGCAGTCACAGCCCGATTCGGCGATGGTGGAAATGCTGCGCGGCAGCGGCGCGCAGGCGCCGGTGGAAGTGGTGATGCTGCGTCCGGATGGCGCCGGCGTCGGCGAGCTGCTGCGCTGGATGGACAAGCTGGACGCCGCCGGGCATTTCTTCGTGCGGCCGCAGCTGGAGTCGGACTGGAAAAGCCTGTCGCGGCAGCTGTCCGGGCGCGGCATCGGTGTGGTGTTCGGCGGTGGCGGCGCGCGCGGCTTTGCGCATCTGGGCCTGCTGCGTGCCATGCAGGAGCTGGATCTGCCGGTCGACCTGGTCGGCGGCACCAGCATGGGCGCGTTCTTCGCCGCGCTCACCGCCTGCGGCTACGACCACGAAGAACAGCGCCGCATCGCGCGCGAGACCTTCGTCAACCGCAACTTCCTCAACGACTATCTGCTGCCCACCATCTCGCTGATCCGCGGCCGCAAGTTCACGCAGCGCCTGCACGATATCTTCGGCGAGCGCAGCATCGAGTCGCTGCGCAAGCCGTTTTTCTGTGTCACCACCAATCTCACCCGGGGCCGCGCCAGCGTGCACCGCAGCGGCCCGCTGTATCTGTGGACCGCCACCAGCATGTCGGTGCCGGGCGTGGCGCCGCCGCTGGTCTGCGAGGGCGAGCTGCACGCCGACGGCGCGGTGATCAACAGCCTGCCCACCGATGTCATGCAGGGCATGGAGCGCGGCGCGATCATCGCCTCCGACGTCAGCACCGAAGGCGGCATCGCCGCGCCCGGCATCAAGGGCCCGGACCCGGAAGGCCTGTTCCGCTACAAGGACGCCGAAGCGCCCCGGCTGTTCTCGATCCTGTTCCGCACCGCCACGCTGACCAGCGAAAGCGGCGTGGCGCAGCGTGCCGCGCGCGCCGACTGCTATCTGCGCATGCCGGTCAGCCGCATCGGCATGTTCGACTGGAAGCGCATGGACGAGATCATCGACCGTGGCTACCAGCACGCGATGGCGCAGCTGTCGCCGCTGCGCGACGCGCTGTTGCCGGGCTGAGCTTCCGCGTCATCAACAGGCCCTAGGGCTGCACCACCTTGAATTCCACACGGCGGTTCTGGGCGCGGCCTTCGCGGGTCTGGTTGCTGGCCACCGGCCGCGACTCGCCGAAACCCTGGGCCTGCAGCCGGTTGCCGGCGATGCCTTGTGAGATCAGGTAGTCGCGCGCGGCGCTGGCGCGCTTGAGCGAAAGCTTGAGATTGTAGTCGGCGGGGCCCGTGCCATCGGTGTGGCCCTCGATGGCCAGGGCCATGCCCGGCTGGCCGCGCAAGCCCTCGGCGATGCGGTCGAGCTCGGCCTTGGACGAGTCCAGCAGCTGCGAGGAATCGAAGGCGAAGTTGATGTCGTGCACCACCACCTTGGCGGCCTGCACCGCGCAGCCGCGCGCGTCCACCTGCATGCCCACCGGCGTGTTGGGGCATTGATCCAGGCCGTCGACCACGCCGTCGCCATCGCTGTCACGCGGCGGCGGGGGCGGCAGCGGACAGCCCTTGTTGTCCACGGCGGCGCCGGCTGGCGTGTGCGGGCATTGATCCAGGCTGTCCGGCACGCCGTCACCGTCACTGTCGATCGGCGCGGGTGGCGGCGCTGGCGCGGGCGGTGGTGGCGGCGGCTGTGCGCGACCCAGCGCCACCTGCACGCCGGCGTTGATGCGGGTGTCGAGCAGACGGTTGCTGCCGGGATCGGTGTCGTCGTCGAACACCATGTAGCGTCGCGCGTCGATGCGCAGCGCCACATCGCGGGCCTGATCCAGATTGAACAGCAGGCCGCCGCCGGCATCGGCGTAGCCGTAGGTGTTGGCGTTGTAGTGGCGATAGTCATGCAGGCCGCCGCCGCCCAGCAGCAGGAAGGGCGACACCCAGCGGCTGCGACCCAGCGGATAGACCGCGAAGTCCAGGCCGCCGCCCCATTCACCCTCGTCGGCACCGGTGGCCTTGCGATCCGCCCGCTGGCCGAACACATTCAGTTCCGGCGCGAAGTAGTCGTTGAGCGGGAAGCCGAACAGCAGCGTGCCGCCCCAGCCGCGCTCCTGATCGCGCGCGTTGTCGGGCATCACGAAGCTGCCCTGCAAGCCGAAGTAGGGAATGCCGTCGCTGGTTTGCGCTGCCGCCACGCCGCTGGCACTGAGCAAGGCCACGGCCCACGCGTGTCTGGTCTGCATGATGTGCTTTCCTTCTGTCAGGGCTTCGGGGAAAAAGCGACAGGGCTTGAGCCAGCACGCTGCAAGCGCGAACGATCACGCCGTGTCGCCGCAAGAACGTCCGCATCTTGCGCGTCGGGCGACTGAATCCGGGCTTAACCTGCCGCTGGTTCGGGCGCGGGCGGGTCCTGCGTTGCCTTGCGTCTTGCACTGCGGCTCTGCGGCGACAGGCCGCTGAGCAGGCCCAGCAGCGCCACCACCGCCGCCGCATTGGCGGGGATCTGCAGATTGAAATCGGTGAGGCTGTGCAGGGCGATGCACAGCAGCGCCAGCAGCGCGCCCAGGGCCGTGCCCAGGATTTCCGGATCATGGCGCTGATAGAGCACGCGCAGGCCGCGCCAGGCCGGCAGCAGCACCAGCAGCGCGATCAGGCTCAGGCCCGGGAGGCCGGTCTCGATCAGGAACTGCGCATAGTCGTTGTGCGCGTGATCGTTGAACGCGAACACCTCCGGCGAGCGGAACTGCGGATAGGTATAGGCAAACGAACCCAGGCCGCTGCCCACCTGCCAGTAATGGCCGAGCATCCGCTGCAGATCGGCGAAGGTGCCCAGACGCATATCACCGCTGAGCTGATCGTGATGGAAGCGCTGCAGCAGCTCGTCGAGTCCGAACTCGCCGCCCACCAGCACCACGTCCACCAGCAGCACGGTGAGGATGAACAGCAGGCCGCGCCAGCGCACGCCCTGGCCGCGCAGCAGCAGATACAGGCTGGCGCCGAACGTGATCATGGTCAGGAAGGACAGCATGCCCATGCGCGAGCGCGAGGCCACCACGCCCACCGCAATCACCAGCAGCGCCAGCCGCAGCAGCGCGCTGCGGGTGAGCAGGGTGTCGATGAATTCGATCAGCACGCGGCGCCAGCCGCGGCCCTCCCGCAGGCGCGGCAGCTGCGCGAGGATCAGGCCGGTGGCCAGCGCCCCGCCGATCTCCAGGCAGCCGGCGAAGTGATTGCGGTTGATGAAGGTGCCGGTGGCCGAACCCAGGTAATGCTGCTTGTGGCCGAAGGGGCCCAGCTCCAGGCCGCTGGCCACCATCAGGCCGCCGAACAGCGCCTGCGCCGTGGCCGCGGCGATCAGGCCGTAGAGCAGGATGCGGCGGTTGGAAGGCGTGCGCACGCAGCACAGCACCAGGTAGTACAGCAGGCCGTAGGCGGTGCTGAGCCAGAGCATCCATCGGGTGTCGGCGGGGCTCAGCGAGATGCGCAGCGGCGGCGCTTCGGGCAGATACGCGGCGGCGCGCTGCCAGGCTTGCAGCGAGGCCGGCGCCAGGCTGGCCAGCCAGTCGGAGGGCAGTGGCAGCAGCTGCAGCGCGATCCAGCCCAGCCACAGCAGCCAGATCAGCAGCAGGGTGCGCTGCACGCCGTCCAGGCGCGGCGCGGGAATGCGGCCGGTGACGATCAGCAGGGCCGCCACCGCGCCCAGCGCCGCCAGCAGCGCGGCGAACAGCTGCGTGGCGGCGGGCGTGTGGCTGCCGGCCGGCAGCTGCATCAGCGCCAGCAGCAGCACCAGCGCCAGGCTCAGCGCGCGGCTGGCCGGTGTACTGCGCGCGTGCTCAGTCATCGCGCGGCGCCGGCAGCACGCCGTGCTCGAAGCACCAGGCGCTCAGCTGCAGCGTGGTGTGCGGACGATCGCAGATGCGGCGCACGCCGGCCATGTTGGCGCAGACCTGGGCGATGTCGCCGCCCTGCGTCCACAGCGCGCAGACCAGTTGCTCGCGGCGCAACGAAAAGGCGGTGCGCAACAGATTCTGTGGCTGCACCTGCAGGGCGAAGCGCAGATCGGCGCGTGCCTGCTCGCGACCCTGCGGTGACAGCTGCGACCAGTCGTGGAGTTCGCGCAGCGCCAGACGCGTGCGCAGATTGCGTTCGCTGGGGCCCAGCGCGACGGCCTGTGCGCGCAGCGCCTCGGCCTGCTGCGGCTGCTGCTGCGCCGCCAGCGCCCAGGCATAGGGCCAGGTGGGGCGCTGCGCCAGGCTGACATCTTCCTGCGGTGTCGGCGGCGCCGGCACGCGCCAGAGCCCGAACAGGACCGCTGCGGCGAACAGCATCAGCAAAGTGCTGGCTGCGGCGCGGCGGCCGTTGGCACGGGCCTGCATCACCGGCTTCAGCCGTAGTAGCCGTAGCGGTAGTGGTAGCTGCCTTCGTAGCCGGCGCCGCGGCGCAGATCCAGATCGTTGAGCACCGCGCCGATCAGCGGCGCCTCGGCATTGCGCAGGCGACGCGCCGTGGAGGCCAGCACCTTGCGTGCGGTGCTGCCGCTGCGCGCCACCAGGATCACGCCGTCCATGTGCTTGGCGAACAGCAGGGCGTCGCTGACCAGCTGGCAGGGCGCGGTGTCGAAGACCACGCGGTCGTAGCGCTTGGCCAGCTCGTCGATCAGCGCGAAGAAGCGGTCGGAGGCCAGCATCACCTGCGGATTGTCGCGCGCGCCGCCTGCCGGCAGCAGATCGATGCCGGCGATGTCGCTGCTGGTCACTGCCTCTTCCAGCGTCGTCTCACCGGCGAGCAACTGCGCCAGACCGGGACGCAGCGGCGAGATGCCGAACAGCGCGCCGATGCGCGGCCGGCGCAGGTCGGCGTCCACCAGCAGCACGCGTTCGCGTTCGGCCAGCACTGCGGCGAGATTGCTGGAGATGGTGGTCTTGCCCTCGGCCGGCAGCGAGGAGCAGATCATCAGCTTGCGCATGCGCTGCCCTTCGCGGTCATTGAGCAGGATGCTGGTGCGCAGCGTGCGCACGCCTTCGGCGTAGATCGACTTGGGATCGTCGACTTCCAGGCGGCTGAGTTTTTCCAGGCTCTGTTCGCGGCCGGTCACATGCGGCAGCGAGCACAGCACCGGCACGCCGGCGAGTTCCTCCAGCTGCTCGGCATTGCCCACGGTGTTGTCCAGCGCCTCGCGCACCAGCACCAGGGCGGCGCCGAGAATCAGACCGAGCAGCACCGCGCCGGCGCAGATCAGCAGCGGCTTGGGCCAGTGCGCCTTGAGCGGCGGCACCGCGCGATCGATGATGCGCGCATTGCCCAGCTCCAGATCGGCAGTGGCCTGGGTTTCCTTGAAACGCTTGAGGAAGGTTTCGTAGAGCTCGCGGTTGGTGTCGACGTCGCGCTGCAGGACCTTGAGCTGGTAGTCCTTGCGGTCCAGGTTCTGGATGCGTCCGGTGGACTGGTAGACCTGCGACTGCAGATCGCCGGCGGTCTTGGTGGCCAGCTCGTAGTTGTTGCGGATGCCCTGCGAGGCGATGCGCAGCTGCGTGAAATAGGCGCGCGCGGCGGCGTCGTAGCGGGCCTTGGCGGCCTGCCGCGTCGGATGCTTGTCGCCATAGCGCGGCGCGATCTGGTCCAGATCCTCCTTGGCAGCCAGATAGGCGCCCTTGGTGGACTGCACCAGCGGGTCCTGCTGGATGGTCGGAATGTCCTGCAGTGCCTCGACGTTCTCGCCGGCGGCCTTGATGCGCCCGTAGACGTTGGCCAGCTGTTCGCGCTGCGCCTGCGCTTCACGCAGCCGGCGCGTGCGCTCGGTGATCTCGTCCTCCACCAGGCTGCGCACGCCGCCGACGTTGATCAGGTCTTCCTTCTCCAGGAAGGCCTGCAGCGCCTTTTCCGAATCCTGCAGCGCCTTGCGCGATTCCTCGACGCGCTGCGTGAGCAGGTCGGCGGCCTCGTAGCCCAGGCCGGTGCGCGCGGCGCGCTCGCGGCTCAGGTACTGATCGACGATGGCATTGGCGACGGTGGCCGCCAGCGCGGCGTCCTCGGAGTCGAACACCACTTTCACCATGTACGAGTTCGGCACCGGATCGATGCGCAGATCGTCGAGCAGGGCTTCGGTGAGCGTTTCGCCGCGCGAGCGCAGCGCCGCGAGATTCAGGCCGTCGTACAGGAACGGCACCCAGTCCTGCACGTGCTGCAGCATGCGGTCGCGCCAGCGCTGGCGCGTGGGGCCTTCGGGGCCGGGCTTGTATTTCTCGACATACAGCGGGTGCTTGGCCAGCTGCAGCTTGGTGACCACCGAGTCGATCAGCTCGCGCGACTGCAGCAGCTCGTACTGCGTGCGGTGATACTCGCGCACCACGCTGGACGGGTCGTAGACCTTGTCGATCTTGACCACATCGGCGTCCTTGGGCTCGATCAGCAGGCTGGCGCTGGCGCGATAGCTCGGCGACTCGATCAGACAGTAGCCCAGACCGATGACCCCGCCCAGCACGGTGAAAGCCAGCAGAATCCAGCGGTGCAGCCAGAACAGGCGCAGCGGCGCGAGCAGCGGCGATTCGCTGCTCAGTTCCCGGTCGATAGCGGGTAAGGGGCCTGCCACTGCAACACTCCTATGACTGTGGGCCGCCGCCGGCGCGACGCGGCCGCTCTGAGGTCTCTTGCTTCAGAACAGGCCCTGCGCGACCACCACGGTATCGCCCGGATAGACCGGGGTATCGAGGTTGGCGCTCTGTGCGTTGGTGGGCGTGGCTTCGCGGTAGACGGTGATCTTGTTCATGGAGGCGCGCTCGGTGAAACCACCGGCCAGCGCCGCCGCCTGGCGCACGGTCAGACCGGCGATGAAGCTGTAGCCGCCCGGAATCTTGACCTCGCCATTGATGTAGAACTTGCGGTACTCGGTGATCATCACCCGCACGTCGGGGTTCACCAGATAGCCGCCGCGCAGGCCCTGATCGATGCGCGCCTGCAGCTGGTCCACGGTCTGCCCGGCCACCGCCAGCTCGCCGAGGAAGGGATAGCTGACCGTGCCGGTCTGGCCGACCGCGAAGTCCATGCTCAGATCCGGCTCGCCGCGCACATCGATGCGCACGCGATCACCCACGCCGATGCGATAGCCCTGGCCGGCGGCGGCACGCGGCAGCGACGCCGGCGGGGTGAAGCTCGCCGTCGGCGGTGGCGTGAAGCTCGCGGCCGGCGGCGCCGCCCTGGAGGCTGCGACCGGCGCGGCTGCGACCGGCGCGGGTGCGGCAGGGGCGCTGGCGGGCTGACGCTGCTGCTCACGCTGCAGTGCGGGTTGCACCTGCTTGCGGAAGGCGGCGGCGATTTCGGCGGATTGCGAAGCGGCCGGACCGGCCTGTGCCGGGGAGGCGGCGGGCTTCACGGCGACGTCGGCCGGCGGCTCGCTGGCCTGGGTGCTGAGCCAGGCGCAGGACTGCAGCGCAGCGGCGCCCGAGAGCAACAGCGCAAGGCCAATGGCGTGCATCGCCCGCCGGGGCAGCTGGAACATGCCGACAAACCTCAAAGCCGTGAGTGGGGTCTCTTACAGCGCGATATTGATGCGCAGGGCCGTCACATTACGGTCGAAATCGAACCCATCGACATCCGAATCGCGCTTGGCGATGTCGAATGACAGACGAGCGGTCACCAGACGCAGGGCGCCAATATACCCGGACAGGTCATAGTCCACATAGAGCGAACCGGTATAGACGTTGTCGGAACGTTGATAACCCTCGAAGCGGTAACGATTGTAGTAACCGGCCACCGAGGTGGTGAGACGGTCGGTCCAGCCCTGCTTCCAGCTGCCGCCGACACGCTGGCGGTCGATGAAGGTGGACAGCAGCAGGTAGGACTCTTCGGTGCTGTGCGAGCCTTCCACCACGAACAGCGAATAGCTGGCCGGCTGATAGTTGAGCACCCCTTCCCAGTCCAGGGAGTTGTGGTCGCTGCGGTCCGAGGCGTCGCTGGCGCGGCTGAAGTAGCCCACCAGGCCGCGCATGGTCAGCGTCGCCAGCGGCTGCCACTGGGCGCCGACACGGGTGCTGATTTCGTCGCCGTCGCGGTTGCTGAAGCCGTTCACGTCGTTGGGAAACGAGATCTTGTGGTACTGCACATCGGCCAGCGCCGAGGTGATGTTGCTGAGCCGGAAGCGCAGCGCGCCCATCACGCCGGCGCGGTTGAAGTCCAGATAGCTGGTGAGCGTCTTGTTGTTGGTGTAGTGCTTGTCCGTGTAGTCGCCGCCCAGGGACAGGTTGAGCGTCGCGCTCGGCGCGCCGTAGGTATAGGTGAGATCCACCGAGGACAGCGCGTATTCGTCGACATCCAGCTGCGTGGTGCGGTCGAGCTCGGTGCGTTCGGTGCCGAAGGGGTCGTGACCTTCGCGGCGGCCAGCGTTGAGCTCCAGGCGGTTCTTGCCGGTCTGGTTGACCTCGCCCTTGAAGGCGATGCTGTTGTCGGTGTAGTTGTCGTGGCTGGTGCTGTCGTAGAAGCCGAACTCGCCGTCGTACTTGAAGGTGTAGCGATCATTGGCCGACAGCAGCTGGGCGCTCAGCTGCGGCTTGAGTATCGTCGCATTCGCCGAGGTGCTGTTCTGGTCCTGACGGTAAATGTTGCTGTCGTGCAGGTACTGGGCATCGAACTCGGGCATCAGCGTCCAGCCGCTGCCCAGCTGGATGCCGAGATCGCGCTGCTCGGCGGCGGCCGGCAGGCTGGTCAGAAGGCTCAAGCCGAGCAGACCCCAATTGAGACGGTTCAAGAAATGGCTCCCCATTCGTGAAATCAGAAAGCTGCGCCGGCCCCTACCGTACGCAGCCCTGCGTAAGCTGTTTCAGTTACCCAAGCTTCAGCTGGAAGGGCTGGCGCAGGGATCCGTGGCGCCACCGCAACTGGCGGGCGGCGTGGTGATGACGCGGTCCGGCACCGCGCGCAGGCGCGTGGACTTGAGCAGCAGCGAGCTGGCGACTTCGATGATGAAGCGGCCGGTGTCGCTGTTCTTCACGCCTTGCGCGGCCGTCAGCGTCGCGGCGCGGAAATCCTGTTCCGACATCAGCGGGAAGATGCAGGTCATCAGCGCGGCTGCCTCGTCCGGCAGAATCGTAGCGCTGGCGATGATGGCGTCCGCAGCATTGCGCGTGGAGCCCGCCGCAGCGGTGCACGCCGATTGTTCGGCCGCCTGGGCCGGCGCCATCTGCATTCCGCAGAGACCCATGGCCAACAGGATGAGAACCTTTGAGCCTTTTCGCATCTTCATCGTGATCCCCCCAAAAAACCCATTACTGCCTCTTACTGCAAGTTGAATCATATCGGTTTGCCAAGGCATAACAAAGCGGAGAATTTACTATCCGGCGAAACCCGACTCCTTGTCAGCCTGCGGATTTCATCCGGCGGCGCCTTGCAGTAAGCAGAATTTCTGCCAAGACGGCAGACAGCCCGGGCGCGTCCCGGCAAACTGCAGGGGCCTGACCCGTGCTCCTGCCATTGCCATCACGCATGTCCCTGCCTTCCTTCGCCGTTATCGTGCCGACGCTCAACCCTGGCCAGGCCTGGCCGCCGCTCCTGGATGCACTGAAGGCACAGGCGGGTGCCGCGCCGCTGCTGATGATCGACTCCTCGTCCGACGACGGCTCCGTCGAGCAGGCCGAGCAGCGCGGCCTGCGGGTGATCCGCATCGCTCGGGGCGAATTCGATCACGGCGGCACGCGGCAGCGCGCGGCCGAGGCCGTGGAGGCCGAGGTCCTGATCTATCTGACGCAGGACGCGCTGCCGGCGGCGCCTGACAGCCTGGCGCAGATCCTCGCGCCATTTGCCGACCCGCAGGTCGGCGCGGCCTATGGGCGCCAGCTGCCGCGCCCGGGGGCCAGCGTCATCGAGGCCCATGCGCGGCTGTTCAACTACCCGGCGCGCCCGCATCGCGCGCGGCTGGCCGATGCCGCGCGCATGGGCCTGAAGGCGCCGTTCATGTCCAATTCCTTCGCCGCCTACCGGCGCAGCGCGCTGCTGGCGGTCGGTGGCTTTCCGCGCGGGGTGATCAACAGCGAGGACATGCACGTGGGCGCGCGCCTGCTGCGGGCCGGCTGGACGGTGGCTTATGCGGCGCAGGCGACGGTCTATCACTCGCATCGCTACAGCCCCTGGCAGGATTTCCAGCGCAACTTCGATGTGGGGGTGTTCCACGCCCGCGAGCCCTGGATCCGTGAAAGCTTCGGCGGCGCTGCCGGCGAGGGCTTCCGTTTCGTGCGTTCCGAACTCGCGCATCTCTGGCGCGAGGCACCGCTGCGTATTCCCGAGGCCTTGCTGCGCTCCACGGCCAAGCTGCTGGCCTGGCGTCTGGGGCTGCTGGAGGCACGTCTGCCGCCGGCCCTGAAGCGGCGACTGAGCATGCAGAAGCACTACTGGCGCGGCGCCTGACGCAGGGCGCGGGCGTAGATCGCCAGCCGGTAACCCTGCACGGCGGCGCAGCGCAGGCGCAGCGGCAGCGCGCGCAGCAGCGCGAGCTGGCGGCAGAGCAGGGCCAGCCAGCGGGTCGGCAGCCGCGCCGCCAGGCGCGCAGCGCGATACGCCGGCACCTGCCGGAAGGCGCTGCGTCGCGCGGCGATGCGCAGGAAATTGGCGGCGGACTCGTCCATCTTCGCCAGCAGCGTGCGCTCCTCGATCAGGCCCAGATGGCTGGCGCTGTTGTCGATGTGCAGGATGTCGCGCTCCGGCAGGCCCATGGCCCAGTCGGTGTCCTCATAGCCCCAGCCCTGGTATTCCTCGGCGAAGGGTTGCGTCAGCAGCAGTTCGCGGCGCACCAGCAGATTGTTGGTCATCACGTAGCGCGCGGGCGCGCGCTGGCGCTGCCAGGCCGGCGTGCACTCGGTGCGCAGGCTGAAGGCGTGGTAGAGCCGAAAGGGCGGCGCCGGCGGTGGCACGCGCTGATAGCTGCGGCCGCCGTAGATCAGCTCGGCGCCGTCGGCGAGCTTGAGATAGCGCAGCAGGAAATCATCACGGTCCGGCAGCATGTCGGCGTCGATGAACAGCAGGTGCTCGGCGCGCGCGGCTTCGATCAGGCGGTTGCGGATCGCGCTGCGGCCCAGGTTCTGCGGCGCACTCAGGATCTGTGCCGGCACGCGGCTGTCGCGCAGCACTGCCTGCAAGGCCTCGCGCCAGTGCGTCTGGGGCGAGCCGTCGTCGGCGAAGATCAGCTCGAATTCACCGGGCAGGGCCCCGGCCTGCCGGCTCAGCGCCTGCGCCAGCGGCGCCACCGCGCAGTTGTAGAAGGGCACGGTGATGCTGATGCGCGGGGGCGGCGCGTCCTGCGCGGCGGCGTTGGCCCAGACGCTCAGGGCTTGATTCATGAGGGCAGGGCGCCCTTGATGCCGCGCAGATAGTGCAGCAGCCCGCGCGCGGTGCCGCGCGCCAGCGCCGGCCGGCCGCGCAGCAGATTCAGCAAGCTGCGCGCGCAGCCGTAGACGAAGGTGGTGAGCGCATGGCCGAGGCTGATGCGCCGCGCCGCATAGAGCAGGTTGCGCGTGAAGTAATAGGCCTGCCGCTCGCGACGCTGCGCCTGCGTGGCGGATTCCTGATGCCAGATGCGGCCGGCCACCAGGAAGGGTTCTTCGCCGGGATGCGCGCGCCGGAACTCGCGACCGTAGTGGTAGGTGTACTCCAGGTCTTCGGCGTTGAGGAAGTAGTCCTCATTGAAGAAGCCCAGGGCCTGGGCGCGGGCGCGCGAGACCAGCAGCGAGGCGCCGATCAGAAAATCCAGGCGCTGATGCTCGCGGGCATGGCGTGGCGCCACCAGCCAGCCGTGGCCCAGGCGCTGACCGGCCCAGGCCTGCAGCCGCTCGGGGTGGTCGAAGTCATAGATGACGCTGCCGATGGGGCGGTCGTGAGGGTCCTGGGCATGTGCGCGACACAGCTCGGTGGCACAGTCGGCCGCCACCAGCACATCGTTGTTGAGCACCCAGAGCAGTGCGCAGTCGTGCTGGCGCAGGGCCAGGCGCAGGGCGGCGTTGTTGCCGCCGGCATAGCCCAGATTCCGGGTGCCGCGCACCAGAATCAGCGGCGCGTGCAGGGCTTCGGTGCCGTGCTCGTCCAGCACCTGCAGGTCCACCGGCTTGGGCCAGGGCGGCAGCACGCAGGGCTGCAGCGCTGCGGGCATTTGCGTGTCGGCAGCCAGTTCGCCGCGCGCCCAGGCCTGGATCCTTTCCACCGAGCCGTCGCTCGAGCCGTTGTCCCAGACCAGGATGCGCAGCGGCAGGGGTGATGGCATGCGCAGCAGGCTTTCCAGGCAGCGCAGGGTGACGCGCCAGCCATTCCAGTTGAGCACCAGGGCATACAGGGCTGGCGGCGAGCTGACCGTCGTGGATGAAGTCATCGACCTTGAGAGCGGATTTGTTTGCGGGCCAGGGTGCCGATAGCATAACAAGCTCTCCCGTTGTGACCGCCGTATCCGCGCTTAGGGGGCGCGGCGCAGGTAATGCTGTTCAATTCCTACGAGTTTCTTTTCGTCTTCCTGCCGATCACGGCCATCGTCTTCTGGCTGGCCCGCATTCACATCAGTCTGCGGGTCGCAGTGGGCTGGCTGGTGCTGGCCTCGCTGGTGTTCTACGCCTGGTGGAATCCGGTCTATGTGCCCTTGCTGGCCGGCTCGGCGCTGGTCAACTTCCAGCTCGGCATCTGGCTGGCCGACGCCCAACGCTGGCGTCTGACGCTGCTGCGCCTGGGCCTGGTCTGGAACATCGGCCTGCTGGCGTACTTCAAGTACACCGACTTCTTCCTGGCCTCGCTCAACACCGTGGCCGGCACGCAGATTCCGCTGCCGCACATCGTGCTGCCGCTGGCGCTGTCCTTCTTCACCTTCCAGAAGATCGCGTATCTGATCGACGTCTATCGCGGCGAGGTCACGGTCCGCAAGCTCGGTGATTTCCTGCTGTTCGTGACCTTCTTCCCGCAGCTGATCACCGGCCCCATCGTGCATTACCGCGACATCGTGCCGCAGATCGGCCTGACGCCGGCCAAGGGGCCGCGCGCCGAGGACATCGCCTTGGGCCTGACGCTGTTTTCCGTGGGCCTGTTCAAGAAGGTGCTGCTGGCCGATGGCATCGGCGTGCAGGTCAACGCCTTGTATCAGCTGGCCGGCAAGGGTGAGGCGCTGGATCTGTTCCAGTCCTGGACCATGGCGCTGTCCTATACCTTGCAGCTGTACTTCGATTTCTCCGGCTATTCGGACATGGCCACCGGCCTGGCGCGGCTGTTCGGCATCCGTCTGCCGCAGAACTTCGACTCGCCGCTGAAGTCGGCCAACATGCTGGAGTTCTGGCGGCGCTGGCATATGACGCTGTCGCGCTTCTTGCGTGACTACGTGTACTTCCCGCTCGGTGGTGGCCGCGGCGGGCTGGCCAGCAAGTGCTTCAACATGACCGTGACCTTCATGGTCAGCGCGATCTGGCATGGCGCCGGCTGGACCTTCGTCTGGTTCGGCGTCTATCAGAGCACGGTGGTGGTGATCAACATGCTCTGGGCCGAGCTGCGAGCCTGGCTGCGCTGGGGCGAGCGGGTCTGGTGGGATCACGGTCTGGCCATCGCCCTGAACTTCTTCGTCTGGACCGGCGGGCTGGTGCTGTTCCGTTCGGACAGCGTGGCCACCGCGCTGTCGGTATGGTCGGGCATGGCGGGCCTGCACGGCGCGCAGCTGCCGCAGCACTGGCAGCATGCGCTGGGCGGTCTGGGCGAACACTTGCAGGCCGCCGGCGTGCAGTTCGCCGCCGGCTCGCATCTGTTGCAGGCGCAGCAGCTGCTGCGCATCGCCTTGCTGGCGGTGCTGGCGTTTGCCCTGCCCAACATCTACGCCTTCACCGCGCGTTTTGATCCGGTGATCCGCCACGACAAGCTGGAGGTGAAAGTGCCGCGCTTTGCCTGGCAGCCGAATCTGCTCTGGGGCTTGATCATCGGGGCGATGGCTTTGCTGGCGGCGTGCAGCCTGTCGAATGTCAGTGAATTTCTGTACTTCCAGTTTTGAGCCAGCGCGCATGGCAACCATCGTGGGTCTTTCTGCCGCGCTGCCGCTCAGAGATGCGCCCCTCACTGTAGGGCGGGTTAGGCGCGAGAGCGCCGTAACCCGCCAGGGCTTGGCTGTTTGTTGGCCAGCTTGGTCTCTCGATCTATTGCCTTCTTCCACCGCCCTTCGGCGGCGGCCGCAGAAGCTCCCCCGTAGGTCGCTTCTGCTCTCTTTGCTTGTGCAAAGAGAAGTAAGCAAGAGAAAGCACACCCCGGCTCTGGCGCC
>NZ_FOFS01000012.1 GCF_900111015.1 Solimonas aquatica | reverse complement strand
TGCGGTCACCACTTTTTTCGCAAGGCTTCCTTGGTCGCCTCGTTCTCCAGCATCGCCTCAGCCAGCAGTCGTTTCAGCCGGCCGTTTTCCAGCTCTAATGCCTTCAGCCGCTTGGCGTCCGACACGTCCATGCCGCCGAACTTGCTCCGCCACAGATAGAAGCTCGCCTCGGAAAAGCCGTGCCTGCGGCACAGCTCCTTGATTGCCATGCCAGCTTCCGCCTGCTTCAGAAACCCGATGATCTGCTCTTCGGTAAATCGCTTCTTCACGTCCAATCTCCTTGTTCATGGGATTGGACTCCAAATGCCAGTGCTACTCAAAATCGGGGGGACGTCGGACCTCTATTAATCCACAGTGCACACTATCAAAGCCATAACCCCATCCGTATCGGTAAGCGATGGCATAGTTTGATGTAACGTAGCGATCTTCCCGGCCGGCATTCAGATAGTCCGGCCACTGCTTCGGCGGTTGAATGGAAAAGCCAAGCTTCTGCAAATCGCCGGATGATGCCAGGCATTCTCGTATATACCCTTGGTATTCCCGGATTGTCGCGTCATTGCGTTCTTTAGAGTACATGGAGAATCGCGTCTGGCTCCAATGAACCAGAACGGTTTTCCCTCCAGAGAGGCCTTGATGCGGCATCGGCTTCTGCAGAATCTGCCTTTCGGCATCTGTTTCGGCACCTGCCAGTCCGGAGAGAACCAGTGCGACGCACATAAGTCCAGCTTTTAGGGGCTTCGTCATGGGGTCTCACCCTGCAGGGTCCACGCCGCTAAGGCCTCCGCCTTCACGTCGATGAGTCGCACCTGCCAGTAGGGATTGAACAGGCTGGCACTTTCAGTTTTCCCATCTGCCCGCTTGCGAGGCCGGTCGAAATACACTTCCGAACCGGACACAGCGGCATATAGATCTTTGGCAGGTTTTGCTTCATAAGCATTCAGGACTGTTGTCTTGGAGACCTGAGATCGCGCTTCCGATGTCATGGTCTGATCTTTTGCACGTGTTATCCGTGCCACGAATTTAGGTTTCGGATCACGTTTTTTGGGGTCGGCGTTGCTGGGCGAATATGCCAGTGCCTTATCCGATAGATCGTAAAAACTCGATAGCCCGGAGTATCCCCATTCGCTGGCTCTTTGTTTTCCATTGCCAATGTCCCTGCTCGACGTCCGGCATCGGGGGACTCCAAATTTACTGAAGCGGACATGGTGCTCGCTAAGAGCCACATGGTCCGATGCCGACCAGTCGTCATATCCAGACAACTGGGTTGAGCCAACACGGTCCACATAGTCGAAATTCAGGCGCCCCATGGCCAGGCACTCCGAGGGCAGGATTGCGTTGTCCCGCCAGTGTCGAGACCGCACAAATTCGTCGCGGCCTGCGGAGTCCGAAACGACCTGAGCAAGTCGCTTTCGATCCTTTCCGCTATAGCGGGAGACAAAAGGCTTTCCGTCGAAGAGTGCATACTCATCGCGTAGTGGAATGGCGTCCACCTTGATGTCCCCGTCATCCTGATAGTTGGCGCCTGCCACCTCCTGGAGCACATCAGGACGCCCCAGGGCCAAATCCGCCTGTACGAAGTCTTGCGCCGCAGATAGGGCGGTCTTCGCTATCTCCGCGAATCGGACAAGCGTCTCCCCTGCAACTTTCATTGCGTCACGCTGCTGCGCCGTAAGCCCGCCTCTGTATTCCTGGAACAAAACTGAACATAGGGGCGAGTACTTGACGAAGCCTTTTCCGGTCGGGTACGAAAACCTTGGGTCACTGCAATTCAGAGTAGCCGTATTGCGGCCGTGATCGTCCACATATCTCGCCCACGACGACAGACTTACAACCTGGGCAATCGCCACCTCGTTAGCGACGATTGCCCGATTCGTGTAGGCCAGGTAATTGAGTGCTCGCGCCTGCATTACTCCAGCTGAATAAGCTACAGCATCGGCTGTATTGACAAGCTTTGTCTTTTCGCTGATTAGCTGTCCGACGTTGAACAAGAAGAACAGCGCGGCCACCCCGCACGCCAGGACAAATAGCCCATATATAAGCGCTTGTCCATGCTGTTTTTTTTGACCCGCAACGGCCCGTCTTTCACGAGGACTTAATCTCCTGCATCTAAGAGACATGGCTCGCCGCGAACGTTACGATTGATCATTTGCTTTCGTACGAATCCAGGCCCTTATCCTTTGTAGCTTCTGTTTGAGCACTGGTTGCCGCAGTTTTAGCCTGGGTTTCTGCAGTCTTAGCAGATTGGCCGGCCACCTCTTGAGCGATGCCTGCCGTTTGCGTCCTCACAGTTTTGCCAAAGTATCGGTACGTAGCGATCGCCGACACCGCAATCAAGGCCACAATAATGATGTATTCCGTCATGCCTTGACCACGCTGTCTATGGCGCATCTCACAGGCACTGGACTCTTCAGAAGCTGAGCGTTTCATTGGCGACTCCCCAAGTTTTGCAGCAGAATGCTGCACTGTGAGGATGCAAAAATCATTGCCGTAAATCTGTAGGGGCGCTCGGCTCTCCTTCGTGCTGATGACGACAATGCATCGTGCAGAGATATGCACAAATCTCGACAAAATGTATCTGTGTCACGCTTGGCGCTATGTAAAAACCGGCCCGTTATGGACTTCGCGCTGCCGCAGATGCTGCTTTAGAACCAAATGCACAAGCTCCGCGTCCGTCTTGATTCCTAGCTTCCTGAAAAGCCGATGCCGGAATGTTCCAAGCGTTCTTGGCGAAATTCCCATTCGGGCCGCGATCTCGGACGAACTGTTTCCTTCGGCTATCAACAGTGTTGCTTCCATTTCCCTCCTTGAAAGTAGTCCAAAAGGAGAACTTCCGCCTCTATTCTTAGCACCGATGAAGTGGTGCGCCACTTCAGGAGCGATGTGATAGTAGCCCCTGTTAATGCGCCGGATTGCGGCCCCGAGATCGTCCACGGATGATTCAGCGCCCAGGGCGCCTTTAATTTGATTGCGGATGTGGTGAATCAAATCGGAGTCCGCGTGCATCGGTAGAATTGCCAGAATGCCGCTTCTTGGCGATGCATCCAAAAGCGCGTCCATATCGGCATAGGTTGAAGATCGATGGACATGTATTGTCAGCAATATAACATCAGGCCTATAGGCATGCGCTTTTTCCACGGCTTCTC
Source organism: Solimonas aquatica (assembly GCF_900111015.1). Taxonomy (GTDB): domain Bacteria; phylum Pseudomonadota; class Gammaproteobacteria; order Nevskiales; family Nevskiaceae; genus Solimonas; species Solimonas aquatica. The sequence continues at coordinate 195,187 of NZ_FOFS01000012.1, read as the reverse complement.
CGATTTGAGACCCTTCGACAATTTTTATGTGTGCATCATTCTCAAGAAGATGCTTTATGCCCATACGAAGCAGGCGATGCTCTTCAAAGAGCAAAACCGTAATCGGAGTCTGGCCTCCTTCTTTCTTATCGTATGACGAAGAGGTTGCGCGCCGGCCTTGGCGCGAAATATCCCCAATAGGCCCTTCCCATTCGCATGCCGGACCCACCGTCTTTTCAATGGCGTCGCCCGTTATCGTCATCACCCAACTCTCGATATCTTTATAGAAATTTCAGTGCCCCTTGAGTTTGGACTGAAGGCATGACAATAGATGTGAACGAAGGCACGGCTGATGTCTTTTGTGCCTGTTATTTCATCAGAAAGCTGAAGCACATTATGATGATCGCCCTCAACACAGATTTGTATTTTTTTGCGCCTCAACAAATACATCAGCGAAACCGGCCTGTGCTCGCGCCGCGAGGCCGATGCGCTCATCGCCGCCGGGCGCGTCACGATCAACGGCAAGCCGGTGGAGCTGGGCCAGCAGGTCGGCGAGCAGGATCAGGTCTGCGTCGACGGCAAGCCGGTGCAGGGCCGCATGCGCGAGGCCGAGCATCAGACGCGACGCGTCTACATCGCGCTCAACAAGCCGGTGGGCATCACCTGCACCACGGAACGGCATGTGCGCGGCAATATCGTGGACTTCGTCGGCCACCGCGAGCGCATCTTTCCCATCGGGCGTCTGGACAAGGAATCCGACGGTCTGATTCTGCTCACCAGCAACGGCGATATCGTCAACGAGATCCTGCGCTCCGAGCACAATCACGAGAAGGAATACGTGGTGACGGTGGACCGGCCGCTGACGCCGGGCTTCATCAGCGGCATGAGTGCCGGCGTGCACCTGCCGGAGCTGGAGGTGCGCACCAAGCCCTGCCGCGCCTGGAAAGTGGGCCCCAATACCTTCCGCATCGTGCTCACCCAGGGCCTCAACCGGCAGATCCGGCGCATGTGCGCCGTGTTCGGCTACAAGGTCCGCCGCCTGCAGCGGGTGCGCATCATCAACATCGAACTGGGCGCGCTGGCCGTGGGCAAATGGCGGGACTTGAGCGAGGCGGAGTTGCGCGGACTGCTGCCGGATCGCAGCATCTGGTGACACCGCTGATCGGTCCGCTGCCCATGGGTGTACCGTAAAGCGGGTACAATTCCGCTCTTTTTCGCAAGCGCCGGTCACGGCCACTCTCCTCGATATGCCGACGTCCCAGGCCAGCAAAACCCCTACTTTCCGCGAACTCGACCTGCATCCGGCGGTACTCGCCGCACTGGAAGCCGTGGGTTACGAAAACCCCTCGCCGATCCAGGCGCAGACCATCCCGCTGCTGCTCGCCGGCCGCGATGTGATCGGCCAGGCGCAGACCGGCACCGGCAAGACCGCCGCCTTCGCCCTGCCCATCCTCTCGCGCATCGATCCGCGTCAGGGCCATCCGCAAGCCCTGGTGCTGGCGCCGACCCGCGAGCTGGCGATCCAGGTCGCCGAGGCTTTCAGCCGCTACGCCTCGCAGCTGCACGGCGTGCACGCGCTGGCGATCTATGGCGGCCAGGCCTACGGGCCGCAGCTGGCGGCGCTGCGCCGCGGCGCGCAGGTGATCGTCGGCACGCCCGGGCGCGTGCTCGACCATCTGCGGCGCGGCACCCTGAATCTGGAAGGCCTGCGCTATCTGGTGCTGGACGAGGCCGACGAGATGCTGAAGATGGGCTTCATCGAGGACATCGAGGAGATCATCAAGGCCACGCCGGAGAAGCGTCAGGTGGCGCTGTTCTCCGCCACCATGCCGCCGCCCATCCGCCGCATCGCCCAGACCTATCTGCGCGCGCCGGTGGAAGTGCAGATCGCCTCCACCACCGCCACCGTGGCGAAAATCCGCCAGCGCTACTGGCTGGTGGCGGGCCTGCACAAGCTCGACGCCCTGACCCGCATCCTGGAAGCCGAGCCCTTCGACGGCATGATCGTGTTCGTGCGCACCAAGGCCGAAACCGTGGAAGTGGCGGAGAAGCTGGAGGTGCGCGGCTTTGCCGCCGCCGCGCTCAATGGCGACCTGGAGCAGAAGGCGCGCGAGCGGGTGATCGCGCGGCTGAAGAACCGTCAGATCGACATCGTGGTCGCCACCGATATCGCCGCGCGCGGCCTGGACGTGGAACGCATCGGCCACGTCATCAACTACGACATCCCCACCGATCCGGAATCCTATGTGCACCGCATCGGTCGCACTGGCCGCGCCGGCCGCGCCGGTGAGGCGATCCTGTTCGTGGCGCCGCGCGAGCGGCATCTGCTGCGCGTGATCGAGCGCGTCACGCGCCAGAGCGTCACGCCCATGGAGCTGCCCTCCGCCAGCGCCGTCAATCGCCGGCGCCTGGATGCTTTCAAGCAGAAGATCATCGATGCCCTGGCGCGCGACGATCTGCAGCCGTATCGCGAGCTGGTGGAAGCGGTACAGGCCGAGCAGGACGTGGAACCCGCGCAGATCGCCGCCGCCCTGGCGCGCCTGCTGCAGGGCGACAAGCCGCTGCTGCTGGCCGATGCACCGCGCGCGCAAGGCACGCAGGATGCGCCCTCGGCCCGACGCCATGAGGCGCGTCCGGCCAGCGCGCCAGCCGCACCCGTGATGAATCCCTTCAAGGCCGCCACGCCATCGCCGCGCTTCACGCAGGCCGATGCCGCCGCCGGCCCTGCGCGCTACGCGCCGCCGCCGCGTCAGGAAGCCGCGCCGGAAATGCCGCAGGACAGCCGTCCGCCACGGCCGCCGCGCAAGGCCGCCAAGGCCGAGGAAGGCTTCGAGACCTATCGCATCGAGGTCGGCCTGGCCCACAAGGTCAAGCCCGGCAATATCGTCGGCGCCATCGCCAACGAAGCCGGCCTGGACAGCGAGTACATCGGCCGCGTCGACATCCACGAGGACTACAGCCTCGTCGATCTGCCGGAAGGCATGCCCAAGGACATCTTCCGCGATCTGCAGAAGGTCTGGGTCTGCGGCCGCCAGCTGCGCATCAGCCGCATCAATGCCGATGGCAGCTTCCAGCCGCCGCCAGCCGCCGCGCCGCGCGCCGGCAAGCCGCTGCACAAGAAGACGCCGCCCGGTGCCGGCAAGCCGCCGCACAAGCACAAGAAGCGCTTCTGAAACGCAGGTGGCGCGGGCCTAAGCCCGCGCGCCTGCAGACGCGTGTGTGCAGGCGCAGGCCTGGCCGCGACGGGAGCGCGCAAAGAAAGCCATGCATTACGAAGTCGTGATCATCGGCGGCGGTGCCGCCGGCCTGATGTGCGCCGCCGTCGCCGGACAACGCGGGCGCCGCGTATTGGTCATCGAACACGCCAATCGCGTCGGCAAGAAAATCCTGATGTCCGGCGGCGGACGCTGCAATTTCACCAATCTGCACACCACGCCCGCCCACTACCTCTGCGCCAATCCGCATTTCTGCAAATCGGCGCTGGCGCGCTACCAGCCCGCCGACTTCATCGCCCTGGTCGATCGTCACGGGATCGCCTGGCACGAGAAGGAACGCGGCCAGCTGTTCTGCGACGAGTCCTCCAAGCAGATCGTGCGCCTGCTGCTGGATGAGTGCGCGCTGGGCAGCGTGCGCATTGAGGTCAACTGCAGCGTGCAGAGCGTGTCGCAGCAGGGCGCCGGCTTTGTGCTCGATACCACGCTGGGCCGCATCGAGGCCGATTCCCTGGTGATTGCCAGCGGCGGCCTGTCGATTCCCAGCATGGGCGCCAGCGGTTTCGGTTATCAGCTGGCACGCCAGTTCGGACATACGGTGTTGCCGACGCGCGCCGGCCTGGTGCCGCTGACCTTGAGCGGCACGCACCTGGAACATTACGCGCCGCTCGCGGGCCTGAGCACAGCCGCAGCGGTCCGCTGCGGCGCGCGCAGCTTCGAGGGCGGGCTGCTGTTCACGCATCGCGGCATCAGCGGCCCGGCCGTGCTGCAGATTTCCTCGTACTGGCAGCCCAGGGACGAGCTGCTGATCGACTGGCTGCCGCAGCAGGACGCCCTGGAATTCTTGCAGGCACAGCAGGCCGCGCATCCGCTGGCCGAGCTGCGCACGGTGCTGTCCGGCGTGCTGCCCTCGCGTCTGGCGCAGACGCTCTGCGCGCTCAAGCTCGGCAGCAAGCCGCTGCGCCAGTATCGCGAGCGCGAACTGCGCGAACTGGCCGCGCAGCTGCAGGCCTGGCCGATCATCGCCAGCGGCAGCGAGGGCTATCGCACTGCCGAGGTCACCCTGGGCGGCGTGGACACCCACGAGCTGTCTTCCAGCACCATGGTCTCCAAACGCGTCGAGAACCTGTATTTCATCGGCGAGGTGATGGACGTCACCGGCCATCTCGGCGGTTTCAATTTCCAGTGGGCCTGGGCCTGCGCGCAGGCGGCGGGCGCAGTGGTCTAGCGGACGGATTTGGCATGATGGCGGCAGACCTTCGCCGCTGGAGTCCACCATGTCACTCACTCAGGCCTATGCTGCCGACGCCGCCAAGGCGCCGCTGACCCCCTTCTCGCTGCAACGCCGCGCGCCGGGTCCCGAGGATGTGCAGATCGAGATTCTCTACTGCGGCGTCTGCCACTCGGACCTGCATCAGGTGCGCGGCGACTGGGGCGGCAAGGGCATCTTTCCGATGGTGCCCGGTCACGAGATCGTCGGCCGCGTCAGCGCGGTGGGCGCCAAGGTCAGCAGGTTTCGTGACCATGATCTGGTGGGCGTGGGCTGCCTGGTGGATTCCTGCCGGCGCTGTGACTGCTGCCGCGAGGGCCTGGAGCAGTACTGCGAGCGTGGCGGCGTGGGCACTTACAACGCCCTGGAATACGACGGCAAGACGCCGACCTATGGCGGCTATTCCACGCGCATCGTCGTCGACCAGCACTACGTGCTGAAAGTGCCGGAATCCCTGGACCCGGCCGGCGCGGCGCCCCTGCTCTGCGCCGGCATCACCACCTATTCACCGCTGCGCCATTGGAACATCAAGGCCGGCCAGCGCGTGGGCGTGGTGGGCCTGGGCGGCCTGGGGCATATGGGCGTGAAGCTGGCGCGGGCGATGGGCGCGCAAGTGGTGCTGTTCACCACTTCGGCGAGCAAGGCCGAGGATGCGCGTCGGCTCGGGGCCAGCGAGGTGGTGATTTCCAGCAAGCCCGAGGAGATGAAGCGCGTGCGCAAGAGCCTGGACTTCGTGCTCGACACAGTCTCGGCGGCGCATGACATCAATGCTTATCTGGCCACGCTCAAGCGCGAAGGCACCATGGTCCTGCTCGGCATTCCCGACCAGCCCCCGATGCTGCAGTTCCAGCATCTGGTCTTCCAGCGCCGCCAGCTGTCCGGCTCCATGATCGGCGGCATCGCCGAAACCCAGGAGATGCTCGACTTCTGCGCCGAGCACGGCATCGTCTCCGACATCGAGCTGATCAGGATTCAGCAGATCAACCAAGCCTACGAGCGCATGCTGCGCAACGATGTGAAGTATCGCTTCGTGATTGATATCGGCAGCCTGCGTGAGGCTTGAGAGCTGAGCCCGGGCGCAGCCAGTCATGCCCGCGCAAGCGGGCATGACTGGGGCTTACGCCGCTTCGGCGCACCTCTCAGGCCTTCAGCTGCTCGCCAAAATACGCCCGCAGCTTCTCCACCTTGGGCAGGGCCACGGCGGCGATGTAGGGCTGGTCCGGGTGCAGGGCCGCGTAGTTCTGGTGGTAGTCCTCGGCCTGGAAGAATTCCTGCAAAGGCTCCAGGCGCGTGACGATGGGCGCAGAAAACACGCCGGCGGCATCGAGCTGGGCGATGTAGCGCTCGGCCACTTCCTTCTGCAGTGCATGGGCATAGAAGATCGCCGAACGGTACTGCGTGCCCACATCATTGCCCTGGCGATTGAGCTGCGTGGGATCGTGCGCCACCGAGAAGAAAATCCGCAGCAGCTGGCCAAAGCGCAGCCGCTGCGGGTCGTACTGGATCTGGATCACTTCGGCGTGCGCGGTGCGGCCGGTGCAGACGGTCTTGTAATCGGCGGTCGCGGCATCGCCGCCGGCATAGCCCGATACCACCTTCTCCACGCCCTGCAGCTCGCGGTACACCGCCTCCACGCACCAGAAGCAGCCGCCGGCCAGCACCGCCAGCGCCGGGCCGGGTTTTTCGGACGGCGGGTCGTACTGCGCCTCGGGAAATTCACGCGGACTGATTTTCAGACTGCTGCCAAACAAACCGGCCATGGCCATTCCCTCGCTCGCTGTGCGTGTGTGCTGCGCCCACGATAACCTGTGCCTGCCGCGCCTGTCGCGACACCGACCGTTCAGCATTCATGCCCGATTCCACACCCGCCGGCGCGCTGTTCACCGATCCGCGCTACATCGCCGCGCTGGAAGACTGCGGCTGCGTGAGCCCGCCGCTGGGCTGGACGCCGCGTCACATCCAGCTCGAGCAGGGCCGCGCGCTGTGCTACGAGAAAAGCCATTCCTGGGGCGAGTTCGTGTTCGATTTCGAACTCGCGCGTGCCTACCGCCAGTACGGTCTGCGCTATTACCCCAAGCTGGTCTGCGCCGTGCCCTTCACACCAGTGCCGGGACCGCGCCTGATCGCGCCGCAGGAAGATACCCGCCTGCAGCTGGCCAGCGCGCTGCGCGAGCAGACGCGCAGCCTGGGCTGCTCCAGCGCGCATGTGCTGTATCTGCCCGAGGCCGAGCTGCAGCTGCTGCAAGGGCAGGGCTGGCTGCGTCGCGACCAGCGCCGCTATCTCTGGCAGGCGCGCGGCTACGGCAGCTTCGAGGACTTTCTCGCCGGCCTTTCCAGCAAGCCGCGCAAGAACATCCGGCGCGAGCGCCGGCAGGTGGCGGACTTCACGATCCACTGGCGTCATGCCGGCGAGATCGCGCCCGAACGCTGGCCGCAGCTTTACGCCCTCTATGCCAACACCTACGAGGTGCGCGGCCAGGCACCTTACTTCAACCAGGCCTGCCTGCAAGCCTGGGCGCAGGCGTTTCCGGACGAGATGCGCTTCTGTCTTGCCGAGCTGGACGGCGAGCTGGTGGCCATGGCGTTTTTCTTTGTCGACGGCGACACGCTCTACGGCCGCCACTGGGGCGCCGCCGCGCGCTTCGACCTGCTGCATTTCGAGCTTTGCTACTACCAGGGCATCGAGCTCTGCCTGCGCGAGGGCCTGCAGCGTTTCGACGCCGGCGTGCAGGGCGGCCACAAGCGCCTGCGCGGCTTCGATGCGGCGCTGGCGCATTCGGCGCACTGGTTCGAGCACGAAGGCTTTCGCGCCGCCATCGCCCGCGCCTATGCCGAGGAAAGCCGGCTGCTGGCCAGCGCCGAGGCGGAAACCGAAGATTGAAACGTCAGCCCAAAACGACGGTCTACACTGGCGGCGGCATCGGCAATCGGGAGGCGCAAGCTCATGAACCGTATCCTTCTTGGCGGCACACTGGCCCTGCTGCTGTCGGCCGGCCTGCAGGCGCAGACGCCCGAACCCAACACCCTGGTCAGCTTCATCAAACCGGAAAAATTCATCGACGCCAGCGACCAGGGCCTGGGCATGGGCTCCAGCCCGCGCGTGCTGAACGACATCAAGAGCTTTCTGGAAAAACTGGGTGCGCAGTACCTGCCGGCCGGCCAGCAGCTGAGCATCGAGATCCGCAACATCGACCTCGCCGGTCGTTTCGACCCCATGCCGGGCCGACCGTCCGAATGGGTGCGCATGCAGCGCGAGGCCGACTGGCCGCGCATCCAGCTGCACTACCGGCTCAGCGTACAGGGCCAGCTGCTGCGCGAGGCGGACGCCAACATCGCCGACATGAATTACCTGCAGAAAGCCCGTTCCAGCTACAGCTCGCAGCCCTTGGGCTATGAGAAGCGCATGCTGGCCGAGTGGTTCAAGAACAGCTTTGCCGAGCGCCAGACCAAGGCTCAGTAGTGCGGGGGCACCTCGTCCGCGGCCGTGCCCTTGTAAAGATCCTGGCCCATGCGCGCCAGGCGCTCGCCCATCAGCGCACAGAGCCGCTCCATGGCTTGCAGCTGCTGTTGCTGGGCGGTGATCACGGCGTTGAGATCCTGGACGGTGGCGTCCAGATAGCTCAGCCGCGTTTCCAGGGCGATGAAGCGTTCTTCCTCGTTCATGACAGCCTTCCTTTCCCGCCTCATTCAGCCGGCGTTCGCGCCGGACCCCGCGGCCGCAGGGTTCAGAACCAATTCAGTTGACAACTCTATTCTGAGGCCACATCACCAGAGTGGAGTGCAAAATGAAAACCTCGAGCAAAGCGATCTTCGCTGCCGGCGCCCTGCTGCTGGCCAGCCTTTCGGCCCCTGCCATGGCCCATGCCAATGTCGGCGTGAGCATCGGCCTGGGCGTTCCGGCCCCGGTCTATGTGGCCCCGGCTCCGGTCTACTACGACCCGCCCCCGCCGCCGGTCTATTACGCCCCGGCGCCGCGCGTGGTGTACCGCCCGGCCTACGTGGCCCCGGCCCCGGTCTACTACGCGCCCCGCGTGGTCTACCCGCGTCCCTACTACCGGCCCTCGCTGAGCATCGAAGCCAACATCGGTCGCGGCTACTACTACTGAGCCGCCAGCGGGAAACCCCGACGCCGCCCCTCAACCGGGCGGCGTTTTTGTTGGTGCGCCCCCCGCTCGCGCGTGCGTCCAAACGCAAAACGCCGCCTCGAAGGGCGGCGTTCTGGCGCGGACAGCGCGAGATCGGGCTTACTTGATCTTCGCTTCCTTGAAGGCGACGTGCTTGCGCGCCACCGGATCGTACTTCTTGAACTCGAACTTGTCCGGCGTGTTCTTGCGATTCTTGGTGGTGGTGTAGAAATAGCCCGTGTCGGCGGTCGACACCAGCTTCACCTTCTCAACGTCTTTTTTCTTGGCCATTGCTTGCGGTCCTTAATCCGTTGGAAGGGAGATTAGAGCTTCTCGCCGCGGGCGCGCAGCTCGGCGATCACGACCTCGACGCCCTTCTTGTCGATGATGCGCATGCCGTTGGCGGACACACGCAGGGACACGAAGCGCTTCTCGGACTCCAGCCAGAAGCGGTGCGTGTGCAGGTTCGGCTCGAACCGGCGACGGCGCTTGTTGTTGGCGTGCGAAACGGTGTTGCCCACGATGGGGCGCTTGCCGGTAACCTGACAGACTTTCGACATGACACGAAACCCTTGAGGGAATTTGGACTTGTGCGTGACCCAGGGGTCACGAAAAGGGGCGCAATTGTGCCAGCAGGGCGGCGGTAGAGCAAGAGGCCCCTGCCGCCGATTCATCCTGCTCAGCTCAAGGCGCCGTGACAGTGCTTGAACTTCTTACCGCTGCCGCAGGGGCAAGGGTCGTTGCGGCCGACCTTGGGCAGCTCGCGCTGCTGGGTCAGCACCCGCGCCGGGGCCGGCTGCGGCGGCTCGAAGCGACGCGGCGCCGCCAGCGGCTCGGCGGCCTCGGGCTGCGGCTCGACAGCGGCGCCCGGCATGGCCTCGTGCTGCAGCTGCATGCGCCGCTCCAGGGCCTCGGCCTGACGCCGACGCTGCTCCTCGACCTCCTGCACCTCGGCCTCGGTCTGGATGCGCACGCGTGAGAGCATGGCGATCACTTCGTGCTTGTAGCGCGCCAGCATGTCGTTGAACATGCCGAAGGCCTCGCGCTTGTACTCCTGCTTGGGATCCTTCTGCGCATAGCCACGCAGATGGATGCCCTGGCGCAGATAGTCCATGGCCGCCAGATGCTCGCGCCAGAGATTGTCCAGGGTCTGCAGCATGATGGCCTTCTCGAAATGCTCCAGAACCGGCGCACCGACCTGCTGCTTCTTCTGCGCGTAGGTCTCGGCCAGCTGCTCCAGCAGCCGCGCGCGCAGGCCCTTCTCGTTGAGCTCGCGCTCGGTATCCAGCCACTGGCGGATCGGCAGCTCCAGCCCGAAATCGCGACGCAGGGCTTCCTGCAGACCGTCGATGTTCCACTGATCCTCGATCGACTGCGGCGGCACGTAAGCGTCGATCACCGCGCTGAGCACGTCGGGGCGGATGGTGTCGACCATGCTGGTCACGCGCTCGGCACTCATCACCTGATCGCGCAGCTCGTAGACGGCCTTGCGCTGGTCGTTGGCGACGTTGTCGTATTCCAGCAGCTGCTTGCGGATGTCGAAATTGTGCGCTTCGACCTTGCGCTGCGCGGTCTCGATGGCGCGCGTCACCCAGCGATGCTCGATGGCCTCGCCCTCTTCCATCCCTAAGCCCTGCAGCATGGCGCGCATGCGCGGCGGGGTGAAGATGCGCATCAGGGTGTCGTCGAGCGACAGATAGAAACGCGAGGCGCCGGGGTCGCCCTGACGGCCGGAGCGGCCGCGCAGCTGGTTGTCGATACGCCGCGACTCATGGCGCTCGGAGCCGATCACATACAGACCGCCGGAGGCCAGCACCTGCTCGTGCCGCGTCTTCCAGGCCGCACGCGCGGCCTCGCGACCGATGCTGTCGTCCTCGGCGAGCTGCGCCAGCTCGTTCTCCAGGCTGCCGCCAAGCACGATGTCGGTGCCGCGACCGGCCATGTTGGTGGCGATGGTCACCGCGCCGGGGCGGCCGGCCTGGGCCACGATCTCGGCCTCGCGCTCATGCTGCTTGGCATTGAGCACCTCGTGCTTGATGCCTTCCTTGTTGAGCAGCGAGGACAGCAGTTCCGAGGTTTCGATGCTGGCGGTGCCGACCAGCACCGGCTGCTGCTTGGCGTGCGCCTGCTTGATCTCGGTGATGACCGCGTTGAACTTGTCCTTGGCGTTCATGAACACCAGATCGCCCTGGTCCTTGCGGATCATGGCGCGATTGGTGGGGATCACCACCACTTCCAGGTTGTAGATGCTCTGGAATTCAAAGGCCTCAGTGTCGGCCGTGCCGGTCATGCCGGACAGCTTGCCGTAGAGACGGAAGTAGTTCTGGAAGGTGATGCTGGCCAGCGTCTGGTTTTCCTGCTGGATCTTCACGCCTTCCTTGGCCTCGATGGCCTGGTGCAGGCCATCGGACCAGCGCCGGCCCGGCATCATGCGGCCGGTGAATTCGTCGATGATGATGATCTGGCCATTGCGCACGATGTACTCGACATCGCGCTTGTACAGATGATGCGCACGCAGCAGCGCGTTCAAGTGATGCAGCAGCACGATGTTGGCCGCGTCGTAGAGGCTGTCCTCCTCGCCCAGCAGGCCGCCCGAGCGCATCAGATGTTCCACCTTCTCGTGACCGTCTTCGGTCAGGTGCACCTGCTTGCCCTTCTCGTCCACCGAGAAGTCGCCGGGGCCGTCCTCTTCCTTCTGCGCCGCGAGCTTCGGAATCAGGGCGTTGATCTTGCGGTACAGCTCGGGATCATCGTCGGTGGGACCACTGATGATCAGGGGCGTGCGCGCCTCGTCGATCAGGATCGAGTCCACCTCGTCGACGATGGCGTAGGCATGGCCGCGCTGCACCTTGTCGGCCAGCGAGAAGGCCATGTTGTCGCGCAGGTAGTCGAAGCCCAGCTCGTTGTTGGTGGCGTAGGTGATGTCGCAGGCGTAGGCCGCGCGCTTTTCTTCCGTGGTCTGGCCGGAGGTGATCACGCCCACGCTCATGCCCAGGAAGCGGAAGATGCGGCCCATCCATTCCGAGTCACGCCGCGCCAGGTAGTCGTTGACCGTGACCACGTGCACGCCCTTGCCGCTGAGCGCATTCAGATACGCCGGCAGGGTGGCGACCAGGGTCTTGCCCTCGCCGGTGCGCATTTCCGCGATCTTGCCCTCATGCAGGATGGCGCCGCCGATCAGCTGCACGTCGAAGTGGCGCATGCCCATCACGCGCTTGCCGGCCTCGCGCACCAGGGCGAAGGCGTCGGGGCGCAGCTGCTCCAGGGTTTCGCCCTTGGCCAGGCGCTCGCGCAGCATCCCGGTCTGTTCGGCCAGCTGCGTATCGCTCATCGCCGCGTATTTTTCTTCCAGCGCGCCTACCGCGCGGACCACGCTCTCCAGCCGTTTGATGATGCGCTGGTTGCGGCTGCCGAAGATGCGGGCCAGGAACTTGTTGAGCATGGCAACTCTTGAAAGAAAGATCGAAAATCAGAACCGGTCCACGGAGGTGCGGGCCGTGGCGGGCGTCAAAGGGGGCGTATTATGCCTTGCTTGGGATGACAACCCGCTTTTCAAGCCCGCAGCCCGGTTTTGCGAGCCCCCCCAGCATGCGCGATCCACAGCCCTTGTCGCAGGTCCTGAACCTTGCCGCCCACGATGGCGGCGGCTGGCTGGCGCGCTTGCGGCAGCTGCAGGCCATCAACCAGAGCCTGCCGCAATGGTGTGCCGAGCCCTGGGTGAAACAGCTGCGGGTGGCGAACCTGCGCGAGGGCGTGGTGGTGGTGTACTCGGCCTCGGCCACGGCGCTGGTGCCGCTGCGTCACCGCAGCAACGCCTTCCTGCGCTGGCTCAAGGATTACCACGGCCTGGACTGCCAGCGCCTGGCGCTGAGCGTGCGGCCGCGCTGAGGCAGCCCCGGACTTCAGGCGGCTGCGGCGAGATTGCTGCCGCGCACGAAGCTGATCGGCGCCGGCTGGTCGCTGTTTTCGAAGGTCACGATCTCGTAGGCCTGCGGATCGTCCAGCACCGCGCGCACCAGCTTGTTGTTGAGCGCGTGGCCGGACTTGTAGGCGGTGTAGGCGCCGATCACCGGATGGCCGAGCAGATAGAGATCGCCCACCGCGTCGAGAATCTTGTGGCGCACGAATTCGTCGTCGTAGCGCAAGCCGTCGTGATTGACCACGCGGAAATCATCCAGGGCCACGACATTGTCCAGGCTGGCGCCCAGGCCCAGGTTGTTGGCGCGCAGGGTGTCCAGTTCGCGCAAGAAGCCGAAGGTGCGGGCGCGCGCCACTTCCTTGACGTAATTGGCGGTGGAGAACTCCACCACGGCGTTCTGGGCGCTGGCCTTGAACACCGGGTGCTTGAAGTCGATGGCGAAGCTCAGGCGATAGCCCTCGTAGGGCTCGAAGCGCGCCCACTTGTCGGCCTCGGCCACCTGCACCGGCTGACGGATGCGGATGAACTTCTTGGGCGCGTCCTGCTCGTGAATGCCGGCCGACTGGATCAGGTACACGAAGGGCCCGGAGCTGCCGTCCATGATCGGCAGCTCGGCCGAGGACAGTTCCACCACGCAGTTGTCGATGCCCAGGCCGGCAAAGGCCGACATCAGATGCTCGACGGTGGCGACCTTCACGCCGGCGTCGCTGACCAGGGTGCTGCACATCACCGCCTCGCGCAGCAGATGGGCGGCGCAGGGCACTTCCACGGCGGGCGCGAGGTCCGTGCGACGGAACAGGATGCCGGTGTCCGGCCCGGCCGGCAGCAGCGACATATAGACCTTGCGGCCGGAGTGCAGGCCGATGCCGCTGGCGCGGATTGCCTGTTTCAGAGTGCGCTGTCGGACCATGGTCTTGCCGGTGCTGTTCGAGGTCTGAGAGATCACGAAAGAGGGCGTCCCGCTACGGACGCCCCTTCGAATTCACAGAATCTTAACATGCCAGTCTGAACGCTCCCCGCGGGGCTGCGCCCCGGGTGGGCTCAATCGGCCTGGTTTCGCAGGAAGGCCGGGATGTTGATGATGTCTTCGTCCAGACCCAGCGGGAAAGCGCTGCCGCCGGCCGCCGCGACCTTGCGCGGCTGCTGGCGCTGCACCGCCGGAATTTCCAGATTGGCGGTGTTGAGCGTGGGCACGCCGCCGAAACCAGCCGCACCTTCCGGGCGGATGAACTGCGCCACCCGCGGATTGGCGTGTGCGGCAGCCATCGCCGGCTGCTGCAGCGGCAGGGTCTGCATCTGGCGGTTGCCGTTGAGGCCGGTGGCCACCACGGTCACGCGCAGCTCGCCGTTCAGATTCGGATTGATGGACATGCCGATCTTGGCGTCGGCCTCGTCGGCCGCGATCTCGCCGACCCGCGCGCTGATGAACTCATACTCTTCCGAGAGCAGGGTTTCGTCGCAGGTGACGTTGACCAGCAGGCCGCGCGCGCCGTGCAGCTCGATATCGTCGAGCAGCGGGCTGGACAGGGCCATTTCCACCGCGCGCTGGGCGCGGTCTTCGCCGCTGGCGGCGCCGATGCCCATCATCGCCATGCCGCGGTTGGACATCACGGTCTTGACGTCGGCGAAGTCGACGTTGATCAGGCCCGGACGGGTGATCAGATCGGAAATGCCCTGCACCGCGTTCTGCAGCACGTCGTTGGCGGCGCGGAAGCAGTTGAGCAGCGTGACCTTCTTGCCCAGCACCAGCGACAGCTTTTCGTTGGGGATCAGGATCAGCGAGTCGGTGTACTGGCGCAGCTCGTCGATGCCGCGCATCGCCACCGCCAGACGCTTCTTGCCCTCATGCGCGAAGGGCTTGGTGACCACCGCCACGGTGAGGATGTTGAGCTCCTTGGCCACCTCGGCGATCACCGGCGCGGCGCCGGTGCCGGTGCCGCCACCCATGCCGGCGGTGATGAACAGCAGATCGGCGCCCGCCACCATCTCGCGGATGCGGTCGCGGTCTTCCTCGGCAGCCTGACGGCCCACGGCCGGATCGGAGCCGGCGCCCAGACCGCGCGTGACCTCGGCGCCGAGCTGCAGCTGATTGGTCGGCACGCAGCGTTCGAGATGGTCGCGGTCAGTGTTGGCGCAGATGAAATCCACGCTGTCGATGCCCGCCTGGGCCATCTGATTGACGGTGTTGCAGCCACCGCCACCCACGCCGATCACGCGGATCACCGCGCGCTTCCGTTGTCCGTCCATCAGCTCGAAAATTTCCCGTGTCTGTCCGCTCATGTCTTGCTCCCGCGCTCTTGCGAGCGCTCTTCGTCACAGATCATTCATAAAGCGCGCATGTTCGCGCAACTGGTCACGAATTCCTGCCAGACCCGGCGCGCGAAATTTGTTTCCAAAGAAAAACAATTTCGCGAAAGTAAAATACTTCATCACTGTGCCGATGTCAACAACAAAAACTCAGAAACCTCTCAAAAAAAACACTTCAACTTGTCGCTTCAGCGCCTTCATGCGCCTTTAAAAACTGCCCTTGATCCAGTCGCTGATGCGCCCGAACCAGTGCCCGATCCCTTCGCCGCTGGCGGCCGGCACCTGCGGCAGGTTCTGCCGCCCGTACATCAAAAGTCCCACCGCCGTGGCGCAGGCCGGATTGCGCGCAACTTCCTTGAGTCCGCCCACGTTCTGCGGCACGCCCAGACGCACCGGCAGCTCGAACACGCTCTCGGCCAGTTCGATCACCCCCGGCATCTGCGCGGCGCCTCCGGTGAGCACCACGCCGCCGGCGGCCAGCTCGTACCAGTCAGCGCGATGCAGCTCCTTGCGGATGAAGCGGAACAGTTCCTCGTAGCGCGGCTTGATCACCTCCGCGAGCGTCAGGCGCGACAGCCGCCGCGCCGGCGCATCACCCACGCCCTTGACCTCGATCTCCTCATGGCTCGCCGCGAACTGCGGCAGCGCCACGCCGTGCTGCACCTTCAGTTCCTCGGCATACGGCGCCGGGGTGCGGAAGGCGACGCTGATGTCGTTGGTGACCTGGTTGCCGGCGATCGGCAGCACGGCGGTGTGGCGGATGGTGCCGCCCTTGAACACCGCGATATCGGACGTGCCGCCACCGATATCCACCATGCACACGCCCAGCTCGCGCTCATCCGGCAACAGCGTGGCGTAGCTGGACGCCAGGTGCTGGAGAATCAGCTTGTCCACCTTCAGGCCGCAGCTCTCCACGCACTTGTAGATGTTCTGCGCCGCCGAGATCGAGCCGGTGACGATGTGCACCTTGGCTTCCAGGCGCACGCCGTGCATACCCACCGGATCGTGGATGCCTTCGCGGCCATCGACCACGAACTCCTGCGGAATCACGTGCAGGATCTTCTGATCCGCCGGAATGGCGATGGCGCGCGCCGCGTCCATCACGCTGTCGACATCGCGCTCGGAGACGCTGCCCGCGCGCACCGGCGCCACGCCGGCGGAATTGAGGCTGCGGATATGCGTGCCGGAAATGCCCACGTACACCGACTGCGCGCGGCAGCCCGCCATGTGCTCGGCGTTTTCCACGGCGCGCTTGATGGCCTGCGTGGTGAGCTCGATGTTGACCACATCGCCGCGGTTCATGCCGCGCGAGGGCGCTTCGCCGTAGCCGACGATTTCGATATTGCCTTCCGGCATCAGCTGCCCGACCACCGCCACGCACTTGGAAGTGCCGATGTCGATGCCGACCAGCAGATTGCGTTCTTCACGACGTGCCATGCTCAGGGCGCCTCCTTACGTTGCGCAGACGGAGCGGCTTGCCAGCCGACGGAAAAACCATTGGTGTAGCGCAGATCGATGTACTTCACTTCCGAAACCCGGTTCTTGAATAAACGTTCGGCCGGCCCCAGCAGGGTCGCCACTGCGTTCTGCGGATCGTCACGACCCAGACGCAGTTCCACGCCGCTCTGCGTGTGTCCCAGCCATTCGCCGCGCGCATCGCGCGACAGGCCGGAGAGTGCGAAAGCCGAATCCTTGAGCTGGCTGCTGAGCGCGCGGAACATCTCCGCCACCATCGCCTCCTTGCCGGCGGTGCCGCCGAGCTGCGGCAGGTTCTGCGCGATCTCCGCCGGCGCCGGCGTGAACGCCTGCGACTGGCTGTCGAGCAGCTGATCGTTGTTCCAGCGCGCGAAGGGCATGCGCTCCACGGCGCGCACACGCACCGTGCCCGGCCAGACGCGCTCGACGCTGGCCTGCGCCACCCAGGGCAGCTGCTGCACCGATGCGCGCAGCGCCGCCAGATCCAGTTCACCGAAGCGGCGCTGCACCTGCGGCCGCAGCACGGCTTCGATATCGCTCACCTTCAGATGCGTGAAGCGACCTTCGATCTGCAGGCGCGCCACATCCTGGCGCCCCACCCAGCGCGCACCCGAGAGCAGCAGCAGGGCCGCCATCAGCAGCACCAGCAGACCGAGCGCAAACAGCAGCGCGCGCGGCAGGCGCAGGGCAGGGGTTTCATCGGCGGGCAGTTCGTCGGCCGTCATCACCATCGCGGTCATCCGCCGCCCTCCGCGTCGAGGGTGTCTTCGAGAATGCGCCAGCACAGGGTTTCGTAATCGATGCCGCGCG
This sequence comes from Solimonas aquatica, assembly GCF_900111015.1. Taxonomy (GTDB): domain Bacteria; phylum Pseudomonadota; class Gammaproteobacteria; order Nevskiales; family Nevskiaceae; genus Solimonas; species Solimonas aquatica. Next base: position 178,090 of record NZ_FOFS01000012.1, on the reverse strand, counting down.
CCCTCGCCGCCATCGGCACCAGGCTGTGCGAGGTCATGCCCGGCACCAGATTGGCTTCGATCAGCCAGGGCCGGTTCTGTGCATCGAGCATGAAGTCCACGCGGCCCCAGCCGCGCGCACCCAGCAGCTGGAAGGCGCGCAGGCAGATGCCGCGAATCTCGTTCTCCAGCGCCGCATCCAGGCCACTCGGGCAGTGGTAGCGGGTGTTATCGGAGAGATACTTGGCGTGGTAATCGTAGAACTCGCCTTCCGGCTCGATACGGATCAGCGGCAAGGCCTCCTCGCCGAGAATCGCGCAGGTGAACTCGTGGCCGCCGGCACCACCGGCGATGAAGCGTTCCGCCATCACCGTGCGGCCTTGTTCGCCGCGCGCAGACAGCCAGGCCGCGTGCAGATCTTCCGCACGCTTGACCTTGCTCACGCCGACGCTGGAGCCTTCATCCGAAGGCTTGACGATGAAGGGATAGCCGAACTGCTGCGCCGCGCGCTGCAGATCGGACTCCTGCTCGACCCACAGCCAGTCCGGCGTCGGCAGGCCCTCGGCCTTCCAGATGCGCTTGGTGCGCAGCTTGTCCATGGCCAGCGCGCAGGCCAGCACGCCGCTGCCGGTGTACGGAATCTTCTGCAGCTGCAGCGCCGCCTGCACCGTGCCGTCCTCACCGCCGGTGCCGTGCAGGATGTTGAACACGCGGTCGAAGCCTAGGCGGCCGAGATTCAGCACCTGCTCCGGCGTGGCATCGATGGCGGTGACATCCACGCCGCGCGCCTTGAGCGCGGCCTCGATGCCCTGCCCGCTCCAGAGCGCGACCTGGCGTTCGGAGGACCAACCACCCATCAGCAGTGCAACGCGGCCGAAGTCCTTGGGATTGTTCGTGCGCCTCATGCCGGTTCCCCTACCACCCGTACTTCCGGATGCAGATGCACACCGGTCTGCTCGAACACGCGCTGCTGGATGTGCGCGATCAGCTGTTCGACATCGGCGGCGCGGGCGGCCTCGTCGGTGATGATGAAATTGGCGTGCAGCGTGGAGACCTCGGCGCCGCCGACGCGATGGCCCTTCAGGCCGCAGGCTTCGATCAGACGCGCGGCATGATCGTCCGGCGGATTGCGGAAGGTGCTGCCGGCCGAAGGCTTGCCCACCGGCTGCGTGGCCTTGCGCCGCGCCAGCCAGGTTTTCATGTCGGCCTCGGCGCTGCCGTCGGCATCACGCTCGAAGACGAAACGCGCGGCGATGAAACCGGCGAAGTCGCGCGGCATCGCCACGTGCCGGTAGCCGTAAACGAATTCGGACTTGGGCAGCCAGACCGTGCTGCCGTCGCGGCGCATGATCTGCACCTCGCTGACCACGCGCCAAGTCTCGCCGCCGTGCGCACCGGCGTTCATCGCCAGCGCCCCGCCCACGGTGCCGGGAATGCCAGCGAAGAAGCCGGCACCGGCCAGCTTGTGGCCCACCACGAACTTGGCCAGACGCGCGCAATGCACGCCGGCCTGCGCCTCGATGCAGGTTTCGTCGTAATGCTTCAGATCGTCCAGCGCGCCATGCAGGGCGATGACCGTACCGCGCACACCGCCGTCGCGCACCAGCAGATTGCTGCCCAGGCCCAGCCACAGCAGCGGCTCATCCGCCGGCAGGCTGGCCACGAAAGCAGACAGATCCGCCAGATCGGCCGGCTCGTAATAGCGATCCGCCTTGCCACCGACACGCCAGGAGGTATGCGCCGCCAGCGATTCGCCGAGCAGCAGCCGGCCGCGCAGCGCAACCGGGTCGTGACGGGCTGTCGCGTTCACGCGCCACCTCCACTGCGGAAGCGCTGCGTGAGCAGGGCCGGCAGACCACCGACATCGCCGGCACCGAGCGTGAGCAGCAGATCGCCATCGCGCAGCAGGCGCGACAAGGCATCCGGCATCTCGGCGATGGTGGGCACGAACACCGGCTCCACCTTGCCGCGTGCGCGGATGCCGCGCGCCAGGGCGCGACCATCTGCGGCTTCGATGGGCGCTTCGCCTGCGGCATAGACCTCGGCCAGCAGCACGGCATCGGCCTCGCTCAGCACCGCACAGAAATCTTCGAACAGATCGCGCGTGCGCGAGTAGCGATGCGGCTGGAACACCACCACCAGACGGCGCGTGGGATGCGCGGCGCGCATGGCCTGGAAGGTGGCGGCGATTTCGCGCGGGTGATGACCGTAGTCATCCACCAGCAGCACGCGGCCCTGCGGCAGCGCGAGTTCACCATGCGGCTCACAGCGCCGGCCCACGCCGCCGAAGCCGGTGAAGGCGCGGCGCATGGCCTCGAAGTTCACGCCCAGCTCGCGGCCGATGGCGATCGCGGCCAGCGCGTTCTGCACATTGTGCCGGCCGGGCAGATTGAGATGGAATTCCTCATGCCGCAGCTGACCATCGGCATCGCGAAACGCCACCGTGAAATGCGCGCCGCTGCCCTCCGGGCGCACATCCAGCGCGCGCAGATCGGCGTCCTCGGCAAAGCCGTAGGTGAACACCGGGCGGCCGACTTCGGGAATGGTTTCGCGCACCACCGGATCGTCGATGCACAGCACCGCCAGGCCGTAGAACGGCAGACGATGCAGAAACTCCACGAAGGTCGCACGCAGCTTCTTGAAGTCGTGGCCGTAGGTTTCCAGATGATCGGCGTCGATATTGGTGACCACCGCCAGCAGCGGCGAGAGATGCAGGAAGGAGGCATCGCTCTCGTCGGCCTCGGCCACCAGATAGCCGCCCGAACCCAGGCGCGCATTGCTGCCCGCGCTCTTGAGCTTGCCGCCGATCACGTAGGTGGGGTCCAGCTCGGCCTCGCCCAGCACGCTCGCCACCAGACTGGTGGTGGTGGTCTTGCCATGCGTGCCGGCGATGGCGATGCCGTAGCGGAAGCGCATCAGTTCGGCCAGCATCTCGGCGCGCCGCACCACCGGAATGCGCTGCGCGTGCGCGTAGACCAGTTCGGGATTGTCGGCCTTCACCGCCGTGGAGACGACGATGGCGTCGGCGCCATGAGCATTGCTCTCGGCATGACCGATGAACACCGTGGCACCCAGCTCGCGCAGGCGCTGCACGGCCGCGCTTTCCTTCAGATCCGTGCCGCTGACCTGATAGCCGAGATTGATCAGCACCTCGGCGATGCCGGCCATGCCGGAACCGCCGATCCCGAGCATGTGGATGCGCCGCACGCGGCGCATCGGCAGGGACATGAGATTCATCACCGTGCTCATGCGGCCAGCTCCAGACAGGCTTGCGCGATGGTCTCGGTCGCTTGTGGCCAGGCGCGCGTGCGCGCGGCTTCGGCCATGCGCGTGAGCCGCGCGCGATCCGCCATCAGCTCGCGCAGCACACTGGCCAGAGAATCGGGACTGAGCTGCGCTTCGGGCAGCAGCAGAGCGGCGCCCGCCGCCACCAGATACTGCGCATTGCGCGTCTGGTGATCGTCCACCGCCGCCGGAAACGGCACCAGCACGCTGGCGCAACCTGCGGCACTGAGTTCGGCGATGGTGGAGGCACCGGCGCGGCAGATCACCAGATCCGCCCAGGCATAGGCCGCCGGCATATCGTCAATGAAGGCCGTGATCTCGGCCTGCACCTGTGCCTCGGCATAAGCACGCTGTGCGATTTCCACCGTGCGGCCGCCCTGATGGCGCAGCAGCGGACGTTCGGCCGGCAGCAGACGCGCGATGGCGCGCGGCACTTGTTCATTGAGCGCACGCGCACCCTGCGAGCCGCCGACCACCAGCACCCGCAGCGGCCCTTCGTGCTGCTGACGCTGCGCCGGCGGCGGCAGCTCGGCAAAACCGCTGCGCACCGGATTGCCCACGGTGCGGGCCTGCGCGAAGGTATTCGGGAAAGCCTGCAGCGCGACGCGCGCCAGCTGCGCGAGCACGCGATTGGTCATGCCGGCCGCCGCGTTCTGTTCGTGAATCAGCAGCGGCCAGCCGCCCAGCCAGGCTGCGAGGCCGCCAGGCCCGGAAACAAAACCGCCCATGCCCAGCACCGCGTCGGGCTTGAGGCGCTTGAGGATGCTGCGCGCCTGCCAGATGGCCCGCGCGATCAGCAGCGGCGCCTGCAGCAGCTTGAGCACCCCCTTGCCGCGCACGCCGGAGATGCGCACGTATTCCAGCGCGAAGCCCTGCTTGGGCACGGCGCGGGACTCGAAACTGTCGGGCGTGCCCATCCACACCACCTCATGGCCGCGCTCGCGCAGCCACTGCGCCACAGCAAGCCCTGGATAGACATGCCCGCCGGTGCCCCCGGCCATCACCACGAAGCGGCGTGCACGCGTGGCGGCGCTCATGCCTCGTCCTCCGCCGAGCGGCTGCCGAAAGCCAGCGCGCGATTCTCGTAATCCACGCGCAGCAGCAGGCCCAGCATCGCGCAGACCGTGATCAGCGAAGAGCCGCCGTAAGAGAGCAGCGGCAGGGTCAGCCCCTTGGTGGGCAGCAGGCCCATGTTCACCGCCATGTTGATCAGCGCCTGCAGGCCGATCCAGGAGGTGAGGCCGTAAGCCAGATAGGCCTGGAAGTGCCGCGCCTGCTGCTCGGCCGCGCGCGCGATGCGAAAGCCGCGCCAGACCACGATGCCGAACAGGCTGATCAGCAGCGCGATGCCGATGAGGCCGAACTCCTCGGCGAGAATCGCGAAGATGAAGTCGGTGTGCATCTCCGGCAGATACAGCAGCTTCTGGATGCTGTTGCCCAGGCCCACGCCGAACCATTCGCCGCGCCCCACCGCAATCAGCGATTGCGCCAGCTGCCAGCCGGCGTTCTCGACATCGGCCCAGGGGTTCATGAAGTTCATCAGGCGCTTGACGCGATACGGCTCGGCGAAGGCCAGCACCGCCATGCCCACGGCCGCCAGCAGCACCAGGCCGATGTAGTAATGCACGCGCGCGCCGCCCAGAAACAGCATCAGGAACACCACGCCGACCAGAATCGCGGTGGCGCCGAAGTCCGGCTCGGCGAGCAGCAGCACGCAGGGCAGCGCGGTGGCGAGCAGCGGCATGGCCATGCCTTTCAAGCTGTCCTGCAGGGCCAGCTGCCGACGCGCGATATAACCGGCGACATAGATGATCACCGCCAGACGCGCCGGCTCGGAGGCCTGCAGGCGGAACACGCCCAGATCGATCCAGCGCCGCGCGGCATTGATCTTCAGGCCCACATGCGGGATCAGCACCAGAATCAGCAGCGCCAGCGCGCCGAGATACAGCAGGGTGCTGCTGCGCTGCCAGATCGCGCTGGGCACGCAGTACAGCAGCATGCCGGCGCTCAGGCCCATCGCCAGGAACAGCAGCTGGCGATAGAAGAAGTAAAAGGGATCACCGCTGAGCTTGGTGGCCTGCGCCACCGAAGCCGAGGCCACCATCACCAGGCCCCAGATCATCAGCGCCAGCACCGCGCCGCACAGCCAGTTGTCGAGGCCGTAGCGTGCGCGTGGCATGGAAAACACGGCGGCGAGCGCGCTCATGCTTCCAGCTCCCGCACCGCGGCGCGGAACTGCTCGCCGCGATCCACATAGCTCTTGAACTGATCGAAGCTCGCGCAGGCCGGCGAGAGCAGCACGCGATCGCCGGGCTGCGCCAGCGTGCGTGCCCGCGCCAGGGCCGCACGCAGGTCCGGCTCGCGATAGATGGGTGCGGCACCGGACACATCGGCTTCGATGCGCGCGGCGTCTTCGCCGAACAGCACAGCGGCGCGGCTCTTCTGCGCCAGCGCCGCACGCAGCTCGATGAAGGACTGACCCTTGCCCTGCCCGCCGCCGAGCCAGACGATGGGGGCCGGCAGACCCAGCAGGGCCGCCAGCGTCGAACCGACATTGGTGCCCTTGGAATCGTTGAAGTAATCCACGCCCGCGACGCTGGCCACGAACTCGCAGCGATGGGCCAGGCCCTTGAACTCGCGCAGCGCGCGCAGGCTGGCCTCGCGCGCAATGCCGGCGGCATCGGCCAGCGCCAGCGCGGCCAGCGCGTTCGCAGCGTTGTGCAGGCCGAAAATCTTCAGGTCCGCGAGGCGCAAGGCCTGCGCGGTGAGATGGGTCTGCGGGTCCGGTGCGCAGAGCCAGGCGTCGCTTTCGATCTGGCGCAGACCGTATTGCCCCTCGGCGGCATCGTTCACGCCGAAGCTGAGGGTGCGCGTCGCGGCGCTCGCGCGCCAGGTGGCGGGGTCTTCGCGATTGACCACGGCGGTTTCGCAGCCTTCGAAGATCCGCGCCTTCACATCGCCGTAATGCGCCATGCTGCCGTGACGATCGAGATGATCCTGCGACAGATTCAGAAACGCCGCGGCCTTGCAGCGCAGGCTGTGCGTGGTTTCCAGCTGGAAGCTGGACAGTTCCAGCACGTACAGCTCGATGTCTGCGGCCAGCAGGTCCAGCGCCGGCAGACCGAGATTGCCGCCCACCGCCACGCGCAGACCGGCGGCCTTGGCCATCTCGCCCACCAGCGTGGTGGTGGTGGACTTGCCATTGGAGCCGGTGATGGCGACGACCTGAGGCGCCGAGCCCGAAGCCTGCGCCTGCAGCGCGCGCGCGAACAGTTCGATGTCGCCGATGATGGCCACGCCGGCAGCGGCGAGTTCACGCACGAAAGGCTCGTCCAGCGAAACGCCGGGCGAGACCACCGCAAGCTTGAACTGCGACAGCGGCTGCGGCGCGGCGAAGCCGCCGAGCACGAACCTCACGTCCGGATATTGTGTGCGCAGCGCGTCCACGCCCGGCGGCGTGGCGCGGCTGTCGGTCACGGTCAGTCGCGCGCCCAGCGGCGCGAGATGGCGCAGGCTGGAGGCGCCGCTGGCGCCCAGCCCCACAATCAGAATCGACTGTCCCTGATACTCCAGCATCAACGTACCTTTAGAGAAGACAAGCCGATCAACACCAGAATCAGCGTGATGATCCAGAAGCGCACGATGATCTTGGGCTCCGGCCAGCCCTTGAGTTCATAGTGGTGATGCAGCGGTGCCATGCGGAAAATGCGCTTGCCGCCGCTGTACTTGAAGTACATCACCTGCAGCGCCACCGACACGGTCTCGGCCACGAACACGCCGCCCATGATCGCCAGCACCAGTTCCTGTCGCACCAGCACCGCCACCACACCCAGCGCCGCGCCCAGCGCCAGCGCGCCCACGTCGCCCATGAACACCTGTGCGGGATAGGTGTTGAACCAGAGAAAGCCCAGACCGGCACCGGCAATCGAGGCGCAGAAGATCGCCAGTTCGCCGCAACCGGGGATGTAAGGGATGGCCAGATACGCGGCGAACTTGGCATTGCCGCTGGCATAGGCGAACACCGCCAGCGCCGAGGCCACCAGCACCGTGGGCATGATGGCCAGGCCATCCAGGCCATCGGTGAGGTTCACCGCATTGCTGGAACCGACGATCACCAGATAGGCCCAGGGGATGAAGAAGATGCCCAGCGAGATCGCGGCATTCTTCACGAAGGGGAAGATCAGCGTGGTTTCCGCCGGCGCCTTGTGCGTGGCGAAGATCAGCGTCGCCACGGTGAAGCCGGCCAGCGACAGCCAGAAATACTTCTGCTTCGCCGGCAGGCCCTTGGGGTCCTTGCGGCGAATCTTGATGTAGTCGTCGGCAAAGCCCACGGCGCCGAAGGCCAGGGTCACGAACAGCGAGAACCACACGAAGCGGTTGCCCAGATCGGCCCACATCAGGGTCGCGACGCTGATCGCACAGAGAATCAGCACGCCGCCCATGGTCGGCGTGCCGGTCTTCTTCAGATGCGTCTGCGGACCATCCTCACGCACCGGCTGACCGAACTTGAAACGGTACAGGCGCTCGATCATCAGCGGCCCGAAAGCGAAGCTGAAGATCAGCGCGGTGAGGATGCCCAGCACACTGCGGAAGGTCAGATACGTGAAGACATTGAAGCCGCTCACGAACTGCTTCAGATAGTCGGCGAGGTAGTAAAGCATGAGTCAGTGTTGCGCCCCCGGCGCAGTGCCCAGCAAGGCCGCGACCACGCGCTCCATGCGCGCGCTGCGCGAACCCTTGACCAGCACGGTATCGTTTGGATTCAGATCGGCCGCAAGTGCCGCAGCCAGTGCCTCCGCCGTGTCGAAACGCAGGCCACCACTACCGAATGCATCGGCGGCCAGACCGGCGAGATCCCCCAAGGCGTACAGCTTGTCGATGCCCAGCGCGCGCGCCAGTGCGCCGGCTTCGCGGTGCAGGCGCTCGGCATCCACGCCAAGCTCGGCCATATTGCCCAGCGCCAGCAGCTTGCGCCGTGGCTGCAGCGCCAGCAGTTCCATGCCAGCGCGCAGGGAGCTGGGATTGGCGTTGTAGCTGTCGTCGATCAGCAGCGCGTTCTGCGGCGTGCGCTGGCGGCTGACCCGCCCCGGCGGCGGCTGCAGCTGCGCCAGACCTGCGGCGATCTCCTGCGGGCTCAAGCCCACCGCCAGCGCGCAGGCCGCCGCACCCAGTGCGTTCATCACGTTGTGGCGGCCCGGCAAGGGCAGGCTGACGTCCACGTCCCCCTGCGCACAGTGCAGACGGAAACGCTGCGAGCCATTGTCCAGGCTGCGGATATCGCTGCCCCGCACCTCCGCCGCCGGGCTCATGCCGAAGCTGCTGATGTGCGTGTGCGCGGCGAACTGCCGCCACAGCGGCGCGTAGGCATCGTCGGCGTTGATGATGGCGCAGGCGCCGACACGCAGGCCCTCATACAGCTCGCCCTTGCCGCGCGCCACGCCTTCGCGTGAGCCAAAACCTTCCAGATGCGCATCGCCGGCCTGCGTCACCAGCCCGACGTCGGGCTGCACGATGCCGGTCAGCAGCGCGATCTCGCGCAGATGGTTGGCGCCCATCTCGATCACCGCCGTGCGGTGCTGCGCGCGCAGGCACAGCAGCGTGAGAGGCACGCCGATGTGATTGTTGAGATTGCCCTGCGTGGCCAGCACCGGCCCGCGCGTGGCAAAGATCGCGGCCAGCATCTGCTTGCTGGTGGTCTTGCCGTTGCTGCCGGTGAGGCCGATCACCGGCAGGCTGAAGCGCTGCCGCCACCAGGCGGCCAGCTGCTGCAGACCGGCGAGCGTGTCGGCAACTTTCAGTTGCGGCAGCGCCGAGTCCTCGACCCAGCGCGAGACCAGCGCGGCCGCGGCGCCGCTGCCTTGCGCGGCGCTCAGGAAGGCATGGCCGTCGAAGCGCTCACCCTGCAGCGCCACGAACAGGCTGCCGGGCGCGAGCTTGCGGCTGTCGCTATCCACCGCGCTGACGATCACGTCCTCGCCCCGCATTTCGGCGTTCAGCGCCGAGGCCATTTCGCTCAGCCGCAGATTCATGGCTTGTGCTCCGCCAGCGGCAGACCCAGCAGACGCGCCACTTCGGCGCGATCACTGAAACTGCGCCGCTCGCTGCCGATGATCTGGTAGTCCTCATGCCCCTTGCCGGCAATCACCACGACGTCGTCGGCACCGGCCGCGGCAATCGCTTCGGCGATGGCGGCGCTGCGCTCATGCACCACACGCGTCTGCGCCGCGTTCATGCCGGCGAGAATATCGGCGACGATGGCCTGCGGCGCCTCGCTGCGCGGATTGTCGTCGGTGACGATCACACGGTCCGCCAGCGCCTGCGCCGCCGCGCCCATCAGCGGACGCTTGCCACGATCACGATCACCGCCACAGCCGAACACGCAAGAGAGCTTGCCGGTGGTATGCGCGCGCGCCGCGCGCAGGATCTGCTGCAGGGCCTCGGGCGTGTGCGCGTAATCGACGATCACCAAGGGCTGCTGCGCAGCGCCACGAAAACCTTCCATGCGTCCCGGCACGGTATGCACCGCGCTCAGAGCCTGGGCGATGCGCGCAATCTTCTCGCCGCGCCCCAGCAGCACCGCCGCCACCGCCGCGAGGTTGTAGACATTGAAGCGGCCCAGCAGGCCGCTGTGCACGCGGGCATTGCCCTCGTGCGTATCGAGCGTGAAGGCGATGCCCTGCACGCTCAGCGCCAGATCGCGGGCCAGCACGTAGTGCCCTGGCGGCGGCGCGCCTTCGATTCCATACGCAGTGGTCTGCAGATGCGGCGCCAGCTGCTGCAGCCAGCACGCGCCGTGTTCATCATCGCGGTTGAGCACTGCGCAGCGCAGGCCCTCCTGCTCGAACAGGCGCCGCTTGGCGGCAGCGTAGCGTTCCACGGTGCCATGATAGTCGAGATGATCGCGCGTGATATTGCTCAGCACGGCGGTGTCGAAACGCAGACCGGCGACACGCGACTGATCCAGGGCGTGCGAGGAGACTTCCATCGCACAGGCCTGCAGACCCTCGTCGCGAAATGCCGCCAGCCGCGCCTGCAGCTGCACCGGATCGGGCGTGGTGTGCGTGGCGGTGTCCAGCGCGCCGACGCGGCCCAGGCCGATGGTGCCGATGTAGCCGCAGGGCTGGCCCAGCGTCTCCAGCGCCTGCGCCAGCAGATACGCAGTGGAAGTCTTGCCGTCGGTACCGGTGATGCCGGTGCAGAACAGCGCTTCGCCGGGCTGCCCGTAAAAGCGAGCCGCGATCTCGCCGGCGCGACGCGCCAGCGCCGGCACCGCGACCTGCGGCAGGCTGGTCTGCGGCGCTTCGACCTGCGGCGCCGGCTCCCAGGCCAGAGCCACCGCACCACGCGCCTGTGCCTGCGCCAGATGCTGCAGGCCATGCGTGTTGCCGCTGCCACGGCAGGCCAGAAACAGCTCGCCGCGCGCGATGCGCCGCGAATCCAGCTGCAGCCCGGACACGGTCACCGCCGGAATCGCCTCGGCATAGCCGGCGAGCAGCGTGCTGAGCGGCATGGGCGCGCTCATGTCTTGGGCCCCTTGCTGTCGAGCAGCAGCGGCGCGCGCGCCGTGGTGCTCGGCGCCGCGTCCTCCGGCATCTGCGTGCCATCGGGAGAAATCTGCAGCAGGCGCGCCGCGCCCTGCATCACGCTGGAGAACACCGGCGCCGCCACCAGACCGCCGTAGTAGGCGCCTTCACTGGGGTCGTCGATGATCACCAGCCCCACCAGACGCGGACGCTCGGCCGGCACCATGCCCACGAACAGGGCTTCATGGCGATTGCCGTCATAGCCACCGCCTTCGGCGAGCTTGCGCGTGGTGCCGGTCTTGCCCGCCACCTTGTAGCCCTGGATCGAAGCCTTGAGCGCGCTGCCGCCGGGCGCCACCACGTTCTCCATCATGTGCCGCACTTCGCGCGCGGTGTTGGCGGAGATGGCGCGTTGCGGCGGCACGCTGCGACCGTTCTTGATCAGGCGGATCTGCGGCATCAGACCGTCGTTGGCCAGAGCCGCGTAGGCGCGCAGCAGATGCAGCGCGCTCACCGACCAGCCATAGCCATAGGAAGCCGTGGCGGTGGCGATCTCGCCCCAGCTGCTGTAATTGCGCAGCACCGAGCCCACTTCGCCCGGAAAGCCGGTGTAGACCGGTTCATTGATGCCGAAGCGCTGGAAGCCCGACCACACCGCCTGCGGGCCGAGCGTGAGCCCGATCTTGGCGGCGCCGACGTTGCTGGATTTCGCCAGGATGGTGGCCAGATCCATCACGCCGCCCGGATGCACATCGTGCACGGTCAGCGCGCCGACCTTGAACCAGCCGGGACCGGTGTCGACCGTGGAACTCGGCCGGAACAGCCCCAGCTCCAGGGCCTGCGCCACCAGCAGCGGCTTGGCGGTGGAACCCGGCTCCAGCGAATCGGTGATCACGCGATTGCGCGTGCCCGGCGGACGGCGCTCGGCCGGATTGTTGGGATTGAAGCCGGGCTGCGAGGCGATGGCCAGCACCTCGCCGGTGCCGGCGTCGGCAATCACGATCATGCCGCCGCGCGCATTGTGCTGCGCCACCGCGTTCTTCAGCTCGCGATAGGCCAGGTACTGGATGCGCAGATCGATGGTCAGCTGCACGTCCTGACCCGACTGCGCCGGCACGTATTCGAGATTGTCTTCCACCACATGGCCGGCGCGGTCACGGATCACGCGGCGCGCGCCCGGGCTGCCGCGCAGCACGCTCTCCTGCGCCTTCTCGATGCCTTCCAGGCCGGTGGTGTCGCGGCCACAGAAACCCACCAGCTGACCGGCGACTTCGCCGGCCGGGTAGTAGCGCGCATAGGAAGGATCGGAGAACACCCCCGGCGCGCCCAGCGAGAGCACGCGCTTGGCTTCGGTGGGCGAGAGCGGATCGCTGATGTAGACGAACTTGCGGTCGGCGCGTGCTTTCAGATAACTACGAAACTCATCCGGCCTGCGCCCCAGCAGCTGCGCCACCGCCTCCACATGCTTGGGGGAGTCGAGCAGATCCTGCGGCACCGCCCACAGTGATTCCACCGGCGCCGACAGCGCCAGCGGCTCGCCGCGACGATCCAGAATCGCACCGCGATGCGCCGGAATGCCGAGCTTGCGGATGAAGCGCTTGCTGCCTTCGGCAGCAAGAAAATCCTGATCGATCACCTGCAGCTGGAAGGCGCGGCCGAGCACGCCGAAAGCGCCGAGCAGCAGCGCGCTCAGCACCGCCACGCGGCGCCAGGCGCTGACCGGCGCGGCGCTGCGCGCCACGCGGGCGGAAGCCTTGTCTTGCCGATGCCTCACGGTCCGGCCTCGACGATTTCGTAGGCGCGCGGCTCCGTCATGCCGAGCTGGGCACGGGCCATCGCCTCCACACGGTTGTTGGCGGCGAGCGAGGCTTCCTCCAGCTGCAGCTGCGCCCATTCCATGTCCAGGCGCTCGCGTTCGGCGCGCAGGCTGTCGAGCTCGCTGATCAGCGCGCGGTTCTCGTGCTTGGTGCGCACCACCGCCAGCGCCGAAACCACGATGGCCAGAATCAGCAGCAAAGGCAGCCAGGTGGAACCGCGCCTCATGCACGCGCCTCCAGTTTCTCGGCGATGCGCAGCACGGCGCTGCGCGCGCGCGGGTTCTCGCGCTCTTCGTCGCGATCAGGGAACTGCTTGCCGTGCAGCTTGAGCCGCGGCACTTCGGCCCGTGCGGCGTCGCGCAGGAAATGCTTGACGATGCGGTCTTCCAGCGAATGGAAGCTGATCACCACCAGGCGCCCGCCCGGTGCCAGCGCGTCCACGGCCTGTGCCAGCGCGCTGCGCAGCACTTCGAGTTCGCGATTGATGTAGATGCGGATCGCCTGAAAGCTGCGCGTGGCCGGATGAATCGTGCGCGAGCGCGGGCCCGGCACCGAGGCGATCAGCGCCGCCAGCTGCGCAGTGCCGGTGAGCGGCGTGGCGCCACGCGTTTCGACGATGCGCCGCGCGATGCGGCGGCTGTTGCGCTCCTCGCCGTACTGCCAGAGCACATCGGCGATCTCTTCCTCGCGCGCGCGCGCGAGCCAGGCTGCAGCGGATTCGCCGGCCTGCGGATTCATGCGCATGTCCAGCGGGCCATCCTTGGAGAAGGAAAAGCCGCGCTGCGCATCATCCAGCTGCGGTGAGGACACACCCAGATCCAGCAGGATGCCGTCCGCGCCGCGTGCACCGAACTGCGCATGCACGGCGCTGGCGAGCTCGGCGAAGTTGCAGTGACGGATCGAAAAGCGCGGCTCGTCGGCAAAACGGGCTTGCGCGTGCGCGACGGCCTGCGGGTCCTGATCCAGCGCCAGCAGGCGGCCTTCGGGGCCCAGCTGTTCGAGAATCGCGGCGCTGTGACCACCACGGCCGAAAGTGCCGTCCAGGTAAAAACCATCGCTGCGGAGGGCAAGTCCGGCGAGGGCTTCCTTGAGCATCACCGGCTTGTGCGAATTCACGGTGGCGTCAATCCCGAGGACAATCCGGGCCGAGGCGATATCGAAGGGCATGGCCGCGCCTCACCGCTTCAGCGTCCGGAACGCATCTTCGAGCGAGCCGAAGAGATCGGAGCCTTCGCCGAAGCGCTCATCCCACAGCGCCTGCGACCACAGATCGAAACGGGTGTGCTGACCCATCAGCACGGCTTCGCTGCTGGGATCGGTGCGGGCGCGCTTGCGCAGCATGGGTTGCAACAGCACGCGTCCTTGCGCATCCATGGTGGTTTCCACGGCGAAACCGATCACCACCTTCTTCAGGCGTTCGGCGATCAGGCGGTCTTCCATGGCCTCGATGTCGCGCACGATGCGCTCGAACTCGGGCTGCGGATAAATCTCCACGCAGGGATCGGGGCCCGTGGTCAGCACCAGCCGCCCGCCGCAGCTTTCGCTGAGCGACTGACGAAAACGCGCAGGGATCGCCAGGCGACCCTTATCGTCAATCGAGACTTGATGCGAGCCGGCAAACATAGCGCTTGGGGAAAACACTTCCCCACTTTCTCCCACTTTCCACCACGATGCGATGCACTATATCCGAGCGCCCTAGCGCACGCAAGCAAAATCCATGATGAAACAGCGGCTTAGCGAGACTTATCGCACTATGTTCGATGATTCTTTTTGAAACAGCAGCTTAAGCCCAAAACTTAAAGTAACGCCCAGGACGAGCGGTAGTTCGGGCCGGGATGAGCGGTGGCTGTTTGGCAAAAACTCAACAAAGAACATTTATACAAGCTTTTAAAACATCATGCCCTGCCAGAAAAATCGGAGTCGGCCTGTAAGCCGGGTTCTGTGCGGGCGCTCATCACGCCCCGGCAACCATTCCTCTAGGCGACGCATCGCTACGCCGCTCCAGCGACCTACCCGGAAGGCGCGCGGGCCGCGCGTTTCGCCGTTGCCGGCGAGTCCTTCCCTATTTGGCCTTGCTCCAGGTGGGGTTTGCCATGCCGTTGCTGTTGCCAGCCCCGCGGTGCGCTCTTACCGCACCGTTTCACCCTTGCCAGCTCCTTGCGGAGCTTCGGCGGTCTGTTCTCTGTTGCACTTTCCGTCGGCTCACGCCGCCCAGGCGTTACCTGGCACCTTGCCCTGTGGAGCCCGGACTTTCCTCCCCCGCGCATGCGCGGCAGCGGTTACCCGGCCGACTCCGACCGCTATTATCGGCGCATCGCCGCCATGCTGTCGCGGCCTTTTTTGGATTTGATCCACCATGTCGCAACAGGAATTGCGGTTTGAAGAGCAGATCGCCGCCCCGATCGAGAGCGTGTTCGAGCTGCTGGCCGATCATCAGCGCTTCGTGGCGCTGTTCGGCAGCCAGTGCACGGTGACGCGTCCGGGCGATGATCGCGCCGAACCCAATGGCTGCGGCTCGGTGCGGCGCATCGGCCCCGGCGCGCTGAGCTTCGATGAAACCATCGTGCACTTCGAGCGTCCCACGCGCATCGACTACGTGATCAGCCGTGGCAGCCCCCTGAAGAATCACCTCGGCAGTCTGCGTCTCAGCGCGCAAGGCGGCGGCACGAGGCTGGACTACATCATCCGCTTCGAGGGCCGCCTGCCGCTGGTCGGCAAGCTGGTCGCCGCGGCCCTGCGCGAGGCCTGGCGCCGCAATGCCCGGGCGCGTCTGCGCGAGCTGGAGCGCAGCGGCGGCTGATGCGTCTGGTCTCCCACACCTGCTCCAACACCGAGATCGTCTGCGCGCTCGGGGCCCAGCAGCATCTGATTGCGGTGGACAGCGACTCGGATCATCCGCCCGAAGTGGTGCGCGCGCTGCCGCAGCTGGGCCGCGACCTGCAGCTGGACGTGGATGCCCTGGCAGCGCTCAAGCCCGATCTGGTGCTCAGCTCACTCACCGTTCCCGGTCACGAACGCATCCTCGCCGCGCTCGAAGCGCGCGGCCTGCCGGTGCTGGTCTGCAATCCGCAGAGTCTCGCGGATGTCTTCGCCGACATCCGCCGCATCGCCGAGGCGCTCGCGCTGCCGGCGCGTGGTGATGCGCTGGTCGCGCAGATGCAGGAGGCGATGCCGCCACAAGCGCGCGACGCGCAGTCACCGCGCGTGCTGGTGGAGTGGTGGCCCAAGCCGGTGATCGGCGCCGCGCGGCGCAGCTGGGTGCATGATCTGATCGAACGCGCCGGCGGCCACAATGCGCTGGCCGACTGCGCGTCACAGACCCTGAGCATGACCGACGCCCCCACGATGCCCATCGATCTGATCGCGATGAGCTGGTGCGGCGTGAAAGCGGACAAGTACCGGCGCGATGTCGTGCTGCGCCGCGAACACTGGCAGTCGGTTCGCGCGGTGCAACAACAGAACGTGGTGGCGATCAGCGAGGCGTTTCTGGGCCGCCCGGGCCCGCGTCTGGTGCAGGGCTATCAGCAGCTGCGCGCGGCCATCGCAAGCTGCGCGCGCTGAATCTTCAGCCGCGATCGCGCGCGCTCTGCGCGTGCGCCTGCAGGCCTTCGGCATCGGCGATGCGCCCGGCGATCTGCGCCAGCGCCTGGGCACCCTGCGGCGTGCATTCGATCAGGCTGCTGCGCTTCTGGAACTCATACACGCCCAGCGGATTGGCGTAGCGCGCCGCACGCGAGGTGGGCAGCACGTGATTGGGCCCGGCGCAGTAATCGCCGAAAGCCTCGGGCGTGTGACGGCCGATGAAGATCGCGCCGGCATGGCGGATCTGCGGCAGCAGCGCGCGCGGCTCTTCCACTGCCAGTTCGAGATGCTCGGGCGCGATGTGATTGGAGATGGCGCAGGCCTCGGCCAGATCACGCACCTTGATCAGCGCGCCGCGACCTTCGATGGACGCCCGCACGGTCTGCGCGCGCGGCAGGCTCTGCACGCGGCGCTGCATGGCCTCGGCCACGCGGTCCAGGAAATCAGCATCCGGCGAGATCAGGATGGACTCGGAATCCTCGCCATGCTCGGCCTGCGAGAACAGATCCATGGCCATCCAGTCGGGATTGGAGCCAGCGTCGCTGATCACCAGAATCTCGGAGGGCCCGGCGATGGAATCGATGCCCACGCGCCCGAACACCGCGCGCTTGGCCGCCGCCACATAGGCATTGCCCGGCCCCACGATCTTGTCCACCGCCGGCACGCTCGCGGTGCCATAGGCCAGGGCTGCCACCGCCTGCGCACCGCCGATGGTGAAGATGCGATCCACACCGGCCAGATGCGCAGCTGCCAGCACCACGGTATTGAGCTCGCCGCCCGGTGCCGGCACCACCATGATGATTTCCGGCACGCCCGCGACCTTGGCGGGAATGGCGTTCATCAGCACCGAGGACGGATACGCAGCCTTGCCGCCCGGTACATAGATGCCGACGCGGTCCAGAGGCCGCAGCTGCTGGCCCAGGCGATTGCCCAGGGCATCGGTGAATTCAAACGGCGCGATCTTCTGCTGCTCGGCGTAGGCGCGGATGCGCGTGGCCGCGGCCTGCAGGGCTTCGCGCAAATCCTGCGGCTGTGCCTCCCAGGCTGCCTGCCACTGCGCCCTGGGCACTTCCAGTTCGGCGACACCGCTCAGGCTGCGACGGTCGAAACGCTGCGTGTATTCGAGCAGCGCCGCGTCACCGCGCGCACGCACCTGCGCGATGATCTCGTCCACCGCGCGCGTGACTTCGGCGCCGAGTTCCGGCGCGCGGTCCAGCAGCGCGTCCAGCTGCGCCGAAAAATCCGCCGCCTGCGTATCGAGCCTGCGGATCTGCATCAGGCCGCCTTGCGCTTGCCGCCGCTGCGCGCCAGCTTGTCGAGCAGGCCCTGGATCGCGGCGTGCTTGGTCTTCATCGCCGCCTTGTTGACCACGATGCGCGAGCTGACCTGGCAGATGATTTCGGTTTCGATCAGGCCATTGGCGCGCAGCGTGCCGCCGGTGGCGACCAGATCGACGATCACGTCCGACAGCCCCACCAGCGGCGCCAGCTCCATGGAGCCGTAGAGCTTGATGATTTCCACCTGCTCGCCCTTGGCAGCGAAGTGGCGGCGCGCGATTTCCGGATACTTGGTGGCCACGCGCAGACGGCGGCGCGGATCGC
This sequence comes from Solimonas aquatica, assembly GCF_900111015.1. Classification (GTDB taxonomy): domain Bacteria; phylum Pseudomonadota; class Gammaproteobacteria; order Nevskiales; family Nevskiaceae; genus Solimonas; species Solimonas aquatica. The sequence goes on along the minus strand of NZ_FOFS01000012.1, from coordinate 160,304 downwards.
GCGCGGGCGCGTCCTTCTTCGCCGCCACCGACAGCCGGCACTTGGCGATGTCCAGGTCCAGGGGCTCGTAGAGATCGGCCGAGCCGTTCTCCATCAGCACGTCCTTGCCGACGATGCCCAGGTCGGCTGCGCCATAGGCCACATAGGTCGGCACATCGGCGGGACGGATGATCAGCAGCGAGACGCCGGGCGTACGCGAGGGCACGCGCAGGAGGCGGTCGATATCGCCGGCCGGGTCCAGGCCCACCTTGGCCAGCATGGGCAGGCTTTCTTCCAGGATGCGGCCCTTGGACAGGGCCAGGGTGAGAACGGTCATCGCGCGCGCTGCGGATTTACAAGGGCCGCGATTGTAGCCGGGCGGCGCGGGGCGCGTCAGACCCGCGGCGCAGCCACATCCGAGACCCGCGCCACAGCAGACTGTCATGCCCGCGCAGGCGGGCATCCCGTGATCAGGCGCATCGCCTGCCGAAACGGGGTGCTGGATTCCCGCTTGCGCGGGCATGACAAGCTCAGATCAGCTTGTTGACGCGCTTGATCTTCGCACCCAGGGCGGCGAGCTTGCCTTCGATGTTCTCGTAGCCGCGATCCATGTGATAGATGCGGTCGATGAAGGTCTCGCCCTCGGCGGCCAGGGCCGCCAGCACCAGGCTGGCCGAGGCGCGCAGATCGGTGGCCATGATCGGCGCGGCCTGCAGACGCTCCTTGCCGGTGACCACGGCGGTATTGCCCTCGATGCGGATCTCCGCGCCCAGGCGCTGCAGTTCCAGCGCGTGCATGAAGCGGTTCTCGAAGATGGTTTCCTTGACCACGCTCACGCCTTCGGAGACGCAGTTGAGCGCCATCATCTGCGCCTGCATGTCGGTGGGGAATCCCGGATGCGGCATGGTGTGGATGTTCACCGCCAGCGGCCGCTTGTTCTGCATGTCCACTTCGATGAAGTCCACGCCGGTGGCGAGCTTGGCGCCGGCCTGCTGCAGCTTCACCAGCACCGCGTCGAGCAGCGAAGGATCGGTCTTCTCGATGCGCACGCGGCCGCGGGTGATGGCGCCGGCCAGCAGATACGTGCCGGTCTCGATGCGATCCGGCAGCACGCGATGCGTGGCGGCGTGCAGCTTGTCCACGCCTTGCACGCGGATGGTGGTGGTGCCCTCGCCGCTGAGCCTGGCGCCCATCGCGCGCAGGCAGCGCGCCAGATCCACCACTTCCGGTTCACGCGCGGCGTTTTCCAGCACCGTCTCGCCCTCGGCGAGCACCGCCGCCATCATCAGGTTCTCGGTGCCGGTCACGGTCACGGTGTCGAACACGATGCGCGCGCCCTTGAGGCGCTTGGCCTTGGCGTGGATGAAGCCGCCTTCCAGCTTGATCTCGGCGCCCATCGCTTCCAGGCCCATCAGATGCAGATCCACGGGCCGCGCGCCGATGGCGCAGCCGCCCGGCAGCGAGACATGCGCCTCGCCGCGCGCCGCCACCAGCGGCCCCAGCACCAGGATCGAGGCGCGCATGGTGCGTACCAGCTCGTAAGGCGCCACGCAGGTGGTGATGGACCTGGCGTTCACCACCAGCTCATGCGCCGCCGGCTCTTCCACCGTGCAGCCCATCTGCAGCAGCAGCTTGCGCGTGGTGTTGATGTCCCAGAGCTTGGGCACGTTGGTGACATGCAGCGGCTCATCGGAAAGCAGCGAGGCGCAGAGAATGGGCAGCGCGGCGTTCTTGGCGCCGGAAGCCTCGATCACGCCGGACAGCGGACCGTTGCCGGCGATGACAAATTTGTCCATGAAAACTCTTTTACCAGTCTTAAGCGGCGCGGGTGCTGAGCTTCAGCGCGTGGATCTCGCGGCCCATCTTCTCGCCCAGCGTGGCGTAGACCATGCGGTGCTGCGCCAGCGGCGGCTTGCCGGCGAAGGCGGCGCAGATCACCGTGGCTTCGAAATGCTGGCCGTCGTCGCCTTCGACCTGCACCTGGGCGCCGGGCAGGCCGGCCTCGATCAATTGACGAATCTCGTGCTTGTTCATGTTCATCGCTTCAGGCGGTAGCCCGTCACCAGCATCCACATACAGATGGCGGAAACGAGCAGGAAGAATCCCAGGCTCCAGGCCAGGCTCAGGGCAATCGGCACATCGCCATGGCCGAAGAAACCATAGCGGAATCCGTCGATCATGTAGAAGAAGGGGTTCAGATGGCTGGCCTTGAACCACAGCGGCGGCAGCGCATGCACCGAGTAGAACACGCCGGAGAGAAACGACAGCGGCGTGATCAGGAAATTGGTGAAGGCGGCGATGTGATCGAACTTCTCGGCCACGATCCCGGCAATCAGGCCCAAGGCCGCGAGGCTGCCGGCGGCAAGCAGGAACACCGCCAGCGCCGCCAGCGGCTCACGCACCGGCAGCTGCACGAAGGGCAGCGTCGCCAGCACCATCGCCACGCTGACCAGTGCGCAGCGCGCAATCGCAGCGAGGATGTAGGCCGCGAACCACTGCAGCGGCCCCAGCGGCGCCATCTGCAGGAACACGATATTGCCCATCATCTTCGATTGCATAAGGCTGGACGAGGTGTTGGCGAAGGCGTTCTGAATCACCGTCATCATCACCAGGCCCGGAATCAGGAACTCGGTGTAACCGATGCCCGGATACACCGGCGCACGCCCGGCCATGGCCTGGGCGAACACCAGCAGATACAGCAGCGCGGTGATCACCGGCGCGGTGACGGTCTGGCCGAGCACGGACCAGAATCTCATCACTTCCTTCTTCAGCAGCGTCAGGAAGCCCAGTTGATCAGGGGTCATCGACCGTTCCCCGCCTTGTGCCCGGTCAGCTCGATGAAGATGTCTTCCAGATCGGGCTCGCGGGTCTGCACATCCTCGATGGCCAAGCCCGCGCTGCGCAGGGCTTCGAACACCGCGCCGATGGGATGACGGCGCGTTTCCAGCTTCAGTTCCATCACGCCCTCGACATTGGCGGTGACCAGTTCGCGCAGCGACTCCGGCAGCTGCGCGCCGCCGGCGAGCTTCAGGCGCAGGAAGCGATAGGGATGCCGCGCCAGCAGCTGCGGCGTGGGTTCGATCACCTGCACCGCGCCGCGATCCAGAATCGCCACGCGCGAACACAGCTCCTGGGCTTCTTCCAGATAGTGCGTGGTCAGCACCACCGTCGTGCCCTGCGCGTGCAGCTCGCGCATGAACGCCCAGAGCGTGCGACGCAGCTCCACGTCCACGCCGGCGGTGGGTTCATCGAGGATCACCAGCGGCGGCTTGTGCACCAGGGCCTGCGCGATCAGCACGCGGCGCTTCATGCCGCCGGACAGCGCGCGCATGGAGACCTCGGTCTTGCTGGCCAGGTCCAGGCGCTCCAGCATCTCCTCGATCCAGGGCCAGGACTCCTTGCCGCAGCCGTAGTAGCCGGCCTGGATGCGCAGCAGCTCGCGCACCTTGAAGAAGGGATCGAAGACCAGCTCCTGCGGCACCACGCCGAGCTTGCGGCGCGCGGCGCGGAAGTCCTTCACCGTGTCATGGCCCATCACCGCCACGCTGCCAGTATCGGCGCCGACCAGGCCGGCGATGATGCTGATCAGCGTGGACTTGCCCGCGCCATTGGGGCCGAGCAGGGCAAAGAATTCACCGGGCGCGATGTCGAAGCTCACGCCACGCAGCGCTTCCAGGCTGCCGTAGCGCTTGCGCACATCACGAATCTGCAGCGCGGCCGTGCCTGCGGCTGCATCCGTCTTCTGGGGATTGGAGTACATAAGAGGCCGGCATTATATGCCGGAGGCCCCGATGGTTTATTCCGCAAGAACCCCCATGACTGCCCTGCTCTGGTTTCGCCGCGATCTGCGTCTGACCGACAACCCCGCCCTGAATGCTGCGCTGACGCAGGGCCGCCTGATTCCGGTCTATATCCACGACGAGGCCAGCCACAGCCCCTGGCCAGCCGGCGGCGCGGCGCGCTGGTGGCTGCATCACAGCCTGCGCGCACTGGACGGCGCCCTGCGCGCACGCGGCAGCCGGCTGATCGTGCGCACGGGCGAGAGCCTGGCCGTGCTCGAAGCCCTGCTCGCCGAAACCGGCGCCGAGTCGGTGCACTGGAACCGCTGCTACGAGCCGGCCGCCATCGCCCGCGACACCCGCATCAAGCAGGCGCTGCAGGCGCGCGGCCTGGCGGTGCACAGCCAGCGGGCCGCGCTGTGGCGCGAACCCTGGGAACTGAAGACCGGCGCCGGCGAGCCCTACCGCGTGTTCACGCCGTTCTGGCGCGCGCTCAGCGCCCGGCTGCCCGAGCTGAATGTGCAGCCGGCACCGGCACGCTTGCCGCCGGTCCCTGAAACCCTGGCCAGCGAAACGCTGGACGCGCTGCGGCTGCTGCCGCGCCTGAACTGGGCCGATGGCTTTGCCGCGCACTGGCAGCCCGGCGAGGAAGGCGCGCTGCGCCGGCTAGAAAGCTTCGTGGACTCGCGCCTGCCGGGCTACAAGACCCGGCGCGATTTTCCGGCGCAGCCCGGCGTCTCGGGCCTGTCGCCGCATCTGCATTTCGGCGAGCTGTCACCCCAGCAGATCCGCGCCGCCGTGCAGCGTGTCGCCGGCGCCGCGCCCGGCGCTGATGCCGAACACTTCCTGCGCGAGCTGGGCTGGCGCGAGTTTGCCCACCATCTGCTGTATCACTTCCCGCACACGCCCGAGGCGCCGCTGTATGAGAAGTTCGCGGCCTTTCCCTGGCGCGCAGCGGCCGATTACGCAGCGCAGCTGCGCGCCTGGCAACAGGGTTTGACCGGCATTCCCATCGTCGACGCCGGCATGCGCGAACTCTGGCACAGCGGCTGGATGCACAACCGCGTGCGCATGATCGTGGCGAGCTTTCTCACCAAGAATCTGCTGATCCCCTGGCAGGAAGGCGCACGCTGGTTCTGGGACACCTTGCTGGACGCCGACCTCGCCAACAACACGCTCGGCTGGCAATGGAGCGCCGGCTGCGGGGCCGACGCCGCACCGTACTTCCGCATCTTCAATCCCCTGCTGCAGTCACAGAAGTTCGATGCCCAGGGTGTGTATCTGCGGCGCTGGCTGCCGGAGCTGGCGCAGCTGCCCGATGCCCTGATCCATGCGCCCTGGACCGCAAGTCCCGCGCAGCTGGCCGCGGCGAAGCTGCGGCTGGATCAGGACTATCCGCTGCCGATCGTGGACCTGGCGGCCAGCCGGGCGCGGGCACTGGCCGCTTATGAACCGATCAAGGCCGCCCGGAGCTGAGTCAGGCGCGGTCGCTATACTGTGCGGCCCTTTTTATCGATGGATGCCGCGATGGATGTCGCACAGCTGCAGGCCCTCGGCCGCCGCGCCCTGGAGATCGAACGCGATGCCTTGAGCGCGCTGCTGCCGCGTATCGGCGATGCGTTCGCGCACGCCTGCGAGCTGATGCTGGCCTGCCAGGGCCGCATCGTGGTCACCGGCATGGGCAAGTCCGGGCACATCGGCAGCAAGATCGCCGCGACACTGGCCTCCACCGGCAGCCCGTCCTTCTTCGTGCATCCCGGCGAAGCCAATCACGGCGACCTGGGCATGATCACGCGCCAGGACGTGGTGCTGGCGATCTCCTATTCCGGCGAGACCGCCGAGGTGCTCACGCTGCTGCCGCTGTTCAAGCGCATGAGCGCGCCGCTGATCAGCATGACCGGCCGGCCGCGCTCGACCCTGGCGCTGGCTGCCGACGTGCACCTGGATGTCTCGGTCGCCAAGGAAGCCTGCCCGCTCAATCTCGCGCCCACCGCCAGCACCACCGCCACGCTGGCCATGGGCGATGCCCTGGCCGTGGCGCTGCTGGAAGCGCGCGGCTTCACCTCCGAGGACTTCGCGCTTTCGCATCCCGGCGGCTCGCTGGGCCGCAAGCTGCTGCTGCGGGTCAGCGATGTCATGCACAGCGGCGAACGCCTGCCGCGCATTTCGCCCGACACCACGCTCTCGGCCACGCTGCTGGAAATGACCCGCAAGGGCCTGGGCCTGGCGGTGATCGTCGATGCACAGGACCGCGTGCAGGGCGTGTTCACCGACGGCGACCTGCGCCGCGTGCTGGAACAGGGCCTGGACGTGCGCAGCACGCGCATCGAGCAGGTGATGACGCGCGGCGGCAAGCGCATCGCTGCCGAACACCTCGCCGCCGAGGCGGTGGCGCTGATGGAGAAGCACAAGATTTCCGCGCTGCTGGTGGAAGACGCACAGCAGCACCTGCAGGGCGTGGTGCACATGCACGACCTGCTGCGCGCCGGAGTGGTGTGAATGAATCGCGCGGACGCAACACAGCTTCAGGAACGCGCGGCGCAGATCCGCTGTCTGTTCCTGGACATCGACGGGGTGCTCACCGACGGCAAGCTCTACATCGGCCCCAATGGCGAAGAGATCAAGACCAATTACGTGCGTGACGGGCTGGGCATCAAGATGATGCTCAAGGCCGGGCTGCAGGTGGCGGTGATCAGCGGCCGCCCTTCCGAAGCCATGCGCCAGCGCCTGAGCTGGCTGGGCGTGCAGCACATCGCGCTCGACACCGAGGACAAGGAACCGGCGTATCTGCGCATCCGCGATGCCCTGGGCCTCACCGATGCGCAGTGCGCGCACATGGGCGATGACGTGCCCGATCTGCCGCTGATGCGCCGCTGCGGTCTGGCGCTGAGCGTGGCCGATGCCCATCTCAAGGCCTTGCGCGCTGCGCACTGGGTGTCGCAGTACGAAGGCGGACGCGGCGCGGTGCGCGAAGCCGTGGACCTGATACTCGAAGCGCAGGGTCTGGCGTGAAGGTATTGCGTGCGCTGCTGCCGCTGGCGTTCCTGGGCCTGTGTGCCTACGGCCTGCTGCGCATCAGCCTGCAGGGCGAGAGCGTGGAGCGCGAAGCGCGCCCGGCAGACCAGAGCCTTGCCCAGCCGCTGTACATCGCGCATCAGGCCACCTGGGTGCGTTACGGCGAGGACCACCTGCCGCAGTTGCGCGCCCAGGCGGAGCGCATCGACTACTACGAAGACCACAGCATGAAGCTGACGCAGGTGCGGCTGGACCGGCTCGGCGCCCAGAACGGTCCCTGGCAGGCCAGCGCGCCGCAGGGCTATGTGCCACCCGGCGAATCGCGCATGCGCCTGCAGCCGGATGTGGTGGTCAAGGGCATGGCGCCGAAGTCGCTGCCCACCGAAATCAATGCACGAGAGGTGTGGGTGGACTGGCAGAGTCAGCAGCTTTATTCCCGATCCCCGGTACGGGCCAAGGCCCCCGGCCGCAGCGCCAGCGCGCAAAGCTGGACCTCGGATTTCGCCGGCAATCATGTCCAGCTCAACGGTCAGGTGGAGATGCACTACGATGCGCCGCCTCGCTAGCGTCACGCTGCTGCTGATCGCCTGCGCCGCCGGCGCGCAGGCGCCGAAGCACGAAAACAAGTCGGCACAGACCGCCGCCGAGCTGCGCCCCAGCGGTCCGGTCACGGTGAAGGCCGACCATGCCGAGTGGGTGCAGGACAGCACCATGAAATACAGCGGCCATGTCAGCCTGCAGTCCGACACGCTGAACCTGAGCGGCGAGACCATGGACGTCAAGCAGCTGGCCGACGGCAATTTCGAAGCGCTGATCACCGGCGCCCCGGCGGTGCTGGATCATCTGCCACAGCCCGGCGCGTCCGGGCCGACCGCGCAGCCGGTACACGCCGAAGCCAGGCAGCTGAGCTACGCCTCGGGCAGCGGCACGGTCACGCTGATCGGCCAGGCCCATCTCAAGCGCGGCAGCGACGAGGTGCACGGCGCCACCATCGGCTACGAGGTGCAGCAGCGCCGCGTGCGCGCCGCCGGCGACGATCAGGGCCAGGTCACCATCATCTTCACGCCGCCGCCGCCCAAGCAGAACGAAGCCGGCAAGAGCGACGAGAAGAAGGCGCCAGCCGCCGAGGCCAAGCCATGAGCATCGCCACGCTTTCGGCGCAGGCCCTGGTCAAGCGCTTCAAGAAACGCACCGTGGTCCGCGATGTATCGCTGCGTGTGTCCTCGGGCGAGATCGTCGGACTGCTCGGCCCCAATGGCGCCGGCAAGACCACCTCTTTCTACATGATGGTGGGACTGGTGGCCGCGGACGGCGGCCGCATCGAACTCGACGGCACCGACATCACGCATCTGCCCATGCATGCCCGCGCGCGCCTGGGCGTGGGCTATCTGCCGCAGGAAGCCAGCGTGTTCCGCAGCCTGTCGGTGGCGGCCAACATCCTGGCGATTCTGGAATTGCGCAAGGATCTCGACCGCCGCCAGCGGCACGAAGAGCTGGAGCGCCTGCTCGAAGAACTGCACATCGCCCACATCCGCGACAGCGAGGGCCAGGCCCTGTCCGGCGGCGAGCGGCGGCGCGTGGAGATTGCCCGCGCCCTGGCGGCCAATCCGCGTTTCATCCTGCTCGATGAACCCTTCGCGGGCGTGGACCCGATTGCGGTGGGCGATATCCAGACCATCGTGCACCACCTGAAGAATCGCGGCATCGGCGTGCTGATCACCGATCACAATGTGCGTGAAACCCTCAGTTTGTGCGAACGCGCCTACATTCTGGCCGAGGGTCAGGTCATTGCCGAGGGTTCACCGGAAAAACTGCTCGATAACGAGACGGTGCGCAAGGTTTATCTGGGTCAGCAGTTCCGCTTGTAAGCTCATCTGCGGCATCATTGCAGCGCAAGCCGCGCGCTGGGGAGCCTGCGGCAAAGCGCAGATGGACACATAACATTGAAGACCGCAGGCAAAAAACACGGGCAGGCGATGTATGGGATTTCCCGCATCGACGACGAAACGCATCGCACCCACGCCTGGCGCGTCAGCCTGCGCCGGCGCGGCAAGATGCTGGTGAAGAACTTCCCGGACCGCAAGTTCAAGGGCAAGGGCAAGGCGCTGCAGGCCGCCAAGGCACATCGCGACGCCCTGCTGCAGCGCTATCCACCGCTGAGCCGTGTGGAATTCGCCAAGGTAAAACGCCGCAACAACAAGTCCGGCGTCACCGGCGTCTGCCTGGTCTGCTGCAAGTATTACCTGGCCGACGGCACCGAAAAGCGCCTGTGGTACTGGGAAGCCAGCTGGCCCACCTCGCCCGGACAGCACATCAACCAGCGCTTCTCCTGCGCCATTCACGGCAAGCAGCGCGCCTTCGAGATGGCCTGCCAGGCACGTCGCCGGGGACTGCGTCAGGTGCGTGGCGTATTCTGGGCGGCAGAGCGCGGCGAACTGTCGCACTAGGGTCTGTTGACATTCACTTTGCCCACTGCGTTGCTGCCGAAAATCGCGCCAGGCAAGGCGCGAAACGCAGGCCTTGGTGGTTCCAAGACCAAGTTTCGCAACGCCGCATGGCGCGATTTTCGGCGCAACCCTTCGGGACGGGGCCGTTTTGTCGCAGGGCAAGGCGGCAGACGCGCCACTTGGTGGTTCCAAGCCAGCGGCTGCCAACGCCGCACTGCGACAAAACGACCTCCGTCGCAGCGGGTAAAGTGAATGTCAACAGACCTTAAAAGCCGGCGGCGGGCCACGCCGCGTCAGCACGGGCCAGCACATGCACAGCTTGTGGCAGGTGGATTGGCGCAGCCTGTTCATTCCCAGCGGCTCGCTGCTGGAGATCGTCATCCGCGGCAGCTGCATCTACCTGCTGCTGATCTTCCTGCTGCGCGCGCTGCGCCGCGAAGCCGGGCAGATCGGCATCGCCGACGTGCTGGTGATCGTGATCATCGCCGATGCCGCCCAGAACGCGATGGCCGGCACCTACAACTCGATCACCGAAGGCGTGTTGCTGATTCTCACCATCATGGGCTGGGACTACCTGCTCGACTACCTCAGCCTGTACTCGCCGCGCGTGCGCCGCTGGCTGCACCCCGATCCCTTGCTGCTGATCCAGGACGGCCGCATCCGCCCGCGCAACCTGCGCCGCGCCATGATCAGTCAGGCCGAGCTGCTCAGCCGCCTGCGCCAGGACGGCCTGGAGAGCGAATCGGACGTAGAGCGCTGCTATCTGGAAGGCGACGGCCACATCAGCGTGATCAAGAAAAGCCGCTAGCGGCCATGCCGCAGCCGAGCTTCAGCGCAAGCCCGGCAGGTAAAAATGTGTAAAGGGCCTTTTGCGAGGCATGGCGCGACCACATCACTGGCAGTGCCGCCCCCCAAAAACCACAAGGTCACACATGTTCCTGCAACGCAAATGGGTCACGCCGCTGCTGACCGGCAGCTTCATCCTGCTGGCCATCACCGGCATCCTGATGTTCTTTCACCTCGACAGCGGCGCCAACAAGCTCGCCCATGAATGGCTGAGCTGGCTGCTGGTCGCAGCCGCGCTCCTGCATGTGCTCGCCAATCTGCCGGGCTTCAAGCTGCATCTGCGCTCGCGCACCGGCCAACTGCTGATCGGCGCCGGCGTGCTGGTGCTGGCACTGAGCTTTTTGCCCATCGGCGAAGAGGGCAAAGGCGGCAAGCCGGCCTTTGCCGCACCGGTGCAGGCGCTGGCGCAGGCCCCGCTGCCGGTGCTGGCGCAGGTCGCCGGATTGTCGCCGGCCGAGCTGCAGGCCCGTCTGGCCGACGCCGGCGTCAAGACCGACCATCAGACCGCCTCCCTGCGCGCCGTCCTCGGCCCGGACCTGCACCGGCAGCTCGAGGTGCTGGCCAAGGTGTTCGGGACAGCCGAATAAGGTCAGCCGCAGCAGACGATCCGCTCCAAAAAAAAACGGCCTGCGCAGGCAGGCCGTCTTGTCTGCAGGCGCGGCCGCCCGATTCAGCGCTGATCGCGCTTGGCACCCGTGCGCAGACGCAGGCCGTTGAGGCGGATGAAGCCCTCGGCGTCCTTCTGGTTGTAGGCGCCGCGATCGTCCTCGAAGGTGGACAGGGTGGCGTCGAACAGCGAGTCCTTGGAACGGCGGCCGGCGTTGTAGACATTGCCCTTGTACAGCTTCAGGCGCACTTCGCCGTTGACGCGTTCCTGGGTGGCGTCGATCAGGGCCTGCAGGGCGCGACGCTCCGGGCTCCACCAGTAGCCGTTGTAGACCAGGCTGGCGTACTTGGGCATCAGCTCGTCCTTCAGATGCGCCTGCTCGCGATCCAGGCACAGCGATTCGATGGCGCGGTGCGCCTTGAGCAGGATGGTACCGCCCGGGGTTTCGTAGCAGCCACGGCTCTTGATGCCGACGTAGCGGTTCTCCACCAGATCGAGCCGGCCGATGCCATGCAGGCCGCCCAGCTGATTGAGCTTGTCGAGCACTTCGAAGGGCGTGCCGCGCACGCCGTCCACCGCCACCGCATCGCCCTTGTCGAACTCGATGGTGACGATCTGCGCTTCGGCCGGCGCATCTTCCGGGTTCCTGGTCAGGCGCCAGATGTCATCCGGCGGGCACCACCAGGGATCTTCCAGACCGCCGCCTTCGTAGGAGATGTGCAGGGCGTTGGCGTCCATCGAATAAGGCGAGCCGCCGCCCTTCTTCTTGGTGATGGGAATGCCGTGCTTCTCGGCATAGGCCAGCAGTTTTTCGCGCGAGTTGAGGTCCCACTCGCGCCAGGGCGCGATCACCTTCACTTCCGGCCACAGCGCATAGGCACCGAGTTCGAAGCGCACCTGATCATTGCCCTTGCCGGTGGCGCCGTGGCTGATCGAGTCGCAGCCGGTCTGCCGCGCGATCTCCACCAGGCGCTTGGCGATCAGCGGGCGGGCGATGGAAGTGCCCAGCAGGTACTCGCCTTCGTAGAGGGCATTGGCGCGGAACATCGGGAACACGAAGTCGCGCACGAATTCTTCACGCAGATCGTCGATGAAGATTTCCTTGACGCCGAACTGCTGCGCCTTGGGGCGCACGGAATCCAGCTCCTCGCCCTGGCCGATGTCGGCGGTGAAGGTCACCACCTCGGCGTCATAGGTGTCCTGCAGCCATTTGAGAATGACCGAGGTGTCGAGGCCGCCGGAATAGGCGAGCGCGATCTTGCGCGACTTGGACATGGGGATACTCGCGGGCAATAAACGAAAACGGGCGGCGATTATAGCGGGGCAGGCGTGGCAAAACGGGTATCCTAGGCGCTTCGCGAAAACCCCCCAGCCATGGACGCCAGCAGCCCCAAGACCAAGATCGGCCACCGCTTTCGCGGCTTTCTGCCGGTGGTGGTGGATGTCGAAACCGGCGGTTTCAATGCCAGGACCGATGCCCTGCTGGAGGTGGCCGCAGTGATTCTGGGCCTGGACGAGCAGGGCCAGCTGGTGCGGCGCGAAACCGTGTTTGCCCACGTCACACCGTTCGAAGGCGCCAACATCGAGAAGGCGGCGCTGGAGGTCAACGGCATCAAGATCGACAACCCGCTGCGTCTGGCGATGCCGGAGCGCGAGGCCCTGGATCATCTGTTCAAGCCGATCCGCAAGGCGGTGTCCGACAACGGCTGCACCCGTGCGGTGCTGGTCGGCCACAACGCCCATTTCGATCTGGGCTTCGTCAACGCCGCCGTGGCCCGCACCGGCCAGAAACGCTGCCCGTTTCACCCCTTCAGCGTCTTCGACACCGCCACCCTGGCCGGCGCCGCGCTGGGCCAGACCGTGCTGGCGCGCGCCCTGCAGGTTTCCGGTCTGGGCTACGACGCCGCCTCGGCGCATTCGGCGATTTACGATGCCGAGAAAACCGCCGATCTGTTCTGTCTGCTGGTCAACCGCATCCGACCGCTGTTCGAGGCCAGCCTGGCCGCTGCCGCGGCCGGAGACGATCCCGCATAATGCGGAAAAATCATTTTACAAAGCCACGCCCGTGATCCTCCGTCCACTGCTCCATCGCTTCGCCCTGTTGCTGGCCGGCACGCTGCTGGCGCAGGCCGCGCAGGCTTTCGACTTCGACGATGTCGCGCATCGCGCCAAGGCCCTGGCCGCCAAGCCCTACGACCGCCCGGATGCCGATCTGCCCAAGGCGCTCACCGATCTGAGCTACGAGCAGTACAAGCAGATCCAGTACAAGCCGGAACGTGCGCTCTGGCATGGCAACAAGCTGCCTTTTGAAATCCAGTTCTATCACCCGGGCCTGTATTTCAATCAGATCGTCAAGCTCAATCTGATCACGGCCGAAGGGGTGCGCAAGATTCCCTTCCAGCCGGAAAACTTCGACTACGGCAGCAACAACATCGATGCCGACAAGCTGCGCAACCTGGGCTTCGCCGGCTTTCGCGTGCACTACCCGCTCAATGCCAAGGATGTGAAGGACGAGCTGATCGCCTTCCAGGGCGCCAGCTATTTCCGCGCGCTGGGCAAGAACCAGGTCTACGGCGAATCGGCGCGCGGCCTGGCCATCGACACCGGCGAGCTGTCCGGCGAGGAATTCCCGGCCTTCCGCGAATTCTGGATTCACTGGCCGCGCCCGGAAGACCGCGAGCTGACCATCTACGCGCTGCTGGACTCGCGCCGCGTCACCGGCGCCTACCGCTTCCAGATCCGCCCCGGCGAATCCACCGCCACCGAAATCAAGGCGCGTCTGTATTTTCGTGGCGATGTCGGCAAGCTGGGCGTGGCGCCGCTGTCCAGCATGTTCCTGTTCGCCTCGCATCAGCCCTCGGCCAACGAGGATTACCGGCCCGAGGTGCATGACTCCGAGGGCCTGTCGCTGCAGACCGATCAGGAATGGATCTGGCGCCCCCTGGTCAATCCCAAGCGCCTGCTGATCACCTCCTTTGCCGCCACCAATCCGCGCGGCTTCGGCCTGATGCAGCGCGACCGCGACTTCGCGCATTACGAAGACCTGGATGCGCGTTACGACTTGCGTCCCAGCGTCTGGATCGCGCCGAAGAACGACTGGGGCAAGGGCCGCGTGGAGCTGGTGCAGATTCCCACCAAGGACGCCACCAACGACAACGTGGTCGCCTACTGGGTGCCGGAGCAGAACCCCACCGCCGGCAGCCAGCTGGATCTGGAATACAGCCTGTTCTGGCAGGGCCGGCTGGAAACCAAGCCGCCGCTGGCCTGGGTGGCGCAGACGCGCCGCTCGCGCAATGCCGACAACAGCTATCGCTACATCGTCGACTTCCAGGGCGGTCAGCTGGACTATCTGAAGTCGGACCAGAAGCTGCTGGCCGGCGTCTGGGTGGCGGACAACGGCGAACTGCTGGAACGTCAGGTGGTGAAGAACGATGCCACCGGCGGCTGGCGCCTGATTCTGCGCGTGCGCCGCATCGACGAAGCCAAGCCCCTGGAGATGCGCGCCGTGCTGCGCAACGGCGACGACAACATCTCAGAAAGCTGGGCGTACATCCTGCCGCCCGAACCGCGCTGAGCCGCGCCGCGCGCTGACAGCGGCGCACGGGCAAGTTTCGTTACACTCTGCGGCCTCAGAAGGCGGCCGAGGCCCGCGGTCGCTCATCGCCAGAGCCTGCGCGCATCGTGAACCAAACCGCACCACCGCCTGCCCGTCGCCTTGCCGACTATCTCCAGCAGCTCCCCACGGTTCTCACGCAAGGCGCGGTTGCCGACGAGACTCCGGCCAGCACCGAGCGCTTCACCGGCCTGCACAACCGCCTGGCCGCGCAGCAGGAGCAGAGCGCTGAACTGGCCACGCTGCACAGCTGCGAAGCGCGCCTGCGCAGCAGCCTGAATCCCGCGCAGCCCGGCGATGTCCGGCTGGACAGCGTGCTGCAGTCCGGTCCGCGCGCGCGCCTGTTCACCACGCCGCCGCTGCTGCGCGCCTCGATGGCGCCGCTGCCCTGGAACAACAATCCGATCCGCCGGCTCTGGGCCTGGCTGGCGCGCCGCGCGCAGGGCAATGGTCATCACATCAGTCCGCACGACGGCCAGCTGCCGCCCGCGCCGCAGCGCAAGGCCCTGGATCAGACCGAAGTGGCCTGGGGCACCAGCGCCAGCATTCGCCGTGCGCTGCTGGTGCTGCTGATTGCCCTGCAGACCATCGTGGCCACCTATCTGATGTCGGCGGTGATGCCCTACAAGGGCCATCATCCGCTGGAGCTGGCCAGCCTGGTGCTGTACACGATTCTGTTCGCCTGGATCTCCGCGGGCTTCTGGACCGCCGTGTTCGGCTTCTTCGTGCTGCTGTTCAAGCGCGACAAATACGCGATCTCCGCCACGGCGGCGGCCGATGCCCCGCTCAAGCCCGGTCGCAACACCGCGATTCTGGTGCCGATCTGCAACGAGGACGTCGCCCGTGTCTTCGCCGGCGTGCGCGCCACCATCGAGTCGGTGAAGCGGCGTGGTCTGATCGACCACTTCGACTTCTACATCCTCTCCGACAGCGGCAAGGCCGATGCGCGCGCCGCCGAAATGCCGGCCTGGCTGGAGCTGTGCCGCGCGGTGGACGGCTTCGGCCGCATCTTCTATCGCCGCCGCATCCATCGCATCAAGAAGAAGTCCGGCAACATCGCCGACTGGTGCCGGCGCTGGGGCAGCAAGTACCAGCACATGGTGATTCTGGACGCCGACAGCGTGATGTCCGGCGAATGCCTGCAGCGTCTGGTGCAGCTGATGGAAGCCAATCCTTCCGCCGGCATCATCCAGACCGCGCCGCGCGCCGCCGGCCGCGAGACGCTGTACTCGCGCATCCAGCAGTTCGCCACGCGCGTCTACGGTCCGCTGTTCACCGCCGGCCTGCACTTCTGGCAGCTGGGCGAGTCGCACTACTGGGGCCACAACGCCATCATCCGCGTCGCCCCCTTCATGCAGCACTGCGCCCTGGGCCGCCTGCCCGGCAGCGGCGGCCTGTCCGGTGAAATCCTCTCGCACGACTTCGTGGAAGCGGCGCTGATGCGCCGCGCCGGCTGGGCGGTATGGATCGCCTACGATTTGCCCGGCTCCTATGAAGAGATGCCGCCCACCCTGCTCGACGAACTCAAGCGCGACCAGCGCTGGTGCCAGGGCAATCTGCAGAACTTCCAGCTGTTCTTCACTTCCGGCCTGCATCCGGCGCATCGCGCGGTGTTCATGACCGGCGTGATGGCCTACCTGTCCGCGCCGCTGTGGTTCATCTCGCTGGCGATGTCCACCGGCCTGCTCGCGGTGTTCATGCTCAGCGAGCCGCAGTACTTCACGCAGCCCTATCAGCTCTTTCCCACCTGGCCGGAATGGCATCCGGAATGGGCGATCCGCCTGTTCGCCGGCACCATGAGCCTGCTGTTCCTGCCCAAGCTGCTCTCGGCCCTGCTGCTGATGCTGCGCCAGGAAGATGCGCGCCCTTATGGCGGACGTCTGCGCCTGTTCGGCAGCCTGCTGATGGAGATGCTGTTCTCGGCACTGCTGGCGCCGATCCGCATGCTGTTCCACACGCAGTACGTGGTCTCGGCACTGCTGGGCATTCCGGTGCAGTGGAAATCACCGCCGCGCAATGACGATGCCACGCCCTGGAGTCAGGCCATCGTCCGTCATGGTGGCGGCAGCGTGCTGGGCCTGTTCTGGCTGGCGCTGGTGTACTGGCTCAATCCCAGCTTTCTGTGGTGGCTGCTGCCGGTGGCCGGCAGCCTGGTGATTGCCATTCCGCTGTCGGTGTGGAGTTCGCGCGCGACGCTGGGGCGGCGCATGCGCGAGCAGCGCTTCTTCCTGATTCCGGAAGAATCGATCACGCCGCGCGAGCTGCGCCATCTGAAAGCCTTCCTGCGTCGCGCGCCGGAATATCCGGACTTTCGCAGCAGCGCCGTGCAACCCATCGCCAATGCCCTCGCCGCCCTGGTCGGCCGGCGCCGCGAGAAGCTGCCGGCGCGCGCGCGCGCCGATCTGCTCAAGGCCGCCGACGAGGCCGCGCGCAAGGACCCGGCGAGCCTGAGCGAGGCGCAGCGCAATCTGCTGCTGCTCGATGCGCTGGCACTCTCGCGCCTGCACGAGCGCATCTGGACACAGGCCGACACGCATCCGGCCTGGTTCAAGCGCTGAGGGCGGCCTGCGCGCCGCCTGAGGCTGCGCGCAGGCTGGCGTTTTCATTCCGGTCGCGACGCGATCCGCGTCCACGCGGCCGCCCTCGGGCCACCCTGACATCCTTTTTGCTGGCCATTGTGGACGGACCTCGAGTCCGGACCCACCGCCACGCGAGTCCCTCTGAACAATGCACGCCTCACGCTTTTCCGTTTCACGCCTGCCCCGATACGTACACGGCGTCCTGGCGCTGATCCTGCTGCTGATGCTGCAGGCTTGCAGCGTCAGCTCTTCGAGCTCGACGCCCACGGTGGCCTATCCGTCCAGCGCGGAGAGCGATCCCTTCTACGCGCAGCTCGCCGACGAGGCCTCCGCGCCGCCCGGCACGCTGCTCGACTCCAGACCGGTGACGTTCGCTCCGCTGCTGAATCTGCCGCTGCCCAACCGCGCCTGGCAGCTGCGCTTTGCCTCGCGCGACGCCAACGACAGGCCGATCATCGCCATCGCCACCGTGGTCAAGCGACTGCTGCCGACGATCAGCGAGCCCGCCCTGGTGTCCTTCCAGTACGCCGAGGATGCTCTGGGCAATCAGTGCGCGCCTTCGCATACCTTGACCGGCAGCACCGCCAATCCCATCAGCCAGGCGGAAAACTCGACGCCGCTGCCTTTGCTCGAAGCCGGGGTGACCCTGGTCTATCCGGATCATGAGGGGCCGCGCTCCGCTTATGCCGCCGGGCCGCTGGCCGGAAGAATCACGCTCGATGCGATTCGCGCCGCCCTGCAGTTCGCCCCGCTGGGGCTGTCGAGTGACACGCCGGTGGGCATGTGGGGCTATTCCGGCGGCGCCATCGCGACCGCCTGGGCCGCCGCGCTGCAGCGCCGTTATGCGCCGGAACTGCCGATCAGCGCCGTGGCGATCGGGGGCACGCCGGCGGATCTGATCGGCATCCTGAAAAACGGCGATCAGCCCGGCACCACGAATTCGCGTTACTTCAGCCTGCTGCTGTCGGCGGCGGAAGGCATCAGCCGCGAGTATCCGGAGTTTCTGCTGCCCATCCTCAATGCGCGCGGCAAAGCGGCTTTTGCAGCGCTGGCCGATGGCTGCGCGGGCGACACCGGTGATCAGTCACCGAATCCCAGCGGACATCTCGCCGACTACACCACGGTCGCCGATCCTTTCGCCTCCGACGGCTTTCGCACGGTGGGACCGCAGATCAGCCTGCCGCAGGAGGGCCTGACGCCGATTGCCGACACCCTGGTCTATCACTCGCGCATGGATGAGCTGGTGCCCGTTGCCGGCGCCGATGCGATGGTGCGCAGCTGGTGCGAGGCCGGCGCGCCGGTCCGCTACTATCGCGGCACGCTGGGCGGACACACGCTGTTCCAGATCACCACCGCCGCACAGGCGCTGCTGTATCTGAAGGCACGCCTCAGTGGCATTCCGATTCCGGAGTTGCCGCTGGGAACCATGAACTGCAGTCAGTTCCTGGACTGAAGGCGGCCAGCACGGCCGCCTTCAGTCCGCAGACTGCGGCGCCGGCTCAACCCAGCGGCGCCACGCCGATCAGCGCCAGGTGTCCCCAGCGCGCGAACGCAAAGCCGGCGACCAGCCCCAGCAGCACCGTCACCGCAGTGGCCAGCGGATTCGCCGACACGGCAAAGGCCGGCGCCACCGGACGCTGACGCAGACTGCGGAAATCGATGATCGCCCAGAGCAGGAAGGCGCCGAACAACAGCACCGCCGGCAGCGTGCCCTTGCTGAGCAGATGCGCCAGCGCCCAGACCTTCACACCCAGCACCATGGGATGCTTGAGCTTCAGCTTGAGCGCGTTGCGCGGCACATAGGCCGCCACCACCAGCACGAAGGCGATCAGATCCAGCAGCATGGCCAGATGACGCAAGGCCAGCGGCGGCGTCCACAGCACGACCGCCTGCTGCCGCGCCTCGCCATATCCGATCACGATCAGCACGAAGCCGATCAGCGACACCAGCGCATAGCTGGCCTTCCACGGCAGCAGCCCCATGCGTCCGACCATGGCCGTGCGCCAGTCGTCGGCGAACACGCGCACCGAATGTAGACCCAGAAAAAGCAGCAGACCCGCAATCAACGTGCCCATACCCAACACTCCCCTGTCATCAAGAAATCATCTGTGCTTCGCGCAGCGCCCGCATCATGCACGGCGCATGATGTCATCACATCGACATGCCGCTGTCACGGAGCATTCATCGCTTCATCCTTAGAGTGCGCGCCATCAAAAGACCGATGGAGCACCCCGCCCATGTCCGCACGCATCGACGGTGATCTGCCGCGACGTCCCCGCTTCGAAGTCCGCTTCGCGCAGACGCAACAAGAAGTGCTGGCCACCCAGCAGCTGCGCTACCGCATCTTCGCCGAAGAACTCGGCGCACAGATCGACGGCGGCCAGCAGCACATCGATCATGACCAGTATGACCCGCATTGCCGGCACCTGCTGGTTCGCGATGCCGATCAGGATCGCATCATCGCCTGCACGCGCATCCTGAGTGACGTCAATGCAGCCGCCGCCGGCGGCTTCTACTCGGCCGGCGAATTCGATCTGGCCATGCTCGACAGCCTGCCGGGGCGACTGATGGAAATCGGCCGCACCTGCGTCGACGCCGAGTATCGCAGCGGCGCGGTGATCGCCACGCTCTGGCAGGGCATCGCCGGCATCATCACCAATGAAGGTTACGACTACCTGTTCGGCTGCGCGTCCATCGGGCTGGAGGACGGCGGCGCGCAGGCGCAGGCCATCCTGCAGCAGATCAGCGACCGGCACATGGCGCCGGACTATCAGCGCGTGCGGCCCTACATCCGCCTGCCCGCGCCGGACCGCCGCAGCAGCGACAAGCCCAGGCTGCCGCCGCTGCTCAAGGCCTATCTGAGCCTGGGCGCCAAAGCCTGCGGCGAGGCGTACTGGGACCGCGAGTTCAACTGCGCCGATGTGTTCATGCTGCTCAATGTGCAGGATCTGAATCCGCGTTACGCACGTCACTTCCTCGGCAGCCCGGCGCGCGAGTGCGAGCCGGTGGCGCTGGCGGCCTGAGCACGGCGCCTCTCATGCTGGCCGCGTTTCGCGTCACGCTCAAAACCCTGCGCCTGAGCGCGCATCTGCTCTGCGGCCTGAGCCTGGCCGGCGTGCTCGCCGTCGAAGGCGGCAAACGCATCGACCGGCTGATGCTCACGCAATGGTGGCACGGCCGGCTGCTGCGCATTCTCAATCTGCGCGTGCAGCGCAGCGGGCAGCCGCATGCCGGCACGCGCATGAGCGTGGCCAATCATGTCTCCTGGCTGGACATCCCGCTGATCGGCGCCTGCGAGCGCACGCAGTTCATCGCCAAATCGGAAATCCGCCACTGGCCGGTCGCCGGCACCTTCGCCAGCGCCTGCGGCACCTTCTTCATCCGGCGCGGCAAGGGCGGTTCGCGGCCCCTGCTCAATCAGCTGCTGGGGCATCTGCAAGCGGGCGGCAGCATCACCCTGTTTCCGGAAGGCACCACCAGCGACGGCAGCAGCCTGCTGCCGTTTCATGGCCGGCTGCTGGGCGCGGCCATCGAAAGTGGCGCGATGGTACAGCCGATTGCCCTGCGCTATGCGCCCGGCCGTGGCGGCCGGCAGATCGCGCCCTTCATCGGCGATGACGATCTGCTGCGTCACGTGCTGCGCGTGCTGCGCGAACCCGAGCTGGTGGTGGAAGTGATTTACTGCGCGCCGCTGCCCAGCACCGGCCGCGAGCGCGACGCCCTGGCCGAAGCCGCGCGTCAGGCCATTGCCGGCGCACTGGGCCATGACGCGAGCCCGGAGGCGCAGGCACCTCTGTCGCTGGCGGCCTGATTGGGCCCGGCGCGGGCCGCCGCTGCGGCGGCCCGGGTACAATGGCGGCTGATTTCCCGCTGCCGAGCTTGATACCCATGAGCGCCAATCCCCCCGTCGATCCCGTCCGCAAGCCCGTCGTGCAGGGCGAGAAGCTGCGCGGCGCCGAGAAGATGGCGCGCATCCCGGTGAAGATCGAAGTCACCGACACGCCGCTGCGCAAGCCCAGCTGGATTCGCGCCAAGAGCCAGGGCACGCCGGAAGTCGCGCGCATCAAGGAAGCGCTGCGCGCCAACAAGCTGCACACGGTCTGCGAGGAAGCCGCCTGCCCCAATCTGGGCGAGTGCTTCGGCAAGGGCACCGCGACCTTCATGATCATGGGCGACATCTGCACGCGGCGCTGCCCGTTCTGCGACGTCGCGCATGGCCGGCCCAATCCGCTGGATCAGGATGAACCGGCGAACCTCGCCAGAACCATCGCCGACATGCGCCTGCGTTACGTGGTGATCACCTCGGTGGATCGCGACGATCTGCCCGACGGCGGCGCCGCGCACTTCGCATCCTGCATCCGCGAGTCGCGCCGGCTCTCGCCCGAGCTGAGCATCGAGGTGCTGGTGCCGGACTTTCGCGGTCGCATGGACCCGGCGCTGAGCATCTTCAAGGACACGCCACCGGATGTGTTCAACCACAATCTGGAAACCGTGCCGCGGCTCTACAAGCAGGCGCGCCCGGGTTCGGATTACGAGTGGTCGCTGGATCTGCTGGAACGCTTCAAGACCCTGCATCCGCAGGTGCCGACCAAGTCCGGCCTGATGCTGGGCCTGGGCGAGGAGATCGAGGAGATCGAGCAGGTGATGCGTGATCTGCGCGCGCACGGCGTGGACATGCTCACGCTGGGCCAGTACCTGCAGCCTTCCAAGAATCATCTGCCGGTGGCGCGCTACGTGCACCCCGAGGAGTTCGAGCGCCTGCGCGTGCTCGGCGAGCAGATGGGCTTCTCGCATGTGGCCAGCGGCCCGATGGTGCGCTCCAGCTATCACGCCGATCTGCAGGCCTCGCAGGTGCTGGAGCGCTGATGCGCCCGGCGGCGATGCTGCTGTTCGCCGCGCTGCCGGTGACGGCACTCGCCCAGGACTGGCCGTCGTGCCGCGCCATCGCCGAGGACAGCGCGCGCCTGGCCTGTTACGACCAGCTCGCCGGCACCGCACCCGTCGCCGACCAATCCCTGGGCGCCGAGCAACTGCCCGGCCACAGCCAGAGCGAGATGCAGGAGCAGCCCCTGCACAGCCGCATCCCGGGCGAGCTGCAGGGTTGGGACGCCAAGACCCGCTTCACGCTGGAGAACGGCCAGGTCTGGCAGAACGCCGGTGATCGCCCCGCGTACTTCCGGGTGCGTGATGCCGCCGTCACCATCGAAAAGAGCGCGCTGGGCGGCTACTGGCTGAAGATCGATGCGCTGAATCTGCAGACCCGGGTACGCCGCATCCGCTGAGCGTTCGCCCGCCATAACGACGAAACCCCTCGCGAGGAGGGGTTTCTTGCGAAGCCGGGCGGCGAATCAGGCGTCGAAGGACGGATCCAGCGCTTCGAGTTCCATCTTCGGCTGCTGCACGGCCGGCAGATCGACCTCGTCCAGCACGCCACGGTCGGTATAACCCTCGGCGATCTCGCGCAGGGACAGCACCGTGGACTTGTGATTGCCCCAGGGCAGATGCGCTTCGGCGCCGCGCGCCAGCTGGCGGGCGCGCTTGGCGGCGACCAGGGTCAGATCGAACTGATTGGGGATGCGTTCCAGGCAGTCTTCAACGGTTACACGGGCCATGACATCACTCTAAATAGGAAAGGTCCAGCGAAAGGCGGCGGAATATAGCGCATCCGGCCATTAATTGGCCAGCAGGGCGGCGATCAGCGCCGCGTGGCGGTCGTTCTGCCGGCGCGCGCGCAGGCGCGGCTCCAGAAACACCGCCGCCAGCTCGGCCAGGGCGGTATCGAAGTCCTCGTTCACGATCAGGTAGTCGTACTCATTATGGTGGGCGATCTCCTGATGCGCCTCGTCCATGCGCGCCGCAATCACCGCCTCGCTGTCCTGGCTGCGCGCGCGCAGGCGCCGTTCCAGCTCCGCCACCGAAGGCGGCAGGATGAAGATCGACACCGCCTGCGGCCACTGCTGACGCACCTGCCGCGCACCCTGCCAGTCGATATCCAGAATCACATCCTGACCGGCATCCAGCAGCGCGCGCGTCTCCGGCAGACCGGTGCCGTAGCGGCGGCCGAAGACCTGTGCGTGCTCCAGAAAGCCGCCACCCGCGATGCGCGCCACGAAGGCCGCCTCGTCGACGAAGTGGTAATGCACGCCCGCCTGCTCACCGGGCCGTGCGGCGCGCGTGGTGAAGGACACCGAGATGCTGGCCTGCACCCCGTGCCGCGCCAGATACGGCAGCAGCGCGCGGGTGAGACTGGTCTTGCCGCCGCCGCTGGGCGCCGAGACGATGAACAGGCTGCCCTGGGTCATGGGCACAGACTCCGGAGAGAAGACAGCGGCATTGCCTTGGCGGATCGGATGCGTGCGACGGGCATGGACGGAAAAATCGTTCAGCGGGTCCGGCAACCTTACTCGATGTTCTGCACCTGTTCGCGGATCTGTTCGATGGCGACCTTCATCTCCACCGCGCAGCGCGTCATCTCCGCGTCCTGGGACTTGGAAGACAGGGTGTTGGCTTCGCGATTGAGCTCCTGCATCAGGAAGTCCAGACGCCGGCCCACCGATTCGCCGCGCTCCAGGGCCTGCCGCACTTCCTGCAGATGGCTGAGCAGGCGCGACATCTCTTCTTCCACATCCAGGCGCTGGGCATTGAGCGCCACTTCCTGTGCCAGCCGCTGCGGCTCCACTTCCACGCCCAGCTCGGCGCAGCGTGCGCGCAGACGCTGCAGCCACTGCTCGCGCACCAGCGGGTAACGCGCGCGCACCTGCGCCACCAGCTCGGCAAGCAGCTGGCAACGCTCTTCGATGTAGGTCTTGAGCCGCTCGCCCTCGCGGGCGCGCATGGCGGTGAAGTCGGCCAGCGCCGCCTCGAACAGCTTGCGTGCGGCCGCGAGCATGGGCGCGAAATCGGCCTGCTGCTCGCGCATCACGCCGGGAAAGCTCAGCACTCGCACCGGATCAGCGGCGGTGGTGGCGCCCAGCTCATGGGTAACGGTGTCCAGCGCGTCCTTGAGCTGCGCCAGGCGACGGCGATCCAGCTCGATGGCTTCCTCGCCGGCGGACTCGCGCACATAGCGCAGGCCGCATTCGATCTTGCCGCGCGAGAGCCTGGCGCTGGCGGCCTGACGCAGCTCGCCCTCCAGCACGCGGAAGTCCTCGGGCAGCTTGAGCTGCACGTCGAGATAGCGGTGATTGACCGAGCGCATCTCCCAGCTCAGCCGCCCCCAGGGCGCAGTGGTCTCGACGCGTGCATAGCCGGTCATGCTGTGAATCATGGCGTGTCTCCCTTCAGGGGCCCCGCATCAGGCGACGGTGAAAGTGCTGCCGTCCCGCGGGAGATTCCGGTCGCGCGCGCGAAAGCGGCACCGGAAAAAGAAAACGCGGCTACTCGAAGATCGGGCAGCCGCGGCGTCAAGATAGATTAAAGCGTTCGGTATTTGTCGTGTAGGTAACGGGCGGTCGCTTCCCCAATACACTCCCTGACCAACCGCCCGTGCGGTAGTACAGATCCGCTTACTTCTTCTTCGCCGCGGCCTTCTTGGCAACCTTCTTGGCGGCCTTCTTGGCAACCTTCTTCACAGCCTTCTTCGCGACCTTCTTGGCAGCCTTCTTGGTCGCCTTCTTCGCAGCCTTCTTTGCAGCTTTCTTAATCGCCATTGACACTTTCTCCATCGATGCACATGTTCGCGGAACTCTCCGCGCGGATTTGGAAACACCTATACGCGTTTCCACGTTGTGAATTTTTACTGATAAAAAGTTTTCAAATCAACGTCTTTATTACAGTCAAGCCATGCCGACCGTTCGCCCGCCCCTGTTCCTGCTACTGTTTTTTTGCTTGACTGGAGCGCCGAGTCATGCACAAGGTCCTTCATCAAAACGTAGCATTGATGCGGCTTTCAGCTCGATTCAACGTCTTGACTTCGAGCTCGTTTCACGCCTGCCACACAACCCCGAAATCTTCACCGAAGGGCTTGAATGGGTTGACGAACGGTTGGTGGAAAGCAGTGGCCTGTATGGCCGTTCCGCGCTGATTTTGCGCAAGATTGCGCAAGTCGAGCCGCTTTTGCGCCTGCCTTTGCCGGCCGATGTGTTCGCCGAAGGCCTCACTTTCTTCGACTCGCGCTACTACCTGCTGAGCTGGCGCGAGCAGCGCGCCCTGGTGCTCAACGAGCGCTTCGAAACGCTCAAGACCTTGCACTATGAGGGCGAAGGTTGGGGCCTCACACACGATGCCAGCGGCCTGATCATGAGTGACGGCAGCGCGCGTCTGACTTTCCGTCGCGCCGATGACTTCGCGATCACGCGCGTGCTGGAAGTGCGGCTCGATGGCCAGCCCCTGACGCAACTCAACGAACTCGAATACGCGCATGGTCTGGTGTTCGCCAACCTCTGGCACTCGGATCGCATCGTGCTCATCGATCCGCACAGCGGGCAGGTGCGCGCCTATCTGGATCTGTCGCCGCTGCGCCAGCAGATGCGCACGGACGCCGTGGCCTTCGACAGCGAGGCGGTGCTCAACGGCATCGCCTGGGATCGCAAGCGCGACGTCTTCTATGTCACCGGCAAGCGCTGGCCCTGGCTGTTCGCGCTGCGCCTGAAGCAGCGCCCGCCCATGCCAAGCGCGCGTGAGCAGGCGCCTTCCGCAATCGCTCAGTAATCGTCGTTACCTTTTTTCACGCAGCGCGTGCGTGCAATTGACGCAGGGATGAGAAGCTCCCTATAAAACGAACTCGATCCTTCAATCGGGCTCACAGTAATGCAACTTACCCAAGAACATCGCGCGCTCTACGAGAGCGTGAAGAGCTTCGTCGAGCAGGAACTCAATCCGCACGTGGCCGACTGGGAGCGCGCAGGCATCTGGCCCGCGCACGAGGTGCTGCGCAAGATGGGCGCGCTGGGCCTGCTCGGCATCACCAAGCCCAGCGCGTATGGCGGCCAGGGTCTGGATTACTCGTATCAGCTGATGTTCGCGCAGGCACTGGGGCATTGCCGCTGCGGCGGCGTGCCGATGGGCATCGGCGTGCAGACCGACATGGCGACGCCGGCACTGGCGCGCTTCGGCTCGCATGAGCTGCGCAAGGAATACCTCGAACCGGCGATCCGCGGCGAGCAGGTGGTGTCGATCGCCGTCTCCGAAGCCGGTGCCGGCTCGGATGTGGCGGGCATCAAGACCACGGCGCGGCGTGATGGCGGCGACTACGTGATCAATGGCTCGAAGATGTGGATCACCAATGGCACGCAGTCCGACTGGGCCTGCACCCTGGTCAACACCAGCGAGGGCAAGCCGCATCTGAACAAGAGCCTGATCATCGTGCCGCTGGATGCGCGCGGCGTGGAGCGCCAGACCAAGCTCGACAAGCTGGGCATGCGCAGCTCCGATACCGCGATGATCTTCTTCGACGAGGTGCGCGTGCCGGTGCGCAATCTGATCGGCCAGGAAGGCGCAGGCTTCACCTATCAGATGCTGCAGTTCCAGGAGGAGCGCCTGTTCGGCGCCGCCAGCGGCATCGACGGTCTGGTGAACCTGATCGACGAGACCATCGCCTACACCGGCCAGCGTCAGGCCTTCGGCCAGAGCCTGCTCGACAATCAGTACGTGCACTTCCGCCTCGCCGAGTTGCGCACCGAGGTGGAGGCGCTCAGGGCGCTGACCTATCAGACCACCGAGGAATACCTGCGCGGGGAACAGAGCCCGCTGCAGATCGCCATGCTCGCCAGCATGTGCAAGCTCAAGGTCGGTCGCGTCTCGCGCGAGGTCACCGATGCCTGCCTGCAGTTCTGGGGCGGCCAGGGCTTCATGTGGGACAACCCCGCGGCGCGCGCCTACCGCGACACGCGCCTGATCTCCATCGGCGGCGGTGCAGACGAGGTGATGCTGGGCATCATCGCCAAGGCCATGAACATCCTGCCGCGCAAGAAGAAGCCGGCGGCGTAAGGCGTCTACGCCGGCACATCCTCGCGCGCGTAATGACAGGCGGCGAGGCTGTTGCCGGCGAAGCGCCGCGACGGCGGCGGGCGCCGCGCGCACTGCTCATCGGCCATCGGGCAGCGCGCGGTGAACAGGCAGCCCGGCATGCCGGGCGCGGGCCGTTCGCCATCGAGCGCGCGGCATTGCGCATCCACGCCGCTGTCGGGAATCGCCGCCAGCAGGGCGCGCGTGTAGGGATGGCGAGGATAGGCGAACAGGGTTTCAACCGCCGCCTGCTCCATGAGCCGGCCGTAGTAGAGCACCAGCACGCGATCCGCCACATGCCGCACCAGCGGCAGATCGTGGGCGATGAACAACAGCGTGAGCCCGCGTTCGCGCTTGAGCTCCAGCAGCAGATTGATGATCTGGGCCTGCACCGAAACATCCAGCGCCGAAACCGGCTCGTCGCAGACCAGCAGCTCGGGCTCGACGATCAGCGCGCGGGCGATGGCCAGACGCTGCGCCTGGCCACCGGAGAATTCCTGCGGGCGGCGCTGGGCATCGGCGGCGGACAGGCCCACGCGTTCCAGCATCGCCGCGACGCGACGCGTGCGCTCGGCGGCGTCCAGCTCCGGACGCAGGGCCTGCAGGGGTTCGGCCAGGGCCTGGCCGATGCGGCGACGCGGATTGAAGCTGGCCGCCGGATCCTGGAACACCATCTGGATGTGGCGGCGCAGCGGCCGCCACTGCTTCTTGCCCAGACCGCGCAACTCCTGGCCGCGATAGCTCAGCGAGCCAGCGGTGGCCGCCTGCAAACCCATGAGCGTGCGGGCCAGGGTTGACTTGCCGGAGCCGGATTCGCCCACCACCGCCAGTATCTCGCCCGCAGCCAGATCAAAGCTCAGACCATCGAGCGCCGGCAGCTGCGCCTGTCGGCGCCAGAGCAGGCCTCGCGAGGCGAATTCCACACGCAGCTGCCGGACCGACAGCAGAACCGGCGCTGCCGGAACCTTCTTCATTCACACACCTTATTCGAGCAGCGAACGCAGCATCCAGGCGGTTTTTTCGTGCAGCTGCAGCCGCTGCGTCAGCAGATCGCAGCTGGGCTCATCGTGCGCGGCTTCCGCCACCGGAAACACACTGCGCGCGGTACGCGCGCAGGCCTCATGTCCCTTCACCAGCAGGCGCACCATCGCCATGGCCTCCGGCACCCCCTCGGTCTCTTCGATGGAGGACAGCGCCGCGTACTGCTGGTAGGTGCCGGGCGCCGGAAAGCCCAGGGCGCGGATGCGCTCGGCCACCAGGTCCACGGCCAGCGCCGCTTCGGTGTAGTGCGTTTCGAACATCAGGTGCAGGGTGTTGAACATCGGACCCGTGACGTTCCAGTGGAAGTTGTGGGTCTTCAGATACAGGGTGTACTCATCGGCCAGCAGGCGCGACAAGCCTTCCGCAATCGCCTTGCGCTCATCCTTGCCGATGCCGATATCGATCTTCAGCGTCTTGTCCTTGCTCTTGGCCATGAGGTCTCTTCCGCTGCGAGTGAGTCGGCAGTCTAGCCGCGGGTCGCCAAATGGGAAATGAATCTTTTCGATGGCCTGGGCAGAGCCCGGCTATCGCAGCGCCGGGGCACTGGCGTTGAGCAGCTTGTGCTTGCGGTAGTAACTGAAGATGTCGTTCAGATTGCGCTTGGGCTTGAAGCCGAAGGTGTCGCGGAACAGGCGGCCGTCGATGATCACCGGATACTTGAAGTAATTGATCAGGTACGGCGGGAAGAAGGCATTCCAGTTGAGCAGGCCGCTGATCATCTTCGGCAGCAGCGGCGGAATCGAAGGCACCGGCAGCTTGCGGCAGCCGCACTGCTCCACCGCCACCTGATAGGTCACATAGTCTTCCGGCGCCACGTTGTAGATGCCCGGCTTGTTCTGCTCGAAGGCCAGCACGATGGCATCGGCCATGTCGTCCACGTGCAGGAACTGCATCAGCGGCGAGAAGCCCAGCAGCACCGGCACCAGCGGCCGTGACAGCAGCAGCGACATCGTGTTGCGCACGCCCGGGCCCAGCACATTGCAGGGGCGCAGGATGGTGATATGCAGCTCCGGCGCCTTCCAGAGGTAGATCTGGGCAAGGTTTTCCAGCTCCACCGAATCCACCAGGTCCTGGGTCAGCTCGCTGGCCTTGAGCGGCGCGTCCTCGTCGAGCAGCGCAGGGTTGTAGGCCGAGGCGCCGTAGACGAAGTAGGTGGAGTGCACCAGCACCTGCCCCACCTTGTATTTGCGGCAGAGCTCGAACAGGCGGCGACTGCCCAGCACATTGGCGTTGTAGCGGCGCATGCGGTCATCCTCATGCGCGAAGATGCGGCCCAGGTGCAGCACCGCGTCGATCTTGTGCTTGCGGAACACATCCTCGAAACCACGCTTGTGCGTGGCGACCTTGTAGGACTGGATATCCGCGTCGGTCTCGACCTTGCGGCGGAAGTCCACCGCCACCACCTGATACTTGCCATGCAGGCGCGCGATGACGCGCTTGGCCAGCGAGCCGGCGGCGCCGGTGACGAGGACGGTTTTGCGGGTGTGGGGCATGGTGGGTGCTGGCTATGTTTTTACTGGCTGGCCTTTGATCTTGCGCCAATGGCGCCGATGGCCGGCGGGGCAATCGTGGGGCGGCTCGGGAGCAGCAGGCGCTGAAGGCGCACGAAACCGGGAACAGGGCAGGCTCAGACCACGATCAGAGCACGCAGACCGCAGCATCAAAACACGCTCGTCCGCTCATTGAGCCCGCGATCAATCAGCTCCCGGATCGCGGTCTTGACCCGCTCCACGCGCTCCGTGACCTCTTCCTCGCTGCAGGGCGCACTGTCGAAGATGATCGGCTCGCCGAAATTCAGATACACGCGCGCCGGCAGCGGCAGCAGCGGACCCAAGGGCACGTAGGGAATGCCCAGCAGCTTGGCCAGCGGCGCGATATTGGCCAGCGAAGGCATGGTCTCCTCGCAGCCCACCACCCCCACCGGCACGATGGGCGCATGGCAGTTCATCGCCATGTGCAAAAAGCCGTTGCCGAAGCGCTGCAGCTGATAGCGCTGCTTGTAGAGCTTGCCCGAGCCGCGCACGCCCTCGGGAAACACGATCACCGCCTCGTCCTGCTCCAGCATCTTGGTGCAGTTGAGCGGATCACCGATCACCGCGCCGATGCCGGTGAGCATGCTGCCCAGCCAGGGCACCGTGGGAAAGAAGCGTTCGACCATGGCGCGCGGCGCACGCGGGCCATTGGGATTGGTGGCCATGGCATAACCGATCAGCAGGCCGTCCATGGGCAGCTGCCCGGAGTGATTGGCAATCACCAGCACCCGGCCCTGCGCCGGAATGTGCTCCAGGCCATGCGCGGTGACCCGGAAGTATTTTTCGTAGAGCCAGCGGATCAGGCCCAGGCCGATCTTGGCGGCATCCTCGTTGTAACCCCAGGCATCGTAACCAAAGCTGCCAACCGGCTTGGGCATGCGCTCGATGGCATGCTCGATGTCGGGGGTGACGATGCGCTGATACAGCTCATCCCGCGAGCGTATCCGCCCGAGGCGACGCAAGGTTTCCATCACTGCAGAAGCGGCCATGCACGCGTATCCCTGTTACTGCGGCTCTTTGTCCGCATCTTGGACTCAGGGTATGCGAAAACCACCGGCCGCACTAGGCGGCCGGTGGTTTTCATGACCGGGATCAACCGGGCTGCAGCGCGGCGTGGCGGATCAGATCGATGAAGGGCTGCGGGAACAGACCCATGCCCATCATGGCCAGGGTCAGCAGCAGCACCATGATGCCGCCCACATGCTGCGCCCAGTCCAGCGCCGCACTGAAGCGATGGCGCGCCGGGTCGAGCAGGAACATGGCAATCAGTAGGCGCAGGTAGTAGTACAGGCCGATGGCGCTGCCCACCACCACGGCGCCCAGCAGCCACCACAGCTTGGCGTCCAGACCGGCGGCAATCACATAGAACTTGCCGATGAAGCCGGCGGTGGCGGGAATGCCCGCCAGCGAGAGCAGCATCGCGGTCATGATCGAAGCCAGATACGGCCGGCGCCAGAACAGGCCGCGATAGTCGTAGTTGAGATCGGCGTCGCGGTCGCCCATGGGGCTGGAGGTGAGCGTCAGCACACCGAAGGCGCCCAGGGTGGTGATGACATAGGACAGCAGGTATGCACCCACCGCCTCCACCGCCAGCGGGCCGCCGGCCACCAGGGCCACCATGCAGTAACCGAAGTGCGCGATGGAGGAGTAGGCCATCATGCGCTTGACGTTGTTCTGGCGCACCGCCAGCACGTTGCCGACCAGAATCGAGACGAAGGCCAGAACCGCCAGCACCTCGATCAGCGCGGTCTGGTGATAGCCGCCGGCTTCCACGAAGTAGCGCAGCAGCACCGCGAACACCGCGGTCTTGGAGGCCGTGGCCAGATAGCTGGTGACCGGCGCGGGCGCGCCTTCGTAGACGTCCGGCGTCCAGAGATGGAAGGGCACCAGCGAGAGCTTGAAGGCAATGGCGATCAGCAGCAGCGCGCCACCCAGCAGGGCGACGCGGTTGCTGATCAGCTCGAAGTCATGCGCCGCAAAGAAGGCGCCGACTTCAGCAAACCCCATGCTGCCCACCTGCGAGTAGAGCAGCGCGATGCCGAACAGCATGAAGGCCGAGGCCACTGCCGAGAGCACCAGATATTTCACGCCGCCTTCCAGCGAGTGCCGCTTCTTCACCGGGTAGGCGATCATCGCGTACAGCGGCACGCTGAGGATTTCCAGGCCGATGAACAAGGAGGCGAAGTGCTGCGCGCAGGCCAGCACCAGACCGCCCAGCGCGGAAATCGCCAGCAGCAGATACATCTCCTCACGCTCGCCCTTGAAGCCGTCCAGATAGGCGTGCGAGAGCGTGGCGGTGGCCAGCGTGGTCATCAGGATGATGGCCCCGTAGAACAGGGCGTAGTTGTCCACTACCAGCAGCGGGGTCAGCTCCACGCGCCCCTTGCTGATCAGCAAGAGCACCAGAATCAGCACCAGGGTGCAGTTCAGGCCGATCACCGCCATGGTCGCGTTGCCGTCGTGGCGACGCTTGAAGGCGATGGACAGCATCAGGGCGACGATGGCCGCCGACAGCAGCAGGAAGGGCGAGAGCGCCAGCCATTGCGTATTGCTGAAGCTCATGGCGCCACTCCGGTGGCGGCCGCGGCACTGTAGATCGTGTGCACCTGATGCATGGCGGAGGCGGAAGTGTTGAGCACGGTTTGCGGATAAACGCCCAGGCCCAGCAGCAGCAGCATGAGCACGCCCATCATCGCCAGCTCACGCCGGCCCAGATCCTTGAGCGGCGGCGCACCGGCGGCCGGAGCGCCGTGGAAGGCGCGCTGCACCAGAATCAGGGTGTAGACCGCGCCCATCACCAGGCCCGTGGCGGCCAGCGCCGTGGTCAGCGGCGCGATGTTCCAGCTGCCGAGCAGAATCAGGAATTCGCCGACGAAATTGCCCATGCCCGGCAGACCGAGCGAGGCGGCAGCGAAGAACATGGCGATCGGCGGCAGATACGGAAAGCGCGCCCACAGGCCGCCCATCTGGCTCAGCTCGCGGGTGTGGATGCGTTCGTAGATTTCACCGCAGAGGATGAACAGCGCGCCGGCCGAAAGGCCATGCGCCAGCATCTGCACCACCACACCCTGCAGCGCCTGCTGGGTGCCGGCGTACACGCCGACCAGCACGAAGCCCATGTGGCTCACCGAGGAATAGGCGACCAGGCGCTTGATGTCGTTCTGCGAGAAGCACATGAACGCGCCGTAGATGATGCCCAGCACGCCGAAGCCCATCGCCACCGGCGCAAAGGCATGCGAGGCATTGGGAAACAGCGGCAGCGCGAAGCGCAGCATGCCGAAGGCAGCGGTCTTGAGCAGGATGCCGGCCAGATCCACCGAGCCGGCGGTGGGCGCCTGCGAGTGCGCGTCCGGCAGCCAGGAATGGAAAGGCACCATCGGCGTCTTCACCGCGAAGGCGATGAAGAAGCCCAGCATCAGCAGCATTTCCACCGAAGGCGCCATGGACATGCCCAGCAGGTCCATGTAGTCGAAGCTGAAGTGCCCGGTCTGCTGGTAGTGCACGAACACCAGACCCAGAATCGCCAGCAGCATGATCAGGCCCGAGGCCTGGGTGAAGATGAAGAACTTGGTGGCCGCGTAGATGCGTCCCTTGCCGCCCGGGGCGTTATGGCCCCAGAGCGCGATCAGGAAGTACATCGGCACCAGCATCATTTCCCAGAGGAAGAAGAACAGGAACAGGTCCAGCGTGAGGAACACGCCGACCACGCCGCCCAGGTTCCACAGCAGGTTCAGATGGAAGAAGCCGACGTTGCGTTCGATTTCACGCCAGGAGCAGGCCACCGCCATCACGCCCAGCAGATTGGTCAGCACCACCAGCAGCAGCGCCAGGCCGTCCATCGCCAGATGCAGGGAGATGCCGAAGCGCGGAATCCAGCTCGCCTGGTATTCGATGGTCCACTGCGGCTTGCCGCCCACCGCCGGCAGCGAGTAGTCGCCGACCACCCAGAGCCAGACCGAGATGCCCAGCGCGAAGAGCATGGTCAGCAGCGCCACCCAGCGCGGGAAGCCGCGACCGACGAAGCGCTCGCCCTGCCAGCTCAGCAGGCCGCCGATGAAAGGAATCAGAATCAGCCAGAGCAGAATCATAGGACGATCACGGCGGCGATGACGAGGATGGCGCCCGCAGCGGTGGCTGCGGCGTACCAGCGCAGGCGGCCGTTCTGCGTGCCGGCGAGTTCGGTATTGGCGCCCATGGTGAGTTGCGGCAGCAGACCGATCAGCTGGTCGGCCACGTCATGACGGTTGATGTGGACAATGAACAGATACGGCTTCACGAACAGCTTGTCGTAGAGCCAGTCGAAGCCGAAGGCGGCGCGCCACCAGCGGAACAGCAGATTGCCCACGCCGCTGGTCTTGATCGCCTCGGCCAGGCCGCGATTCTTCAGGAAGAAGAACCAGGCCAGGGCGATGCCGGCAAAGGACACCAGCACCGAACGCAGGGCCAGCGCATGCTCGGCGTGTTCCTGCGCCTCGCCGATGGCCGGCTGCGGCAGCACGCTGTCCAGCGGGATGTGGATGAAGCCGCCCAGCAGCGCCGCCACCGCCAGCACCGCCAGCGGCAGGCCGTGATCGGCACCGTGCGGCTTGTGAATCTCATGGCCGTGCCCCGTCCTTTCAAACTGCGTGGGGCCGAAGAAGGCGATGAAGATCAGGCGGAAGGTGTACAGACCGGTCATGAAGGCGCCGGCCAGCCCCATCCAGTACAGATGCTGGTGGCCATAGGCCCAGGCCTGGAACAGGATCTGGTCCTTGGAGAAGAAACCCGAGGTCAGCGGGAAGGCCACCAGACCCAGCGAGCCGATCAGGAACACCCAGAAGGTGAAGGGAATCTGCTTGCGCAGACCGCCCATCTTGAAGATGTCCTGCTCGTGATGGCAGGCCAGAATCACCGAACCGGCCGAGAGGAACAGCAGCGCCTTGAAGAAGGCGTGCGTCATCAGATGGAACACCGCCGGCTGGTAAGCGCCCGCGCCCAGCGCCAGGAACATGTAGCCGATCTGCGACATGGTCGAGTAGGCGAGAATCTTCTTGATGTCGCTCTGCGTCAGCGCAATGAAGCCCGCCATCAGCAGCGTCACACCGCCGGTCCAGCCCACCGCCGACATCGCCAGCGGCGAGAGTTCGAACAGCACATGCGTGCGCGCGATCAGGTACACACCGGCGGTGACCATGGTGGCGGCGTGAATCAGCGCCGAGACCGGGGTGGGACCGGCCATGGCATCCGGCAGCCAGGTCTGCAGCGGCAGCTGTGCCGACTTGCCCACCGCGCCGCCCAGCAGCAGCAGCGCCGCCGCCGTCAGCTGCGGATCACCGGCCTGCCAGTGCTGCGGCGCCAGCCGGAGGATCTCCTGGATCTCCAGCGTGCCCAGGGCATGGAAGAGAATGAACAGGCCGATGGCCATGAAAGTGTCGCCAACGCGGGTGACCACGAAGGCCTTGCGCGCGGCCGCGCCGTTGGCGGCGTCCTGATACCAGAAGCCGATCAGCAGATAGGAGGCCAGACCCACGCCTTCCCAGCCGAAGTACAGGAACAGCAGGTTGTCGCCCAGCACCAGGAACAGCATGCTGGCCACGAACAGATTCATGTAGGCGAAGAAGCGGGTATAGGCCTCGTCGCCGCGCATGTACCAGGACGCGAACAGGTGGATGAAGAAGCCCACGCCCGTGATCACGCACATCATCAGCATCGACAGCTGATCCAGGCGCAGGGCAAAGCGCGGCACAAAGCCATCGACGTTCATCCAGGTCCACAGCACCTGGGTATAGGACTCACCGGCCGGCAGCTGATAGAACTGCGTGGCGATGAAGCCGGTGATCGCGGCGGCCAGACCGACACTGCCGACGCCAATCACCGCACCGCCGTTCTCGGAGATGCGCGTGCGGCCCAGGGCCAGGGTGACGAAGCCGAGCAGCGGCAGCAGGAAGACGAGAAAGAGGAGATGCATCAGTGGGCTTCCCTATTCGTATGTGTAGCCGTCCGTGGCGCGACCTTCGCCGGCAACTCAAGCCCCGGCCCGGCCATCCCTGGCCGTGCGTTCGGGCGCAATGAAAGCTTTGCTTTCATTGGTGGCTTTCCCAATTCATTGTTGCGGCCATCCGTGGCGCGACCTTCGCCGGCAACTCGAGCCCCGGCCCGGCCATCCCTGGCCGTGCGTTCGGGCGCAATGAAAGCTTTGCTTTCATTGCGCCCTCACCCTTTCAGTTCGGATGCGGCATCGACGTCCAGGGTGTGGAAGCGCCGATACAGCTGCATGAGAATGGCCAGACCCACGGAGGCCTCGGAGGCCGCCAGCGTCAGCACCAGGATGAACATGATCTGGCCGTCAGCCTGCTGCCAGCGGGCGCCGGCGGTGACGAAGGCCAGTGCCGCGGCATTCATCATCACTTCCAGCGACATCAGCATGAACAGGATGTTGCGCCGAACCATCACGCCGGTTAAGCCCAGCACGAAGAGGATCGCGGCCAGAATCAGGCCGTGCTCCATCGGGATTGTCACCAACCCAGTCGTTTCCATCGTCCCTATTCCCGTGCGTATCGCTTAGTCGTGCTTGCCGAGGTGGTAGGCCGCCACCAGTGCTGCCAGCAGCAGCATCGACGCCAGTTCCACCGCCAGCAGATAAGGTCCGAACAGATGGATGCCCACCTGCTTGGCGCTGACCTCGGTCATGCTCATCGGATGCGTGCCGCCGTTGCCCAGTACGAACAGCAGTCCGGCGAGCAGAATCGCCGAGAGCAGCCCCGGCCCCACCCAGTAGCGCATCTGGATCCAGTGGCGTTCCTGATCGACGGTGGCCTGCCCGAGGTTGAGCATCATCACCACGAACACGAACAGCACCATGATCGCGCCGGCGTAGACGATCACTTCCAGGGCACCGGCAAACGGCGCGCCCATCATGAAGAAGATGCCGGCCACGGCGAGCAGCGAGACCACCAGATACAGCAGCGCGTGCACCGGATTGCGGCCACCGATCACGAACAGCGTGGCGATCACGGCCACGGCGGCGGCGAGATAAAAGAAGAAGCTCATGGCAGCAGGCTCTTGATGTCCACCGGCGCCGACTCGTTGTCGGCGGCACCCTTGGGCTTGCCGTCGATCGCCATGCCGGCGACGCGGTAGAAGTTGTAGTCCGGATACTTGCCGGTGCCGCTGATCAGCAGGTCTTCCTTTTCGTAGACCAGGCTCTGACGCTGGTACTCGCAGATCTCGTAGTCCGGCGTCAGCTGGATGGCGGTGGTCGGGCAGGCTTCCTCGCAAAGACCGCAGAAGATGCAGCGCGAGAAATTGATGCGGAACCATTCCGGATACCAGCGGCCGTCGGCCTTCTCCGCCTTCTGCAGCGAGATGCAGCCCACCGGGCAGGCCACCGCGCAGAGATTGCAGGCCACGCAGCGCTCTTCGCCGTCCGGATCGCGCGTGAGCACGATGCGGCCACGGTAGCGCGGCGGCATGTAAGGCTTTACTTCCGGATACGGGATGACGTCACGCTTGCGCCAGCTGTGCGAAAAAATCATCACGATGCTGCGCAGCGTGGTGTAGGTGCCACGTGCGATGTCGGTGAAATATCCCATCTTTAGGCTCCGGGGCCGCTCAGCAACAGCACGGCGGCAGTTCCCAGCAGATTGATCAGGGTCAGCGGCAGGCAGACCTTCCAGCCAAAGCCCATCAGCTGGTCATAGCGGGGACGCGGCAGCGCGGCGCGCAGCAGAATGAAGAAGGACATGAAGAACAGGCATTTCAGGGCAAACCAGACGAAGGCCAGCGCCGGCACGGCCTCGATGAAGGGGCCGCGCCAGCCGCCGAAGAACAGCGTCACCAGCAGCGCCGAGACCAGCACGATGCCCACGTACTCGCCGACGAAGAACATGCCGAACTTCATGCCCGAGTATTCGGTGTGGAAGCCCGAGGCCAGTTCCGACTCGGCTTCCGGAAGATCGAATGGCGTGCGGTGCACCACCGCCACGCCGGCGATGGCAAAGGTGCAGAAGCCGAAGAACTGCGGAATGATGTACCAGAGTCCGTGCTGTGCCTCGACGATGTCACGCAGATTGAAGCTGCCGGCCTGCATCACCACGCCCATCAGCGACAGACCCATGAACACTTCGTAGCTGACCGTCTGCGCGGTCACGCGCAGACCGCCGAGCAGGGCATACTTGCTGTTGCTGGCCCAGCCGCCCAGCATCACCGCGTACACCTCCAGGCCGGCGATGGCCATCATCAGCAGCAGGCCCAGGTTCAGATCCGCCACGCCCCAGCCCGGCGCCACCGGAATCACCGCGAACATGAGCAGCATCAGCGCCATCGCAATCAGCGGCGCGATGACGAAGGTGGCCTTGTCCACGAACGGCGGCAGCCAGTCTTCCTTGAAGAAGATCTTGATCATGTCCGCAATCACCTGCCCCAGACCGAAAGGCCCGATGCGGTTGGGACCGTAACGGTCCTGCCACAGACCCAGCAGGCGGCGCTCCAGCCAGATCATCCAGGCGGCGGTGAGAATCAGCCCCAGCAGGATGACGATGGCCTTCACGCAGGCGATCAGCGCCGCCGTGAACTGCGGATGCGCGGTGAACCAGTCGAGAATTGCGCTCATCGGCATCAGGCTCCCGTGACCGTGGCAAAGCTCGCCGCGCCCACATAGGGCACGCCGGCGAAGCCTGCGGGCAGACCGACCGTGCCGGCCGGCAGGCTGCTGCTGATGCGGACCGGCAGCTGACAGAGCACGCCGTCGAGGCTGAGCGTGAGCTTGCCCTTGAGGCCGCTGCGCTGCGCATCGGCGGCGCTGACCGCGACATAGGCCTGCTCGCTGCGCTTGGCGATGGGCTCGGCGCGGGCGCTGAGTTCCTCCTCCCCGAAATGCGAGTGCAGCGCCAGCACGCGATAAGCGTCGCTGCGCGGCGTGAACGCCGCCGGCACGTTGACGAAGTAACCCTGCGTGCTGCCCGGCGCGAACAGCAGCTTGCCGGCCTCGGCGCCGCGCAGGCTGCCGCCCACCTCGTCCTGGAACTTGTTCCAGGCCTGCGGCGAGTTCCAGCCCGGCGACCAGGCATAAGGCGTGAGCGCGGCCGGACGATCGAGACTGCCGACGCCGTTATAGCCTTCCATGGAGAAGGCCAGCGCGGTGTCGGCGTCCTGCGGCTGACGCGGCTCGTGCACCGACTGATTGGCGCGCATCGCGGTGCGGCCCGAGTAGCGGTGCGGCTCGCGCGCGATCTTCATGCCGTCGATGCGGAACGCCGCATTGGGCGCGGCTTCGACGATGCCGGCCAGCGCCGGCACGGCAGCGGCGCAGGCGCGGGTGAGTTCATCGACCACGTTCC
The DNA here is from genome assembly GCF_900111015.1 of Solimonas aquatica. Classification (GTDB taxonomy): domain Bacteria; phylum Pseudomonadota; class Gammaproteobacteria; order Nevskiales; family Nevskiaceae; genus Solimonas; species Solimonas aquatica. The sequence continues at coordinate 121,604 of NZ_FOFS01000012.1, read as the reverse complement.
AGCGCTTGCCGCCGAGTTCGACGAGCAGGCGCCAGGATTCGGTCAGCTGGATGCTGGCGTCGTAATAAGTGGGATCGAAGACCTGGAAGTGACGCTGCGCGCGACCCTCGTAGTTGACGAAGGTGCCGTCGCTTTCGAACACCGTGGCCGCCGGCAGCAGCACGCGGGCGCGGGCCGTGGTGTCGGTGGCCTGATGATCGATGGCGATCAGGGTCTTCAGCTTGCCCAGCGCCGCGTCGATCTGCGCCTTGGGCGCGCGACGATACAGATCGTTCTCCAGCACCACGGCGGCATCGACCTCGCCGGCCGCGATCTTCGCCAGCGCCTGCGCCAGCGGCTGGCCGTCGAGCAGGGCCAGACCAAAGCTGTTGGCTTCCGGCAGGCTCAGCGCCAGACCGGTCTGCGCATTGTTGGCGCGCAGCGCCCAGGCGATGTTGGCGGCGGCGCGCAGCACGGCCTCGCTGCCGGCGGCGGTGCCGGAGACGATCAGCGGACGCTTGGCCTTGCCCAGCGTCTGCGCGATGCGCTGCGCCAGCGCCGCAGTGTCGGCATCCAGATCGGCCACGGCCGGCGCGCTGGCGTCCAGGGCATGCGCCACGGCAAAGCCCAGGCGCGCGAGATTTTCCGGCGCGGCGCGGTACGTGGCGGCGGCGACATCATCCAGGCGCGTGGCCTCGACGCTGGCGACGAACACCGGATAGCGCTCGCGCTGCATGAGGTCGGCCAGGGCGATGACCTGCCATTCCGAGACCTTCTTGGCGTCGCCCAGCTCGCGGCCCTTGCCGCGCGCCGCCTGGCGGATCGCCAGCGCCGTGCGCGGTGCGGTGGCGGTGGGATCTTCGCCGAGGATGAACACCGCATCGGCTTCTTCGATCTGCTCGATGCTGGACGCCGGCAGCGGACCTTCGCGCACGATCTTCAGCGCCAGCTGCACCAGCTCGGCTTCATGCAGGGCGTGGCCGTCGTAGAAATTGGCGGCGCCGACCAGCTCGCGCAGCGCGTAATTGGCTTCCACCGAAGCGCGCGGCGAACCGATGCCGATCACCCGCGCGCCGCTCAGCGCCGCAGCGGCCTGCGCCACGGCATCGGCACGCGTGGTGACCGCACCCTGCGCCAGGGCGCGACGCGGACGGTCCTTGCGATTGGTGTAGCCGTAGCCGAAGCGGCCGCGGTCGCACAGGAAGTAGCCGTTGACGGTGCCGTTGTAGCGGTTCTCGACGCGGCGGATTTCGCCGTAGCGCTCACCGGGCGAGACATTGCAGCCCACGGCGCAACCGGCGCAGATGCTGGGCGCGAACTGCATGTCCCATTTGCGCGAGTAGCGCTCGGAATGGGTCTTGTCGGTGAACACACCGGTGGGGCAGACCTCGGTGAGGTTGCCGGAGAATTCCGATTCCAGGGTGCCGGATTCGATGCGGCCGAAATAGACGTTGGCGGCCGAGCCGTACACGCCCAGATCGGTGCCGCCGGCGTAGTCCTTGTAGTAGCGCACGCAGCGGTAGCAGGAGATGCAGCGGTTCATCTCATGGCCGATGAAAGGCCCGAGATCCTGATTCAGATGCGTGCGCTTCTCGAAGCGGTAGTGGCGGCTGTGGTGGGCCGTCATCACCGTCATGTCCTGCAGGTGACAGTGACCGCCTTCCTCGCAGACCGGGCAGTCGTGCGGGTGATTGGTCATCAGGAATTCGACGATGGCCTCACGGAAAGCCTTGGACTCGGCGTCGTCGATGGAGATGTAGGTGCCGCTGGAGGCCGGCGTCATGCAGGACATGACGATGCGCCCCTGCTTGTCGCTTTCGTCGCGGTACTGTTTCACCGCGCACTGGCGACAGGCGCCGACGCTGCCCAGCGCCGGATGCCAGCAGAAGTAAGGGATGTCGAGCCCGAGGCTCAGGCAGGCCTGGAGCAGATTGTCTGCGCCGTTGACCTCGTACTGCTTGCCGTCTACATGAATCGTGGCCATGGTTTGCCTTATGCGGCCTGGGCCGGCTTCTTGATGCCGGCCTCAAACTCGGAACGGAAGAACTTCAGCGCCGACTGCAGCGGCTCCATGGCACCCGGCGCATGCGCGCAGAAGGTTTTGCCAGGACCGGCCAGCACGGTGAGACGCTGCAGCTGCTCGATGTCCTCGGCGCGGCCCTCGCCGCGCTCCAGGGCGCGCAGCATCTTCAGACCCCAGGGCAGACCGTCGCGGCAGGGCGTGCACCAGCCGCAGGATTCACGCGCGAAGAAGTCTTGCAGGTTGCGCAGGATCGACACCATGTTGTGGGTCTGGTCGAGCGCGAGAATCAGGCCCGTGCCCATGCGCGAACCGGCCTTGCCGATGGTGTCGAAGTCCATCGCCAGATCCAGATGCTCGGGCATCAGGAAGTCGGTGGAGGCGCCACCGGGCAGCCAGCACTTGAGCGTGTAGCCTTCGCGCATGCCGCCGGCATGCTCTTCGAGGATTTCGCGCGCGCTGGTGCCGATGGGCAGCTCATAGATGCCGCCGCGCTTGACGCGGCCGCTGGCGCCGTAGAGCTTGGTGCCGCCGTCCTTGGACTTGCCCTGCGACAGGCCTTTGAACCAGTCGGCACCGTACAGCACGATGGGCGCGATATTGCACAGCGACTCGACGTTGTTGACGACGGTCGGACGGCCCCAGGCACCGGCGATCTGCGGGAAGGGCGGCTTGGCGCGCGGATTGGCGCGACGGCCTTCCAGCGAGTTGATCAGTGCGGTTTCCTCGCCGCAGATGTAGCGGCCGGCACCGGTGTGCACCACCAGGGTGAAGCTCCAGCCCGAGCCCAGGATGTTCTCGCCCAGCAGGCCCGCCGCGCGCGCTTCGGCCAGTGCGGCGTTCAGGCGCTGCGCGGCCTTCACATACTCGCCGCGCAGGAAGATGTAGCCGGCGGTGGCCTGGATCGCATAGCCCGCCACCAGCATGCCTTCGATCAGCTGATGCGGCGCATCCTCCATCAGCAGCCGATCCTTGAAGGTGTTCGGCTCCATCTCGTCGGCATTGCAGACCAGGTACTTGGCGCCGGCGTCCGGGCCCATCGGCACCAGGCCCCATTTGATGCCGGTGGGAAAACCCGCGCCGCCACGGCCGCGCAGATTGGAATCCTTGACCCGCGACTGCACATCCTGCGGCTTCAGGTCCTTGAGCGTCGTGCGCAGGGCTTGATAGCCGCCCGTGCTCTCATAAGACTTCAGGTCCACCGGCAGCTTGGCATTGATGCGCGCGGTCAGCGGCTTGACCTGCAGCTCGGTTTCGACAGAGGCGATGCTCACTTGTAGGCCTCCAGCACGCTCGCCAGATTCTGCGGCGTCAGGTCGTGGTGCAGATCGTCATCGATCATCATCGCCGGCGCCTTGTCGCAGGCGCCGATGCAGCAGATCGGCAACAGGGTGAAGCGGCCGTCGGCGGTGGTCTGGCCGTAGGCGATGCCCAGCTGCTTTTCCAGGGCCACGCGGATGTCTTCATAGCCGACCGCGAAGCAGGTGATGCTGTCGCAGACCTTGATCACATGCCGGCCCACCGGCTTGCGGAAGATCAGCGAGTAGAAGGTGGCCACGCCTTCCAGTTCGGCGGCGGAGATGCCGATCATCTGCGCAATCGGCTCCAGCGCTTCATCGGGCACCCAGCCGCGATGCTTCTGCACGATCTTCAGCGCTTCGATGCTGGCGGCGCGGCCGTCGGGAAAATGCGTCAGCTCATGTTCGATCTCGTGCTTCTCGGTTTCCGAAAGCACGAAGGGCGTCTTCGCGCTGCCGGACTGACCGAGCAGCTCGGCGAGCTTGATGACGTTGTCGCTCGTTGCAGTGCTCATGTCTTTAGCGGTCCACGTCGGCCATCACGAAGTCGATCGAGGCGATGTACGCGATCAGATCGGGCACCATGTGGCCGCGAATCACGGCGGGAATCTGTTGCAGATGGGCAAAGCTCGGCGTGCGGATGCGCGTGCGATAGCTCATCGTGCTGCCGTCGGAAGTCAGGTAGAAGCTGTTGATGCCCTTGGTGGCCTCCACCATCATCGCCGCCTCGCCGTGCGGAATCACCGGGCCCCAGGACACTTGCAGGAAGTGCGTGATCAGGGTTTCGATGTCCTTGAGCGTGCGGTCCTTGGGCGGCGGCGTGGTCAGCGGATGGTCGGCCTTGTACGGACCTTCCGGCATGTTTTCCAGGCACTGCTTGATGATGCGGATCGACTGGCGCATCTCCTCGACGCGCACCACGCAGCGGTCATACACGTCGCCATGCGAGGCGACGGGAATCTCGAAATCGAAGTTCTCATAACCGCAGTACGGACGCGCCTTGCGCAGGTCATAGGCCAGACCCGTGGCGCGCAGGCCCGGACCGGTGACGCCCCATTCCTGCGCCTCTTCGGTGTTGTAGGCGGCGATGTCGCGGGTACGCGCGATGAGGATGCTGTTTTCCAGCGCCGCCTTCTGATACTCGTCCAGGCGCTTGGGCATGTACTCGACGAACTCACGCACCAAGCGGTCCCAGCCCGCCGGCAGATCGTGCGCCACGCCGCCGATACGGAACCAGGCCGGGTGCATGCGATGGCCGGTCACCGCCTCGATCACGTCGTAGGCCTTCTGGCGGTCCACGAACATGTAGAACACCGGCGACATCGCGCCCACGTCCTGCGCATAGGTGCCGTAGAACAGCAGGTGCGAGGTGATGCGGAAGAACTCCGACATCATGATGCGGATGGTCTGCGCGCGCGGCGGCACCTTGATGCCGGCGAGCTTCTCGATCGACATCAGGTACGGCAGGTTGTTCATCACCCCGCCGAGGTAGTCGATGCGATCGGTGTACGGGATGTAGGAGTGCCAGGACTGGCGCTCGCCCATCTTCTCGGCGCCGCGATGGTGGTAGCCGATGTCCGGCACGCAGTCGACGATCTCTTCACCGTCGAGCTGCAGCACGATGCGGAAGGCGCCGTGCGCGGAAGGATGGTTGGGGCCGAGATTGAGGAACATGAAGTCCTCGTTCTCGGTGCCGCGCTTCATGCCCCATTCCTCGGGCTTGAACAGCAGCGCTTCCTGATCGAGATCCTGGCGCATCTGGTCGAGCACGAAGGGATCGAACTCGGTGGCGCGCGCCGGATGTTCCTTGCGCAGCGGATGACCCTGGAAGCGCGGCGGCAGCATGATGCGGCGCAGGTTCGGGTGGCCGTCGAAGACGATGCCGAACAGATCCCAGACTTCGCGCTCGTACCAGTTGGCGTTGACGTAGACCGTGGTGACGGTGGGCAGCGAGGGGAACTCGCCCTGCAGCGCCACCTTCAGGCGCAGGTCGCCGCCGTAGGGGCGCGCCATGTCGCGCTCGATGGACAGCAGCTGATAGACCACCGTGAAGTCCGCCGGCGGCTGGCCTTCGCGGTGCTTGCGCAGGCGCTCGTCGATCGCGGTCAGGTCATAGAGCATCTTGTACGGCCGGCTGACGCCGGTCTTCAGATGCCGCAACACCTCGACGATGCGCGTCTTGTCCACCCACAGCGTGGGCATGCCGTCACGGGTGTGCTGCACGGTGAAGCTGTTCTCGCCGAAGCGGTTGAACAGCTCCTGCACGATCTCCGGAACCGGCGCCTGCTTGCCGTCGTCTGCCATGTCGCGTCCTTACACCTGATCCGGCGTGCGCAGCGTAGTCTGCGCGCGGCGTTCCTCGCTCTTGAGGTCGCGCTGCGCCGGCATATTGGCCTTGTACACGCCCTGGTCGCCCACCACCCAGGACAGCGGCCGGCGTTCCTTGCCGATGGCGTCCTGCAGCAGGTTCAGGGCCTGCAGGAAGGCCTCGGGGCGGGGCGGGCAGCCGGGCACGTAGACGTCCACCGGCAGGAACTTGTCCACGCCCTGCACCACGGAATAGATGTCGTACATGCCGCCGGAATTGGCGCAGGAGCCCATGCAGATCACCCACTTGGGTTCCAGCATCTGTTCATAGAGGCGCTGCACCACCGGCGCCATCTTCATGAAGCAGGTGCCGGCCACCACCATCAGGTCGGCCTGGCGCGGCGTGGCGCGGATCACCTCGGCGCCGAAGCGTGCGAGGTCGTGCGTGGGCGTGAAGGCCGTGGCCATTTCCACGTAGCAGCAGGACAGGCCGAAGTTGAACGGCCAGATCGAATTCTTGCGGCCCCAGTTCACCACGCCGTGCGCCACGTCTTCCAGCTTGCCGAGAAAGACATTGCGCTCGATCTGCTGCTGAACCGGATCGGGCACCTGCTCCCGGGTCTGCATCGGGTAGCGGCTGGCGTTGGGATCGATGCGGGTGAGTGTGTATTCCATGATTCGCTCGCTATGGGCTGGCGTCGGTGATGAGCGCTTGACCCGTCAGTGCTTGGCGGCCGCTGCGGCCTCACGCTGGGCGCGGCGCTCGCGCGCCTTGCGCAGACGCTCTTCCGGCGCCCACTCCAGCGCGCCGATCTTCCACAGATAGACCAGGCTGGCGCCGAGAATGAAAATGAAAACCACGGCCTCGAAGAAGCCGGCCCAGCCGGACTCGCGCACCGAGACCGCCCAGGCGTAGAGGAACAGGGCTTCGACGTCGAAGATGACGAAGAACATCGCCACCAGATAGAACTTGGCCGACAGGCGCAGCCGTGCGCCGCCCTGGCCGACGACACCGGATTCGAAGGGTTCGTTCTTGGCACGGCCCCAGTCGCGGCCGCCGAGCACCCAGGACAGACCGAGCATCACCAACACGATGCCCAGCACGGCCACGACATAAATGAGCAGGGACCAGTATTCCGCCGTCCATGCGCTGATCGGAGCCATTGCGAGCCTCTCAAATAAGGTCTTGGGTGTTGAATGCCGGGGCATCATTGCAACCGGCACGGGTACAACACGCGAATTGTATATGACGAAGCGCTGGTTCCGACAGTTAGACGATGCCCACGCCCCCGCTTGCGCGCAGCTTGCGAAGGCCGCGGTGTTGCAAGCCCGGGACGCTGCCGCGTCCTGGCGCCGGCCAGCTCCGGCGTGCGCTACCTTAGTGGCTGAGGACGGCTCGCAACAGTCAGTCTTGCTGACCAAGGTCTTCAGCTTTTCTTCAAGCGGCGACCACGCGGACCTTCAGGCCATCAGCGGCTTGCCGCGCTGGCGGCGCGCATGCGCCTTGCGCGCGGTGCGGATGTTGCGCGCCACGCCGGCGGCGGTCTCCGGCAGATCGAAGCGCGCGACATGAAACAGCGCGTCGCCCTCATAGACGAGCGGCAGCGCCGTGCGCCCTACCAGCACACCGTGGGCGCTGGCCCGCACCGGGGTCTCGTTCTCGCCCAGCGGGTCGCTGATCATGCCCAGCACCTGCTGCTTGACCACTTCCTCGCCCAGCGTCACCTGCGTCCGCAGCACGCCGCTGCTGGGCGCGCGGATCCAGCTGCTGCTGCGCGCGATCACCGGTTCGGGCAGTTTCAGCTGGCGCGCGGGCGGCGGCAGCATGCCCAGCTCGGCCAGCACATTGAGCACACCGCGCACGCCGATGCGGATGGCGAGCTCGTTGAAGCGCAGCGCCTCACCGGCTTCGTAGAGCAGCACCGGCACGCCACGCTCGGTGGTGTACTGGCGCAGCGTGCCTTCGGTGGGCGTGGAATTGAGCAGCAGCGGCACGCCGAAGGACTCGGCCAGGCGCCGCACCTCGGCGCTGCCCAGGTCGCCCCGGATATGCGGCAGATTGGGCCGGTGCAGGGCGCCGGTGTGCAGATCGATGCCGTACTGCGAGCGCGCGACGATCTGGGTCAGGAACAGATGCGCCAGCCGCGCCGCCAGCGAACCGCGCTCGCTGCCGGGAAAGCTGCGGTTGAGATCGCGGCGGTCCGGCAGATAACGCGACTGGTGCAGGAAGGCCAGGGTGTTGACCACCGGCACCGCCAGCAGCGTGCCGCGCAGACGGTTGATGCCGCGCTGCTGCAGCAGGCGGCGGATGATCTCCACGCCGATGATTTCATCGCCATGCAGCGCGGCGCTGACGAACATGGTCGGCCCCGGCTCGCGGCCATGCAGCACCCGCACCGGCAGCGTCACCGGCGCCGCCGTGTAGAGCTTGGCCACCGGCAGCTCCACGGTGCGCAGCTCGCCGGGCTTGATGCGCTGCCCCCCGATTTCAAACGCAGATGCCGTCATGGCGACTCCCCGCCTGCCTGTGCCGCACCGCAGTCTTGCCGCGCCCTCATCCGCGCCCCCGGGTTCCGGTGCGGCCGGGCCGCGCATGCTGCTCCACGAACTGGATGATGGCGTCCGCAATATCGATGCCGGAGCTGGTTTCGATACCCTCCAGTCCCGGCGAGGAATTCACTTCCATCACCATCGGTCCGGACTGCGTGCGCAGCAGGTCCACGCCCGCCACGTTCAGGCCCATGATCTTGGCCGCGCGCAGCGCGGTACGGCGCTCGGCGGCGCTGATCTCCACCGGCTTGGCGGTGCCGCCGCGATGCAGATTGGAGCGGAATTCGCCGGCGCAGGCGGTGCGCTGCATGGACGCCACCACCTGATTGCCGACCACGAAGCAGCGGATGTCGCTGCCGCCGGCCTCGGCGATGAAATCCTGCACCAGGAAATAGGCGTCCAGGCCGCGGAAGGCTTCGATCACCGAAGAGCCCGCCGCCTCGGTCTCGGCCAGCACCACGCCCTGCCCCTGCGTGCCCTCGATCAGCTTGATCACCATCGGCGCGCCGCCGACCAGGCGCATCACGCCCTCGGTATCGTCCGGCGAATGGGCAAAGCCGGTGAGCGGCATGCCGACGCGCTTGCGGGACAGCAACTGCAGCGCGCGCAGCTTGTCGCGGGCGCGGGTGATGGCCACCGATTCATTGAGCGTGTACACGCCCTGCATCTCGAACTGCCGCACCACCGCCGTGCCGTAGAAGGTGACCGAGGCGCCGATACGCGGAATCACCGCATCGAAGCCCTGCAGGCGCTTGCCGCGGTACCAGATCTCCGGCTGGCCGGGCTGGATCTTCATGTAGCAGCGCAGCACATCGATGACCTGCACCTCGTGGCCGCGCGCCTTGGCGGCCTCGATCAGGCGCCGCGTGGAATACAGGCGGCGGTTACGCGAGAGGATGGCGATTTTCATGGGCGATGGCGGCCGCAGCGGTAGCTCTGCTCAGGATCAATCAGAAAGCGCCCGGCCAGGGCATTGCGGCCGATCAACAGTGGAAAACGCATGGTCTCGCGGGCGGTGAGGGAGATTTCGACGGGCCAGCGCTCGCCGGCCACGGCCAGCGCGGTACGGATGAAGGGCCGCAGCTCGCGATGGCCGCCGGAATCCGTGACCCAGCGATAGCCCAGCAGCGGCGCCTGGCACCAGCGCTCGCGCGCGGTTTTCCCGGACGGCGGCAGGCGAAAGCGCAGGTAGGCGTAGCCCAGCCGCTCGACGGCGGTGCTGTGCAGGCAGGAGGAGCGCGCGCCGCTGTCGAGCTTGCCCTTGATCTGCACGATGCCGAGCTCGGGCAGGGCAAACCACTCCCGCCAGCCCAGCACCGGCAGCTGCGCCGTATTGTCTGCATCCACCACAAAACGCTCCGTTAGTCGCCTGTATCGGCAAGCATATCGTGCCGACTCACAGCGGCGCTCTATACTGATGCACGATCCTGCCCACGAGCCCTTGTATGACCAACGTCGCCATGGCCAACCCGCAGTTCAAATCCTTCGAGGCCTTCTATCCCTTCTACCTCGGGGAACACGCACAGCCCAACAACCGCCGCCTGCATTTCGTGGGCAGCAGCATGGCCCTGGCCTGCGTGTTGTTCGCGCTGTTCAAGTGGGACTTCTGGTATCTGCTGGCGGCACCGGTCTGCGGCTATGGCATGGCCTGGATCGGCCATTTCTTCATCGAGCACAACCGCCCGGCCACGTTCAGCTATCCCTGGTACTCGCTGCGCGGCGACTGGCAGATGTGGTGGGACATCCTGCGCGGGCGCATGGAATTCTGATATCGGCGCTGCGGCGCCTGACGTAGAATCGCCGGCCTTGTCAGTCGCAAGCCAGTCGCCATGCGGGATTTGCATCAGTTTGACGTGATCGTGATCGGTGGCGGCCATGCCGGCACCGAAGCCTGTCTTGCCGCCGCGCGCATGGGCTGCAAGACCCTGCTGATCACGCAGTCCATCGAAACCCTGGGGCAGATGTCCTGCAACCCGGCCATCGGCGGCATCGGCAAGGGGCATCTGGTCAAGGAGATCGATGCGCTGGGCGGGCTGATGGCGCAGGCCGCGGATCGCGCCGGCATCCAGTTCCGCATCCTCAATGCCAGCAAGGGCCCGGCGGTACGCGCCACGCGCGCGCAGGCCGACCGCATGCTCTACAAGTGGGTGGTGCGCGAGGCCCTGGAGAACCAGCCGAATCTCACGCTGTTCCAGCAGGAGGTCGAAGACCTCGTCGTCGAAGCCGGCCGCGTGCAGGGCGTGGTCACGCGCCTGGGCCTGAAGTTCCACGCACCTTGCGTGGTGCTGACCACCGGCACCTTTCTGGGCGGGCGCATTCACGTCGGCCTGGAGAACTACCAGGGCGGCCGCGCCGGCGATCCGCCCAGCAATCCGCTGGCCGCGCGCCTGCGCGAGCTGCATCCGCGCGTGGGCCGGCTCAAGACCGGCACGCCGCCGCGCCTGGACGGACGCAGCATCGACTGGTCGCAGCTCACGCCGCAGCCGGGCGACGAGCCCACGCCGGTGTTTTCGTTTCTGGGCACGCGCGCCGAGCATCCGCGCCAGGTGCCCTGCCATCTGACGCATACCAACGAAGAAACCCACGCCATCATCCGCGAGGGCTTCGACCGCTCGCCGATGTTCACCGGCAAGATCGAGGGCGTGGGCCCGCGCTACTGCCCGAGCGTGGAAGACAAGATCAGCCGCTTCGCCGACAAGAACTCGCACCAGATCTTCCTGGAGCCGGAAGGCCTCAACACCCGCGAGATCTATCCCAACGGCATCTCCACCTCCCTGCCCTACGACATCCAGCAGCGCTTCGTGCGCTCGATCCGCGGCCTGGAGCAGGCACAGATCACGCGCCCGGGCTATGCCATCGAGTACGACTACTTCGATCCGCGCGATCTGAAGCTGAGCCTGGAGACCAAGCCCATCGCCGGGCTGTTCTTCGCCGGCCAGATCAATGGCACCACCGGTTACGAGGAGGCCGCCGCGCAGGGCCTGCTGGCCGGCATCAATGCCGCGCGCCGCGCGCAGCAGCGCGAGCCCTGGTGCCCGCAGCGTCACGAGGCCTATATCGGCGTGCTGGTCGATGATCTGATCACGCGCGGCACGTCCGAGCCGTATCGCATGTTCACCTCGCGCGCCGAGCATCGCCTGCTGCTGCGCGAGGACAATGCCGATCTGCGCCTCACCGCCATCGGCCGTGAGCTGGGCCTGGTGAACGACGCGCGCTGGGACGCCTTCGGCCGCAAGCGCGAGGCCATCGAAGCCGAGCGTGCGCGCCTGGAGGCGCTGTGGCTCAAGCCCGCGCAGCTGGGGCAGCCTGAGTTCGTCGCGCACTTCGGTGCCGCGCCGACCAGCAGCGGCTTCTCCGCGCTGGATCTGCTGCGCCGGCCCGAAGGCAGCTACGCGGTTCTGCGTGAGCTGCGGCTGGCGCAAGACGCGCTCGACGGCGAAGTCGCCGAGCAGGTGGAGATCCAGGCCAAGTACGCCGGCTACATCGAGCGTCAGCAGGCCGAGATCGCGCGCGTGCAGCGCTACGAGGACGCCACGCTGCCCGAGAGCCTGGACTATGCCGTGGTCACCGGCTTGTCCAACGAGGTGCGCGTGAAGCTGCAGCAGCATCGCCCGCAAACGGTGGCCCAGGCCGGACGCATCTCCGGGGTGACGCCGGCCGCCGTATCCTTGCTGCTCATTCATCTGAAGAAGACCGGACAGCTGCGCCGCAGCGCCTGACCAGGCGCGGCGATTCACATCTGATTCAAGTCTGCAGTTTAAAAAGGCAGCACCCATAACCATCGGAGGTCTTGCACATGAACCATCGTCTCACCGCTGTTGCGATGTTTACCGCCATCTCGGCCCTGAGCGTCCCGGCCTTTGCCGGCGTGGAAGCCGGCGCCAGCGTCAAGGTCAATCCCCCCAGCGTCAGCGCCAATGCCGGTGCCAGCGCGCAGGGCGCGCATGACATGGCGCAGCACATGGGCCATGAAGCCATGAGCAACGCCCAGGCGGGCGCGCAGGCGGCGGGCAATGCCGCCGTGAACGCCGGTCAGCAGGCGGGCGCGGCGGCCAAGCAGGCCGGCAAGAAGAGCCGCGCCGCCGCGAAGTCGGCGGTGGGCGGCGCGCTGGGCGCCGTGGGCGTCGGTGGCGCCAGCGCCGGCAACGGCGGCGTCAGCAGCGGCGCGAGCGTGAACGTCGGCGGTGTCAGCGCCAGCGGCGCGGGCGGCGCTTCCGTGGGCCCCGGCGGCATCAAGGTCGACACCAATGTGAAGGTCGGCCAGTAAGCCGCGCCGACGCGGAACAAAAAGGCCCTCCATGCGGAGGGCCTTTTTTCATGCCTGAAGAAGCGTGCTCAGCAGCAGTGGCTGATGGCGCGCAGCACGTCGGAACGGGAAATCTGGCCGATCAGCTTGCCGTCTTCCACCACCGGATAGCGGCGGAAATTGCGGTTGAGGAACAGGCTCGCCAGCTGCGTGATGCTCAGGTCCGGCGATACGGTTTCGATGTTGGTGCTCATGAACTGGCTCACCGGTCCGGCCACACAGGTGTCCTGCGCCGCGACCAGCGCGATGTTCAGGCAGTCGCGTTCGGAGAGCATGCCGACCAGCTTGCCGGTCTTGTCCACCACCGGCGCGCCGGAGTGGCCGCTCGACACCAGCTGATGTACCGCGTTCATCACTTCCATGTCCGGCGCAAAGGTCATCAGACGCGCACTCATGTAGTCGCGTACCCGCACCGTCTCAAGCGTGCCCATGCCGATCTCCTCAATTGCCTGCTGGCTGGTTTACCTGACGATAGCCGCAGTCGCGGGCCGGCTCAAGCCGCTTTTGCAGGTAAATGGCGATGAAGCAAATGACCTTGCTCGCTGAGCCACCTGCGCTGTGCCTCGTAATCGGGCATCTGCTGCGCCACCAGGCTCCAGAAGCGCTGTGAATGGTTCATGTGCACCAGATGACACAGCTCGTGCACCACGACGTAGCGGAACACCGCCGGCGGCGCCATCACCAGCCGCCAGGAAAGACTGATCGCCCCCTGCTGCGTGCAGCTGCCCCAGAGCGTGCGCGGATCGCGCAGGCGCAGCTCGCGCCAGCGCAGGCCCAGACGCGCAGCCTCCTCGTCCAGGTAGCGCTGCGCATCCAGTCGCGCCTGCTGCTGCAGGGCCGCGAGCAGGGCCAGCTGCAGACGACGCGGCTCGGCACAGTGCTCGCTGGGGGCGAAGATGCAGATGCGCTGCTCCTCGATGCGCACGCTGGCGCGGCGCAGACGCGCCGGCGCCACGGTCACCGGCAGCAGGCGGCCGCGCAGCGGCAGCTCGTCGCGGCCATCCCATTGCGGCGCCGGCGGCGCCTCGGGCGCCTGCTGTGCCAGCTCGGCCAGCTTGGCGCGTATCCAGGCCTCGCGTGAGCGCAGGAAGGCGATGGCCTCGATGCGCGGCACCCAGCGCGGATAGACCAGCACCACCTCGCGGCTGGGCCGCACCTCGATGCGGATGTGACGCGCCTTGGCGCTGACCCGCTCGCGCAGGCGATAGTCCTCGCGGAACAGTTCGAGCTGATTTGCCTCGGGTTTCATCGCAACGGTAAAAAAATCGCCAGTCCCGGAGCCGGATCAAGTAAGACCGTGGTTTGACGGCTGCATGACAGGGCTTATCGACAGGCTTATCCCCAAGCGCTGTTGATAACTCAGGTGCTCAGCGCGCCACATAGCCGATCCGCGCCAGCACACCGTCGAGTTCGTCCAGGGAGTGGAACTTCACTTTCAGTTCGCCCTTGCCGGACTTATCGGCTGTCACCAGCACCGGACATGCCAGATGATCGGAGAGTTCCTGCTCCAGTCGCTGCCAGTCGGAAGGCTTGGCCGGGCGGAACACCATTTTCTGTTCGCGCGAGGCGGCGAGGCGGCGCTCCAGCTCACGCACGGTGAGCTTGTGACGGATGATCTCGTCGGCCCAGCGCACCTGCTCCACCAGCGCCACGCCGGCCAGCACCTTGGCGTGGCCGAGCATGATGTGACCCTCGTTGACCAGCGTCGCCACTTCCGGCGCGAGATTGAGCAGGCGCAGATAGTTGGTGACGTACTCGCGCGACTTGCCGACGCGCGCGCCGATCTCGGCGTGGGTGAGGCTGAACAGCTCGCCCAGGCGCTTGAGGCCGGCGGCGGTCTCCATGGGCGAGAGCGATTCGCGCTGCAGGTTCTCGATCAGGCCCAGCACAAAGGCTTCGGCGTCGGAGAGATCGTCGCGGATCACCGCCGGGATCTCGTGCACGCCGGCCAGCTGCGCGGCGCGCCAGCGGCGCTCGCCGGCCAGCAGCTCATAACCCCAGACCCTCGTGCGCAGCACCACCGGCTGCACCACGCCGGACTCGCGGATGCTCTGCGCGAGTTCCTGCAAAGCGCCCGGATCGAAGTGCCGGCGCGCCTGCTGGCTGCCGGGACGGATCAGATCGACGCCGATTTCGCGGATTTCGTGTGCGGGGGATTTGCGGGCCATTTGCCTATTGTACCGGCGCGGCGGACACGCCCCGGCGGCGCCCGCCGAGCTTTGCCACGCGATCATGGGATAATCGCCGTTCCAACGACAAGACCAGACGATCCGGAGCGTTCCGCGATGGAAGAGCATTTTCGCGCCATTATCGAAGCCATCGGCGAAGATCCGCAGCGCAATGGCCTGTTGCGCACGCCCCACCGCGCCGCCAAGGCCATGGGCTTTCTCACCCACGGCTACCGGCAGGATCTGGGCGAAATCGTCAACGGTGCGATCTTCGAGTCCAGCAATGACGAGATGGTGCTGGTGCGCAATATCGAGCTGTATTCATTGTGCGAGCACCATCTGCTTCCCTTCATCGGCAAGGCGCACGTGGCCTATCTGCCGGCCGGGCGGGTGATCGGCCTGTCGAAGATTCCGCGCATCGTCGATATGTATGCCCGCCGCCTGCAGATCCAGGAAAACCTCACCCAGCAGATCGGCAACTGCATCGCCGAGGTCACCGGCGCCAATGGCGTGGCGGTGGTCATCGAAGCGCAGCATCTGTGCGCGATGATGCGCGGTGTGCAGAAGCAGAACTCCTCGATGGTCACCTCGATGATGCTGGGCCGCTTCCGCGAGGACGCCCGCACCCGGGAAGAGTTTCTCAGCCTGGTGCGTGGCGGGTAAGGGCAATTACGTATACTGTGATCCACGTCGGCATCCCTTTGGGCAGGCCGTTCGTAGTCAGAGGCACAGTGAGCCGGAGTAAGTTGATGATGTCTGGTGCAGCACGTTTTGCGCAGTGTGGGACGCCGGAGCAGCTGGAAGTGCTGCACGACGTCGAGGGCGATGTCGCGGCCGAGATGCAGGCGCACACCGAGCGCCGCAAGCTGTGGTTCCCCAATGACCTGATTCCCGCAGACGCCGAGCAGACGGCCGAGGCCGAAGCCGAAATCGCGCGCATGCGTGATGCCGCGCGCGGCCTGCCCGACACCGTGCGCGTGGCCGTGGCCCTGAATCTGCTCACCGAGGAAGGCCTGCCGCATTTCCACCGCCTGATCTCCACGCATCTGGGCAACAGCAGGCCCTGGGCGGCCTGGAACCGCCTGTGGACCGCCGAGGAGGACCGCCACGGCTGCCTGCTGCGTGATTACGTGCGCGATGCGCGCCTGTTCGACATGGGCGCCCTGGAGCGCCTGCAGTTCCAGTACATCGAAGCCGGTTTTGAACCGGAGTGGGAACAGGACCCGTACCGCCTGCTCGCCTATACCTCGCTGCAGGAGAAGGCCACGCAGGTTTCGCACGCCAACACCGGCCGGCTGTGCGCCAGCATCGAGCCGATGGCGCAGCGCGTGTTCGCGCATATCGCCGGCGATGAATCGCGCCACTACCAGTTCTATCGCGCCGTGTTCGGCGCGATTCTCAAGCGTGATCCCGAGCGCGCCCTGAACTCCCTGCTCAAGGTGATGCTGGGCTTCGCCATGCCCGGGCACGCGATCAGCGGCTATGACGACATGAGCGAGGTGGTGCGCCGCGCCGGCATTTTCTGCGCGCGCCAGTACCGCAAGATCGTCGATGAACTGCTGGACTTCTGGCAGATCGGCAACCTGGGCAGCCTGAGCGCCACGGCGCGTGAACTGCAGGACAAGATCATGAAGGTGCCGGCGCGTCTGGCGCGCATGGCCGACTACCAGGACGCCAAGGCGGCACGCCGCACGTTCGGCTTCGACTTCATCTACAACCGCGCCATCACCGCCTGAGCCTGCTTGGCCGGGCGAACGGCCGCTGCCTGGCGCAGCGGCCGTTTTCTTGGCAGATTAATTAATCTACCGTTTAATTATTTCGGGGAGAACCACGACGTGAACCAGGCCGACACCGGCCGCGGCCTCGACCGCCGCGACTTTCTCAAACTCAGCGCCGGCAGCCTTGCCGCCTTCACAGTGCTGGGCGGCGCCCTGCAGCTGTCCGGCTGCAGCCGCCAGAACGCCCCCGCCGCAGCCGGCTACCAGTGGCTGGGCGCCGAGGACCTGCCCCTGTTCTCGCTGCTGATTGCGGTCAGCGCCGGTCCGGCGCTACCGGGCGATGCCGCGGCCCAGGGCGTGATCGGCGAGGGCCTGCGCCGCATCGATCTGGCCTGCGCGGCGCTGGGCGGCCCGGCCCAGCAGCAGCTGCGCCAGCTGCTCGACCTGCTGCACTGGGCACCGTTCCGGCGTCTGGCCGGCGGCGTGACCCGCTCCTGGCCGGAGGCGAGCGCCGCGGATCTGACGGCGATGCTGCAGCGTTTCGGCGACAGCCGCCTGAGCCTGCTCAATGCCGCGATGCGCGTCCTGGCCAAGCTCGGCGCCCTGGCCTTCTGGGGCCAGAGCAGCGGCTACGCCGCCGCGCGCTATCCCGGACCGCCCGCCTGGGCCTTCAACGCTCTCAACAGTTAATCGCCATGGCCATCAACGATCTTTACAGCGAAGGCATCGCCCGCGGCTGGCAGGTGCTGGATGCCTCCGCCTTCACCCATGACCGCGAATTCGAGGCCGATGTGATCATCGTCGGCAGCGGCGCCGGTGGCGGCACCAGCGCGGAAATCCTCAGCGCCGCCGGCCTCAAGGTGCTGATGCTCGAGGAAGGCGGGCTGTACACCGCCAGCGACTTCAAGAAGTTCGACGAGTCCTGGGCCTACAGCAAGCTCTATCAGGAAGGTGCGGGCCGCGCGACTTCCGACGGCGCCATCGGCCTGCTGCAAGGCCGCGCCGTGGGCGGCACCACCCTGGTCAACTGGACCACCAGCATCCGCACCCCGGCCAAGACCCTGCAGCACTGGGCGCAGGCGGCGGAGCTGCGCGATGCCGGTGAAGAACAGATGCGGCCCTGGTTCGAGGCCGCCGAGCAGCGCCTGGGCATCGCGCCCTGGGCGATGGCGCCCAATGCCAACAACGCGGTGCTGCGCGATGGCTGCGACAAGCTCGGCTGGCACTGGAAGGTCGTGCCGCGCAATGTGCGCGGCTGCTGGAATCTGGGCTACTGCGGCCTGGGCTGTCCCACCAACGCCAAGCAGTCGGCCCTGGTCAGCACCATCCCCGCCGCGCTGGAGCGCGGCATGGTGCTGGTGCATCACGTCCGCGCCCAGCGTCTGTTGCTCAAGGCGGGCCGCGTCGAGGGCATCGAGGCCCTGGCCCTGCACCACGACACGCGTCAGCCGCAGGGCACGAAGCTCACGCTGCGCGCGCGCCATTACGTGCTCGCCGGCGGCGCGATCAACACCCCGGCCCTGCTGCTGCGCTCGCAGACCCACGATCCGCACAAGGCCATCGGCAACTACAGCTGCGTGCATCCGGTGAACCTGAGCGTGGGCGAGTTCGACAAGCCCATCGAGGCCTATCACGGCGCGCCGCAGTCGGTTTATTCCGATCATTTCCTGTGGCCGGAACAGGGCATCGGCTACAAGCTGGAAGCCGCGCCGCTGCAGCCGCTGCTCGCCGCCATCGTGCTGGGCCAGTACGGCGCCGAACTCGCCGCCAGCATGGCGCAGCTCTCGCAGGCGCAGGCCAGCATCGCCCTGGTGCGCGACGGCTTCGTCGAGGGTGCAGCCGGCGGACGCGTGCGCATCGACGCGCGTGGCGAAGCGGTGTTCGACTACGAGATTCACGACACGCTCTGGGACACCCTGCGCCGCGCCTACCTGAGCATGGCCGAGCTGCAGTTCGCCGCCGGCGCCAAGCGCGTGCGCCCCATCCATCTCGACGCGCAGGCCTACAGCAGCTGGGCGCAGGCGCGTCAGGCCATCACCGAGCTGCCGATGCGCAAGCAGCGCACGGCGGTGGTGTCGGCGCATCTGATGGGCGGCTGCGCGATGGGCGAGAACCGCAAGCGCTGCGTGGTGAACAGCTACGGCCGCCACCACGAGCTGGAGAATCTCTCGGTGTTCGACGGCTCGATGTTCCCGACCTCCATCGGCGCCAATCCGCAGCTGTCGATCTACGCCTTCGTCACGCGCAATGCCACGAAGCTGACGGAATCGCTGAAAGCCTGAGCGCTCAGACGGTGGCCAGCACCGCGAAGCCGGCCGGCGCTGCCGGCTCACGGCTGGCCTGCCAGTCCAGGGTGTCCACACGCGCCGCGGGCGGTCCCTTCTGCAGCCAGTCGCGCAGCCGCACCAGGGCCTCCGGCGCGCCGCAGGCCAAGCCTTCGACGCTGCCGTCGGCGCGATTGCGCACCCAGCCGCACAGGCCCAGCTTTTCCGCCTGCTGGCGGGTGGCCTGGCGGAAATACACACCCTGCACGCGGCCACTGACGCGGAAGCGATAAGATGGGCCTGAGGTTTCGGATTCGGGATTCATGTGGGCATCTTAAAGTCAGCACGCCGCAAGCCGCAGCCGCCGCAGAACGACAGCGAAACCCTGAGCTTCGCCGCCGAGATTCCGGTGGGCGAAAACCAGCCGCTGTGGAAGATCGAGCTGCAGATGCACAGCGAGCCGCAGGCCGATGGCGAGCGCGTGCGTTTGCGCGCGCACCTGCAGACCAATCTCGGCAGCGCGCTGCGGCCTGCGCTGCAGGCCGGCAAAGCGCAGACGCCGCGTCACGAAGCCCTGCCACACGAAGAGGCAAAACCCGCACGCGGCCTGCGGCTGGCGCAGCGCACCGGTGCCGCCGTGCAGGAACTCAGCCGCCGCGCGCTGGAAGTGCCGCTGCTGCGGCGTCTCGCCGAGCCGCTGCTGCAGCTGGATTTCAACACCTGGATCGAAATCCAGGCCTCCACCGCTTCCCTCGATGCCGGCGCCAGCAGCCTGCTGCCGCAGAGCGAACGTCTCGCCGCCCTGGGCATCCGCCCGCGCGCGGCCGGCGAGCAGCCACTGACGGAAACCTGGGCCGGCGAGACGCCTGATGGCGTGGCGCAGCTCTCGGTGCTGCAGCTCGACCGCCGTCATCTGCCGGCGCAGCTGCTCAAGCTGCTGGGCGACAGACCCTTTGGCCTGGCCGCGACGGTGGTCAACACCGTGCAGAAGAAACGCTGAAGCGCAGAAGCCTCACGCCAAGGCGCAAAGAACGCAGAGACGCGACTCCGCCTCAGGAACGGTCACGGCGCCCCGAACCGTGGAGTGCTTACCGCATCGCCGTGTCTCAGGCCTGACGGCCTTCAGAAGCGCACCGCGAACAGTTCCTTCGAGCGTCGCCACATCCAGGCCACCACGCCCAGGGTGACGGTGGCGCCGGCCAGCACCGAGGGCACGGTACCCATCAGGCGCGCGGCCAGGCCCGATTCAAAGGCGCCGAGTTCATTGGACGAGCTGATGAAGATCGCATTCACCGACATCACGCGGCCCCGGATGTGTTCCGGCGGCACCGCCTGCATCAGGGTGTTGCGGATGATCACGCTGACACTGTCGAAGGCGCCGGTGAGAAACAGCGCCAGCAGTGACAGCCACAGCAGCTTCGAGACCGCGAACAGATACGTGGCCAGACCAAAGCCCAGCACCGAGAGCAGCAGATTGCGCCAGGGTTTGCCCAGCGGCGGCAGCCAGGCGCAGATCAGCACCGTGAGCAGCGCGCCGATGGCCGGCGCCGCGCGCAGCAGTCCCAGACCTTCAGGCCCCACCTGCAGGATGTCGCTGGCATACACCGGCAGAATCGCCATCACGCCGCCGAACAGCACCGAGAACATGTCCAGCGAGATGGCGTAGAGAATCATGCGCGTGCGGAACACGTAGCGCAGGCCCTCGCCCAGGCTCTGCCACAGCGAGCCCTGATCGGCACGCGGCGCCACCGCGCGCGGCGCGATGCCGCCGGTGAGCGCAAAGCTCAAGGCGAACATGCCCAGCACCACGTACAGCACGCCGGACAGGCCGACTGCGGCGTAGAGAAACCCGGCCGTCACCGGCGCGCCGATCGAGGCGGTCTGAAACACCGTGCTCCACCAGGTGGCGCTGTTGCCGTAGATCTCGCGCGGCACCAGCAGGGCGCGCAGCGACTGCGTGGCCGGCGACAGAAATCCGCGCGCAAGACCCAGCAGCGAAATCACGCCGTAGGCGCACAGCAGCCACCAGGCCTGCGGCAGGCTGGCGCGGCCGGCGGCGCTGGCCAGATAAGTGAGAAACACGCTGCCGGCGAGAATCAGCAGCAGCGCGGCGCGGATGATGCCGCGCTTCTCGCGGCGGTCGGCCAGATGGCCGCCGAACAGCGCCAGGGTGATGAAGGGCAGGGCCTCGGCCAGACCGATCAGGCCCAGCGCCAGCGGATCGTGCGTGAGCTTGTACAGCTCATAGGACAGCGCCACGCCCTGGATCTGGATGCCGCTGTTGAGCAGGAAGGCCGCGCCCGCCAGGGCGCGGAATTCCGGATAGCGCAGCGCGGCGTATGGGTCGTGCCGCGCAGGGGTCAGCGACTCAGGCACGGACCGGCACAGTCTCCAGTCGCGCCATCACCGACTGCGCCAGCAGCTCGCGGGCACGCGCCACCACCTCTTCCAGCGCCGGGGTGCGCGCAAAGCGGCGCCGCGCCTGACGGTAGAGCTGGTCCAGGCTCGGCAGCTCGGCATGCACCACGGCGGCCAGCTGCTCGCGACGGCTGGCCAGCTGCTCGGCCCACTGCTGCCGCCATTCGCCGAGACGGTGCTCGCGATTGAGCTCCACCCAGCGCTTCTGCATGCGCCGCACCACGCGCTCGGCGTCGAAACGCCGCGCCAGTTCGCGGGCCAGACGCTCCTTGATCTCCGCCGAGACCGCACGCGTGCCGGCCAGCACATGCGCCGGCGGATCCCGCAGCTCCGAGACCAGGCCCAGCCGCTCCAGACCGCGCAGCGTGTAATAGGTGATGTCCACTTCCCACCAGTAGAAGCCCTGGCGTGCCGAGGCCATGTAGTAGTGGTGGTTGTTGTGCCAGCCCTCGCCCAGCGACAGCAGCGCGAACAGCCAGTTGTTGCGCGAGTCGTCGCCGGTGAGATAACGCTGGCGGCCGAACACGTGCACCAGGGAGTTGATGCAGAAGGTGGCATGCCAGAGCAGCACGGTGGACCAGATGAAGCCCACCACCAGCGCCGACCAGCCGCCGATCAGCCACACACTCAGGCCGAGAATCGTGCCCGGCACCCAGTGGTGCCGGTTCAGCCAGCGCAGTTCCGGATAGGCCATGAACTCCGGGATGCGCTCGTAGTCGGCAGCGGCGGCCTGCTTGTTGAAGATCCAGCCCATGTGCGAGAACCAGAAGCCGTGCTGGCGCGGCGAGTGCGCGTCCAGCTCGGTATCCGAATACTTGTGATGGTCGCGATGCTTGGCCGCCCACCACAGCGCGCCCGACTGCAGCGAGGACTGCGCCAGCGCCGCCAGAAAGAACTGCATCACGCGGCCGGCCTTGTAGGCGCGGTGCGCGAAGTAGCGGTGATAGCCGGCGGTCACGCCGAACATGCGCAGCGCGTACAGCGCCAGGCACAGCGCGATGTCGCGCCAGTGCACCCCGGTCCAGATGGCAGCGAAGCAGGCCAGGTGCAGCAGGACGAACAGCACCAGCATCGGCCAGTTTTCGGGATCGAAGCGGCGGGACTCAAGCGGGGCTTTCATGCGGAGGCTTCAAGTGTTGGACGGCAAAGAACAAACCCTGACGCGGCGCGGCGCCAGGGGCAAAGCGAAACAGAATAGGTGCGGCCTGGGGCAGCTTCATGACACACCGTGTTCGCGTGTCTGTAGGAAGCGGACGGCCGGAAAGCGCTCCTGAGTCATGCTCAGATTGACGGACGAGGATGCCAGATAAACGAGCTGCCCGTAGTGATCCAGGGCCAGGCGCGCATCGTTCTTGTCGCGGAATTCCTTGAGCTGCTTGGCGTCGTCGGCTTCCACCCAGCGCGCGGTGTGCACCTGCACCGGCTCGAACACTGCCTCGACGTTGTACTCGTCCTTCAGACGGTACTGCACGACGTCGAACTGCAGCACACCGACGGCGCCGAGCACGATGTCGTTGTTGATCAGCGGTCGGTACACCTGCGTGGCGCCTTCCTCGGAGAGCTGGTCCAGGCCCTTGTTGAGCTGCTTGGCCTTCAGCGGGTCCTTGAGCACGACGCGGCGGAACAGTTCCGGGGCGAAGTTGGGGATGCCGGTGAAGTTCAGCACCTCGCCCTCGGAGAAGGAATCACCGATGGCAATGGTGCCGTGATTGTGCAGACCGATGATATCGCCGGGATAGGCTTCCTCGACCGCCTCCCGATCAGCGGCCATGAATACCAGGGCCTGCGAGACGCGCACCGGTCCGCCCAGACGCACGCTGTGCAGGTTCATGCCCTTGCGGTACACCCCCGAGCAGACCCGCAGGAAGGCCACGCGGTCGCGGTGCCGCGGGTCCATGTTCGCCTGGATCTTGAACACGAAGCCGGTGAACTTCTCCTCCACCGGCTGCACATCGCGCTCGCCCTGCGGGCAGCGCGCATGGCGCGACTGCGGCGGCGGCGCCCAGGTGGTGAAGCCGTTGAGCAGCTCGCGCACGCCGAAGTTGTTGATCGCCGAGCCGAAGAACACCGGCGTGAGCAGGGCGGCGCGGTATTCGTCGAGATTGAACTCGGTGCCGGCCATCTGCAGCAGCTCGATCTCGTCGCGCAGCTGCTGGTAGGGCGCGCCCAGGCGCTCGGCGATGCCCGGCGCATCCAGACCGTCCACGGTCTCGATCTCCGAAACGCGCAGCTTGTCGCCGGAATAGAGGTAGAAACGGTCTTCCAGCAGGTGGTAGACGCCCTTGAAGTCGCGGCCCATGCCCACCGGCCAGGTCACCGGCGTGCAGCGGATGCCCAGCACCTTCTCCACCTCGTCCAGCAGTTCCAGCGGCGGACGGCCGTCGCGATCCAGCTTGTTGACGAAGGTGACGATGGGGGTGTCGCGCAGACGGCAGACTTCCATCAGCTTGATGGTGCGCGGCTCCACGCCCTTGGCGGCGTCGATCACCATCAGCGCCGAGTCCACCGCCGTCAGCGTGCGGTAGGTGTCCTCGGAGAAGTCTTCGTGGCCCGGGGTGTCGAGCAGGTTGACGATGCAGTCGTTGTACGGGAACTGCATCACCGAGGTGGTGATGGAGATACCGCGCTGCTGCTCCAGCGCCATCCAGTCGGAGGTGGCGTGGCGGCTGGCCTTGCGGCCCTTGACCGTACCGGCGAGCTGGATCGCGCCGCCGAACAGCAGCAGCTTCTCCGTCAAGGTGGTCTTGCCGGCGTCGGGGTGCGAAATGATCGCAAAGGTTCTGCGGCGCGCGGTGCGCTCCGCATGGGCGGTCAGGGGGGAATCCATGGCGGCGCGCATTGTACCGCCCCGCCGCCAGGCCGGGGGCCAAACGGCTGAAGCGCAAGAATCACGCAGCGGCGCAAGGCGTGCGCGCCTTGGCGCGATTCCTTTTGGTTTTGGCCTCGGCGCAGCGCCTCAGGCCGCCAGAATGCCGGCCTCGTAGCCGCGCAGCCAGTCGATGATCTGCTCTTCCGGCAGGGCGCGGGTGAAGAAGAAGCCCTGCATGCGCCGGCAGCCGAGCTTCTGCATCAGGCGCAGATCGTCCTCGCTCTCCACGCCCTCCACCACCAGCGACAGCTCCAGCCGGCTGGCCAGATCCACCATGCTGCGGATGATTTCCTGCGAGCGGCGCTCGCGGGTGGCGTCACGCATCAGGCCATGATCGATCTTCAGCCCGTCGACGGCAAAGCGGTTCAGATGCGCCAGCGAGGAATAACCGGTGCCGAAATCGTCCAGCACGATGCGCAGGCCCATGCCGTGCATGCCGGACACCACCGCGCCCACGTCCTCGACATTGCCCATCAAGGCCGTCTCGGTGATTTCCGCCGCCAGCAGCTCCGCCGGCAGCTGCGTCTCCTGCAGCACGCGGCGGATGGTATCGATGACGTTGATGCGCAGCATGCGCGCCGAGAGGTTGAAGCCCAGGGTGATCTCCAGCCCCTGCTCGCGCCAGACCCGGGCGCTGCGGCAGGCGCGGCCCAGCACGCTGCGGGTCATTTCCTCGATCAGATCGGAGTTTTCGGCGATGGGAATGAATTCCGCCGGCAGAATCACGCGGCCGTCCGGCTGGCGCCAGCGCACCAGGGTTTCCACGCCAATCACCTTGCGCCGCGCCACGTCGACGATGGGCTGGAAATAGGGCACGAACTGGCCTTCGCGCAGGCCGCTGCGGATCTGCTCGGCCAGCGCCAGATGGCGGCGCAGGCGGTGGGTATGGCCGCGCTCGCCGAAACGCAGATGACCGCTGCCGTCGCCGCGCGCCAGACGCAGGGCCTCCAGGCAGACGTTGATGTATTCCTCGGGGTCGCGGGCGTCGTCCGGGTAATTGGCGGCGCCGGCGCTGGGCTCGACCAGGAAGCGCTGCTCGTCCACCTCCAGCGGCTGCGAGAGACGCTTGATGGCCTCGGCCGCGACGCGCTTGAGATCGGCGCGGGTCACCGCCTCGGCACTGCCGCGGTCCACCAGCACCGCGAGAATGTCGGAGTCCATGCGGAACACCTGCGTGGGCAGGGGATCGAGGTTGCGCAGGCGCTCGCCGGCATTGCGCATCATGGTCTCGGCCAGGCGCAGGCCGAAGCCGGAGCGGATGGTGCCGTACAGATTCAGGCAGATCACGATCAGACCGTGCGAGCCGTCGATCGGCCGCAGGCGCCGCACCTCGCGCAGCTCGGCTTCCAGACTGTTGCGGTTGGGCAGATGCGTGCCCGGATCCAGATAGGCGATACGGCGGATCTGGTCGGCCTGCGACTGGATGCGGCGCATGGCGCGCACGATGTCGCCGAACTCATCGGCGGTCTCGCGCATGGGCAGTTCCGGCTCGCGGCCCAGCAGCACCGCGTTGAGGTTGGCCGACATCACGCCCAGCGGTGCGATCAGGCGGCGCCAGGCCAGCAGCGAGGTGGCGGCCACCAGCAGCAGACAGCCGAACACCGCAGTCAGCGACAACATCAGGCCGCGCCGCATCTGCGCCAGGCCGTTGCTGACGCTGACCATGTTCATCGCCACATCCTGCTCCTGCAGGGCGGCGAGATCACGGAAGGTGCGCTGGAACAGCGCATCGGCGAGCACCCCGATCTGCCGGGCGCGCGCCTCGTCGATGGGCGGGCTGAGCAGGGGATCGAGCTGCGCGCTGCGTTCGGCGACGAAACGCCGCAGCTCGCTCACCGGCTCGTCGTCGTGCACCGGCATGAAGGCGAACTGGCTGACCACCACGGTCTTGGCGGCGCGCAGACGTTCGAGATGCGGCGTGGGATCTTCCTGCGCCTGCACCGATTCCTGCAGCGAATTGGCTTCCTGATGCAGGGACAGCAGCGCGCGCTGCACCAGTACCGCCATCGACACACGATTGCTGCGACCGAGCAAATGCGCCTCGATGTCGCGACCGACATCAAGCGTGGGCACCATCACCAGTCCCGCCAGCACAATGGCCAGGTTGACCAGGATCAGTACCAAGATCAGTTTTAGCCGAATCGTCATGCGCCTGCCTGCTCGCAAGTCCCTGCAGAACCTCGCGCCAAACCATTGTAAAGACTGTTTGCGCCGCCGCACAAACCGGCCGGCATCCGAGGGGTTTTTACCATTCTTTACAAACTGGCAGAGCATCATTGCACGCAGCGGCCCTATAACGTGGACGCCATAGATACCTGGCGTACCGGAGCCCCCACCATGAACACCCCCCGCCCGCTTGCCGTCCTGCTGCTGTGCCTGGCCGGCACCGGCAGCCTGACCGCCTCCACGCTGGCCGCCGCCGCGCCGCCCAGCGCTGAAGCACCCCCGGCCGACGCAGACGGCCCGCCTGAGCATCCGCATTGCCACGGCCCGCGTGACGGCGAGCGCGGCGACCGGGGACCGCGCCACTGGCGCGGCGAAGACCGCGGCCCCGGGCCGGAAGGCGCGCCGGTGCTGCGCCTGCTGCGCGGTCTGGACCTGAGCCAGGCGCAGCGCGACAAGATCCACGAGCTGATGCAGAAGAACCGCGCGCCGCATCGCGAGCTGATGGCACGCCGCTTCGCCCTGCACGAGGCCTTCGCCGATCTGGACCCGCTGGCGCCGGACTACCGCAAGAAGGTCGACAAGCTGGCCGGGGACGCCGCCGGTCTGGCCCAGGAAACCCTGCGCTTCGACGCCCGCGTCACCGCCGAACTGGTGGCGCAGCTGAGCCCGGAACAGGCCAAGACCCTGCAGTCGCGTCTGGCGGAGCGCCGCGAACAGTTGCAAGAGCGCCGCGAGCACCGCCGCGACGGCGAGGACCGCTCCTGAGCCCCGGGCTCGGGCCTGCGGGCGGCTTGCGGTGGTGGCTGCGTCCGGCC
The DNA here is from genome assembly GCF_900111015.1 of Solimonas aquatica. Classification (GTDB taxonomy): domain Bacteria; phylum Pseudomonadota; class Gammaproteobacteria; order Nevskiales; family Nevskiaceae; genus Solimonas; species Solimonas aquatica. The sequence goes on along the minus strand of NZ_FOFS01000012.1, from coordinate 94,726 downwards.
GCCGCCGCTGGCTTGGAATCACCAAGCGGCGCGTCTGCCGCCCTGCCCTGCGGCCCAGTTGGTTTTACTGGGGCCTCCGTCGCAGACGTGCGCAATTCACGGATAGGTTCTAAGGTGTCCGCGCCCTGTTTCCAGCCCCGCGCATGAACGACGCCAGCATTCCGATCCTGCTCGCCGACGACGACACCGGCTTCTGCGAGCTGCTCGGCGAATACCTGCGCGGCCAGGGCTTCGCCGTCACCGCCGTGCACGACGGCCAGGCGGCGATCGCGGCCGTGGAGCGCGGCGGCCATGCGGCCCTGGTGCTGGACGTGATGATGCCCAAGGCCGACGGCTTCCAGGTGCTGGAAAAGCTGCGCGCCAGCCACCGCATTCCGGTGGTGATGCTCACCGCGCGCGGCGAGGACGTCGACCGCATCGTCGGCCTGGAGCTGGGCGCCGACGACTACGTGGCCAAGCCCTGCAACCCGCGCGAGCTGGCGGCCCGGCTGCGCGCGGTGCTGCGCCGCACGCAGCTGGCCGGTGCGGAGCTGGCGCCGCTGCGTTGCGGCGATCTGGAGCTGCAGCCGGCCTCGCGCGGCGTGCGCGTCGACGGCCGCGCCGTGGACCTCACCGGTGCCGAATTCGACGTGCTGCGCGTGCTGGTCGAGCAGGCCGGCGAGATCGTCAACAAGGAAGAACTGTCCAAGCGCGCGCTCAACCGCCGCCTCGGCAGCTTCGACCGCTCCATCGACATGCACATCAGCCGTCTGCGCCAGAAGCTGGGTCCGCACGGCGACGGCAGCGCGCGCCTGCGCTCGGTGCGCAATCGCGGTTATCTCTACGCCAGGCCCGGCTGAGCACTCATGCGTCTGCGCGCCCGCCTCACCCTGTTCTTCAGCCTGGCCATCGTCGCCACGGTGCTGATCAGCTTCGCCATCGGCGCGCAGCTCTGGCGCCTGCGCCAGAACGAGTACGACGGTCGCGAAGAGGCCCAGCTGGCGCTGCAGCAGCTGCAGCTCGGCGACGAGGCACTGGAACACTGGCTGCGGCACATGCGCCGCAACGACGGCATCTGGCGCATGCTGCTCGACGAGCGCGGGCTGCCGGTGGTGGAACGCGGCCTGACCCCGCCGCCACGGCTGCGTGAGGCCCTGGCGGCCGTCAGCGAAAGCCGCAGCGGCGTGCTGCTGCCCGGCGGCGGCATCCTGCGTTCCACCACGGTGATTGCCGAAGACGGGCGCCGCTACCGCTGGATTGCCGTGCTGCCGCCGCCGCGCGGCGACGACATGCGCCGCATGGACACCCTGCTGCTGATCAGCATCGGCATCGCCGTGATGAGCATCCTGGCCTGGTATCTGGCGCGGCGTCTCACCCAGCCGATCGGCGCGCTGCGCGAAGCCAGCCGCGCGGTGGCCAAGGGCCAGCTGACGGCGCGCATCCCGGCCGGCGTGGTCGCGCGTCGCGACGAGATCGGTGAACTGGCGCAGGACTTCAATCTCATGGCCGAGCACCTGCAACGCCTGATCGAAGCGCAGCGCCAGCTGCTGCGCGATGTCTCGCACGAGCTGCGCTCGCCCCTAGCGCGCCTGCAGATCGCCACCGAGCTGGCGCGCGACACCCATCAGGCGCAGCACTTCGATCGCATCGAACAGGAAACCGCCCGCCTGGACGAGCTGATCGGCCAGCTGATCCTGCTGGCACGACTGGAGCACCAGAACACCGCCGCCAGCGAAGAACAGCTGGCATTGGACGAGCTGCTGGAAAGCATCTGCGAGGACGCCCGCTTCGAAGCCGCCGCGCGCCACATCGAAGTGCTCAGCGAGCTGTCGCCCGGCCTGCAGGTGAAGGCGCAGGCCAATCTGCTGCACAGCGCCATCGAAAACGTGCTGCGCAACGCCCTGCGCCACGCGCCCGAGCACAGCCGGGTGAGCCTACGCCTGCGCAGCGAGCGGCAGTGCGCGCTGATCGACATCGAGGACCAGGGCCCGGGCATTCCCGAGGACCAGCTCGAAGCGGTGTTCGAACCCTTCGTACGCGTCTCCCGCGCCCGCGAGCGCGAAAGCGGCGGCTACGGCCTGGGCCTGGCGATCAGCAAGCGCGTGATCGAAGCCCTGCACGGCCGCATCCTCGCGCAGAACCGTCGCGAAGGCGGCTTGCGCGTGCGCATCGAGCTGCCGCTGGCCTGAGGGCCGCGCCGCGCGCGACCTTCTTCGATTTCCTCCGCCGAGGCCTTAAGATGGCGCGCCGCGCAGACCGGGCCTTTAGCTCAATCGGTTAGAGCAGCGGACTCATAATCCGTTGGTTCTGGGTTCAAGTCCCAGAGGGCCCACCACTCAAGGGAAATCCGGCCGCCTGACATGCTGCGGCGCGGCTTTATGCGCATCGGGGAGCCAGCAAGCATGAGCAGCACGCGCAGCATTCCATTTGCCCCGATCCGCGCGCGCGCCGAAGCACGCAAGGGCGGCGCCAAGGCGCTCAAGAAGCTGTTGCCGGTGGTGGCCAAGCGCAAGGCCCTGGCGCAGCTTTCCGACGCGGCGGTGCTGGCGCAAATGAGCAAGCGGGTGTTCTGCGCCGGCTTCGCGTGGCGGGTGATCGATGCGAAATGGCCGGGTTTCGAGCAGGCTTTTCTCGGCTTCGATCCGGACAAGCTGGCGACCCGGCCGGACGCCTTCTGGACCAAGCTCAAGGCTGATACGCGCATCGTGCGCAACAGCGCCAAGATCCTCGCGGTGCGCGACAACGCGCGCTTCGTCTGCGCCATCGCCCAGGAGCACGACAGCTTCGGCCGTTTTCTCGCGAGCTGGCCGGCTTCCGATCAGATCGGTCTGCTGGCCACGCTGGCGCGACGCGGCAGCCGCCTGGGCGGCAACACCGGCCAGATGCTGCTGCGCTTTCTGGGCTGGGATGGCTTCGTGCTGTCGGGCGACGTGGTTGCCTGTCTGCGCGATGCCGGTCTGGATATCGCGCCGGAGGTGAAGTCGAAAGGCGATCTGGCGCGGGTGCAGGCGCAGTTCAATCACTGGGCCGATGAAACCGGCCTGCCTTACACGCATCTGTCGCGCATCTGCGCGATGTCGATCGGCGAGAACTATGCGGCGCAGGAACTGCAGTAAGCCTCGCGCCGCTCAATCCGCCTTCGCAAAATGCGCCAGCTGATCGGCATGCGCCTTGATGAAAGCCGGGCGCGCGGTGGCGCGGCTGAGGTAGTCGCGGCAGGCGGGGAACTCGCCGAGGCGCTCGAAGCGCTGCGGCAGGCGCAGCACATCGGCCATCAGGATGTCGGCCACTGAAAAGCTGCCTGCCAGCCATTGCCGCCCGGCCAGCACCTGCTCCAGAAAAAACAGCCGTGACTGCAGGAAACCGTCCAGGGCCCGCCACTCGTCCGTATCGCGGGAAAAGCCGGAGAACACGAAGATGGACCAGGGCAGGCTGGCCATCTCCACGGAGTTGAGCGCGGCGAACACCCATTGCGTGACCTCGGCGCGGCCTTGGGCCTCCGCCGGCATCAGCGCTGCACTGCGCTGCGCCAGATGCAGGAGGATGGCACCGCTTTCGAAGATCGACCGCTCGCCATCGGTAAGCCAGGGTACCTGCCCGAAAGGCTGATGCAGGTAATGCGCAGCCTCGCGCTGACGCATGGACTCGCCCTGCACGCGATAGCTCAGGCCCGCCTCCTCCAGCGCCCAGCGCACACGCAGGTCGCGCACATAGCCGCGCGGCATTTCCGGCACCCAGTCGAAGGTGTGGAGAATCAACTCGGACATCGACACCGCTCCGCTACGGATCCCGTCACACTATGCGGGCGCCTACCAGGGAATGCCAGTGCAGCTTGCACGTCCAGGTGCACCAGCGCGCAGGCCATCAGCCGACGATCTCCAGCACCAGCGCCGCATCGGCAATGCCGGTCGGCGGCAGGCCTTTCTTCTTTTGATACGTCTTGATGTGTTCGCCGCTGCTCTTGCCGAACACCCCATCGGCCTTGATCTCGGCGCCCTGCGCGGAAAGGCCAAGCTGCAGCAGGCGCACGTCCAGGCCGCGCGCCAGCGGACTCTGCAGACCCAGCGCGCGGCTGCCGGGCGCGGGGCCGTCGTAGCAGTGCGGCGGTGTGGCGCTGAGCGCGGCGGCGGACACTTCCACGCCGCGCACCACCAGCGGCAGATCCAGGCCCCACTCCTTGAGCTCGATCAGGCGCCGCATCGCTTCCATGCGATACACGGTGCCGCGCAGATCGGCGCGCGGATTGTTGCGCAGCCAGGCGTCGCGCTGCGCCACGTATTCGCTGATCCAGGCCTGCTCACCGGCGCTGCCCGGGCTGCCGCACTTGGCATTGGTGCGGTCGCGGATCAGCTTGAAGGCGCCATGCACCATGCTGTCGTACACCACCGCCATGCCCAGCGGCGTGACGATGCCCAGCGACTTGGCGGCGCGCTCGGCCGCCGCCCAGTAGACCTCGTCGAAGAACACATCCTGGGTCTCGCGCATCACCGGATCGTCGGCGCTGGCGCGCAGGATGTTGTGCAGATGCGGCTCGTGATCCAGGCTCAGATCACAGGCCTCGAAACGCGGCAGATAAGGTTTGAGCTGCGCGGAAAAGCGCGCGCCGGCATTGGCGCAGTAGCGCGCCAGCAGCATGGCGAGATTGCCCGAGCCCAGCGTGGTCTGCGAGCGGCCGAAGGTGAGATGACCGGTGTCGCCGGCAATGAGCGTGACATCACCGTACTCGCCCAGCGCGACGCCGGTCTCAAAAATGTTGACGATGGCCTGCGCGGTCTTTTTTTGCGTGGCGGTGAGCATGGCGAGTCAGCACTCCTTGGCTGGGTGATGGCGAGGCCGATCCTCGCACTGCGCGGCGTGGCGCAACTGTGCCGCAGTGCCGCTGCGCGAGCGCAGGCGACGGACAGCGCCGGCTATGACACGCGTCCGGCAAAATCCTGTTCCCAGAATTCCTGCGCGCGACGTCGCTCGTCCTGGCGCTGCATCTCCTGCACGCGCAGTTCCACGCGGCGGATCTTGCCGGAAATGGTTTTCGGCAGCTCCGCGAATTCCAGGCGGCGGATGCGCTTGTACGGCGCCAGCCGTGCGGCGGTGAAGGCCAGGATGTCGGCGGCCAGCTCCGGCGAAGCCACGTGCCCATGCCGCAGCATCACGAAGGCCTTGGGCACCGAGAGGCGCAGGTCATCGGGGCTGGGCACCACGGCCGCCTCGGCCACGGCCGGATGCTCGATCAGCACGCTCTCCACCTCGAAGGGGCTGATGCGGTAGTCCGAGGATTTGAAGACATCGTCGGCACGGCCCACATAGGTGTAGTAACCCTCGCCGTCCCGCATGGCGATGTCGCCGGTGCGGTAGTACGCGCCGCCCAGTGCGGCGGCGCTGCGCGCGGCATCGCCGTCGTAGCCGATGGTCAGCCCCAAGGGTCTGTCCTTGAGGCGGATGGCGATCTCGCCTTCCTCGCGCGGATTGCCGTCGGCGTCCAGCAGGGCGATCTCGAAACCAGGCAGCGGCCGGCCCATGGCGCCGGACTTCACGCGCTGCGCCGGTGAATTGCCGATCTGCGCGGTGGTCTCGGTCTGGCCGAAACCGTCGCGGATGGTGATGCCCCAGGCCTGGCGCACGCGATCGATGATTTCCGGATTGAGCGGCTCGCCGGCGCCGATCAGCTCGCGCAGGCGCACGGCATAGGCCTGCAGATCCTCCTGCACCAGCATGCGCCAGACCGTGGGCGGCGCGCACAGCGAGCTGACGCCGTAACGCACCAGCGTCTCCAGCAGCTGCGGAGCGTGGAAGCGCTGGTAGTTGAAGATGAACACACAGGCGCCGGCGTTCCAGGGCGCGAAGAAGCAGCTCCAGGCGTGCTTGGCCCAGCCCGGCGACGAGATGTTGAGATGAATGTCGCCAGGCTTCAGGCCCAGCCAGTACATGGTGGACAGATGCCCCACCGGATAGCTCTGGTGGCTGTGCAGCACCAGCTTGGGCTTGGAGGTGGTGCCCGAGGTGAAGTAGAGCAGCAGCGGATCGCTGGCCTGCGTGGGCGCATCGGCCGTGAACTGCGCGCTGGCGTTCTGTGCCTGGGCGAAGCTGCGCCAGGGCGCGGGCGCCTCGCCGACCACGATGCGCGTATACGGCCCCGGGAAGGCCTCGAACTTCGCAATCTGCGCCGCGCCGACGATCACATGGCCGACCCGGGCGCGCTCGAAGCGGTCTTGCAGATCTTCCGGTGTCAGCAGCGTGGTGGCCGGAATCACCACCGCGCCCAGCTTCATCAGGCCCAGCATCGCCTGCCACAGCGCCGGCTCGTTGCCCAGCATCAGCAGCACGCGGTCGCCGCGGCGCACGCCCTGCGCGCGCAGCCAGTTGGCCGCCTGACTGGAAAGCCGCGACAGCTCGGCGTAGGTATGGCGGTGCTCGCTGCCGTCTTCGTCCACGATCCACAGCGCCGGCGCGGCATTGTCCTGGGCCAGCACATCGAAGTAATCCAGCGCCCAGTTGAACTGCTGCAGCCGCGGCCAGCGAAACCCGGCATAGGCAGCCTGATAGTCCTCGCGATGATCGAGCAGAAACTGGCGGGCCTGGACAAAGGTGTTCACAAACCGCTCTCCGGCAAAATGGCAACAAGGCTTACCTATCACTTGTTAGGCTGTCCTTGCAACTCCGCCGGTCGGCCGCCTACTCCGGCGTGAACAGCTGCATGAAGCGCACGAACTCCAGCTTGTTGCCCTTCACCACGGAGAAGTCCCTGGCCACCGCCAGCGCCGGATTGCGCAGACCCGCCAGGGTTTCCTTGAACGCCTGTTCGCTGACGCGCACCTGCAGCTCGGCGTCCGGCGCGATGCCCGGCAGCACTTCGGAAACGCCACGACGCACGATGTAGGTGTAACGCGCATCGCTGCCTTCAAACTCGAAGGCCACGCGGATCACGCGATCCAGGCAGTCCTCGGCGTGCAGGTTCACCGCCATGCCGTCGAAGAAGATCGACAGCGGCATCGCCGCCAGCATCTGCGGCGTGGGACTGGCCTCGCGGCTCGGCAGCTTGATCTCGCCGGCGAGCTCGCGTGCGGCGCTGAAGTACCAGTCGCGGGCCGGGGCATTGGCCTCGGCGGCGCCGAGCGCACGCAGCGCGGCGATGCGGGCCTTGCGCGCGGATTCATTGCCGGCATTCACGCGCAGCACATAGCCGGACAGCTGCAGCACCCATTGCCAGTCCTGTGCGGCGAGCGCGTCCTGGATCTGCACATCCATGGCGGCCGCGCCGCCGGCGAGCTTGAGCATGTGCTGCGCTTCCGCCTGTGGCGGCAGCGGCTGCAGCGCGGCGGCGTCGCCACTGAACCAGCCGAGATTGCCGGTGAAGATGCTCTTCGCGCTCCACGAGGGCTTGCCGTAGAAGGGCTGCAGATAAGGCGAGGCCGCCAGCTGCGCGGGCAGCGTGAGCTGCGCGGCGATCTCATCGGGCGTGAGGCCGCGATTGATCAGGCGGATGCTCTGGTCGTAGACATAACGGATGGCGTCGCGATAGTCGGTCAGGGCCTGCGCAATCGCCGCCTCGCCGCTGAGCGGCCGCGTGTGGCTGGGCACCAGATAGCGCGCCTTGAGCGCACGCATGCGATCCAGGGACTCGGCCCAGAGCCTGGGATCGCGATAGCTGGTGCCCCGGATCGTGTAGAGATTGGGGAAGCTGCGGTAGAAGTTGTCGCCGCACAGCAGCACGCCGCGCTCGGGCAGCCACAGGTAGAGCTGATCGGCGGTTTCGCCCGGCGCATGCACCAGCTGGAAATGCACCCCGGCCACGGTGTCTTCCAGCTGCGCATCGAAGGTGCGCGTCGGCCGCAGCGTCGCCAGCTGCGAGTCGGCATGCAGGTCCAGAAAGCCGCCGATGCCCAGATTCAGGCGCTCGCCTTCCGGCAGATAGCTGCCGTACATGCGCAGCGAGCGGCGCGTGATGGCGGCGCGCAGTTCCGCCGCGGTCTTGTCCATATTGCGCGCCACGTCCTGCTGCGCGTAGACCGGGATGCCGCTGCCGGGCGGCGCGAACACCGCAGCACCGCCGATGTGGTCGGGATGCGAGTGCGTGTAGACCACGGCCTTGATCGGCTTGTCGCTGCGCTGGCGGAACAGCGCCAGCACCTTCTGCGCGGCCTGCGCCGATTCCATGGTATCGACGATGATCAGGCCGTCCTCGCCTTCGATCATGATCGAGTTGGCGATGCCGTAGCCGATGGCCTGATACACGCCGGGCGCGGCCTCGATCAGCTGCGGCTTGAATTCCTCGCTATGGGCGCGCAGGGCCTCGGGCGCGGCCACGGCACTTGCAGCCTTGGACGGCGCGCGCTCACAGGCCGCGAGCAGGCTCAGCAGCAGCAGGATGGATAAGCGGGGCATGCGAGAGGACTCCGGATCAGCGCGCGCGGCGCGCGCTCAGCTTGGGAAACTGCCAGTGGGTACCGGTGAAGAAGCGCCGCAGCGTTTCCAGACGCCCCACTTGCAGGGTCCGGCAGAAGGGCGGCTGGCAATCGCGATACAAGCCGGACTCGATGCGGCCATCCGCGAGCAGGAACTGCAGCGCGCCGCAGGCCTGCAGCTGCACATCCACCGCCGCGCGCGCCGCCGGCGCCAGGGCCTGGTGATGTGCCTGCAGCTGTTCACGACACCAGACGCGGTACTGCACCACCGGCAGCTTGCGATAACACGCGCCCTGCACCTCGAAATCGAAATGCCGGCGGCCTTCGCGCCAGGCGCGGGCATTGGCCAACAGGTAAGGCAGATAAGCCTCGCCCACATCGCGCAGCAGCGGCTGCCAGAGCGCGGGCAGCGTGCCCGGCGCCGGCCACGGCGCGGACACTTCGCTGCAGCGCGTGTTCCAGAGCCGTGCCACCCAGGCGAACACCGCCGGCGCACGCTGCTGCATGATCAGGCTGGGCGTGGGGTCCAGGCTGAAGTGTCGGAACATGGAAGCGAAGAAACCGAAGTCCGCCAGGCAAGGCCGGTCGCCGAGCAGGAAGGGCTGCTGCGCGAAGATGGCCTGCAGGCGATCCAGCGTATTCAGGTACACCGACTCCACATGCGCACGCGTGTCCGCCCTGACGCCATCGCCGCGCACATAGATGCGGCGCTGGCGCTCGCGCACCATCATCGCCAGCAGCCACTTGGGTGCAGGATGCGAGGACAGAAAGCTCTCCGCGAAGCGCCGCGAGTAGGCGTGCGCGTCCGTGGCATGGCTCCAGCGGTAATGCAGGGCCGGCCGCCACAGCCATTCATCGGCATAGTCTTCCAGCAGGCGGCAGAAGAAGGCCTGCACGGGATCATCCGGCAGCACCGCGCCAGCCGGATGCTCATGCTCCAGATGCTCGATGATGGGCGTGGAGTCGGCCAGCCACTCCGCGCGCGGCGTGCGCAGCACCGGCACCTTCATCAGACCGGTGTTGGGCAGGATCTCGTGCAGCAGCGCGCCGCGCCACTGCGGCTCCACGCAGACGTGGGGAATCTCCTTGTAGCGCAGATAGGCCTGCAGCTTGCCGCTGAAGTAGGAGATCCAGAAGAGATAAAGCGTGTACGGCGCCTGACTCACGTCTCGACCCAGAGCCGGTTGCGCTCGCGCTTCACCCGGTGCCGGATCCCGATCTGCAAGGCGTCCGGCGCCCCGACCCGCGCCAGCAGCGCATCGACGCTGGCGCGCTCGCCTGCATCCAGGCTGCGATAGTCGTCCAGGACGCGCTGCAGCATCCATTGCACATAGGGAAAGATGCCGCGCTCCTCCTCCACGCCTTCCAGCACGAAGCGATGCTTGCCGATCACGCGCGGCAGCTTCTGGCGCGCAGGATTGGCGGCGATCCAGGCGTCCAGCCTGGCCACGGTATCGCGCAGCACCGGGAACTGTGCGCTGAACACATCGCGCAGCACCGGCAGCAGGGTCTCGGGAATTTCATCGTTCGGCAGGAAGGCGCCGTAACGCGGCTGCTCGCTGTTCATGCGCTGCACCCATTCGTAAACCTTGGGCGCGCGGCGCTTCATCAGCGCCAGCGGATACAGATCGCGGCCCAGATGCGCGTAGAGCGGACCGATCAGGCCGAAGTCGCCGATGCTGGCGCGGCCGCCGAGCAGGTAATCGTGCTGCGCGAAGTGTGCATTGAGCTGGTCGAGCAGACGTTCATAAGCCTGTTCCACCGCCGGGATGCTGCGCGGCGTGACGCCGAGCATGGGCAGCGCGCCATTGAAGGGCTGGCAGAAGCGCTTGCCGGCGAGGCGGCGGATGAAGCGCGGCGCCCTGGGCGAGAGCAGCAGGCCGAAGTTTTCCAGCACCTCGTTGATGTGCTCGCGCTCGTGCCAGAAGCTCCAGCGGTAATGCATGCCGGGAATGATCAGCCACTCATCGCCGTACAGCTCCAGCAGCATGGACACCAGCCGCTGGCGCGGCGTGGCCGGATACACGCCATGATCCGGATAGCGCTGCTCCAGGAAGTCGATGGTCTCGGTGCTGTCCTGGATCACCACTTCATCGTCGGTCTGAATCACCGGAATGAACTTCACGCCGGTGCGCGGAATGATGAAGCTGTGAAACACCCGCAGCGTGGACACCACCTCGCGATACGGGATGCGCTTGTAGCGCAGATAGGCGCGGGTCTTGCCGCTGTAGTAGGAGTGCGGCAAGGCATAGAGCGTGACTTCCGGCGCGCTCATCCCAGCACCTTGTCGAGCAGGCCCGGCATCCAGCGCTTGGCGAAGTTGGCCATCACGGCCTCGCGGCCGATGCTGGCCACGGCCTCGTTGTGGCGGATGGCCTTGAGCGTGCGCTGCGCCACCTGCTCGGCGGTGAGTGTGGTGCGGGCGAAATCGCGATCCACTCGGGCGCGGCCGGCCGGCGTGTCCAGATCCCCCACCAGCTTCACCTTGCTCTGGATCGGGGTCTTCACGAAACCGGGACAGATCGTGCTCACGCCCACGCCATGACGGCGCAGCTCGCGGCGCAGCGATTCGCTCAGGCCCATCACCGCGAACTTGCTGGCGCTGTAGGTGGCCATGCCCGGCGCGCCGACATAGCCGGACACCGAAGCCATGTTCACCACATGGCCGCTGCGGCGCAGGACCATGCGCGGCACGAAGGCGCGGATCGCATGCACCACGCCCATGACATTGATCTCGTGCAGACGCCGCCAGTCCGCCGGCTCCACCTGCCAGCACAGACCGCCCATCACCACGCCGGCATTGTTGATGAGGATGTCCAGCGCCGGATGGCGCGCATGGATGGCATCGGCCATGGCCTGCATCTGCGCCTCGTCGCTGACTTCGGCGGGATACACCTCGACCTTGGCGCGCAGGGCCTCGCAGCGCGCACGCACCTGCGCCAGACGCGGCTCGTCGCGCGCGCTCAGGATCAGCTGCGCGCCTTCGGCGGCCAGCGCCAGGGCGAGCGCTTCACCGATGCCGCTGCTGGCGCCGGTGATCAAGGCCAGCTTGCCGCGAAAATCCCTCATGCGCTGTGCGCCTCGCTGAACGTGCCGCGACTCGCCGGCAGCCACCAGACGATGCCGAACAGCAGGGTCGGCAGCAGCAGGCGACCAAGACCGATGCCACGCGCCTTCACCGCTCGCGACGCCAGCGGAATCTCCAGCGCGTGCACGGCCAGGAGAATCAGGGAAATCATCAGCACGCTGTGCTCCAGCAGACCCTGCACGAGCAGCAGCAGCGCATAGCAATAGAACAGCACCATGCCCGCCATCAGGGCGAGCCAGAACTCCGATTTCTCCAGCATTTGAACTCCTCCATCATGGAAATATCTTTCCCTGGTGTTGACCGCTTCCCGAATATTTTTATGCTCAGCGTGCTCTGGGCTCGTACCAGATCGGCGAAGCCCAGGCGCGCTCCTCGATGGTATGGAAGGTGCGCGCGCCATGGAAGCTCCCCGGCGCGCCTTCGATCTTGCAACAACCCTCGTAACCGCGCAGACCGCTGCTTTCGGGGAACATGCCATTGGCCGCCGACAGCAGGCTGCAGTCCACCTGTCTGCTCAGGCACAGCTGCTCGCTCCAGCGGCAGCTGGGCACTTCCAGGGCGCGTGCGTAGTAGAAACTGTCACGGCCGGCGATGAAGTCCGGATCGCGCCAGACGGTGCACAGCTGCGCCGGATGGCTGCCGGCCTGCACGCTGCAATCCGTCTGCGAGGGCGGCCGCACCGTATCGCGGGTTTTCACCACGCCCGCGTACTCGCGGACCTTGGGTCTGCCGTCGCTGTCGTACCAGCCCTTGATCAGATCGATGCGCTGCAGCGGCGTGCCCGGCGTGTCGCCGCCCGGGTCCTGCATCGCCCACACCACCACATAGGGCGCGCCGGCACCCTCGGGCCGCGCCGGCAGATCGGCGCCCATGCGCGCGCCGGGCAGGCCTTGCGCAATCAGATCCTCGCCGCTGGCCAGGCGCTGGCAGATGTCGTCCGGCGGCGCCTGCCAGCTGGCGTAGCTGCGGATGCGGATGCGCGGACCGGAGGTGGCAAAGCTCTCGCCGCGCTGCAGCCCGTTCCAGATGTCCTCGCGCGTGTTCTGCTCCGCCCAGACGCCGGCCAGACCGCCGGGATTGAAGGCGCGGCCGCGATCGAGGAAACGCCGGTTCGTGCAGCTGGCGGGATCGGCCGGATCACCGTTCTTGTTGTCGCAGACCCAGTAACCGAGCTGATCCTTGGGCTCATCGTCGAGCACGCCGCCGTGGCCGCTCCAGCCTTTCTCCTGCACATTGCCGGGCGTGCCATTGTGGGTATCGGTGGAGCCGATGAAGGCCTGGCGATACGGGTTCACGCCATTCAAGGCCTGCTTGATCAGCAGGCCTTCGGCCAGGGCATTGCGCACCATGTCCAGCGGCGTCGTGCAGTTTTCGGTCGGACCGGAGCCGCCATCGACGCCCACGGTTTCGCAGAGACTCACCGAGAAGGTGGGCTGCTGGCGGTAATTGCAGAAGGGCGGATCGTTCAAGGCGTCGCCGCGGCAGTACTGCGCACAGACCGGCGGATCGTTGGGCAGGCCGGTGCACACGCTCTTGTTGAGCTCGAAGTCGCAGGCGCTTTCCTCGCCCTGCAGATACGGCCCTTCCAGGCCCACCGCGCATTCGGAATTGCCCTTGTGCTGATGAATCTCCACGGCGCGATCCATCTCCGCGCGCAGCTGCGCATCGGCCAGGGTCAGCGGATCCCCGTTGCGGCCCACCGGCAGACCATCGGACTGCGCGGCCAGAAACATGCGGCCGTCGGAAAGATTGGCGCTGTGCGGAATGGTCAGGGCCTGACAGCCGTCCTTCAGCACGCAGTTCTGCTGCAGATGATCGAACAGCCGCCATTCGTCGTTGGTGTTGTTCTCGATCAGCACATCGGTGACCTGCTCGGAACCGAACACATCACTCGGGATGTTGTCGCCCAGGAAAATCACGTTCCGGTGCAGCATCTGGCCTTTCTTCTGCGAGCTGTACTCATAGCCATGCAGCGTCGTGAAGCGGCAGGGCTCGTATTCCTCATCGGTGATCGTCACCTGCTGCTGCCAGGCAAAGCGCGTCAGCGGCAGATCGGTGAGGCCGGCGAGAATCAGCTTGGTGGCGAACGGCGTGTCGCCATTGACCAGGGCGTTGATGTTGTTGCGCGTGTTGTTGCCGATGAGATTGCAGGCGGGATTCACGCCGGTGGGCAGCGTACCGCCGACCTGGCAGATGCTGCGGAAGTCGCCCAGATACTCGGCGTGATCGGTGACGGCGGTGAAGTCCAGCGGCCGGTCCAGCTGCAGGCTGCGCTGCGCGGTATTGGGATCATCATCACCGGAAGGCAGGCCCGCCGGCTCGCCCTTGGCGAAGCGATAGGCCTCGCGCGGGCCGTTGATGGAATTGAAGAAGTAAGCGTCGAAGGAATCGCGCGTGTGCACATGCAGATCGCCGAAGTAGGCGTTCTTGATGCCGGCGACGCGATCGCTGCAACCGCCCGCCGGCGGGCGCGGAATATTGCTGCCGCCCGCCACCGGCTCGCTGCTGCCGCAGCTCACCAGCAGCAGCAGGCCCAGCACGATCAGAACCCGCTGGATGATCTTCATGCGTTCCAGACTCCCAGGACCTGCGCGCTGCGCTCGATGAACCAGGCCGCCGCGACACTGCCCATCAGCAGGTGCAAGGCGCCGGCCAGCTGCGGCATCCGCAGCGGCGTGGCACGACGCAGCAGCGCGTGGAGCACAGCCAGACTGGCGATGAACGCGAGCTGGCCCAGCTCCACCCCGAGATTGAACAGCAGCAGCGCCCAGGCCTGCGCCTGTTCGGGCAGACCGGTGTCGCGCAGCGCGCCGGCAAAGCCGAAGCCATGCAGCAGGCCGAAGCTGAAAGCCACCAGCCAGGGCTTGCGGAAGCTCAGGGTGTCGGGCGGTTTGCCGGCGGCGCGCGCCAGCTCCACCGCCAGCAGGAGAATGGACAGCGCGATCAAGGCTTCCACCGGTGCCGGCGGCAGGCTGTAAGCGCCCAGCACCGCCAGCGAGAGGGTGAGGCTGTGGGCGAACGTAAAGGCCGTGACGGTGGCGATCAGCACCCGGCGGCGCGCGCCGCTGCGCCGCCAGACCAGCAGCAGGCCGAGCACGAACAGCAGATGATCGGGGCCGAGCAGGATGTGGCGGATGCCGATCGGCACATAGGCCAGCAGACCCCGCGCCGGCTGCTGCACGCCCTGCGCTTCGAGATGCACACGCGGATACTCGCGGCTCACCGCGTAGCTGGCCTCGCGGCCATCGGCAAAGCGAGCAGTGACCAGGCCATCCGGCACCAGGGCGCTGAAGCCCTGCAGTTCCAGGCTCAGGCCATCGAGGCCCTGGGCACAGCGCAGACGCGAGCGCTGCAGCAGGCTTTCGCCGCTCAGGCTGTTCTCGGGCGCGCCGAGATGGCGGCAGTCCGCCGGCAGCTTGAGCTGCAGCGCTGCGACATCGCCGCTGCGGAACACCGGCAGCTTCAGGCGCGCCTCGATGCTGGCATCCGGCAACTCGCTCAAGCCCAGAAACACCGGCCGCATCTCATGCGCCCGCGCCGGACCCAGCAGCAGCAGGCACAGCAGCGCGAGCAGCAGACGGTTCACGAGATCGGCGCCAGCTGCACGCGATAGCGCTGGCGCAGGGCTTCGAGCGTCTTGCGATTGGCGGCCTCGCGCTGCGCCTGCCGGCAGTCCACCCGCAGGCGTGCGCGCACCTCATCCAGGGTTGCGTCGCGGCCCGGCTCGCGCGCGATCAGGCGCAGCAGATGCAGGCCCAGGCCTGAGGCCACGGGGGCCGACCATTGTCCGGGCGGCAGCGTCTCCAGCGCCTGCGCCACCGCGCTGCCGTACTGGCGGCGGATTTCGCTGGCGGTCTGCGCGTTCTGCGGCGCGGTGAAGGGCAGCGGATCACCGAGCCCGCGCGGGTTTTCGGGCCGTGTCTGCAATCGGGCCTGCAGCCGTGCTGCGCGCGCCGCCACATCACCCTCCGCGCTGCGCTCGCGGCTCACATAAACCTGCTCGAAGCGGTAGCGCGGCGGCTGCGCGTAGCGCTGCGCATGCGTCTGCAGATACTGCGCCAGCTCGGCCTCGCTGGGTTCGGGCAAGGGCGTGCTGTCTTCCAGCAGGAAGCGCATCTTCTGCTGCAGCTCGCGACGCACGATGGGATCGCCGCGATCCAGGCCCAGGGCCAGGGCTTCGCGATAGAGGATTTCATCGTCTACCCAGCGCTGCGCCAGCTCGCGCAGCTGCTGCACATCCGGCTCGCGACCATAAGCCTCGCGATAACTCGCGCGCAGGCTGTCGAGCTGCGCGGCCGGCAGTTCGATCAGCGTCGCCGGGCTTTGCGTGCCGGAGAGGGCCGGCGCAATGAAGTGCTGCGCGAGCAACAGCGCCGCGCCAGCCAGCAGGAACTGCAGCAAGGGCTCGCGCAGGCTGCGCGAGATCAGAGCCCCGAGCCTGACGCGCGCGGTCATGGTGCGCGCACTTGACTCCCCTCTCCCCTCGCGGGAGAGGGGTCGGGGGAGAGGGGGCGCGTCGCCAGATCAGGCGGCAGTCGCCCCCTCTCCCCGGCCCTCTCCCGCAAGGGGAGAGGGAACAGATGGGCGGACAAACGCTGCGTGTCGCGCAGTTCCAAAGCCATTTCGCGCTGGGCGGCTCTCATCTCAGGCGTTCAGAGCCGATACATGAAATCCGGCCCCGGATGTTCGCGGCCGTCGTCTTCGCCGATCTCCTGCGCGATCAGGGCATTGGTCTTGGCGTTGAGCTGCAGCAGCAAGTCCTTGTGCGCCTCGGGCTGCGCGGCGAGGTTCACCACCTCGTCGGGATCGCTCTGCGTGTCGTACAGCTCCAGCTCGTTGTGTGCCAGCAGGGTCTGCCAGTCCTTGGGAATGTGATGCTCGGCCGGCTTGAAGTAACGCGCGAACTTGTAGCGCCCGTCATGCACACCGCGAAACAGTGCCGGCTGATCCAGGCGCGGATGCAGGCGGCCCTCTTTCAGATTGGCCTTGAACAGCGACCACCAGCTGGCGTCCTCATGATTGGCCATGATGGTGCGCGCGCCTTCGGGATCGATGTACAGCGTGGTGTTGTAGTCGTAGAGCACGCCGGATCGATCACGCGCGGTGCGTGCGCTCGCGGAAGCCAGCGCCGGCGTGAGATCCACGCCCTTGAGCTGCGGATAACGCGCGGCGCGCTGTGCGTCCGAGACGCCGGCAATCGACAGCAGCGTGGGCACCAGATCGATGGTGCCGCCCAGAGCATCGCTCATCACGCCGCCGGCGTATTCGGGATGCCGCACGATGAAGGGCACGCGCACGTTTTCCTTGTACATGGTCGGGCCCTTCTGGCGCAGACCATGGGCGCCCAGCATCTCGCCGTGATCGGCGGTGTAGATGATCACGGTGTTCTGATCCAGCTTCAGAGCCTGCAGCGTCTGCAGCAGCGTCAGCACATGTGCGTCCACGTCGCGGATGCAGTTGTAGTAGTAGCTCTGGTAATGCCGCCAGCGGCGCTCGTCGCGGCGGTCCAGATGGCCGTAGAGATCGTTGCAGAAATCCACGTAGGAGCGATGCGCCCAGGGCTTGGTCTTCAGATCGTCCGTGTAGAAGCTGCGCGGCAGCGGCAGCTCCCAGAGCTTTTCATACACACCGCCGCGCGGCGGCGGCGTCAGCGGCGCGAGGAAGTAGCGATCCAGACGCGTATCGGCCTGCTGCCCATCGTCGTCATCGAAGAACACGATGTCATGCGGGTTGACGAAGTTCACCGCCAGGAACCAGGGCCGGTCCAGCTGCGTGCCCTTGTGCCCGAGCCACTGCGCGGCATCGGAGGCGATCTCGCCGTCGAACTTGTAGCCGGTCCAGTTGGCGCCATCGGCGATGCCGTTGTGGCTGTAGTCGGAAAAGCCAAAAGGCTCCAGGGCCTCGTGCGCGCTCTGGAACGGACCGTAGCGCACGTTCACGCCGGTGGGCACATCGCTCAGATGCCACTTGCCCTTGTAGGCGGTGTAGTAGCCCTGCTCGCGCAGCATCTGGCCGATGGTCGGCACCGGCTTGAGCTTGGGAAAGGGCGGCGCGCCGATGTTGGAAGTCACGCCGGTGTGCTGGGTGTGCAGGCCGGTGTAGATCGAGGAGCGCGAGGGCGAACAGGGCGTGGTGTGAACCTGGAAATTGTTGAAGCCGGTGCCGCGCTCCAGCAGCCATTCATGCGCATTCAGGCCCAGGCCCTGCGGCAGATCGTTCCAGCCGCGCTCCTGATCCGTGACGATCAGCAGAATGTTCGGGCGGCGCTGCGCGCCGCCGGGCAAGGCGGCCGGGGCGGCGTTCTGCAGCGGACTGCCGGCGAGCGCGGCACCGGCCAGCGCGGCACCACCGAGCGCCAGACGCTTGTTGAAATCGCGGCGATTGAGCGCCGCGGGTTTGTCTTCCGACATCGGTTTACTCCTGCGGCGACAGATCAAAGCGCATGCCGTCCTCACCCAGCAGCAGCTTGCCGCTGTAGACCTCGCGCGTGCCTTCGAGGAACAGATGCCGCGCCAGCGCATTGGGCAGCGGCGGAAAGATATGCGTGAGCACCAGTTCTTTGACGCCCGCCGCCTGCGCCAGCTGCGCGGCCTGCAGGGGCGTGGTGTGGTAGTCGCCGACATCGTGCGCGAGCTTGGCGGTGCGCGCCTGCCCGAGCGCCGCCGCGCGCTGCACGGCGCGTTCGGTGAAGCGCGTGGACAGCGCCTCGTGCAGCAGCAGATCGGCATTCCGGGCGTTCACGCGCACGGACTCGGCCGGTCTGGTGTCGCCGCTGATCACGACCGTGCGGCCACGATAGCGGATGCGATAGCCATAGGCATGATCCACCGGCGCATGATCCACCGCGAACACGCTGACCTCCAGATCGCCGGCGCTGAACACGCGCTGCGCCTGCGTGCCCTGCGGCGGCGCCAGGGGGTGGGCGCGGGCCGGCGCCGCCGCACCGGGCATGTAGGTCTCGCCGTGATGCGCGACGCGATAGCCCACATCATGCGCATAGACCTGCGCAAAACCCTGCAGCACGTCCTCGATGCCCGGCGGACCGTAGACATCCAGCGGCTGCTTGCGGCCGGCGATCCAGCTCTGCTCGATGGCCTCGCCCAGCTCACCGATGTGATCCGAATGCAGATGCGTGATCAGCACCGAGGAGAGTCGCGACAGCGGCAGGTTGAGGCCGTCGAGCACGCGCCAGGAACCCGGACCGGCGTCGATGAGAATGAACTGGCCGCCGGCGAGCACCGCCGTGCAGGGACCGGCGCGATCCGGATCCGGCAGCGCCGCCGCCGTGCCGCAGAGCAGCACATGCAGCCGGCCGTCATCGAGCAGGCGCGCATCGACGCGTTGCAGATTGGCGTCGATGCGCTGGCGGGTGACGGCCTCCAGCAGCGGCGCGCACAGCGCATAGAGCACGCCGGCCACGATCAGCGGCAGCAACAGCAGCAGGCTTGCGCGTCTCATGCGGCCACTCTCCCCCGGCGCAGGCGGCCGGCGGCGCGCAGCGCGCCTTCCAGATCCTCGATGCGATCCTGCCCCCAGTACAGCTGGTTCTGATAATGCAGGGTCGGCACGCCCCAGTGCCCCAGCTGCGCCAGGCGCGCGGTGTTGTCTTCCACACGCTGGCGGTATCCGGCATTGCCGATCGCCTCACGGCAGGCGCTCCAGACCAGACCGGCGGCTTCGCAGATTTCGCGCAGACGGTCGTCACGACGCACATCGCAGCCCTCGCCCCAGATCGCACGCGCGGCGCGCTTCACGAACACCGCGAGGTGGCCCTGGCGCTGCGCGTACTCGGCGATGCACAGGCAGCGCCACACGCCCTCGCCCAGGGGATCGAAGATCGGCCCGAAGGGCAGGCCCAGGCGCTGCGCCTCGCGCGCGGCATCGCGCAGGATGTAGAGCTGCTTGGCGCGCGGCAGCGGCTGGCCGCGCATGGCCATCGGCCGCACGCCGCGCCAGACCAGTTCGATGTCATAGCGCTCCGGCAGCTCGAACACGCGCGGCGCGGCCAGATAGGAATACGGGCTGCGGAAGGAAAAGAAGAACTCGACTTGCGATGCAGGCATGCCCTGGTCTCAGCTGCCGACGCGCGCGTTCAGCTCGTCGAGACGCGCGGCGATCTGCGGCAGACGTTCGTGCGCAAAGAACCATTCACCGGCCAGCCACAGCGCCGGCGACTCCCAGTGACCTTTTTTCAGCAGACGCTGCGCATTGGCGGCCAGCGCCGCCATGCAGGCCTGCGCCTGCGGCGGCTCGCGGTGCAGCAGACGCCGGTACAGCTCGGCATAGGGCTGGCGATTCAGCGGCCCCTCGCTGTACTGCCACAGCAGCTGCAGGGCCTCGGCCGCGAACGCGGCCTGCTGCGCGCTCTGGTCGCGTGCAGCCTCGCACCAGTGCGCGAGAAACGCGCAGTCCTCCGCACTCAGGGCGGCATGGCGATACCAGGGCTGCTGCACTCGGCGCGCCAGGCGGCTGGCGTCGATCAGCGCCTGCTGGGCACGGGCCTGCGCGGCGGGATCCTGCGCGATGCCGCGCGTCAGCAAGGGATAGAGCTGCAGCTGCACCGGACGCTGCGCGATGAGCCGCAGCAGGCCCGGCAGGGCGATGGCGGCATAGGGATCATCAAAAGCAAAAAACAACTCCAGCCGCAGCGGCTTGTGCTTTCCCCAAAGCAGCCGCTGCGGCTGGCGCCAGCGCGAGACCGCAACCACGGCGCTGGGGATCCAAGCGCGTCGCAGGCGGTCGGCTAGCATTCCCCTTCCCCTTCTCCCCCAATCGGGATTGAACTTAGGCCGCCAGGGCGCGCGGCGTCTTGTCCGTGCCGGTCAAAGCCCGGGCGTCGCGGGACAGTTCCTGACTAGCGGGCGCGGAACTCGCCGGGCGAGCGGCCGGTCCAGCGGCGGAAGGCGCGGGTGAAGCTGCTCTGGTCGGAAAAGCCCAGGCGGAAGGTGATCTCGCAGACCGAGAGACGGTTCTCGTCGAGGAATTTGGTGGCCAGATCCTGGCGGATCTCGTCGAGCAGCTGCTGGTAGCTGGTGTCTTCCTCGCGCAGCCGCCGCTGCAGGGTTTTCTCGGACAGGTGCAGGGCGCTGGCGACCTCCGCGCGCGAAGGCTCGCCCGCCGGCAGACGCGCGATCAGCTCGGCGCGCACTTTCTCGGACAGGCGCGCAGCGTCGAAGCGCGACAGATAATCCATGATGATCTGATCGCTCTGCCGCGCCAGCTGCGGATTGGCCATGGGCAGCGTGCGCCGCGCCCATTCGTAAGGCACCAGCAGCGCGTTCTCCTCGGCGGCGAATTCGATCCCGCAACCGAAATGCGCGGCGAATTCACGCTGCATCTCGGGCGTGGCGCCGCGGCGCAGGCGCAGCTTGAGAAACGGCAGCTGCGCCGGCCCCAGACCCAGCAGCAGGGTGCCGATCTTCACCGTGGAGGCCATCAGCAGATCGATGGCTTCTTCCACCACCGGCGTATCGGCCAGCCAGCGCACCACCTGCTTGATGCCGCTGCCGGTATCTTCCACGCGCACATCGGCGACATTGCTGACGATGCGCGAGAAGCGCGCGCAGCGCTGCAGCGCGTCTTCCAGATTCTGGCTGGCGAGCAGGGCCAGGCCCAGACTGTGGAAGGTGGCCGGCTGCACGAAGGCGGAAACCTTCAGCCCCAGGCAGGGATCGCCGCTGGCCTGCACCGCCAGCCGCCACAGCCGCGACATGCCCGACAGCGGCGCGCGGCCATTGGGATCGTCCAGCAACTGCGGGTCCAGGCCGGCGTCGCGCATCAGCGCGCGCCCGTCCAGGCCACGCGCATCCAGCGTGCGCACCAGGGCGATGGCCCAGGTGTTGATGGTGCTCGGTTCGCTGCTCATGCGGCTGTAGTCAGAAGATCGATGTCCCGATGCGCCAAGAGTATGTCCCGCAAGGTCTGGATTGCACAGCCTGCCGCCGTTATAAGCACATGCAGAGCAATGCCCATGCGCCCATGAGCGCGGGCTCAAGGGAGGAGAACATGAGCAGCATGCGCCGCAGCCTGCGGCTGATGGCGGCTTTGGTGGCCCTGCTGTCCATCGCCAGCGTCGAGGCTGAAGAGCTGAGCTGGCAGTTCGGCGAAACCGAGCTGAGCTTCAGCGGTCTGCTCACCGCCGGCGCCGCGCTGCGCCTCGAAGCGCGCAATGCCGATCTGCTGGGCAAGACCGACGTTCCCGGCCAGCAGACCTTGTGCGCCGCGGACGACTGCATGTCGCTGAGCGGCGACATGGCGCCGACGCAGCGGCTGATCGCCGCGCGCGGTCTGTACGCCGGCATCAATGGCGACAATGGCGATCTCAATTACGACCGCTATCAGCTGATCGCCGCCACCAGCAAGTTCACGCCCAAGTTCTCGCTCAGCTACGGCGACTGGCAGGCCAAGCTGCGCGGCATCTTCTACTACGACCCGGTCAACAGCGGCTTCACCGAGACCCACAGCAACACGCTCTATCAGCCGGCGCGCACGCCGCGCCCTTCCGGCCTGAGCGGGCGCTTCGCGCATGGCTTCAAATGGCGCGAAGCCTTCATCGCCTGGAACAATGAGCACTATGGCTTCACCCTGGGCAATCAGCTGATCAACTGGGGCGAGGCCTCGCTGACGCAGTTCAACACCCTGGCCGCCATCAACCCTTACGACGCCAACGTGGTGCGCATGCCGGGCGCGCAGGTCAACGAGTATCTGCGACCGGTGCCGGCGCTGACGCTCAATGCCGAACTGTTCGACGGCGCTTCCGCCGAACTGTTCTACCAGCTGCAGTCGGTGCGCCTGCTGCCCGACACCGCCGGCAGCTTCTTCTCGACCAGCAATGTGCTGGGCGGCGGCAAGTTCGTGATCGTGGGCCTGGGCCAGTATGTGCAGGACCCGCAGCGGCAATACACACCGCCGCTGCCCAATGCCCTGATCAGCAGCTCCACGCGCACCGCCTATCTGCTGCCCGAGCATTACGGCGAGCCGCGCGATCAGGGCCAGTTCGGCCTGCAGCTGAAATATCTGGCCGAAGGCCTCAACGGCGGCACCGAGCTGGGCCTGTACTACCTGCACTACCACAGCCGCGTGCCCTATCTGTCCGCCTACGCGGCCGACGAGTCCTGCACGCGCCAGGGCCAGCCCGGCTCCTTCACCAGCGCGCTGCTGGTCTGCCAGGGCTTCAACAGCGCGCTCAATCCCATCGGCCGCGAGCCCTTGCCGGTGGACACGCTGCGGCCGTTCCTGGATTACCCGGAAGACATCGATCTGATCGGCGCCAGTTTCAACACCACGCTCTGGCACTGGTCGATTGCCGGCGAATACGCCTATCGACCGAACATGCCGTTGCAGATCGCCGTCTCCGATCTGATCTTCGCCGCGGAGTCGCCGGCCTTTCCGGCGCAGGACATCCCGATTCCGCTGCAGGCCCTGGGCAATGCTGCGCCCTTCACGATCCCCGGTAACCGCACCTCGGTGCCGGACTTTATCAGCGGCTATCGCGGCCAGACCATCGCGCCGAACGCCCTGGTGCGCGGCTACGAACGCTTCCAGGTGGGCCAGTCCGCGCTCACCGGCATCCGCCAGCTGGGCTCGGGGGAGAATCCCTTCGGCGCCGACTCGCTGCTGATGGTGCTGGAACTCAGTGGCAGCCAGATCTTCGATCGCCCCAGCCTCGACCGGCTGCAACTGGAGGGCGCGGGCGACCGCACGCATCACAGCCCCGGCGCCGACGGCAGCGGCGACCCGGCGGGCCAGACCAACAGCCTGCGCATCAATCCCACGCAGCAGACCCGGGGCTTTGCCTCGCGCTATGCCTGGGGCTACCGCGCCCTGCTGCGCCTGAGCTACGACCAGCTGCCGTGGGGCCTGAACCTGCAGCCGGCGCTGCTGTTCTTCCACGACGTGCAGGGCATTTCCTCGGCCAATACCCCGAACTACCTGGCGGGACGCAAGACCGCCTACGCGATGCTCGAAAGCCGCCTGACGCAGAACCTGAGCTTCAATCTGCAATACCAGGCCTACACCGGCGGCGGACCGCGCAATCTGATGCAGGATCGGGACAATCTGGGCTTCAGCCTGGCTTACGCCTTCTAGCCAACCGTCCCGTTCTGACACAGGGTCTGTGTCGCCGCGACCGCCGAGCCGGCGCGCCGCAGGGCTTATAATCCGCGCCCCGGCGGCGCCGCAGGGCGCGCCGCCCCCAAGCCCTGATCAAGAGCGAATCCAAGCGTATGAGCGACCGCGTGACCAGCCACCGTCTGCAAGTGGCCAGCAGCCTGTACCGTTTCATCAATGAAGAAGCCCTGCCGGGCACGGGTGTAGACCCGGCCGCGTTCTGGGCGGGCTTCGATGCGCTGGTACACGAGCTGGCGCCGAAGAACCGCGCGCTGCTCGCCGAGCGTGATCGCCTGCAGGCCGAGATCGACGGCTGGCACAAGGCCAACCCCGGCCCGATCCGCGACATGGCGGCCTATCGCGCCTTCCTCACCCAGATCGGCTATCTGCAGCCGCTGCCGGCCGATTTCAAAATCAGCACGCAGAACGTCGACGCCGCGATTGCCGAGCAAGCCGGCCCGCAGCTGGTGGTGCCGGTGATGAATGCGCGCTACGCGCTCAACGCCGCCAACGCGCGCTGGGGCAGCCTCTACGACGCGCTGTACGGCACCGATGTGATCGGCGAGGACAATGGCGCCACCCGCGCCGGCGCCTACAACCCGGTGCGCGGTGCACGCGTGATCGCCTTCGCACGCGAGTTCCTGGACCGCGCCGCGCCCCTGGCGCAGGGCTCGCACAAGGACGCCAGCGCCTACGCCATCGTCGGCGGCCAGCTGCAGGTGAGCCTGGCCTCCGGCAACACCGGCCTGAAGACGCCCGCGCAGCTGCTCGGCTGGCAGGGTGAGGCGTCCGCGCCCAAGGCCGTGCTGCTCAAGCACAACGGCCTGCACTTCGAAATCCAGATCGACCGCAACAGCGCCATCGGCAAGACCGATGCGGCGGGCGTGAAGGACGTGCTGATGGAAGCGGCCCTCACCACCATCATGGACTGCGAGGACTCCGTGGCCGCGGTGGACGCCGCCGACAAGGTGGTGATCTACCGCAACTGGCTGGGCCTGATGAAGGGCACGCTCACCGAGGAAGTGGCCAAGGGCGGCAAGACCTTCGTCCGCGCCATGAATCCGGATCGTGAGTACACCACCGCCAGCGGCTCGCTGACCCTGCCCGGCCGCTCGCTGCTGTTCGTGCGCAACGTGGGCCATCTGATGACCAACCCCGCCGTGATCGATGGCGAGGGCCGCGAGATTCCGGAAGGCATCCTCGACGGCGTGGTCACCAGCCTGATTGCGATTCACGACCTCAAGCGCGAAGGCGGCAACAGCCGCAGCGGCTCGGTGTACATCGTCAAGCCGAAGATGCACG
This sequence comes from Solimonas aquatica, assembly GCF_900111015.1. Lineage (GTDB taxonomy): Bacteria > Pseudomonadota > Gammaproteobacteria > Nevskiales > Nevskiaceae > Solimonas > Solimonas aquatica. Next base: position 69,850 of record NZ_FOFS01000012.1, on the reverse strand, counting down.
GCCCGGCCGAAGTGGCCTTCGCCTGCGAAATCTTCTCGCGTGTCGAACAGCTGCTGGGCCTGAAGGCCGACACGCTCAAGGTCGGCATCATGGACGAGGAGCGCCGCACCTCGGCGAACCTCAAGGCCTGCATCGCCGCCGCCGCCAGCCGCGTGGTGTTCATCAACACCGGCTTTTTGGACCGCACCGGCGACGAGATGCACACCGCCATGGAAGCCGGCCCGATGATCCGCAAGGGCGAGATGAAGACCTCGTCCTGGATCCAGGCCTATGAGAAGCGCAACGTGCAGATCGGTCTGGCCTGCGGCCTGCGCGGCCGTGCGCAGATCGGCAAGGGCATGTGGGCCATGCCGGACCTGATGGCCGAGATGCTCAAGCAGAAGATCGTGCATCCCAAGGCCGGCGCCAACACCGCCTGGGTGCCCTCGCCCACCGCTGCCACCCTGCATGCCCTGCATTACCACGAGGTGGACGTGCAGGCCGTGCAGCGCGGCATGGAAGGCCAGCAGGACGATCTGCTCGATGCCCTGCTGACCATTCCGGTGTCCGCCGACAAGAACTGGAGCGCCGAAGAGATCCGCCAGGAACTCGACAACAACGCCCAGGGCATTCTCGGTTATGTGGTGCGCTGGATCGACCAGGGCGTGGGCTGCTCCAAGGTGCCGGACATCCACAACGTGGGTCTGATGGAAGACCGCGCCACGCTGCGCATCAGCAGCCAGCACATGGCCAACTGGCTGCATCACGGCATCGTCACGCAGGAGCAGGTGCTGGATACCCTCAAGCGCATGGCGGTGGTGGTGGACCAGCAGAACGCGGGCGATCCCTTCTACAAGCCCCTGGCGCCGGGCTACGACGGCGTGGCTTTCAAGGCCGCCTGCGATCTGGTGTTCAAGGGCCGCGAACAGCCCAGCGGCTATACCGAGCCGCTGCTGCACCGCTGGCGTCAGGTCGCCAAGAACGCCTGAGACGCTCGAAGCAGCACCGCAAAGGCCCGTCCACTGGACGGGCCTTTTGTTTTGCGCGGCCGAGACGCTGACGCCACAGCCCCGGCGCCGCACTGTGTCGGTGCAGCCCCAGGGGATACACCCGGGACGTTCAGCCTGCTGACAATAATCCCTAAAAAACAAGCGGCTGCGCGATCGGCGCGCATGGCATATGCGTTGCCATGTTTCGGGCACCGCCGCGGCACTTTTGTGAGGAGAGGCTGCAGGCGGAGGACGGTGGCGGACCCACGTCCGCTGTCGATGCGCGAAATCACAGCCCTTATACGGGAGAGGTCATGAAGACAAAGCGCCGCATTCCTTTACTCGTCATTTCAACCGCAGCCGCAGGCTTTTGCGTGAGTCAAAGCGCACAGGCCCTGGATCTGGAGGCCGGCGACTGGAAGTTCTCGGTCAACGGCAACGTCAATGTGCATTACATCTACTCGGCCTGTGACAACTCCACTGCCACGGTCACCGGCGGCCTAGCCTGCAATACCAGCGGAGATCAGCAGGACAACAGCTCCTCGATCAGCAATGGTCTGCTGCCGGCGGCCTTGACCTTTGGCATCTCCACCCTGCAGAAGGGCTACGACATCGCGGCGCATTTCGGCCTGTATCCGGGCATCAGCACCAATGACGGCGGGAGCCCGAACCTGGAAAGCGGTGGCAGCAATACGGCGCTGGGCACCACCGGAATGGATGTGCGCCAGGTGTACATGACCTTCGGCAACGCCAGCATGGGCAGCTTCACCCTGGGCCGTAACTTCGGCCTGTTCGGTTTCGACGCGATCATCAACGACATGACCCTGCCCGGCGTCGGCGGCTCCGGCGCGGCTTCCTCTGGCGCTCCCGCCAACACCACGCTCGGCGGCATCGGCTATGGCTACATCTACACCGATACGCTGGCACAGATCGACTACACCACGCCGGACTTCGGTGGTCTGAAGCTGACCGTGGGTGTGTTCGATCCGCTCAATCCGGTCGGCGCAACAGCACCCACGCGCAAATCCGCGCCGGGCTTCCACGGCAAGGCCGCTTTCACCACAGGTCCGATCTATCTCTCCGCCACCTTCATCACGCAGAAGCAGGAGGGCGTGACCGACGCCTCCGACTTCACCAGCACCGGCTTCGACGTGGGCGGCAAGCTCACCTTCGGGCCGGGCGAGGTGATGGCCTACTACTACAGCGGCAGCGGCATGGGCACCACCGCCTTGTTCAACATCGCCAGCGACGGCCTGGGGCACGAGCGCGACTCCGACGGCTTCATCGCCCAGGCCACCTACAAGCTGGGCGACACCAAGCTGGGCGTGAACTATGGCGAGAGCAAGCTGGACTACGCCAACAACGCGGATCGTCTGGCCAATCCGACGCTGGTGGAGAAGAACAGCAAGTACACCGCCGGCGTCTACCACAGCCTCACGGCGAACCTGACCCTGCTCGCCGAGTACAGCGGTGTGAAGTCCGAGGCGCACAACGGCGGTGAGATCAAGGCCAACAACTTCAACGTCGGCGCCTTCCTCTCGTTCTGAGGCGCTTCGCACCGCAGTCCATGAGCCGGGCCCCGTGCCCGGCTTCTTCTTGTGGATGCCGCTGTATCGCCGCTGCCACAGACCGGAAAATTTTTCGCGCAAAGACCCGGTGCAACTGGCAAGATGCGAGGCTTGCGCAGGGCGACGATGGCTGAGCTCGCCGCTGCGGCTGCCAAAACCAGATGGAGGAAACATGCCCAAGTCCCTGCGGCCCCGCACCCTGCGCGCGGTCGAGCGCCGCCGTATCCCGACCCTGCTGAGCCTGAGCGCCGTCGGCCTGCTGCTGCCGCTGTGCGCGGCGGCGGCCGAGGGCAATGAAGTGGAAACCGTGACCGTCACCGCCACGCGCATCGCGCAGGACAGTTTCGAGATTCCCGCTTCCATCGACAGCACCACGATTGCCGAGGGCATGTCGGTCAATCTCAATGACACGCTCACGCCGGTGGCCGGTGTGCTGGCGCGCGACCGCCACAACTTTGCCCAGGACATGCAGATTTCGGTGCGCGGCTTCGGCGCGCGCTCGGCCTTCGGCATCCGCGGCGTGCGCCTGCTGCTCGACGGCGTGCCGGCCACGCAGCCGGATGGCCAGGGCCAGGTCTCGCATTTCAATCTCGACAGCGCCGCACGCGTGGAAGTGCTGCGCGGCCCGTTTTCCAGCCTTTACGGCAATTCCTCCGGCGGCGTGATTCAGATGTTCACCGCCGACGGCACGCCCGAGCCGCAGCTCTCGCTGTCGGCCGGCGGCGGCAGCTATGAAAGCTGGCGCACCGCGCTGGGCGCACGCGGCAGCTACGGCATCAGCGACTACAACCTCGGCTTCACGCACTACGCCACCGGCGGCTTTCGCGATCACAGCCGCGCGCGCCGCGAGTCCGGCAATGCCAAGCTCAACATCAAGCTCGACGAGCACCAGCGCCTGAGCCTGCTGGCCAACAACATGTCCACCCCGCATGCGCAGGACGCGCTGGGCCTGACGCGCGCGCAGTTCCAGGCCGATCCCAGCCAGGCCACCTCGGTGGCCACGCAGTTCAACACCCGCAAGAGCGCCGACCAGACGCAGCTCGGCGCGGTGTACGAGCGTGATATCGGCAGCTCGCAGAACCTGCGCCTGCTCGGCTACTACGGCCATCGCGCCATCGTGCAGTACCTTGCGATTCCCGTGGCCACGCAGGGCAATCCGCTGCACGCCGGCGGCGTGGTGGATCTGGACACCGATTACGGCGGCGTGGATGCGCGCTGGAGCTGGCGCACGCAGCTGGCCGGCCAGCCCTTCAGCCTGGTGGCCGGCCTGAACTGGGACGACCTGGGACAGCACCGGCGCGGTTATGAGAACTTCGTGGGCACGACGCTGGGCGTGAAGGGCCGGCTGCGCCGCAACGAGCTGGACAAGGTCTACTCGCTGGACGAATACCTGCAGGCCAGCTGGCAGTTCGCCAGCGACTGGTCGGCGATGGCGGGCGCGCGCTACAGCCGCATCAAGTTCAACTCGCAGGATCACTACGTCACCGGCAGCAATCCCGACGACAGCGGCAACCGCCACTATTCCGCCGCCACGCCGGTGGCCGGCCTGATGTGGCGCTACAGCGAGACGCTGCACTTCTACGGCTCCTACGGCCGCGGCTTCGAGACGCCGACCTTTGCCGAGCTGGCGTATCGCCCCGATGGCCAGGCCGGCCTGAATCTGGGCCTGGACTCGGCACGCAGCAACAACGGCGAACTCGGCGCCAAGCTGCGCCTCCCCGGCAAGACCCAGGCGCAGCTGGCGCTGTTCCAGGCCATCACCCGCGACGAGATCGTCACCGTCACCAACGCCGGCGGCCGCGCCACCTACGGCAATGCCGACCGCACCCGCCGCCAGGGCCTGGAGGCCGCGACGCAGACCGCGCTGCCGGCCGATCTCACGCTCAATCTCGCCTACACCTGGCTGGATGCAACGGTGCGGGCGCCCTACACCACCTGCGTCGCCACGCCCTGCACGGCGCCGACGCCGGGCAATCCCAGCGGCACCAATCTCGCGCAGGTGGCCAGCGGCAGCCGCATCGCCGGCGTGCCGCGCTCGCAGCTGTATGGCGCGCTGCGCTGGGGCGGCGAGCTGGGCTGGCACGCCGAAGTCAGCGGCAGCTATCTGAGCGAGGTGCCGGTCAACGACCGCAATACCGAATCCGCGCCTTCCTACTGGCTGCTGGGGCTGAACGGCGCTTATGTCCGCGAGCTGCCGCAGGGCCGTCTGCGCGCCTTCCTGAGCCTGGACAATCTGCTCGACAAGGACTACGTGGGCTCGGTGATCGTCAACGACGGCAACAGCCGCTTCTACGAGCCCGGCCCCGGCTTCAATGTCAATGCGGGTCTGGGCTTCGACTGGAAGGTGTAGGGCCTAAAAAAAGACCGTTCGTCCCGCGTTTGGAATCTTGCGATTTCAAACGCGGGGCGAACGGAACGCCCGAAGCATGCGGCGCGCATCGGCGCACCGCCGGATTGGCTGGATTGGAAGTACAGCGGACCGCGATATCACGCACCCGGCCCGCGCACTGACGGGCCGGATGCGTGGAACCGCGCGGGTTAACGCAGCGCGCCGGAAGCCTTGGCGGTGTGCGTGGCGATGGCGTCCATCAGCGGCGGCGACAGGCAGTCATAGGGCTCCAGCCCCAGCTGCTTGAGCCGGCCGCGCACTTCGCCCATGCGCGAGGGATCGAAGCCGGATTCGATGACGGACGAGACAAAGGCGGCGAAGCCCGGCGCCGACCAGCCCGCCTGCGGCGACAGCTCGGTGTGCACGAAGTCCAGACCGAAGAAGGGATGCTTGGTGTTTTCGATGCGGCCGTACATGTGCACGCCGCAGCCCTTGCAGGCATAGCGCTGGATCGGCGCCTCCTTGTTGACGATGGCCAGCTTGTCGGCGTTCTTGGTCACGCGCAGCTTGTCGCGCGGCACCACCGCCACGACGGAGAACAGCGCGCCGGCCGGCTTCCAGCACTTGGTGCAGCCGCAGGCATGGTTGTGCGCCGACTGCGAGTCGATGGTGACTTCCACCGGATTGTCCTTGCACTTGCACACCAGAGTGCCGCCTTTGAAGGCGTCGGAGCCGGGCTTGATGCCATTGTCGATGGCTGGATGTAGCGAAAGGGCGCTCATGGCTTTCAGCTCCCGATTTCGCGGTTGATACAGGCGAACAGAACGGATTTCATCGAAGCTCTCCTTGTATTGCGGACGATGGTGGCGGTGGGTGACGGCCTATGAGGGTCCGTTCCCCTGAACAACGACGCTGCCGGCCCCGCTGGCCGCAGCGTTGATGATGAACTCGTACGGTCGCGGCGGCGGCTCAGCAGAAGAGCCTGCGGTGCGCACAGCTGGCGGCCGGACCGTCCGAGCATGTGCCACCTAGTCGTCTCTGAACTGCGCGGCGCGTGGCGCCGGACGCAAGGCTTCGCCGCCGGCATGCACCGCCTCGCGGCCGTCGAGCGCGGCCTCGCGCGTCAGGCCATGGCGATGCATCTTGCGGTAGATCGTCTTGCGGCTGATGTGCAGGCGCACGGCCGCCTCGCTGACATTCCAGCCGCAGGCTTCCAGTGCGCGGCGCAGCGCCTCGCACTCGGCGCTGCCCAGAAGATCGGCGTCCTCTTCGGCCGGCGACTCGGCCGGCAGCGGCGTCACCGGCGCACCGGTGCCACGCGCGGCGCTGCTGCTGAGCAGGCAGCGCTCGTCGAAGTCGTCCAGCGTGAGTTCGTCGCCTTCACTCATCGCCAGCATATTGCGCAGCACATTGCGCAGCTGACGCAGGTTGCCGGGCCAGGGCAGGCGCGCCAGGCGCCGCACCAGGGCCTCATCGACGCGCATCGACTGCTCGCCGATCTCGATGGCCAGCATGCGCCGGATCACCTCGATGATGTCCTGGCGCTCACGCAAAGGCGGCAGCGTGAGGGTGATGCCATTGAGGCGGTAGTAGAGGTCGTCGCGGAACTGCCCGCTGGCCACCATCTCGACCAGATCGCGATGCGTGGCGCTGATGATGCGGATGTCCACCGGCACCGGATGCGTGCCGCCCAGCGGCACCACCTCGCGATCCTCCAGCACGCTGAGCACACGCGCCTGCACTGACAGCGGCATGTCGCCGATTTCGTCGAGGAACAGCGTGCCGCCGTTGGCCTGCAGGATGCGCCCGGTATGACCCTGCCGCGCCGCGCCGGTGAATGCGCCGGGACGGTAGCCGAACAGCTCGCTCTCGATCAGCATTTCCGGAATCGCCGCACAGTTCACCGATACCAGCGGCTTGTCGGCACGCGTGCTGGCCTTGTGGATGGCCTTGGCGAAATAGCCTTTGCCGGTGCCGGTCTCGCCGAGCAGCAGCACCGAGATGTCGCGATTGAGCACGCGGCGCGCAATGCGCTGGTTGGCGAGCACCACCGGATCGCCGGCGTCCATCAGCTCCAGGCTGTCCAGCACCGGCGGCGCGGTCAGCGGCTTGATCGGCGCGGCACGCGGCTCGCAGGCCGGCGCCTGCACCGTGACGAACAGCCGCTGCTGCCGCGACTTCAGATGCAGCGCCTCCGGACGCAGCGCCGGGCGCGTGGCCAGTTGCAGCAGGAATTCAAGACTGTTTTCCAGCACGGCTTCGATGCTGCGGCCGCACAGCTCCTCATGACTGCGCAGGCTCAGCAGTTCCAGCGCGCTGCGGTTGGCGCCCATCACGGTGCCGTCGCTGTCGAACATGAGCAGCCCCTCACCCGGCGTGCTGATGAACTCAGCGTGCGGATGGAAGCGCAGCAGATGATAGGGCCGCGCCGCTTCCAGCAAAGCGCGGTTTTCGATGTTCTGTGCGGCGATTTCCACCAGCGCCAGGGTATGCATCTGCACGGCATCGGGGCCGCCGGAGATATCCAGCGCCGCGAGCAGACGACCACGCATGTCGAAGATCGGCGCGGCCGAACAGGTGAGCGCGATGTTCTGCACCAGAAAATGTTCGAGCCGGTCGATCAGCACCGGGCGCTGCATCATGATGCAGGTGCCCATGCCGTTGGTGCCCAGCTCGCGCTCGCTCCACACCGCGCCTTCACGAAAACCGGCGCGGCGCGCGACTTCGGAGAACGCCGGATCGCCGAGATAGTTCACGATCACGCCATCGGCGTCGGTCAGCATCACCCCGAAATGCGAATGCCGCATCTGTCGCGACAGATTGAGCATCTCGATGCGCGCGATCGACAGCAGTGCGCCGAGCCGTTCACGACGCATCTGCAGATCGCTGCGGGTGACCACGATGGGCTTCTTCACCTGCAGCGGATCGAGCTCATAGCTGTCGATGCAGCGGCACCAGGAATGCCGCACGTCCTGGTTGATATCGACAGTGGTGAGCTGGCCATGAACGGCCGATTCGATCAGTTGCGCGTGGCCCTGACCTTTTGCTTCTATACGCATGACGTTCTCCTCCGTCGTGCTGGTGCTCATGCAGCTGGGCATGCGAGCTTCCTGCCGACGGAGGGGACGAGTTGCAGGGCACGGGGCCTGACACTCGATACAGACGGGCGGACTCCGTCGCGGTCGAGCGCAGAGCCTACTGCTATTGCTGGTTTGGCGAAAGTCGGACCCGCCTGCCAGGCGACCTGCGGTCGCCGGTTGCCGCAGCGCAGCACGCCGCCGGACCCGCCCCGAGGCGGAGTCCGGGCTGCAACCAGCGGCGGGCTTGGCAGGCCGGCCATGCGCTTAGTAACGGATGACCGAGCGGATCACCTTGCCTTCATGCATCAGATCGAAGGCCTTGTTGATTTCTTCCAGCGGCAGGACTTCGGTGATCATCTCATCGATCCTGATCTCGCCCTGCAGATAACGATCCACATAGCCCGGCAGCTGCGAACGGCCCTTGACGCCGCCGAAAGCCGAGCCGCGCCAGACGCGACCGGTCACCAGCTGGAAGGGCCGCGTGCTGATCTCCTGTCCGGCACCGGCCACACCGATGATCACCGACTCGCCCCAGCCCTTGTGGCAGCACTCCAGGGCCGAACGCATGACGTTGACGTTACCGATGCACTCGAAAGAAAAATCCACGCCGCCATCGGTGAGATCAACGATCACCTGCTGGATCGGCGTGTTGGGGTAATCCTTGGGATTGACGAAGTCGGTGGCGCCCAGCGCCTTGGCCATGTCCCACTTCGAGGGATTGGTGTCCACCGCAATGATGCGGCCGGCCTTGGCCATCACCGCACCCTGCACGACCGACAGGCCGATGCCGCCCAGCCCGAACACCGCAACGCTGTTGCCCGGCTGCACCTTGGCGGTGTTGAGCACCGCGCCGATACCGGTGGTGATTCCGCAGCCCAGCAGGCAGACCTTGTCCAGCGGCGCCTTGGGATTGATCTTGGCCACCGAGATTTCCGGCATCACGGTGTACTCGGAGAAGGTGCTGGTGCCCATGTAATGCAGGATGGTCTTGCCCTTCTGCGAGAAGCGCGAGGTGCCGTCCGGCATCAGGCCCTTGCCCTGCGTGGCGCGGATCTTCTGGCAGAGATTGGTCTTGCCGGAGAGACAGAATTTGCACTCGCCGCATTCGGGCGTGTAGAGCGGAATCACATGATCGCCGGGTTTCACGCTGGTCACGCCCGGCCCCACCTCCTGCACGATGCCGCCGCCCTCGTGGCCGAGAATCACCGGGAACAGCCCTTCGGGATCGGCACCGGACAAGGTGAAGGCATCGGTATGGCAGACGCCGGTGGCGACGATCTTGATCAACACCTCGCCGGCCTTGGGCGCGGCAACCTCCACCTCCTCAATCGAGAGGGGCTTGCCTGCTTCCCAGGCGACTGCGGCTCGTGATTTCATGGTTTCTCCAGCTTTTTCGTAAGTTGGTCGGGTTTTCGTGGTGATGCCGGCTCGGGCGAAACACGCCGGCAGCTTGTAGAGGCTGAACTAGCAGCGTGCATGCCAGCGTATTGTCGCCCGCGTGCTCATACAAATCATGGGCTTGGCTGATCGCATCGGGTTTTGCTCCTTTCTTCAGCGCAGCGCCTGGGTCGGCCGGGCGCCAGCGGTGTGACGGATATGACCCAAGCGCCGTAGAGCAGTCATGCGCGAGGGCAGAAGACAGGCCAGCAGCAGCAGCAGCGCCGAGCCCAGTGCAAACACCGGGCGCAGATCACGCGGCACCTGACGCAGCTCGCCGAGCGATGCAGCGCTCAGCGCGCGATTGAAGTCGCGCTGGCTGCGCAGCGCGCGATACTGCAAGCCCTCGGCATCGGCCAGCTGGCGCAAGGTCTCCACACGCTGCGCCGACTGGAACTCCGGCGCGCCGCGCAGCATCTCCGCCGGCACCGCTTCATCGGGCTGCAGGTTCTGCAGCATCGCGGCGAGATTGGGATTGCCGCCATTACGCACCGCATCCTGCACCTGCCAGTAGCCGACCACCTCGTCGTGCTCGTCGAGCCGCGGCACCGGCCGCTCCTGCTCGCCGCCGACGCCGATCAGCAGACCCTTGAGCTTGCCGCGCTGGGTGCGCAGCTTGTCCAGACGCAGCGCCTCGCGGCGCGGCGCCTCGTCGCCATCGCTGACGAACACCAGATTCAGATGCCGCTCGATCGCCTCGCGCGCGGCGCTCTGCAGGCCGGCGTCGATCTGTGAGTTGCCGCCCCAGGCCATGCGCCAGCTGATGCCGGCCACCACCTTCTCCATCGCCGGATAATGGGCGCAGACTTCCAGCGGCTCGAACACCATCAGAGTCTCGTCGTCGGCAAACAGGCCCAGCGCCGCCAGCGAACCACAGGGCAGCTGGCGCAGACCGGCGATCACCGCCGCGCGCGCCGCCGCCAGCCGTGTCTGCGTGCGCCCGTCCGCATCGGGCTGGTCGGCCACGTTCATGCTCTGGCTGATGTCGATCACGAACAGATACGCGTAGCTCAGGCCCGGCATGGTCAGCTGCGGACGCGCGTACACCGGCAGCAACAGCAGCAATGCCGCGAGCATCAGCAGCAAGCCCTGTGTCGGCCGCAGGCGACGCCGCCTCATGGCAGGCCCCGCATCGGCGTTTCCTGCATGCCGGCCCAGCCATGCTGTTCGGCCTCGTCCAGCTGCAGACGGCTCTCGCGCCGGCTCCAGCCCTGCACGCGCCGCTCGGGACTGAGGCGCTCCAGCAGTTCGAGGTTGTAGCGCGCCTCGCGCAGCTGAGGGTCCAGTTGCAGCGTGGCGCGATAGGCTTCGCGTGCCAGCTGCAGCTGCGCCAGCGCCAGCACATGCGAGCCGCCGCTGGCGATGTCGGCGGCGCGCAGGCCGCGCGCGAAATAGAGATTGCCCAGTGCGAATCGCGCGCGCGCGGCCAGCGCCGGATCGGCGGCGGCATCGGCATCGGCCTGCGCGTAGTACGTGAGCGCCTGGCGCGGCAGCTGCGCGCGCTCGTACCACCAGCCGGCGGCGTAGTGCAGGCGCGGCGAGTCAGGCAGGCTCACGCGCTTGAGCAGCGAGCCGTCCACCATCATCCGGTTATGCGCCGTGGCAGTCTGCAGGCGCAGCGCGCAGAACAAGGCCGTGGCCAGACACAGTGCCAGCGCCAGCCAGGCGAGCAGCGGCGTGAGTGCGCGCTTCATCGCGGCCATGTTTCCAGCTCCAGCGACTTGGCCAGACAGAGCAGCAGCAGCAGCAAGGCGGCGCCGCTGTAGAGATAAGGCGCCAGATCGCGGCGTGGCAGATGCTCCAGATAGTGCGTGGGCAGGTTGGTCATGCGCGCCACCTGCGCCACCGCTTCGCGCATGCCCTGGCTGCTGGTGGCTTCCAGCAGCTGATACGGCACGTCGAGCTTGGCGAAGTAGTCGTGCATGGACTGGCTTTGCGAGAAATTGATGTCGGTGGTGCCGTCGCGCAGCGAGGGCTCGCGTTCACCGCGCGTGTAGATCCAGATCAGCGAGGCGCGCCGCTCGGCGAACAGCCGGCGCAGGCGTTCGCCGTCCTCGCGGGCGATCTGTGCGCCGCCGTCGGACACCAGCAGCAGCACGCGCGAGGCGGTGTAGGGCAGATCGCGGAACTCGTCGAGCGCCAGGGCCAGCGCGCGTGCCAGTGCGGTGAAGCCCAGGCTGCGCGCCTGCGCGCTGGCCAGCGCCGCCTGCGTCATCTCGCGATCATCGGTGAGCGGCGCGGCAGCAATCGGCGAGGACGCAAAGGCCACCACACCGAACATGTCGCCGCGTCGCTGCTGCATGAAGTCCAGCAGCAGTCGCCGCGCGGCGACGATCTTGGCCTCATGCGGCGCCTCGCCCGGCGCGCCGGCTTCACGCCCGTCGCTCAGGTCTTCCGACATGCTGCCGCTGCGATCGAACACCAGCACGATCTGCGCGCCGCTGCCGGTGTGCACGATGCTGCCGCCTTCGGCATAGGGGCCGGCCGCCGCCAGGATCAGGGCGATGAACGCCGTTGCCGCCATCACCCGCAGCGCCGCGAACATCAGCCGCGAAGCCGGGTCCACCGGCAGGAAGGACAGTCCCGGATGGGCATGCTGCGGCAGGCTCTGCCGCCACAGCAGCCAGAAGGCCAGCGGCGCCAGCAACAGCAGCCAGGGCTGCGCCAGACCCAGGCTCATCGCGCGCCCCGCTCGCGTTCGCGCAGGCGCCGGCACAGCGCCAGCACCCGCGTTGCCGGCCACTCGGCCTGCGCCTCGCGACCTTCGTAAAAGACGCCGCGCGCGTGCGCCAGCAGCGCTTCGATGTCTTCGCGCAGCGGCAGCAGATACGGCGCGCGCGCAAACAGCAGCGGCAGATTGTCGGCGTAGAGCGTCTCGCCCGCGCATGCGTTGAAACCATGCTGCACCTCGCGCAGCAAGGCGGCGTATTCGCCATCGCCACCTCCGCGCCAGCGTCGCAGCAGGCGCGCAAACGGCCCGGCGCCGCGCCACACCCCCGGCAGGCGGTCGTTGAGCCAGGCCAGATACAAGGCCAGCAGCAGGCCGGCGCCCAGGCTGAGCGCCAGGCCCCAAGTCGGCAGGCGGGTGGATTCCTGCAGCGGCGCCAGGCTGGCGCGCGGCTGACGCTGCTTCTCGTCGAGCGTGGCCGGCAGCACCGGCGACAGATAGAAGGGCTGCGGCGGCACCTGCAACTTGGGCAGCGCCGACTCGCCGCTCAGCCGCAGCGCAAAGCCCGGCACCGCCAGCTGCAGCGGCTCCTCCACGGCGGCGAACACCTGATAGCGCAGCTGCAGCTGATAATCGCCGCCGCTGCGATGCAGCCGGCGCTCGCGCAGTTCCAGCCAGTGATTGACCGGGCCGATGGCCGGCAGCGAGGCCTCATCCAGACGCGCCCCGCGCGGAAGCGCGATGCGGATTTGCTGGTCGAGAAAGTCGCCGAGCACATAACCGGTGTCGCGCATCTGCGTCTGCACGGCGTAACCCGGCGGCAGCTGCGCCCAGACGGGCGCGGCCAACAGGCACAGGCAGAGCAGCAGGCGCTTCACAAGGCCTCGCGGAAATAAGCATTGAGCAGCTGCGGCGTGAACGGCCCGTCGATGAACAGGGCGCGACGCCCGGCGCGCTGGAACTGCGCCTGCAGCTGCTGCCGGCGTTGCGCATAGGCTTGTTCGAACAGCGGCTGCAGCGCCGGTCGCAGCCAGTAGCTACGCTGCGCGCCGGTTTCCGGATCGCGCAGCCGCGCCAGCCCATGCCGACGCATCGGCGGAGTCTCCAGCGTGTCCCACAGCACCAGGGGCACCACGTCGTGCGCCGCCAGCGCCTGCAGCAGCTCCGGCAGCAGCGCTTGCGGCCAGTGAAAATCGGAAATCAGAAACACCAGCGCGCGGCGTCCCGGCAGACGCGCCGCCGCCTGCAGCAGGCCTTGCGCGCCACGTCCCTGCGGCTGGAACCGGCGCAGGCGCTGCTGCAGCCATTCACCGGCACTGCGGTTGAGCCGCGCCGGCAGGCTCAGCTCCTCACGCAGCTGCTCGTCGGCGGCGAGCATGCCGAAGCGATCGCCGCTGCGCCAGGCCGAATGCGCCAGCGTGGCAACCAGTGTCTGCAGCTGCGCGAACTTGTCCTGCCGGCCCTGATACGTCATCGAGGCCGAGACATCGGCCAGCACATAGAGCTTGAGCGCGACGCTCTGCTGGCAGTCGTGCACCCAGAGACGCTGGTAGGGATCGCGCAGGCTGCTGCGCAGATCCAGGCGGCGCGGATCAGGATGCGCGTGAAACGGCACCGAGGCGCGCAGCTCGTGACCGATGCCGGCCTGCGTGCCGCGATGCATGCCGGGCACCACTCCGCCGGGCTTCCACCGCACCCGATAGTCGACGGTGGTGCTGGGCGTGCCGGCCATGCGCGTCTAGTACCGTGCCCCGGGAATGGCGGAACGAAATGAAACGGATGGATTTTGTCGCAGGGCAAGGCGCGAGAAGGAGCCGTAGCAGGGACTACGGCGACGACGAGCAACGCCGCCATGCGGCAAAAGACCCCGTTTCATGTTTCGATATTTCCGGAGCACGGTACTAGGGTGCGTCTACCTTGCGCAGAATCGCGGCGGTGAACTCACCGGCGATACGCTCGCGCTGCAACTCGTACAGCGGCGTGAAAAACAGGCGGTGCGCCATCACCGCATGAAAGACTTCGCGCAGATCCTCGGGATGCAGATGCTCGCGGCCGGCGAGCCAGGCCGCGACCTTGGCGGCGCGCACCAGCATGCTCATGCCGCGCGGCCCGGCGCCGGAGAGCATCAGCTCGGCGATCTCCACTCCGTCGAGCGCGATGCCGTATTCGCCCGGCCAGTGCGTGGCACGGCGCAGATGCGAGGCGAACTGTTGCACCGCCTCGCCCGCCTGCACCTGTTGCTGGATGGCCTGCGCCACCGCGCCCAGCGCACGGTAGTCGAGCAGCTCCGCAGGCAGGCTTTCGATGAGCTGGTCGGTATCGTGAAAGCGCGTGCCGAACATCAGTTCGCGATGCAGGGCTTCGTCCTGATCCGGCGCGATGGCGATCTCCATGAGGAAACGGTCACGCATCGCGCCCGGCAGCTCGAAGGTTTCCTCCTTCTCGACGCGGTTGCGGTCGGCGAACAGCTGCAGATAAGGAAAGCGCTGCTCGCTGTTGAAGGCGCTGACGCTGCCCTCGGCCATCACGCGCAGCAGCAGCGAATGCACCTGCGGCCGCGCGCGATTGATCTCGTTGAAGAAGAACACCGACAGCTGTTCGCCCTGCGCCAGCAGCGGCCCGGGTTCGACGCCGGGCTTGCCGTCGCGGTCGATATAGGTGTGATAGATGATGTCGTGCGGCATCAGGTCGATGGTGCCTTCGACGCGCTGATAGGCGCCGCCGATGCCGCGCGCTGCCGCGCGCAGCAGCGTGGTCTTGCCGACACCGACATTGCCTTCCAGCAGGACATGCCCACGCGCGAACACCGCGATGCACAGCAGACGCACCGCCGAACGCAGTCCCAGGACCACGCCGTTGAGCGCCGACTCGAAATGCAAGGCGCGCTGCCGCCAGTCCTCGAGCGCGACCTCGCCGGAACCGCCGAGGGCAGCGCGTGCCTGCAGGGGATGGTCCATACCCGGCGCTGGTCTCAGGGCTTCAGGGCGTCGCGGCAGGAGGCGGATCGCCGAACTTGCGCGCCGGTGAACCGTGGAAGTTGGAACGGATGAAGGTGATGATCTTCCACAGATCATCCTCGGTCTTCACGATCACGCCATGCGGCGGCATCGGCCCGACCACGTTCTCGTGGCCCTTGCGCGCATAGCCGGCCGCCTGCAGGTCTTGCGAACCCAGCGCGACCAGGCGGAACAGGGTGTCGTCGTCGCCGCCATACACCCAGGTGTCGTTGGTCAGCGGCGGACACATGCCGCCACCGCCGCCGCCGCCATGGCAACCATTGCAGCCGGACTTGAAGTAAATCTTGCGCCCCTCTTCGACGACGGTGGCGTCGCTGTCGCTATAGGGATTCTTCAGCGTGCCCTTGGCAGCCGCCTTCACGCGCTCGGGCGGCGGCGTGGTGCTGCCTGTTGCCGGCGCGCTTCCCTGCGCAAAAGCAAGGCTGCCCATGAATGCCAGAATCGTTCCGGCCACCACTTTCTTCAACACAGTCTGCCTCCTCGTTGACACGTCGATCATTGCTCTGCACACCGCCGCCATACGTAAAAACTTGTTCACGATGCGGCTGCCTCAGCCGGTCCTGCCGTGCTGGCTGGCTTTCTTCAACACATCCAGCACCGCCTGATTGTCGCGATCACGGGCGATGCTCTGCGCGGTGAAGCCGTCCTGCGCCTGCGCATCGGGATCGGCGCCGGCGCCCAACAGCAATCGGGCCACGTCCACGCGATTGCGTGCGGCGGCGATCATCAGCGCGGTCAGACCGCCGGTGTTCTTCGCATTCACCGCCGCACCACGCTGCACCAGCAGCGTCGCGGTTTCGTCCCAGTCGCCGGCGATGGCCAGCATCAGCGGCGTATAACCGGCCGCACCCACCGCCTTGTTCAGATCGGCGCCCAGCTCGATCAAAGCCTGTGCCGCCTGGGTCTTGCCGTTCTGCGCCGCAATGCACAGGGACGTCAGCCCTTGCGGATTGAGCGCCTCCATCTGTGCGCCATTCGTCACCAGCTTGCGCACCAGTTCCGGGCTGTCACGCCAGACCGCAAACATCAGTGCCGTCCAGCCATCACGGTCGCGCGCCGCGAGGTCGGCGTGGTGCTCGATCAGATAAGCGGCGATTTCCTTGCGATCAGTGCGCACTGCGTTTTGCAGAGCGGTGTAGCCCTCGGTATCGCGGGCATCGACCTTGGCGCCGTGATCCAGCAGATAACGGACACGCGACAGATCGCCGCCGGTCACGGCATTGAGCAACTCGTCGTCAGGATTGGCGCCCTGCTTGAGCCAGATCTTCAGCTGCTCGAGCGTGGCATCGGGCGCATACGCCACCGAGCCTTCCTGCGCCTGGGCAATCTGCGCCGGCTTGTAGGGGCCGTGCGCGAGCAACTCGCCACCGATCACGCAGGCCTCGCATTGCACCAGCGGCACGCCGTAGTCATCGAGAATCTTGCGCAGCTTGTCCTTCTCGCTGATCAGGGCCTGGTTCAGGCGCTGCTGCAACTCGCGATCACCGCGCCGCACCGCCAGCGCCATATCGAATTCCAGGGGCTCGCCGTCCTCGATCACGTTGACCGGCTGCAGCGTGATCGGCGCGTTCTTCATGGTCTTGTAGTAGCCGGCGAATGGGCCCCAGATGCCCACCACATCCAGCTTGCCGTCGATCATCTCCTGAACTTGATAGGAAGCCTGATGCTCGGGCACCCGATCACCGTCGTAGCTCAGAAAATGCGTGACGGTGTTGTTCTTGACGTCGTGCTCGGCCAGCGCGGCGCGGATCGCCGAGGTCTGATAGACGCCGATCTTGAGTTTCTTCAGCCTGGGATCATCGAGATTATTGAAGTGCAGCTTGCGTTCGCTGCGCGAGGCCAGCACGAAGGTGCTGCGATACAGCGGCTGCGTGGTCAGCACCCGCTCCATATCGGCGGGAACATCGAACATCACATCGCAGGTATTGGCATCGAGTGTGCCGCGCAGCAGTCCGCGCTCGGTGGAAGCGCGGTAGTCGTACTGCACCGCCACCCCCAAGGCTGCGGCCAGCACCTCCGCCATCTTGTTCTGGTAACCCTGGGCCTTGTCGTTGGACAGCGGCATGTTGCCGGGGTCGGCACAGACGCGCAGGGCGCGAATCTCGCCGGCGGCTGCGGTCTGCATGAAGGCGCAGCACAGGGCGGCACCGAGCAGCGCGAACCAGGACCCGACGCGACTGCTTTCACATGAGTGTGCTTGCAGCATGGGCGTTTCTCCTCGTTGTTATAGGTGTGTACCGCTCTGGAAAGCGGCGCCCGATGCGCGAGTTCGCATCGGGCGCCGTGTGCGTCGTACTGCTTTTAGTCGACGCGGAAGGTGTACAGCGTGCCGCCTTGCGGAATCTTGTCGAGATTGGCCGCCTTGGTCATGGCGGTGGCACCGATGGCGCCGAACTTGTCATCCAGATCCAGACCGGCGGTGACCGGCAGGCCGATCCAGCCGCCGATGCCGCTCCACACCGACACATACTGCTTGCCGCCCACCTTGTAGGTGATCGGATTGCCGATGATGCCGGAGCCCAGCTTGCGCGACCAAAGCACCTTGCCGGTCTTGCGATCCACCGCGCGGAAGTCGCCACCCAGGCTGCCGTAGAAGGCCAGTCCACCCTCGGTGATCAGCGCGCCGCCCCAGTTCGGATACTGGTCCGGCACTTCCCAGACCGTCTCGCCGGTGAGCACGTTGAACTTCTTGAACTTGCCCGTCACGCCCGGCTTCTCGGGGTACATGTACACATTGGCGAACACATACACCGTGCCCTGTTGCGTGTGGCTGCGTTCCTGCGGCTCCAGCTCCATGCACCAGTTGTTGGTGGGGCAGTAGGCGACGCCCGGCTCGTTGGGATCCAGAGCGCAGGGTTGCTGATCCTTGCCGCCCATCGCGGAAGGACAGGCCTGCACATTGTTGCCCAGACCAAACGGCGAGTGCTCCTTCACCTTCACCGGACGGCCGGTCTTCATGTCGATCTTCTCGGCCCAGTTCGCGGTGACGAACTTGTGCGCGGCGATCAGCGTGCCATCGGTGCGGTCGAGCACGTAGGCAAAGCCGTTGCGGTCGAAGTGCACCAGCACTTTGCGATCCTTGCCGTCGATCTTCCAGTCGGCCAGCATGTTCTCGTTGATGCCGTCATAGTCCCACTGGTCGAACGGCGTCATCTGGTAGGCCCACACCGCTTCGCCGGTCTGCACATTGCGTGCGAAGATGGTCATCGACCACTTGTTGTCCTGCTTGCCGGTGTTGCATTCCTCGTGGGTCTTGAACTGGCAGCGATAGAACGGGCTCCAGAGGCCGGGATTACCGGTGGAGTGGTACACCAGCTTCAGCTCCGGATCGTAGCTGTAGAAGCCCCAGCTCGAGCCGCCGCCGCGCTTCCACTCCTCGCCCGGATAGCTCTTGATCGAGGCGTCGGTGCTGCCGTACTCCGGATGCTTCTTGTTGGTGTTCTTGGTGATGCAGGTGTCCTTGTCCTCACCCGTGGAGTAGCACTGCCAGGCCAGCTTGCCGTCCTTGAGGTTGTAGGCGGAGAAGCGGCCACGCGCGGCGAACTCGTCACCGCCGAAGCCGATCAGCACCTTGTCCTCGGCGATCAAGGGCGCCGGGGTGATGGTTTCGCCCTTGTCCGGGAAGGCGTGCTTGACCACCCAGACTTCCTTGCCGCTCTTGGCATCGAGCGCGATCAGGAAGCCGTCGAGCGTGCCAAACACCACCTTGCCGTCGGCATAGGACAAACCACGGTTGACGGTGTCGCAGCAGGCGCGCGGCACGGCGGACTCGTCGCGGTCGGTGGACTTGGTGTACTTCCAGATGGCCTTGGGATGATCCGGATCGGAAAGATCCAGGGCCTGCACGATATTGGGCCAGCCGCTGATCAGATACATCATCGGCTTGCCGCCATCGGTCACCACCACCGGCTGACCTTCATGGCCACGCAGCGTGCCGCTGGACTGCGACCAGATCATCTGCAGATTGGCGACGTTGCCGGTGTTGATATCAGCGAGTTTGCTGTGTCGGGTCATTGCCAGATCGCCGCCGGGCATGCCCCACTGGTTCGGGTCCTTGGATCGCTGAACTTCTTCTGCGTTACCGAAAGCAGCCGTACAAGCCATGCTGCCCATCAGTAACGCGGCACAGAACCTCACTGCTTTGCGAACATTCATGTGCTGCTCTCCTCAAATCTGAAAGCTGTCGTTTTTTGCCCGCCTCCGCCGCATGCCGCTACGGCGCGACCGACGCCAGATGGCCTGGTCCGGAAGCATCTCCAGACGGCGCGGCTGAACTGACTGCAGTGGCCGTGCCAGCCTTCCGCCATCGAAATTATTGAACTCCTTCATGCACATATGAGCAGCCCGACAAACGGGGCAAGGAAGCCGACCGGCGCGCTGAGTCGGGCCTGCTACGCGTCTGTGGCGCAGATGACCCAGGGGGTTTTGCCGGGGCCAGGCGCCGGAACAGACGCCCGGATGACGCTTGCGCGGGGGCGCGATGCAAAAAAACTGCGCCGCTCTTGCGAGCGGCGCAGCGGTCAGGCAGCGCGTGCAGTCAGCGCGATTCAGGAGCCGAGAATGGCGGCGTGATGCCGAAGGTGATCGGCGATGAAGCTCTGGATGAACCAGTAGGAATGATCGTAGCCTTCGTGCAGGCGCAGCTCGAGCTTCTGGCCGCTGGCATCGGCCGCCGCCTGCAGGGCCTGGGGATGCAGCTGGTTGTCGATGAACTGATCGCTCAGCCCCTGATCCACCAGCATCAGCCCCGGATAAGGCCGGGCGCGCATCAGCAGGCTCGCATCCCAGGCCTCCCACTGCTGGCGATCACTGCCCAGGTAGTTGCTGAAAGCTTTCTCGCCCCAGGGCACCGCCACCGGATTGGCAATCGGCGCAAACGCCGACACCGAGTGCCAGCGCTGCGGATTGCGCAGGGCATTGACCAGCGCGCCGTGACCGCCCATGGAGTGCCCGAAGATGCCGCGCCGATCACTGCGCACCGGGAAATTGGCTTCCACCAGTGCCGGCAGTTCCTCGTTGAGGTAGCGGCTCATGCGGTAGTGCCCGGCCCAGGGCTGTGCGGTGGCGTCGAGGTAGAAGCCGGCGCCGACCCCGAAGTCCCAGGCATCCGCATCACCGGGCAGATTGAGGCCGCGCGGACTGGTATCGCAGGCCACCAGGACCAGCCCCATGTCGGCCGCCAGGCGCTGCGCGCCGGCCTTGATCACGAAGGTTTCCTCATTGCAGGTCAGCCCCGCGAGGTAGTACAGCGCCGGCAGCTTGCGCGCGCTGGCCTGCGGCGGTTCGTAGACAGCAAAGCGCATCTCGGTGCCGGTGGCTTGCGCGGCATGCGCATAGAAGCCCATGCGACCGCCAAAGCAGGCGTGCTGGCTACGGGTTTGCAGGTTCATGCAGGTTCTCCTTGCGCCTTGGGCGCGCTATGCAGGGGCGCTCCGCCGCTCAGGGCCGGAGCAATTCGGGAAAGGTCTCGCCCAGCGTGCTGATCCGGCCGGACTGCAGGCCGTCATAGCCAGGCAAGGCACCGATGGCGTTCTGCAGCTCGGCACTGCGCAGGGCCGAGATCAGGCGCGACATGGTCGCGGAATCGAGAAACTCCTGGTTGCAGATGAAGAAGTAGCGCTCGTTGATCAGCGGAATGAAATCCAGATTGAAGCGTCGCGCCGGCGTCTCCACACCGAAGGCGGCATCGGCCATGCCGCTGGCGACGAAGGCCGCGACCGCCGCATGCGTGTGCTCGCCGGAGTCATAGCCGTCAATGCGATGCACATCGACGCCATCCCGGGCCAGCAGCAGATCAAGCAGCACCCGTGTGCCGGAGCCCACCTGGCGATTGACGAAGCGCACGCCTTCGCGCTGCAGATCGGCAAGCCCGAGAATCTGCCGCGGGTTGCCACGCGCCACCATCAGGCCCTGACGCCGGGTCGCCAGGTAGATCAGGCGCTGCGTGGCCGGCTGCAGCCAGGGCCGGTAGTGCTGCAGCATGGGCAGCTCGAACTCGCCCAGTGGCACATGAAAGCCGGCGATATCGCAGACACCGGCGTTCTGCGCCGCCAGCGCCTCGAAGCTGCTGCGGTATTTCAGGTCCAGCGGAATCTGCTCGCGCGCCAGCCATTCGCGGATCAGCTCCACCGCAAAACCATGGCTGGCCTGCATGCGCAAAATGCCCTGCGCCTTGGACAAGGCGCGCTCCAGCTCCACTTCGAGTTCGGAAGCCAGGCTGTCGAACACCGGTGAAAGCCGCGCCGCGATGCGCTTGTCAGCCCACACCAGCCTCTCGCCCAGCGGCGTGAGCACGGCACCGCGACCCCGGCGACTCTGCACCAGGGGCACGCCGAAGGCGGCATGCCCTTCCTGCAGCAGACCCCAGGCGTAGCGATAAGAAAGCTGCATGCGCCCACAGGCCGCCGCCAGGGTGCCGGTCTCGTGGATGCCGACCAGCAGCTCGACCACGCGAGGCAGCAGCTGACGCTCGTCACCGCGCGCAAGCTGCCATTGCGGCTTGATCGACAGTTTGAACACAGCGCTCCTCAAATAGGTTTTTTTGTACCGAAATAAATGGCGTCGTTACGCCAATTGTTCCGATCTGCGACGTATCAATGCTAGCTTTCTCGCGCCACATGTCAAAACTACACAATGAGATTATGCTGGGCTCTTCCGATGGCCCAGCTCAAGGAGGAGAGAGGCAATGAGCAGCCTGACGATCAGCAGTGCGGGCAGCGAACGCCAGCCCGGGTTTCTCTCGAAAGAGCGCAGCATCGCCGGCCCGAGCTTCAGCCGCTGGCTGGTGCCACCGGCAGCGCTGTGCATCCATCTCTGCATCGGCATGGCCTACGGCTTCTCGGTGTTCTGGCTGCCGCTGTCCAAGGCCCTCGGCATCAGCTCCTCGCTCGCCTGCGCGCCGGACGCCGGTCTCCTGCAGGCGCTCACCACCACCAGCTGCGACTGGAAGATCAGCGAGCTGGGCTGGATGTACACCCTGTTCTTCGTGTTCCTCGGCTGCTCGGCGGCGATCTGGGGCGGCTGGCTGGAACGTGCCGGCCCGCGCAAGGCCGGCGTGGTGGCGGCCTTCTGCTGGTGTGGCGGCCTGGTGATTTCCGCCGGCGGCGTATACCTGCATCAGCTGTGGCTGATGTGGCTGGGCTCCGGCGTGATCGGCGGCATTGGCCTGGGCCTGGGTTACATCTCGCCGGTGTCGACGCTGATCAAGTGGTTTCCCGACCGTCGCGGCATGGCCACCGGCATGGCGATCATGGGCTTTGGCGGCGGCGCGATGATCGGCGCCCCTTTGGCCGACAAACTCATGACGCATTACGCCACGCCGCATTCGGTGGGCGTGTGGGAAACCTTTCTGACGCTCGCCGCGATCTACTTCATGTTCATGATGATCGGCGCGCTGAGTTATCGCGTGCCGCCGCAGGGCTGGGCGCCGCGAGGCTACACGCCAGCGCCGGCCGCCACCGGCCAGACGATGATCACCACGCATGAGGTGCATCTGAACCAGGCACACAAGACGCCGCAGTTCTGGCTGATCTGGGCGGTGCTGTGCCTGAACGTGAGCGCCGGCATCGGCGTGATCGGCATGGCCTCACCGATGCTGCAGGAAGTGTTCGGCGGCAGGCTGCTGGGCCTGGACCTGAGCTTCAACGAACTCGGCGATGCGCAGAAGACGCAGATCGCTGCAATCGCCGCCGGCTTCACCGGCCTGCTCAGCCTGTTCAACATCGGCGGCCGTTTCTTCTGGGCCTCGCTGTCCGACCGTCTCGGCCGCAAGACCACTTACTTCACCTTCTTCGCGCTGGGTTTTGCGCTCTACGCCGCCGCGCCCTGGACCGGCCATCACGGCAGCGTGGCGCTGTTCGTGGCCTGCTTCTGCATCATCCTGTCGATGTACGGTGGCGGCTTCGCCACGGTGCCCGCCTATCTGGCTGACATGTTCGGCACACAGTTCGTGGGCGCCGTCCACGGCCGCCTGCTCACCGCCTGGGCCACTGCCGGCATTCTCGGTCCGGTGATCGTCAATTACTTCCGCGAGTATCAGCTTGCGCACGGCGTGGCCAAGGCGCAGGCCTACGACAGCACCATGTACGTGCTGGCCGCGCTGCTGCTGCTCGGCCTGCTCTGCAATCTGCTGGTGCGCCCGGTCGCCGCCCGCCATTACATGAGCGCGCAGGAACTGGCCGCCGTACGCGCGCAGGCCAGCGAAAGCCCGGTGGTCACCACAGCCGATTCCGGTGCGCAGGCCAGCGGCGCCAGCCATCTCGCCGCCGTGCTGACCTGGACCCTGGTGCTGGTGCCGCTGGCCTGGGGCGTCTGGATCACGGTGCAGAAGGCCGCCGTGCTGTTCCGCTAAAGCCCGCTCGCACCGCGCAGCCAGGAGCCACGCCATGAAAAAAGACCAAGTCATTCCAATCCGCCCCGAGCCCGGCAGCGAACTGCCGCCGGCGCAGCTGACAGCGGTGCGCGCCGCACTCGCGCAGCAACAGCATCGCCCCGGCGCGCTGCTGCCGGTGCTGCACGCGGTGCAGGACGCGCTGGGCTATGTGCCCGCCGAAGCGGTGCCGCTGATTGCCTGGGAGCTGAATCTGTCGCGCGCCGAGGTGCACGGCGTGATCAGCTTCTATCACTACTTCCGGCAGGAGAAACCCGGCCGTCATGTGCTGCAACTGTGCCGCGCCGAAGCCTGTCAGGCCGTGTGCGGCGCAACGCTCGAAGCGCATGCGCAGCAGTGCCTGGGCGTGGGCTTTCATGGCACCACCGCCGATGGCGCGCTGACCCTCGAACCCGTTTACTGCCTGGGCAATTGCGCGCTGGGCCCGAGCGTGATGATTGACGGCGAGCTGCGCGGCCGCGTCAGTCCCGAGCGCTTCGATCACATCGTCGCACAAGCGAGGCAGACGCCATGAGCCGCATCCGCATCTATGTGCCCGGCGACGCCGCGGCGCTTTCGGTCGGCGCCGAGGCCACCGCGCGTGCGATTGCCGCCGAGGCGCGGCAGCGGGGTCTGGGCATCGAACTGATCCGCAACGGCAGCCGCGGCCTGCTGTGGCTGGAACCGCTGGTGGAAGTGCAGACGCCGCAGGGCCGCATCGCTTATGCGCCGGTGCAGGCCGAGGATGTGCGCGCGCTGTTCGATGCCGGCTTTGTCAGCGGCGGCGCGCATGCCTTGCGCCTGGGCGATGTCGAGCAGCATCCGTATTTCAAACGCCAGCAGCGTCTGACGTTCGCGCGCGTGGGCCTGATCGATCCCACCGACATCGAGGACTATCTGGCGCACGGCGGTTATCGTGGCCTGGCCAACGCGCTGATCATGCAGCCGGCGGCCATCGTCATGGCAGTGAGCGAGTCCGGCCTGCGCGGTCGCGGCGGCGCGGCGTTTCCGGCCGGCATCAAATGGCAGACCGTGCTCGCACAGAAGGCCGAGCAGAAGTACATCGTCTGCAATGCCGACGAAGGCGACTCCGGCACCTTCTCGGATCGCATGCTCATGGAAGGTGATCCCTACACGCTCATCGAGGGCATGACGATCGCCGGCATCGCGGTCGGCGCCACACGCGGCTACATCTACCTGCGCTGCGAGTATCCGCACGCCAAACGCGCACTGGAAGCGGCGATTGCGCAGGCACATGCGCGCGGCTACCTGGGCGAGAACCTCCTTGGCAGCGGCCTGCGCTTCGATCTGGAAGTGCGCCTGGGCGCCGGTGCCTACATCTGCGGCGAGGAAACCTCGCTGCTGGAATCGCTGGAAGGCAAGCGCGGCCAGGTGCGCTTCAAGCCGCCGCTGCCGGCCATCGAAGGCCTGTTCGGCAAGCCCACGGTGATCAACAACGTGATCACCCTGGCCAGCGTGCCTCACATCCTGGCGCAGGGCGCGCAAAGCTATCGCGATTACGGCATGGGCCGTTCACGCGGCACCCTGCCCCTGCAGCTCACCGGCAATATCAAGCATGGCGGCCTGTTCGAGATCGCCTTCGGCATGCGCCTGCGCGAGCTGCTCTATGACGTCGGCGGCGGCAGCCTGAGCGGCCGGCCGATCCGTGCGGTGCAGGTCGGCGGTCCGCTGGGCGCTTATCTGCCGGAATCACAGTTCGACACGCCGCTGGATTACGAGGCTTTCGCCGCCATCGGCGCGATGCTCGGCCACGGCGGCATCGTGGTCTTTGATGACCGCGTGGACATGGCGGCGCAGGCACGCTACGCCATGGAATTCTGCGCCGCCGAATCCTGCGGCAAGTGCACGCCCTGCCGCATCGGCTCCACGCGCGGCGTGGAAGTCATCGACCGCCTGCGCGCCGGTGACAATGCGCCGCGCCAGGAAGCGCTGTTGCGCGATCTCTGCGAGACCATGACCCATGGCTCGCTCTGCGCGCTGGGCGGGCTGACGCCATATCCGGTGCTCTCGGCCCTGAATCATTTCCCCGAAGATTTTCGCAGCCAGCCGACCGCCCGCGCGGCGGCGCAGTGAGGTAGACGCCATGCAATCCATCGCCGAACACGATTACGGAACCCCGCCACCGCGCTGGGTGAACATCGGCCAGTCCAGCAGCAGCGCCGCAGCCGAGGCGCCGCTGGTGAGCCTGAACATCGATGGCGTGGAGGTGAGCGTGCCGCAAGGCACTTCGGTGCTGCGCGCCGCTGCGCTCAACGGCATCAACATCCCCAAGCTCTGCGCCACCGATCAGCTCGATGCCTTCGGCTCCTGCCGTCTGTGTCTGGTGCAGATCGAGGGCATGAAGGGCTATCCCGCCTCCTGCACCACGCCGGTGGCGCCGGGCATGAAGGTCACCACGCAGAACGACAAGCTCGCCGCCCTGCGGCGCGGCGTGATGGAGCTGTACATCTCCGATCATCCCCTGGACTGTCTGACCTGCCCGGCCAATGGCCACTGCGAGTTGCAGGACATGGCCGGCGCGGTGGGCTTGCGCGAGGTGCGCTACGGCTACGAAGGCGACAACCACGTGTACGCCAAGCTCGCCGATGGCAGCGTCAACGCGCGCTTCGTGGCCAAGGACGAAAGCAATCCTTACTTCACCTTCGATCCTTCCAAGTGCATCGTCTGCTCGCGCTGCGTGCGCGCCTGCGATGAACAGCAGGGCACGCTGGCGCTGAGCATCCAGGGCCGTGGTTTCGACTCCAAGGTCTCGCCCAGCCAGAACGAAAGCTTCCTGGATTCCGAATGCGTGTCCTGCGGCGCCTGCGTGCAGGCCTGCCCGACCGCGACGCTGTCCGAGAACACACTGATCGCCAAGGGCCAGGCCGAGCACAGCATCGTCACCACCTGCGCCTACTGTGGCGTGGGCTGCTCGTTCCGCGCCGAGATGAAGGGTGAGGAAGTGGTGCGCATGGTGCCGGACAAGGATGGCCAGGCCAATCACGGGCACTCCTGCGTGAAGGGCCGCTTCGCCATCGGTTATGCCACGCATCCGGACCGCATCACCAAGCCCATGATCCGCGCCCGCACCAGCGATCCCTGGCGCGAGGTGAGCTGGGAGGAAGCGATTGCTTATGCCGCCTCCGAGTTCAAGCGCATCCAGAGCCGGTACGGCAAGGGCGCCATCGGCGGCATCACCTCCTCGCGCTGCAGCAACGAGGAAACCTATCTGGTGCAGAAGCTGGTGCGCGCCGGCTTTGGCAACAACAACGTGGATACCTGCGCGCGCGTCTGTCACTCGCCCACCGGTTATGGCCTGCGCCAGACCCTGGGCGAATCCGCCGGCACGCAGAACTTCGATTCGGTGCTGCAGGCCGATGTGATCATGGTGATCGGCGCCAATCCCACCGACGGTCATCCGGTGTTCGCCTCGCTGATGAAGCGCCGCCTGCGTGAAGGCGCCCAGCTGATCGTCGCCGACCCGCGCCGTATCGATCTGGTGCGCAGCCCGCATATCGAGGCAGCCCATCACCTGAAGCTGAAGCCCGGCACCAATGTCGCGCTGGTGAACAGCCTGGCGCACGTGATCGTCACCGAAGGCCTGGTCAACGAGGCCTTCGTGCGCGAACGCTGCGAGCAGCCGGCCTTCGAGAAATGGCGCAAGTTCGTCGCCGATGCACGGCACGCGCCGGAGGCCATGGAAGCGGTGACCGGCGTGCCGGCCGCCGAGCTGCGCGCCGCCGCCCGCCTCTACGCCACCGGCGGCAATGCCGCGATCTATTACGGCCTGGGCGTGACCGAGCATTCGCAGGGTTCGACCATGGTCATGGGCATCGCCAATCTGGCCATGGCCACCGGCAACATCGGCCGCGAGGGCGTGGGCGTGAATCCGCTGCGCGGCCAGAACAATGTGCAGGGCTCCTGCGACATGGGCTCCTTCCCGCACGAGTTTCCGGGCTATCGCCATGTCGCCGACGAAGCCACGCGCACGCAGTTCGAAAAGGCCTGGGGCGTGAGCCTGCTGGCCGAGCCGGGCCTGCGCATTCCCAATATGTTCGAGTCGGCCCTGGATGGTGATTTCAAGGGCCTGTACATCGAAGGCGAGGACATCGCGCAGTCCGATCCCAACACCCAGCACGTCACCGCCGCGCTCAATGCCATGGAGTGCGTGGTGGTGCAGGACCTGTTCCTCAACGAGTCCGCGAAGTTCGCGCATGTGTTCCTGCCCGGGTCCTCCTTCCTGGAGAAGGACGGCACCTTCACCAATGCCGAGCGCCGCATCGCCCGGGTGCGCCGCGTGATGAAACCCAAGGCCGGTTATGCCGACTGGGAAATCACGCAGCTGCTGGCCAATGCCATGGGCTATGCCATGAACTACCGGCACCCGTCCGAGATCATGGACGAAATCGCTGCGCTGACGCCGACCTTCCAGGGCGTGAGCTATGCGCGCCTGGACGAGATGGGCAGCATCCAGTGGCCCTGCAACGAGCAGCAGCCGCAGGGCACGCCGACCATGCATGTCGGCGAGTTCGTGCGCGGCAAGGGTCGCTTCATGATCACCGAGTACGTGCCCACGCACGAGAAGGTGAACACGCGCTATCCGCTGATTCTCACCACCGGCCGCATCCTCTCGCAGTACAACGTCGGCGCGCAGACGCGGCGCACCGAGAACGTGGCCTGGCATCACGAGGACCGTCTGGAGATTCATCCCAGCGACGCCGAGGCGCGCGGCATCGTCGAGAACGACTGGGTGGGCATCGCCAGCCGCGCCGGCGAGACCGTGCTGCGCGCGCATCTCACCGATCGCGTGCAGCCGGGCGTGGTCTACACCACCTTCCACTTCCCGGAATCCGGCGCCAACGTCATCACCACCGACAACTCCGACTGGGCCACCAACTGTCCCGAGTACAAGGTCACCGCCGTGCAGGTCACGCGCGTCAGCCAGCCCTCGCAGTGGCAGCAGCGGTATCGCCAGTTCAGCGAGCGCCAGGCGGAACTGCTGCAGGCGCGCGACAGCGCGGTGAAGTGAAGCCATGTCCGGCGCGCAGCCCCATACCGGCCTGGTCTCGCGGCGCGTGCGCCGCATCAGCGACGGACAGGCGCTGGAACTGGTGGAGGAACTGGCGGAGGAAGCCGCTGTTGCCCTGACCTTCAACGGCGAGCCGCATGCGGTGATGATGGCCACGCCGCTGGACCTGGAAGACTTTGCGCTGGGCTTTGCCTTGAGCGAGCGGATCATCGCCTCGCCTCAGGAACTGCTCGATTACCGGCGCACGGAACTGGACGGCGGCGTTCAGCTCTCGCTGCAGATTCCGCCGGAGCGCATGGCCGCGCTGCGCGGCCGCCAACGCAGCCTGGAAGGCCGCAGCAGCTGTGGCCTCTGCGGCCTGCGACAGATCGCCGATGCCCTGCGTCCGGCGCCGCATGCGGGCGCCGGCATCGTCATCGAGCCGCCCGCCCTGCAGCGCGCCTTGCGCGGCCTGCAGGAAGCGCAGCCGCTCAATGCCGCCAGCGGTGCGGTACACGCCGCGGCCTGGGCCGACGCGCAGGGCCGCCTGCTGGAGTTGCGCGAGGACGTGGGCCGGCACAATGCCCTGGACAAGCTGATCGGCGCACTGGCGCGCGCGGGCATCGATACCGAGCAGGGCTTTGTGCTGCTCACCAGCCGCGCCAGCTATGAGATGGTGCAGAAGTCCGCTGCCGTCGGCATCAGCCTGCTGGCGGCGATCTCGGCGCCCACCGCGCTGGCCGTGGAGCTGGCCGATGATGCCGGCATGACGCTGATCGGTTTTGCCCGCGGCGAGCGCTGCACGGTTTACACCCGGCCCGGACGCATGCGTCTGGCCGATGCGCGCAAGACACGCGCGGAAGGAATCCAGGGATGAGCAAAGAACATCTGGTGCACATGGCCAACGATATCGCCGATTTCTTCGCCGCCGAGCCGGATCGCGAAGTCGCCATCGCCGGCATCGCCGATCACATCCGCCGTTTCTGGGATCCGCGCATGCGTCGCCAGCTCGATGAACATCTGCTGGCGGGTGGCGAGGGCCTGCAAGCCCTGGCGCTGGCCGCCGCACAGCAGCTGGCCAGCGCCGGCAAGCACTGAGCGAAACACCGGAAGGCTGCGTGCAGCGGCGCTCGCTTACACTGGCCGCTGCGCGCGCCGCCGTTCGCGGCGCATCCTCCAAGCCGCAGGACCCTGAAAGCCTTGAGCAGCTCCTCCCCCATCCGCCTGGCGATCCACGGCGGCGCCGGCGATCTCGACGCCGTCAACAGCGACACCCGCGCCCATCGCGCCGCCTTGCACGCCATCGCGGGCGAAGGCCTGGCATTGCTGCGCAGCGGCGCCGGCAGCCTGGATGCGGTGGAGTTGATGGTGCAGCGCCTGGAGGAATGCCCGCTGTTCAATGCCGGCGTCGGCGCGGTGCTCAATCGCGATGGTCAGGTGGAACTCGATGCCGCGATCATGGACGGACGTGATCGTGCCTGCGGCGCGGTCACCGGTGTGCAGCGCGCGAAATATCCGGTGCGCCTGGCACGGGCGGTGATGGAACGCTCGCCGCATGTGATGTTCATGGGCGCCGGCGCCGATGCGCTCAACCGCGAGCTGGGCCTGGAGGAAGTGGCGCCGGAATACTTCATCACCGAGGAACGCTTCCATCAGCTCAAGGAAGCGCGTGCCAAGGGCGTGATCGTGCTGGATCACGACAGCGCCTTCGGCACCGTGGGCGCGGTGGCGCGGGATGCGCAAGGTCACCTCGCCGCCGCCACCAGCACCGGCGGACTCACCAACAAGCATCCGGGCCGCGTCGGCGACACGCCCATCATCGGCGCCGGCACCTTTGCCGACGATCAGACGGCGGCAGTGTCCTGCACCGGCACCGGCGAATGCTTCATCCGCGCCGGCTTCGGCTTTGCCGTGGACGCGCGCCTGCGTTACACCCCTGCGGATCTGGCCACCGCCTGCGCCGAGCAGCTCGACGCGGTGCGCGGCTACGGCGGACGCGGCGGCTGCATCGCCATCGACCGCCATGGCCTGCTGGCCCTGCCCTTCAACTCGCGTGCGATGTACCGCGCCTGGGTGGATGCCGATGGCGTGATCGGCGTGGCGGTCGGCGAAGACTGATCAATCCGGCAAGGCGTAGCGCAGCACCGGCTCGGAGAAGCCTTTCACCGGCATATGGCCGCGCTGCTGCAGCGCCTGGAGTCCCGCCAGTTCCGCCGTGCGTGCATCCAGCAGGATCTCGCCATTGCCGGCCTGCTCGCAAAGTCGCGAAGCCAGATTCACCGCCGAACCCACCGCCGTGTATTCCAGGCGCGAGGCCGAGCCGATCACACCGACGGTGACCATGCCGGTGGCGACGCCCACGCCGATGCCCAGGGGGTGCGTGGCGCTGCTCCAGCGCGGCGTGAGCTGCAGCCCGACGGCGCGGATGCGCGCCGCCATGTCCAGGGCGCGACGCGCGTGATACGGCACCGGCAGCGGTGCACCGACCAGAATCAGGATGCCGTCGCCGGCAAAATCCTTGATGGTGGCTCCGTATTCGGAAACCACCGCGCCCACCGCGTCGTAATACTCGCGCAGCACCTGCAGCACCTGCGTGGACGGCTGCGCAGCGGCGTAGGGCGTGAAACCGCGCAGATCGCAGCAGACCACGCTGATCTCGCGCAGATTCTCCTGCATGGCCTGATCCAGGCCTTTTTCCGCGACCAGCTTGGCGACCTGCGGCGAAAGAAAGCGCGACATGAACTGCCCGCGCTGACCCTGCAGCACGTGGTAGTGCGTGGCGCCGATCAGAAAGATCAGCTCGCCGACGCTCACGGAGATCGCCGCGAACTTCAGTGACAGCACCGCGCCGGCGGCAATGAAAGGCACCGCGCCGGCCATGGCCAGCACACGCATGCGCTCGGCGGGATCGGGGCGACGCGCCAGCAGCAGGATGATGCCGGCCAGCCCGGCGATGATCGCGTACATCACCGGCAGCGCGAACAACCAGAAACCCGGCGCCAGCAGATTGTCGGCCGTGAGCCCCGCATGCAGAAAGTCGCGCAGGCGCACCTGCGGCCAGAGCAGCGAGAGCACGGCGTAAAGCAGGCCGCCGATCTGTCCGGAACGCAGCACGCGATCACCGAAGCGCGAGTCCATGCCGTCGGGCACCGGCAGCATGCGGCGCACACGCAGCAGCCACTCCAGCACGGTCACGATCACGCCCGCCTCGGGCAGGGCCAGCAGGCCGGCCCACCAGGCATCCACGGGAATGGGCGCGGTGGCGGGCAGCACCACATTGAGCGACAGCGACAGGCCCAGGAAGATGAACGCTGCGGCCAGCGCGCGCGAGGTGGGCGAGTCGCGGTCGGCCGAAACGAAAGCCAGGCCCATGCCCAGGGCGACCAGCGAGACAATCAGATAGGCCGTGGCGTCGAACATGGGCTCAGGCGCGACGCGCTTCCCGATCCGCCTGGTCGGAGGCGAACAGCTGCTGCAGCTCCTGCTCGGCCTCGCGCGCGGTCTGCGCCAGCTTCAGGCCATCCTCATGCGGCAGCTCATGCTGGCGGCGCAGCAGCTGTTCGTCGTGACGGCGGAACAGCTCGATGGCGTGATTGGCCGACTCCTCGGTGTCGCCCATATCGACGAGCAGCTTGCGCGCCATCACCAGCGAGGAGAAGTAGCTGCGGCGGATCACCTCGTGCACGCCCAGGTCCATGAGGCGCAGGGCGTGATTGCGGTTGATGGCGACCGCAAAGATGCGCAGCTGGGGAAAATTGCGGCGCACCACTTCGGCGACATGCAGCGAGGCTTCCACCTCGGGAATCGCCAGCACCATGAATTCGGCCTTCTCGGCATGCGCGGCACGCAGCAGATCCAGGCGGCTGGCGTCGCCGTAAAACACCTGGTTACCAAACTGCCGCACGAAATCCACCTGCTCGGAATCCTTGTCGAGCACGGTATAGGTGATGCCCTTGACGCGCAGCAGGCGCGCGACGATCTGCGCAAACGGGCCGAAGCCGATGATCAGCACCTGGCGCGGTTCGGTGTCGATGGTGTCGAAGGGCCGGGCCTCGCGGCGCTGGCGCAGCTTCACATGCAGCGAGAACAGCGGCGGCGTCAGGATCATCGACAGCACCACCACCAGCACC
Source organism: Solimonas aquatica (assembly GCF_900111015.1). GTDB lineage: Bacteria > Pseudomonadota > Gammaproteobacteria > Nevskiales > Nevskiaceae > Solimonas > Solimonas aquatica. Next base: position 37,277 of record NZ_FOFS01000012.1, on the reverse strand, counting down.
AGGCGCGCCGACAGCGTGGCATCCAGCACTTCGGCGCTCACCGCCGCCGAGAGCAGCACGAAGGCAAACTCGCCGCCCTGCCACAGCGAGGCCGCCAGCGCCGAAGGCGCGTCCCCGGACAAGCCGGCCAGGCGCGCGAGCAGCCAGAGTACGGCCGCCTTGATCAGCATCAGACCCAGCACCAGGGCCAGGATCTGCAGAGGCTCGGCGATCAGGGCATGCAGATCGGCCGACATGCCCACCGCCATGAAGAACAGTCCCAGCAGCAGGCCCTTGAAGGGTTCGATGTCGGCCTGCAGCTCGTGGCGGTATTCGGATTCGGAGAGCAGCACGCCGGCCAGAAACGCCCCCAGCGACATCGACAGCCCCACCGCTTCCATCGCCAGCGCGGTGCCGATCACGATCAGCAGCGCCGCCGCCGTGAACAGCTCCGGCGTCTGTGCCGCCGCCACGCGCCGCATCACCGGCCGCACCGCATAGCGCCCACCCAGCACCACCGCCGCGAACACCGCCAGCGTCTTGGCGGCGGTGAGCCAGCCGTGACCATCGTGATGCGTGGGCAATCCGGACGCCAGCAGCGGTACCAGCGCCAGAAACGGAATCACGCTCAGATCCTGGAACAGCAGGATGGCGAAGGCCATGCGGCCGTGGCGCGTGGTCAGCTCGCGACGCTCGGAAAGCATCTGCAGCACCAGGGCCGTGGACGACATGGCAAGGCCGAAGCCGGCCACCACCGCCGCGCGCGCCTCATAGCCCAGGGCCAGCGCGCCGGCGGCCAGCAGGGCCGTGCTGGCGCCCACCTGCAGCGCCCCGAAGCCGAACACGGCGCGGCGCATCGACCACAGGCGACTGGGCTGCAGCTCCAGGCCGATGATGAACAGCAGCAGGATGATGCCGTACTCGGCAAAACGCAGGATTTTCTCGACTTCGGTGATGAAGCCGAAACCGGCCGGACCGATCACGATGCCGGCGGCGACATAGCCGAGCACGGCCCCCAGACCCAGGCGCCGGAACAGCGGCACGAACAGCACCGCCGCACTCAGAAACAGCGCCATATCGATCAGCATTCGGCTTCTTTTGCCTTAAAAATCAATAAAAATAAAAAGTTAAGACGAAAATCTGTCCATGAAAGCACAATGTTCGCGCTTGCCTGCGAATCCATTATGTTTTTAAATATACAAACTTATTCAAAACTCCCTTTGTTGCTCACAGATGGATGAGCAGAGCAAGTCCGAGCGCATCTTAACGCTGGTACACCAGCTTGGCGTGCTGCGGCCCAAGGACCTGGCGCCGCATGGCATCCAGGCCGAGTACCTGCGCCGCCTTTGCGACAAAGGCCTGCTCAAGAAGCTGGGCCGCGGCAGCTATGTGGCGCCCGAGCGCCGGCTCTCGCCCAACCTGGCGCTGGCTCTGGTCGCACGCGCAGTGCCAGGTGGCGTCATCTGCCTGCAATCGGCGCTGGGCTTTCATGGCCTGCTGCCGCCCAATCCCCGCGAGGTGAGCGTGGCCATCGAGCGGCGCGCCGCCAAGCCGCGCCTGGACATGCCGGCGCTGCGCGTGGTGCGCCTGGGTGATGCGGCCTTCACCGAAGGCGTGGAAACGCATCTGCTCGATGGCGTGGAAGTGCGCCTGTACAGCCTGGAGAAGACGCTGGCCGACATGTTCAAGTTCCGCAACAAGATCGGCCCGCACAACGCCGTGGACGCGCTGCGCAGCGCGCTGGCCCAGCACCGGGTGGACCGCACCAGGCTGCGTCATTACGCGCACCTGTGCCGCGTGGAGCGCGTGATGCGGCCGTATGTCGATGCCCTGATGCAAGGTTAGGAGAGATCATGCCCCCGCGCCGCCACCGCGTCTCGCTGCTGGGCCTGATGCTGCTGATCGCCAGTCCGCAGATCCGCGCGCACGAAGCCGATCCGCAGAAGGATCAGGTCGGCAGCGGCGAGGCCTCGACGCAGGCCGCCGCAACGCCCGACGCGGGCTCATCGCTGTTCAGCAATCTGCAGCGCGACAGCGACGAGTTCACCCTGGTCAATACCCGGAACCGGCTCTCGCTGCACCGCCCGATGTTCATGATGCCGGCCACCTACAGCCCGCAGTACGAAGGCCGGCAGACCGAGTTCGAGTTCCAGCTGAGCCTGAAGCTGCGCCTGTTCAACCGCAATGTGTTCTTCGCCTACACCCAGAAGTCGTTCTGGCAGATCTACAACGGCCCCGACTCGCGGCCGTTTCGCGAAACCAATTACGACCCGGAGATCTTCTATCGCTGGCAGCCGCGGCTGGCCTTGTGCGAGGGCTGCGGTCTGGATGTCGGTGCCGAGCACGAGTCCAATGGCAAGGATCTGCCAGACTCACGTTCCTGGAACCGCCTGACCCTGGCCACCTACTGGCAGAGCGAACAGACCCTGCTGCATCTGAAGAGCTGGTATCGCCTTCCCGAGAAGTCCAAGCGCGATGCGCAGGACGCCGACGGCGACGACAACCCCGACATCGCGCACTACTACGGTTATGGCGAGCTGCGCCTGCAGCAACTGCTGGGCCACGATCAGCACGCCACGCTGATGCTGCGGGGCAATCCGCGCGAGGGCAAGGGCGCCGTGGAGTTCAGTTACAGCCTGCCTTATGGCGATGCGCTGTATCTGAACTTCTACGTGTTCAACGGCTACGGCGAGAGCCTGATCGACTACAACCGCAGCATCACGCGCCTGGGCATCGGCCTGATGCTGGCGCGCTGAAACGAAAACGGGCGCCCCGAAGGCGCCCGTTTCCTTGCGAGTCGCGCTTACTGCTGCGCGGGCGCTTCGCTGGCCTTGGGGCGATCCACCAGCTCGACGTAAGCCATCGGCGCATCGTCACCAGCGCGGAAGCCGCACTTGAGGATACGCAGGTAGCCGCCGTTGCGAGCCTGGTAGCGCGGGCCGATTTCCTGGAACAGCTTCTGCACGGCGTCGCGGTCGCGCAGGCGCGAGAACACGATGCGGCGGTTGTGCAGGGAATCGGTCTTGGCGCGGGTGATCAGCGGCTCGGCCAGACGACGCAGCTCCTTGGCCTTGGGCAGGGTGGTCTTGATCAGCTCGTGCTCGAACAGGGCGACGGCGATGGCCTGCATCGTCGCCTTGCGGTGGCTGCTGGTGCGGCCGAAGGTACGGCCCGACATCTTGTGGCGCATGACTTGATTCTTCCTTCAGACCTTAGGCGGGCACCTTGGGCGAGGACCAGTTCTCGAGCTTCATGCCGAGATCCAGTTCGTGCGCCTTGAGGGCTTCCTTGATTTCGTTGAGCGACTTCTTGCCGAGGTTCGGCGTCTTCATCAGCTCCATCTCCGTGCGCTGCACGAGATCGCCGATGTAGTAGATGTTTTCCGCCTTGAGGCAGTTGGCGGAACGCACCGTGAGTTCCAGATCGTCGATGGGACGGAACAGGATGGGCGAGAGTTCCTTCTTGCCCGGCGCGCTGGCCGACTGCGCGGCCTCCGCTTCCAGATCCACGAACACCGAGAGCTGATCACGCAGGATGCGCGCGGCCAGACGCACGGCTTCCGCCGGGTCGATGCCGCCGTTGGTGTCGACGTCGAGGATCAGCTTGTCGAGGTCGGTGCGCTGCGCAACACGCGCACGCTCCACCGCGTAGCTGACGCGACGCACGGGGCTGTAGCTGGCGTCCAGCTTCAGCACGCCCACGCCGCGCGACTCTTCCTCGCGCACCACGCTCACCGCCGGCACATAGCCGCGGCCGCGCGTGACCTTGAGGGTCATCGACAGCTTGCCGCCGGTCAGGTGCGCGAGCACCAGATCGGGGTTGACGATTTCCACATCGTGATCGAGCTTGATGTCCGCGGCGGTCACCGGGCCCTTGCCGGACTTCTCCAGGCGCAGGGTGGCTTCATCGCGGGCATGCATGCGGATGGCGATGTTCTTGATGTTCAGCAGGATGTCGATGACATCCTCCTGCACGCCTTCCACCGCACTGTACTCGTGCACCACACCGTCGATCTGCACCTCGGTGATGGCAGCGCCGGGGATGGACGATAGCAGGATGCGGCGCAGGGCATTGCCCAGCGTATGGCCGAAGCCGCGCTCCATCGGTTCCAGCGCCACGCGGGCGTGGTTGGGCGACACAGCTTCGACTTCGATCTGGCGCGGCTTGAGCAGGTCTGCGACAACGTTCTGCATGATGTACCTCGTGACTTTGAGAGCCGGGTCTTACTTCGAGTACAACTCGACGACGAGCGCCTCGTTGATGTCCGGCAGGATCTGGTCGCGGGTCGGAACCGCCTTGAAGGTGCCCTTCAGGCCCTTCTCATCGACGTCCACCCAGTCCGGCAGGCCGGCCTGCGTGGCGATCGACAGCGCTTCGACGATGCGCGACTGCTTGCGCGAGGACTCGACGATCTCGATGACGTCGCCGGCCTTCACCTCGTAAGAGGGGATGTTGACCAGCTTGCCGTTCACCGCGACCGACTTGTGCGAGACCAGCTGACGGGCCTCGGCGCGGGTGCGCGAGAAGCCCAGGCGATAGACCACGTTGTCCAGGCGGGTTTCCAGCAGCTGCAGCAGCAGCAGACCGGTGGCGCCCTTACGCGACGAGGCCTTCTTGTAATAGTTGCGGAACTGACGCTCCAGCACGCCGTACATCTGCTTGAGCTTCTGCTTCTCGCGCAGCTGCAGGGCGTAGTCGGACAGACGCGGCTTGACGGCGCCGTGCTGACCCGGGCGGGTTTCCATGTTGCACTTGCTGTCGATGGCGCGGGCGCGCGACTTCAGCAGCAGGTCGGTGCCGGCACGGCGGGACAGCTTGCACTTGGGGCCAATGTAACGAGCCATTGTTCTTTACTCCTTACACGCGGCGGCGCTTGGCCGGGCGGCAGCCGTTGTGCGGGATCGGCGTGACGTCGGTGATGTTGGTGATCTTGAAGCCGGCGGCGTTGAGCGCACGCACCGCGGATTCGCGGCCCGGGCCGGGGCCCTTGACGCGCACTTCGAGGTTCTTCACGCCGTGTTCGGCGGCAGCCTGGCCGGCCTTGTCGGCGGCGACCTGCGCGGCGAACGGCGTGGACTTGCGCGAGCCCTTGAAGCCCGCAGCACCCGAGGTGCTCCACGACAGGGCGTTACCCTGACGGTCGGTGATCAGGATGATGGTGTTGTTGAAGGAGGCATGAATATGCGCCACCGCATCGGTGACGTTCTTCTTGACCTTCTTGCGCTTGGCCGCTGCGGCCTGATTCGGATTAGCCATTTGCGAGTCCCGTCCTCAATCAGGTTTTCTTGTTGGTGGCAACGGTGCCGCGACGCGGACCCTTGCGGGTACGGGCGTTGGTGCGGGTACGCTGACCGCGCACCGGCAGGCCACGGCGGTGGCGCTGACCGCGATACGAGCCCAGATCGACGAGGCGCTTGATGCTCATCGAGACTTCACGGCGCAGATCGCCTTCAACCGTGAACTTGCCGACCTCGGCGCGGAGCTTTTCCAGCTCGCCTTCGGTCAGGGTGCGGATCTGCACCGTGGGATTGATGCCGGCAGCCTCGCAGATTTCCTTTGCGCGGGTCTTGCCGATGCCGTAGATCGCCTGCAAGGCGATCACCGTGTGCTTCCTATCCGGGATGTTAACGCCCGCGATACGTGCCATGTTAAACCTCGATTATGGGTGCCAAACGCGCGAAAAGCCGCGCATTATATTGAAACTACAGCGCCTGTCCAACTTCACAACCTTTTACTGCCTTGCCTGGGCCATCCTTGGCGAGACCACACCGCCTGATCTGGCCCCAGCCACACCATCCATGGCGTGACCCAAAACCCGCCAAACGCCTTCGGCGCTTTGCGGGTCTCAGCCCTGCCGCTGCTTATGGCGGGGGTCGGTGCAGAGGATACGGACCACGCCATTACGGCGGACGACCTTGCAATTCCGGCAGATTTTCTTGACCGATGCACGGACTTTCATGATGGACCTCTTGAGCTAAACGAAGGGTTGCGGCCAGCGGATCAGACCGGACCCAGGGACTTCAGATTGGCCTTCTTCATCAGGCCTTCGTACTGGTGCGACATCAGATGCGCCTGCAGCTGCGCCATGAAATCCATCACCACGACCACCGTGATCAGCAGCGAGGTGCCGCCGAAGTAGAAGGGCACCGCGCTGACCGCCGAGCGCAGGATTTCCGGCACCAGGCAGATCACCAGGATGTACACCGAGCCCACCACGGTCAGACGGGTCAGCACGGTGTCGATGTACTTCGCGGTCATCGCGCCAGGGCGCACGCCAGGAATGAAGGCGCCGGACTTCTTCAGGTTCTCGGCGGTCTCGCGCGAGTCGAACACCAGCGCGGTGTAGAAGAAGCAGAAAAAGATGATCAGCAGACCGTACAGCAGAGTGTACAGGGGCTGGCCGGGCGAGAGCGCATTGGCCAGCTTCTGCAGGAAACCCGCCAGACCGCCGGTCGCACCGCCATTGCCGAAGAACTGCACCAGCGAAGCCGGGAACAGGATGATCGACGAGGCGAAGATCGGCGGAATCACGCCCGACATGTTGAGCTTGAGCGGCAGATGCTGGGTCTGCGCCGCGAAGATGCGGCGGCCCTGCTGACGGCGCGCATGGTGAATCGGAATACGGCGCTGGGCGCGCTCGAAGAACACCACGCCCCAGGTCACCAGCGCCACCAGTGCCAGCACCACCAGCACCGTGAAGCCGCCGATCGAGCCTTCGCTGACCAGCTGCGCGGTGGCGGCGAGCGCGCGCGGGAAGCCCGCGACGATGCCGGCGAAGATGATCATCGAGATGCCGTTGCCGATGCCGCGCTCGGTGATCTGCTCACCCAGCCACATCAGGAACATGGTGCCGGTCACCAGGGTGATCGTCGCCACGAACAGGAAGCTGAAGCCCGGGTTGATCGCCACGCCCGACTTCTGCAGCGCCAGCGCCGCGCCGAAGGACTGGAAGATCGCCAGTGCCAGCGTGCCGTAGCGCGTGTACTTGGTGATCTGGCGGCGGCCGGACTCGCCTTCCTTCTTCAGTTCCTTGAGCTGCGGCACGATGGTGGCCATCAGCTGCACGATGATGCTCGCCGAGATGTACGGCATCACGCCCAGAGCGAAGATCGACAGGCGATGCAGGGCACCGCCCGAGAACATGTTGAACATGTCCAGGATGGTGCCGTGGCTCTTGTTGAAAAGCGCCGCCAGCTGCACCGGGTCGATGCCCGGCACCGGGATGAAGCTGCCAATGCGGAACACGATGATCGCGCCGAGCAAAAACAGGAGGCGATTGCGCACCTCCCCGATCTTGCCCAGATCAGGAACCATCGAACCGCCCGGCGCTCCCGGTGCTTTAGCCATATGACCGAAGTCCCTTACTCAACACTACCGCCGGCGGCGAGGATCGCTTCCTTCGCGCCCTTGGTGACCAGCACGCCCTTGAGGGCGAGCTTGCGGGTCAGCGTGCCGCTCTTGATGACCTTGGCGGTCTCGGTGATCGCCGGCACCACGCTGGCAGCCTTGAGCACGGCGAGATCGATCTCGTCGGCCTTGAGCTTTTCCAGCTCGGAGAGGCGCACTTCCGCTGTCAGGGCCTTGATCGGCGACTTGAAGCCGCGCTTGGGCAGACGACGCTGGATCGGCATCTGGCCGCCTTCGAAGCCCAGCTTGTGGTAGCCGCCCTTGCGTGCGTGCTGACCCTTGTGGCCGCGACCGGCGGTCTTGCCGATGCCCGAACCGATACCACGGGCAACGCGGACCTTCTTGGTCTTGGCGCCCTTGGCCGGCTTGATGGTATTGAGTTTCATGTTCGTACTTTCCGCGTTGCGGTTCGTGCTCAGACGACTTCTTCGATCTGCAGCATGTAGGAGACCTTGCGCACCATGCCCAGGTTCTCCGGGGTGGCGGCCACCGTCACCGTCTGGTGGCGGCGGGTCAGGCCCAGGCCGCGCACGCACTGCTGGTGCACCGGCAGGCGCTTGGCGAGGCTGCGGATCAGCGTCAGCTTCAGCTGTTTATTGGCGGTCATGACCGGTTCCTAAAAGTCTTAGCGGAGGATTTCTTCGACCGTCTTGCCACGCTTGGCGGCAATTTCAGACGGCAGATTCATCTTCGTCAGCGCGTTCATGGTGGCGCGCACGAGGTTGATCGGATTACGCGAACCCAGGGCCTTGGCGAGCACGTTCTGCACGCCGGCCACTTCGAACACGGCGCGCATCGCACCGCCGGCGATCACGCCGGTACCGTCCGAGGCCGGACGCACGAACACCTTGGCGGCGCCATGCGTACCCCAGTTCTCGTGCTGCACGGTGAGGCCCTTGAGCGGCACCGTCACCATGTTCTTGCGCGCCTGGTCCATGGCCTTTGAGATGGCCTGCGGCACTTCGCGCGCCTTGCCATAACCGAAGCCGACGCGACCGGCGCCGTCGCCCACCACGGTCAGCGCGGTGAAGGCGAACTGCTTGCCGCCCTTGACCGTCTTGGACACGCGGTTGACCGCGATCAGCTTCTCCTTGAGATCGCCGCCGCTCTGCTGTTCGTCGAAATGCTGCTGATTCGCCATGACTTAGAACTCCAGGCCGGCTTCACGCGCGGCGTCGGCCAGGGCCTTGATGCGGCCGTGATACTGAAAACCCGCGCGGTCGAACGCGACCTTGGTGATGCCCTTTTCCTTGGCGCGTGCGGCAATCGCCTCGCCCACCTTCTTGGCGGCTTCGACGTTGCCGGTCGCTTCCAGGCCTTCGACCACCGACTTCTCGACGGTGGAGGCGGCCACGACCGTGACGCTGGCATCCGGCGCGATGATCTGCGCATAGATGTGCTTGGGCGTGCGATGCACGGCCAGGCGATGCACACCCAGCTCGCGGATATGGGCGCGCGTGCGGCGGGCACGGCGCAGGCGGATCTGCTTTTTGTCCTTCATGATTCCAACTTTTTGGTTCTGACCAAAATGTTTGCGGGATTAAGTACGGCCCATCTGCGCAGTGCCGTCCGAAGGTGGACGAACCACGCGAGCGCGTTACTTCTTCTTCGCTTCCTTGAGTTCCACCTTCTCGGTGGAGTAACGCACGCCCTTGCCCTTATAGGGCTCCGGCGGACGGAAACCGCGGATGTCGGCGGCAACCTGGCCGACCATCTTCTTGTCCGCACCCTTGACGATGATTTCCGTCTGCGTCGGCGTTTCCACCGTGATGCCTTCGGGAATCGGGTATTCGATGGGGTGCGAGAAGCCCAGCGACAGGTTGAGCTTCTTGCCGGCGGTGGCGGCGCGATAACCCACGCCCACCAGGTTCAGCTTCTTCTCGTAACCCTTGCTCACGCCGACCACGGCGTTGTTGAGCAGGGCGCGGAAGGTGCCGGCCATCATGTTGTCGGCAGCCACCGAGGCGGCGCTGACGGTGACGGTGTCACCCTGCACTTCGATCTCGACCTTGGCCGGCACATTGACGACCACGGCGCTCTTGGCGCCCTTGACCGTCAGCAGGCCGCCGGTCTTGGAAACTTGCACACCGGCAGGCAGCTTGACCGGGGATTTGGCAACGCGGGACATTGAATTCTCCTTAGGCGACGATGCACAGCACCTCGCCACCGAGACCGGCAGCGCGCGCCTTGCGATCGCTCAGCACACCGCTGGGCGTGGAGACGATGGCGACACCCAGGCCGCCAAGCACCTTGGGCAGTTCGTCCTTGCCCTTGTACACGCGCAGCGCCGGCTTGGACACGCGCTCGATGCGCTCGATCACCGGCTTGCCCTCGAAGTACTTCAGGGTCAGGCTGATGGTCTTCTTGGCGCCGTCGGCCACCACCGCGTAATCGGCGATGTAGCCTTCATCCTTCAGCACCGCCGCGATCGATTCCTTGATCTTGGACGAGGGCGAGGTCACCTGCTTTTTGCGCGCGGACTGCCCGTTGCGGATGCGGGTCAGGAAGTCGGCGATCGGATCGGTCATGCTCATGCTTCTAGTCCTCTTACCAGCTCGCCTTCTTCAGGCCCGGCACTTCGCCGCGGTTGGCGGCTTCGCGCAGCTTGTGACGCGCGAGGCCGAACTTGCGATACACACCGCGCGAGCGGCCGGTGAGCTGGCAGCGCTTGCGCTGGCGGCTCTTGGACGAATCACGCGGCAGCTTCTGGAGCGCGACCACGGCGGCGGCCTTGTCGTCGTCCGAAGCGGTCACGCTGGAAATGGTCGCCTTGAGCGCGGCGCGCTTCTTGGCGTGCTTCGCAGCCAGGGCAGCGCGCTTCTTCTCGCGCTCGATCATGTTGGTCTTGGCCATGTGATGTCTGCCTTACTTGCGGAACGGGAAGCTGAACGCTTCGAGCAGCGCCTTGCCCTGCTCGTCGGTCTTCGCCGTGGTGGTGATGGTGATGTTCATGCCGCGCAGCGCATCGACCTTTTCGTACTCGATTTCCGGAAAGATGATCTGCTCGGTGATGCCGAAGTTGAAGTTGCCGGCGCCATCGAAGCCGCGCGCCGAGATGCCGCGGAAGTCGCGGATACGGGGCAGGGCGACGGAGATCAGGCGCTCCAGGAACTCGTACATCTTCTCGCGGCGCAGCGTCACCTTGACGCCCACCGGATAGTTCTCGCGCACCTTGAAGGCGGCGATGGCGATGCGGGTCTTGGTGATCACCGGCTTCTGGCCGGCGATGGCGGTCATGTCTTCCACCGCCTTCTCGATGATCTTCTTGTCGTTGGTCGCTTCACCCACGCCCATGTTGAGCGTGATCTTGGTGATGCGCGGCACTTCCATCGCACCGACGCCGAGCTGCGTTTGCAGCTGCGAGGCCAGCTTCTCGCGATACAGGGTTTGCAGAGTCGCCATGGCTTTCTACCTTAGCCGTCCACCAGCTCTTGGCTGGACTTGAAAATGCGCACCTTGCGGCGCTTCTCACCGGTGCTTTCGACGCGATAGCCGATGCGGTCGCCCTTGCCGGTCTTCGGGTTGAAGATCGCGACATTGGAAATGTCGATGGGCATTTCCTTCTCGACGATGCCACCGGCCACGCCCGCGTTGGGGTTGCCGCGCTGGTGCTTCTTGGCAACGTTGACGCCTTCGACGACAACCTTGCCGCTGGCCAGTACCTGGGTCACCTTGCCGCGACGACCCTTGTCCTTGCCGGTGATGACGACGATCTCGTCGCCTTTCTTGATCTTGCTCATGATCGCTCTACCTTCAGATCACTTCGGGCGCCAGCGACACGATCTTCATGAAGCGGTCGCGCAGTTCGCGCGTCACCGGTCCGAAGATACGGGTGCCCAGCGGCTCCAGCTTGTTGGTCAGCAGCACCGCAGCGTTGCTGTCGAAACGGATCACCGAGCCGTCGGCGCGCTTGATCGGGAAGCGCGTGCGCACGACCACCGCGTCATGCACCTCACCCTTCTTGACCTTGCCGCGCGGAATCGCGTCCTTGACGGTGACCTTGATCAGGTCGCCAACGGCCGCGTAACGGCGGTAGGTGGAACCCTTGACCTGAATCACCTGCACTTCGCGCGCGCCGCTGTTGTCGGCGACGAGCAGAAAGCTTTCCTGTTGAATCATGGCGTGTGCTCCTGCGCTCTTAGGCGGCCGAACCGGTCTTCAGGATTTCAACGAGGCGGAAGCGCTTGGTGGCTGACAGCGGGCGCGTTTCCACGATCGCCACGGTGTCGCCTTCCTTGCACGCGTTGGTCTCGTCATGCGCGCGCAGCTTGGTGGAGCGGCGCAGCAGCTTGCCGTACAACGCATGGCGCTCGGTGCGCTCGACCAGGACCGTAATGGTCTTGTCGCCCTTGTTGCTCACCACGCGACCGACGATGCGGCGCTGGCTCTTGGTTTCGGTTTGCTCGCTCATTTCGCTTTCACCTGCTGCGCGATGGTCTTCACGCGCGCAATATTCTTGCGGGCCTCACGCACCAGATGCGGCTTCACCGCCTGGCCGGTGGCCTGCTGCATGCGCAGATTGAACTGCTCGCGGCGCAGCGCGGCGACTTCCTCGCCCAGCGCCTTTTCGTCCTTGCCACGCAGGGACTTCACGTATTCGGTTGACTTGGCCATTACATGATCGTCCGGTTGACGAAGCTGGTCTTCACGGGCAGCTTCGCCGCGGCCAGGCGGAATGCCTCGCGCGCGGTGTTTTCATCGACGCCTTCCATTTCGTAGAGCACCTTGCCGGGCTGCACCTTGGCGACCCAGTACTCGACGTTGCCCTTGCCGGAGCCCATGCGGACTTCCAGAGGCTTCTTGGTGACCGGCACGTCCGGAAACACGCGAATCCAGACCTTGCCGCCGCGCTTGATGTAGCGCGTGATCACGCGGCGCGCGGCTTCGATCTGGCGCGCGGTGACGCGGCCGGGTTCGGTCGACTTCAGACCCCACTCACCGAAGCTGACCTTGTTACCGACCAAGGCCATACCGGTGTTGGAACCTTTGCGTTGTTTGCGAAACTTGGTTCGCTTGGGCTGCATCATGGCAGTGTTCTTCCCGTTAAGACTGTTGCGTCGGGGTCTTAGGAGGCACGGGCCTCGGAGGCCTCGTCCTTCTTGTCGCCACGGCGGTCGGATTCGAAGACTTCGCCGGTGAACACCCAGACCTTGACGCCGATGACGCCGTAGGTGGTCTTGGCTTCGCCGGTGGCGTAGTCGACGTGGGCACGCAGGGTGTGAAGCGGCACGCGGCCTTCGCGATACCACTCGACGCGGGCGATTTCAGCGCCGTTGAGACGGCCGCCAACCTGGATCTTGATGCCGCCCGCACCCAGGCGCATCGCGTTCTGCACCGCGCGCTTCATGGCGCGGCGGAACATGATGCGGCGCTCCAGCTGCTGCGCGACGCTGTCGGCGATCAGCTTGGCGTCGAGTTCCGGCTTGCGGATTTCCTCGACTGAGATGTGCACGGAGTCGGTCTTCAGATTCATCATCTTGGCGACCTGGCCCTTCAGCTTCTCGATGTCCTCACCCTTCTTGCCGATCACGATACCGGGACGGGCGGTGTGGATGGTGACGCGCGCCGACTTCGCCGGGCGGTCGATCTGGATGCGCGAGACCGAGGCCTGCGACAGCTTGTTGCGCAGGAAATCGCGCACCTGCATGTCCTTCAGCAGGTTCTCGCTGTAGACCTTGCGCTCGGCGTACCAGTTCGAGGTCCAGGACGTGGTGATGCCCAGACGAAAACCGTTCGGATTGACTTTATGACCCATGAGTTCGCTCTCTCGTAACGCGGGCCTTAATGGCCGTCCGAAACCTTGATCGTGATGTGGCTGGTCGGCTTCAGGATGCGATCCGCACGACCCTTGGCGCGGGGCATGATGCGCTTGAGCACCGGCCCCTGGTCGATGTAGATCTCCTTGACCTTCAGCTCGTCCACGTCGGCGCCGTGATTGTTCTCGGCGTTGGCAATGGCGGACTCCAGCACCTTGAACAGGATGCGGGCCGGCTTGCGCGTGGAGTACTTGAGGATGTTGCGCGCCTCGTCCACGGGCTTGCCGCGGACCAGGTCGGCGATCGCGCGCGCCTTCTTCGGCGACAGGCGAACGAACTTCAAAATGGCTTGCGTCTGCATGGCTGCTGATCCTTAGCCTTCGGACTTCTTGTCGCCGTGACCCTTGAAGGTACGGGTCGGCGCAAATTCGCCGAGCTTGTGACCGACCATGTTGTCGGTGACGAACACCGGCATGTGGGTCTTGCCGTTGTGCACCTGGATGGTCAGCCCGACGAAATCGGGCGTGATCATCGAACGGCGCGACCAGGTCTTGATCGGCTTCTTGACGCGCTGACCCGACATGACTTCCACCTTCTTGGCGAGGTGGTGATCCACGAACGGGCCCTTCTTTACGGAACGCGGCATGGCTATACCTGCTTACTTCTTGGAGTGGCGGCTGCGCACGATGAACTTCTGCGTGCGCTTGTTGTTGCGGGTCTTCAGGCCCTTGGTCTGCTGACCCCACGGCGTAACCGGATGCGGGTTACCCTGACCGGAGCGGCCTTCGCCACCACCGTGCGGGTGATCCACCGGGTTCATGACCACGCCGCGCACCGTCGGGCGGATGCCCTTGTGGCGCTTGGCGCCGGCCTTGCCGTACTGGCGCAGGTTGTGCTCGTTGTTGCCGACTTCACCCACCACCGCGCGGCAATCCGACTGCACCTTGCGCATCTCGCCGGAACGCAGGCGGATGGTGGCGTATTCGCCGTCGCGGGCGACCAGCTGGATGGCGGCGCCGGCGCTGCGCGCGATCTGCGCGCCCTTGCCGGGACGCAGCTCCACGCAATGCACGGTGGAACCGATGGGGATATTGCGCAGCGGCAGGGCGTTGCCGGCCTTGATCGGCGCGTCGCTGCCCGAGAGCAGGGTGTCGCCCACCGCCACGCCGCGCGGCGCGATGATGTAGCGGCGCTCGCCGTCGGCGTAGCACAGCAGCGCGATGTGGGCGCTGCGGTTGGGGTCGTACTCCAGACGCTCGACGCGGGCGGGCACGCCGTCCTTGTTGCGCTTGAAGTCGATCAGACGATAGTGCTGCTTCTGACCACCGCCCTTGTGACGGGTGGTGATGTGGCCGTTGTTGTTGCGGCCGCCCGAGCGGCTCTGCTTTTCGAGCAGCGGCGCGTGGGCTTCGCCCTTCCACAGACCGGGGGTGACCACCCGGACCTGGTGGCGCGCACCCGGCGACGTCGGTTTGAGCTGGACCAATGGCATGGTCGGTATCCTCTTTAGGCGGCCGCGCCGCTCAGGAGTTCGATCTCCTGGCCTTGCGCGAGCGTGACGTAGGCTTTCTTCCAGTCGGAGCGCTTGCCTTCAAAACGGCCGAAGCGCTTGTTCTTGCCCTTCACCACCAGGGTGCGCACCGCGCTGACCTTGACGTTGAAAAGCTTCTCGACGGCCTTCTTGATTTCCGGCTTTTCGGCATCCAGGGCAACCTTGAACACCGCCTGGTTGCGCTTCTCGGACACGCGGGTGCTCTTCTCAGAGATGACCGGTGCGATGATGACCTGATGCAGACGATCGGCCGAGGTCTTGAATTTGCTCATTGCAGCCAGGCCTCCAGCTTCTTGACCGCGTCGGCCGTGATCAGCACCTTCTCATGGCGCAGCAGGGCGACGGGATTGAGGGCTTCGACATCGCAGACCGCGACATGCGGCAGGTTGCGGGCCGAAAGGAAGAGGTTCTTGTCCAGCTCGCCGGTGACGATCAGGAGGTCCTGGACGCCCAGCTCGGCCAGACGCGCAGCCAGAGCCTTGGTCTTGGCGGCTTCCACCGGGAAGGTGTCGACCACGATCAGATGGTTCTGACGGGCCAGCTCGGCGACGATCGAGCGCAGGGCGCCGCGATACATCTTGCGGTTGACCTTCTGCGAGTGATCGCGCGGCACGGCCGCAAAGGTCTTGCCGCCGCCACGCCAGATGGGAGAGCGGATCGAGCCGGCGCGGGCACGGCCGGTGCCCTTCTGCTTCCAGGGCTTCTTGCCGCCGCCGGAAACCTCGCCCTTGGCGAGCTGCGCCTTGGTACCAGCGCGGCCGGCCGCCATGTAGGCGGTGACCACCTGGTGAATCAGCGGCTCGTTGTACTCGGCGCCGAAGACGGCGTCCGACACGCTCAGAGTGTTGGTGCTGTTATGCAGTTGAATATCCATAGCCGTTTTTCCCCAGTGAGCCTTATGCCTTCACCGTGGGGCGCACGATGACATCGCCATTCGTTGCGCCCGGCACCGCGCCCTTCACCAGCAGAAGGTTGCGATCCGTATCAATGCGGACCAGATCCAGGTTCAGCGCCGTAACGCGATCCGAACCCATGTGGCCCGCCATCTTCTTACCCTTGAACACACGGCCCGGCGCCTGACGCTGACCGATAGAACCCGGCGAGCGGTGCGACAGCGAGTTACCGTGCGTGGCGCGACCGCCGCCGAAGTTCCAGCGCTTCTGCACACCGGCGAAGCCCTTGCCCTTCGACACACCGGTCACGTCGACAGCCTTGATGCCGTCGAACACGCCCACCTTGATCTCGGCGCCCGTGGTCAGATCCGCACCCTCGCCTTCGGCGAGACGGATTTCCCAGAGGCCACGGCCGGCGGCGACGCCAGCCTTCTTGTAGTGGCCGGTCAGCGCCTTGTTGACGCGACCCGGCTTTTCTTCACCCACGGCCACCTGTACAGCGCGGTAACCATCGGTTTCCACCGTTTTGACTTGAGTCACGCGGTTGGGCGTGCACTCGATCACCGTCACCGGAATGGCAGAACCGTCTTCCTGGAAGACTCGGGTCATGCCGGCCTTGCGGCCCACAATTGCAATCGTCATGGTCCTTGTCTCCTATTAGCTCAGCGAGATCTGGACTTCGACGCCCGCGGGCAAGTCGAGCTTGGACAGGGCGTCGACGGTCTTTTCCGTCGGGTCGACGATCTGCATGAGCCGCTTGTGCGTGCGGATCTCGTATTGGTCACGCGCGTCTTTATCAACGTGCGGGGAGACGAGGACGGTGAAGCGTTCCTTGCGAGTGGGCAGTGGGATCGGCCCACGGACGACGGCACCGGTGCGCTTCGCGGTCTCGACAATTTCCTTCGCCGACTTATCAATCAGACGATGGTCAAATGCCTTGAGCCGGATGCGAATAGATTGGCTGGTCGCGGCCATGCTTTGGTTTCCGGTTTAAAGAGCGGGGAACAAAAGGGGCGCGAATATTAGTCGCGCCCCGACTATTTGTAAAGCGTTTTGCGAAACCGCTGCGGGCCTGGGCGGTTTAGGTAGGCCGGCCCGCAGTGGCTTGTTCGCGATCCTGGATGAAACTTAGGCCAGGATCTTGGTGACGACGCCGGCGCCGACGGTACGGCCGCCCTCGCGGATGGCGAAGCGCACACCGTCTTCCATGGCGATCGGGCTGATCAGCTCCACCGTCATCTGCACGTTGTCACCCGGCATCACCATTTCCTGGCTGAACTGGATGCTGCCCGTCACGTCCGTGGTGCGGAAGTAGAACTGCGGACGATAGCCCTTGAAGAACGGCGTGTGACGGCCGCCCTCTTCCTTCGTCAGCACGTACACCTCGCCCTCAAACTTGGCGTGCGGCTTGATCGTGCCCGGCTTGCACAGCACCTGGCCGCGCTCCACGTCTTCCTTCTTCGTGCCGCGCAGCAGAATGCCCACGTTGTCGCCCGCCTGCCCCTGGTCCAGCAGCTTGCGGAACATCTCAACGCCCGTGACGATGGTCTTCTGCGTGTCGCGGATACCCACGATCTCCACTTCCTCGCCCACCTTCACGATGCCGCGCTCAATGCGGCCCGTCACCACCGTGCCGCGGCCCGAGATCGAGAACACGTCTTCGATCGGCAGCAGGAACGGCTTGTCCGTCTCGCGCTGCGGTTCCGGAATCCAGCTGTCCAGCGCGTCGTACAGCTCCTGCAGCTTGGCAACCCACTCCGCCTCGCCCGCAATCGCCTTCGTCGCCGAGCCACGGATCACCGGCGTGTTGTCGCCGTCAAAACCGTACTTGCTCAACAGGTCGCGCACTTCCATCTCGACCAGGTCCAGAAGCTCAGCGTCTTCCACCAGGTCGCACTTGTTCAGCCACACCACGATCTTCGGCACGTTCACCTGCTTGGCCAGCAGCACGTGCTCGCGCGTCTGCGGCATCGGGCCGTCCACCGCCGACACCACCAGAATCGCGCCGTCCATCTGCGCCGCGCCCGTGATCATGTTCTTCACGTAGTCGGCATGCCCAGGGCAGTCCACGTGCGCGTAGTGACGGCCCGCAGTCTCATATTCCACGTGCGAGGTCGCAATCGTCAGAATCTTCGTCGCATCGCGACGGCCCTGGCTCTCCGACGCCTTCGCCACCTGGTCGTAGGGCACGTACGTGCCACCAAACTTGTCCGACGACACCTTCGTCAATGCCGCCGTCGTCGTCGTCTTGCCGTGGTCCACGTGGCCAATCGTGCCCACGTTCACGTGCGGCTTCGTACGCTCAAACTTACCCTTTGCCATCGCGAAGTCTCCGTCTTTAGCTCAAACGCTGGGCCCAATCGGGCCGGATAAACAGCAATGCGAAAAGCGGCCGCGCCCCTTTGCCAAGGACCGCGTCCGCCGTTTGTATGGTGCCCACGAATGGAATCGAACCATCGACCTCACCCTTACCAAGGGTGTGCTCTACCGACTGAGCTACGTGGGCGAAACTTTATCTACACAACAGCCAAGGCTGGAGCGGGTGAAGGGAATCGAACCCTCATAGGAAGCTTGGAAGGCTTCTGCTCTACCATTGAGCTACACCCGCCCTTTCCCGCCACTTCACACGCACAGCACTGCAGCAATTCAAAATGGTGGAGGGAGGTGGATTCGAACCACCGTAGGCGTAAGCCAGCAGATTTACAGTCTGCCCTCGTTGGCCGCTTGAGTATCCCTCCGCACCCCGCCTGATGCTCGCTGCAAGAGCCCAATCGGGGGGCGGTATTCTCTTCACCACCCCGGCGCGCGTCAAGAAGAATCGCGCCTCGGCGCGATATTTAATTTTCGCGGGCGATGGCGCGATAGCCGATATCACGCCGGTACTGCACGCCCTGCCAGTGAATTTTTGCCACGGCAGCGTAGGCGGTCTGCTGGGCGGCACGCACTGTTTCGCCGCGCGCCACGACGCAGAGCACGCGCCCGCCGCTGGTCTGCACCTGACCGTCCGCCAGCGTGGTGCCGGCGTGGAAGACCTTGGCCGCGCCCAGATCCGCGTCCAGGCCGCTGATGACGTCGTTCTTGCGGATGATGCCGGGATAGCCGCCGGCCGCCATCACCACGCCCAGTGCCGGCTGCGGGCTCCAGCGCGGCTGTGCCTGCGCCAGCGTGCCGTCGACGGCAGCTTCGAGCAGGTCCAGCAGATCGGAGTCGAGGCGGAACAGGATCGGCTGGGTTTCCGGATCGCCCATGCGCACATTGAACTCCAGCACGCGCGGCTCGCCGCGGCCGTTGATCATCAGGCCGGCGTAGAGAAAGCCGGTGAAGGGCGCGCCCTCGGCGGCCATGCCGCGCAGCGTCGGCTCGATCACCTCGCGGCAGGCCCGCGCGTGCACCTCGGGCGTCACCACCGGCGCCGGCGAGTAGGCGCCCATGCCGCCGGTATTCGGGCCGCTGTCACCGTCGCCGATGCGCTTGTGATCCTGCGAGGAGGGCATCACCACATAGTCCTGGCCGGCGGCGACCACGATGAAGCTGGCCTCCTCGCCGTCGAGGAAATCCTCGACGACCACGCGCGCGCCGGCCTGGCCGAGCATCGCGCCGCCCAGCATGTCGCGCACCGCGGCCTGGGCCTCTGCCACGCTCTGCGCCACCACCACACCCTTGCCGGCGGCCAGACCGTCGGCCTTGACCACGATGGGCGCGCCGCGCGCGGCGATATAGGCCAGCGCCGGCTCAACCTCGGTGAACACGCGGTACTGCGCCGTGGGAATGCGGTGGCGTTCGAGAAAATCCTTGGTGAAGGCCTTGGAGGCCTCCAGCTGCGCGGCATTGCGGCGCGGCCCGAAGATGCGCAGGCCGGCGGCCTGGAAGGCGTCGACCACGCCCAGGGCCAGCGGCGCTTCGGGGCCGACCACGGTAAAGGCCACGCCTTCGGCCTGGGCGGCGGCCAGCAGTGCCGGCACGTCTTCCACGGCAATCGGCAGATTGCGGCAGCGCGCCTCACGGGCGGTACCGGCATTGCCGGGCGCCACCAGCACCTCGGAAATGCGCGGCGATTGCGCAAGCTTCCAGGCCAGGGCGTGCTCGCGTCCGCCGCCACCAATCACCAGAACCTTCATGGCCTGCCTCGCCCGCTGCTTGAAAAAAGGGGCGCTAGGGTACTCAAAAACAAAAAGCCGCGGCAGGTCTGCTCAGACCTGCCGCGGCCGGAAACAGCCGCAGCCTTCAGCGCGGCGCGATGCTGTTGCCGTCCACGCGCACGGGCTGACCCACCGCCAGACCATTGAGCGCCGGCACATTGATGGTGCGCGAGCCGCCCGCCTCCATGGAGATGGTCACGTCATAGGTGGTGGCCGCGCGGATCTGCTGCTCAGCCTTGTGTCCGGCATAGGCACCCAGCAGGGCGCCGGCCACGGTGGCGACGTCATTGCCCTTGCCCTTGCCGATCTGATGCCCGGCGACGCCGCCGGCAACGCCACCCAGCACCGCACCGGCGCCGCTGCCCTGCCCCGCCTGACGCACCTCGGTGATGTTGGCGATCGTGCCGCAGTCGTAACAGACGGCGGGCGCGGCCGGCTGCGGCGCGGGCTCATAGCTGGCCTGCGGCTGCGGCTTGGGCTTGTGCTTCGGCTTGGGGGCCGGCGCCGGTTCGGGCGCGGGAGCCGGTTCCGCAGCCGGTGCGGGCGCGGGCTCGGCGGCGGGCGCCTGCGCGGCCGGATCCGTGACCGGCGGCGGCGCTTCCTGCGGCTTGTTGCAGGCACTCAGCGCCAGCACCAGCGTCAGCGACGCGAGCGAACAGCGTAAAAATTTGGTTTTCATGTGAAGCCCCCTTCGATGAGACAGTGGTTGCATAGGTCGCGCAATCTAGTTCGCCCCGCTGAGTCCGACCTGAACATCCGGAATCGGCCAATATCACAATGCCGTCAGCGTCGCGGCCAGGTCAAGCCGCTGTGCCGACGGTGGAAGTCGAAAAATGCACGGATGACGCGATCCGGCGCTTCCAACTGCGGATAATGACCGATGCCTTCCAGCAGCACCCGTTCGGCAGCGGGCAGCACTTGCGCAAAGCGCGCGGCGGTTTCATCGCCCGCAACCGGATCGGCCTGACCGCAGATCAGCAGCAGCGGCACCGTGGTGCTCTGCATGGCGCCAACCCAGCGTTCGCGATGGCGCCGCCGTTCGGCCACATAGGCCAGCAGCCTGCGCAGCACGCGCCGTCCGTTCTGCCGGCACATCAGCGTCCAATAGTCATGCAGCTCGATGGGACCAGGCTGGGTCTGCGCACCGAACACCGCGCAGAACGAACGGTTGAAGCGGCGCTCGCCGCCGAAGCGCACCAGCAGAGAACCCAGCGGACTGCGCAGCAGCTTTTGGATCGGGCTTAAGCGATGCAGCTCCGGAAACAGGCCACCGTTGAGAAACACGCAGCTTTGCACCTGCGGTAGCTGCGCACCGTCCGCCTGCTGCATCCGCGCCAGCAGTTCCTGCGCAATGCTCACGCCGTAGCCATGCGCCAGCAGGTGGACCCGCGTGACGCCGCGCTCCCGCAGCAGCGCGACGCACAGATCGGTCTGCTCACCCAGGCTGTAGCGATGCCCGGCCGGCTTGTCGGAAAAACCCAGGCCCAGCAGATCGGGCGCCAGCACCTGCTCAAAGCCGGCGATCAGCGCCGGCCACATCGGCTCGAAGTCCCAGGAGCCGGTGGGGAAGTCGTGCAGCAGCAGCAGCGCCACATCACCCTGCCCGTGCGCCTGATAGAAAATCGAGTAGTTGTGGAAGGTGAAGTGCGCGCCGCTATCGCGCCAGCGGCTCAGGCTCATGCGGGTGGCGTCCCGTGTGCACGCCGGACTGCGTGCCGGCGCGCGGCAGTGCCCACCCGCAGCGCTCCTGCGGGCATCGCAATCATCGGCAGCGGGCGGCTGTGCCGCAGCCGGCGCGGGAACGAGGCTTCACTCATGAGCGCGAGCATACCCAATCGCCGGCACTGCGCGAGCCTGCAGGCATAATAGGCCGCGAGAAAAACCGACTGCCATCGTTCGTGACCGCCTCCGTCCGCTACACCGTTACGCCCGCCGATCTGCACGGGCACTACTACGAGATCGCTTGCGAGCTGGCCGCGCCGGACGCAGGCGGCCAGGTGTTCCGCCTGCCCGGCTGGCTGCGGGGCAGCTATCTGGTGCGCGACTTCGCCAAGCATGTGCTGGATCTGGAAGCCAGCTGCCAGGGGCGGCCGCTGGCCATCGAGCGCCTGGACAAGCGCTCGCTGCGCTGCGCGCGCAGCGCCGGCCCGCTGCTTCTGCGCTATCGCGTCTATGCCTACGACGAGTCGGTGCGCAAGGCCTGGCTGGACAGCCGCCGGGGGTTTTTCAACGGCAGCTCGCTGTTCTACTGCCCGGCCGGCTTCGAGCAGGCGGAATTCGAGATCGAGCTGCGCGCACCCGAAGATGCGCAGGCGGCGCGCTGGCGCGTCGCCACCACGCTGCCCGCGCAGCAAGTCGATACGCGGGGCTTCGGGCTTTATCACACCCTGGGCTACGAGGAGCTGATCGACCATCCGGTGGAGATGGCGGATTTCCAGCGCGTCGATTTCGACGTGGATGGCGTGCCGCATGCCCTGGTGCTCTCGGGCCGCGCCGAAGCCGATCTGCCGCGTCTGGCGCGCGATCTGAGCGCCATCTGCCACGTCGAGCGCGAGCTGTTCGGCCAGCAGCCGGCGCTGCCGCAATACCTGTTTCTCACCCATGTGGTGGCCAATGGCTACGGCGGCCTGGAGCATCGCGATTCCACGGCGCTGATCTGCTCGCGCCATGATCTGCCACGCCCGGGCGATGCGCGCACGAGTCGCGACTATCGCGGTTTTCTCGGTCTGTGCAGCCACGAGTATTTCCACCTCTGGAACGTCAAGCGCATCACCAGCGAGCGTCTGGCTGCCTCCGATCTGGGCAGCGAGGCCTACACCCAGGACCTCTGGCACTACGAAGGCGTCACCTCGTACTACGACGACCTGTTCCTCTTGCGCGCCGGCCTGATCGAGGCCGGCGCCTATCTCGATCTGCTGGCCGAGCAGGCCACGCGCCTGGAGCGCAGCCCGGGACGACGCCACCAGAGTCTCGCGGACGCCAGCTTCGAGGCCTGGATCAAGTACTACCAGCCGGACGAAAACAGCGCCAACTCGGGTGTGAGCTACTACGTCAAAGGGGCTCTGGCGGCGCTATGCCTGGATCTGCTGCTGCGCCGCGACACCCGGCTCTGCCTGGACGATGTGCTGCGTGCCGCCTGGCAGCGCTATGGCGCGCAAGGCATCGCCATGCCGGAGGGCGGCCTGGAACAGCTGGCCCAGGAAGTCTCCGGCATGGATCTGCGCGGTTTCTTCGATCTGGCCCTGCGCTCCACGCAGGAACTGCCGCTGGCGCAGCTGCTCGGCGAATTCGGCGTGCAGGCGCAGCGGCGCGCGGCCTATTCCGATCACGACAACGGCGGCAGCGTCGCCGGCGAGGCGCCGCGCTGCTACGCGGGCCTCAAGCTCAAGGCCGGGGACACGCGCGTGGCGCTGGTGCTGGAAGACAGCCCGGCGCAGCGTGCCGGCCTCTGCGCCGGCGATCAGCTGCTGGCCATCGACGGCCTGCGCATCGGCCTGGCCAACTGGTCGACGCGGCTGCAGGCCCTGCAGCCCGGGAAACCCTACACGCTGACGCTGTTCCGCGACGATGAACTCCTGCAACTGAGCTTCACGCCGGAAGCCCCGCCCGCTGACACCTGGAGCCTGAGCCTGATGAACGTCGAAGGCGAGATCGCCGCGCGTCGCAAGGCCTGGCTCGGCATCTGATCACGACCCATGTTCGACCTTCTGCTCAAAACCGCGCTGGCCTATCTGATCGGCAATCTCATGGGCGGCGCGCTGATCGGCCTGCTGCGCGGCGGCGTGGATCTGCGCAAGCAAGGCAGTGGCAACGTCGGCGCCACCAATGCCCTGCGCACCCAGGGTGCGAAGTTTGCACTGGGCGTACTGGCCATCGACGTCGCCAAAGGCGTGCTGGCGGCGCGCCTGGTGCCGCTGCTCGGCCCCTTCGGCACACCATTGCTGGATGGCGCGACGCAGGCCTATCTCTGCGGCGTGGCGGTGGCGCTCGGCCACTGTTACCCGCTGTTCTACGGCTTTCGCGGCGGCAAAGGCGTGGCGACATTGGCCGGCGTGTTCGGCGCGCTGCTCGGCCCGGCGCTGCTGTGGATGCTGGCGGTGTTCGTGCTGATTGTGCTGCTCAGCGGCTACGTCAGCCTGGCCACGCTCGGCGCCTGCCTCACCGCCATCGTCTGGACCGCGCTGGCGCCGGCCGGCCTGCACTCGGCCACCGGCGCCTTCACGCTGGCGATGGCGCTGCTGGTGGTCTGGAAGCATCGCGACAATATCCGCCGCCTGCTCGCGGGCAGTGAAAGCCGTTTTGAAAAAGCCCGGGTGCTGGGACGATGGCTGCGACGCTGAGTCAGCAGGAGCAGCTGGAGCTGCTGGATGCCCTGGCCGATGGCCAGTGGCATTCCGGCGAAGCCCTGGCCGCACGCTTCGGCGTGAGCCGCGCCGCGCTGTCCAAGCGTGTCGAGCGTCTGCGCGAATGGCAGCTGGAAGTCGAATCGCGCCAGGGCCTGGGCTACCGGCTCAGCGCACCGATCGAGCGCCTGGACGCGCAGCGCCTGCAGGCAGCGGTGCCACAGCTGCCGCTGCAGGTGCTGCCGATCGTCGAATCCACCAATACCCTGCTGCTGGCCTGCGGCGCCGAGCAGGATCCGCAGGCCCTGCTCGCAGAGTTCCAGAGCGGCGGACGCGGCCGGCGCGGCCGGCAGTGGATCTCCCCGTTCGGCGCCAATCTCTATCTCTCGCTGTCCTGGTCCTGGCCCAGCTGGCCGCGCCAGCTCACGGCGCTGTCGCTGGCGGTGGGCGTGGCCTGCGCGCAGGCACTGCGTCGCTGCGGCCTGAGCACCCTGCAGCTGAAATGGCCCAATGATCTGCTGGTGGCCGGCCGCAAGCTGGGCGGCGTGCTGATCGAACATCGCGGCGAGGCCGGCGGCAGCTGTCGCGTGGTGATCGGCATCGGCCTGAATCTGCGCATGGCCGCCACGCAGGGCGAGGCGGTGAGCCAGCCCTGGATCAATCTCGACGAAGCCCTGCGTCTGGAAAACCAGCCGCCGGCCGCGCGCAACGAGGTGGCCGCGGCGCTCCTGCAATCGCTCCACGGTTTGCTGGACGGCTATGCCGAACAAGGCTTTGCGGCGGTGGCGGCGCAGTGGTCGGCGCTGGATGCCTGTCGCGACCGGCCGGTGCTGATCGTGCAGCATGACCACACCCAGTCCGCCATCGCGCGCGGCGTGGACAGCGACGGCGCGCTGCTGGTGGACATCGAGAACCGCCGCGAGCGCCTGCTCTCCGGCGAAGTGAGCCTGCGCCCGGCATGAAGCTCCTGATCGACATCGGCAACACGCGCCTGAAATGGGCACTGGCCCGTGACGGCCAGTTCCTGGACCAGGGCGCCATCTCGCACGAAGGCGAGCCTGCGGGCGTGCTCGCGCAGCTGCCAGCCGCGCGCCTGTCCGCCTGCTGGATTGCGCAGGTCACGGGCCAGGCGCAGGAGGCCACGCTGCGGGAAGCGGTGCGCAGCCACTACGCCTGCGCCTGCGAGTTCGCGCGCAGCAGCGCGCAGTGGCACGGTCTGGTGAATGCTTATCGCGAACCCGAGCGCCTGGGCGTGGATCGCTGGCTGGCGATGATCGCGGCCTGGCATGAGCAGCGCGGCGCGGCCTGCGTCATCGACGCCGGCACGGCACTGACCGCCGATGTCATCGGCGCCGATGGTCGCCACCAGGGCGGCTTCATCGCCGCCGGTCTGCAGGCGCAGCAATCCGCGGTGCTGGGCACCACGCGCTTTGCCTTTCGCCAGGACGTTGACTACCAGAGCGGGCTGGGCCGTGATACCGAAAGCTGCGTGCGTCAGGGCGCGCTGCTGGCCTGCCTGGGCGCCATCGAGCGCGCCGCGCGTGCAGCGGGCCCCGCGGCGCACGGCCTGATCACTGGCGGCGACGCGCCGCTGCTGAGTCGCGAGCTGCCTGACCACTGGCAGCTGCGCCCCCTGCTGGTTCTGGAAGGCCTGGCCGCGCTCTCGGAAGGCTGAGCCGCAGCTTCAGCCGGACCGGGAAGCGTCCTCGGCTGCCCGCGTGTCCAGCAGCGCGCCGAGTCGCTCGTAGATGGCAAAGGCGAGAATCGCCAGCTCACAGACCACCCGCCAGCAGAGAAACAGCAGCGCCGCACCGACCAGCGTCCAGGCCAGCCCCGTCAGCCCGTCACCCACCAGCGAAAACGCCGTCCAGATGCGGCCGATGGCGGACAGCAGCAGCGCCACATTGCCAGCCCAGTAGAGCAGCAGGATCAGTCGCGGCGCCAGCATTTTGCGAAAGCGCAGCAGATCCGCCCATCGAAACGAATCGGTTTTCATCACCGCCCCCAGTATTTCAATTGACCAGCGTCGCGCCTGAATTGCAAGTCATGCGCGCACCGACATCGGTCTGCGCCAGCGTCACACCCAAGGTGTTGAGCAGGGTGTTCACCAGAGGATCGAGCAAAGGTGACAACACCGTGGCGACGGCCGTCTGCAGCAAGGGCTTGATGGTATCCAGCGTGGTGCCCACCAGCGAGATCACCAGGCCCAGCCCGCTCACCGGCGAGGTCGGCTGATAGATCTGGATGCCGGCGCCAGCCAGGGTCGCGCTCAGGCTGCTGACGATGTTCGAGGAGTTGATCGTCTGGTAGTACGGGTCTTCCTTGAGCGTCGGCAGATTGCTGGCAGCCGGCGCCACATAGTTCAGCGTCGCCGAACTGGCCGCCACCGAGGTATCGGTCTGCAGACCGATGCCGCCGCCCGCAAAGGGTACGCGCGCCCCGGAGAAGCAGATCGCCAGCAAGGTGCAGGTCTTGGTGACAGTGCCGATATCGACCAGGGGCACCGGGCTGACGGTGGGCGCAGCGCTGGACGCAAACACCTTGCTGATGGCGTCCGCATCGCTGGTGCCCATCTTGCCGATGCGCAGGGCCAGCGCAGAGGTATTGGCCGCCACGGTCAGGGATTTGTTGGTGCCGGCGTTGTCGCAGCTGTAGTCGGTGACATAGGCGCTGCCGGCGCCTGCGTCGACGTTGACGTCGATGCGGAAGGGCGGCGACAGAATCTGGATGTCGACCCCGGTTTGCGTGCACAGCACCAGACAGCTGAGCACCGCGACGAGATTCAGGT
Organism: Solimonas aquatica; assembly: GCF_900111015.1. Taxonomy (GTDB): domain Bacteria; phylum Pseudomonadota; class Gammaproteobacteria; order Nevskiales; family Nevskiaceae; genus Solimonas; species Solimonas aquatica. Next base: position 10,420 of record NZ_FOFS01000012.1, on the reverse strand, counting down.
GCAGCAGATTGTTGAGCAGGTCGGTCACGGGCGAAACCAGATTGCTGACCGCCGTGGTCAGACCGGAGACCAGACTGGTGAGCGCACTGCTCAGACTCACCGAAATCAGCACACGAACCTGCGCATCCCGGACGTAGATCTTGTTGCTGCCCGTCGGATTGGCCTTGGCCAGGGCCGGGTTGCCGGTGGCCGAGATCTGCGGCGGCTGGATGATGCGTGCCGTCACGGTGGCGGCCGCCAGGCCGATCAGATTGATCGGCACCGAAACATTTATCGAACTGTTGTAGTTCGCCAGCTGCACCATGGCCTGCGCCAGCTGCAGGGCATTGAGGTCCATCGCCAGACCGGTCTGCTGCAGGCCGCTCTGCAGCGACAGCAGGCTGCCCAGCGTGAGATTGTTGATGGAGCCCACCGTGCCACCGATGCTGCCGATCAGAGAGTTGACGGCAATGCCGGCGGTGGAGCCGCTGCCCATGGCATCGACCATGGCGCCCAGCAAGGTGCCAAGCGTGGTGTTGGTGCTGAGCACCTGCGCGTAGTTGCCGGCGGACACGCCCAGACGCAGGGCCAGCGCGTCCATGTAGCTGAGCAGATTCACATTGGCGTTGACCAGGCCCTGCCAGCTGGCCAGGCTCAGATTGAGTGCCCCACCCAGCATGTTGCCGAGCAGAGAGTTGAGCAGGGCGCCCTTGCTGCTGTCGATCGAGACCAGCGCGCTGCGGATGGTGAGATTGGCCAGCGGCACGTTGCTGATGGCGATGGCATAGGCCGACATGGCGCGACCGCCCATCAGGAAGCGTGGCGGCGTCCCGGAAATGGTCACGCGAACAGCGTTCTGTGTGCCGGTGCCGGGCGTGCTGAACATCGTGCCCGCCGAGGAGTTCCACACCCCGCAGTCAACTGTGGTGGCGTAGCTGCGGCTGCCCAGATTCTGGCTGGCGTTGCTGCTGGCCGCGGTCTGCGCGGCGGCGCAGCTGGTCTGCAGGCTTTTGGCGCCCGCCAGCGCCGCGAGATCGGCAGCCTTCTGAAATTCGCGGCGGTAGAAATACATGGTGCCGATGTCTGCCAGCGACAGCAGAATCACCACGGCACTCAGGCCGATGGCGGCGAAGACGATGACCGAGCCGCCCTGCCGGCGCCGCTGCGCGCGAATGGCACTGAAAAAATTCATGAACGCAGGCATTTTGGGCAGACTCATTGCTTGACCACCGCACAGCCGATCAGGGTACTGGGCACGCCGATGTCGGAACCGACGCCTGGCAGCGTGATGGTCGGCAGCAGCCGCGTACCGGCACTGGTGCTGTAGGGATAGACGACGCGCACACGCAAGCTCCCGCTGGCGGCAACGCCGGCGCAGGACAGGCTGCTGTCCACGCTGATCTGCGGCAGGACATTGCTGGCGAGCCAGCTGCGGCGCGTGGCGTAGCTGCCGTTGCTGGCTGCCGGCGCCACGATCGAGTTGGCGAGGGAATTGAGCACCTCGTTCTTCACCGAGGTGTAGTCGCTGCTGTTGCTGAGGAAGTCCACGGCGCGCGCACCGTCCTCCGCCGCGCGGCTGACCGCCAGCTGCGTGTAGTACACCAAGCCCAGATTGATCAGACCGTAAAGCATCGCCACGAAGATCGGCAGCACCAGCGCAAACTCGAGCGCGGCGGCGCCAGCCTGTTCAGGACGCGCGGTGGCGGCGAGGCAGCTCATGCGGAAAAGGAGTTCCCGTCCACCAGCACGCGCGCCTGCCCGCGCAGGGTGGTGGGCACCAGCAGATTGAAGCCCGGCAGAGCCGGAATGAAGGGTGCGCTGCCGTAGGCATACGTCACGAGCACCACGACCTGACAGGCCGAGTTCAGATCCGTGCCACAGGTCGGCATCGTGCCTGAATAGCCGGCGCAGTCGGTGCCCGAGGCATTGCTGCCGATGACACAGACGCTGGTTGAAGCGGTGGCCGTGGTGGAACCCATCTTGATCCAGGCTGCCTGTGCGGTTGCCACCGCTGTGGCCGCCGTGATCCGTGCTTGCAGCTGTTGTTGCTGCCGGCTCACCTGACTGCTGCCCGCGGTGTACGTCACGCTTTGATACCGCAGCGCAGTCCGGGCGCCATCCTCGGCGGCCTGCTGCAGCCCCATGCGCACGAAGAAGATCATCCCGTAGCTGAGGATGGCGTAGAACAGCATGAACAGCAAAGGAAAGGTCAGGGCGAATTCGATCGCCGCTGCGCCGCGTTGCCGGGTTGCCTTGTCTGCCTTACCAGTCATCTGTGTTTCGCCCAATGTCCCCTTTGCCTCAAAATACACGCCGGCGACGGTGACGGCACCTCGGAAGCGCATCTGCAGAGCATCCACGATGGAACGCAGCGCCGTTGCAGACACCGATTTTCCGCCGGACGGCCATTTCGGGCTGATAGGCTAAACCGCTGCGGCCCGAGCCGCCCGACCTCTTCACCCTCGCCTGACCGATGCCCCCGAGCCTGCCTTCCCTGCCCGTGCTGGAGAGTCTGCCCGCTTTGCGCGCCAGTCTGTCCGCACAAGGCCGCGCTGTACTGTCGGCACCGCCCGGATCGGGCAAGACCACGCTGGTGCCGCTGGCACTGCTCGACGAGCCCTGGCTCAAGGGACGGAAAATCATTCTGCTGGAGCCGCGTCGCGTGGCGGCTCGCGCTGCCGCTGCGCGCATGGCCGCACTGCTCGGCGAAAGCGTCGGCGAGACAGTGGGCTATCAGATCCGCTTCGAGCGCCGCATCTCGGCCAAGACCCGCATCGAGGTGCTGACCGAAGGCTTGCTGACCCGACGCCTGCAGAGCGATGCCGATCTTCCGGGCGTCGGCTTGGTGATTTTCGATGAATTTCACGAGCGCAGCCTCGACGCCGATCTTGCGCTGGCCCTGAGCCTGGACGCCTGCGCCAATCTCAATCCGGAGTTGCGCCTGCTGGTGATGTCGGCAACGCTGGATACCGAACGGGTGGCAGCCTTGCTCGGTGGTGCGCCGGTGGTCGCCAGCGCGGGCCGGTTACACGAAGTCGCGATCCGGCATCTATCGATGGGCACCGAGCTGGAGCATGGCGAAGCGGTGGCTCGCGTCTGCCTGCAGGCGCTGGAACAGACGCAGGGCGATATCCTGGCCTTCCTGCCCGGGGCACGCGAAATCCGCAACGCCCAGGGCAGCCTGCATCAGCGTCTGGGCGAGCGCATCGCGCTGCGGCCGCTGATGGGCGAGCTGAGCAGCACGGAGCAGGATCTGGCCCTGCAGCCGGATCGTGAAGGGCGCCGCAAAATTATTCTGGCCACCAATATTGCGCAAACCAGTCTGACGGTCGAGGGCGTGCACACCGTCGTCGATGGCGGACTGGTCCGCGTTGCACGCTTCGACCTGGGCGCGGGCGCGGATCGACTCGAAACCCAGCGCGTATCGCGCGCTTCCGCAGAACAACGGGCCGGACGCGCGGGCCGTCTGGGCCCTGGCAGCTGCTACCGGCTCTGGAGCCGCGACCAGCACGCCGCACTGGCGCCTCACGATACGCCGGAGATTCTGGCGGTTGATCTGACGCGCTTTGCGCTGGAACTGGCCGCCTGGGGTCTCGGCGATCCGGCTGCCCTGGCACTGCTGGACCCGCCGACGAGCGCCAACTGGCAATACGCGATCGAGCGCTTGCGCGACTTGGAAGCGCTCGATGCCAAAGGCCGCATTAGTGCGCACGGACGCGCTTTGCTCCGCCTGCCGACCACACCGCGCCGCGCACACATGCTGCTCAAGGCCACGCGCGAAGGCCTTGGCGAAACCGCGATCTGGGTGGCAGCCGTACTCGAAGAACGCGGCGCCGCGGACAGTGATCTGAACCTGCTGATCGAGCGCTATCGGCGCGGACAGGCAGAGCAGGCAGCCAAGCGCCGCGTGGAGGACAACGTGCGGCAACTGCGCCGCATGCTCGGTCCTGGGGATGCGGAACACTTCAACGACCAGGCCGTCGCGCGCGTATTGAGCTGGGCCTATCCGGAACGCATTGCACAGCGGCGTGAAGGGCAGCGCACGCAGGACGCTGTGTTCCTCTGCGCGGACGGCGGTGAGGCACGTCTGCACGAACGCGATGCGCTGGCGCATCAGGCCTGGCTGGCAATCGCCCACTGGGATCCGGGCCCACCGAGGCGCATACGCCTGGCCTCGGCGCTGTCTGAAACGCAGCTGCGACAGGATCATCAGGAACAGCTGCGCTGGCAGAACGTGGTGAGCTGGGATGCGGCCAATGCCGCCGTCACCAGCGAGGCACAGCGGCGCCTGGGCGCCATCATCCTGGAGCGCAAGCCGCTGCGCGGCGAAGAAGTCGCGGCAGCCACCCGCCAGGCGGTGCTCTGCGCCATCCACCAGCTGGGGCTGCAGACCTTGCCCTGGCAGGAAGAGCACCGGCAATGGCAGCTGCGCGTGCAATGCCTGCGGCGCTGGCGTCCGGAGCTGCAGCTGCCGGATGTCGGCGACGAGCATCTCGCCCAGACGCTGGAGCAATGGCTGATGCCGTATCTGGATGGCGTAAGCCGCAAGGAGCATTTCACGCGCATCGATTTGCGTGCGGCCTTGTCAGCCTTGCTCAGCTACGAGCAACAACAGGCACTGTCACGCTACGCGCCCACGCAGCTTGAAGTCCCGACTGGCTCGCACATCCGCCTTGAATACCGGCAAAGCGAGCCCCCGCTGCTGTCTGTGAAACTGCAGGAGATGTTTGGCTGCGCCAGTACGCCGACCATCAACGAGGGCCGGCAGCCGGTGGTGCTGCAGCTGCTCTCGCCAGCACAAAGACCCATTGCGGTAACCCAGGATCTCGGCGGCTTCTGGGCACGCAGCTATGCCGAAGTGCGCAAGGATTTGCGCGGACGTTATCCGCGCCATCCCTGGCCGGACGACCCGCTCGCCGCGAGCCCGACACGTCGGGCCAAGCCTCGCGGCAGCTGAACTCCAGCGGCCGGCTCTCTCCGAGAGCCTGCGAGCATCTGGTTTTTGGGATTCTTGGTGTTTTTCGCGAGGCACAAAAGAAAAACCCCGATGCATTTGGCATCGGGGTTTTTGGTTTAAGACCCTGGCAGTGTCCTACTCTCACATGGCAGCTGCCACACTATCATCGGCGCTGAGTCGTTTCACTTCCGTGTTCGGGATGGGAACGGGTGGTTCCAACTCGCTATGGCCGCCAGGGAAACTGGCCGAGAAACTGACTTGCGGTCAATTTCTCGAATTCGGTTTTGGTAGTTGAACACTGAAGCACATTTCTCAATGCCTTCAGTTCTTAACGGTAAAAATGCTTGAGCGTTATATGATCAAGCCTCACGAGCAATTAGTACGCGTTAGCTTCATGCATTACTGCACTTCCACATCGCGCCTATCAACCTTGTGGTCTACAAGGGCTCTTCAGGGGACTTAAAGTCCCGCGAGATCTCATCTTAAGGTGGGCTTCCCGCTTAGATGCTTTCAGCGGTTATCCCGTCCGTACATAGCTACCCAGCGATGCCACTGGCGTGACAACTGGAACACCAGAGGTACGTTCCACCCGGTCCTCTCGTACTAAGGTGAACTCCCTTCAAATCTCGAACGCCCACGGCAGATAGGGACCGAACTGTCTCACGACGTTCTGAACCCAGCTCGCGTACCTCTTTAACCGGCGAACAGCCGGACCCTTGGGACCGACTACAGCCCCAGGATGAGATGAGCCGACATCGAGGTGCCAAACACTGCCGTCGATATGGACTCTTGGGCAGTATCAGCCTGTTATCCCCGGAGTACCTTTTATCCGTTGAGCGATGGCCCTTCCATACAGAACCACCGGATCACTTAGACCTACTTTCGTACCTGCTCGACTTGTTTGTCTCGCAGTCAAGCTAGCTTATGCCTATGCACTCAAGAGCGCGATTTCCGACCGCGCTGAGCTAACCTTCGCACTCCTCCGTTACTCTTTGGGAGGAGACCGCCCCAGTCAAACTACCCACCATACAATGTCCCTGTCCCGGATAACGGGACGAGGTTAGAAATTCGAGTTTACCAGGGTGGTATTTCAACGACGCCTCCATCAGAGCTAGCGCCCTGATCTCAAAGGCTCCCACCTATGCTACACAAGCAAACTCAAACTCCAGTGTAAAGTTATAGTAAAGGTTCACGGGGTCTTTCCGTCTTGCCGCGGGAACACTGCATCGTCACAGCGATTTTAATTTCACTGAGCCTCGGATGGAGACAGTGGGGCTATCGTTACACCATTCGTGCAGGTCGGAACTTACCCGACAAGGAATTTCGCTACCTTAGGACCGTTATAGTTACGGCCGCCGTTTACTGGGGCTTCGATCAAGAGCTTCGCCTTGCGGCTGACCCCATCACTTAACCTTCCAGCACCGGGCAGGTGTCAGACCCTATACGTCCACTTTCGTGTTTGCAGAGTCCTGTGTTTTTGATAAACAGTCGCAACCCCCTCTTCACTGCGGCCCGCTTGCGCGGGCGTGCCTTCTCCCGAAGTTACGGCACTAATTTGCCGAGTTCCTTCATCCGAGTTGTCTCAAACGCCTTAGGATACTCTCCTCGCCCACCTGTGTCGGTTTCGGGTACGGATTCTTGATGCCTGAAGCTTAGAGGTTTTTCTTGGAAGCGGGGTATCAGGTACTTCGTCTCAAAAGAGACTCGTCATCACCTTTCAGAATTGACCTCCCGGATTTGCCTAAGAGGTCTTCCTACGGGCTTAAACTACCATCCAACAGGCAGCTACCCTAACCTTCTCCGTCACCCCATCGCAGCATCAACAAGTGCTGGAATATTAACCAGCTTTCCATCGACTACGCCTCTCGGCCTCGCCTTAGGATCCGACTCACCCAGCGCCGATTACCGTTGCGCTGGAACCCTTGGGCTTACGGCGAACGGGTTTTTCACCCGTATTGTCGTTACTCATGTCAGCATTCGCACTTCTGATACCTCCAGCAAACCTTACGGTTCACCTTCACAGGCTTACAGAACGCTCCTCTACCACGCATATTGCTATGCATCCGCAGCTTCGGTACACCGCTTGAGCCCCGTTACATCTTCCGCGCGGGCCGACTCGACCAGTGAGCTATTACGCTTTCTTTAAATGATGGCTGCTTCTAAGCCAACATCCTGGCTGTCTTAGCCTTCCCACATCGTTCACCACTTAGCGGTAATTTTGGGACCTTAGCTGGCGGTCAGGGCTGTTTCCCTTTTCACGATGAAATTTAGCTCCCACCGTGTGTCTCCCATGATTGCACTTGTCGGTATTCGGAGTTTGCAACAGTTGGGTAGGAACTTGTGCTCCCCCCAGACCGTAACAGTGCTCTACCCCCGACAGTGATACATGAGGCGCTACCTAAATAGCTTTCGAGGAGAACCAGCTATCACCCGCCTTGATTAGCCTTTCACTCCTATCCACAAATCATCGACTACCTTTTCAACGGGAGTTCGTTCGGGCCTCCAAGTGGTGTTACCCACTCTTCACCCTGTTCATGGATAGATCGACGGGTTTCGGGTCTACTCCCAGCAACTATTCGCCCTATTAAGACTCGGTTTCCCTACGGCTCCCCTATACGGTTAGCCTTGCTACTGAGAAGTAAGTCGCTGACCCATTATACAAAAGGTACGCCGTCACCCTTGCGGGCTCCGACTACTTGTACGCATCCGGTTTCAGGTTCTATTTCACTCCCCTCTCCGGGGTTCTTTTCGCCTTTCCCTCACGGTACTGGTTCGCTATCGGTCGACAACGAGTATTTAGCCTTGGAGGATGGTCCCCCCATGTTCAGACAAGGTTTCACGTGCCTCGCCTTACTCAATTTCATTTCACATGCCTTTTCGCATACGGGGCTATCACCCACTATGGCCAGCCTTTCCAGACTGCTTTGCTAAGACATACAAAACTTTTGGGCTGATCCGCGTTCGCTCGCCACTACTAGCGGAATCTCGGTTGATTTCTTTTCCTGCAGGTACTTAGATGTTTCAGTTCCCTGCGTTAGCTTCCGCCACCTATGGATTCAGTGACAGATAGGGCCAAAAGCCCTGGGTTGCCCCATTCGGAAATCCGCGGGTCAAAGCTCGTTTGTCAGCTCGCCGCGGCTTATCGCAGACTACTACGTCCTTCATCGCCTGTTGTCGCCAAGGCATCCACCAGATGCGCTTGTTCACTTGATCATATAACCTCAAACATTCTTTCGAACGTCGAAGCCTAGATCTCACTCGACAATCTTCGCCGTTAAGCACCTATGGCATTGAGTTCAACTAGCTTTACGCTAATCAACTAATGACAACAGTGTTCAACTACTAAACCGTATTGTTAAAGAACAGATCTACTCACGTAGATTCGGGAAAACATTCACAACAAATGCTTTCCGGAATCGGTGGTGGAGCCAGTCGGGATCGAACCGACGACCCTCTGCTTGCAAAGCAGATGCTCTCCCAGCTGAGCTATGGCCCCGGATACCCGATTTGTGTGTATTCGCTAGGTTGGTGGGTCTGGCTGGATTTGAACCAGCGACCCCACGCTTATCAAGCGTGTGCTCTAACCAGCTGAGCTACAGACCCCCAGGTCAAACCGTGCGATTTCAAACCTGTTTCGGGCAGAACCGCACGTGCTTCCGCGGCTCTCGATACTTAGTGCAAGTGACTTGTGTTGGATGCTCCCAAGGCGCTTTGAAGCGTACTTGAAAGGAGGTGATCCAGCCGCAGGTTCCCCTACGGCTACCTTGTTACGACTTCACCCCAGTCATCGGCCACACCGTGGTAAGCGCCCCCCTTGCGGTTAGACTACCTACTTCTGGTGCAACAGACTTCCATGGTGTGACGGGCGGTGTGTACAAGGCCCGGGAACGTATTCACCGCCGCAAATGCTGATCGGCGATTACTAGCGATTCCGACTTCACGAGGTCGAGTTGCAGACCTCGATCCGGACTACGAACAGCTTTTTGGGATTAGCTCCACCTTGCGGTTTGGCGACCCTCTGTACTGTCCATTGTAGTACGTGTGTAGCCCTGGGCATAAGGGCCATGATGACTTGACGTCATCCCCACCTTCCTCCAGTTTGTCACTGGCGGTCCCCTTAGAGTGCTCAACTAAATGGTGGCAACTAAGGGCAAGGGTTGCGCTCGTTGCGGGACTTAACCCAACATCTCACGACACGAGCTGACGACAGCCATGCAGCACCTGTGTCTAGGTTCCCTTGCGGGCACTCCCACATCTCTGCAGGATTCCTAGCATGTCAAGCCCAGGTAAGGTTCTTCGCGTTGCATCGAATTAAACCACATACTCCACCGCTTGTGCGGGCCCCCGTCAATTCCTTTGAGTTTCAACCTTGCGGCCGTACTCCCCAGGCGGAGAACTTATCGCGTTAGCTGCGACACCGACTTGCTGAGCAAACCGACGTCAAGTTCTCATCGTTTACGGCGTGGACTACCAGGGTATCTAATCCTGTTTGATCCCCACGCTTTCGTGTCTCAGTGTCAGTACAGGCCCAGGCGGCTGCCTTCGCCATTGATGTTCCTTCCGATATCTACGCATTTCACCGCTACACCGGAAATTCCACCGCCCTCTACCGTACTCTAGTCTTTCAGTCTCGGAAGCAGTTCCCAGGTTGAGCCCGGGGATTTCACAACCGACTTGAATAACCACCTACACACGCTTTACGCCCAGTAAATCCGATTAACGCTTGCACCCTCTGTATTACCGCGGCTGCTGGCACAGAGTTAGCCGGTGCTTATTCTTCTGGTACCGTCAAGGTCGGAGATATTAGCTCCGACTTTTTCTTCCCAGCCTAAAGTGCTTTACAACCCGAAGGCCTTCTTCACACACGCGGCATTGCTGGATCAGGCTTGCGCCCATTGTCCAATATTCCCCACTGCTGCCTCCCGTAGGAGTCCGGACCGTGTCTCAGTTCCGGTGTGACTGATCGTCCTCTCAGACCAGTTACTGATCGTCGCCTTGGTAGGCCATTACCCTACCAACTAGCTAATCAGACATAGGCTCCTCTAAAGGCGCAAGGTCTTGCGATCCCCTGCTTTGGTCTCTCGACATCATGCGGTATTACTCCAAGTTTCCCTGGGCTATCCCCCACCTAAAGGCAAATTCCTATGTGTTCCTCACCCGTCCGCCGCTAGATGTATTGCTACACCCCGCGCGACTTGCATGTGTTAGGCATGCCGCCAGCGTTCAATCTGAGCCAGGATCAAACTCTCCACTTTAAAGGTGTAAAGCTAGATCCAAATAACAGTCCCAGAACGTGGCTAAACGCTCCAGAACCATCGAAGAGTCATCTTCGATAAGCTCAATCAACTTTGGCTTACGTTGATACTCTCATGTTGCAATGGCTTCGCCATCACCATGGGAGCACCCACACAAATCACTTGCTTTGTTCTTAAAGATCAGGCCACTCAGCTTCGCGCTTTTCTTCAGCGCCGCCGTGCAGCGGGG
>NZ_FOFS01000020.1 GCF_900111015.1 Solimonas aquatica | reverse complement strand
ATCCTTCCGGGCGCGCCATTTGATATAGAACGAAGCCTCGCTAAACGCGGGGCTTTTTTCGTTGGCGCAAAGGCTGGAGGGAAGGATTCGAAGCTCCGACAAGTCAACATGGTTCGGCGAGACGGCGCAGCCGGCTCGCATGCCGCCGCGCTGCGGCGGCACCCGAAGGGCGAGGCCCGGATGGGCCGAGTCATCCTTCCGGGCGCGCCATTTGATATAGAACGAAGCCTCGCTAAACGCGGGGCTTTTTTCGTTGGCAGGCGCCGCGACTGCGAAGACGCCTCAGCTCCGCCCTCGCGCCCTGCGGACTCAGCGCAGGCTGATCCAGCCGGTGCTGCCCTGCTCCGTGGTCACCGCGTAAAAGCCGGTGGTGCCGCGCGGGGTGCCGACCACGGTCACGGTGCTGCCCTCCGGCAGCATCTGCGAGCTGGGCTTGCCGTCGGTCTCGCTGGTGAACAGGGTGGCTGCGGGCAGACGCAGGCGCTCGCCGATACCCACGCTGGGCAGCGCGGCCTTGGCCAGGCTCTCGGCCTGGCGGCTGTTGACCTCGCTGAGCGCGGTCACGCGCTGCTGCAGCTGCGCGAGCTGCTCCTGCGCGTCCTTGGCGTGCTGACGCTCGCTGGCCAGGGCCATGGCCTGCTCGAGATTTTTCTGGTGCGCCGCCTGCAGTTCCTGCTGCAGCGCCTCCAGCTTGGCCTGCAGCTGCAGGCTGGTCTGCCTGACCGCCCCCAGTTCGCCGGCAACTTTCTCCTGGCCCTGCTTGTAGACCAGCGACTGCTGATAGTTGTAATCCAGCGCGCCGCTGGTGCTCTTCAGGCGCTGGCCCAGCTCGCTGTTCTCGCTGCGCAGCTGGTTGTAGCGCTCGGCCAGATCGGCATAGCGCTGCCGCTGCGCGGCCAGCTCATGGTCCGAGGATTCGATGGTGCGCCGCGTGGACGAGGCCAGGGTGTTGCATTGCTCGATCTGCTTGGCCAGTTGCTGGCGCAGATCGGCGACTTCATCGCCCGCTGGCGCATCCTCGGCGGCCTGCGCGAGGGACCAAGGCAGCAGAACTGCGGCAAAAACGACGATGGCGGCAAGCGGATTTCGCTTCACGGGGGGACTCCATCTGGTTGGGCGGCAGGCGCGATCAACCCGTCAACAAAAGGGCGTCGCGGGGCGACGCCCTTTATAGACCCGGAGTCTGAATCGCAACTGATTCCTGCCGCAATCCCCGACCGATACGCAAGATCGGCGCCGCCAGGCCTCAGGCGGTCCTGGCTTCCTCCAGCCCGAAAGCCTTGTGCAGGGTGCGCACCGCCAGTTCCAGATACATCTCGTCGATCACCACCGAGATCTTGATCTCGGAGGTGGAGATCATGCGGATGTTGACGCCCGCAGCCGCCAGGGCCTTGAACATCTGCGAGGCGATGCCGGCATGGCTGCGCATGCCCACGCCCACCACGGAGACCTTGACGATGTCGGTGGCGCCGGCCACGCCCTTGGCGCCCAGCTCGCCCGCCACCTTCTTGATCACGGCCAGGGCCTTGTCGTGGTCGCCGCGCGAGACGGTGAAGGTGAAGTCGGTGGTGCCGTCGGCGCCGACGTTCTGCACGATCATGTCGACTTCGATGTTGGCGTCACCCACGGGGCCCAGGATGGCCGCGGCCACGCCGGGCTTGTCCGGCACGCCGGTGACGGTGATCTGCGATTCGTCGCGGCTGAACGCGATGCCGGAGATGAGCGGTTCTTCCATCTTGCTGTCCTCAAGCGTGATCAGGGTGCCCGGGCCGTCCACGAAGGTGGACAGCACGCGCAGCGGGACCTTGTACTTGCCCGCGAATTCAACGGAACGGATCTGCAGGACTTTCGAGCCCAGGCTCGCCATCTCCAGCATTTCCTCGAAGGTGATCTGATTCAGGCGGCGGGCCTTGGGCTCGACGCGCGGATCGGTGGTGTAGACGCCGTCCACATCGGTGTAGATCTGGCATTCGTCGGCCTTCAAGGCCGCCGCCAGCGCCACGCCCGTGGTGTCCGAACCGCCGCGGCCCAGCGTCGACACGCTGCCGTCCTCGGTGATGCCCTGGAAGCCCGCCACCACCGGCACGATGCCGGCACGGCAGGCGGCGAGCAGCGCCTCGGGCTCGATCTTCTGGATGCGCGCCTTCATGTGCGCGTCGTCGGTGCGGATCGGCACCTGCCAGCCCGTGAAGGAGCGGCTGGGCACGCCCATCTTCTGCAGGGCGATGGCCAGCAGCGCAATCGTCACCTGCTCGCCGGTGGCGGCGATCTGGTCGAACTCGCGGGCGCTGCCCTTCGGATCGATGGCCTTGGCGAGCTTGAGCAGGCGATCGGTCTCGCCCGACATCGCCGACACCACCACCACCACCTGATGCCCTTGCTGATGGAAGGACGCCACCTTGCGCGCGACATGCTCGATGCGCTCCACCGAGCCCATCGAGGTGCCGCCGTACTTCTGAACGATAAGTGCCATGTCTGCTTCTTGGTGCTTGCTGCTGCCCTTGGGTAAGACGGGTTGCGCTGATCGCTGTAACCCGCCGTATGAACCGGTGGGTTACGCGCTGCGCGCTGACCCACCCTACAACTTCGTTTCGATCCAGCCGGCAATCGAGGCGATCGCCGTATCGAGGTTTTCCGGCTGCGTGCCGCCGGCCTGCGCCATGTCGGGACGCCCGCCGCCCTTGCCGCCCACCTGCTCGGCCGCGAACTTCACCACATCGCCGGCCTTGAGCCTGGCGGTGAGATCGTTGGTGACACCGGCAATCAGGCTCACCTTGCCGTCCTTGGCGCTGCCCAGCAGCAGCACGCCGGAACCCAGCTTGTTCTTGAGCTGATCCATCAGGGTGCGCAGATCATTGCCGTCCACGCCATCGACGCGCGCGGCCAGCAGCTTCACGCCCTTGATCTCGCGCGCCTGCGCGAGCAGATCGTTGCCGGCGCTGGAGGCCAGCTTGCCCTTGAGCGCCGCCACTTCCTTTTCCAGCTGCTTGCCGCGTTCGAGCAGCTGCTCGATCTTGGCATTCACGTCGTCGGCATTGCCGCGCAGCAGCTCGGCGGCGGACTTGAGCTTGTTCTCGGTGGCGCGCAGATAGGCCAGCGCGTTCTCACCGGTGATGCCCTCCACGCGGCGGATGCCGGCCGCGACGCCGCCTTCGGAGACGATCTTGAACAGGCCGATGTCGCCGGTACGCGTCACATGCGTGCCGCCACACAGCTCCGTGGAGAACTCGCCCATGCTGAGCACGCGCACCTCATCGCCGTACTTCTCGCCGAACAGGGCCATGGCGCCGCTGGCGATGGCCTCGTCGTACTTCATGAGCTGCGCGCTGACCGGCACATTGGCCAGAATCGCACGGTTCACACGGTCTTCGATCTCGATGATCTGCTCGGCGGTGACGGCTGCGTTGTGCGAGAAGTCGAAGCGCGTGCGCTGATCGTCCACCAGCGAACCCTTCTGCGCGACATGGGTGCCCAGCACCTCGCGCAGCGCGCGATGCAGCAGATGCGTGGCGGAGTGATTGCGCATGCTGGCGCGACGCACGCTGGCCTTCACCTCGGCGCGCACGCTGTCGCCGACTTTCAGCCTGCCCTGGCTCAGCACACCGTGATGGCCGAACACCTGGCCCTTGATCTTCTGGGTGTCACGCACTTCGAAGCGCAGACCGTTCTCGCCGCCGCAGGCCGGCGGCGGACGCAGCGAGCCCTGATCCCCCACCTGGCCGCCGCTCTCGGCGTAGAAGGGCGTGCGATCCAGCACCACCACGCCCGCCTCGCCCGCGTTCAGGCTCTGCACCGGCTGGCTGTCGCGATACAGGGCCAGCACCTGCACATCGTCCCAGAGCTTGTCGTAACCGATGAAGCAGGTTTCGGCGCCTTCGTAGGCCAGCGTGCCGCTGGCCTTGAAGCTGCTGGCGGCGCGGGCGCGCTCGCGCTGCGCTTCCATCTCGCGCTCGTAGCCGGCCTCGTCGATGGCCAGTTCCCGCTCGCGCGCGATGTCGGCGGTGAGGTCCACCGGAAAACCGTAGGTGTCATAGAGCTTGAACACCACCGCGCCGGGGATGGTCTTGCCCTCGAGCCTGGCGATGGCTTCGTCCAGCAGCTTCATGCCATTGCCCAGGGTCACCGCGAAGCTGTCTTCCTCGACACGGATGGTCTTCTCAATCTGCGCCTGCTGCGCGCGCAGCTGCGGATAGGCCTCGCCCATCACCTCGGCCAGCGGCGCGACCAGCTGCGAGAAGAAACCTTCGGCCAGACCCAGCTTGTAACCGTGGCGGATGGCGCGGCGCATGATGCGGCGCAGGACGTAGCCGCGACCTTCATTGGACGGCAGCACGCCGTCGGCAATCAGGAAGGACGTGGCGCGGATGTGATCGGCGATGACCTTCTGCGAGGCATTGGCATAGGGCTCCTGCCTGGCGAGCCGCGCCACCGCGCCGATCAGATGCCGGAAGGTGTCGGTCTGGTAGTTGTCGTGATAGCCCTGCATCAGCGCGCTGATGCGCTCCAGGCCCATGCCGGTGTCCACGCTGGGCGCCGGCAGCGGCGTGAGCTGGCCATCGGCACTGCGCTCGAACTGCATGAACACCACGTTCCAGATTTCGATCCAGCGGTCGCCGTCTTCCTCGGGCGAGCCCGGCGGGCCGCCCCAGATGCCCTTGCTGCCATCCGGATCGTGGTCGTAGAAGATTTCCGTGCAGGGGCCGCAGGGGCCGGTATCGCCCATCGCCCAGAAATTGTCGGAGGCGTACTTGGCGCCCTTGTTGTCGCCGATGCGCACGATGCGCTCGGCCGGCACGCCCACGGACTGGTTCCAGATCGCGTAGGCCTCGTCGTCGCTCTCGTAGACCGTCACCAGCAGGCGGTTCCTGTCGATGCCCAGCCAGGCCGGCGAGGTGATGAATTCCCAGGCGTAGGCGATGGCGTCCTGCTTGAAGTAGTCGCCGAAGCTGAAATTGCCCAGCATCTCGAAGAAGGTGTGATGCCGCGCGGTGTAGCCGACGTTTTCCAGGTCGTTGTGCTTGCCGCCGGCACGCACGCATTTCTGGCTGCTGGCGGCGCGCGTGTAAGGGCGCTTGTCCTGGCCGGTGAACACGTCCTTGAACTGCACCATGCCGGCATTGGTGAACAGCAGGGTCGGGTCATTGCCCGGCACCAGCGAGGACGAGGGCACGATGGTGTGGCCCTTGCTCCGGAAGAATTCCAGGAACTTGGCGCGCAACTCGTTGCTGGTCATGGCGTGAGGGATTTGGATAGGAACGCAAAAAGGGGCGTTATGGTAGCCAAGCCATTGACTTATCGCCAATCCGCGCCGCCCGCGACGACCGCTAGAATGCCCGCGCCATGACCCGACTCAAACTTGCCTGCCTGCTGCTGCTCGCCCTGCTCGCCGCCTGCGCCACGCCACAGAGCGCGCCGCCACCCGCCGAGCTGCCTCCGATCGCCGCGCCGGTCCCGCCGCCGCCACCGAAAATCGCCCTGGTGCTGGGCGGCGGTGGTGCGCGTGGCTTTGCGCACGTGGGCGTGCTCAAGCTGCTGGACATCCAGGGCCTGAAACCGGATTTCATCGTCGGCACCAGCGCCGGCAGCGTGGCCGGCGCGCTCTATGCCTCCGGCATCAACGGCTTCGACCTGCAGCAGATGGCTTTCGAGCTGGAACGCGCGACCATCACCGACTGGTCGATGTTCGGCAAGGGTCTGATCCGCGGCGACGCCCTGCAGGCCTTCGTCAACCAGCTGGTGCACAACAAACCCATCGAGCAGCTGGCGATTCCCTTTGCCTGCGTGGCCACGCGCGTGGACACCGGCCAGGCGGTGCTGTTCCAGCGCGGCAACCTGGGTCAGGCGGTGCGCGCCTCGTCCTCGGTGCCCGGCGTGTTCCAGCCCACCGTGATCAATGGCGTCGAATACGTGGACGGCGGCCTGGTCAGCCCGGTGCCGATCCGTTACGCGCGGCAGATGGGCGCCGACATCGTCATTGCCGTGGACGTCTCCACGCCGCCCAACAGCAGCGCCACCACCGGCAAGCTCGATGTGCTGATGCGCACCTTCGAAATCATGGGTCAGTCGATCCGCGAGGCCGAGCTGCCACAGGCCGATGTGATCATCCGCCCGGACCTGAGCAAGATCGCCTCCACGGACTTCGACTCGCGCCAGCTGGCCATCCTGCAGGGCGAGCGCGCGGCGCTGGCGGCCATGCCGAAGATTCGCGAGAAGCTGGGCGCACGGCTGCCGCCACCCCTGAATCGCGATGCGGTGCCGACCGCGATGCTGCGCTGAAAGTAAGGAGCGTGAGGCGAAAAGAATCAGGTCCAGGCGCTAGCCAGTCTCGGAAAAGCGGTTTTGCGCCTCTGCCTGATTCTTGAAAAAACGGAAGCGGCTCTAGGGCCTGTTGACCATCACTTTGCGCGCTGCGGCGGAGGCTGCTTTGGCGCAGGGCAAGGCGGCAGACGCGCGGCTTGGTGATTCCAAGCCAGCGGCTGCCAACGCCGCCCTGCGCCAAAACAGCCCCGTCCCTTCGGGTTGCGCCAGAAATCGCGCCATGCGGCGTTGCGAAACTTGGCCTTGGAAGCACCAAGGCCCGCGTTTCGCGCCCTGCCTGGCGCGATTTCTGGCAGCAACGCAGCGGGCAAAGTGATGGTTGACAGGCCCTAGTCCTCGGACGCTTCCGGCAGATCCTCTTCCACACCGCGCGGCCGTTTTAGCACGGCGCGGATGCTCTCGGCCTCGAAACCGCGCGTGCTCAGGAAGCGGTACTGCTTCTGCCAGTCGGCCGCGTCGCGGGCCTGCGTCTTGAATTTGCGCCGCCAGGCCTGCGCGCAGAGCGCCGCCCAGTCGTCCTCGCTGCGCTCGAAAATCTCGCGGATCTGCGCCGCCGGCACGCGTGCGGCTTCCAGCTCGGCGCGGATGCGCCGCGGGCCATAGCCCTGCTCGGCGCGGTTGCGCAGCAGCATCTCGGCGTAGCGGGCGTCGGACTGCCAGCCCGCCTCGCGCATCGCCTGCACCGCCTGTTCGGCGACTTCGCGCTCGGCGCCGCGTTGCTGCAGCTTGTGCGCCAGCTCGGCGGCGCCGTGTTCGCGCCGGCCGAGCAGTTTCAGCGCACGACCCCGCGCGGCGCCGGCATCCAGCGGCGCGCGCTTGCCGCCTTTACTTGAGGGCCGCTTCCGCACGCGCAGCGCGTTCCGGATTGAGCTTGACGCGGATGGCCTGCTCGATTTCGTCGGCCACTTCCGCATGCTCCTTGAGATAGCTGCGGGCGTTGTCCTTGCCCTGGCCGATCTTCTCGCCCTTGTAGGAGAACCAGGCGCCGGATTTTTCGACCAGCTTGTGCTCGACGCCCAGGTCGATCAGCTCGCCCAGCTTGGAGATGCCTTCGTTGAAGAGGATTTCGAACTCCGCTTCCCGGAACGGCGGCGCCAGCTTGTTCTTGGCGACCTTGACCCGGGTCTCGTTGCCCACCACCTCGTCGCCCTTCTTGATCGAGCCGGTGCGGCGGATGTCCAGGCGCACGGAGGCGTAGAACTTCAGCGCGTTGCCGCCGGTGGTGGTTTCCGGCGAGCCGTACATCACGCCGATCTTCATGCGGATCTGGTTGATGAACACCACCAGGCACTTGGAGCGCGAAATATTGCCGGTGAGCTTGCGCAGGGCCTGCGACATCAGGCGCGCCTGCACGCCAACGATGGAATCACCCATCTCGCCTTCGATTTCCGCCTTCGGCACCAGGGCCGCAACCGAGTCGATGACGATGATGTCCACGCTGTTGGAACGCACCAGCATGTCGACGATTTCCAGCGCCTGTTCGCCGGTGTCGGGCTGGGAAATCACCAGGTCCTCGACCTTCACGCCCAGCTTCTGGGCGTAGTTGACGTCCAGCGCATGCTCGGCGTCGATGAAGGCGGCCACGCCGCCGGCCTTCTGGCACTCGGCCACCGCGTGCAGGGTGAGCGTGGTCTTGCCCGAGGATTCCGGGCCGTAGATCTCCACCACACGGCCGCGCGGCAGACCGCCGATGCCCAGGGCGGCGTCCAGGGTCAGTGAACCGGTGGAGATCACCTCGACGTCGCGCAGCTGCTCGCCGGGGGCCATTTTCATGATCGCGCCCTTGCCGAACTGCTTTTCGATCTGCGACAGCGCGGCTTCCAGGGCTTTGCGGCGATTCTCGTCCATAGCGATGTGCGTCCTTCGAAGAAATAAATACGAGTTGAAAGTGTCCAGGCCCGCATTGTCGGCAGCCCCTGGCTCAGAAGCTGAGCCAGGGTGGCCACTGCGGATACTGTATTTTTACACAGATACGCCCGCAAATGTTCGCGCCGGCCGGCCCGCGACTGCCAAATGCCGCACAGGCCGGGCGCAGCCCGCGCTCAGAAGCCCAGATCGAGTTGCGGCGGCGGCGAACTGGGCGGCGCCGTTGCGGCGGCACCGGTCAAGGGCCAGCGCCCGAGAATTTCGTACTCCAGGGGCTGACGGTCCAGCCGGCTGCGGATCAGCACGAAGTCCTGCACGGCCCAGCGGATGGGCGTCACCGGCGTGGGCGGCAGCACGCGCCGCGCATCGCGGGCGATGGTCAGGTGCGGCACGAAGCGCATGCGCTCCACCGGCACCTGCGCGCGCGCCATGGCTTCGCGCAGGCGCTCGTGCAGCTGCGTGAGTGCCTCCGGCGGCTGGCGCGGCCCCAGCCACCAGGGCACGGATTTGTTGCGGAAGCTGCCGGCCTGATCCAGACACAGCTCGAAGGGCGCGGCGCGCAGGCCCTCGGCGGCACGCAGGGCCGCCTGCTCGTGCTCGGGCCGGACCTGATCACCGAGAAACAACAGGGTCAGGTGATAGCGCTCGGGGCTGCTCAGATAGCCGCCGGGCTGCAGACGCAACTGCAGCTGCCGGGCCGCCTCGCGGCTGGCGCTGCGCGCGGCCTCATCCGGCCACAGCGCGAAAAACAGGCGGTTGAGCTGCATGACTCAGCCGGCCTCGCCGATGCGGTAGAGCAGGCCTTCCAGCGCCGCCTGCGCGGCCTGCGCGCGCACGCTGGCGCGGTCGCCCTCGAAGCCGAAGCGATGCGCCTGCGGCCTTTGCCCGCGCTGAATCCAGGCGATCCACACCGTGCCCACCGGCTTGTCCGGCGTGCCGCCGCCGGGCCCGGCGATGCCGGTGACCGCGACACCCCAGTCCACCGGGCAGGCGCGCAGCAGACCGCGGGCCATGGCCTCGGCGCAGGCCTGGCTGACCGCACCGTGCTCGGCCAGCAGCACCGGCTCCACACCCAGCAACTCGGTCTTGGCCAGATTCGAATAAGTGACCAGACCGCGCTCGAACCAGGCCGAAGACCCGGCGCGGTCCGTGATCTGCGCGGCGATCATGCCGCCGGTGCAGGACTCGGCGGTGGCCAGCCATTCGCCGCGCGTCTGCAGCGCCTGCGCCAAGGCGGCGATCAGTTCATCGCTCATGGGCCGCAGCTCCCGCGTCGCCGACGGGCCTTGCATACGGATACGAAACAGACTGTGTGCGCATGAGGTTTCATGCCGCTGATTTTACCGATGCCCGAGGATGCGATAATGGCAGGTGCCCCTCATTACTTTCGGACCAGACATCATGAGCCAGGATCCCATTGTCATCACTTCCGCCGTGCGCACCCCCATCGGCGGCCTGCAGGGCATGTTCGCCGGCATCCCGGGCACGCAGCTGGGCAGCATCGCGCTGGCGGCCGCCGTGCAGCGCGGTGGCGTCAAGCCCGAAGACGTGCAGGAAGTGATCATGGGCTGCGTGCTGCCGGCCGGTCTGGGCCAGGCGCCGGCGCGTCAGGCCGTGCGCGGCGCCGGCCTGCCGGATGCCGCAGGCGCCACCACCATCAACAAGGTCTGCGGCTCGGGCCTGAAGGCCGTGATGCTGGCCAATGACCTGATCAAGGCCGAATCGGCCGAGATCGTGCTGGCCGGCGGCATGGAGAGCATGAGCAACGCGCCTTACCTGCTGCCCAAGGCGCGCGGCGGCTACCGCTTCGGCCACGGCGAGGTGCTGGACCACATGGCGCTCGACGGCCTGGAAGACGCCTACGAGAAGCGCACGCCCATGGGCCTGTTCGCGGAGCGCTGCGTGGAGCGCTACGGCTTCACCCGTCAGATGCAGGATGAGTTCGCGCTGAGCTCGCTGTCGCGCGCCAAGAAGGCCAACGAGGACGGCAGCTTCGACTTCGAAGTGGTGCCGGTGGAAGTGCAGGGCCGCAAGGGCTCGGAAACCATCAGCCGCGACGAGCAGCCGTTCAAGGCCAGCCCCGAGAAGATTCCCTCGCTCAAGCCCGCCTTCAAGAAGGACGGCACGGTGACCGCCGCCAATGCCAGCTCCATCTCCGACGGCGCCTCGGCGCTGCTGCTGATGCGGCTGTCGCAGGCCGAGAAGCGCGGCATCAAGCCGCTGGCGCGCGTGGTCGGCCATGCCACGCATTCGCGTCTGCCTTCGGAATTCACCATCGCGCCGGTGTATGCGATCAGCAATCTGCTCGGCAAGATCGGCTGGACCGCGGCCGGCGTGGATCTCTGGGAAATCAATGAAGCCTTCGCCTGCGTGACCATGGCTTCGATGGTGGACCACAAGCTGCCGGCCGAGCGCGTCAATGTGCACGGCGGCGCCTGCGCCCTGGGCCACCCCATCGGCGCCTCCGGCGCGCGCATCCTCACCACCCTGATCGGCGCGCTGCGCAAGACCGGCGGCAAGCGCGGCATCGCCTCGCTGTGCATCGGTGGCGGTGAAGCGGTGGCGCTGGCGGTGGAAATGATCTGAGGCGCGCCGCGCTGAAGACGGACGCAAGGCCGCACTCGCAGGAGCGCGGCCTTTTTCTTGGGCTGCATCTCGTGCAGTCATGTGGCTGCTGCCTGCCACGCGCACTCACTCGTAGGGCGGGTTAGGCGCGATAGCGCCGTAACCCGCCAGAGCTTTACCGTTTGTTGCTTGGGGTATCTCTCGATCTATTGCCTCGTTCGTCCGCCCTCCGGCGGCCGACTCACTTCTCTTTGCTTGTGCAAAGAGAAGTAAGCAAGAGAAAGCACACCCCGGCTCTGGCGCCGGCTGCGCCGGTGCCTTCGCTGTGCAACGTGCTCGGGGCCGTTGCAGACGCGCCATCCATGGCGCGGCTGCAACTGAGCTGCCCTTCCTGGGCAGCTCTCCCCTGCGCTCGCCGCACAGCTCAGCGCCAGAGACGGGGACCCCAAAGTCAAAAGCCACAGCAGCTTCGCGCGCGAAGCGTCGCTGCGCTGTTGCTTTTGCCCTACCCCCCTTTGCCTCGCACCGAGCAGCGCAGCGAGCGCAGGGGAGAATCGAACAGGATGTTCGATTCAGTTGCATACAGGCCATGGAGGGCCTGTATGCGACGGCCCCGAGCACGTGAGCAGCGCAGGCTTCCGCCGCCGCGACAGCGGCGACGGATGCGAGGCGTAGGGCGTGCTTTCTCTTGGGTACTTCTCTTTGCACGAGCAAAGAGAAGTACCTCGGGCGCCGGAGGGCGCACGAAACCAAGGCCAGATCAGCAAACAAACCAAGCAACAACCAGCAAGGCCCTGGCGGGCCACGGCACTCACGCGCCTAACCCGTCCTGCGATGGACGTGCGCGAACGCTCAGAGATACCGCCAGCGCTGGCCATCCTTGGAATCTTCCACCAGCACGCCGCGCGCCTTGAGTTCATCGCGGATGCGGTCGGATTCCGCCCACTGCTTGTTCTTGCGGGCATCGGCGCGCGCGGCCAGCTGCGCTTCGATCTCGGCGGCCTCCGGCGCACCGGCAGCCGCCGGCGCCTGCGCGAACCAGTCCTGCGGCGTGCTCTGCAGCAGGCCCAGCAGCGCGCCGGCATCCAGCATCTGCGCCTTGAGCCGCGCCTTCTCGGCGGCATCGCTGGCCTTGTTCGCCGCGCGCGCCAGCTCGAACAGCTCGGCCAGCGCCATCGGCGTGTTGAGATCGTCTTCCAGCGCCGCGATGAAGGATGCCGGCGCGCGCACGCCGGCGGCGGGCGCGACATCGCCCAGCTCGCGCAGCGCGCCGTAGAGACGGTCCAGCTTCTTGCGCGACTCGCCGATCACTTCCTCGGTCCAGTCGATGGGCTGGCGGTAATGGCCGGTGAGCAGCACCAGACGGATCACCTCGCCCGGCATCTGCTTGAGCAGCTCATGCACCAGCAGCACATTGCCGATGGACTTGGACATCTTCTGGCTGTCCACGTTGAGAAAGCCGTTGTGCAGCCAGTAGCGCGCGAAGGTCTTGCCGCCGTGCGCGCAGGTGCTCTGCGCAATTTCGTTTTCGTGGTGCGGGAAGATCAGATCGTGGCCGCCGCCGTGGATGTCGATGGTCTCGCCCAGCAGCGCCTCGGCCATCGCCGAGCATTCGATGTGCCAGCCGGGACGGCCGCGCCCCCAGGGCGAATCCCAGCCGGGCTGATCCGCGCTGGACGGCTTCCACAGCACGAAGTCGCCGGCGTGCTTCTTGTACGGCGCCACTTCCACGCGCGCGCCGGCCATCAGTGCCTGCTCGTCGCGGCCGGAGAGCTGGCCGTAGTCCTTGAAGCTCTGGGTATGGAACAGCACATGGCCCTGCGCCTCGTAGGCGTGGCCGCTGGCGATCAGACGCTCGATCATGGCGATGATCTGCGGCAGATGCTCGGTGACGCGCGGCGCATGATCCGGCGGCAGCACGCCCAGCGCCGCCATGTCCTCGTGATAGATCGCGGCATAGCGGTCGGTGATCACGCGGATGTCCACGCCTTCCTTGGCGGCGGCGGCGTTGATCTTGTCGTCGATGTCGGTGATGTTGCGTACGTACACCACCTGCGGATAACGGCGGCGCAGCAGGCGCGCCAGCACGTCGAACACCACCGCCGGGCGCGCATTGCCGATGTGCGCGTAGCTGTAGACCGTGGGCCCGCAGACATACATGGTGATGCGCTGCGCATCCAGCGGTACGAATTCCTGCTTGCTGCCGGTGAGAGTGTTATGAAGCTGCATGATCGGTGACTGCGCCTTGGGGCTCGCTGAAACCGGCGAAGGATACCGAAAACCGCGAGGCACCGGCTGGCCGGCGGCGCCCGCCGCGCTCAGGGCAATCCGGCGCCTGCCGCGAGCTGGCGCAGGGCCTGCGCGCGCTGCGCCGCCGGCAGGCGGGCCAGCTGCGCGGCGCGCGCGTAGAAGCGCGGCCATTCGCCCCCGCTCTGCGCGTACAGCGCCGCGAAGGCCGGCACGCCGGCGTCGTAGAGACCGAAAGGCAGCAGGCGCGCATTGTTCAGCGGCGCCTCGGCAAACCAGGCGTCGTAAGGTCCCTGCCCCTGCCAGTCACCCTCACGCAGCTGCTGATAGTCGCGCTGCAGGCCCTGCAGGGTCTCGGCCTTGAGCACGCGCTGCAGGGGCTCACTCAGCGCCGAGGCATAGAGCGTTGCCAGCTGCGCGCGGCGCGCCAGCACCCGCTGCGTGAACTCGCGGCGTCGCCGCTCCAGAGACGCATTGCCGGGCAAGTCCGGATGCAGCCGGCGGTACTGACGCAGGCCTTCCTGTCCGACGAATTCGGCGAAGCTCTCGTTGAAGGCCGTGTCGCCCGGCACGTAGAGCTTCTGATGCGCCAGCTCGTGGATCAGCGTCTCGATCAGGGTCGCGTCGTCCCAGCGCAGCATCGGGCTCATCAGCGGATCATCGAACCAGCCCAGCGTCGAATACGCCGGCACGCCGCCCAGCGCCACGTCGTAACCCTGCGCCGCCAGCGCCCGCGCCTGGGCCCGCGCGGCCGGCTCCTGATACCAGCCCTGATAAGCCACGCAGCCGGCGACGGGGAAACAGTGCTGCAGCGGTGACAAGGACAACTCGGGCGTGGCGTAGACATTCCAGACCACATAGTCGCGGTGCAGGTCCACATAGCGGCGATAGCTGCCGTTGTCCGGCAGGTCCAGGGCCTGCACCACCCAGTCGCGCGCCTCAAGCACCGCCTGCAGCCGCTGCTTCAGGCGCGGCCCGGTGTCGGGACTGGCGATCAGCGTGGCCAGATCCTGGCGGTCGCGCAGCACCTGCCACTGCCCGGCCACGGCCTGCGCGTAGTACGCGGCGCTGGCACAGCCGCCCAGGCCCAGGCTCAGAGTGATCATTACCAGCGCTTTGCGTATCAAGCCCGACAGGCTCCCTGCGATAATGTCCGGACAATGAAAACTGCACCGCGATGGTGCCAGAGCGATGGGGAAAGCGTCATGAAATCATCTCAGGCGATGTGCAGGCTCGGCGCCCGCGCGGTTCTGCTGTGCGGCGTGCTGCTGCTGTCGGCCTGCGGGCTCGGCAACAGCAGCGCGCCCGTGGACGGCGCCAGCGCGCCGCGCGTGGCCCTCACCCAGACCCGCGCCGGCACCATCTACCGCCAGGAGATTCCGGTCGCCAGGACCGGCGACACCATCGTGGTGCAGGTCTTCGAGCCGACCCGGCTCGAAGCCGGCAAGACCTATCCGCTGGTGCTGCAGGGTCATGGTTACGGCGGCTCGCGCAAGACCACGCCTGATGCCTTCATCCAGAAGCTGATCGACGCCGGCTACTACGTCATCTCCATCGATGAGCGCGGGTTCGGCGAATCCAGCGGCACGGTGCGGGTGATGGACCCCGATTACGATGGCTACGATCTGATCGCGGTGCTGGACTGGGCGGAAAACCTGCCGGGCCTGCGCCGCCGCGGCAATGGCGAGATGATGGTCGGCTCCTACGGCGGCTCCTATGGCGGCATGTATCAGCTGCTGCTCTACGCCGCCGATCCCCGGCACCGTCTGCGGGTGCTGGCGCCGGACATCACGCCGCATGATCTCAACTACTCGCTGGACCCCAATGACGTGGTCAAGTCCGGCTGGGGACTGGCCCTGATCGCGGGCGGCGAGCTGCCGCTGATCGGCCTGCTCACCGGCAGCACCTCGCCGCTGCAGGCGGTGGGCAAGGTTCTGGAGCTGGTGCAGCGCGGCCAGCTGCGGCAGGACCCGGCGCTGTACGAGATTCTGCTCGATGCCGTCATCGGCAATCACTTCAGCGACAGCGGCAAGAGCTTCATGGCCTATCACAGCCTGCGCTACTTCTGCGAGGGACAGAACGTGGCGGCGCAGGATTTCCGCTTCGCCACGCCCGACACCCTGGACTTTGCGCCGAACCTGCCGCCCGCCGCCGACGTGCTGCTCACGCAGGGCTTTCGCGACACCCTGTTCAACTTCAATGATGGCTATCACAACTACCAGTGCCTGAAGGCCCTGGGCGGCGACGTGCGCCTGCTCACGCACCAGTCCGGCCACATCCTGCCGCTGTCGGTGGAGACCCTGGGCCTGGAGCACGCGCTCGACCCCTTCTACGCCGCGCTCACCGTGCCCGGCTTTCAGGACGCCAGCGGCTCGCGCAGCTGCGGCAGCCTGGATCTGGATCAGGTGCAGTTCGCCTGGTTCGAGGAGAAGCTGCAGGGCCGCAGCGGCGCCATCGCGGCCGCGCTGAGTACCGGCAACGACTTCTGCCTGAGCCTGGCCGAGGGCGATGCCATCCGCACCGCCAGCATCAAGGAGGGCGGCAGCAGCTTCGCCATCGACGCCAGCACACCGCAGCTCAACAGCCTGCTGGGCGTGGTGGGTTCACTGCTGGGCAATGGCGTGCGCGACAGCCTGCTGCTCGCCGACCAGACGCTGTACACCGTGCCCGAATCCGGCGCGGTGCTGGCCGGCATCCCCAAGCTGAGCGTCGATCTGCAGGCCCTGAGCAGCCTGACCCAGGACAACTGCGCCAGCACCACCGTGCAGCTGGGCTGCGATCCGATCCTGTTCTTCGCCATCGGCCACCGCCCGCCGGGGCAGACGCGCTGGGACATCGTCGATGACCAGCTCACGCCGGTGCGCGGCTTCGGTCAGCATGATCTGGACATGACCGGCATCGCCGAGCGCCTGGCGCCGGGCGAGCAGGTGGCGCTGCTGATCTACGCCTTCCACCTGCAGTATCCCGTCACCTGGTCGCGCGACGTGCTGCTGCCGGCACTCAAGCTTTCCGGCAACGTGCAGCTGCCGCTGCTGTCTCCCGGGGAGATTCTCGCCGACGGTGTCTGAGCAGGGCCGGCGGCACGGGCCTCGCCGGCCTTATGATGTGCGGCCATGAACGACGACACTTTTCCCCAACTCGGTGCGCGCGAGCTGCTGCCCTGGCTCGTCGCCATCATCGCTGCAGTGCTGGTGCTGGAACTGCGCCTGCTGTCCGCGCTGCTGGCGGGACTGCTGGTGTTCGAACTGGTCAATGTGCTCACCCCCCGCCTGCGTCTGGGCGTGATCGATCACGACTGGCCGCGACTGCTGGCCGTGAGCCTGATCGCCGCCGCGGTGATCGCCGCGCTGGTCGGCTTGGGGCTGGGCCTGGTGTCCTTCCTGCGCAACAGCAGCGAGAGCTTCCCGCTGCTGTTGCAGCGCATGGCGGAAATCATCGAGACCGCCCGCGCACGCCTGCCGCAAGGCCTGCTGGCCTATGTGCCGGAAGATGCCACCGAGCTGCAGGCGCGGCTGGTGGACTGGCTGCGCACGCACGCCGGCTCGCTGCAGCTGGCCGGACGCGACTTCGGGCGCTCCTTCGTGCACGTGCTGATGGGCATGATCGTCGGCGCCCTGCTCTCGCTGCAGAAAGCCAGCGGCCGGCGCCTGCACCGGCCGCTGGCCTCGCTGCTCGAAGCCCATGCCCTGCGCCTCTCGCAGTCCTTCCGCCGCGTGGTGTTCGCACAGTTCACCATCTCGTCGATCAACACCTTCTTCACCTGGCTGTATCTGGACGTGGCGCTGCCGCTGTTCGGCATCGATCTGCCGCTGGCCAAGACCCTGGTGGCCATCACCTTCGTGTTCGGCCTGCTGCCGATTCTCGGCAATCTGATCTCCAACACCGCCATCGTCATCGTCAGCCTCAGCCAGGGGCTGCCGGTCGCCTCGATCTCGCTGCTGTATCTGGTGACCATCCACAAGCTGGAATACTTCCTCAACGCCCGCATCATCGGCTCGCACATCAATGCCCGCGCCTGGGAGCTGCTGATCGCGATGCTGGTGATGGAAGCGGCCTTCGGCCTGTCGGGCCTGATCGCGGCGCCGATCTTCTACGCCTACTTCAAGGAAGAGCTGCGCGCCAAAGGCCTGGTCTGAGCACGCTCAGGCCTCTGACGAGGGCGCGCCGCGACGGTAGCGGCTCGGGCTCATGCCGCTGCGGCGGCGAAACGCGCGTGCGAAGTTCGCCACATCGCTATAGCCCAGGTCGAGCGCGATCTGCGTGATCGAGGCATGGCCGGCGGCCAGCTGGCGGCAGGCTTTCTCGTGCGCGATCTCGCGCACCAGTTCGCGGAACACCAGCCCCTCGCGCTTGAGGTGGCGGCTGAGCGTGCGCGTGCTCAGATTGAGCATCTGCGCCAGGGCCTTGAGCGAAGGCAGGCCTTCACTGGCTTCACGCAGCATCATCCGCACCCAGTCGGCGATGCGATCCCCGATCACCAGATTCTGCAGCATGCTCGCGCAGCGGCTCTCCACCACGCGGAAGGCAATGGCATCGGCCAGCGCCGGCACCCGCGCAAAGCCGGCGGCGGGAAACACCATGAGAAAGCCGGCGTCACCGCTGTGCCCGAACTGGCACTGTGCGTTCTCGATCTCGCGATAGCGCGCCGCATGCGGCGGCGCCGGATAGCCCAGGTACACGCGGTGCGGCGGCAGGCTGCCACCCAGCAGCTCGCGGATGATGCCGTGCACACCCAGCAGCGTCGCCTCCAGATGCACCATCAGGCTCTCGTGGCGCAGCGGCAGCGCGGGGGTGAAGCGCAGGCGCAGCTGCTCGCGGCTGCGCTGATAACGCAGCTGCAGCACCGGCGTGATCAGGCGGAAATAGCGCGCCAGGAAGCGCAGGCCCTCGTCCACCGAGGAGCTGGTCAGCATGCCGTAGCCCACCACGCTGTGCGAGCTGATGCGCAGTGAACGGCCCAGCTCGAAGCCCAGATCGTCACGCCCGCTGAGTTGCGCCGCCTGCGCCAGCAGGCGGTCCACCTGATCCAGCGGCAACATGCCGTCATTGCGCTCCAGCAGCGCACGCGAGACGCGGGCCTGGCGCAGCAGCAGGCTCACGTCCACGCCCGACTCGCGCAGCATGTCCAGCAGCCGCACGAAATAGCGCGCCGGCAGACTTGGCGTCTGTCTCATCGCCGTCTCCTGCCGCTGTCCGCAAATGACAGGTCAGCGTCCGCTAATGACAGGCCAGCGCCGGCTGCGGCGGTTTTACTGAGCACCGCCGGCCATAGCGGCCGAAGCATAAATTCATCGGGAGAGGACATACTTTTATGGAACCGGGTCTGGAACAACTCAATCGCCAGGCGCTGATTGCCGCGCAGCGGCAAACCGGCGCGTTTGCCTGGACCACGGTGCTGCTGGTCGCGGTCGTGGTCAGCGGCGCCATTGCCACGCTGGTGGCCTTCGCACACGGCATGCTGCCCCTGTGGGCGGCGATCCTGCTGATGGGCGCGTTCACCTACGCGTCCTACACGCCGGTGCACGAAGCCGCGCACGGCAACATCCATGGCCGCAACTCGCATCTGGCCTGGTTCGGCGATCTCTGCGGGCATCTGTGCGCGCCGCTGATCTTTCTGCCGCACACCACGCACCGCATCGAGCACATCGACCATCACCGCTACACCAATGACGCGCAGCGCGATCCGGACTACCACATCCGCGCCATGGCCGAGGGCCTGCTGCCGGCGCTGCTGGCGCCGTGGCGCCTGCTGGGCATCCACATCAGCTACATCTTCCGCCGCCACTGGCACACGCAGGCCTCGCGCCGCGAGAAGCTGACCTACTTCGGCGAAGTGGGTCTGGCCCTGGGCTGGCGCGCGCTGTTTCTGACGCAGGTGCCGCTGCTGCCGGGCCTGGCGGTGGTGCTGGGCGGCTACGCCCTGGGCGCCTACTTCACGGTGTACTGGTTCGCCTACCGCCCGCACTACCCCTACGACCGCAAGGGTCGCTATGTCGACACCTGCAGCATGATCGTTCCGTTCTGGGCCAAGCCCTTCGAATGGATCTGGCTGGGCCAGAATCTGCACTCCATCCATCACGCTTTCCCGCGTGTCCCGTTTTATCGTTATCACCGTGTCTACCGCGAGATCGAACCGGTACTGCGCGCGCACGGCAACCGCAGGGTGGACGTCTTCACGCACCGGCTGCTCTCCACCTGAGCCTGCATCTTCGCCGCGGGCCTGGCGAGCAAACCCCGAACCAAAGATCGGGCGCCGCTGCTTTCGAAGGAAAACGCTCGCCGTCATTCCCGCGCAGGCGGGAATGACGAGAGCCCGGGGGCGGCTCAGGCCTGCGCGAGCAGGCGCAGCTCGCGTACCGCCACGGCGAGCGTCATGAAGTCGCGGCCCTCGGCGGCCTGCACCTGCTGCAGGCGCTGCAGGCCGAAGTGCGTGCGCTGCGCATGGCGCGCGAGATAATTCTCCAGGCGCTGCGCCAGATTCTCGCCGGACGCGTCCAGCGCCTTGGCGGTCAGCAGGCGATGCAGGCGATAGCAGTCACTGCGCAGATTGTCGCGCGCCAGCGCCTGCCAGCGGCTGCTCACCGGCAGCGCCACGATCGCTGCCAGCAGCCAGTTCAGGCCCAGGCGCTCGCCCACCATGAAGTACAGCTGCGCCACTTCGAGCGGCGGCCGCAGCGCCGCGCGCGCCAGCTCGACGATGTCCGGCGCACTGCCCAGGGCGCGGGTATTGGCAAGTTGCTGCGCCAGCGCTTCCGGCACGCCCTCGCCGCGCAGCTGCGCCACCGCTGCATCCCAGTCGGCGCGATAGGCCGGCGACAGCAGCCCCGGCAGCGCCGCGCTCAGCGTGCGGATGTCCGGTGCAAACGCACTCAGGACCTCCGCCATGCGCTTGCCCGCCCAGCCGTTGTCGAGCAGCCAGGCGGTGGCATGCTTGAGCAGGCCGGCGGGGCGCCGGAACAGACTCAGCTGCAGCGCCGCCGGCAGCTGGCCATCCAGGGCCTGCACCGGCAGCCAGTAGCGGTCACCGTCGAACATCTCATGGGCCATGGCATAGGCCTGCACCACGCTGGCCAGCGCGAAGCCATGGTCCTCGGCGAAGCGGTGCGCGAAGGCAAAGCCCATGCGGTTGATCACGGCATTGGCCAGGATGGTGGCGACGATCTCGCGCCGCAGACGGTGCTGACGCAGCGGCTCGCGATGCGCCGCCTGCAGGGGCGGGGGGAAATACGCCAGCAGATCGCGCGCATGGAATTCATCATCCGGCACTTCTGAATCCAGCACCGCGTTGTACAGCGCGATCTTGGCGTAGGACAGCAGCACCGCGAGTTCCGGCCGGCTCAGGCCGCGATGCTGGGCGCGGCGCTGCTTGAGTGTTTCCTCGTCGGGCAGAAACTCCACCGCGCGGTTCAGGCCCGAGTCGCGCTCCAGCTGCGTCATCAGATCCTGGTGCTCGCCCAGACGCGCGGCGGCGTCCTGTTCGATCAGGCTCAGGGCCAGCGCCTGCACATAGTTGTCGTGCAGCACCGCGCCGGCGATGTCCTCGGTGAGCGAGGCCAGCAGCGGATCGCGCTGCTCGCGCGTCAGCGTGCCGGCCAGCATCAGACCATTGAGCGGGATCTTGATGTTCACCTCGCGGTCGGAGGTGTGCACGCCGGCGGCATTGTCGATGAAGTCGGTATTGATCCGGCCGCCCGCGCCGCCGCAGCCGGACAGCGCGTACTCGATGCGGCCCAGCTGCGTGAAGCCCAGATTGCCGCCCTCGCCCACCACCTTGCAGCGCAGCTCGCGGCCGTTGACGCGCACCGCGTCATTGCTGCGGTCGCCGCAGTCCTGATGCGCCTGCAGATGACTCTTCACATAGGTGCCGATGCCGCCGTTGAACAGCAGATCCACCGGCGCGCAGAGCAGCGCGCGGATCAGCTCCTGCGGCGTGTAGCGGCGCTGCGCAAGCCCCAGGGCGCGCTGCGCTTCGGGACTGATCTCGATCAGCTTGGCGCTGCGCGCATACACACCGCCGCCGGCGGAGAGCTGCGTGCGGTCATAGTCGTCCCAGGACGAACGCGGCAGCGCGAACAGGCGCGCGCGTTCGGCGAAGCTCGCGGCCGGATCGGGATCGGGGTCGATGAAGATGTGGCGATGATCGAATGCGGCGAGCAGGCGCAGCTGCCGCGAGAGCAGCATGCCGTTGCCGAACACATCGCCGGACATGTCGCCGACGCCCACCACCGTGAAGCCGTGCTGCTCGATGTCCTGGCCCAGCTCGCGGAAATGGCGCTTGACGCTTTCCCAGGCGCCGCGCGCGGTGATGCCCATTTTCTTGTGGTCATAACCCGCGCTGCCGCCGGAGGCGAAAGCATCACCCAGCCAGAAGCCGTATTCGGCGGCGAGTGCATTGGCGATATCGGAAAACGTCGCGGTGCCCTTGTCGGCCGCCACCACCAGATACGGATCATCACCATCGTGACGCACCAGCTGCGGCGGCGGCAGCACGGCATCGCCGACGCGGTTGTCGGTGAGATCGAGCAGGCCGCGCAGGAAGGTCTGATACGCGGCCACACCCTGGCGCTGCCAGGCTTCGCGATCCGCGGGCGTACCGTTCTTCACCACGAAGCCGCCCTTGGCGCCGACCGGCACGATGATCGCGTTCTTCACCGTCTGCGCCTTCATCAGGCCCAGCACCTCGGTGCGGAAATCCTGACGACGGTCCGACCAGCGCAGACCGCCGCGCGCCACGCGTCCGCCGCGCAGATGGATGCCTTCCACCTCCGGCGCGTAGACGAAGATTTCATACAGCGGCCGCGGCATCGGCAGTTCCGGCAGAAGCTGCGAGTCGAACTTGATCGAAACGTAGGTCTTGGCCGCACCCTGCGCATCGCGCTGGAAATAATTGCTGCGCAGACTGGCGCGCAGCACGGCGGTGTAGGCACGCAGCACGCGGTCGGCGTCCTGGGTGCTGAGCTTGTCCAGGGCATCGTCCAGGGCCTGGGCATGGCTGATGCCGCCGTCGCGGCGCTGTGCCTCGCTCAGGGACGGATCGAAGCGCAGCTCGAACGCCTCCACCAGCAGACGCGCGATCCGCGGATTGTCCGCGAGCAGGCGCTCCTGATAGTCCTGGCTGTAGGGCAGCTGCGTCTGCAGCAGATAGCGCGTGAGCGTGCGCAGCACCGTGATCTGCCGCGCCGACAGACCCGCCAGCAGCACCAGGCGCTGCAGGCCATCGTTCTCGATGCGGCCACGCCAGACTTCCACGAACGCTTCTTCAAAATCACTCTGCAGCTGCGCGATGCTGTGCGGCGCCTGCAGCGGCGCCAGCTGCACGCCGAACTGCTGCAGCCACAGCGCCTCGGCGCCGGCACGGATTTCGATGGGATCTTCCCAGAGCACGCGCAGACCGAAGTTCTCCAGCATCGGCAGCACATCGGACAAGGGCAGCGCCCGCTGGCGCACATAGAGCTTGAGCCGGCTGCTGGCCGGCGCCTCGGCGTCGATGTGCAGGCGCGGGATCAGCGGCAGCTTCTCGCTCAGGCGTTCCAGCTCGCGGATGTCGGCGGCGGCCTGTTCGGGCGTGTGGGTCTCCTGATACGAGAGCGGGAAGGCATCGCGGAAGCGCTGCACCGTGGCCGGGCTGTGGCGCGGCTGATCGTGGCGCAGCAGCTCCAGCAGCTGATCGCGCCAGCCGCGTACGGCGGCGCTCAGCCGCGCCTCGATGGCGGCGGCCGAGACGCTCAGCGTGGTGCCCGGCGGCGTGCGCACGATCAGGTACAGACGCGCCATGCCTTCGCGCAGGAACTCGGTGTTGCGCTCCACGTCCTGTCCGCGACAGATCGCCAGCAGCTCGCGGGCGATGCGCTCGCCCAGCTCGCGCGAGTAACGCTCGCGCGGCACATAGACCATGAAAGCGTAGAAGCGTCCGTAACGGTCGCGGCGCTGGAACAGCTTGAGCTGTGCACGCTCGCGCAGCGCGCGGATGCCCATGCAGGCGGAAAACAGCTCGTCCTCGCTGGACTGGAACAGCTCATCACGCGGCAGCTGCTGGATGATGTCGCGCAGCTGCTTGCCGGCGTGCGAGGCCGGCGGCAGCGCCGAGCGGCGCAGCACTTCCTCCACCTTACGCCGCACCAGCGGAATCTGCGTCGGGCGCTCCAGATACGCATCCGATGAAAACAGGCCGATGTAGCGGCCGGTGCCGGCGACGCTGCCGTCGGCACGCAGACGCTTCACCGAGATCACGTCCAGCGGCTCGGCGCGATGGATGTGCGAGCGCACCGCCGCCTTGGTGATCACCACCAGGCGCTGCGAATCGCGGTACTTGTCCAGCTCTTCCTGCGGCGCAATCAGCTGCTCGGCATCGGCGTAGCGGCGTGCCTCGCGCGCCAGCCCCAGGGACTCGTCCAGCTGCGCGACGAAACGCGCATGACCCTCGGGCGAGCTTTGCAGCTCGGTCTGGCTGTAGGCGAGAAAGGTGAAATGCCCGTCCACCAGCCAGTCGAGCAGATCGGCGGCCTCGGCGCGGTCGGCGTGTTCGTCCTGGCGCGAGACCAGGCCGCGCAGGCTCTCGGCCTGCTGCACGGCCTGCGTGCGCATCTGCGAGTAATCGTCCACCGCGCAGCGGATGTCGGCGCACAGTTCGCGCGCGGCGTCTTCCAGCGCCACGGCGGCACGGCCGCTGAGTGCGGCATCGAACTCGATGTGAATCAGCGATTCGGCATCGCCGTCATCGGCCAGCTCCTGCCACTGGCCCTGCTCGTCGCGCAGCACGTGCAGGATCGGGTGCACCAGGTAGTCCAGCGCACCGCCGGCGTCACGGATCGCAATCGACAGGGAGTCCACCAGAAACGGCATGTCGTCCACCACCGTTTCCAGACGCAGCAGACCGTGGCGGTTGGTGACCGCGCCCGCCACCGGCGCCAGCACCCGCACCAGCAGTTCGCCGGGCGCGCGGCGCTGCGCGAACTGAAAGTGACGCAGCGCGATCTCGGCCAGCTCCGCCGAACTGCGCAGGCGCAGGGTGTCGAGCGCCGCCTGGGCAAAGTAAGCGCGCAGGAACTGAGTGAAGGCGGTTCTGGCAGTGGCCGCCAGCTGCGGCAGGGCCAGAGGCAGCACTTCATCCAGCAGCTGCAGACGTTCCGCTTCGGATTCGGATCGCATGCTCTCTCCTGTTGCGCCGTCTGGGGAAGGACGACGCCTGGCGGGCAGTATAGGCAAGGGCGATTGCGCTGCGCGCAGACACAGCCGACCATGACTCAGGACAAGCCGCCGGGCGGTGCGCCGGCGCAGAATCAGCTGCCCGCATGAGGACGCGATGACCATGACCGCCAGCCTGCCAATCGCCTGGATCAGCCATGCCGAATGCCGCCGGCACGAGATCGCCGAGGAGCATCCGGAGTCGCCGCGCCGGCTCGCCGCCATCGAGGACCGCATGATCGCCTCGGGCCTCGCCGACTTCATGCGCCGTCACGAAGCCCCGGAAGCCGCACGCGCAGATCTGGACCGCGTGCACGCCGCCGACTACGTGGGCCATGTGCTGGCACATCGCAAGATCGGCCCGCGCCGCGTGGAGATCGACGGCGACACCGCCTTCACCGAGCACACGGTCAGCGCCGCGCTGCGCGCCGCCGGTGCCGGCGTGCTGGGCGTGGACCTTCTGCTGCAAGGCCAGACGCATCTGGCGTTCTGCGCGGTGCGCCCGCCGGGCCATCATGCCGAGCGCGCCCGCGCCATGGGCTTCTGCTACTTCAACAACGTGGCGGTGGCGGCGGCCTATGCGCTGGCGCAGGGCCTCAAGCGCGTGACCATCGTGGACTTCGATCTGCACTACGGCAACGGCACCGCCGACTGCTTTCTGGAAGATGCGCGCGTGCAGCTGCTGTCCACTTACCAGCATCCGCTCTATCCCTACTGGCCGGGCGCGGCACATGCGCCGAACCTGATCGACGTGCCGCTCAGGCCCTACAGCGATGGCGCGGTGTTTCGCGCCGCGGTGCGCGAGCACTGGCTGCCGGCGCTGGCCGCGCACCAGCCGGAGATGATTCTGGTCTCCGCCGGTTTTGACGCACATGCCGCCGATCCGCTCGGCGATCTGCGCCTGCAGTACGAGGACTTCCGCTGGATTGCCGGGGTGCTGCGCGACGCTGCCGCCGTCAGCGCCCAGCAGCGCGTGCTGGCCACGCTGGAAGGCGGCTATGACCTGACCGCGCTGGCGCGCAGCGTGGAGAACTTCCTGCTGCCCTTTGCCGGCGGCGAGGATCTGCCCGTATGACCATCCGCCACATCGAATCGCTGTTCCGGCCAGCCGCCGTGCTGGCGATCGGCGCGCCGGCCGACGCGCCGGCCGAGGAATTGCTGCAGCGCCTGGCCCTGCTGCCCGAGCCGCAGCGTGCGCTGCTGCATCTGGAGCGGGCCGGCTGGCGCACGCTGCAGCGCCTTCACA
Source organism: Solimonas aquatica (assembly GCF_900111015.1). Lineage (GTDB taxonomy): Bacteria > Pseudomonadota > Gammaproteobacteria > Nevskiales > Nevskiaceae > Solimonas > Solimonas aquatica. The sequence continues at coordinate 30,110 of NZ_FOFS01000020.1, read as the reverse complement.
AGGCGCCCAGGCAGGAGCCACCGTTCGAACTGGCGGTGGTGTTCGACGCCTCACTGATGACGCCGGCCCTGGTGCGCACGCTGGCGCAGGCCGGCTGCCACGCCCTGCTCTGGACCAGCGATGTGCCGGTGCCGGAAGCGGTGCTGCGCGCCGGTCGCAATGAAACCCTGCGCGTGCTCGGCCCCGGCAGCGCCGGCACCGCGCAGGCGCGCGGTCTGTGCCTGTCGTCCTGGAGTCCGCCGGCACCGGGCAATACCGCGCTGATCGCACAGTCGCGCTCGATCGCCGCCGCCGCCCTGGACTGGGCGGCGGGTCATGCCCTGGGCTTCTCCTGGGTGGCGGCCACCGGCAACGAGGCCGATGTCGATGTCGCCGATCTGCTCGACTACGCGGCCGTGGACCCGGGCACGCAGGCCGTGGTGCTGCAGCTCTCGCGCATCAGAAGTCCGCGCAAGTTCATGTCGGCGGCGCGTGCCTGCGCGCGCGCCAAGCCGGTGGTGGTGCTGCAGACGCCCGATGCCGAGGATGAAAACCAGCAGCCGGCCGATCCGGTGCTGTCGGCGGCGTTTCGTCGCGCCGGTCTGGTGGAGGTGGATCGTGTCACCGCGCTGTTCTCGGCGCTCGCGGCGCTGGATCGCGTCGGTGACGCCGGCCAGGCGCGCATCGCGGTGCTGGGCACCGGCGGCGGCATCTGCCAGCTGGCGCGCGCCTCGCTATGGCGCGAGCAGCTGCAGCCGGTGGCCCTGGACGAGACCACGCGCCAGGCGATTCAGGCACAGCTGCCCAAGCTCTACAGCGGCGGCCAGTGGCTGGACATCGGTCTGGCCAGCGACGAGGACACGCTCACCGTGCTGCGTCTGGCCCTGGAGTCGCGCGCCCTGGACGTGGCGCTGTTCGTGCGCAGTCCGGCGCCGGGGCAGGACGACGAAGCCTTTGCCCGCAAGCTGGTGGCAGCGCGCCTGCGTGAACGTCTGGCCGTGGTGTTTCTCGGACAGGCGCGCGCGGCACCGGCGCTGCGCATCTGCAGCGAAGGCGGCATCGCCGCCTTTGCCTCGGTGGAACAGGCGGCGCGCGCCCTGCGTTACCGGCGCGATCATCGCCGCACCCAGGAAATGCTGATGCAGACGCCCACGCTGGACCCGCTCGCGCACGGCCAGCAGCCGCCGCAGCTGGCCGTGCCGGCCAAGCTCAAGACGCACTGGGTGCTGCCCGCCGCCGAGGCGCAGGAACTGCTCGCCGCCTACGGCCTGCAGCCGGCGCCCTGGGCCGAGGCCGCCGGTCGCGGTCTGCGCGTGCGCCTGAAGATGCATCCGCAGATGGGCATTTATCTCACCGCGCGTCTGGATCCCGCCTCCACCGCCGCGCCCACCGCCTACGCCCTGCCGCCGCTGGACGATGTGCTGGCCGCGCAGCTGCTGCGCGATCTGGGCCTGGGCGATCGCACACAGGCGCCGCCGGGTCTGCGCGCCGCCGACTACGCCACCGCCGTGGCGCGTCTGGCGCAGCTGGCCGTGGAGCAGCCGCGCCTGCACGAGGCCGAGCTGCGCCTGCTGCCGGCCGAGGGCATGGCCGAGGTGGGCTACGCGCGCATCACGGCCAGCGCGCATCCGCCGGTCGAGCGCGCGCGCCTGGCGCTCACGCCGTACCCGCTGCATCTGCAGCACCGCATCCAGATGCGCGATGGCAGCAGCGGCATCATCCGCCCGATCCGTCCCACCGACGAACCGACGCTGATCCGCATGCTCTCGCAGCTGGATCCGGAAACCGTGCGCCTGCGCTTCTTCCGCTACATCCGCCAGTTCACGCACGCGATGGCGGCGCGCATGACGCAGATCGACTATGACCGCGAGATGAGTTTCGTGGCGGTCACCGACGAGCAACCCGGCGAGGTGGCGGGCGTGGCGACCCTGGCCAGCGATCCCACCGGCGCCGATGCCGAGTTCGCGGTGCTGGTGCGGGAAGGCTGCGGCCACAAGGGCCTGGGCCGGCTCCTGATGCAGGACGTGCTGCGCTACGCCGAACAGACCCGCGTGGGCCGCGTGCACGGCGATGTGCTGCTGGAGAACAGCGCGATGCTGGGACTGGCGCAGAGCCTGGGCTTCACGCGCCAGCGCCATCCCGATGATCCGGGCTGCGTGCGCGTGGTGATCAATCCCGGCGAACGCCGCAGCACCTGGGCGGCGGCGGTGAAATCCCTGATCAGTGCGCAGGCGTGAAGCGGTAGCAGTCCATGGCCAGCACGCCGTCGGTGACCGCGTCGTAGACACGCTCCACCTGCGCCTCGGTGCCGGCCGCGCCATAGGCCACGAACAAGGGCAGCAGATGCTCATCGCTGGGATGCGCACGCGCGGCCTGCGGCGCGCGGCTGCGGTATTCGGCCAGGGCCGCGTCATCGTGCGCGTGCAGGCGCTGCGCCATCCAGTCGCTGAACTCGCGCGCGTAAGAAGCGGTGTGCTCGTCCTCGCCAATCTGCAGCTCATAGAGATTGTGGGTGAGATTGCCCGAGCCGATGATCAGCACCTCCTCGTCGAGCAGCGGCCGCAGCGCGCGTCCCAGCTGCAGGTGATAGGCCGCATCGCGACGCGGCTGCAGCGCCAGCGGAATCACCGGCACCTCGGCCTGCGGCCAGAAGCGGCGCAGCGGCACCCAGATGCCGTGATCCAGACCGCGCTGCGGCTCCAGCTGCGCCGGCAGACCGGCCGCCGCGAGCAGCTCGGCGACGCGTGCCGCGAGCGCCGGCGCCCCCGGCGCCGGATACTGGAGCTGGTACAGCGGCGCGGGAAAGCCGCCGAAGTCGTGCCCCGTGGCCGGGCGCTCGGCCGCCCCCACCGCCGGCGCCGCCGTCAGGTAGTGCGCGCTGGCCACCAGCACCGCGCGCGGCCTGGGCTGCGCAGCGGCCATCGCGCTCCAGGCGCGGGTGGTGGCGTGATCCTGCAGCGCCAGCATCGGCGAGCCGTGGGAGATGAACAGCGTGGACATGGCGGACATGGCGTGTACTTCGCGGCAACGAGCTTGAACACATATTGTGGAGACGGCACCGGCCACAACCAAACGCAAAATACTGAAAGGATCGTTCGCCCGGCTCGAAAGCTGGCGCCAAAGCGCTTGATTCCCCTTGAGATGCACCCGGCGGCCACGTAGAATGCGCGGCCCTGTCCGCCATCGGCCCGGCGTCTTGTGCCTGCCGCATGACTTTTTCGCCTGAGGACAGCAGGCGGTTTGCAGGAGATGTCGTATCGCTTTCGAACGTGAAGATCGGCGCAACTTCCAGATCACGGCGCCCCGTGTGCGTGTGATCGCCGACGACGGCGCTCAGCTGGGCATCATGCTCACCCGCGACGCGGTGGCCAAGGCCGAAGAGGCTGGGCTCGATCTGGTGGAAGTGTCGCCGAACGCGGATCCGCCGGTCTGCAAGATCATGGATTACGGCAAGTACCTTTACCAAAAGGACAAGGCCGCCCATGCCGCCAAGCGCAAGCAGAAGCAGATCCAGGTCAAGGAGATCAAGTTCCGTCCCACCACCGAGGACGGCGATTACCAGACCAAGCTCCGCTTCATCAAGGGCTTCCTGGAAGAAGGCGACAAGGTGAAGATCGTGGTCCGCTTCCGCGGCCGCGAGCTGGCGCATCAGGAACTGGGCATGGAAATCATGAACCGCCTGAAAGGCGAGCTGGCCGAACTGGCCAACATTGAGCAGCACCCGAAGATGGAAGGGCGTCAGTCCGTGATGGTACTGGCGGCCCGCAAGAAGTAAGCGGCAAAGTTTTCCGGCAGGACGCGCAAGCGTCCGGCACTGAGAAGAAGTCCCGGCGCCACTCGTGCCGGGCCCGGCCAGCGCCCCACGGCAAGGGGCTGCGACACCGGCAACGTGGTTTGTATAAGGAGTGTTTCCATGCCAAAGCTGAAAACCGTGAAAAGCGCGGCGAAGCGCTTTGCCAAGACTGGCAAAGGCGGCTTCAAGCGTTCCCACTCGCACAAGCGCCACATCCTGACCAAGAAGTCGGGTAAGCGCATCCGTCAGCTCCGTGGCGAGGCGCAGATTCATGCGTCCGACGTCCGCGAAGTGAAGCAGATGCTGCCCTACGCTTAATCGAATAAGGAGAACGACACATGGCACGCGTCAAACGTGGTGTTACCGCCCGCGCCAAGCACAAGAAAGTCCTCAAGAAGGCCAAGGGCTATTACGGCGCCAAATCGCGCCAGTTCCGCTCCGCCAAGGAGCAGGTGATCAAGTCCGGTCAGTACGCCTACCGCGACCGCCGCACCAAAAAGCGCGAGTTCCGCTCGCTGTGGATCGTGCGCATCGGCGCCGCCGCCAAGGAACTGGGCCTGTCCTACAACCGCTTCATCAACGGCCTGTCCAAGGCCGGCGTGGCCCTGGACCGCAAGGTGCTGGCCGACCTCGCCCTGCAGGACAAGGCGGCGTTTGCAGCACTGGTTTCGCAGGCCAAGGCCCAGCTGGGCGTGGCCTAAGCGCCCCGCCCTGCCAGGCAAGCACGCGGTACGAGCGGTACCAAAGGGGCGGCAGCACAGCCGCCCCTTTGTCGTTTCAGGCCTCGGAATCTTTCGGCAAACAAGATGAGCGACGAACTCGAACAACTGCAGCAGTCGGCCCTGGCCGACATCGCCGCCTGCGCCGAGCTGCGCGCGCTGGAGACGCTGCGCGTGGAGCTGCTGGGCAAGAAGGGCCGCGTCACCGAGCTGCTCAAGCAGCTGGGCGGCATGGCGCCGGAGCAGCGCAAGGCTTTTGGTGAGCGCGTCAACCGCGTCAAGGAAGCCTTGAGCGCGGCGCTGGACGCGCGCAGCCAGACCCTGGCGCAGGCCGAGCTCAATGCCCGCCTGTCTTCCGAGCGCATCGACGTGAGCCTGCCGGGTCGCGGCGAGAGCGTGGGCGGCCTGCATCCGATCAGCCGCACCATCCGCCGCATCAGCCAGCTGTTCGGCGAGATCGGCTTCGAAGTGGTGGAAGGCCCGGAGATCGAGGACGACTTCCACAACTTCGGCGCGCTGAACATTCCCGAGCTGCATCCGGCGCGCGCCATGCAGGACACCTTCTACGTGTTCGGCGGCGAGCGCCTGCTGCGCACGCACACCAGCCCGGTGCAGATCCGCACCATGCAGTCGCGCCAGCCGCCGATCCGCATCATCTGCCCCGGCCGCGTCTACCGCGTGGACTCGGATCGCACGCACAGCCCGATGTTCCACCAGATCGAAGGCCTGTACGTGGCCGACAAGGTTTCGCTGGCGGACCTGAAGTACGACATCCAGACCTTCCTCTCGCGCTTCTTCGAGCGCGAGATCGAGGCGCTGTTCCGTCCCTCCTACTTCCCCTTCGTGGAACCGGGCGCGGACGTGCACATCCGCTGGCATCTGCCCGACGGCAGCTCGCGCTGGCTGGAAGTGATGGGCTGCGGCGTGGTGCATCCCAAGGTACTGGAAAACGTTGGCATCGATCCGGAGCGCTATTCGGGTTACGCCTTCGGCATGGGCGTGGAGCGCATGGCCATGCTGCGTTACGGCGTGGACGACCTGCGCCTGTTCTTCAACAACGATCTGCGTTTCCTTGAGCAGTTCCGCTAAGCCCAGGGGAGACGAACACACATGAAACTCAGCGAAGCCTGGCTGCGCGAATGGGTCAACCCGCCGGCGACGATCGAACAGATCGCCCAGCGTCTGGTGATGGGTGGCCTGGAACTGGAAGTGGAACCGGCGGTGAGCGAACCCGCCATCGGCGTGGTGGTGGGCCATATCACCAAGGCCGAGCGTCATCCGCAGGCTGATCGCCTGCAGGTCTGCGAAGTGGACGTGGGCGAAGCGCAGAAGCTGCAGATCGTCTGCGGCGCGGCCAATGCCCGCGTGGGCCTCAAGGCGCCCTGCGCCAAGATCGGCGCCCGCCTGCCGGGCGGCCTGGCCATCACCCAGGCCAAGCTGCGCGGCGTGGACTCCTCCGGCATGCTCTGCTCGGCCAAGGAACTGGCGCTGGCGGAGAAGTCCGAAGGCCTGCTGGAACTCGATGCCGAGGCCAAGCCCGGCCAGGCCATCGACCAGTATCTGAACTTCGCCGACAACATCCTCAATCTGGAAATCACGCCCAATCGCGGCGACTGCCTGTCCGTGCTCGGGCTGGCGCGTGATGTGGCGGCGCTGTTCGGCGTGAACCTCAAGCGCAGCGCCAGCGCGCCGGTGGTGGTGGAAGGCCATCAGACGCTGAAAGTCGAGATCGAGAGCCTGGAGGACTGCCCGTCCTACGCCGGCCGCATCGTCGACCGCGTGAGTCCCAAAGCGCGCACGCCGGACTGGATGCGCGAGCGCCTGCGCCGCAGCGGCATCCGCTGCATCCACCCGGTGGTGGACATCACCAACTACGTGATGCTGGAGCTGGGCCAGCCCCTGCACGCTTTCGACGCCGACAAGCTGGTGGGCAGCGTGCACGTGCGCCGTGCCCGTGCCGGCGAGTCCGTCACCCTGCTCAACGAGCAGACCCTCGTCTGCGAAAACCGCGAGCTGCTGATCTGCGACGACAAGAGCGCCGTCGCGCTGGCCGGCGTGATGGGTGGCGCCGCCAGCGGCGTGAGCGAGAGCAGCACGCGCGTGTTCCTGGAGTCGGCCTGCTTCGCACCCAATGCGGTGGCCGGCACCGGCCGTCGTCACAAGGTGTTCTCCGATGCCGCCTACCGCTTCGAGCGCGGCGTGGATCCGGGCTTGCAGCGTCAGGCCCTGGATCGCGCCACGCAGCTGATCGTGCAGATCTGCGGCGGCATCGTGCAGCCCATCACCCAGGCCGGCCGCAACCAGCCGGATGTCATCAGCATCAACCTGCGCCGCTCGCGCGTGACCCAGGTGCTGGGCCTGGAGATTCCCGCCAAGGAGATCGAGGCCCTGCTCACGCGCCTGGGCCTGCTGCTGCGCGCCGAGATCGGCGACAGCTGGGCGGTGCGCGTGCCGAGCCATCGCTACGACCTGCGCATCGAAGCCGATCTGATCGAGGAAGTGGGCCGCCTTTACGGTTACGACCGCATCGCCGCCAAGCCCTACGCCGCGCAGCTGGCGCGTCAGCCTTCACAGGAAGCGCAGCGCAGCAGCGATGATCTGCGTCTGGCGCTGGCCGCACGCGGCTGGCAGGAAGTGGTGAACCTGGCCTTCGTGGAGCCGCGCATCCAGCAGGCCGTCGCACCGCAGGCGCGCACGATTGCGGTGGACAATCCCATCGCCGACACGCAGTCGCAGATGCGCGCCAGCCTGCTGGCCGGCCTGATTCCCACCTGGCTCTACAACCGCGCGCGCCAGCAGGAGCGCCTGCGCCTGTTCGAGCTGGGCGTGTGCTTCGAACGCGATGAACAGGGCGGCGTGATCGAAACCGCGCGCATCGCCGGCCTGGCCGCCGGCCGCGTGCTGCCCGAGCAATGGGGCAGCGCCGCGCGCGAGGTGGACTTCTACGACGTGAAGGCCGACCTGGAAGCGCTGCTGGGCAGCGCGCTGGCCGACTGCCGCTTCATCGCCGACGCGCATCCGGCCCTGCATCCCGGCCGCTGCGCGCGCCTGGAACGTGCGGGCAAGACACTGGGCCATCTTGGCGAGCTGCATCCGCAGCTGCGTCAGAGCCTGGACCTGCCGTCCGGCGCCATCGTCTTCGAACTGGAGCTCGCCGCGCTGCGCGAGGTGGCCGTGCCCAAGCCCGCGCCGCTGTCCGAGTTCCCCTCCTCGCGCCGCGATCTGGCGCTGGTGGTGGGCGAAGAGATCAGCGCCGAAGCGCTCCTGCAATGCGCAAGACAAAGCGGCGGCGCGCTGCTGCGTGAGGCGCGCGTGTTCGACGTGTATCGCGGCAAGGGTCTTGCTGAGAACAGCAAGAGCGTGGCTTTGGGCTTGCATTTCAATGACGCCTCGCGCACCCTTACTTTGGAAGAAATCGATGCCGCCAGCTCCGCCATTGCGCAAGCACTGAGCCGCGAGTTCGGGGCAACGATCAGACAGTAAGCAGGGATCTCTAGCATGGCGTTGACAAAGGCAGAACTCGCCGAGGCGCTGTTCGAGGACCTCGGTTTGAACAAGCGTGAGGCCAAGGAATTCGTCGATCTGTTCTTCGAGGAAATCCGCGGCCGCCTGGAATCCGGCAAGGAAGTGAAGCTCTCCGGCTTCGGCAACTTCGAGCTGCGTTCCAAGAATCAACGCCCCGGCCGCAATCCCAAGACCGGCGAAGAGATTCCGATCTCCGCGCGCCGCGTCGTCACCTTCCGTCCGGGCCAGAAACTGCGTCTGCGCGTGGAAGCCGATGCGACCCGCCGATAAGCCTCTGGCCGAGCTGCCGGAGATTCCGCGCAAGCGCTACTTCGCCATTGGCGAAGTCAGCGAGCTTTGCGATGTGAAGCCGCACGTGCTGCGTTACTGGGAGCAGGAGTTCCCGCAGCTCAAGCCGGTGAAGCGTCGCGGCAACCGCCGCTACTACCAGCACGAAGACGTGCAGATGGTGCGGCGCATCCGCAGCCTGCTCTACGAACAGGGCTTCACCATCGGCGGCGCCCGCCAGCGCCTCAAGGAAATGCCGCGCAGCGAACCCCTGCTGCGCGCCGTGCCGCCGCCGGCCGCCGCCCTCAAACCACGCCTGCCCGGCCTGCCCCCGCGCGCGCAGCAGATCAAGGGCCTGCGCGACGAACTCGAATCCCTGCTCAAGCTGTTCCCGGAATAAGCGCCTCAACAGCCTTCAAATCAGGGGCCGCGTCCGCTACACTTCGCGCCCCTTAGTTTTTCCAGCCGTATCGTCGGGGCGTAGCGCAGCCTGGTAGCGCACTTCCTTGGGGTGGAAGTGGTCGGAGGTTCAAATCCTCTCGCCCCGACCAAATTCAATCATAAAAAGTCCAAAAGCCCCCGGCCGCCATGGCTCGGGACTCGGCCTACGGATTTTGTGGGCCTGACGGGGCGACCCGTTACAGCGCAAACCGCTCCCGCAGTATCGCGTTGACGCGAGTCTGCCAGCCCGCACCGGTCGCACGCAGCACCGCCAGCACATCAGGATCGAGACGCAGCTTCACGGCCTGCTTCGGTGCGGCTTTGCGCGGACGGCCCAGGCGCACCGTCGGAGCCGCAACCTTCCGCTGTGCCTCGGTCAGAGGCTTGGCATCCGGGTCACGGCGCGCCGCAGCGGTGATAGCCCTGTCTTTGGCGGCAGTGGGGATGACAGTCCTGGCTTTCAGTTTCGGCATAACGTTTCACCCCTTTGCGATTGGCCTTAGGCAGGCAGATGATGCAGCGAGACCGCCCACGGCCAACGAAGACCCCGAAGTGGAGCGTCAGGCCGACATAACCCATGCCACACATCCGGTCTTCGCCGTAGTCCTTGCGGGTATCCGGCCAGCGGATGGTCGTATCCCATTCCAGAGCCTCGGCGGCGATCAAAGCGACACCATGCTTGATGCGATTGACTTCGCTTTTTCCGGGGTCGAGCTCAATCCGCATGAGATTTAATGTGCCCCCAATAAATCAGCGTTACGCCCGCGACACTTATTGCGGAGCCGATTCTTCCCACCCGACTTGCCACCCCGATCACCCGGCCTTTGCGGAATCTTTCCACTGGCTGATCCGGCAATGCGTGATCTGGTGCGCGTGACGCAACAGCCGGCGGCGATACACTCCAGACGCAGCGCCTCGGGGGAGGCGCAAGTGAGAGCTGGCGGGGACGCGTGGATCAGTTCGATCGAATCTTTCAGCTGCATCGTCTGCTGGCCAGCCGGCGCGCCACCGGCGTCAGCTTTGACGACCTGCTGGAAACCCTGCGCCAGCACGATCACAAACAGACGCCGTCCACCCTCAAGCGCACGCTGCGCTACATGCGCGAGCGCCTGCAGGCGCCGCTGGTCCACGACCGCGAACGCGGCGGCTACCGCTACGACGGCGAGGCCGCCTATGAACTGCCCGGCCTGTGGTTCACCGCCCAGGAACTGGCGGCCCTGCTGATTCTCCAGGAAGTCCTCGAACGCCATCCGCTCGGCCTGCTGTCCGAAGCTCTCACGCCATTTCGGGCCAAACTCGAGCGCCTGCTCGAACGCTCCGACACCGGCCTGCCCGGCTGGCGCTCACGCCTGCGTCTGCTCCGCATGGCGGCGCGCCCGATCGGCAGCCAGTTCACCGTGGTCGCTTCCGCGCTGGCCCGGCGGCAGCGGCTGCGCATCGACTACCACGCGCGCAGCGACGACCGCATGGCGCCACGCATCGTCTCTCCGCAAAGGCTGACGCTCTACCGCGACAACTGGTATCTCGATGCCTGGTGCCATACCCGCGAAGCCCTGCGCATCTTCGCACTCGACCGCATCATCGCCGCCGAGGCCGTGGCCCAGCCGGCGCAAGACATCCCCGAGCTGCAGCTCGACCAGAGCCTGGCCACCAGCTACGGCATCTTCTCCGGCGAGCCCACGGCCCTGGCCGTGCTGCGCTTCTCCGCCCGCGCCGCCCGCTGGATCGCCGCCGAAACCTGGCATCCGCAACAGCAGGACACGCCGCATGAAGACGGCGGCCTGACCCGCCGCCTGCCCTATCACCGCAGCGAGGAACTGATCATGGACTTGCTGCGCCACGGCGCCGACGTGGAAATCCTGGAACCGCCGGAACTGCGTCAAGCGCTCATCGCCCGCCTGCGCGCGGCCCTGGCCAGCTATGGCCCGGCCGACGCCGTCGACACCCAGGAGGAACGGCCGAGCCCCGAACGCCAGGCCGCGCGCCTCAGGTCCGCTATTTGAACCTGAGGCTGGTTAGGGTCATGCGCAAATCCAATCCCGACACCGGCCATGATCCGTCGCAGCTTTCTCCGAATGTTCCTGGGTGCGGCAGCCCACACCGCACTGCCAACCGCCGCAATCGCAGCGCCCGCGCGTCGCATCCTACTGCAGACCTCGCCCCTGGCCGGCTTTCAGTACCACGACGGCCAGGCCCTATGGCCGCTGCTGCGCACCGGCAGCCCGCTGCAGCTGAGTCGCGAAGCAGACAACCGCCACGACCCGCGCGCCGTCGCCGTTCTCTTCATGGGCCGACGCATCGGCTACATCCCGCGCATCGAAAACACCGCAATCAGCCAACTCCTGGACCGCGGCGAGAAGCTCAGCGCATCTGTCGCGACGCTGGAGGAGAGCCGCAATCCGTGGCGGCGCGTGAGCGTGGCGGTGGAGTTGGTGGCGTGATGTGTCTGCGATACGAAGACGCAGGAACCCCGGCAAGAGGCCGAGCAGCTGAATTCCGGAGAACCCGGAAGATTCAAGTCCTACGATGCCGCAACATAAGCTCGCGCAGCGCGGCGGATGCTTCTTCCAGTTCATCGTCGGCGGCATTTCGCAGCCATTCGGCGACATCTGGCGCGGCCTTTATTACCACGAGTTCTGCAGGGGAACCCGGTTTTCCACCATACCGCAGTTGCGCGCTGGCGAAGAATGCCTCGTCCGCTTCCGGAGTTTCAGACACGTCGATCTGCTCATCCGGCATCTGCTTGAGCCGCTGCCAGTCAGTGGCCGATCCTTTCGAAGAATTTTTTGCGCTCATAGGGCGTGGCTTTGCGCATCGAGATGACGCAGATGGTGATGCCACGGTAAGTGTACGCAACTGCGACGACCAAGTCGCGGAGCACGTCGCGCCTAGAGGCGAGACTAAACTTAGAACTCAGCCTGACTAATCTTCCGCAGCAAGAAACTGCAGCATTATCGAAGCGCCATTGACCCGACAGCAGCAGGAGACGATCCATGACAACTCTGAATCTCGAAACCTTGAACCAGGCTGTGTCGGGCGCCGTTGCGGCAATCCGATGCAATGTTCGGCTGCAACCGGCCGGCGGCCCGGGGGACAAGGTGTTTCCGCCGACTTATGTCGCGGACGACAAACAGAACCCGCTGAAGTACGCGCATGAGACACGCCGCATCGGCGGGCAGGACGTGAAAGTGGTGCTGCTGGACTCGGTGGCGTCACAGGCCAATCGGCTTGAAGACGCCTTGCGCGCGGCCTGGGAGGCGGGGCAGTTGGATTTTCCGGTAGTGGGTGTGGACTTCGGCAGCGAGCCGGGCTTGGAAGACCTGGGGCTGCTCACCACCTTGCAGACGCCGCATCGCATCGCTGATGCCTTGTTGCGCGATGCGTTCTGGCAGCCGTCTGCCGATCAAGCGCCGGTTCCATTCCGCCATAGCCGGGATGGCGAGGCTTACACGCTGGCATCGTTCAAGAACGCCACAGCCGTTTACCGGCTTTGCCCCACGGCGCTTGTGTTCGGCGTATGGGACTCCACCGGCCCGCGCGGAGGCTTGGGTTCTAAGTTTCAGAGAGCTTTAGTGTCTGAGGTGATCGGCGTCGACTTCAGTCCTGGCGTCAAAACGGCCAGCCGAATTGATTCAGCTGCAATATCTTCCGGAGTTCCGATTTATCACTTAGCCGGCGATGACTCTGACTGGACACTTGACCCCGTCGAAGCGGAGAAGGATAAGCAGGGCAAGCCGATTTTATACAAGAGCAGTAAAGAGCAGAGCACGGGAAAAGCTTCTGCAATCAATCACAGTAACTTCCGACCCAGCAAGGACTTCACCGCCGGCGGCGTCACCTTCGACTACGCGCAGCAGACCACGGTGCTGTCGCTGCCGGCATTGCGCCGCCTGCGTTTTCCGGTCAGCGTGGACGGCTCAGCAATACCGACAGCATCGCGCGCTGCCGCAGAATCCGCCGCGCGTACCGCACTGGCGGCGCTGGCACTGGCGGCTATCGCACTGCAGCGCAATCAGGGTTACGACCTGCGTTCGCGCTCCTTGCTGGTGCCGGAATCGGCCACGCCACTGGCCTTCGAGTTCATTTCCAGCGAGGGCGGCGAGCCGATCACGTACACCGTCACCACGCAGCAGGTTCTCGATCTGTTCAAGGCGGCCAGCGCAGCGGCGGCACAGCTGGGTTTTGCCTGGCAGCGCGCACCACTGACACTCAAGCCGATGCCGAAGCTGGTGTCGCTGATCCGCGAAAGCCGCAAGCTCGCAGCCAAGTCCGAAACCGAAGCCGCAGGATCCGCCTGATGTTTGCCCTGTGCCTGGACTATCTCACCGGGCGGGCGGTGGCCACGGCTTACAACGACCGGCAAGGCGCGGAATGGCCGCCGCATCCGGCGCGTGTGTTCTCCGCCTTGGTCGCCACTTGGGCCGAACAGGAGTCGCTGGACAGCGATGAGGCGCGCGCAGAGCACGCCGCGCTGGCGTGGCTCGAAAGCCTGCCGCCACCAGCCATCGCTTGCGACGAGGGTTGTGCGCGAACAGTGATGACGCATTACGTACCCACCAATGACGTGAGCCTGTTGCCGGCCAAGCTCGACAGCGCTGCCGGCAAGCAGCACGAGGCTGCCGCCGCGCTGGCGGAAGCCGAATCCGCGCTGGCCACAAGTCCGAGTGATGCCAAGGCGCTGAAGGCGGCTCAGAAAGAGGTGGAGAAAGCTCGAAAGGCGGTCGCCAAGGCTCAGGAAAAATTTCTGAGCACTGCTGCGGATGTGTACTCGGAGCCAGCATCAGCCACGCAGGCCGGTGACGCCGGCAAGCTATTGCCGGCGGGCCGAGGCCGCCAACCCCGCAGCTTTCCATCGCTGGGCCTGCCGCAGCCACTCGTGCATCTGTGCTGGCCAGTCGCGCTGGATGAAACGCATCGTCCAGCCTTGGAGCGGCTGGCGGCGCGACTGATGCGCATCGGCCACTCCTCCTCGCTGGTCCACGCTCGCTGGCTCAGCGAGGCGCCCGCCGCCGAATGGGTGCCGGACGAAATGGGCGAGTTGCTCTTGCGCGTTCCAGGACCGGGACAACTTAGTCGCCTGCAGGCGGCTCACGAACAACACCAAGGCGTGGAGCCGCGCGTGCTGCCGTTTCGCGCACAGCGGTACCGGGCAAGGGATGCTGCACCCAAGGGCAAGATCGATGACTTGCGCCATTTTGGTCGGCGCAACTGGATCGTTCTCCAGCGCTGCGGTGGCCCGCTGCTACCGCTCACTCGTGGCGTGGACGTGGCGCGCGCAGTGCGCGCGGCACTGATGGAATGCGCCGATCAACCCCCTCATGAGGTGATCAGCGGGCACAAGCAAGATGGCGCACCCTCCACATCGCCCCATGTTGCCATCGTGCCGCTGCCTCACGTTGGCAATCGGCATGCTGATGGCGGCCTGCGCGGCCTGGCGTTGTTGCTGCCACAGCAGGCCGACAAGGCGTCGGAGCAGGCACTGCTGCGCGCCTTGGGACGTTGGGAACAACGCAGTCGCCAGCAGCAGGGCCTTGATGCCGAAGATACTCCGCCGCTGAAGCTTGGCTTGGGTGACGGAATCGAAATCGAACTCGAACGCCAGCTGTGGGGCGAAGCACGCTTGCGCACCTTGCAGGCATCGAGTTGGTGCCAAGGTTCGCGCGAATGGGTGTCCGTGACGCCGGTGGCGCTGGACCGCAATCCCGGTGATCTTGCTCATCGCGATCCCGCCAAGCGTGCCGAAGCCTGGCGCGCGGCAGCAGAAACCATCGCCCGCGCCTGCAGCCTCGTCGGCCTTCCGCTGCCAGAGGCGGTCACGGTCTTGCCCTCCGGCACTTGGCCCGGCGGTGCCAAGGCTGCCAGGTTTCCGGCCTTCCCGCCTGGCGACGGCAAATTGCGTCGCATGAAGGTTCACGCGCGCATCCGCTTTGCGGAACCCGTGACAGGTCCGGTGCTATTGGGCGCTGGCCGCTTCTATGGCTTGGGACTGTTCAAGCCCGTGACTGACGATGACGGCGCGATATCGGCGGAGATCAGGCCATGACGCTGAGCGCCGATCAGTTTCCGGACTACTTTCGCGCGGTTCATGACCGCGATCCATTCCCCTGGCAAAGCCGTCTTTGCCGGCAGGTATTGGCAGAGGGAGACGAAGGTGGCTGGCCGGACGTGCTTGCCGTGCCCACAGGTTGCGGCAAGACCAGCACGCTCGACATCGCCTTGTTTGCGCTGGCCGCTCAGCCGCAGCGCTTTCCCCGCCGCATCGTGATGGTGATTGATCGGCGCGTGGTGGTGGACCAGGGCGCGCGCCACGCCGAGCACATTGCGCAGCAACTCCAAAGCAGCAACGACCCGGTCGCGCGTGAAGTGGCAGGCCAACTGCGCAAGCTTTGGAACGGCAAGGCAGACGCCTCGCCCATCGAAACCACCGTGCTGCGCGGTGGCATGCCGCGTGACGACGCCTGGGCGCATCGGCCCGACCGCCCCGTGCTGGCACTGTCCACCGTCGATCAGGTGGGCTCGCGACTGCTATTTCGCGGCTATGGCGTCTCTGAGCGCATGGCCAGTGTGCATGCCGGTTTGTTGGGACATGACACGCTGTTTCTGCTGGACGAGGTTCATCTTTCCGTTCCATTTGCAGAAACCTTGCTGGCACTGCGCGAGCGCTGGCGCGGCTTCTGGCCCAATGACTTGCCGGATCGCTGGGGCGTGGTGCGGCTATCCGCCACCCCTGGCATGCAGCGCGACACTGACCACGCATTTGAGTTGAAAGCTCGCGGCGAAGATGACCATGACCCTCGTCTGGCTTGGCGCCTGCAGGCGCGCAAGCCAGCCAGCTGCAAGGCCGTTGCCGTCAGCGGTCGCGATGAGGACAAGAAGCGCGGCAGCTTCGCCGCTCATTGCGCAGAAGCCGCCGCCGCTTTTCTCAAACCGGAAGCGCTCGCCGCAGTCGGCGCAGCAGGCACCGTCGGCGTCATCGTCAATCGCGTGGCGACCGCACGCGAGACCGCAAGCCATCTCAAGTCGATGTTGGGCGACACAGCGGACGTTCGCCTACTCACCGGCCGCATGCGTCCCCTGGACCGTGATGAGCTACTCAGCGAGATAGAGCCGCGCATTCGCGCCGGCCGCAATCGCGAGCAAAGCGCCACGCCCCTCGTCGTCGTCGCCACACAGTGCATTGAGGCCGGTGCCGACTTCGACTTCGATGCACTGGTCACCGAATGCGCCAGCCTGGACGCGCTGCGCCAACGCTTTGGCCGGCTGGATCGCCTGGGAGATCGGCAGAAAGCCGGGCACGCGTCGCCTGCCATCATCCTCGCCCGCAGCGACCAGATCGCCGACAGCGCCGACCCTGATCCGGTTTATGGCGAAGCGCTGCGCAACACCTGGCGCTGGCTGCAGACGCTAGAACCGGACTGCGACTTCGGCATCCGTCACCTGGCTCTGCCCGATGCGGCACAACGGCTTACGCTCATCGCACCGCGCCTGCATGCGCCGGTGCTGTTGCCCGCGCATCTGGATGCTTGGAATCAAACCCACCCGCGGCCAGAGCCGGATCCCGATGTCGCGCTTTGGCTGCACGGTCCGCAACGCGGTGAGCCGGAAGTGCAGATCGTCTGGCGCGCCGACCTGGACCCGGCCGCGCTGGAGCACAATGTTCCCAAGAGGTCTCGCGAAGACTGGTTCGAGCGGCTCAGCGCCTGCCCGCCGGTGCAGCAGGAGGCGCTATCACTGCCCATCTCCGCTGCGCAGCGCTGGCTGCGTGGACAGGCCGCAGAAGAACTGGCTGACGCGCCATCCGCCAGCGCAGACAGCGCCGAAGAGCGCAGCCAGATCGCTAAACCCAAAGCGGCCTATGTCTGGAACGGTGAAGATACGGACAGCAATGTGCTGAGGTTTGCCTCGCGCGATGCCCGGCTGAAGCCCGGCATGGTTCTGGTGGTCCCCGCCAGCTACGGCGGCTTGCGCGATGGCAACTGGAATCCCGAGAGTCAGGGCTCCGTGAGTGATCTGGGCGACTTGGTCCAGGTAGCGCAGTACCGGCCAGCCACCCTGCGGGTGAATCCGCGTAGCCTGCCGGCTGCGTTGCAGACCCTGGCGCTGCCCAAGGCTCATGAGGAGACGCCGCTCAAGCAGTTACGCGAGCAAACGGGTGCCTGGTTGAAAGCTGTCGCCGCGCAGGGTTTGCCGCAGCCCTGGGCCAAGATCATCAACCATCTGCAGGCCGGTTTCAGGATCGTCACTCACGACAAAGACAGCGCAGATGAAAGCAGCGAACTGACCCTGATCGCGCGCAAGTCCGCAGCAGAAACCATTTCTACCGAGGACGACTCCGCCTCGCTGATCGGCAAGGAAATCACCCTGGCCGCACATAGCAAGGACGTGTGGCGTTGGGCCGAACACTTCTGCATCTCACTGGGCCTGCCGGCAGCGTTACGCAACGATCTGGTACTGGCGGCATGGCTGCACGATACCGGCAAGGCCGATCCACGCTTCCAGCAATGGCTGGCGGGCGGCAGCGCGATCAAGCTCGCGCTTCAAGATGCACCACTCGCCAAATCCGGCCAGACCGCGCGCGACTGGCGCGCCGTTGAGCGCGCCCGCCGCCAGGCCGCCTATCCCGAGGGCTATCGCCACGAGCTACTGTCCGTGGCGCTTATTCAACAGTCATCGCAATGGCTCAGTGAGCAGGCCACAGACACCGAACTGGTCCTGCATCTGGTCGGCGCGCATCACGGCTGGTGCCGGCCCTTCGCGCCTTTGATCAATCACGACCGCGATCCTGATCTGCGCGTCGAACTCAAGCTGCCGAATGGTCCCGAGGGCATCACCGCCAACTTCAGCGCCGGCACCCGGCATCAGCTTGCGAGGCTGGACTCCGGTGTCACCGACCGCTTCTGGACACTCACCGAACGCTATGGCTGGTGGGGCTTGGCGTGGCTGGAGGCGATCCTCCGCTTGGCAGATCACCGCGCCAGCGCACAGGGAGAACCGCAATGAGTGATGAGCAACTGCTGCTGCCCGGGCTCGACGCATCAAATCCGCTTGGCTTTTTTGCGGCGCTTGGACTTTTGCAGTCACTCAGCGATTCGGGCAGGCCGGGTGCCGGCACCCGCGACTGGCGACTATCGTGGCGCGATGTCGGCTATTGGGCTGCGGTGCTGCACGGAAGCTCTGACTTTGAAGACATCCTCGCCCGATTGGAACAACAGCGGTGCAGCTGGGAATCGGAGCTGGCGCTGCAGCTCGCCTACAACAAGGAAAACGGCGCGAGAGTTCCCACCGACGCAGAAGCCGCCACCTTCGATCTCAAACCAGCGCCCGCCGCCTTCGCCGACTACCTGGCGGAAGTTGTAGATTTCTGCAGGCCCGCTTCTCTGCGCTCGGTGCGCACTGTCGCCGCCTATGGCAGCGAGCTGGTAGCCGCGAACAAGGGCGATCTGAAACCCACGGCCCTGCATTTCACCGCAGGCCAGCAAACCTTTCTCGGCATGGTCCGCACCCTGCAGCAAGGCGTCCGCCTGGAAGACTTCCGCGAAGCGCTGCAAGGGCCATGGAAAAACCTGTCCACTTTGCCCAGCCTGTCGTGGAATGCTTCGGCGCCGCGCATCTATGCCCTGCGCGCCAGCAACCCGTCCGGTGAAAAGCGAGGCAGTGTCCCTGGCGCCGATTGGCTGGCCTACCTCGGTCTTCGTTTCTTTCCGGTCGCGAGCCGTGGCGCCGAGCTGAAGACCGCCTGCGTCGCCGGCGGCTGGAAAGACAGCAATCTGCGCTGGCCGGTGTGGAGTCCGGCGCTCACGGTCAACGCCATACGCAGCCTGCTGAGCACCAGAGCCCTGCGCAGCGCCGTGGCACTGTCCGCACTAATGCCGGCTGGCGTTATGGCCATCTACGAATCAAGCATTCTTCGCAGCGATCAAGGCGGCTATGGCAGCTTCTCGCCAGCGCGAGTACTGTGAAATCCGTCTCGGTGGGCAGCGGGACTTCAGTGCCGAAATGCGCCTTGTGGAGCTGACGATGCGGTGATTGATGCGCCATATCGCATGAGGACTGCTCGGCGCACTGGGGATGTAGCCGAATCATTTTCGGCTCAGGGAACGGGGGGAGCGTGCAGGATCTGGAGCAACGCTTTACCAGACTGGTGGAGCGCGTGCTGGAGGAAGGCGTGGTGCCTTTCCTCGGCGCGAGTTTCAGCTATGGCGCCTGGTTCCCGAATGGCGAACAGTCCCAGCACGACCGCATGTCAATGCAGCTGAATGCGTATTTGAGCACGGCGCTGAAAGGCTGCCGCGCAGCGCCTTCACCCGATGCCGGCTCAGAACAATGGCCGCCTGAGTGCGCGGCGCATTGCAGCCCGGAGTCGCGCAGCTTCTGCACGATCCGCCGCTCGAATCCCAAAAGCCTGGCGCTGCTCGCCGAGCTCGTCGGTTTGGCACATGGCACGCGAACCGTATGTGACGTGCTGAAGATCGCGGACTATGCAGAATTGCGCCCGCAAGACTCGCATCGCTATCTGGCCTATCTGGCCTATCTGGCGCGCGAGGGTCTGATTCGCGAGGTCATCACAACCAACTACGACTGCTGCATCGAGTGGGCGTTTGACGAAAGCCGCCGCCCAGCCAGCGCGATGCCGATGGGTTCACCGGGTGACGACAACAGTGTGAAAGCCCAGCGCAGCGCGCTGGGCCGCGATCTCGAAGCGTTTTGAGGGAGGATCGACACATGCGGGACTTGAAGCTGGACTTCCAGGTGCTGACGCCGCTGTTTCTGGGTGACGCTGAGCAGTCGGCCGAGCTGCGCGCACCGGCGTTCAAGGGGCTGCTGCGTCATTGGTACCGCGCGGCGAGCCCAGACGACATCAACAAAGAAGCGTGCCTCTTCGGCGGCACCAGTAATGCGGAGGGACAGAGCCCTTTTCTGCTGCGGGTCGAGAGCGTCTCGATCCGCACCGCCGGGTGGGCTGACTTCCGCGCGGCCCAATTCAATCAGGGCAGTGGCCGCAACACGCGCAACGGGCTGGTGTACCTGGGCTATCCGTTTCAGATGAAAGGCAATGAGACGCGGACTGCAATTGCGCCCGGTCAGGCCTTTGTGCTGCGCTGCACTTATTTGCGCGACGTCGCGCAGGAACAAGGGCGAGCGCTGCTGGCCGCCGCCTGGCTGTTCGCTCATCTCGGTGGCGCAGGCACGCGCTCGCGGCGCGGCTTTGGCAGTCTCAGCTTACGCAGCTGGAACGCAGAGGATTGGCCCGACGCCGCACAGCTGCCTTTACTAACAGAGGCCAAGTCCGCAGAAGAAGGGCGGGCAATGATACAGAGCGGCATCGACACGATTCGCTCATGGTTCAAGCCCGTAGAAAATGTGAACCAGCAGCGAACCCAGGCCCCTCATCTCGGACCAGAGTTCAGATTCAAGCTGCTCGACAAGCCATATCCGGCTGAGCAGTGGAACAGGGCGCTGGCCGAGATGGGCGCCGGCATGCAGGCATTTCGTCTGCGTCGGCCGCCGGACTATCAGATGGTCAAGGACCATTTGCAGGGGCGGCCCTTGCAGACCACGCCGCCACGCGCGACTTTCGGCCTGCCACTGAGCTTTCGCTACACTTCGCAGCGGGGACAGGTGACGCTAGCGCCGCTCGACGCTGAGCGTCACGGCAGCCTGCTGCTGCTGCGGCTACTCCGCATCGGCGCGCGGCTCTATCCGCTTTACGTGCGGATGGACGGCGCCGTACCCGGCGTCGATCCACCCGCCGCCTTGCTCAAGGCCAGCCGTGGCCTGCGGCGCACGGAACATAACGTGATGGACGAATTCTTCGATTCCCTTTGATCCGGTGCGAGGTAGACGATGGACGAACTCGCTTTCTGGCAGCAGAAGCTGATCCAGTTTTTTCACGATCCGCCGGCCAAGCCGTTTTCTGGCAACCCAAAAGCCGGCACGCAGAAAAAAGTGGCCGTAGCCTTGTTCGACGCTTTTCAGCAAGCGAACAAGGAACGGAAGCTCCGCTACTGGTACAAATCGGCGGACTGGGCGGCGGCAGGTGCGGATCGGCCGATGTTATACACGCCGCGTGGCACTTCCGGCCTGGGTACTTTGACCTGGCACAATTATCCGGAGATCACTCACCCCTTGTCGCCGGGCTGCCGCTTGGCAATCGACATCGAAGCCGGCTTGAGTGAAGCGGAAGATGGGCCTGAGAACGACGACGAGGCGCCGGACCCGCGCCTCGTACCACTTCAAGAGCAGATCGACGCGGCAATGAAGCTCGCCGGGCTTGCAGGCGATTGGCGCGATCCAGCACAGCTCAAGCAGGTCTTCTTCGCACTGTGGCGCCGTTATCGCGACGATCTGGTCGCGGCACGTCGCGGCGAGGGCCGCAGTCAGTTCGGCAACCCGCTCTGGGAAGAAATGCCCGCCGAAACCCGCTGCCCGGATCATTCAATCTGGGACCACCTGAAAGTGGTGACCGCTCTGGCCTTCATGAAACCACATAAGTTCAAGGAGCCCCCGCGCGACGAGGGCGCGCAGGAGCCCTGGATGCTGCGTTTTGCAATCGGGCCCATCCAGTCGTTCATCGAGCAGTCGCGTACTTCGCGTGACCTATGGACCAGCTCCGTGCTGCTGGCCGATCTCGCCTGGCACGCGATGCAGCCACTGGTCGAGCACTACGGGCCGGACTGCATCGTGTACCCCGATCTGCGTGCGAACCCGCGCGCGGACTGCTGGCTGTTCGAGCAGCATCGGGACGCACTCGGGGATGTCAATCCGATCACGTTTGCTGCAGTGCTGCCCGGCAGCTTCGTCGCGCTGCTGCCGCGCGGCGGCGCGCAGCACCTGGAGACAATCGAAGAGCTGGCGCAAACCGCCCAGAAGTCGGTGGATCAGCGCTGGCAAACGCTGGCAGGCACCGTGCTCAACTGGTTCAGGCAGACCGATCAGTGGGATTCGCATTGCGATGCCATCTGGTCGCGCCAGCATGCGCACTCGCCCGTCCGCTGCACCTGGGTGGCGGTGCCGTGGCGCCACATGGGCCACATCGAGAACGTCGACCACCTGCGCGGGCAAGCGCTACCGGCACAACATCGCCCGGCTCCGGCCGACCCTCAACAGGCGCAGCGCGATCAGGCCACGCTTGACCAACGCCGTCAACGTCTGGCGCCCTGGCTGCCCCCCCAAAGCTGGGCGCACTACGAGCTGGCGCGTGAGGTGTACGCACGCTCCCACCTCGACTATCACCAGATGGAGCGCGGCTTCGACTACGCGCTGACTCACCATCAGCTCGGCCTGCGGCACGCCCTGCGCAAGGCCAGCAACACGGCGCCAGCGCCCGCCGCAGAGCCTGGCGAGAAGTGCACGCTCTGCGGCCAGCGCGAGGCGCTGCACGGCGTAAACGGCGCGGCGAGCCTGGACTACATGCGCCAGAGCACACGCGAGTTCTGGCAGGACAAAAAACTGGATCCCGACCAAACCGGCGCTGAGCGGCTGTGCGCGGTCTGCGCGTTGAAGCGCTTTCTGGTCAAGGCCGATCAAGGCCCAGGTGATCAGCTGGTGTTCAACCGACTCTGGGTGGGCATCGATGTGGCGGAAATCGTTGATCGGGACGGCAAGCTGCGTGTGCCATTTCCATCGACGGCGACCATCGCCGCACAGCAATTCCTTGCGGAACTCTTCGAGAAAGTCCTCAAAGACAGCAGTCTGCAAGCGCCAATAGTCCGTGTCTTGGGCGTGGCAGGGCGGCATCTACCGCGCACCAGCTTCCCACGCGCGCTGCCAAGACTGGCCACACGCTACCGGAACGCAGACCCGTCGATCCGGGATTTACTGGAGTACGAGGCCGAGGACCTGCTGTTCCCGGAGGTTGCCGACGGCAAAGCGCAGGGATTGCGCGCGCGTGGAGAAGCGAAAGAAGCCGGCCGTGCCGGCGAACTGAAGGATGCCGTTGTCGCCCTCCGTGATGCGGCGAACAAGGCCGGGATTAAGCCTCCAGGAAAGCGCATCGCAGTGATCCGGCTCGACGGCGACCGCATCGGCAAACTGTTGCTGGGCGAGCCGGGCGACCCGGGCGCGATTGCCACCCGTTGGCGCGACGTGCTGCATCCGACCGTGCTCGAACGCCTGCTAGAAAACCAGCACCTGCTGGATGCCGGCTGGGCCGGTCTTCTGGACAGCAAGCGGCTGATGGGCCCGTGCTTGCATGCCTTCGTCAGCCGCGCGATGGGGCACTTCGGCCACCGCATCGTGCCTTGGGTCGTCGAGCAGGAATTCTCCGGGCGTCTGATTTACTCCGGCGGCGACGACGTGCTGTGCATCGCCCCGGCGAACGAGGCGCTGGCACTGGCGGCGCGCCTGCAGCAGCTGTTCTCGGCAGCCTGGGTGGTCGATACCGTGCCACCCGAAAATCGCGACCAATGGGCGTGGCGCCGTCGGGACTGGAAAGGTGACTACGATCACGACCAAGCGCGCCAGCGCTTTGCGATTCCGCTGCCCGTCGATGGCAAGGGCGCGCCGGAGCCGATCCGGCTCTGCGAGCCCGGCCAGCGCATCGCCTTGCATGCTGCTGACGACAAATGGAGGCCGACGGATGAGTTACCGCGCCGCGCGATCGACGGCACGCTGCTGCCGATGCTTGGTTCCAGCGCTACCCTGTCGGCAGGCATCGCCATCGGCCACTACAAGACACCGCTATCCGTGCTGCTCCGGCGTTCCAAAGACTTGTTGACGTTTGCGAAAGATACAGGCCGGTGTTCCGTGGGGATCGGACACGCTTCGCGCGGGGGCAACAAGTCCCGTTTCGCGATGCCCTGGGAGCGTGACGCCGCGCTGGGCCGGCCTGTCGCTCATCTGAGTCTGAACACCGTCATTGAGGCATTCCGCAACGGCGAATTGCCTGGGCGCCTGCCATACAAGCTACGCGAGCTGGCGCCATCTGCACGCTACGGGCTGGAACGCATCCAGACCCTCCAGCACGCCGAGCAGATAGACACTGCACGAACGAATTTGCTCAGGGGCTTGTTTGCAAGCTGCATCGACCTGCCGAAAACTCCGGGCGCTCAGGCAGCGTTTCAGGTCTGGGAGCGAGGCGTGAGCCTTTATGAGCAGCCGCAAGCTGCCCGCCCAGAAGCTGTCGCCGCGCGGGATGGCGAACGCCGGGAGGAACGCTATACCGACGGTCTACTGTTGTGTCGCGAACTCGCGCGCGGCGGTGATTCGGGGGAGGACGAAGAATGAGCCGGCAAATCGATGTTCCCTTTCTGGTGGAGCCATGCGAGCCCGTCAGCTTCGGACCTCCCAAGTCCGCCAGTGCTGGCGAGGCGCATCGAATCGGCACGCAGTTTCCGCCCTCGCCGCAGACCTTCCAGGGCTTGGTGCGTAGCCGCCTGCTGCATGGCGCGGAACCGGCTTTGGACTTCAATGGACCACGCGCCAAATCTGAAATTGCGCAGCTGGTCGGCACGCCGCAGGAACTGCCGCGCGGCTGGCAGTTGACGGGTCCTTTCCCCGCGCAGCGGATCCGTCCATCAACAAACGATGCGGACAGCTTGCCGTTCATCAGGCCCTGGCTGCCTACGCCTCAATACATCCTGAAGGCTGCGGCGGGCGCACTGCATGCACGCGAGGTGATATCGACCCACGCAGCGCTCAGCGATCTGCACAGCGCGACGCCCGGCCCGGCATTGGGTCGTCCGGAGGCAGGTGCAATGGAACCGCGCGGCGGCTGGATCGGCCCGGACAATCTGCGCTTCGCGCTCGGCGGCGAAGGTAAGTATTCCTGGAACAACGGCCAATGGCGGGCTGATCAGCCTCCGTTCGTCAGCCGTGAGCATCAGCCCGGCCTCGCAATTGATCGTGATAGCGCAAGCGCGCAGCACGGCATGTTGTACTTCGTCGAAGCGCTACGCTTTGAATATGACAGCGGTCTGTTCGGCCAGTTGCGCGCGTCGCTGGATGACCGCCTGCAAGCTCAGGCACTGACGCAAGGGGCTGGCCAGGCCGGACGCAAGGGACGGCTGGTCGCGTTCGGCCCTGCCGAGCACTTGGACCCCACTTGGCACAGCATCCTGCGAGGCGAGCACTTACCGCAGCGCGTGGACGATGGCGCTTGCTTTTGGCTGGTAGCGATCACGCCGGCACTTATCGACAACCCACTGCAGCCGGAACATCACGCGCTGTTGAAAGACGGCATGCGGCTCGACTTCCTCGCGGCCTTGACCGGTCGCAGCTTTGCCGTCGGCGGCTTTGAGCTCGCCACCGGGCGTCCGCGTGACAACCGCGCGTATCTGCCGGCGGGCAGCGCCTGGTTGATCCGCCTGCACGGCGGAAGCGCCGAAGGCCGGCGCGACGCTTTATTCAATCTTCACAACCGCCATGCGCTTGGACCTGAGCGCGAAGCGGCGATGGGCTTCGGGCACTGCCTGGTCGGCATCGGACCGCTCACCAAAATGGAGAGATCATGAAACTCTGGAATGAAACTGCACTGCTGAGCGTCTATACGCTGACGCCCACCCACGTCGGCACCGGCCAGACCAACGGCGCAGTGGACTTGCCGATCGCGCGCGACGCAGCAACCGGATTTCCGGTGTTGCCTGCTACCGGCATCAAGGGCGTGCTGCGCGACTACGCGGCACTCGACAAAGAAAAAATCGATCAGCTCTTCGGAAAGGATCTCGCCGAGCACGGCCAGGCGGATGGTCCGAAGGCCGGCCGGCTGGCGTTCACCGAAGCGCGCCTGCTGGCCTATCCCGTACGCTCCCTCAACCGCCCGTTTCTGCATGTGACCTGCCCACTGATTCTGGACAGCCTGAGACGTGATCTGCGCGCTGTCGGTGGTGATGCTCTGCTGACTGTCGCGGACCTGCCACCCAGCGCTGCCGCGTTGGTATCCGATCAGCTGCTGGCCAACGACACCGTGGTGCTGGAGGATCTGGTTTACGCTGCGAACGAGATCTCGTACTCCGAGGCGGTTGCCAAGCTTGCCAGCGACCTGCAGGAGCTGATTCCTGCATCCGAGGCGGCCACACGGGCGCGGTTTATCAAGAACCTGGTGGTGATTCCGGACGCGGATTTCGGTGCACTCATGGAATACGTCATTCCGGTCCAGGCACGCATCAAGCTCACCGGGGGCAAAACCACCGACAAATGGGAAAACCCGGACACCAACAAAATGGAAAGCGGTAGCCTCTGGT
Organism: Solimonas aquatica; assembly: GCF_900111015.1. GTDB lineage: Bacteria > Pseudomonadota > Gammaproteobacteria > Nevskiales > Nevskiaceae > Solimonas > Solimonas aquatica. The sequence goes on along the minus strand of NZ_FOFS01000020.1, from coordinate 4,206 downwards.
ATGAAGAACGCCTGCCCTCCGACTGCCTGTTCGTCGCACTGATCGGCGAGCGGCGTGATCGCCGCAAAGATAAAGAGGCCGATGTCACTCTCGGTACACTGGCAGGCGCCAAGGACGCATTCTCTGTGGTGCAGATCGGCGGCAACGAAACCGTCGGCAATGGACTCTGCCTGACCACACTCCTGCATCAATCTGACCGGGTGAAACAGCCATGAGCCGCGATCTTCGCGCGTCGCGCGCACGCTTTTGCTATGACGAGGTCGCCGCATGGGCTGGCAAGCCCTGGCGTCAGGAGGCCGCGCAGCGCGTGAAAGGCCTGCCGGTTCAGGTCCGCACGCAGGGACTGGTGGTGACACTCGCGATGCTGATGGCAGACGACAAGACCTACACCCGACACCTCGCCGATCTTCTTGCGAACTGGCTGCTCACAGCGGCGCCATATCGAGCCCTGCGCGGCGAGGGTGGAGCGACAGCACTTACTTTGCTGGAGGCTTGCAGCAAGGCGCCCCGCGTGGAATATGCTGCCGCACAGCGCGAAGCGATCCTGCTTTTGCAGCAGCTCAAGATTTTCGCTGACGCACTCCACCGCGCAAAGGACTGACTTTATGGCTAAGACTTTTTGCTTGGCACCCGCTCGAAACGCGGTCAACGCCTTGCTCCAAGGCAAGGGCCGGCACCATGCCAACCGGGGTTTGGTCTGGGAACGCTATCTGCCAATCTGGGACGAACAGCCTGTTCAGCCGCAGCGTGTCGACTTTTTGCAGCCCGAACTCACTACGTTTGCAGAGCAGTTTCCGTATCCAGAAAACCATTTGGCAGAACGAGCGCAGCGCATCGAGCGCGCACTCCGGCACATTGAGCGTCCATATCGCTTGTTTGTCACGCGGGAGTTTGAGCTGATGTGGCGCCTAGCTTGCGGTTTAGGCAACGATCACCCCACAGGCAATGGCTTTGCATTCGACACGCTCACGGGAGCACCGTATCTGGCCGGCTCTGCTGTCAAAGGCTTGTGCCGCCAAGCCGCCGCTTTCATTGGCTGGCCCAGCATGCAGATCGAACAGCTCTTCGGTCCTGATCGGATCACCGCGAATGAGCCGGCTCGCCAGGGCGATCTGATCTTCTTCGACGCCTTTCCACGGCAATGGCCGAAACTGTCTGTTGACGTGATCAACAACCATCATCCTGACTACTATGCAAGGACAAGCAATGTACCTCGGGAAACAGACAGCCCTCGACCGGCGTTCTTTCTCACCGTAAAGGGCGGGGCGGTAGAGGACGTCGTTTCCTTTGTTTTTTCGATTGGCGCTAACTCAAAGGAGCAACTGGATTCCGCGGTGATCTTATTGCAGGAAGGATTGGGGCGGCTTGGCATCGGCGCCAAAACAGCGGTCGGCTACGGGGTATTCAAGGCCACTTCAACACCTGGCTCACCCGTAGTATCTGTTCAAAAAAGCCAGACGAGCGACAGCTACGAGACATTCAGAAAGTGGTTCGACGGGCAGGGCTATGCAAGGGGACAGAAAAGAGGGGAGCTTGACCAGATACCCAAGCGGCTTGCCAGATTGGTAGTCGACCAAAGAGAGGTGGCGATTCGCTATTTCGAGGCCCAGATGCACAAGACACTAACGGCCTCGGACCTCCAGAAGTGGCTGGACAAGCTCAGAGCCGCCGGCACATAGCCGACTGTGCGATAACAGATGGCTCCGCATGCGCATGGCTGTCTATGCAGACGGCAAGAGTCTTGCTCCACTTTTTGGCATCAGCCGGAATGAAATCAGGCGGTGGCTGGCAGTCAAGGCTGAGATACCTCACCCGCTATCGGACGGGTTCAACTGCAGCGTTGCCGCCGACAGTCACTCATGCTGTAGGTGACGCTCCTCCACGCTACCTCTGACCATTGGTGCAGCGCATGAACGGAGAAGGCCCCTCCCAACACGAACTCCCCCTGCCCTTCCCCGAGCTCACCGGCGATCAGCCGCTGCTGCCAGCGCGGATGATCAACGAGTTCGTGTATTGCCCGCGCCTGGCGTATCTGGAATGGGTGCAGGGTGAGTGGGCGGATTCCGGGGATACGGTGGAGGGGCGTCATGGGCATCGGCGCGTGGATAAGCCGGGTGCGGAGTTGCCGCCGGCGGATGCGCTTGAAGAGGATCAGCCGCGCATCCACGCGCGCTCGGTCATGCTCTCCTCGAATCGCCTGGGCCTGGTGGCGAAGATGGACTTGCTGGAGATCGAGGATGGCCGCGTGCAGCCAGTGGATTACAAGCGCGGCAAACGTCCGCATGTGGCGCGCGGCGCTTATGATCCGGAGCGCGTGCAGCTCTGCGTGCAGGGTTTGTTGCTCGAAGATCAGGGCTACCGTTGCGACGGCGGCGTGTTGTACTTCATCGAATCCCGAGAACGGGTGCCGGTGGTGTTTGATGCGGAGCTGCGGGACCTGACGCTATCGGCCATCCACGGCCTGCGCGGCATCGCGCTGGGCGGGCGTATCCCGCCGCCGCTGGATGATTCGCCCAAGTGTCCGCGCTGCTCGCTGGTGAGCATCTGTCTGCCGGATGAGGTGAATTTTCTCAAGCGCCAGGAGGTGGCACCGCGACCGCTGGCCGTGGGGATTGCCGAGGCGCTGCCGCTGTACGTGCAGGCGAACAAGGCCAAGGTGGCCAAGGATGGCGACAACCTGGAAATCACCGTGGACGACAAGCTGGCCGCCAAGCCACGCCTGGGTGAGATCTCGCAAGTGGTGTTGCAAGGGAATGTTTACGTCACCACACCGACCCTGCACGAGCTGATGCGGCGCGAGATTCCGGTGGTCTGGCAGTCCTACGGCGGCTGGTATCTTGGGCACACGGCCGGCCTTGGGCACAAGAACGTGGAGCTGCGCATCGCCCAGCACCGGGCTGCGGAAGATGAGGTGGTTTGTCTGACGCTCGCCAAGGGCTGGGTACGGGCCAAGCTGATCAACTCCCGCGTGATGCTGCGGCGTAACTGGCGCGCGGAAGATTCCGCCGATCCGCTGCTGGACCAGCTGGAGCACGCCATCAAAACCGTGCCGCGCGCCCGGAACCTGGCCGAGCTGCTGGGCATCGAGGGCAACGGGGCCTCGATCTACTTCGGCGCTTTCGGCAAGCTGCTGAAACGCAGCGCCGACGAGGGCAGCTTTTCGTTTGATTTCACGCAGCGCAACCGGCGGCCGCCGGCGGACCCGGTCAACGCCCTGCTCTCCTACGCCTACAGCATGCTGGCCCGCAGCTTCACGATCGCGGCCGCCACGGTTGGCTTCGACGCGCATCGCGGCTTCTATCATCAACCCCGCTATGGTCGTCCCGCCCTGGCGCTGGACATGATGGAGCCGTTCCGGCCGCTGATCGCGGACTCGGCCGTCATCCAGGCGATCAACAACGGCGAGATCCGTCCCACTGATTTCATCGGTGGGGCCGGCCGAGTGAACCTCTCCGAAGAAGGCCGCAAGCGATTCATCGCCACCTTCGAACGGCGCTTGTCGCACGAGATCACGCACCCGCTGTTCGGCTACAAGGTGAGCTACCGGCGCCTGATTGAGCTGCAGCTGCGCCTGCTCGGCCGCTTCCTGCTGGGCGAGCTGGGCGAGAACCCCAATTTCACCACGCGCTGAGACCGCGATGAAAAGCAACGTGGAGCATCTGTACGTTATCAGCTACGACATTGCCGACCCAAAGCGCTGGCGGCGGATATTCAAGCTCATGAACGGCTACGGAGAATGGCTGCAGCTATCGGTATTCCAGTGCCGGCTCTCCGCCCGCCGCCATGCAGAACTGATGTCCTTGCTGGACGGCATCATTCTGAACGGGCACGATCACGTGGTGATGCTGGACCTTGGCCCTGCAGACTCCGTGACGCCCCGGGTGATCAGTCTGGGCAAGCGTTTCGACCCGGTGCAGCGGGAGCCGACCATCGTCTGAAGTGGACTCGGCGACAAGGGCCACCGCCGCCCCGCTCACGCGAGCGCTCTTATACCGCGCCAAAAGCCGGTGAGCGCTCGCAACAGCAGTTGCTCTTTAACAATCCGACAGTTACATCGGCGGGCAAGGCCAGCCTCCCCCTTGTCCGCCCCCGGCCCGCTCGCGATAATCGGCAGCGCTCGCAGGATTCATGAGCGCACCTGGTGAAACATGGAGTTGCGAGTTGGCCGTCTTCCGCAGCGAAGAGCTGCGGCCTCATTGAAGCGCC
>NZ_FOFS01000001.1:569304-599916 GCF_900111015.1 Solimonas aquatica | reverse complement strand
TTTCTCTTGGGTACTTCTCTTTGCACGAGCAAAGAGAAGTACCTCGGGCGCCGAAGGCGCACGAAACCAAGGCTCAATCGAGCACAAAACACCGCAACAAGCAGCAAAGCCATGGCGGGTTACGCGGCTGCGCCGCTAACCCGCCCTACGGGTTTGTTGGGGGCTTGCGCCGATGAGTGATCCCTCACGCAGCGAACGCGCCTCACCCAAACGCCTGCGCGAAGCGCGCGAGCGTGGCGAGATTCCGCGTTCGCGTGAGCTGGCCACGGCGGCGGTGATCGCCAGCTCGGTGATGGCGCTCAGCGCCAGCGGCGAGGGCATGGCGCAGGAAGCGCTGGAGTGGATGCGCTCGGCGCTCAGCTTCGATCCGCAGCAGGTGCTGAGCAGCCCCGAAGCCTTCGTCGCGCGCTTCGCCGAACTCACCGGTCGCGGCTTCATGATCGTGATGCCGCTGCTGGGCGCGACACTCGCCGCCGCCGTGATCGGCTCGATGATGCTCGGCGGCTGGAACTTTTCGGCCCAGGCGCTCAAGCCCAATTTCGGCCGCCTCAACCCGCTCAGCGGCTTCGGCCGCATCTTCTCCGGCCACGGCCTGAGCGAACTGCTCAAGGGCCTGCTCAAGGCCAGCCTGCTCGGCGCGCTGGCCAGCGGCTTCATCGTCAATCACCGCGACGAGATTCTGGCACTGGGCCGCGCCGATCCGCAGTCGGCCATGGCCGGCGCCATGGAACTGCTCGTCAATATCCTGACGTGGCTTTCGGGCGGCCTGCTGGTGATCGCGGCGGTGGATGCACCGTACCAGTGGTTTGCCCACGCCAAGCGCCTGCGCATGACCAAGCAGGAAGTGCGCGACGAATACAAGAACAGCGAAGGCAATCCCGAGATCAAGGGCCGCATCCGCCGCCTGCAGTACGAGCGCTCGCGCCAGCGCATGATCGCCGCCGTGCCCACTGCCGACGTGGTGGTGGTGAACCCGCAGCACTACGCCGTGGCCCTGCAGTACAAGGCCGACAAGATGCGTGCGCCGCGCCTGGTGGCAAAAGGCGTGGACGAGGTGGCGCTGGCGATCCGCTCGGCGGCGCGCGAACACCAGGTGCCGATCATCGAGGCGCCGCCGCTGGCGCGTGCCCTGTACCGCGGCGCCAATCTCAATCAGGAAATTCCGGTGGAGCTGTATGCGGCGGTCGCGCAGGTTTTGAGCTACGTCTATCAGCTGCGCGATTTTGCGCGCAGGGCTGGCACAAGGACTGCACCGCCACGGTTGCCCGATCTCGGCGAAGTGCCGAACGGACAGCCTGATCCGCCTACATGACCCTGAACGACCTGCTGCTTCGACTCCGAACCGCCTCGCAACAAGGCCTCGCAGCTCCCATCCTGCTGCTGATGGTGCTGGGCATGATGGTGGTGCCGCTGGCGCCGACTGTGCTGGACCTGATGTTCACCATGAACATCGCGGTCTCGCTGATCGTGCTGCTGGGCGTGATCTACGTGCTGCGGCCGATGGACTTCTCGGCCTTCCCGACGGTCCTGCTGTTCGTCACCTTGCTGCGGCTGGCCCTGAACGTGGCCTCGACGCGCGTGGTGCTGCTGCACGGTCACGAAGGCACGCACGCGGCGGGGCAGGTGATCGCGGCCTTCGGCGAGTTCGTGGTCGGCGGCAACTACGCGGTCGGCTTCGTCGCCTTCATCATTCTCACCATCGTCAACTTCATGGTGGTGACCAAGGGCGCCGAGCGCGTCTCGGAAGTGTCGGCGCGCTTCATCCTGGATTCGCTGCCCGGCAAGCAGATGGCCATCGACGCCGATCTCAACGCCGGCCTGATGACGCGCGAGGAAGCGCGCGAACGCCGCAACGAGGTGCGCGAGGAAGCCGACTTCTACGGCTCCATGGACGGCGCCAGCAAGTTCATCCGCGGTGATGCCGTGGCCGGCATCCTGATTCTGATCATCAACATCGTCGGCGGCCTGCTGATCGGCACCCTGCAGCACGGCATGGGCCTGCAGGCGGCGCTCACCAACTACACCCTGCTGACCATCGGCGATGGCCTGGTCGCGCAGGTGCCCTCGCTGCTGCTGTCCACCGCCGTCGCGGTGCTGGTCACGCGCATGTCGCGCGCCCAGGACATGAGCCAGATGCTGGCCGGGCAGGTGTTCGGACAACCGCGCGTGCTGGCGATTGCCGCCGGTGTGCTGGGCCTGGTGGGCCTGGTGCCGGGCATGCCCAACATGGTGTTCCTGCTGCTCGCCGCGGTCGCCGGCGGTTCGGCGTACATGCTGAGCAAGCGCCGCCGCGAAGCCGCCAACCGGCCGGAGACCAAACCGGCCGCACCGGCCACGCCCAGCGAGCTGAGCTGGGACGATGTCGGCCATAGCGATGTCGTCGCCCTGGAAGTGGGGTATCGCCTGATTCCGATGGTCGATGCGCGTCAGGGCGGCGAACTGATGTCACGCATCAAGGGCGTGCGCAAGAAATTGACGCTGGAACTGGGCTTTCTGGTGCCGGCGGTGCATATCCGCGACAACCTCGAACTGCAGCCGGCCAGCTACCGCATTCTCGTGCACGGCGTGCCGGTGGCCGAAGCCTCGGTGTATCCGGATCGCGATATGGCGCTCAATCCCGGCCGCGTGTTCGGCACGCTCGATGGCATCGCCGGTCGTGATCCGGCTTTCGGCATGGAAGCGGTGTGGATCGAGCGCGGCATGCGCGAGCACGCGCAGACCCTGGGCTACAGCGTGGTGGATGCCTCCACCGTGGTGGCCACGCATCTGTCGCAGATCATCCAGACGCACGCCAGCGAGATGTTCGGCCATGACGATGCGCAGGCGCTGCTGCAGCAGCTCGCCAAGCAGGCGCCCAAGCTCACCGAAGACCTGGTGCCGAAGATGTTGCCGCTGGCGGTGTTCACGCGTGTGCTGCAGATGCTGCTCGCCGAACGCGTGTCGATCCGTCATTTACGCGTCATCGCCGAATCGCTCGCCGAGAATGCGGCGCGCAGTCAGGATCCCGTCGCCCTGCTCGGGCCCGTGCGCGTGGCGCTGGGCCGTCAGATCGTGCAGGAAATCAGCGGCATGACGCCCGAGCTGCAGGTGCTCACGCTGGGCGCGCCTCTGGAACAGGTGTTGCAGGACAGCCTCAAGGGCGGCGGTTCGGCGATCGAACCGGGCCTCGCCGAGCGGATGCATCAGTCCCTGAGCGAAAACGCGCGGCGCCAGGAGCAGAACGGTCAGACACCCGTGCTGCTGGTGCCGGGAGCTTTGAGGCCGATGCTGGCGCGCTTCACGCGCCAGACCATTCCCGGTTTGCACGTGTTGTCCTTCGACGAAGTGCCGGACAACAAGCGCATCCGCATGGTGGCCGCCATCGCGTAGCACGGGCAGTGGACATCCTGAACAACAGGCAACAGGTAACAGAGAACAAGCGCTATGAAGATCAAACGATTCCTCGCCAGCAACATGCGCGAAGCGATGCGCCTGGTGCGTGAGGAGCAGGGCCCCGATGCGGTGATTCTTGCCAATCACCGGGTGCCGGGCGGCGTGGAAGTGGTGGCCGCCACCGATTACGACGCGGCGCTCCTGCTCCAGGCGGCGCGGCCGCAGCAGGCGCCGCGCGAGACGGCGGTCGCCAGCGCCAGCCCGAACCACGGCGACGAGAAGCCGGCGCCTGCGGCTGCCGAAAGCCCGTCGCAGCACGTCGAGCTGCCGGCGCTGCCGCAGCCGGAGCTGCAGCAGCTGCGCCAGGAAATCGGCGGCATGCGCGCCCTGATCGAAAGCCAGCTGGCGCACGCCGCCTGGCGTGAGCTGCACCAGCGTCCCGAGCGCCTGCGCGCGCTGCGCACCATGCTCGACATCGGCCTGGATCCGGAGATGGCGCGCGAGATCATCGCCGAGCTGCCGCACGATGCCGACGCCGAGCGCGCCCGCTATCTGCCGCTGGGCCTGCTGGCGCGCCGCATCCCGGTGCTGACGGAAGATCCGCTCGCCGCCGGCGGTGTGCTGGCCCTGGTCGGACCCACCGGCGCCGGCAAGACCACCACCATCGCCAAGCTCGCCGCGCGCTATGCGCAGCGCTTCGGCACCCGCGACCTGGCGCTGGTGAGCACCGACCATTACCGCGTCGGCGCCCAGGAACAGCTTTTCACTTACGGCCGCCTGCTGGGCGTGCCGGTCCACAGCGCCGGCAATGCCGAGGAGCTGCGCCAGGTGCTGGGCCGCCTGTCGGACCGCAAGCTGGTGCTGATCGACACCGCCGGCATCGGCCCGCGCGATCTGCAGCTGCAGCAGCAGCTCGGTGAGCTGGGCGCGGTGCGCGGCCGCCTGCAGACCTGGCTGGTGCTGCCGGCCGCGACCCAGGCCGGCGATCTCAACGAGATCGTGCACCGCTACGGCGACGCCCGTCCCAGCGCCTGCGTGCTGAGCAAGATCGATGAAACCCTGCGTATCGGCGGCGCCCTTTCGGCGGCCATCCGCAGCGGTCTGCCCATCACCTATGTCTGTGACGGACAGCGTGTACCCGAGGATTTGCAGCTGGCACGTGCCGATCAGCTGGTATTACGTGCCATGCAGCTGGCGAGAAGCGCGCCGGCCCGTGAGATCGACGATGCTGCCCTTGCCCTGCAGATCGGAGCCCTCCATGCCATCCGTTGAAAGCGTCTACGACAGCGCCGTCGCCGGTCAGGCGACAGGGCTGCGTCGCATGCGCATGCCGCGGCCGGTGCGGGTGATTGCGGTGACCAGCGGCAAGGGCGGGGTGGGCAAGACCAGCGTTTCGGTCAACCTCGCTGTGGCCATGGCCATGGACGGGCGCCGCGTGATGATTCTCGACGGTGACCTGGGTCTGGCCAAGGTCGACGTCATGCTGGGCCTGCAGCCCAGCCTCAATCTTTCCCATGTGCTGGCCGGGCAGTGCAGCCTGGACGACACCATCCTCGAAGGCCCGGCCGGAGTGATGGTGGTGCCGGCGGCCAGCGGCCAGCGCAGCATGGCCGAGCTGTCGCCGGCCGAGCACGCCGGTCTGGTGCGGGCCTTTTCCGAGCTGCAGCGGCCGCTGGACACCCTGATCGTGGACACCGCCGCCGGCATCGCCGACAGCGTCATCACCTTCAGCCAGGCCTCGCAGGAAGTGATCGTGGTGATCACCAACGATCCCCAGTCGCTGACCGATGCCTACGCGCTGATCAAGGTCCTGAGCCGCGACTACGGCGTGGCACGCGTGCAGGTGCTGGCCAATCAGGTACACAACGTCCGCGAGGCGCGCGAGATCTTCGACAGCCTGCAGCGTGTCTGCGAACGCTTCCTCGATGTCGGCCTGACGCCAATCGGTGCGATTCCCCAGGACGAGTGGTTGCGCCGGGCGGTGCGCCGGCAGCGTGCGGTGGTGGACGCTTATCCCAGCGCGCCATCCGCGGTGGCGTTCCGCCAGCTGGCGGCGCTGACCGCGGCCTGGACCGCCCCGGAAGGGCCGCGCGGCAATCTTGAATTCTTCGTCGAGCGCCTGATCACGCGCGAGCCGGTGTTAGGGGTGGGCACATGAACGCCGCAGTCAACAAGATGACCAGCACCGCCAAGGCCAGCGCCTCGGCGGCGATACAGGAAGCCGAGCTGGTGCGCAGCCACAGCGAGCTGGTCAAGCGCATCGCCCATCATCTGGCGGCGCGTCTGCCGGCCAGCGTCGATGTCGATGATCTGATTCAGGCCGGCGTGATCGGCCTGCTGGAGGCCGCGCGCCACTACAACGGCAGCCGCGGCGCCTCCTTTGAAACCTATGCCGGCATCCGCATCCGTGGCGCGATGATCGACGAGCTGCGCCACAACGACTGGGCGCCGCGTTCGGTACACAAGCGCGAGCGCGAAGTGGCCGAGGCGATCCGCACGCTGGAACAGGAGATGGGCCGCGAGGCGCGTGACGGCGAGATCGCCCAGCGCCTGCAGATGGACCTGACCGAGTACCACAGCATCGTCGCCGACGCCGCGCGCTGCCAGGTGCTGAGCATGAATCACGGTGGCGAGGACGGCGACGAGACGGTGGACGCCACCGATCCCGGCGCCGGCCCCGGCGAGAGCCTGCAGCAGGCCGAGTTCCGTCAGGAACTGGCGCGCGCCATCGGCGAGCTGCCGGAGCGCGAACGCCTGGTGCTGTCCATGTACTACGAACGCGAAATGAACCTGCGCGAGATCGGCGCGGTGCTGGACGTCAGCGAAAGCCGCGTCTGCCAGGTTCATGGCCAGGCTCTGCTGCGTCTGCGGGCGCGGCTCAAGGGCTGGAAAGCGGAAGCCGCTACCTGAAGTTTGAGCATTTTTTCCTGTTTTGTTGTTTTCGACGAATTGCAGCCGGAGTAAGAAGGGATGGACAAGAACATGAAGATTCTGGTGGTCGACGATTTCTCGACCATGCGTCGCATCGTGCGCAATCTGCTCGCCGACCTGGGTTACACCAATGTCACCGAGGCGGACGATGGCAAGAGCGCCTGGCCGATGCTGCAGGCCACCACCTTCGATTTCGTGATCACCGACTGGAACATGCCGGGCATGACCGGTATCGACCTGCTGCGCGCGATCCGTGGTGACGAGCGCATGGCCAAGCTGCCGGTGCTGATGGTCACCGCCGAGGCGCAGCGCGATCAGATCATCGCCGCCGCGCAGGCCGGCGTGAACGGTTACATCATCAAGCCCTTCAATGCCAACACGCTCAAGGAGAAGATCGACAAGATCTTCGCGCGGTTGACGGAGGCGGCGTGAACGCCAGTGCCGCCGATCGCGGCCAATTGATCGAATATCTGCGGCACTGGCTGCAGCGCCTGGAAGCGGGCGAAAGCATGGAAGCACCGGCCCAGCTCAGCGAGCATCTGGGCAACAGCGAGAGTGCGTTTTACGAACAGGTGGCCTCGCTCACCCAGCGCCTGCACCGCGCCATCACCGAGCTGCGCCTGGACCAGCGGCTGACGCGCATCGTCGGCGACACCATCCCCGATGCCCGTGACCGCCTGCAGCATGTGGTGGGCATGACCGAGGCTGCGGCGCACCGCACCCTGGATCTGATCGATGCCACGCGCGGCGCCACCAATGAATTTATCGCCGCCGCCCAGCGACTTGAAGACGCCGGCAATCGGCTGGCGACGCAGGCGCTGGACGCGCAGGCGCACGCCGAACTGGCCGCGATGCTGCGCGGCGAGGGCACGCGGCTGCAGCACAACGCCGGAATTTTGCGCTCCAATCTCAATGACATGGCCACGGCGCAGGAATATCAGGACATCACCGGCCAGATCATCAAGCGGGTGATCCGCCTGGTGGAAGAGGTGGATCGTGCCCTGGGCGAGCTGCTCGGCTCGCATGGCGGCATGCTCAAGGCACGCGGCGAGGCGCCGATACCTGAGGCGAAGGAAGCCCTGCCGGGTCCCGCTCTGCCGGGCCGACCGGCAGCCAATCAACAGGATGCCGATGCGCTGCTCGACAGTCTCGGCTTCTGATCAGTGAAGGCCGAAAGCCGATGAGTCCCCCAGATGACGATATCCGTGCCGATTTTCTTGCCGAAGCCGGCGAGCTGGTCGAGCAGCTTGGCGAACAGCTGATCGGCCTGGAGCAGAATCCGCAGGATATCGACTTGCTCAATGCCGTGTTCCGCGCCTTTCACACCGTGAAGGGTGGCGCCGGCTTTCTGATGGTCAGCCCGCTGGTCGAGATCTGCCACGCCGCCGAGGACGTGCTCAATATCGTGCGTTCCGGTCAGCGCAGCTTCGATACCGCCGTGATGGATGCGGTGTCGCAGGCGCTCGACGTCGTGCACGAGATGATGGAAGCGCTGCGCGAAGATCGTGATCCCGCAGTGGCGCCGCCCGAGTTGATCGAGATGCTGCACGGCCTGGCGGTGCCGGCTGCCGCCGCGCCTGCGCCGGCCGCCAAGACCGCGCCGCCGCCCGCCGTGGCCGCCGGCAGCGACGAGATCACGGAAGATGAATTCGACGCCCTGCTGGATCAGCTGCAGGGCAAGCCGGCGGCCACGGCCGCCCCCGCGGTACCCGCCGCCGCGCCAGTGGCGGGCGGCAACAGCATCACGGAAGATGAATTCGAGGCCCTGCTGGATCAGTTGCAGGGCAAGGCTGCTGCGGCGCCCGCTGCGGCAGCGCCCGCCGCCGTTCCGGCCGCCAGACCGGCGCCGGTGACTGCGCCGCCCGCCGCGCCGCCGCGTCCGCCCGCTGCCACCGCACCCGCCGCACCGGCGGCGCCACGCAGCGAAACGGAAACCGTGCGCGTGGAGACACAGAAGCTGGACCGCCTGATGAATCTGGTCGGCGAACTGGTGCTGGTGCGCAACCGTCTCAAGGCGATGCGCGGCGGCATGGGCGAGGACAGCGTGCGCGCCATCGGCGAGCTGGACTTCATCACCCGCGGCCTGCAGGACGTGATCATGCAGGCGCGCATGCAGCCGATCCGCAAGGTGTTCTCGCGCTTTCCCAAGATCGCGCGCGACATCGCGCGCCAGCTCGGCAAGCAGATCGAGGTGGTGCTGGAAGGCGAGGACACCGAACTCGACAAGAATCTGGTCGAAGCCCTGGCCGATCCGCTGGTGCACATGGTGCGCAACAGCGTCGACCACGGCATCGAGATGCCGGATGCGCGCAGCGCCGCCGGCAAGCCCACGATGGGCCGTCTGACGCTGTCGGCGCGCCAGGAAGGCAGCGAGATCTGCATCGACATCCGCGATGACGGCGCCGGCATCGATCCCGAACGCGTGCGCCGCAAGGCCATCGAAAAAGGCGTGGTGGATTCGGCGTCCGCCGCGCAGCTCACCGCCGACGACTGCCTGCAGCTGATCTTCCTGCCGGGCTTCTCGACGGTGGACAAGGTCTCCGATCTGTCCGGACGCGGCGTGGGCATGGACGTGGTGCAGTCCAGCATCAAGCGCCTGCACGGCACCATCCATCTGGAATCCAAGCCCGGCGTCGGCACCACGTTCCGCATCAGCGTACCGCTGACGCTGGCGATTCTGCCGGCGCTGATCGTGCGCGCCGATGGCCGCCGCTTCGCGGTGCCGCTGGCGCCGATCGCTGATGTGTTCGCGCTCGATCCCAAGCAGGTGAAGCGCTTCGAGCGCTGGGACATCGTGATGCTGCGCGATCAGCCCTTGCGCCTGGTGTACATGGAGCGCTGGCTGCAGTCGCCGGTGGGCACGGGGCCGCATCACGTGGTCACCGCGCAGGTCGGCGAAGAACGTTATGGCTTCGTGGTACGCGAAGTGCTGGGCCGCGAAGAAATCGTCATCAAGCCGCTGGGCGCGAGCCTGCGCGGTCTCGCCGGCGTGGCGGGTGCCACGGTGATGCCCGATGGCTGCATCGCGCTGATTCTGGATTTTGCCGGCATGGTCGCGGCGTATCGCGCCCAGCGCGGCAGTCTGGGAGCCGGAGCGCATGGATAAACTGTCCCTGATCGGGATTGTCCTGGCTCTGGTAGCTCTGATCGGCGGTAGCATCTTGAAAGGGGCCGGCGTCAGTGCGCTGGTCGGTCCCGCGGCCTTCGTCATCGTCATCGTCGGCACGCTGGCGGCGATTCTGCTGCACACGCCGGGCGCGGTGTTCAAGCGCGGCATGAAGATGGTGCGCTGGGTGTTTCTGCCGCCGCCGCAGGACGGTGAGGCCCTGATCGCGCGCATCCTCGAATGGAGCGCCACCGCGCGCAAGCAGGGGCTGCTGGCCCTGGAAGGCCTGGTGGAGGCCGAGCCGGATCCTTTCATCAAGAAGGGTCTGCAGATGCTGGTGGACGGCTCGGAGCCGGACACCATCCGCAATGTTCTGGAAACCGAACTGGACGCACACGAACACATGGACAACGCCGGCGCCAAGGTCTGGGAAGGCATGGGCATCTACGCGCCGACGCTGGGCATCATCGGCGCGGTGATGGGCCTGATGGCGGTGATGAAGAATCTCACCGAGCCGGAAAAGCTCGGTCACGGCATTGCCGCGGCCTTCGTCGCCACCATCTACGGCATCGCCTCGGCCAACCTGTTCTTCCTGCCCATCGCTGCCAAGCTCAAGGCCGTGGTGGCGGAGCAGTCGCGCACCAAGACCATGGTGATCGAAGGCCTGATCGCGATCTCGCACGGCGAGAATCCGCGCAATATCGAATCCAAGCTGCGCGGTTATCTGCACTGAGACCACGCCATGGCCCGACGCGTCAAACACGAAGAACACGCCAATCACGAAGCCTGGGCGATTCCCTATGGCGACCTGATCACGCTGCTGCTGGCGCTGTTCGTCTGCATGTACGCGGTGTCCTCGGTCAACGAGGGCCGCTTCCGGGTGCTGGCCGATTCGCTGTCGCAGGCCTTCGGCGGACCGCCGCGTTCCAGTCAGCCGATCCAGATCGGCGAGAAGATTGCCAAGAGCACGCCCATCGATTCGCAGATCGATGCGCGCAGCATGCTCGACCGGCAGGCGCACGGTGATCAGGAGGCCGGCATTGGCACGCAGCGGGATCTGCAGCAGATGGCGCAGCAGGTGAACGCGGCGATGCGCGAGCTGATCGACCGCGATCTGGTGGTGGTGCACCAGAACCAGCACTGGCTCGAAGTCGAAATCCGCACCGACATCCTGTTTGCCAGCGGCTCGGCGCTGGTCGCCGAGAGCGCGCGGCCGGTGCTGGGCAAGCTGGCCGGCATTCTCGCCAAGTATCCCAATGCGGTGCGTATCGAAGGTCATACCGATAACGTGCCGATCACCACCGCCGCCTTTCCCTCCAACTGGGAGCTGTCGGCGGCGCGCGCCGCCTCGGTGGTGCATCTGTTCAACCAGAGCGGCATTGTCGCGCAGCGCATGTCGGTGGCCGGCTATGGCGAGTACCGGCCGGTGGACGACAACGCCACCGCGCAGGGCCGCAACCGCAACCGCCGCGTGGCGATCGTGGTCATGGAGGCGCCGGAGCCGTCGCCGGCGTCAGGCAAGATCGACAACAACCATGGCGCGCCCGCCGCGCCGTCAGATGGCGGTGCGCAGGCCGCGCCCGCAAAAGAGGTGCCCAATGGGTGATGCCATACGCATGCAGCCGGCGCAGCGCTGGGTCTGCTTTGTCGCAGCCGGCCAGAATTACGGTCTGCCGATTCTCAAGGTGATGGAAGTGCTGCGGGTCAGCGCCATCGAGGCGGTGCCCGGCGCGCCGCATTCGGTGGTGGGCGTGATCAATCTGCGTGGCCAGGTGCTGACCGTGCTCGATCTGCGTCAGCGCCTGGGCCTGCAGGGGCACACGCCGCTGGACACGCATGAGGCGCGCATCGTGATCACGGACTGCGGCGAGGAGTTGCTGGGGCTGCTGGTGGACAGCGTGGCGGACGTGCGCAAGCTGCTGCCCAGCGATCAGCAGGAGGCGCCGGCGGTGCATCAGATTCCTTCCACGGTCCGCGTGCTGGGCGTGGTCAACGACAACCAGGGCTTTCTCACCCTGCTGGACCCGGACAGCCTGGCGCCAGGCTGAGCTGAATCTCCGCGCCGCAAGCCGTGCTCGCGGTTTCGCGGATGGCCGACGGAGCACCTGCTGCTGCCCATCTCCGGCGGCGGCGCTGCGCTTTTTCCTGTGCAAAGCGACGTGATCGAAATCATCGCCAGATCAGGCGAGCGGCAAGAGTCCTGCGTATTGCAGTGCCCTGATGCACAAGCCGCACAGCGGCCAAAACGGGCGGATCAGCGGGCTTGTCCGTGCGCGAAAAACGTAGGCGCCATCAGGCTTCAAAAGCGGATAAACCCGCGAAAAACCAAGGGCTGTTGCGCCTCCGTCGCGCTTGGCTGCGCAGGCCCCAGGCAGGGTCTCGCCGTTGGGCGGTTGCACTGACGCGTTTATCTGTAAGCGCAACAGCCGCAGCCCCGGCATGCCGATGATCGCCCAGACAGCTTGAAGCGAGCGCAAGGCCAGCACCGCCATCCGCTTGCGAACCCGAACCCAGATGGAGAACACATGCAAGGCTCAGAACCCGACAAACCCGCAGGCGATGCCTGTCTGCAACTGCCGGCCGACCTGGGCATCGAGAGCGCGGTCAATCTTCGCGACCAGCTCTTGAGCCACGTCTATGATCCCCGCCCCCTGAGCGTGGACGGCAGCCAGATCGCAAGGCTGCACACGGCTGCTCTGCAGCTGCTTCTGATGTTCTGGAATGAGCGCCGTCGCGGCGGTCTGAGCACCGCCTGGCGCGCTCCCAATCAAATGCTCGTGGAGGCCGCGGCGATGCTGGGCCTGGAGCAATCCCTGCAGCTCAAAGGAGCAGTGGCATGACGGTGCGAATTCTCGCGGTGGATGATTCTGCCTCGATGCGGCAGATGGTGGCGTTCACGCTCAAGCAGGCCGGCTTCGATGTCACCGAAGCGGTCGACGGCGCGGATGCCCTGAAGATCGCCCAGAAAGAGTCGTTCAACCTGGTGTTGTGCGACGTCAACATGCCCAATCTCGATGGCATCGGTCTGGTGCGCGCCCTGCGCGCGCTGGCGCCCTACAAGTTCACGCCGATGCTGATGCTGACCACCGAGTCGGCGCCGGAAAAGAAGCAGGAAGGCAAGGCGGCCGGTGCCACCGGCTGGCTGGTCAAGCCCTTCAACCCGGAACAGCTGATCGCCACCGTGCGGCACGTGATCGGTTAAAGGATGCACGGCCATGAGCGGGATTGATCTCAAGCGCTTCCATCGCACCTTCTTCGAAGAAAGCTTCGAAGGCCTGGACGCCATGGAAGCGGCGCTGCTGCGCCTCGACCCGGCTGCGGCCGACGCCGAAACCATCAACAGTATTTTCCGTGCCGCGCACTCCATCAAGGGTGGCGCCGGCACCTTCGGCTTCACCGACGTGGCGCGCTTCACCCACGTGCTGGAAACCCTGCTCGACGCGGTACGCGCCGGCAAGCACCAGCTCACGGTGGAAGACGTCGATTGCCTGCTGCGTTCGAGCGACATGGTGCGCGGCCTGCTGAAGGCCGCGCAGGACGAAACGCCGGCCGACAATGTCAGCGCCGATGCCCTGGCCGCCGAGCTTTCACAGCGCCTGGCCGGACCGCAGGCCGCCGCCAGTGTCGCGGCGCCCGCCGCCGCCAGCGCCGCGGCCAGCAGTGCCGGCTGGCAGGTGCTGTTCGAGCCCAAGCCCGAGCTGTTCCTCAGCGGCAACGATCCCTTGCGCATCCTGCGCGAGCTGCAGTCGCTGGGCGATTGCGAGGTGCGCTGCCGCGAGACGCAGCTGCCGACGCTGGCCGAGGCCGACGCCGAGCGCTGCTATCTGGCCTGGGAGCTGAGCGTGCGCGCGGCGGTCAAGCGCGAGCGAATCGCCGAACTGTTCGCCTGGGTGGACGAGGAGTGCCGCCTGGAAATCACGCCGCTGGCCGCCGCCGCGCCGGCGCCGGAAGCCAAGCCGGCCGCACCGGCGGCGGCCGCGCCTGCTGCACCCGCCGCACCGGCTGCACCGGCCGCAGGCACGAACGTCACGCCGATGGCGGTGGCGCGCAAGCCCGGCGAGGGCGCCGACGCCAAGTCGGACGCCGCCGCCAGCATCCGCGTCGCCACCGGCAAGATCGACGCGATGATCAATCTGGTCGGCGAGCTGGTGATCACGCAGGCGATGCTGCAGCAGCTGGCCAACCGCCTGGACCCCGTGCACAACGAGGCCCTGCTGCAGGGTCTGTCGCTGCTGGACCGCAATACCCGCATGCTGCAGGAAGCGGTGATGTCGACGCGCATGCTGCAGGTCGATGCGGTGTTCTCGCGCTTCCCGCGTCTGGTGCGCGATCTCGCCGGCAAGCTCGGCAAGCAGGTGCGCCTGCAGCTGATCGGTGAAAACACCGAGCTGGACAAGACGGTGATCGAGAAGATCTCCGATCCGCTCACGCATCTGGTGCGCAACAGTCTCGACCACGGTCTGGAAAGCACCGAGGAGCGTCTGGCCGCCGGCAAGGACAGCACCGGCCAGCTGACGCTGCGCGCGGCGCACCAGGGCGGTCACATCCTCATCGAAGTCATCGACGACGGTCGCGGTCTGAACCGTCAGCGCATTCTCGCCAAGGCCGCCGAGCGCGGTCTGCCGGCCGATCCGAATATGAGCGATGCCGATGTCTTCCAGCTGATTTTCGCGCCGGGTTTCTCCACGGCCGCCGAAGTCACCGAAGTCTCCGGACGCGGCGTCGGCATGGACGTGGTCAAGCGCAATATCCAGGCCCTGGGCGGCAGCGTCGAGCTCAGCTCCGAACAGGGGCGCGGCACCACGGTGCTGATCCGCCTGCCGCTGACCCTGGCCATTCTCGACGGCATGTCGGTGGCCATCGGCGACGAGGTCTACATCATCCCGCTGTCGGCGGTCATCGAGTCGATGCAGCCGCATGAAAACCAGGTGAAGACCATCGCCGGGCAGAGCACCGTGCTGCGTGTGCGCAATGACTATCTGCCGCTGGTGGATCTGCGCGATCTGTTCGGCCTGTCCGGCGAGCGCCGCAATCCCTGCGAGGCCATCGTCGTGATCATCGAGGCGGAAGGCCGCAAGGTCGCGCTGCAGATCGACGAGCTGGTGGGTCAGCAGCAGGTGGTGATCAAGTCGCTGGACCGCAACTACCGCCGCGTGCGCGGCGTATCGGGCGCCACCATCCTCGGTGATGGCCGCGTCTCCCTCATTCTCGACGTCGCCGCCATCGTGCGGTTGTTCGGTCAGGCGATGGCCGCCTGATTTTTTCAAAAGGTATAGCCCATGAGCACCGTAGCAGAATCCCGCGAGAAGCAGTCGGCCGCCGTCGTCGACGCGCCTGCCGAGTTCCTTACTTTCCGCCTCGGCGACGAGGAATACGGCGTGGACATTCTCAAGGTCCAGGAAATCCGTGGTTACGATTCCGTGACCCGCATTCCCGACGCGCCGGACTTCATCAAGGGCGTGATCAATCTGCGCGGCACCATCGTGCCGGTGGTCGACATGCGCATCAAGTTCCGCCTCGGCAAGGCCGAGTACAACGAGTTCACGGTGATGATCATCCTGAACGTCAGCGGGCGCGTGGTCGGCATGGTGGTGGACAGCGTCTCCGACGTCATGCAGCTGGGCAGCGAGCAGCTGCGTCCGCCGCCGGACATCGCCGGCGCGGTGAGCAGCAAGTTCATCACCGGCATCGGCACGCTGGAAGACCGCATGCTGATTCTGGTGGATATCGAGAAGCTGATGAGCAGCCAGGATATGGCGCTGATTGAATCGGCCACGGTGCAGTAGCAGTCCCCGGTGTCGGGCAGGCACGGATAGAGTGGATATTAAAGAAGTCGAGGCATTCCCCCATGTATAACAGCTATGCCGACGGTGGTGGCTCGCTTCCCGCGATGCGCCCTGCCAGTTCCGGGTTCCTGGGCAATGTGTTCAGGTCGCTGTTCAACCGCCTGCGCCTGAGCTCGGTGGTCATCGCCGATCTGGAGGGCAAGACCGCGGCGATCGATCGGGCGATGGCGGTGATCGAGTTTTCGACTGACGGCCGCGTGCTGCATGCCAACAGGAATTTCCTGCAGCTGATGGCTTACAGCGAGCCTGAAATCATCGGCAAGCATCACAGCCTGTTCGTGCCGCAGGCCGAGCACGACTCGGCGGCCTACCGGCAGTTCTGGGAAAAGCTCGGCAGCGGCCAATACGTCAGCGGCGAGTTCAAACGCCTGACCAAGGACGGTCACGAAGTCTGGCTGCAGGCCTACTACAACCCCATCCTGGCGCCCAGCGGCAAGCTGATGAAGGTGGTCAAGTACGCCACCGACGTCACCAATATGCGGCGCATGGCCGATGACAATCTGCGCATCCGCAATGCGCTCGACAACGTCACCACCAATGTGATGATTGCCGACAACCAGCGGCAGATCGTGTACATGAACCGTTCGGTCACCGAGATGCTGACCGTGGCGGAGGCCGATCTGCGCCGCGAGCTGCCCAGCTTCGAGGTCAAGCGCCTCATGGGTGGCAGCATCGACCAGTTCCACAAGAATCCGGAACATCAGAAGCACCTGCTGGCCACCCTCAAGGAAACCTACCGCGCGCAGATCAAGGTCGGGCCGCGCAGCTTTGCCCTGACCGCCTCGCCGATCTTCAACGAAAAGGGCGAGCGCCTGGGCTCGGTGGTGGAATGGCGTGATCGTACCGCCGAGGTTGCGGTCGAACAGGAAGTGGCTGAGATCGTGCAGGCGGCGGCCGACGGCGATTTCACGCGCCGCATCACTCTGCAGGGCAAGGAAGGCTTCTTCGCCCAGCTGGCGCAGCGCATGAATCAGCTGCTGGAAACCAGCGAGCGTGGGCTCAATGAAGTGGCGCGCATGCTGGGTCTGCTCTCGCAGGGTGATCTGACCCAGCGCATGGACGGCGAGTTCAAGGGCACGTTCGGCAAGCTCAAGGATGACGCCAACGCCACCTGCCAGCAGCTCTCGGAGATCGTCTCGCAGATCCAGCAGTCAACCGACACCATCAACACTGCCGCCAAGGAAATCGCCTCCGGCAACCAGGATCTGGCGGGGCGTACCGAACAGCAGGCGGCGAGCCTGGAGGAAACCGCGTCCTCGATGGAGGAGCTGACCTCGACGGTGAAGCAGAACGCCGAGAACGCACGCCAGGCCAATCAGCTGGCGGCCGGCGCTTCGGAAGTGGCGGTGAAGGGCGGCGAGGTGGTGGGGCAGGTGGTGAACACCATGGGCGCCATCCAGGAATCGAGCAAGAAGATCGCCGACATCATCGGCGTGATCGACGGCATCGCCTTCCAGACCAATATCCTGGCGCTCAACGCCGCGGTGGAAGCCGCGCGTGCCGGCGAGCAGGGCCGCGGCTTCGCGGTGGTGGCCTCGGAAGTGCGCAGCCTGGCGCAGCGCAGCGCCGCCGCCGCCAAGGAGATCAAGACCCTGATCGGCGATTCGGTCGAGAAGGTCGGCAACGGCAGCATGCTGGTGGAACAGGCCGGTCGCACCATGGGAGAGATCGTCACCAGCGTGAAGCGGGTGACCGACATCATGGCCGAGATCAGCGCCGCCTCGCAGGAACAGAGCCAGGGCATCGAGCAGGTCAACAAGACCATTACCCAGATGGACGAGGTCACGCAGCAGAATGCCGCGCTGGTGGAACAGGCTTCGGCGGCGGCCCGCTCCATGGAAGATCAGGCGCAGAACCTGTCGGAGTCGGTGTCGCGCTTCCGTCTGGACTCGCGCGTGGCCGCCCGTCCGGCGATGGGGCAGAGCAAGCCGGCGCAGACGCGTCCGACGGCGACGCGGCATCCGGCCAAGGCCGGCGCCAAGAGCAAGGCCGGTGGCGGCAGCGAGGAAAAGTGGAACGAATTCTGAGGCGCAAGGGGCAAGGGCCCCGGCGGCTTCAGGCCGGATGCAGGCAGCGGCGGGACCTCAGGTCCCGCCGCTTTTTTATGTCCGGGGCCGTCGGACGGCGCGCATGGAGGATGCGGTCCGGGCCCGCTGCACTGTGATGGCATTCACAAGCGGCCCTTGGGCCTGGAACAAGGGGCTGCCGCTGGTGTGGCGGTCCGTGCCGGTTATCCCGTGAAGCCACGACAGCTCGCGGTTTTCCCGCAGATTGCCCGAGTGGGAATGCGTGGCGGTCGGCTGTGAGTCAGTGCGCGGGGTTGAGTACGCATTCGCATGGCCGTATCGGCAAGGAGCGCCGTGCGAGGAATCACTGCCGCCCGAGGGGTTGTTCATGTCTTCGATCTATTCGTTCATATCGCGCCGGCTCTCCGGCTATCGCCTGTGGCAGAAGATCGCCGCGGCGCTGGCGTTGTTCGTGCTCGCGGTGAGTCCGCTGCTGATCGATTACTGCCTGGTGGTATTCCAAGGCATTAGCTTCGCCTCGCAGGAGCGCGAGGGTCTGCGCATGACGCGTCAGCTCTTGCCGCTGGCGGTGGCCAACGAGCGCGCGCGGCTGGGGGGTGAGGGCCCGTCTGCTGCCGAGATCGAGGCCGCCAGCCGGATGCAGAAGCAGACTGCCGGCACCCTGCAGACCCAGGCGCTCTGGCAGGCCTTGCTGCCCAGGCTGCAGCAGCATCAGGATCTGGCCGAGCCGCTGCAGGCCCTGCTCGGCAAGGTTTCGGACGCCTCCAACCTCACCCTGGATCCGGAGCTGGACAGTTACTACCTGATGGACAGCCTGCTCTGGAAGCTGCCGCTATTGCTGCAGATGCAGGGCCAGGCGCTGAGTGAACAGGGCGAAACCGCCTTGCTGGCCCGCCACGATGCCTTGCAGACGCTCGACGCGCTGCAGGCCAATTTCGAAGGCCTGAGCCAGCGCGATGCGCAGCTGGCGCAGAGCCTCAAGCCCGCACTGGCGCTGCTGGCGCAGGCGCGCAAGCTGCTGCAAGACTCGGCGACGGCACCCGCCGACCGCGAGGCGGGCAGGGCCTTGCTGCCGGCCTATGCGCAGCTGGCCACCACGCTGGGCGATGCCCTGGACGGCGCCCTGCGCCATCGCCGCGCGCTCGCCTGGTGGCGCTGGCTGGCGATGAGCGTTTTTGCGCTGCTCAGCTTCGCGGCCGCCGGCTGGCTGCTGATGATCGTCAGCAGATCGCTCAGTGAAAATCTGGAGGTGGTGCGTCGCGCCGCGCAGAGCATCTCGCTCGGCGAGCTGGATGAGCGCATCGAGGTGCAGGGACGCGATGAGGGCGCGCAGATTCTGACGGCGCTGGAACGGATGCGGCAGACCATGATCGAGCGTCTGCAGCGGGAACGCAGCGAAGCCGAGCAGCGCCAGGCGCGCGAGCAGCAGGTGCAGGCGGTCGAGAAGCAGGCCGCAGCTGAAAACCGGCGCATCCGCACCGCGCTCGATGGCGTGGCCGGCAGCGTGATGATCGCCGACGCCAACCGCCGCATCATCTACGCCAACCGTTCACTGCTGGCGATGCTGGCGCAGGCGCAGAGCGATATCCGCCAGAGCCTGCCGCAGTTCGATGCCGAGCAGCTGCTGGGCAGCGATATCGATCTGTTCCATGCCCATGCCGGCGAGATCGCGACGCGACTGGAGCATATGCGCGAACCGCTGCGCACGCAGATCGAACTGGGCCGGCATATCTTCGCGATCACCGTCTCGCCCATCTTCGACGAGACCGGCGAACGTCTGGGCACCGCCGTGGAATGGCAGGACCGCAGCGCCGAGGTCAATGCCGAGCGTGAGGTCGGCAGCATCGTGCAGGCGGCAGCCCAAGGTGAGTTCCGGCAAAGGATCGGACTGCAGGGCAAGACCGGTTTCTTTGCCATGCTCGCCAGCAATCTCAATCAGCTGCTGGAAACCAGCGAGCAGGGCCTCAATGAAATGGGACGCGTGCTCGCGGCGCTGGCCCAGGGCGATCTGACGCAGCGCGTGCAGGGCCGGTTCAAGGGCATTTTCGGCAAGCTGCAGCAGGACACCAACAGCAGCTGCGAACAGCTGGCGCAGATCGTCGCGCAGATTCAGGCGAGCACGCAGACCATCGAGACCGCCTCGCGCGAGATCGCCGCCGGCAACAGCGATCTGTCGGCGCGCACCGAACAGCAGGCCGCGAGCCTGGAAGAGACCGCCTCGTCGATGGAGGAGCTGACCTCGACGGTGAAGCAGAACGCCGACAACGCGCAGCAGGCCAAGCAGCTGGCCCTGAATGCCTCGCAGGTGGCGGTGAAGGGCGGCACGGTGGTGGCCGATGTGGTGCACACCATGAACGCCATCGAGGCTTCCAGCCGCAAGATCGCCGACATCATCGGCGTGATCGACGGCATCTCCTTCCAGACCAACATCCTGGCGCTCAACGCCGCGGTGGAAGCCGCGCGTGCCGGCGAGCAGGGTCGCGGCTTTGCGGTGGTGGCCTCGGAAGTGCGCAGCCTGGCGCAGCGCGCGGCGGCCGCGGCCAAGGAGATCAAGCAGCTGATTGAGGAGTCGGTGGCCAAGGTCGGCGCCGGCGGCCGGCTGGTGAGCCAGGCCGGACAGACCATGGGCGAGGTGGTCGGCAGCATCCAGCGCGTCAACGATCTGGTGGCGCAGATCAGCGCCGCGTCGCAGGAACAGAGCCTGGGTATCGAGCAGGTCAATCAGGCGGTGGCGCAGATGGATCAGGGCACCCAGCAGAACGCCGCCATGGTGGAAGAGGCCACCGCCGCCGCGCAGGCCCTGGCGATGCAGGCGGCTGAACTGAGCGAGGCGGTGGCGCGCTTTCGCCTGCCCGAAACCCCGCAGCAGGATGCCGACGAGCAGGTCGCCGTCGAGGTCTGCGCGGCTTGAATCCGGCAGCCGGTCGGCGCACCGTATGTGCGCTCGGGGCTGGCCGTTGATCCGACCGGCGGTCACGCGCAGCGCGATGCGGTCGATGATGATGGAATAAATATCGGCGTCGAGTGGGGAGAGCGATATGAGTCTGGATCCCAATGCAGTGATTGTCAGAGCCTTTGACAGCATGGAGAGCATGGTGCGCATTGCGGCCCATGACGGCACCGTGCTGTTCGCCAATCAGGCGCTGCTGCGTATGCTCAAGCAGGTGGAACCGGACATCCGGCAGTTCAATCCCAGTTTCCGCGTCGAGAACTTCGTCGGCGGCAGCATCGGCGCGATCTACGCCGACGCCGAGGGCGCGGTGCGGCGCATGCAGGCTGCGCAAGGCTTCCAGCGTTCACGCGCCGATTTTCTCGGCCGCAAGATCGACTTCATCTACAACCCTTTCTATGGGCCGGACGGCGAAAACCTCGGCACCATCGCCCTGTGGCAGGACGTCACCGAGCAGGTGCGGCTGGAGCAGGACGTCAGCGAAGTCCTGCACAGTGCCGTGGACGGCGAGTTCGACAAGCGCATCGATCTGAGTGGGCATACGGGTTTTGTGGCGCAGGTCGGTGGCCGGATCAATGATCTGCTGCAGGTCTGCGAAAGCGGTCTGGAGCAGGTGGCCGGGATGCTGGGCGCGCTGGCGCAGGGTGATCTGACGCAGCGCATGGACGGCGACTTCAAGGGCACCTTCGCCAAGCTGCGCGACGACGCCAACAGCACCTGTGAGCAGCTCGCCGAGATGGTGGGCCAGATCCAGCAGGCCAGCGAGGCGATCAACACCGCCGCCGGCGAGATCGCCTCCGGCAACACCGATCTGTCGCAGCGCACCGAGCAGCAGGCGGCCAGCCTGGAGGAAACCGCCTCCTCGATGGAAGAGCTGACCGCCACGGTCAAGCAGAATGCCGACAACGCGCGGCAGGCCAATCAGCTGGCCGCCGGCGCCTCCGAGGTGGCGAGCAAGGGCGGCAAGGTGGTGGGCGAGGTGGTGAGCACCATGGCGGCGATTCATTCTTCCAGCAAGAAGGTCGTCGACATCATCGGCGTGATTGATGGCATCGCCTTCCAGACCAATATCCTGGCGCTCAATGCCGCAGTGGAAGCCGCGCGTGCCGGTGAACAGGGTCGCGGTTTCGCCGTGGTGGCTTCGGAGGTGCGCAATCTCGCGCAGCGCAGCGCGGCCGCCGCCAAGGAAATCAAGAATCTGATCGGCGACTCGGTGCAGAAGGTCGGCGCCGGCAGCAAGCTGGTGGAGCAGGCCGGCCGCACCATGGAAGAGATCGTGGCCAGCGTCAAACGCGTCACCGATATCATGGCCGAAATCAGCGCTGCCTCTCAGGAGCAGAGCGCCGGCATCGAACAGGTCAACAAGGCCATCACACAGATGGACGAGGTGACGCAGCAGAATGCGGCCCTGGTGGAAGAGGCTTCGGCTTCGGCGCATGCCATGGAAGAGCAGGCCGCCGCGCTGCTCGGTGCGGCAGGTCGCTTCCATCTGCGCCGGTCAAACGAATCACGCTCGCGCAACGCCGGCCGGGCGGCGAGCCCCGCGCCACGGGACCGCGCGCAGTCCACCCGCAGCAGTGTCTGAGCATCGATACGGGGTTCAAGGCGTGACCAGGCGCCCGTAGCAGCCCCGTTGCCTGAGCTTTTCCCCGAGGCCCGCCCGCGATGGCGGGCCTTTTTTCGTGCGTGCATCGGTCCGGCGCAGTGGCGGCAGGTGCTGTTTGCGCGCCGGGCAGGGCCGGCTTCTGAGCCGTGCTCCTGATGAGGCGAAAACGGTGATCACGCTGAAACCCAGGTCAATGCAAAGGATTTCAGTGATCGGGCATCAGTGATCGCGCAGTGTGATGTGGCTCTCATTAACCGATCGTACGGTTGTTCGTCCATGCCGTCTGGTGGCTGTGCCGGGCCGATTGTCGCGTCGCAGCTGATCTTGCACTGCGGCAAGCCGCAATCTTCAGAAGCTGTCGCGGTAATGGACATTTCTGAACGTGTCCTCCCATTCAAAACCTGCATTGCCGTTTCGTTTTTTGTGTGACGGGTTTTGGCGGTGGCGATCAAAACCATTCATCGGGAATGAAGTGGGAGTGAGGCTATGAAGCGTGATGCAGTGGCGGAGCTGGTTTGGGAGGAGAAGCGGTATCCCTGTGGACTCGTGCTGTTGCTGGCGGGCGCGGCTTTGCTGGCCTGCGCTCGGGGCCATGCAGACGGGCTCGATGCGATCAGCACCGACCGGCCCGATACGGTGGAGTCCAGCCTCACCGTGGGCAGGCATCGCCTGCAGCTGGAAACCAGCGTGGCGTATGAACACGATGCCCAGGACGGCGAGAGCAGCGACACCTGGTCGGCGCCCACCTTGCTGCGCTACGGCGTGAGCGACAGCTGGGAGCTGCGCATCGAAACCGACGGTCCCCTGCACGAGCGCCTGGATCGCGCTGCCGGTGAGACCAATGCTTCCGGCATGGGCGACCTGGCCCTGGGCCTCAAGCACCATCTGCGCGACCGCGAGGACAGCCAGTGGTCGCGCGCCCTGCTGCTGCATCTGGATCTGCCCAGCGGCGATGGACACTGGAAAGGCCACAAGCATCGTCCCTCGCTGCGTTATGTCGCCGAACACGATCTGGGTGAGAACGCAGGCTTCGGAATCATGCCGGGTCTGGTCTACAACACCGATGACAGCCGCGACTACTACCTGTCGGCGCTGCTGGCCGCCACGGTGGGCTACAGCTTTTCGGAGCAGTGGCGGGGTTTCGTCGAACTGGCAAGCACCGAACTGGGCGCCGGGCATCATGCCGACACCCAGAACACCTTCGATGGCGGTCTGGCCTGGATCCCCAGGCCCGATCTGCAGTTCGACGTCGTTTTCAATCTGGGGCTCAGCGAGTCTGCGCCCGATCTGATGCTCGGCACCGGTGTCTCGGTGCGCTGGTAACCATCAAGAAAAGGTCTGTTCCCCATGAAACTCAAACACTGTCTGTTCCTGTTCGGCGCCGTGGCGGTTGTGGCGGCCCTGTTCACCGGCATCATCGGTGCCGTCAGTCAGCGCATCACCCGCGATGCCCTGGACACCCAGACCACTGCGACCGAGGCGGTTCGCGCGCAGATGGAAGTGGACATGATGCACGACGCCCTGCGCGGCGATGTGCTGGACATGCTGCGGCATCGCGGCGAGCGTGATGTCCAGGCCCTGGCCGCGGCACGCAGCGGCCTGGATGAACACGTCAAGATCATGCGTGAGGCTTATGCGCAGCTGATACGTCTGCCGCTGGAGCCGCAGGTGGCGGCCCTGGTGCGGGCCGACCAGCCTCTGGTCGAGCAGTATGTGCAGGCGGGCCTGAACATGGGCGAACTGCTGCAGCATGATCCGGCGGCGGCGCGTGCCCAGCTTGCCGGCTTCATGAAGAACTTCGATGACATGGAGGGCACGCTCGACAAGCTCGGCGACGAAATCCAGACCGGCATGCTGAATCTGGCGCAGGCCAAGAACAAGCGCTCCGACCGCATGTTCATGCTGCAGATGGCCTTGCAGGTGCTGACCGCACTGGGCGTGTGGGTGCTGGCCTATCGCCTGTCGCGTCACGTGATGCGCCAGCTGGGCGCCGATCCCGCCGAGGCGCAGCAGCTGTCCAAGGAAGTCTCGGCCGGCAATCTGGATTTTCAGCTGCAGATCGAAGCGCCGCACCCCAAGAGTCTGATGGCTGCGCTGCTGGAGATGCAGAAGCAGCTGCGTCAGCGCGCCGACAAGGCCCGCGAGTATGAGGGCCGCATGGAGGCGATCAGCCGCGCGCAGGCGATCATCGAATTCGATCTCGATGGTACGGTGTTCCATGCCAACGAGAACTTCCTGAAGGTCATGGGCTATACCCTCGAAGAGATCAAGGGCAAGCACCATCGCATGTTCGTCGATCCGGTGTATGCCGCCAGCCCGGAGTATCAGCGCTTCTGGGAGAAGCTGGGTCGCGGCGAATACGAAGCCGCACAGTACCAGCGTCTGGCCAAGAACGGCAGACAGGTCTGGCTGGAGGCTTCCTACAATCCCCTGCTGGGCGCCAGCGGCAAGCCGGTGCGCGTGACCAAGTACGCCACCGATGTCACCGAGCGCCGCCGCATCGCCGACGAGAACCTGCGCGTGCGCACGGCCCTGGACAGCGTCGCCGGCAATGTGATGATCGCCGACAAGGAGCGCCGCATCGTCTACATGAACAAGGCCGTGGCCGCGATGATGAGCGCGGCCGAGGCCGATATCCGCAAGCAGCTGCCCGGCTTCGATGCGCGCCATCTTCTGGGTGAGAGCATCGATCACTTCCATCGCAATCCCGAGCACCAGGCACGCATGCTGGCCACGCTCAATGATGTGTATCGCACGCAGATCGAAGTGGGCGGACGCACCTTCTCGCTGACCGCCTCGCCGATTTTCAACGAGAGCGGCGAACGCATCGCCTCGGCCGTGGAATGGATCGATCGCACGAGCGAAGTCGCGGTGGAGCGGGAAGTGGGTGAGGTGGTGGAAGCGGCGGCTGGTGGCGATTTCAAGCGCCGCGTGGCGATGAGCGGCAAGGAAGGCTTCTACGCGCTGCTGGCTTCGAGCATCAACCGCTTGCTGGAGACCAGCGAGAAAGGACTCGAAGAAGTGGCGCGGGTGCTGGCGGCGCTGGCGCATGGTGATCTGACCCAGCGCATCGACGGCGAATTCGGCGGCACCTTCGGCAAGCTCAAGGATGACGCCAACTCGTCCTGCCAGCAGCTCGCCGAGATCGTCTCGCAGATCCAGCAGGCCACCGACGCCATCAACACCGCTGCCAAGGAGATTGCCTCCGGCAACCAGGACCTGTCGGCGCGCACCGAGCAGCAGGCGGCGAGCCTGGAGGAAACCGCGTCCTCGATGGAGGAACTGACCTCGACGGTGAGGCAGAACGCCGAGAACGCACGCCAGGCCAATCAGCTGGCGGCCGGCGCCTCCGATGTCGCCCGCAAGGGCGGCGAGGTGGTGGGCGAGGTGGTCAGCACCATGGGCGCGATTCAGGAGTCGAGCCGCAAGATCGCCGATATCATCGGCGTGATCGACGGCATCGCCTTCCAGACCAATATCCTGGCGCTGAACGCCGCGGTGGAAGCCGCGCGCGCCGGTGAGCAGGGCCGTGGCTTCGCGGTGGTGGCCTCGGAGGTGCGCAGCCTGGCGCAGCGCAGCGCCGCGGCCGCCAAGGAGATCAAGACCCTGATCGGCGACTCCGTGCAGAAGGTCGATGGCGGCAGCCGGCTGGTGGAGCAGGCCGGCCAGACCATGGCCGAGATCGTCAACAGCGTCAAACGCGTGACCGACATCATGGCCGAGATCAGCGCCGCTTCGCAGGAACAGAGTCAGGGCATCGAGCAGGTGAACCAGACCATCGCGCAGATGGACGAAGTCACGCAGCAGAACGCGGCACTGGTGGAAGAGGCCTCGGCGGCGGCGCGTTCGCTGGAGGGGCAGGCCGATCAGCTCAGCGGTTCGGTCAGCCGCTTCCGTCTGGATCGCACGCAGTCCCGCCAGCCGGCGGCCCTTGTGGCCGGCGTGCAGCCAGCCGCGCCGCCGCCGGCGGCGCCCGCAAAACAGGCGGCGCCCAAGGCGCCGCCGGGCGCCAAGCCGGCAAAGCTTTGTCGGGTCAAAAGCGTCTCCGGCAGCGAGGAGCAGTGGGCGGAGTTCTGAGGGCTGGGCAGGCCCCGGCTCGGCCTGCGCCGGGGGCTTGGCGGCATCGCCGGTGCCGCTGGCGTGGCGGTGATGATGGCCGCTCAGCGGGCCGGGTCGTGCCGGCCATCGCCGCAAATTGCAGGAAATCGCGGGCGCGGCCGACAGCGTGGTGAAGAACACGGTTGTGATCTCCTGTTGCGCCCGCTGTGGGGCGGGCAGGGGCACATGCGTCCGCCGCCATTACCTTGCTCCGCACCAAGCCCCGGCATGAAAACCCTGAACAATCTCCCCATTGCCCGCAAGCTGCAGCTGCTCCTGGTCCTCAGCTGCCTGATCAGTATCGGCCTCGGTGGCTTCGCGCTGTATCGCGGCCAGGCCCAGAACCGCAATCTGCAGGAAGTGCAGAGCGACTGGATGCCTTCGGTGCAGGCCTTGCTCGGACTCAAGGCCTCGCTGTTCGAGTTCCGCATGCAGGAAATCCAGTACGTGCGGGCCGCCACCGAGAGCGAAATCAAGGACTACGAAAAGCGCATGAGCAAGTCCGGGGCCGAGCTCGAAGAGACCCTGAAGACCTATCTGCCCCTGGTGACCGCAGGCGAGGAGCAGAAGCTGGCGCAGCAGATGCAGGACGCCTTGCGGGCCTATCTGGACGGCCATCGCCACTTCATGGACCTGATGCAGCAGGGACAGCGGGAGGAGGCCGAAGAGTTTCTCGATGGCGATCTGCGGACGATGCGTCGTGACACCGGCAACGCGATCATGGCCGATGTCGAGTTCAACAAGAAGAATCTCGAAGCGATGGTGGTGAATTCCAACACCGCCTACCATCGCACCGTGCTGCTGATCGTGCTGGGCCTGGGGGCGACGACCCTGCTGATTCTGGTGCTGGGCTCGATGATCGCACGCTCCATCCGCGAACCCCTGGGCCGTGCGGTGGCGGTGGCCGATGCCATTGCCGCCGGCCGTCTGGAAATGCCGCCGGAATCGCAGGCTCAGGACGAGACCGGGCAGCTGCTCGGTGCGATGCGGCGCATGGTGAAGGTGTTGCAGGACTTCTCGGCCGCACAGCGGCAGATGGCGCAGGCACATGATCGCGGCGAGCTGGATCACCGCCTCGACGCCGAGGCTTATCCCGGCGCCTACGGTCAGATCGCCGCCGAGCTCAATGAGCTGGTGGCGGGTCATATCGCGGTCAAGCGCAAGGCCATGGCCTGCATCGCCGAATTCGGCAAGGGCAACTTCGATGCGCCCCTGGAACGCTTTCCGGGCCAGAAGGCTTTCATCAACGAAACCGTCGAACGCGTGCGCAGCAATCTGCGCGGCGTCAACGAACAGATCATGGCGCTGGTGGAAGCCGCCAGCCACGGCGAGCTGTCACAGCGCGGTGATGCCCATCGCTTCGAGTACGGCTTCCGCGACATGGTGCAGGGCGTCAACCGCACCCTGGATGCGATCGTGGCGCCGGTCGCCGAGGTCTCCCAGGTGCTGGCGGCATTGGCCCAGGGTGATCTGGCGCGGCGCATGGAAGGCGAGTTCAAGGGCGCTTTCGCGCAGCTGCAGGCCGACACCAATGCCACCTGCCAGCAGCTCGCCGAAATCGTCGCGCGGATCCAGCAGGCCAGCGAGGCAATCAACACCGCCGCCAAGGAAATCGCTTCCGGCAACCAGGATCTGTCCGGGCGCACCGAGCAGCAGGCCGCGAACCTGGAGGAAACCGCGTCCTCGATGGAGGAGCTGACCTCGACGGTGAAGCAGAACGCCGAGAACGCACGCCAGGCCAATCAGCTGGCGGCCGGCGCCTCCGATGTCGCGCGCAAGGGCGGCGAGGTGGTGAGCGAGGTGGTCTGCACCATGAACGGGATTCAGGCCTCGAGCCGCAAGATCGCCGATATCATCGGCGTGATCGATGACATCGCCTTCCAGACCAACATCCTGGCGCTCAACGCCGCGGTGGAAGCGGCGCGCGCCGGTGAACAGGGTCGCGGTTTCGCGGTAGTGGCTTCGGAGGTGCGCAGCCTGGCGCAGCGCAGCGCGACGGCGGCCAAGGAGATCAAGACCCTGATCCACGATTCGGTGGAGAAGGTCAATGGCGGCAGCCGGCAGGTGGAAGAGGCCGGCCGCACCATGGAAGAGATCGTCAACAGCGTCAAGCGCGTGACCGACATCATGGCCGAGATCAGCGCCGCCTCGCAGGAGCAGAGCCAGGGTATCGAGCAGGTCAATCAGACCGTGACCCAGATGGACGAGGTCACGCAGCAGAACGCCGCGCTGGTGGAAGAAGCCACCGCTTCGGCGCGCTCGCTGGAACAGCAGGCCGGCGGTCTGGTGGAGGCGGTCTCGCACTTCCGCAGCCATGGCCGGACGCGTCCGGAAACGCAGCCTGCGGATCGTGCAGTGGCGGCAGTTGCGGCCCCGGCGGCTGGCCGGCGTCAGGCTGCGGCCACGGTGCACGCCGGGCAGGGCCAGGACGGGCTCTGGGACGAGTTCTGAGCTGCCTCCTGCGTGCCGGCGCCGCCCGGAGGCCCTCGGCCGCCGGTTATCGCAAGCGGCCCTGAGTTTTGGTCGGGGCGGTCGCAAGCTATGAACAAGAGGCCTCTTCTCGCGCAGGCCAGAAATTGCGCAGCGCTCCTTCTTTCCACTCCCCCCGATCTGCTTCGGAGACTTGTCGTGAAAAACACCGTTCGTATTGCTTTCGTTCTGCTGAGCCTGCTGGGCGGCGCCAGCGTGCAGGCCGAGGACTTCGCCACCGCCAAGGATGCCGAGGCGATTGTCGGCAAGGCCGCCAAGGCCCTGGCTGCCGATCATGAGGGCACCCTCAAGCAGGTCACCGGCAAGGACGCCAAGTGGGTGCATGGCGATCTCTACGTGGTGGTCTACGACCTCTCCGGCAAGTGCCTGGCGCACGGCCAGAACGAGAAGCAGGTCGGCAAGGATCTGATCGACCTGGCCGATGCCGACGGCAAGGAATTCATCAAGGAACGCATGCAGCTGGCGCAGGCCAAGGGCAAGTTCTGGCAGGACTACAAGTTCACCGATCCGGTCACCAAGAAGGTGCTGCCGAAATCGGCGTATTGCGAGCTGGCTGGCAAGGATGTGGTCTGCGCAGGCATCTACAAGCGCTGAGCCTGATTCCGAAGCGCGACGCGGGAGGCGTCGATGAACAGCAAGCCGAATGTTGTGCAGGGTGTCCAGGGCGCCGGCATGAGCCTGCGTCTGCGCATGCTGCTGTCGCCGGCGGTGGCGGTGGCCCTGATGCTGGTGCTGGGCATTCTCTCGGCCTTGAGTCTGGAGCAGCAGCGCCGCGATCTGGAGGAAATCAGCCAGCAGGAAGTGCTGCAGATGACGGCACTCGAAGAGAGCCGTACGTCGCTGGTGCAGGCCAATGCCGCCGCCTACAAGCTGATTGCCTGGATCGGCCAGTATGAAGGCGCTGGCCTGGCTACCGCCTTGAAAGGACTCAACACCAGCATCGACCAGGCCGACGTCCAGCTCAAGCAGTATGCGCCGGCCGATACGCAGGCCGCGCTGCGCGAGGACATTGCCAAGTACCGCAAGCGCATCAACCAGGCCGTGGACATGGCGGAGTCCGACGTCGCCAGCGGCGCCGGCATGATGCAGTCGGCGGACAAGCTGTTCACCGGCATCGATCAGCGTGTCGCGCAGATCGTGAAGCTGCAGCAGGACAGGGTGCAGTTGCGTGTGGCGCAGGCCGAGTCCGCGGCGCGCACGGCGATCATCGCCTCCGTCCTGCTGGGGCTGCTGGCGGTGGTCGGCTCGACGGTGCTGGCGCTGCGCACCGCGCGCACGGTGATGCGCCAGATCGGCGGCGAGCCCGCGTATGTGGCTCAGATGGTGTCGCGTGTTGCGGCCGGCGATCTGTCGCAGGAGATCGCGGTGCAGTCCGGCGACCATGCCAGTGTGCTGGCCGCCATCAAGAGCATGATTGGCGTACTGCGCCGCTTCTCCGATGCGCAGCGCGAGATGGCCCGGCAGCATGAGCTGGGTGATCTGGATCACCGCATCGACGCCGCCGCCTTCGAAGGCGTTTACGGCGAGATCGCCCGCCAGCTCAATGAACTGGTGAGCTCGCATATCGCCGTCACCCTGCGTCTGGCGGAAGTGGCCAAGCGCTACGCGGTGGGCGATCTGTCGCAGGACATGGAGCGCCTGCCCGGCAAGAAGGCCGCGCTCACCGAGGCGATGGACACCTCCAAGCGCAATCTGCAAGGCATCAATGCCCAGGTGAAGACGCTGCTGGAAGCCGCGGCACGCGGTGACTTTGCGGTGCGCGGCGATGCGCAGCGTTTCCAGTTCGAATTCCGGGGCATGGTCGAAGACCTGAACCGGCTGATGGAGATCAACGACGGCAGCCTGCATGAGCTTGAAGAGATGCTGCAGGCGATGGCCGATGGCAATCTGGGCTATCGCATCGAGCAGCCTCTGCAGGGCGCCTATGCGCGCATGAAGGACAGTGCCAATGCGGCGGCCGAGCAGCTGGCCGGCATCGTGGGTGATATCCAGCGGGCCAGCGAGGCGATCAGCACCGCCGCCAAGGAAATCGCCACCGGCAACCAGGATCTGTCGGTGCGCACCGAGCAGCAGGCTGCGAGTCTGGAACAGACCGCGTCCTCGATGGAGGAGCTGACCTCGACGGTGAAGCAGAACGCCGAGAACGCACGCCAGGCCAATCAGCTGGCCGCAGGCGCCTCCGGCGT
>NZ_FOFS01000001.1:564202-569189 GCF_900111015.1 Solimonas aquatica | reverse complement strand
AAGATCGCCGACATCATCGGCGTGATCGACGGCATCGCCTTCCAGACCAATATCCTGGCGCTCAACGCCGCGGTGGAAGCCGCGCGTGCCGGCGAACAGGGCCGTGGTTTCGCGGTGGTGGCCTCGGAAGTGCGCAGCCTGGCGCAGCGCAGCGCCGCGGCGGCCAAGGAGATCAAGACCCTGATCAGCGATTCGGTCGAGAAGGTCGGCAACGGCAGCATGCTGGTGGAGAACGCCGGCCGGACCATGGAAGAGATCGTGGTAAGCGTGAAGCGGGTGACCGACATCATGGCCGAGATCAGCGCCGCCTCGCAGGAGCAGAGCCAGGGCATCGAGCAGGTGAACAGGACCGTCGCGCAGATGGACGAGGCCACCCAGCAGAACGCGGCCCTGGTGGAACAGGCGTCCGCCGCGGCGCGTTCGATGGAGGATCAGGCGCGTGGCCTGCTGGCTTCGGTCAGCCGCTTCCGGCTCGACGCGCAGCGCACGGCAAAGCCCTCGGTGGAGCCCGCGCCCGCACCGCAGAAAGCCAGGTCGCCAGGGGCGACCAATGCGGTGCACAGGATGAAAGCCACCCAGGGCCGTAGCCGCAACGAAGCCACGGGGCAGTGGCTTGAGTTCTGAAAGCGCCGTCTGTGCGCGCCCGCGAACACAGCCGGCGTCTTCGGACGCCGGCTTTTTGTTGAGCCCTGGCGAGGCCGGTTCAGGCACGGAAGCCGTGACGTTCTCCTCAGGCGTCAATCGATTGCCGTCCGGAGGACGGCGGGTGCCAGTTGTCGCAAAACAGGCGGATCCTGGCCCGCGCCGGCCGCAATCTATGGACAGGAGAGGCAGTAAACGCACGGCCTTTGTGCCGGCCCACGAATTTTCCGGAACCCAGCCGCTCGGATGTGCGGCCGGGGTTCTGCGTACAGCGGTGCTGTTCGCGTGAAGAACATCCAACACCAAGGCCTTGTCAGGCGGTCCGTCATTCCGGTTCAGGAATGGCAAGCCGGGCACGGTCAGGCAAACCCGCAGTGGAGTCTTTAGCAATGGCAAAAACCGTGAAATCCCGCAAGGCCGCCCCGAAGGCGGCACCGCGCAAGGCCAAGCCAGCCGTGGCCAGGAAGGTCGTGAAGGCCGCGAAGCTCGTGAAGACGCGCAAGGCCGCGCCTGTGGATGCCCGCCGCCAGGCCGAACTCAGCGGCCAGATCCAGGCCATCAACCGGGTCATGGCAGTGATTCAGTTTGAACTCGATGGCACCGTGCGTGACGCCAACGAGAACTTCCTCAAGACGATGGGCTACCAGCTCGACGAAATCAAAGGCAGGCACCATCGCAGCTTCGTCGACAAGGTCGAGGCCGAGTCGCCGGAATACCAGGCGTTCTGGGAGCGGCTGCGCGCCGGCGAGTATGTGGCCGGGCAGTTCCGGCGCATCGCCAAGGATGGCCGCGAGGTCTGGCTCGAAGCCTCCTACAACGCCATCATGGACAGCAGCGGCAAGCCGATGATGGTGGTCAAGTACGCCACCGATATCACCGCCCAGAAGCTGCACAACGCCGATTTCGAAGGACAGCTGCGCGCGATCAACAAGGCGCAGGCGGTGATCGAATTCACGCTGGACGGCCAGATTCTGAACGCCAACGAGAATTTCCTGAAGACCGTCGGCTATACGCTCGAAGAAGTCCGGGGTCAGCATCACCGGATCTTCGTGGAGCCGGGCTATGCGGCCAGCAATGAATACCGCGCCTTCTGGGACAAGCTGGGCCGCGGCGAGTATGACGCCGGCCAGTACAAGCGCATCGGCAAGAGCGGGCAGACGATCTGGCTGGAGGCTTCCTACAACCCGATTTTCGACGCCAAGGGCAAGCCGTTCAAGGTCGTGAAGTTTGCCACCGATGTCAGCGAGAACCGCCGCATCGCCGATGAGAATCTGCGCATCCGCAATGCCCTGGACAATGTCACCTGCAACGTGATGATCGCCGACAACGAGCGCAACATCATCTACATGAACAAGTCCGTCGTCGAGATGCTGACGGCGGCCGAATCCGATGTGCGCAAGGAACTGTCGAACTTTTCGGTCGCCAGGCTGATGGGCGCGTCCATCGATCAGTTCCACAAGAACCCGGAACATCAGTCCAGGCTGCTGGCCGGCCTCCGGCAGACGCATCGCGCGCAGATCAACGTGGGCGGCCGCACCTTTGCGCTGACCGCTTCGCCCATTTTCAACAAGAGCGGTGAACGTCTGGGCGCGACGGTGGAGTGGCTGGACCGCACCGCCGAAGTGGCGGTGGAGAAGGAGGTCGGTGAGATCGTGCAGGCCGCTGCCGACGGCGATTTCCAGCGTCGCGTGGTGCTGGAAGGCAAACAGGGCTTCTTCGCCCTGCTGGCCAAGAGCGTCAATCAGTTGCTGGAGACCAGTGAGCAGGGGCTGAGTGAAGTGGCGCGCGTGCTCAGCGCGCTGGCGCAGGGCAATCTGACGCAGCGCATGAGCGGCGATTTCCGCGGCACCTTTGCCCGCCTCAAGGACGATGCCAACGGCACCTGCGAGCAGCTCTCCGGCATCGTGGCGCAGATCCAGAAGGCCACGGATTCCATCAACACCGCGGCTCGCGAAATCGCCACCGGCAATGCCGACCTGTCCGGGCGCACCGAGCAGCAGGCGGCGAGCCTGGAGGAAACCGCGTCCTCGATGGAGGAGCTGACCTCGACGGTGAAACAGAACGCCGAGAACGCGCGCCAGGCCAATCAGCTGGCGGTGGGCGCGTCCGATGTGGCGCGCAAGGGTGGTCAGGTGGTCGGAGAAGTGGTGACGACCATGGCGGCCATCACCGATTCAAGCAAGAAGATCGTCGACATCATCAGTGTGATCGACGGCATCGCCTTCCAGACCAACATCCTGGCGCTGAATGCCGCAGTGGAAGCCGCACGTGCCGGTGAACAAGGTCGTGGCTTCGCGGTGGTGGCTTCCGAGGTGCGCAATCTGGCGCAGCGCAGCGCCGCGGCCGCCAAGGAGATCAAGACCCTGATCGGCGACTCCGTGGAAAAGGTGGAAAACGGCAGCAGGCTGGTGGAGAGCGCCGGCCGCACCATGGAAGAGATTGTCACCAGCGTCAAGCGCGTGACCGACATCATGGCCGAGATCAGCGCCGCTTCGCAGGAACAGAGCCAGGGCATCGAGCAGGTCAACCAGACCATCACGCAGATGGACGAGGTCACCCAGCAGAACGCGGCGCTGGTGGAGGAAGCTTCGGCCGCAGCGCGTTCGCTGGAAGAACAGGTGGGCCAGCTGGGTACGCTGGTGACCCGTTTCGAACTCGATACGCCCAAGTCCACGTCCTATGCCAAGGGCGATATGCAGAAGCTGCTTGCCGCCAGCTCCGCGCAGGCCGGCAGGCCGATGACGGGCAGGCACAGCGCCAAGTCAGCGCCGGCACGCGGCGGCGCGGCGCCGGCTGCTGCGCCGGCAAAATCTGCACCGGCCAATGGCGAGCACCGCTGGGAAGAGTTCTGATCGCGCCGCTGGCCGCCGGGCGCACTGCTTCCCGGCTGCATGAGGCTCGCTGCCGTACTGAGTCCAGAAAAAAGCCCTCTCCGGAGGGCTTTTTTTATGCCGGATGTTTGTCGCCCGCCGCCGCTTTTGAAAACTGCGAAGTGCCTGCAGCAATGCGGCGATTACGCGCTCGGCGGGCCGCTGCCGTCCAGAAGGCTGAATGTGCCAGTCGTCGCGAGAGCGGGTGATATACGGCGGCCCGGGTCGCAAGCTAATGGCAAGACGGAAAACGTCTGCATCGTGATGCCGGCAAGCGTGAAGGCCCGGCGCAGACGTAGGCTGAAAAATTTTTAGGGATGTGAGTGACGGCGCCCGCCGTCGGTCAATTTTGTGGAGTGTTCAAAAATGGCAAAGACTGGTCAGAACCGTAAATCCTCTTCTCCAGATGTTTCCGACAAGACCAAGGCCGCGCCGAGTCCGCGCAGCGCCAAGGCTGTCAAAACTGCGAAGGCGCCGGCGGGCGAGATGGCTCGCTTCGCCGAGCTTGAGAGCCAGATACAGGCCATCAATCGCTCGATGGCGGTCATACGGTTCGAGCTGGATGGCACGGTGTGCGATGCGAACGCCAATTTTCTCTCGGTGATGGGTTACCGCCTGGAAGAGATCAAAGGCCATCATCACCGCATGTTCGTCAGCGAGGCGGAGGCGGGCTCGCCCGAATATCAGGCCTTCTGGCGGAAACTGTGCGCCGGTGAATTCGTCGCCGGACAGTTCAAGCGTATTGCCAAGGACGGACACGAAGTCTGGTTGCAGGCTTCCTACAACGCTCTTGTCGATGCTTCAGGCAAGACGGTGCAGGTCATCAAGTACGCCGCCGACGTGACCGCTGAGGTCTTGATGCAAAAGGCGGCACGCAAGACCATCGACGATGTGCAAGAGGTGGTGCAGAAGGCCTGCATGGGCGATCTGGAGGTGCGGGTGCGCGAGGATGACAAGTCCGGCGACCTGAAGGGCCTGGTGCAGGGCATCAATCATGTGCTCAGCAGCAGCGGCAAGGTGCTCGGCGATATCCGGCAGTCCCTGGATGCGATCGGCGACGGCCAGCTGACCACGCGCATTGATGTGCAAGGCCACGAGGGTGGCTTCCGCGATATGGTCGATGGCGTCAACAAGGCGCTCGATGCGGTCATCGGACCGCTCAACGTCGCGGCCAACTACGTGGATCGCATTTCCAAGGGCGACATCCCGCCGCCGATCACGGACAGCTACAAGGGCGACTTCAACACCATCAAGAACAACCTGAACACCTGCGTCAAGGTGGTCAATGCGCTGGTGGCCGATGCCAATATGCTCTCGCAGGCCGCGGTGGAAGGCCGTCTGGCGACGCGCGCCGATGCCAGCAAGCACGAGGGTGATTTCCGCAAGATCGTGCAGGGCGTCAATGACACCCTGGATGCGGTGATCGGACCCTTGAACGTGGCGGCCAACTACGTGGACCGCATCTCCAAGGGCGA
>NZ_FOFS01000001.1:447217-562261 GCF_900111015.1 Solimonas aquatica | reverse complement strand
ATCCCGACGCCGATCACCGACAACTACAACGGTGATTTCAACACCATCAAGAACAACCTCAACCGCGCCATTGACGCCGTCAACAAGCTGGTGGCCGACGCCGACATGCTCTCGCAGGCGGCGGTGGAAGGCCGTCTGGCGACGCGCGCCGATGCCAGCAAGCACGAGGGTGACTTCCGCAAGATCGTGCAGGGCGTCAATGACACCCTGGATGCGGTGGTGGCGCCGATCAACGAAACCGGCCGTCTGCTCTCGGCGCTGGCGACGGGCGATCTGACCCAGTTCATCCACTCCGATTACCGCGGCGACTTCGACAAGATGAAGGAAGACGCCAATCACACGGTGCGGCAGCTGGGCGAGATCGTTTCGCAGATCCAGCTGGCCACCAACACCATCAACACCGCGGCCAAGGAAATCGCGGTGGGCAATGCCGATCTGTCCGGTCGCACCGAACAGCAGGCGGCCAGCCTCGAAGAAACCTCCTCGTCCATGGAGGAGCTGACCTCGACGGTGCGGCAGAACGCCGAGAACGCCCGCCAGGCCAACCAGCTGGCGATGGGCGCCTCCGATGTCGCGCGCAAGGGTGGCGAAGTGGTCGGCGAGGTGGTCACCACCATGGCGGCCATCAACGAGGCCAGCCGCAAGATCGTCGACATCATCAGCGTCATCGACGGCATCGCCTTCCAGACCAATATCCTGGCCCTGAACGCTGCCGTCGAGGCTGCGCGGGCCGGCGAACAGGGTCGCGGCTTCGCAGTGGTGGCCTCGGAAGTGCGCAGCCTGGCGCAGCGCTCGGCGGCCGCCGCCAAGGAGATCAAGAGCCTGATCGGCGACTCCGTGGAGAAGGTCGGCAACGGCAGCAAGCTGGTCGAGCACGCCGGCAAGACCATGGAGGAAATCGTCAACAGCGTGAAGCGCGTGACAGACATCATGGCCGAAATCAGCGCCGCTTCGCAGGAACAGAGCCAGGGCATCGAGCAGGTCAACAAGGCCATCTCGCAGATGGATGAGGTGACGCAGCAGAACGCCGCCCTGGTGGAGCAGGCCTCGGCCTCGGCGCGCTCTCTGGAAGAGCAGACCGTGTCCCTGTCCGAATCGGTGAGCCGCTTCCGCCTGGATACGGTGATGGCTTCGGTTGCGCATCCTGCCAACCGGCAGTCCAAGCCGGCGGTCGGCAAGCTCAAGCCGGCAGCCGCTGCGATGGCCAAGATGCCGCCGAAGGCCCCCGCCAAGGTGGCGGAAGGCGCGGAGAAGGACAGCCGCTGGACGGAGTTTTAAGTCCCAGCGGCAATCCGCCATCCAGCTACCACGAGAGCTTTGAGCATGACCCAAGCCGTCTTACCAGACAGCACGCGCGAGTTCGAATTCACACCGGCTGACTTCGAACGCGTGCGCAAGCTGATTTATCAGCGCGCGGGCATCGCCCTGGCGCCCAGCAAGCAGGACATGGTCTACAGTCGTCTGGCGCGGCGTCTGCGCGCGCGCCAGATCGACAGCTTCAAGGCCTATCTCGACGATCTGGACGATCCCCTGTCAGCGGAATGGGAAGCCTTCGTCAACGCGCTGACCACCAATCTCACCTCGTTCTTTCGCGAGGCGCACCACTTCGACCGCCTGTACGAACTGCTGCTGAAGCAGACGCCCGGCTCCGAGGTGTTGTTGTGGTCTTCGGCCTCGTCCACCGGTGAAGAGCCCTATTCCATGGCGATCACGGTGATGGAGGCCCTGGACAAGGTGCGGCTGCGGGTGCGCATCCTGGCCACCGACCTGGATACCAATGTGCTGGAGACCGCGCGCCAGGGCGTCTACGCGCTCGACCGCATCGAAAAGCTCAGTGAGGAACGCAAGAGGCGCTTCTTCCTGCGCGGTTCGGGTTCGGCGCAGGGTTACGTGCGGGTGCGCGACGAGCTGCGGGCAATGGTGAGCTTCCAGCAGCTCAATCTGCTCGATCCGCAGTGGCCGCTCAAGGGGCCGTTCACGGTGATCTTCTGCCGCAATGTGATGATCTATTTCGACAAGCCCACCCAGTATCGCGTGTTGCAAAAGATGGTTCCGCTGCTGACGCCCGACGGCCTGCTGTTTACCGGCCATTCGGAAAGCTTTTTCCACGCCACCGATCTGATCCAACCATGTGGGCGAACGATTTACCGACGCGCGCGTTGAAGCGTAGCCGCCAGCGCAAGGACGATGATTCCGAACATGCCGGTCGCTACTACGACAATCGTTTTGATGCCATGGCGGTCAAGGTGGCGCCGGGCGAATTCGTTGCCACCGGCGAGGACGTGATGCTGGTGACGCTGCTGGGCTCCTGCGTATCGGCGTGCATCCGCGATCCGCGCAGCGGCATCGGCGGCATGAATCATTTCCTGCTGCCCGATGCCGGGCTCTCGGCGCCGGGCAATGACTCGGCACGCTATGGCAGCTATGCCATGGAAATGATGATCAACGAACTGCTCAAGCGCGGCGCCCGGCGCGAACACCTGGAAGCCAAGGTGTTCGGCGGCGGCGCGGTGCTGGCCGGCATGAAGTTCGGAAACGTCGGCGAGCGCAATTGCGAGTTCGTCCTGAGGTATCTGCAGGACGAACGTATTCCAGTGCTGGCGGCGGATCTGGGCGACATCGTGCCGCGCCGCGTTCACTACTTTCCGCGCGACGGGCGCGCCTTGGTGCGGCGCCTGCCGATCACCGATCGCGAGGCGGTGCGTGACGAGGAAGTCCGTTATCTCAAGCAGATCCGGCAGCAGCCCAAGGCCGGTTCCGTGGAGCTCTTCTGATGGCCATTCGAGTGTTGATCGTGGACGATTCCGCCGTGGTGCGGAATCTGATGACCGAGATTCTTTCCGAGGATGCCGAAATCGAGGTGGTGGGCACCGCGCCCGATCCCTTCGTGGCGCGCGACAAGATCAAGCAGCTGCAGCCCGATGTGCTGACCCTGGATGTGGAGATGCCGCGCATGGACGGCCTCACCTTCCTGGAGAACCTGATGCGGCTGCGGCCGATGCCGGTGCTGATGGTGTCCTCGCTCACCGAGGCCGGCGCCGACATCACCCTGGATGCGCTGGAGATCGGCGCGGTGGATTTCGTCACCAAGCCCAAGATCGACGTCGCCGCCGGCCTGCGCGACTACGCCGACATGCTGCGGGAGAAGGTCAAGACTGCGGCCCGCGCCCGGCCGCGCCGGCAGGAGCCGACTTCGGCACCGGCGGCGCGCGCGCGCAAGCCCTTCCGCAGCACCGAAAAGATCATCGCCATCGGTGCCTCCACCGGCGGCACCGAGGCGATCAAGGAAGTGCTGGAGACGATGCCGGCCGATGCGCCCGCCATCGTCATCACCCAGCACATTCCCGCGATGTTCAGCGCGCCGTTTGCGGCGCGCATGGATCGCAGCTCGGCGATGCGCGTGTTCCAGGCCAGTGACGGACAGCAGATCGTGCCGGGGCACGTCTATATCGCGCCGGGCGACCGGCATCTGGAAATCACCCGCTCGGGCGCACGCTATGTCTGCCATCTGAGCGATGCGCCGCCGGAGAACCGTCATCGGCCCAGCGTCGATGTGATGTTCAACTCGCTGGCGCGCTGCGCCGGACGCAATGTGGTGGCGGCCATACTCACCGGCATGGGCGACGACGGGGCAAGAGGCATGCGCGCGCTGCGTGAGGCAGGGGCCCGCACCCTGGTGCAGGACGAGGCCAGCTGCGTGGTCTGGGGCATGCCCGGCGCCGCCTACAAGCTCGGTGCCGCCGAACTGGTGTTGCCGCTCAACCAGATCACCAACCGCCTGCTGGATTGGGCCGAAACCCTGTGAATGGCCGCACTGCGACCGGCGAGCGGCGTCTGCGCGGTGCCGACCGGT
Source organism: Solimonas aquatica (assembly GCF_900111015.1). Taxonomy (GTDB): domain Bacteria; phylum Pseudomonadota; class Gammaproteobacteria; order Nevskiales; family Nevskiaceae; genus Solimonas; species Solimonas aquatica. Next base: position 558,408 of record NZ_FOFS01000001.1, on the reverse strand, counting down.
ATCCAGGCATGCCGGTCACGGCCGCTACCATTTGCAAATAGAAGTGCCGTGTCGCCTCAATCAGCTCAGGAGTCTAGCCTTATGCCGTCTTCACAGTGGAAATCATTTGCCGCACCCGCGGCCTTGACGGTTCTGCACGTGCTGCTGCTTGCCGTAGCGCCGCAGGCCATCTGGGGCTGGAGCAGCGGTCTGCTGGCAGTGCTGGCCTGGGCCGCGCTGGCGGTGTATCAGGCGCGCCTGCGTGAAACCGAGCTGGCCGAACTGGGCCGCCTCAGCGGCCGCGTGCGGCATCAGGAACAGATGGTCTCCGAAATCCGCGCCGGGCTGGCGCAGGAAGCCTCGGCCGCCGGCAGCGAAGTCGAACGCGTGCGCGGCCTGATCAGCGATGCGGTCAAGCAGCTGGGCGCGGCCTTCGAGGAAATGAACCGCCAGGCCAAGATGCAGGAAGATGCGGTGGCCGGCATGCTCAGCCAGGACGGTGCCAGCGGCGCCGGCGTCAACGTGCGGCGCTTTGCCGAGGCGGCGGCGGGCCTGATGAACAATCTCGCGCAGTCGCTGTCGGAAGTCGCCGGCCAGAGCGTGGCGACCGTGCAGCAGATCGACACCATGGTCAAGCAGCTCGACGCGATCTTCGATCTGCTCAGCGATGTGAAGTCGATTGCCGATCAGACCAATCTGATGGCGCTCAATGCCGCCATCGAAGCGGCGCGTGCCGGCGAGGCCGGTCGCGGCTTCGCGGTGGTGGCGGAAGAAGTGCGCAACCTCTCCGAACGTTCCACCAGTTTCAACGAGCAGATCCGCAAGCTGGTGTCCGGCTCCAAGGAAGCCATCGCCAAGGCGCGCGAAACCGTCGATGCCATGGCCACCCGCGACATGAGCCTGTCCAACGGCGCCCGCGACGAAGTCAGCCGTCTGCTGCGTCAGGTGGACGACATCAACAACGCGCTCACCGGCGGCATCCGCGCCGTGGGCGGCGCCCGCGAGCGTATCGCCGAATCGGTGGGCCGCGCGGTGCGCTGCCTGCAGTTTGAAGACATCTCGACCCAGGCCCTGGCCACCGCGCGTGCCCATGCGCAGCGCGTGGAAGCCATCAGCGTGGAGCTGGGCGATACCGACAAGCCGGCCGGCGAGCGTCGTCCGGCGGCGGTGGACTGGCGCAAGCCGGTGCATCAGCCGGTGGCGCAGGTGAGCATGCAGAGCGGTACGGTCGATCTGTTCTGATCCGGCGGCCAGTCGAAAAACCCCCTTGCGGCCGGCGCCGGCGCAAGGGGGTTTTTGTCATCTGCGCGCTGGCGGCAGGCTTCAGGCCCGCAGCGCCCGGGCCGGCACCGGCGGCGTCTCCAGCATCCCGGCTTCGAAGCTGGCCACGCAGCTGCGGCCGCGGCTCTTGGCCCGGTACAGCGCGGCATCGGCCTTGCGCATCAGCTCCCAGAGCGGCAGCGCTTCCTGGCAGGTGGCGACGCCGGCGCTGGTGGTGAGGACGCGGTGCGGCGACTGGCGGTTGTCCAGGCCCAGGGCGCGGATGTCCTGCACCAGATTCTGTGCGATCTGCTCGGCGGCCGCGGCGTCGCACTCCGGCAGCAGCAGGATGAATTCGTCTCCGCCCAGGCGTACTGCAGCGTCCAGCGGCCGCCGCGCGAACTGGGCGAGGCGGGCGGCGAAGGCAGTGAGCAGGCCATCGCCATAGGCATGCCCGTAGCTGTCATTGATCAGCTTGAAGTAATCGACGTCCACCGCGATCAGGCTCACCGGCGCCGGATGGCGCTGCAGCGCGGCGCGCACCGCTTCGTACTGCAGTTCCAGCGCGCGGCGGTTCTTCAGGCCGGTGAGCGGATCGGTGACCGCCTGCGCGCGCAGCAGCGCGGCATAGCACCAGGCCTTGCGTCGGGCGTACTGGGAATGCGCGTAGGCCAGAAACATGATCGCCAGCAGCAGCCACTCGGCCAGCCAGGTGCTGGGGCTGCGCTGATAGTCGGGATGCTGGAACAGCTGGTCGGCAAGGCTGATGCCCACGATATACGCGCCGATGAAGGCCAGCATGCGCAGCAGGCCGATGCGCGCCAGTGCCAGCACCGCGATCGGCATGGTGGTGATCAGCAAGGGTTCGAGGCGCCAGCCGTAGCTGGCGCTTTCGAAGCGCATCCATTCGCCCAGCAGGCATACCGCGATGAAGCCGCCCATCAGCAGCCATTCGGCGGCGGCGTGCTGGCTGTATCGCCACTGCACCAGGCTCAAGGCCAGGAACGAGGGCACGATCACCTGCAGATTGATGGTCTGCATCCAGGCCGTCAGCGGATCGGGCAGGCTGATGAAGCTGCCGGCCCAGAGGCCCGAGGTGCCGCAGATCAGCGCCGGCAGCAGCGCCAGCAGCACGCGGGTGAGTCGCGCCTGATGGCGCATCTGTGCCAGATACAGGGTCTCCAGGCGGCCCGGCAGGCGCAGCAGCCGCGAGCCGCCGGCACGCACGACGCATTCCAGGTCATGCAGTTCCTTGCCGCCCAGTGTTTCCGTTGCGTCCTGATCGTGGCTCATGACGGGGTCGTGGTACGCCCGATGATTCGATCTGGATTTTCCGGCTGCGCTGCTCCCCCGGACAATGAGCAAATTGCTGATGGCGGTGCGCGGTATCTGCCTGCGTCCTTGTGGGCGCGGCGGAGACGGCGCTGTCAGGGCAGTGTCAGGCCGGCGGCGCGCAGCAGACGGCAGGTGGCGATCAGGGGCAGGCCGATCAGCGCACTGGGATCGCGGTTGTCGATGGCCTCGAACAGGCTGATGCCATAGCCCTCGCAGCGAAAGCTGCCGGCGCAGTCCAGCGCCGGTTCGGCAGCCAGATAGGCCTCGATGGCGGCCTCGTCCAGCGCGCGGAACTCCACCGTGGTCAGATCCAGTTCCTGCCGGCACTGGCCGTCGGCGAGCAGCGCCACGCCGGTATGGAACACCACGCGCCGGCCCGAGCACAGGCGCAGCTGGCGGCGCGCCTGTTCCAGGCTGCCGGGCTTGCCCAGAATCTGCCCGTCGACGCTGGCGGCCTGATCCGAGCCGATGATCCAGTGCTGCGGGTGGGCCGGGGCCAGGGCCAGCGCCTTGGCGCGTGCCAGGCGCGTGACCAGTTCGGCCACGGTTTCGCCGGGCAGCGGCGTCTCATCCACCGCCGAGGCCTGGGCGCTGAACGGCAGGCGCAGCCGGCGGAGCAGCTCGGCGCGGTAAGGCGAGGCCGAGGCCAGCAGCAACAGGGGCGGGCTTTCGGAATTACTCATTGAAATTCTTTGACTTTCAAGGGCTGTCTCACTATGATGCGCGGCCTTTTTCGCAATGGGTGCAGCCTATGCCGGTTCCGCAACGCGTACGCGCCTCGGCTGCGATCGCGCAGCGGCAAGCGTATCGCGGCGAACTGGCTTTGCGCAGCCTGCCGAGGCTTCGCGACTTGCTGGCCGATGCCAGCGGCGCGCTGCAGGTGGAACTGCAGGCCGGCGTGCGACAGGGGCGCGAGCATTTGCAGGGTGAGCTGCAGGGCGGCCTGAAGTTTTGCTGCCAGCGCTGCGAGCGCAGTTTCGAGTGGCCGCTGCGGATCGAGATGGATCTGCTGCTGGTGCACAGTGAGGAAGAAGAGGCGGCGGCACTGCAGGATGCCGAGCCCTACTGGGTGCAGGACGATGAACTGCCCCTGCAGGAGCTGATCGAAGACGAGGTGCTGCTGGCTTTGCCGATGCTGCCTCGCTGCGAATCATGCGAAAATGCGGTCAAGGCCAGCGCTGCAGTGCAGGAAGCGGCGGTGGAGCAGGTGGAAGAACGGGTGAATCCCTTCCTCCAGCTGCAAGAAGAGTTCAAGAAGCGGCACTGACTTTTTCGTTTTTGAGTGTTGGGCCTCCAGATTGGCCCTACGGAGTAGAGACATGGCAGTTCAAGATTCCAAGAAATCCCGCGCCTATCGTGGCCACCGTCACGCGCACTGGAAGAACAAGGCGCAGGCGCCTGCGCTGTCCACCGATCCGACCTCGGGTGAGACGCATCGCCGTCATCACGTGACCGCCGACGGCTACTACCGTGGCAAGAAGGTCATCGACACCGCGACGGCCGCCGACGCGGCCGAGTAAGACTGCGCCTCGTCTGATCGCGCTGCCTGCGGCGGCGTATGCCCGCAGTGGCTCCGATCACGCTCGCCCTGGATGCGATGGGTGGCGATCACGGCTATGCAACAGTCGTGGCCGCCGCCCGTTTGGCGTTGGACGAGCATCCCCAGCTGCATCTGATTCTGGTCGGCGACGAGGCGCGGCTGCGTCCGGCGCTGCATGAGCATCGGCTGGCGGGTGAAACGCGGGTAGTGGTGCACCATGCCAGCGAAACCGTGGGCATGGACGAGTCACCGTCCAAGGCCCTGCGCGGCAAGAAAGACTCTTCGATGCGCGTGGCCATCAATCTGGTCCGCGACGGTCGGGCGCAGGCGGCGGTGTCCGCCGGTAACACCGGCGCGCTGATGGCCACCGCCAAGTTCGTGCTCAAGACCCTGCCGGGCATCGACCGGCCGGCGATCATCTCCGCCATTCCCAGCATGAACGGCCATGTGCACATGCTGGATCTGGGTGCCAATGCCCAGTGCAGCGCCGAGCAGCTGTTCCAGTTCGCGCTGATGGGTTCGGCCATGCTCACCGCCACGCGCCGCATCGAGCGGCCCAGCGTGGCCTTGCTCAACATCGGCGAGGAAGAGATCAAGGGCAATGAGGTGATCAAGCAGGCGGCACAGCTGCTGCAGGCCTCGGCGCTCAACTACGTGGGCTATGTCGAAGGTGATGGCGTGTTCACGCGCGACCTCGATCTGGTGGTCTGCGATGGTTTCACCGGCAACATCGCGCTGAAGACCGGCGAGGGTGTGGCCAAGCTGCTGTATCACTACATCAAGCAGGAGTTCACCCGCTCGCTGCTGACCAAGGCCGCCGCCATCGCCGCGCTGCCGGCCTTGAAGGCGCTGAAGAAGCGCATGGATCCGCGCAATTACAACGGTGCCAGCCTGCTGGGCCTGAGCGGCATCGTGATCAAATCGCACGGCAGCGCGGACGCCCAGGCCTTTGCCACGGCGATCCGCGTCGCCGTCGCCGAAGTACGCCATCAGGTGCCGCAACGCATCGCCGCGCAGCTGGCCAAGGTGCCGGTGCCGAGCCACGCTGGAGGCGCGGCGAGCTAGGCAGGCGAGACCTGAGACGCCGCGAGCCTGCCTGGTCTCAGGTCCGAGGTTTTTCAGGGCCGCAGCGCCACCGCTTCGCTCGCCAGCCGTGTCACCGTCGCCCAGTCGCCCGACTTCACCGCTGCCGCCGGCGTCAGCCAGGAGCCACCGATGCAGGCGACATTGGGCAGGGCGAGAAAATCCTTGGCAGTGGCCGGGCTGATGCCGCCGGTGGGGCAGAAGCGCACTTGCGCGAAGGGTCCGTGCAGGGCCTTGAGCATGGCGATGCCACCGGCCGGCACGGCCGGAAAGAATTTCAGAGCGCCATAGCCCTCATCCAGTGCCGACATCAGCTCGCCGGGAGTCATCACGCCGGGCAGCAGCGGCAGGCCGGCGCTGCGTGCCGCACGCAGCAGGCTCACGGTGCTGCCCGGGCTGACGCCGAAGCGCGCGCCGGCCTTCAGCGCGGCCTCCAGATCAGCAACATTGGCCAGGGTGCCGGCGCCGATGATGGCCTCCGGCACCTCGTCGGCAATCAGGCGGATCGCCTGCAGCGCCACCGGCGTGCGCAGGGTGACTTCCAGCACGCGCACCCCGCCGGCGATCAGGGCGCGTGCCATCGGCACCGCCTGCGCGAGTTCTTCGATGACGATCACCGGAATCACCGGGCCGTCGTTCATCACCGCTGCCACACTGAGGCTGCTCATGCTGGGCTCCCGTCAGACCGCCATGCCGGCGTTGAAGCTGATGGCGCCCTGCTCGGCGCCGCTGGCCATGGCGCGGGCGTTGGCGAACAGTTCGCGGCCCATGCCATGGCCGTTGTCGCGCAGATCGGCGCTGGCTTGCTCGCGGCTCTGCCACTGAGCGGCATCGACCAGCGCTTCCAGCTGGCCGGCTTCGGCGTCGAGCAGAATCAGGTCGCCGTCGCGCACGCGGCCCAGTGGTCCACCGCTCAAGACTTCCGGCGTGACGTGAATCGCCGCCGGCACCTTGCCGGAGGCGCCGGACATGCGGCCATCGGTGACCAGGGCCACGTGGAAACCCTCGTCCTGCAGATTGGCCAGCGCCGGCGTGAGCTTGTGCAGTTCCGGCATGCCATTGGCGCGTGGCCCCTGGAAGCGGATCACGGCAATGAAGTCGCGCTGCAGCTCGCCGCGCTTGTAGGCTTCCAGCATCGCGTCCTGGCTGTCGAAGACCAGGGCCGGCGCCTGCACCCGGCGATGCTCGGGCTTCACCGCGGAGACCTTGATCACCGCGCGACCGAGATTGCCCTGCAGCAGGCGCAGGCCGCCGTCGGCCGAGAACGGCGCGCTGGCGGGACGCAGCACATTCTCGTCCAGGCTCTTGTCGGGCGCGTCACGCCAGACCAGCTGCGTGCCTTCCAGATAAGGCTCCTGCGCGTAGCGCGCCAGACCCTGGCCGGCCACCGTCATCACGTCCTCGTGCAGCAGGCCGGCCTTCAGCAGCTCGCGGATCAGATAGCCCATGCCGCCGCAGGCGTGGAAGTGATTCACATCGGCGCCGCCATTGGGGTAGATGCGCGCCAGCAGCGGCACCTCGGCCGACAGCGCGTCGAAATCGCTCCAGTCGATGATGATGCCCGCGGCGCGGGCCATGGCGACCAGGTGGATGGTGTGATTGGTGGAGCCGCCGGTGGCGAGCAGGCCGACGATGGCGTTGACGATGGCGCGCTCGTCCACCACGGCACTGATCGGAATGTATTCACCGCCCAGCTGCGAGATCTTCGCGGCACGCTGCGCGGCGGCGCGGGTCAGGGCATCGCGCAGCGCCGTGTTTGGCGTCACGAAGGCCGCGCCCGGCAGATGCAGGCCCATGACCTCCATCATCATCTGATTGCTGTTGGCGGTGCCGTAGAAAGTGCAGGTGCCGGCCTCGTGATAGGACTTCATCTCCGATTCCAGCAGCGCCTCGCGTCCCACCTTGCCTTGCGCATGCAGCTGGCGGATCTTGGCTTTCTCGGGATTGGACATGCCCGTGCTCATCGGTCCGCCCGGCACGAAGATCGCCGGCAGATGACCGAACTGCAGCGCGCCGATCACCAGCCCCGGCACGATCTTGTCGCAGATGCCCAGGTACAGGCCGGCGTCGAAGACGTTGTGCGACATGGCAATCGCCGTGGCCATGGCAATCACATCGCGCGAGAACAGCGACAGCTCCATGCCGGCGTAGCCCTGGGTCACGCCATCGCACATCGCCGGCACGCCGCCGGCGAACTGCGCCACCGCACCCACCTCGCGCGCCGCCTGCCGGATCAGATCCGGGTAACGCTGATACGGCTGATGCGCCGACAGCATGTCGTTGTAGGCCGAGACGATGGCGAGATTGGGCCAGCGGCCATTGCGCAGCTGCTGCTTTTCCTCGGCGGGGGAGGCGGCGATGGCGTGGGCAAGGTTTGTGCAGGACAGTTGCGAACGCTGCGAGCCGGCTTGCGCCGCCTGGGCGCAGCGGGCGAGGTAGGGCTCGCGGCTGGGGCGGCTGCGCTCCTGGATGCGGGCGGTGACACGGGCAATCAGTGGATGGGTCATGTTCCTGTCCTGGTGGCTTCAGTCGGCCTTGCGTTTCTGTAGTTTAATTACAGATTCACCGAGACTCAGAGCTGCGGCGTTCTTCAAGATGAAACGATAAGCACCTGTAGTGTAATGAGCTAATAAGGGAAATCAAGCGCTGCCGCGGTATGTGGCACTTCTCGACGGGCTGCTTGTCAGCTCTGGATTTTTTGTAGTAAAAATACACAAATCCGGACGAGAGGAGAGGGCGGGCATGGCGCTACCAGCATTCGATTTCGTGCTGTTCGGTGGTGGCGGCGATCTGGCGATGCGCAAGCTGATTCCGGCGCTCTATTACCGCCACCGTGACAGTCCCGATGCACAAGGCTGGCGCGTGATCGCCATCGGCCGCGAAGCCCTGAATGACGAGCAGTACCGTCAGCGCGCCGAGCAGCATTGCCGGCAGTATCTGCCGGCGGCGGATTTCTCCGAGGCCGCCTGGCAGCGCTTCGTGCCCTGTCTGGAGTACCAGCGCCTGGATGGCACCGTGCCGGACGACTACGCGGCGCTGGCGCAGCGCCTGCAGGACCCGCAGCGGGTGCGGGTGTTCTATCTGGCCACCGCGCCCAGCCTGTTCACCGCCATCTGCGGCAATCTCGGCGCCGCCGGTCTGGTCACGCCGAACGCCCGCGTGGTTCTGGAAAAACCCCTGGGCCGCGACCGCGCCTCGGCGCAGCGCATCAACGAGGACGTGGGGCGGGTGTTTGCGGAAGAGCAGATCTTCCGCATCGATCATTACCTGGGCAAGGAGACGGTGCAGAACCTGATTGCGCTGCGCTTCGGCAATCTGCTCTTTGAACCCCTGTGGAATCGCGCCTGGGTGCGCGATGTGCAGATCACCATCGCCGAGACCGTGGGCGTGGAAGGGCGCGGCGAGTTTTACGACAACGCCGGCGCGCTGCGCGACATGGTGCAGAACCATCTGCTGCAGCTCTTGTGCATCGTCGCCATGGAGCCACCGGCCAATATCGAGGCCGACACCATGCGCGATGAAAAGCTGAAAGTGCTGCGCTCGCTGCGGCCCTTGAGTACCGATGATGTGGCCACGCGCGTGGTGCGCGGCCAGTATCGCGCCGGCGCCATCGCCGGCAAGCCGGTGCCGGGCTATCTGGAAGAGCCGGGTATTCCTGCGCAGAGCCGCACCGAAACCTTTGTCGCGATCCGCGCCGAACTCGACAACTGGCGCTGGTCGGGCGTGCCGTTCTTCCTGCGCACCGGCAAGCGCATGAGCGAGCGCCTGGCCGAGATCGTGGTGAACTTCCGCGCGGTGCCGCATCCGATTCTGCCGAACGTGGCGGGCAGTGCCGCCGCCAACCGTCTGGTGATCAGCCTGCAGCCCAATGAGGGCCTGCGTCTGGATCTGATGGCCAAGGTGCCGGGCGAGTCCATGCAGATCCAGCCCATTCCCCTGGACGTGGCTTTCGCCGAGACTTATCACATGCGGCCCTGGGACGCCTATGAGCGTCTGATCATGGATGTGATCCGTGGCCGGCTCACGCTGTTCATGCGCCGCGACGAACTCGATGCGGCCTGGGCCTGGGTGGAGCCGATCATGCAGGCCTGGGAAAAGCAGCCCCTGCCGCCGAAATCCTATCCCGCTGGAACCTGGGGCCCGACCGCATCGAGCGCGCTGCTGGCGCGCGACGGTCTGGCCTGGCATGAGGAGAGTTGAGTATGTCGACGAGTCTGTCCCTGCCGGCGCCGCTGCGCCTGCGCACCGCGCGCGATGCCGCCGAGCAGGCGCAGCAGCTGGCGCAGGACATCGCCGGGCTGATGCGCGAAGCGCTGGCCGCGCGCGGCCATGCCAGCCTGCGCCTGTCCGGCGGCCGCAGCCCGGTGGCGTTCTTCAAACTGCTGAGTCTGGAGGCGCTGGACTGGTCGCGCGTGACGATCGGCCTGGTGGATGACCGCTGGGTGGCCGATACCCATGCCGACAGCAACGCACGCCTGCTGCGCGAGCATCTGCTGCAGAACGCGGCGGCGGGCGCGAAGTTCGTGCCGCTGGTCAATGCCGCCGCCACGCCCGAGCAGGGGCTGGACGAGGCGCGCGCCCTGCAGCGCCGCGAACTGCCCGACTGCGATGTGCTGGTGCTGGGTCTGGGCGAGGACGGTCATACCGCCTCGCTGTTTCCCGATGCGGTGGAAACGCCGGCGGCGATGCGTGCCGACAATACCGCGTTCGTCGCGGCCGTGCGCCCCACGCGCGCGCCGCATGCGCGCATCAGTCTGACGCTGCCGGCGGTGCTCGCCGCGCGCCAGCTGCTGCTGCCGGTCCAGGGGCCGGTGAAGCGCGCGGTCCTGCAGCGTGCGCTGAGCGCGCCGCCCAGCGAGCTGCCGGTGGCGGCGGTGCTGTACGGCGGTACGCCGCTCACCGTCTACGACTGTGACTGAGGCGCGTCCGCTCCCGGCCCAGAATGCGCTGCTGCTGCGCATCGCCGCCAGCCGCGAGCAGCTGCGTCCCAGCGAGCGCAACGTCGCCGATTTCGTGCTGCTGCAGCCATCCGAGGTCTTGCATCTGTCGATTGCCGAACTCGCCGCCCGCGTCGGCGTGAGCCAGCCCACCGTGGCGCGCTTCGCCGCCGGTCTGGGCTTCTCCGGATTCCGCAGCTTCAAACTGAGTCTCGCGCAGAGCCTGGGCGAGGGCGCGCCGCTGGTGCATCAGGATGTCGCCGCCGGCGACGGCACCGAGCAGGTGATCGGCAAGGTGTTTGATCGCGCGCTGGGCGCCTTGCTGGCCCTGCGTCAGCGCCTGCCGGTGACGGCGGTGGAGGCGGCGGTGAACGCCATTGCCGGCGCGCGCCGCGTGGAGTTCTATGGTCTGGGCAATTCCGGCATCGTCGCCCAGGATGCCCAGCACAAGCTGTTCCGCTACGGGCTCAACACCGCCTGCTACAGCGACAGCCACAGCATGGCGATGGCCGCCGGCGTCTTGCAGAATGACGATGTGGTGCTGGCGATTTCCGCCAGTGGCCGCAGCAGCGAGCTGTGCGCGGCGGCGGAGATCGCACGCGAATCCGGGGCCTGCGTGATTGCGCTGACCACCGCCGCTTCGCCGCTGGCGCGTCGCGCCGCGATTCTGCTGCCGGCCGATGTGCCGGAGGATCCGGATTTGCAGGCACCGATGGTGTCGCGCCTGGCGCATCTGATGGTGCTCGATGTGCTGGCGGTGGCGCTGGGCCTGAAGCTGGGTCCGGCGGCGGCCGAGCGCCTGCAGCGCAGCAAGCAGGCGCTGCGAGCACGGCGCATCCGTGAAACCGACAGCTGAAACAAGGACGCGATCATGAACCCGCAGCGCGAAAATCCGGATTTGCTGGTGGCGGATATCGGCGGCACCAATGCCCGCTTTGCGCTGGCGCGTGAAGCCGGTGCGCATATCGAGCTGGAGGCGGTGCAGGAGCTGCACACCGCCGACTTCGCCTCGCTGGCCGATGCCCTGCGCCATTACCTCGCCGGCATCGGCCGCGCGGCCCCGACGCGCGCGGTGCTGGCGGTGGCGGCGCCGGTGGCGGGTGATGAGATCGTCATCACCAACAATCCCTGGCGGTTTTCGATTCCGCAGCTGCGCCAGCAGTTGCAGCTGGCGCAACTGCGCCTGATCAACGACTTCGCCGCCGTGGCCTATGCGGTGACGCGCCTGCCGCCGCAGCATCTGCTGGCCCTGGGCGAAGTGGCGGCGCCGCCCGTGCGCGGCGCCGAGGCGCGCTATGCCGTGCTCGGTCCCGGCACCGGCCTGGGCGTGGCGCATCTGCTGCTCCGCCAGCATCAGGCCATCGTCATCGAAACCGAAGGGGGACACGTGGGCTTTGCGCCGGGCAGCGCCGAGGAACGCGAGGTGCTGCGCGTATTGCTCGACGAATTCCCGCGCGTGTCCTGGGAGCGCCTGCTGTCCGGGCCGGGCCTGGTGAATCTGTATCGTGCGCTGGCCACGACGCGCGGTGTGAATGCGCAGGTCCTGCAGCCGGCCGAAATCACGCAGCGCGCGGCCGGCGGCACGGATGCGCTGGCCCTGCACACCGTGGAATTGTTCTGCGCCTTGCTGGGCGCATTCGCCGGCGATGTGGTGCTGGGCAGCGGAGCCTGGGATGGGGTGTATCTGGCCGGCGGCGTCACGCCGCGTCTGCTGCCCTGGCTGCAGAAAGAGGCCTTCCGCAACCGCTTCGAGGCCAAGGGTCGCTTCAGTGCCTTGCTCAGCCGCGTCCCCACGCAGCTGATCACGCACCCGCATACCGGCTTGCTGGGCGCCGCGGCGGCGGCCTGAGGCAGCTCAGGCGCCGCGCAGCTGCGCGCTGGGCGTGCCTGCGCGCACCAGCAGACCGCAGGCGGCGGCGGCCAGCATCAGCAGGCCGGCCAGACGGATCACCTGACGCGGATCGCCGTCCAGCAGCCGATGGTAGATCAGCGGCAGCGTGAAGATCTGGATCAGCATCGGAATCACGATGTAGAGATTGAAGATGCCCATGTACACGCCGGTGCGCTGCGGCGGCAGGCTGTCGGCGAGCATCACGTAAGGATTGCCCATGATGCTGGCCCAGGCCAGACCGATGCAGGCCATGGGCAGCAGCAGCAGCGCCTGGCTGTGGATGGCGGGAATGCTCCACATGCCGATGCCGGCGGCGAGCAGGCAGAGGCTGTGCACGCTGCGTGCGCCGAAGCGTTGTGCATAGCGCGCCAGCGCAAAAGCACTCAGAAACGCCACGAAGTTGTAGAAGGCGCCGATCTGGCCGGTGATCAGCCCTGCCTCGCGAAAGCCGGCGCTGCCGGCGTCCCCGGTGTCGAACAGGGTCCGCGCCAGCGACAGTGTGATGTACTGCCAGTAGCAGAACATCGCATACCACTGGCAGAGCATCATCGGCGCCAGCTGGCGCATGGTCGGCGGCATCTCGCGCAGCGCCGCAAACACCTCACGCAAGGTCGCCGCCAGGCCGCTGGCGCGCGCGCGCAGCTCGGCGAGCTGCGCTGCACTCAGTGGCGGCTCGGGCGTGCTGCGCACGGTCCACAGGATGGTGACGATGGAAATCACCGCGCCGATCATGAAGGCCGCATACGTGATCAGCGGAATGTGATTGCCGCTGAGCGCGTCCTTGGGCATGCCCAGCAGCACCAGTAGGCTGGGTGTGAGATAGGCCAGGGTCTGGCCCAGACCGGTGAAGGCGCTCTGCGTGAGAAAGCCCAGCGGTCGCTGCGCCGGTGGCAGGCGGTCGCTGACGAAGGCGCGATACGGCTCCATGGTGATGTTGTTGCCGGCGTCCAGCAGCCAGAGCAGACCGGCGGCGGCCCATAGCGTGGGACTGAAGGGCATGGCCAGCAGACAGAGGCTGCAGAGGATGGCGCCGATCAGGAAGTAGGGCGTGCGCCGGCCCAGGCGGCTGGTGTTGCGGTCGCTCAGCGCACCGATGATCGGCTGCACCAGCAGGCCGGTCATCGGTCCGGCCAGCCACAGATACGGCAGGCTGGCCTCGTCGGCGCCCAGATAGCGATACAGCGGACTCATGTTGGCCTGCTGCAGGCCGAAGCTGTACTGGATGCCGAAGAAGCCCAGATTCATGCTGAGAATCTGGCGCAGGCGCAGCGGCGGCATCGGCAGGCTCATTCAAGGACCTCGTCGGCGGAAAAGGCGCGCGGCAGTATCGCGCAGTGCTTCAGGCGCAGCGCAATGCCCAGGCTTGGCGCCAGGGCTTGTAGAAGTCCAGCGAATCGGGCACCGCGCCGCGAATGCCGCAGATCGCGCTGGCAAAGGCCGTGGCGCGTTGCAGCGCCTGCGGCAGCGGCCAGCCGCGCCGTTGCGCGCAGAGCATCACGGCGGCAAAGGCATCGCCGGCACCGACGGTGTCGACCAGTCTGTCCTGCGCAGGTGCCGCCACTTCCTGGCGCCGGCCTTCGCTGTCCAGACTCCAGGCGCCGTGGGCACCGCAGCTGACCAGCAGCTGGCCGATGCCGAGCTGACCCAGCAGTGCCCTGGCGGTGCTGGACGGCAGGCAGAGCTGTTGCTGCAGCAGCCGCAGCTCCGTTTCGTTGAGCTTGAGCGTGCTGCAGCCACGCAGGCTGGGCAGCGCTTCCGCCAGTGGCAGCTGGTTTTCGCGCCAGTTCAGATCGCAGAAGCCGGGACCGCGATGTTCGCGGCGCAGCTGCGCCAGACTCAGTCGCGAGCCCGCAGCGCGCTGTGCCAGGCTGCCGAAGTAGAGCGTCGCGCCAGCGGCCGCGCGGGCGGCGGCCAGGGCCGGCGCGGCCTCGATGGCGTCGTAGGCGCGTGCTTCCAAAATCTCGAAACGATGTTCCCCGCCGGCTGTCGCATGCACGCGCACCCGTCCGCTGCCCAGATGCGGATCCAGCTGCAGCGCGTCCTCGGACAGGCCGAAGCGGGCGAACTCGGCGCGGATCAGCTCGCCGACGGCATCCCGGCCGATGCGCGTGATCAGCAGGGGTTTGAGGCCCAGGCCGGCGAGATGGCGCGCGACATTCAAGGGGGCGCCGCCCACCACCGTGCGTTCCTCGAACTGATCGACGAGTGCTTCGCCGAACAGCAGGACCTCGTAGGGATCGCTCATCTGCGCTGCATCCAGAGCATTTCCCAGGGCAGCAGCGCCTCGTCACTGGCCGCGGCCTGCGCGCGCCACAGCAGATGCCAGTCCGAGGCCGGCATGTTCAGCTCCGCGCGCAGCGAAGACAGCGGCAGCGGCCGCGAGGAAAAATTGGCGAGCACCCGCAGCGAAGCGTCGCGCTCGAAGGCCAGCAGCGCCGGTTCCTGGCTGCGCAGCAGCTGTCGCGGCGCGTTCGCGGCCAGTTCCGGCAAGGCGGCACGCAGCTGGATCAGCTCGCGCAAGGCCTGGTAGGAGCGCCCGGAGGGCTGCTGCGCATCGTGGCGCTGCGCCAGACGTGTGCTGTCCAGAACCGGACGCTGCAGCCAGCGGCCATCGGCGGCGGCGCGGGCCTGCGCACTGTCGGCACTGTCATTGGTCTGCGCCAGCTCATCGCCCATGTAAATCACCGGCAGTCCGCCGAAGCTGAAGGCCAGGCCGTAGAGCAGCAGCAGGCGGCGCAGCGCCAGCTCGGTGTCCTGCGCATCCCGCGCGCGCTCAAAACCCAGCAGGGAAGCGCTCATGCCATTGCTGCCGTGCGCGGCCTTGGGATCGTCGCTCTGGAAGGCCGCGCCCTGCGCATAACTGCGCGGATCGCGGCCGTTGTAGAAAGCCGAGACGGCGTGCAGTTCATGACTGCCGGAACCCATGCGACGGTAGTCGTTGGCCAGGACCTGCCAGCCGATGTCGTCGTGACAGCGCACATAACAGAGCCAGCTGGCCGGCATCGGCAGCGTCGGCGTGCTCGCCATCACCTCGCGCAGGATGTCGCTGCGCTCCTGCGCCAGCGCCGCCCAGCCCGCCGCCATCAGACTGCTGTGATAGGCCAGATGGCATTCATCGCCGGCGCCGAAGTACGGCGGCAGTTCCTGGCTGGGCACGATGGCCTCGGCCAGCAGCAGGCAGCCCGGGGCGACGAGTTCGATCAGGCCGCGCAGCGCCTTGAGCAGTACATGCACCTCGGGCAGGTTCTGGCAGCTGCTGCCCAGGCGTTTCCAGAGAAACGGTGCCGAATCCAGGCGAAACACCTCGATGCCGCGATTGGCCAGCTGGAGCAGGGCATCGGCCATGGCCGCGAACACCTGCGGATTGGCGTAGTTCAGATCCCACTGATAGGGATAGAACGTGGTCCACACCCAGGCGCCGAGCGCTGTCACGTAGGTGAAATTGCCGGGCGCGCTGTGCGGGAAGACCTGATTCAGATGGCGCTCGTACTGTGCGCATTGCGCCTGATCGTCGAACAGATGAAAGAAGGCGCGATGCTGCGCATCACCGCTTCTGGCCGCCTGTGCCCAGGGGTGATCGTCGGCGACGTGATTGAGCACGAAGTCGGCGCAGAGGCTGATGTCCGCTTCGCGCAGGGCGGCGGTGAGCGCTTCCAGATCGGCCATGCTGCCCAGGGACGGCTCCACCGCCTCGAAGCTGGAAACCGCAAAGCCGCCGTCGTTGTCCTGTGCGCGCATCTTGAGGAACGGCAGCAGATGCAGATGGCGCACCCCCAGTTCACGCAGGTAGTCGATGCGCTGGGCAAGGCCCTGCAGATCGCCGGCGAAGCGATCGACGTAGGCGCAGTAGCCCAGCATCCGCTCGTGAGCAAACCAGTCGGGTGCAGCCTGCCGGCGCGCGTCCAGCGCTCGCAGGGCCGCGCTACGTTGCGCATGGCGATGGCCGGCTTGCCGGAGCAGCTGCGCGAACCAGTTTTCAAAATCCGCATGCCGGCCGTAGAGGCTGTAAAGACAGGCATGCAGCTTGTCGCGGTGCACGGCCAGACGTGCCGTGTATTCGTCCTCCGCGTTCATCTGTTTTTGCCCATCCATGAGGCCGACCTTGTAAAAGAAGGAGCGCAGCGCAGGGGACTGCCACCGCGCTCCCAACACTGCATGCGCCTAGAACCGGTACTTGAGACTGGCCTTCATCGAGCGGCCATCGATGGCGCGCGCTGCCTGGCGGCCATCGTTGGATTCGGTGTAGCCCAGCGTGTCGAAAAGATTGTTCGCGCTCAGCGCCAGCTCCGTGTTCGTCACCAGCTGATAGCTGGCGAAGGCGTTCACCACCAGATACGAGGGCAGGGTGACGCTGAGCGCTCCGGCCGGGCCGTCGTCCTTGGCGCTGCCGGTGCCGACCAGGCTGGCGCCCAGCATCAGCTCGCCGATGGCGTAGGAGGGTGTGAGCTGATACACCAGCCTGGCCTGACGCTTGGGGGCCTTGCCGATCAGCGCGGGGCTGGTGGAATCCTTCACCTCGGCATCGGTATAGGTCAGGCCGCCGCCCAGGCTGAAGCCGCCGAGCCGGTAACCCAGCTCCAGCTCCACACCCTTGGCGTCGTAGCGGTTGGCGCTACCCTTCTGCGTGGTCACGTCGAAATTGCTTTCGTCGGTCTTGGCCTGGAAGAAGGTGAGGAAGCTGCTCAGATCCTGATGACGCCACTTCACACCGGCCTCGGTCTGCTTGATCTCGTTGACCGGCACCGGCGAGGAACCATCCACCTGCGCGGCGGCGTGGAAGAAAGTGATGCGGTCGGCGTTGAAGGCAACGCCGTCGCTGTAGCGCGCGAACAGTGCCAGATCGTTGCTGAGGCGGTAGTTGGCGCCCACCGAATACGAGTTGTGGTCCACCTCGTAATCGATCGCACGCGCCTTGCTCAGGTCGTACTGCGTGGCGCCGCTGCCGGCAAAGCCAAGCTGGTTATAGCTGCCGGTGGCTTTCTGCTTGTCGCGGCGCAGACTGCCGTCCAGGTTCAGCGCACCGAAGTTCAGGCTCAGGGCCGCATACGGCGAGGTGCTGCGGTACTGCGAATCCTGGGTGTTGGAACAGCAGCCACCAAAAGCCACCGTGCCATTGCTTGCGTCATTGAGCATGGCCGGCTTGTTGCCGCTGGCTTCGAGCAGGTACTGGTTGAAGTTCCAGGTGACGGCGAGATTCTGCGTGGCGGTGTAGATACCCGCGCTGGCCTTCACCGTGGCCTCGCCGAGGTTCAGGCTTTTCTCCAGCTTCAGGTCGTTGGCGGTGAGGCCCAGATCATCCAGCGAGGTGTTGAACACCACGGCGTGGAAGGCCGGGCCGTTGTAAGCCTGGCCGGCCTTGGGGCCGGTGAGGTAGGTGGTGCTGACGCTGGCCGGATCATCGCCCGGGAAGATGCCGATGAAGCGACCGCTGTTGCTGGCGTGGCTGAACTTCTCCGACAGCGACCAGCCCTGGCCCAGATCGAACTGCGCGTCCACGCCGATGGCATCGGTCTTGGCGGTGAGGCCGTCGTTGATGTCGGACAGCACGCGTGTGTTGTCGCGCGCCAGCGTGGCGTCGAGCTGCCAGTACGGCGAGTAGAAGCTGGCCTTGCGCGGGTCGATGCCGGGACGCCGGGAGATCTTGCCGCTGCTGCTGAACTGCACCGGCACCGGCAGATAGGTGGGCGAGTGATCGTCCAGATGCTTGAAGCTGACCGTGACCGAACCGTTTTCGAAATCGTGCGTGAAATTGCCGCGCAGCTGACCGCCTTGTTCGATGCCCACCCCGCCGTTGCGCATGCCCTCACCGGAGCGGTAGTGTCCGGCGACGAAGAAACGATTGCTGTCTCCGGCAGGACCGCCATAGGCGAGGTCGTAGCGGGTCTGTTCGAAATCCAGGCCATAGCTGATGGCCGCGCTGCCGCCGGGGTGTTCGCCGCGATTGCTGATGAAATTGATGATGCCGCCGGGCGCATTGCTGGCCAGCGTGGACGCCGAGCCGCCGCGAATCACTTCCAGGCGGCTGGTGTAGAGGTCGGTGCGCACGAAGCTGTCGGGCGTGGCGAAGGCGATGTCACCGAACTGCAGGATCGGCAAGCCGTCTTCCTGGTACTGCACATAGCGTGAACCGCCGGCCGAGATCGGCACGCCACGCACCGTGAGATTGGCATTGCTCTCGCCGCCGGAGGATTCCGAGCGCACCCCGGGGATGCTGCGCAGGAGTTCGGCGGTGCTGCTGGCGCCGCTCTGCAGAATCTGTTCGGCGTCCAGGGTGCTCACCGAGACACTGCTGTCCATCTTGGAGGCCTTGGCCAGCGAGGCGGTCACCACCACCTCGTCCAGATCCAGCGGGCCGGTGGCCGCGTCAGCTGTCGGCGCGGTGGCGGCGGGCGGCTCGGCGGCCTCCTGGGCGTGCGCGCTGGCCATCGCGGCCAGGGCCAGGGACAGGGCGGCAGCCCAGGGCGTGACAGTGAAGCACAGGTTTCTCATGAGCATCCTCCGTATTGTTTTGGTCGGGCTCGGTCTAGGGGTCGTTTTGCAGCGCCGGCACCGAAGTGCCCGCTGTGATGAAAACGATTGCATTAAAACGGTAGCCATGCCCGCCGCCATTTTTTAGATCATATTGCAATCGATTGCAAGTCGTATCGTGATTCCTGTCGCCAAGTGCGACACAGTATGCAGTCGGAGCCGCTTTGTAGAATGCCGCCAAGCGACTGAACACGGTCTGGGACTCATGCCTGACAAATCGAGCAAGCGAGAGAAGGCGCAGCAGGAACTGCCGGCGGCAAGCCGGCGCCTGCAGATGGCCGATATCGCCCGTATGGCGGGAGTTTCGGTGTCCACCGTTTCCCGGGCGCTGGCCGGCAGCCAGCTGATCAACGAGCAGACGCGGCAGCGCATCGCCGATCTGGCGCGCTCCCTGAACTACTCCATCAATGCCGGCGCGCAGAGCCTGCGCACGCGGCAGAACCGCACGGTGGCGGTGGTGGTGCCGCTGGACAGCGCCACCCGCCAGCATGTTTCCGATCCCTTCTTCCTGAGCATGGTCGGCAGTCTCGCCGATGCGCTCACCGAGCGCGGGTACGACATGCTGCTGTCGCGTGTCGATGCCGAACATCTGGATGCGGTCAGCCGTCTCTACGACACCGGGCGTGCGGTGGGCATCATCATGATCGGACAGTGGCTGCATCACGATCAGCTCAATGCCATGGCCTTGCGCCGTCTGCCGGTGGTGGTCTGGGGGGCTCAGTTACCGCAGCAACTCTACTGCACGGTCGGCGGCGACAATGTGCTCGGCGGCGCACTGGCCACCGCGCATCTGCTGGAGCGCGGTCGTCGTCGCATCGCGTTCTTCGGCGATGCGCGTTTTCCTGAAGTGGCGCAGCGTCTCGAAGGCTTCCTGCTCGCGCATCAGCGCGCCGGTCTGACGGTGCCGGAGCAGCTCAAGCTGTCGGTGGCTTTTGCCGAGGACAGCGCCCGCGCCGCGCTCAAGCACCTGCTCGATGCGCAGATTGCCTTCGACGCCGTGTTCGCCTGCAGCGATCTGCTGGCGATGACTGTGATCAACGGTCTGCGTGCCGTGGGCAAGCGTGTGCCGGATGATGTGGCCGTGACCGGCTATGACGATATCGAACTGGCGCGCTATTTCCATCCGGAGCTGAGCACGGTGCGCCAACCGGTGGTCGATGCCGGTCGCGCGCTGGTCGATCAGCTCTTGAAGATCGTCGCCGGCGAAACGCCCGAGTCGGTGATGCTGCCCACGGAGCTGGTGGTACGCGCCACCAGCTGAGCACTGCCAAGGCGCGGTCGGTCGTTACTTGACCAGCTGGTTCAGATCGAAAATTGGGTGACGCGGCGCGCTGACGAAGCCAGGCTTCGTGCGCCGCTGAACGCCCCGCCATGGATGGCGAGGCAGGACTCAAGCGCCATGGATGGCTCGCAGCCGGCTCACTTGACGAGTTGGTTCAGGTCGAAAATCGGTACCAATATCGCCAGCACGATCAGCAGCACGATGCCGCCCATCACCACGATCAGGGCCGGCTCGAAAATGCTCACCGTGGTGGCCACCAGCAGCTCCACCTCGCGCTCCTGATTCTCCGCCGAGCGGTTGAGCATCTCGTCGAGCTTGCCGGAGGATTCGCCGCTGGCAATCAGATGCACGGTGATTGGCGGGAACAGCTTGCTGGCAGCCAGCGAGCGCGACAAGGGGGCCCCTTCGCGCACCTTGATCGCCGCCTCGTTGATCGCCTCGCGCATCGGCAGATTGCCCACCACCTGGGTGCCGATGCGCATGGCATCCAGAATCGGCACGCCCGAGCCGAACAGAATGCCCAGGGTGCGCGTGAAGCGGCCGGTGTTGCTGCCGCGGGTGAGCCGGCCCACCAGCGGCATGCGCAGGATCAGCGCATGCACGCGGCGTTTGAAGGCCTCGCCGCGCATCATGCGCAGGAAGACGAAGATGCCCAGGCCCAGCAGCAGCAAGAGATACAGGCCGAATTCGCGCAGGAATGCGGAGATCGCAATCAGCGCGCGCGTCAGCACCGGCAGCTGCGCGTCGATGCTGGTGAACACCTCCACGACCTGCGGCACCACGTAGGTGAGCAGGGCCACGATCACGGTGATGGCGACCAGGGTCAACATCACCGGATAGATCAGCGCCAGACTGACTTTCTGGCGCAGGACCTGCCGGCGCTCGACGTAGTCGGCGAGCCGTTCGAGGATGTGATCGAGCTTGCCCGACTGCTCGCCGGCTTCCACGGTGGCGCGGAACAGGGCCGGAAAGGCATTGGGAAACTGGTTGAGCGAATGCGCCAGGGTGTTGCCTTCCACCACGCCGGCGCGCACGCCCAGCGCCACGCGTTTCACGCGCTTGCTCTCGCTCTGCTCCGACACGGCGGTGAGCGCCTCGTCCAGCGGCAGGCCGGAGCGCACCAGAATCGCCAGCTGGCGGGTGAACAGCGACAGCTCCGCGCCGCTGATGCCGCCGCGCTGGAAGGGGCTGCCCGCGCCGCCGCGTTTCTCG
This sequence comes from Solimonas aquatica, assembly GCF_900111015.1. Taxonomy (GTDB): domain Bacteria; phylum Pseudomonadota; class Gammaproteobacteria; order Nevskiales; family Nevskiaceae; genus Solimonas; species Solimonas aquatica. The sequence continues at coordinate 537,361 of NZ_FOFS01000001.1, read as the reverse complement.
GCGACTTCCTGCACCTGCAGCGGCGACAGGCCGCGCTCACGCAGCAGCTGGCGGGCATGACGCGGCGTATCGCCTTCGATCAGGCCGTGCTTCTCGCGGCCCTGGGCGTCGAGTGCGGTGTATTCGTAGGCGGCCATTTAACGCGAGGCTTGAGAGGCGGGCCGGCGCTTGGCGGGCGGGCACAACGCAGCGATCGCGCCGCACCGGCCTGCTTGCTGTCGCGCCTCAGGCCTCACGTACCGTCACTCCTCGATCGTCACGCGCAAGACCTCGCGCAGCGTGGTGTGGCCGGCGATCACCTTGTTGCGCCCGGATTGCAGGATGCCGGGGCTGTTCTTGCGGGCGTAGGCTTCCAGCTGCTGCTCGGAGGCGTTGTCGTGAATCATCGCCTCCAGGGTGCGGTCCACTTCGATCACTTCATGGATGCCGCTGCGCCCGAAGTAGCCGGTGTGACGGCACTGCGCGCAGCCCACCGCCTTGTACAGGGTCAGCGGCTGCGCCGGGTCCAGACCCAGCTGTTCCTTCTCGGCGATCGGCGCCTCGTAAGCCTGCTTGCAGTGGGCGCAGAGCTGGCGCACCAGGCGTTGCGCCACCAGACCGATGAGCGAGGAGGAGAGCTGGTAAGGCTCCACGCCCATGTCGCGCAGACGCGTGACCGCGCCGACCGCGGTGTTGGTGTGCAGGGTCGAGAGCACCAGATGGCCGGTCTGCGAGGCCTGCACCGCAATCTCGGCGGTTTCCAGATCGCGGATTTCACCGACCATCACCACGTCCGGGTCCTGGCGCAGAATCGCGCGCAGGCCGCGTGCGAAGGTCATTTCCACCTTGGTGTTGACCTGAGTCTGGCCGACGCCGTCGATGTAGTACTCGATGGGGTCTTCCACGGTCATGATGTTACGCGAGCGGTCATTGAGCACCGACAGCGCCGAGTACAGGGTGGTGGTCTTGCCCGAGCCGGTGGGGCCGGTGACCAGCAGAATGCCGTAAGGGTGGTGGATGATGCGCTTGAGCGCGGCGATGGCGGCCTCATCCAGGCCCAGCTGCTCCAGATCGAGCTTCTCGGCCTGCTTGTCGAGGATACGCATCACCACGCGTTCCTGATTGGTGCCGGTGGGAATGGTGGAGACGCGCACGTCCACCTTGCGGCCGCCGAAGCCGCGCGAGATGCGGCCGTCCTGCGGCAGACGCTTTTCGGCGATGTCGAGCTTGGCCATCACCTTGATGCGCGAGACCAGGCGCGGCGCCAGCTGGCGCGGCGGTGACATCACCTCGCGCAGCACGCCGTCGACGCGAAAGCGGATCTGCAGGCGCGACTCGAAGCTTTCGATGTGGATGTCCGAGGCGTTCTCGCGGATGGCTTCCACCAGCAGGCCGTTGATGAACTTGATGACCGGCGCATCGTCGTCGCTGTCCAGCAGGTCCTGGTTTTCCTGCAGGGCCTGGGCCAGCGCGTCGAGATCGGCCTCGTCGTCCTGCAGGCGGTCCATCAGGCTGGCGGTGGCGGCGGTCTGGCCCTCGTAGGTGCGCGAGAGCAGGGCGTCGAAGCTGGCGGCGTCCACGCTCTGCAGCTTCAGCGGCCGGCCGACGTAGCGGCGCGTCTCCTGCACCGCGTCCAGGCTCGTGCCCGGGCGGATCACGGCCAGCACCTGCTCGCCCAGATCCTCGGTGACGATCAGGCCGTGACGCTTGGCAAAGGTGAAGGGCGGACGACGCAGCGGCGCTTGCATGCGCAGTCTCAGTTGCCGGACTTGGCGTCGCTGGGCGGCGCCTGCAACGCACCGGGCCCGGCGCTGCTGGCGGCAGGCGGCGGCGCTTCGTTGCTGCTCGGCGCGCGATCCTTCAGGTAGTCGTCATAGGGCTTGAGCAGCGGATTGGTCTTGCCGCCGCCGCGGTTGGCGGCATCGACCAGACTCTGGCGCACGCCGTCGTACTTGATGCGCGTGTAGTAATCGATGTCGGCCGCCTTGCGCAGAATGGTCGGCCGGATGAACAGCATCAGGTTCTGCTTGGACTTCTTGACGCTGTTGCTGCGGAACAGGCCGCCGATCAGCGGAATGTCGCCCAGCAAGGGAATCGCGGTCTGGCTGGATTGCAGCTGATCGTCGATCAGGCCGCCGATCACCAGGATCTGGCCGTTCTCGATGCCCACCACATTGCTCAGCGTGCGCTTGTTGGTGATCAGATTGGCCGAGCCGGCGGCGCCGCTGGCGATGCCGGAAGTCTCCAGATTGATCTTGAGCTTGATGGTGTCGCCCACGCCGCTGATCTGCGGTGTCACCGACAGCGTCAGGCCGACATCCTTGCGGTTGATGGTCTGGAAGGGATTGACCACGCCGGTGGCGCTGGTGGTGCCGGTGTTGGCGTAGCTGCCGGACAGGAAGGGCACTTCCTGGCCGACCGAGAACTTGGCTTCCTCGTTGTCCAGCGTCACCAGCGAGGGCGTCGACAGCACATTGGTGTCACCGTCGCTGCGCATGGCCTGAATCAGTGCGCCGAAGATGGTGTTGCCGGTGGTGGAGCCGATCACCATGTTGCCGCCGCTGGTGAGCGCGCCGGCGGCGGCGCCGATCAGCGCGTTGTTGCTGCTGCTGGAACTGCTGGTGCTGGCGGCAGCGCTGCCGAGGCTGCTCAGGGCACTGGACACGGAGCTGCTCAGAATGCCGGCGGCGGCGATGCGGTCGGGGTTGTACACCGCCCAGTTCACGCCGACGTCGCGCTGCTTGTTGGCACTGACTTCCGCGATGATGCCTTCCACCAGCACCTGCGCACGCTGGATGTCCAGCTGCGCGATCACGTCGCGGATCTGGCGCATGGCCTTGGGCGCGGCGGTGATGATCAGCGAGTTGGTGTCCTTGTCGGCGAGCACGCGCGAATCGCCGTTGCCGCCTCCGCTGCTGCTGGAACTGGCGGCCGGCGTGCTGGGCGCTGCAGCGCCGGATGTGCCGCCGGCGCTGTCGGCCTTCTTGATCTGCTGGGCATAGCCTTCCAGGATCGGCGCGAGGTTCTCGGCGCTGGCGTAGCGCAGATACACCACCTGGGTGCTGCCGCCGTCGGGCAGCTCCACATCCAGCTCCTTGACCACCGCGATCAAACGGTCGCGGTCGGTCTTGTCGCCGCCGATCAGGATGCTGTTGCTGCGCTCGTCGGCGATCACCATCGGCTTGTTGGCGGCAGCATCGCCCTGCTTGACGTCCTGCTGCAGCATCGAGGTCAGCACACGCACGGTGTCGGCCGCCGAGGCGTATTTCAGATGCAGCTTTTCGATGTCGCGGTCGCCGGCCTGATCCATCTGCGCGATCAGCTTGCCCAGGCGCGCGACGTTGGCGGCGCGGTCGGAAATGATCAGGGTGTTGTTGGCCTGATACGCGGCCAGATGTCCCCATTGCGGAATCAGGGGACGCAGAATCGGCACCAGCTGCGTGGCGCTGACGTTCTGCAGCTGATAGACATGGGTGACCACGTCGTCGCGCGGCAGGCCGCTGCCGTCGGAGGTGTAGGGGCTGGCTTCCTGACGGACGTTGGCCTCGGGGATGATCTTGATCGTGTTGCCCGCCGGCACCGCCGCAAAACCGTTGACCTGCAGCACCGCCAGGAAGGTTTCGTAGAGTGCGTTGGCATTCATCGGCGAGGCCGAGACCACCGTGACCTTGCCCTTGACGCGGTTGTCGACGATGAAGTTCTTGCCGGTGACATCGCTGACCGTGGCGATCAGGGTGCTGATGTCGGCGTCCTTCAGGTTCAGCGTGATATCGGCACGGGCCGGCGCCGTGACCAGGCAGGCCAGAGCCAGCAGCGCGCCTGCAAACGCTTTGCGCATAGTCGTCATTAGTTGAAATTCAGGTTTAGGAGCTGGCTCTGCCCGCCGCGTTCGATGGTCACCGACGCCGATCCGACCTTGGCCATGTCGGTCAGGGTCTGCAGGGCTTTCTGGCTATCGTCCAATTGTATGCCATTGACCGCGGTGACCAGATCGCCGGGGCGCAGGCCCAGATTGTTGAAGGCCTCGCGTTCGCGGCCTGGATAGATGCGGAAGCCGCGCATCGCGCCGTTGACCATGGCCGGCTGCACGCGGATGTACTGCGCCGCCTTGCTGGGGTCGGCCATGATCTGGTCGCGGATCTGTCCGAGCTGCGAGCCGGCGGCGCTGCTGACGTTCTGATCCGGGGTGCTGCCTTCGATGGGGGCGTCCTTCTGCAGGCGCAGGGTTTCCAGCACGCCATTGCGCGAGAGCACCACGCGGTCGGCAAAAATCGCCTGCAGCGTCACGCCGCGTATCACCTCGTCGCTGATCGCGTAGGGCTTTTCCTCGCCGTCGGAGCTGCCGATCAGGGCGCGCGAGCCCTCGGGCTTGCTGGACGCCAGGATGCCCAGCAGGGTCAGCGACAGGCGTGTCTCCGGCGCCTCGGCGGCGTCGGCGGCGGTGGGTGCCTGCCAGGTGCCAAACAAATGGCGTTCGGCCAGCGCCTGGACGTCGACCTGACGCGCATCCGGCCGCGATGACGGGGAAATGACGGGCGGCTGCCAGCGGACCTCTGCCGGCAGGGGTATCAGGGACCAGCATAGCCGCGCTGCCAGATGGGCGCTGATAAGCAGCAGGATGAGCGTAGCAGCGGGCGGCAGCTGGCGGCCGTATTGTTCGTACCAGCGGGAGAGCCGCTGCAGGGAGATGGATTGCGCCATGGGCTCGGCATCATACCGGCAGGCGATGACAATGTGTCATCGCTGCTCTTGAGGCTGGAGGAATCGACCCAAATTCAAGATTCATGAAACAGGACAGGAAAAGCATCTTGGCCGCCGGACCGGAAGGGGTAAACTGCGGGACATGAGCAACGAGCTGACACGTCCCGGTGACAACCAAGGTCTGGCGGTGGAGGAGGCCAAGCCCGGCCTCGCGCCCCCGCCCATGTACAAGGTCATCATGATCAATGATGACTACACCCCGATGGAATTCGTGGTCCAGGTTTTGCAGCAGTTCTTCCGGCACAACCGGGAAAAGGCGGTACAGATCATGCTGCAGATTCATACCGAGGGCCGGGGTGTGGCGGGCATTTTTCCCGCCGAGATCGCTGAAACCAAGACTGCGCAGGTCAATGCGTTTGCTCGCAAGAACCAACACCCCCTGCTGACGGTCATGGAGAAGGCGTAAGTCACTTTAGTCTGACGCTGATAAGGCGCGGAGAGTTCGCAAATGTTGAGTGAAGAGCTGCAAAAAGCGCTGGATGCCGCATTCGTCTCGGCCCGCATGCAGGGTCACGAACTGCTCACGGTAGAGCATCTCCTGCTGGCCCTGCTGTCGGATACGCAGGTCGCCGGTGCGCTGAGCGCCGCAGGCGCCGACAGCGAGAAGCTCGAAGCCGCGCTCAAGGACTACATCCAGACCCACATCCAGGCGGTCAAGGAGCTGGAAAAGCACGAGGTGCAGCCCACCTTGTCCTTCCAGCGCGTGCTGCAGCGGGCCATTTACCACGTGCAGGCCGCCGGCAAGAAACAAGTCACCACGCTCAACGTGCTGGTCGCGATCTTTTCGGAAAAGGACACGCACGCCGTGTATCTGCTCGGCGAGCAGGGCGTGACGCGCCTGGATATCGTCAACTACATCTCGCATGGCGTGTCGCGTAACGCCGCGCCGGACAAGCCGGCCGAATCCGAGTCCGGCGAGGAAAGCAGCGAGCGCAGCACCAACCAGAGCCCGCTGGAGCAGTACGCGGTCAACCTCAATGAGCGCGCCGCCGAAGGCAAGATCGACCCCCTGATCGGCCGCGATCTGGAAATCGAGCGGGTGATGCAGACGCTCTGCCGCCGCCGCAAGAACAATCCGCTGCTGGTCGGCGAGGCCGGCGTGGGCAAGACCGCCATTGCCGAAGGCCTGGCCTGGCTGATCGTCGAAGGCAAGGTCCCGGATCTGCTGCGCAACGCCGTGGTGTTCAGTCTCGACCTGGGCAGCCTGATTGCCGGCACCAAGTACCGTGGCGACTTCGAAAAGCGCTTCAAGGCGGTCATCAATGACCTGCAGAAGCGTCCCGGTTCCATCGTCTTCATTGACGAGATCCACATGATCATCGGGGCCGGCGCCGCCAGCGGCGGTGTCATGGATGCCTCAAACCTGCTCAAGCCGCTGCTCGCCTCCGGCGAGATCCGCTGCATGGGCTCGACCACCTACCAGGAATATCGCGGCATCTTCGAAAAGGACCGCGCCCTGGCGCGCCGCTTCCAGAAGATCGACGTGGGTGAGCCCAGCGTGGACGACGCCGTGAAGATTCTCGAAGGCCTGCGCGCCCGCTTCGAGGATCATCACCAGGTGCAGTTCACCCGCGGCGCGCTGCGCTCGGCGGTGGAACTCTCGGCGCGGCACATCACCGACCGCCATCTGCCGGACAAGGCCATCGACGTCATCGACGAGGCCGCCGCGCGTCTGCGTCTGCTGCCGGAGAGCAAGAAGCGCAAGACCGTGCAGGTGCGGGACATCGAAGAAACCGTTGCCCGCATTGCGCGCATCCCGCCCAAGAGCGTCTCGGCCAATGACCGCGACAAGCTCGCCACGCTGGAGCGCGATCTGAAGCTGGTGATCTTTGGCCAGGACACGGCCATCGACCAGCTGACTTCGGCGATCAAGCTCTCGCGTTCGGGCCTGGGCAATCCCGACAAGCCGATCGGCTCCTTCCTGCTCGCCGGTCCCACCGGCGTGGGCAAGACCGAGGTCACCCGTCAGCTGGCGCAGCTGCTGGGCATCGAGATGATCCGCTTCGACATGTCCGAATACATGGAGCGGCACACGGTGTCGCGCCTGATCGGCGCGCCGCCGGGCTATGTCGGCTTCGATCAGGGCGGCCTGCTCACCGAGGCGGTGATCAAGCATCCGCACGCGGTGGTGCTGCTCGATGAAATCGAAAAAGCCCATCCGGATGTGTTCAACCTGCTGCTGCAGGTCATGGACCACGGCACGCTCACCGACAACAACGGCCGCAAGGCGGACTTCCGCAATGTGATTCTGGTGATGACCACCAATGCCGGCGCCGAGGAATCCTCGCGTCGCAGCATGGGCTTCGCCGAGCAGAACCACACCACCGATGCCATGGAAGTGATGCGCAAGATGTTCACGCCGGAGTTCCGCAACCGCCTGGACGCCATCGTGCAGTTCGCGCCGCTGGGCCGCCGCGAGATTCTGCGCGTGGTGGACAAGTTCCTCATGCAGCTGGAAGAGCAGCTGGCCGCCAAGCATGTGCAGCTGGAAGTGGACGAGTCCGTGCGTCTGTGGCTGGCGGATCGCGGCTACGACGTGAAGATGGGTGCCCGCCCGATGGCGCGCGTGATCCAGGAAAGCATCAAGCGTCCGCTGGCCGAGGAACTGCTGTTCGGCAAGCTCGCCAACGGCGGCCGCGTGCACGCGGTGATGGGCGAGAAGGACGAGCCGGTGTTCGAGGTGGAGGCACGCGAGAAGCCGACCACGCTGGAACCGGTCTGAGTTCGCGCCTCTGGCGTCAAACAAAAAAGCCCGCTCATGAGCGGGCTTTTTGTTGGTCATTCCTGCCGCAGCGGGAATCCAGGGTACAGCGCGAACAGCCAGGGTGGCACTCAATCCCCGCTTGCGCCTAGAGGGTTTCGCTACGCGCTTGAGCGATGGATCCCCGCTTGCGCGGGGATGAGTGTGTCGCTGTGCGACAAACTCACTTGTCGCGGAAGGTGATGCGGCCTTTGCTGAGGTCGTAGGGCGTCAGTTCAACCTTGACCTTGTCGCCCGTGAGGATGCGGATGTAGTTCTTGCGCATGCGGCCGGAAATATGGGCGACAACCACGTGGCCGTTCTCCAGTTTCACGCGGAAGGTGGTGTTCGGCAGCGTTTCCAGCACGGTGCCGGCCATTTCAATATGATCTTCCTTCGCCATACGCCCTTTGCGACGATACTCGTCCTTTTAGAAGGCCGGCATTATCGGGAAAGAGCAGTGCGGGGGCAACCTGCCGGCGCCGCGGCGGCTCAGGCGGGCGGCAGTGCCAGCTCCTGCCAGCGGGTGCCGATCAGACCTTCCATGGGCTTGAAGCGACGCTTGTAGTCCATCTTGCGGCTGTTCTCCACCCAGTAGCCGAGATAGACGTGGGCAAGACCGGTGTCGGCGGCGTAGTGCAGCTGCTGCAGCACCGCCAGCGTGCCGAGGCTGCGGGCGCGCTCTTCCGGATCGTAGAAGGTGTAGACCGCGGAGAGCGCCTGCGGCAGATGATCCACCACCGCCACCGCCAGCAGGCGTCCGTTCTGGCGCAGGCACCAGAAGCGCACGTCCAGCCAGCTGCATTCGAGGAAGGAATGGAAGGCGCGGCGATCCTGCGGATCCATGCCGCCGTCGGCATGGCGCGCGCTCAGATAACGCCGGTACAGTGCGTAGTGCTCATCGCCCAGCTCGGTTTCGATGCGCAGCGTGAGGTCTTCGTTGTCGCGCAGGCAGCGGCGCTGCGAGCGGTCCGGCTGGAACGTCAGCGCCGGCAAGCGTACCGGCAGGCAGAGTGTGCAGTTGCGGCAGTGCGGGCGGTAGGTGTGGTCGCCGCTGCGACGGAAACCCAGTTCCAGCAGATGCTGGTAATGCGTGGGGCCCAAACCCACTTCCGGGTCCACGAAGGCGCTGCGCGCCATCAGCCCGGGCAGATAGCCGCAGACGTGTTCGGTGCTCAGGAACAGGCGCAGGGACTGGGTCATGGCGGACCGTGTCGGGCATCGGCAGGGACGGCGATGTCGAACTGCCAGCGCCCCGTATCCGGGCGCTGCGTCACCGCCTGACTCAGTCTCTGCAAGAATCGTTCACGGCTCAGCTCCTGCGCGCCCAGGCTGAGCAGGTGGGCGGAGCTGATCTGGCAGTCGATCAGCTCGAAGCCCCACTGACGCAGCTGTTCGCAGAGCCAGTACAGGGCGATCTTGGAAGCGTCCGTGGCGCGCGAAAACATCGACTCGCCGAAGAACACCCGGCCCAGCACCACGCCGTAAAGCCCGCCGATCAGCTCACCTTCGCGCCAGACTTCCAGGCTGTGCGCATAACCCTGGTTGAACAGGTCGATGTAGGCGCGACGCATATCGTCGCCCAGCCATGTCCCGCGGCTGCGCTCGCGCGGCGCGCCGCAGGCCAGCAGCACCTGTGTGAAGGCCTTGTCGAAGCTCAGCGCGTAATCGCCGCGGCGGATGGACTTGGTGAGGCTGCGCGAGACCCGCATGCCGTCGACTTCCAGCACCGCGCGCGGGTCCGGGCACCACCAGAGGATGGGCTCGTCCGGGTTGTACCAGGGGAAAATGCCTTGCCGATAAGCCGAGAGCAGACGCGCCGGCGAGAGATCGCCGCCGATGGCCAGCAGACCATTGGGATCGCGCATCGCCAGCCGCACCGGCGGGAAAGGCTGGTGCGGGTTGCGGGGATCCAGCCAATGAAGGCGTATCGGACTGTCCATCGGCGGTGCGGGCTACTTCACTCCTTGAGCCCAAGCATACCCGCGCCGCCGGCCCTCATGCACCTGCATGAGGGCGAGCGCCGCAATTTAGTGAAAGGTCGGCGCCACCGCCGGCACGTCGCGCAAGACCCACTGCACCACGGCGTCATGCTCGAAATGCGTGATGGGCATGCTGTCGTTAGGTGGCCCGGCCTGCTCCAGGCGTCCCTGCGCGTCGAAATGGATCGAAGCGCCGGCGGTCTGGATTTTCAGCTCGCCGCTACTGGCGCCGTCATTGAGGGTGAGTTGCAGATAGCGCAGATCGCGGCCCGCGAATTCCGGCAGGTTCTGGTTGCCGGCGGCGATCAGGGCCGCCTGCTCCGGCGAGAACTCGCGGATGCCGCCTTCCGGCGTCAGGACAAAATGGCGAACTTGCTGGCTCATGTGGACCTGCTATCGCTTGCGACGAAGCGTGTTGGACTTAAGCTCCAATATGAAGCTTTTAGCGGCACTTTCAAGACTCCGCGACAACCGCTCAAGGCCGGTATACTGACCGAATATCCCAGGGGCCCATTCCGGCGCCCCGCGCAAGGCGAGCAAGATGCACGCCTGCCGATTCTTTCTGCCGCCGGCATGTTCAAAGCCAAAGCCCACGCCACCGACGAAACCGCAGGACCCAGCTGGCTCGAACGTCTGCCGCGCGAAGCCGCGATGCTGGCTTGCCTGGGCCTTTCCCTGTTCTTGCTGATGACCCTGGTCAGTTTCAATGCCGACGATCCCGGCTGGTCGTCGTCTGGCAGCGGCAGCAGCGTTCACAATCTCGCCGGGCCGGTGGGTGCCTGGCTCGCCGATGTGCTGCTGTCGCTGGCGGGCTACGTGGCTTTTCTCCTGCCGCTGGCGGTCTTGCTGATTGGACTGCGCTTGTTCAGTCCGAGTTCGGTGGTGAGTGTGATTCCGCGCGGTCTGCGCGTGGCGGCCTGGCTGGTGCTGCTGCTGGTGCTGGCCGCTCTGGCGGCGATGTACGTGGGGGCTTCGCCGTCCTGGGCGCCGCAGGGCAGTGGTGGCATTGCCGGGCAAGCCCTGGCGGCGGGTCTGGTGGCGGTGCTGGGGAACTTCGGCGCCAGCCTGCTGCTGCTGACCCTGGCGGCGATCAGCGCACCGCTGGCCATCGTGTTCTCCTGGTTCACCCTGTTCGACCGCATCGGCAATGCGATTTTTGCGCTGGCCGCGCGGCGCATCGAGGCGCGGCGGGTCGAGCCGGCGACGGTGGAATCGACGGCGGCGCAGGAGCCGCACGCCGAGCGCATCGATCCGGCCTTCAGCATTCCGGTGCCGATCATCGACATGCCGGTGGCCAAGGAAGGCAAGCGCAAGCGCAAGGCGCCCAGCCTCCCCGGCAGCGAGGAGGAGCAACTGCCCTTGCTGCCCACGGTCAGCGCCCCGGCCAAGCCCGCCGCCGCGCGCAAGAACGAGCCGCTGGAAGTGCCCAGCTTCGACGGCGATCCGCTGCCGCCTTCCAGCATTCTCGATCCGCCGCGTCCGAGCGGCCGGCAGTACACGCCGGAGGAACTGGAACGGCTGTCACGCGATGTGGAGCGGCATCTGGAATCCTTCGGCATCAAGGCGCAGGTGGTGGCGGCCACGCCGGGTCCGGTGATCACGCGCTTCGAGCTGCAGCCGGCGCCGGGCGTGAAGGGTGCGCAGATCACCAATCTCTCGCGCGATCTGGCGCGCTCGCTGTCGGTGTCCAGCGTGCGCGTGATCGAGGTCATCGAAGGCAAGTCGGTGGTGGGCCTGGAAATCCCCAACCACAAGCGCGAGATGGTGATGCTGCGCGAGATCATCGACTCGCCGGCCTATCGCAATTCCAGCTCGCCGCTGACCGTGGCCCTGGGCAAGGACATCGCGGGCAATCCCATGGCCTTTGATCTGGCCAAGATGCCGCATCTGCTGGTGGCTGGCACCACCGGCGCCGGCAAGTCGGTGGCGATCAACGGCATGATCCTGTCGATGCTGTTCAAGGCCACGGCGGATCAGGTGCGTTTCATCTTCATCGACCCGAAGATGCTGGAGCTGTCGGTGTACGAGGGCATTCCGCATCTGCTCACGCCGGTGGTCACCGACATGAAGGACGCCGCCAACGCCCTGCGCTGGTGTGTGGCGGAGATGGAGCGGCGCTACCGTCTGATGTCGGCGCTGGGCGTGCGCAATCTGGCCGGCCTCAATCGCAAGATTCTCGACGCTCAGGAAGCCGGTGCGCCGCTGGTGGACCCGCTCAAGACCGTGGCCCAGGATCTGTTCGACGAACAGGCGCCCGTGCTGCAGCCGGAAACGCTGGAGTCACTGCCGCACATCGTGGTGGTGATCGACGAGCTGGCCGACATGATGATGGTGGTCGGCAAGAAGGTCGAGGAGCTGATCGCGCGTATCGCGCAGAAGGCGCGCGCCGCCGGCATCCATCTGGTGGTGGCCACGCAGCGCCCCAGCGTCGATGTCATCACCGGCCTGATCAAGGCCAACATCCCCTCGCGCCTGGCGTTCCAGGTGGCCTCGCGCATCGACTCGCGCACCATCCTCGACGAGATGGGCGCCGAGACCCTGCTCGGTCATGGCGATGGTCTGTTCCGGCCCATCGGTTCCAGCCGTCTGGACCGCGTGCACGGCGCCTTCGTGGATGACCACGAGGTGCACAAGGTGGTGGCCTATCTCAAGCAGGTCGGCGAGCCGCGCTACATCGAGGACATCTGCGCCGACGAGGCGCCGGCCACGCCGGCGGGCGAGGGCGGCGAGGATGCAGAGGCCGATCCGCTCTACGATCAGGCGGTGGCCATGGTGCTCTCCGAGCGCAAGGCCAGCGTCAGCTGGGTGCAGCGGCGTCTGAAGATCGGCTACAACCGCGCCGCGCGCATGGTCGAGCAGATGGAGGCGGCGGGGCTGGTTGGTCCCAGCGGACCCGGCGGCAATCGCGAGATCCTCGCGCCCGGCGGGCGTGAGTGAGCGCGGCTGTTTTTAAGACGGCGTTCAGTGCCGGGAACCATAGTGCCGGCACCACACTCTCTATGACTCACAGGCTCATGAAAACGCTCAGGCTGCTGTGCTTGCCCTTCCTGCTGCTGTGCTGGCCGCCGGCCTGGGCCGGCGCCGGCGAGGATGCGCTCAAGCGTTTCGTCGATGGCGTACAGACCTTGAGTGCAGCTTTCGAGCAGGTGCAGATCGACGAGCACGGCGCCGTGCTCTCGCGGCGCAGCGGCAGCTTCGAGCTGTCGCGGCCCGGGCGTTTCCGCTGGAGCTATGAGTCGCCTTACCAGCAGCTGATGGTCTGCGACGGCCAGCGCATCTGGAACTACGAGCCGGATCTGGCGCAGGTGACGGTGCGCGATGCGGCGCAGGTGCTGCGCGGCACGCCGGCGGCGCTGCTGGCGCAGAAGAGTCTGCTGGGCGATGCCTTCGCCATCGAATCCGGCGGCGCCAAGGACGGTGTCGATCTGGTGATTCTCAAGCCGCGCGGTGATGCCGATTTCAGGAAGATCGAGTTGTGGCTGGCTGCCGGCGTGCCGCAGCGCATGAAGTTCTACGATGCGCTGGGCGGTTACACCGATGTGCGCTTTTCCAAGGTGAAGACCGGCGTGAAGCTGGATGCCGCGCGTTTCGGCTTCACGCCGCCCAAGGGCACCGAAGTGGTGGATGATGGCAAGGCGCCGTAAGCCGGGAGCCGGAGCCTGTTAGGCTTCGTCATTGCCGTCCTTGGCGCGATTGCCCATGACTGATCAGACCCCAGCCCGGCCTTCCATGGCCGGGCGTCCGCCGGGGCCGATGTCCACCGGACATCGGCCGGATCCGGCGCACCCTCTCGCGGAGCGCATGCGCCCGCAACACCTCGACGAGGTGGCGGGGCAGGCGCATCTGCTGGCAGCCGGCGCGCCGCTGCGGCTGCTGCTGGAGTCGGGAAAGATTCCCTCGCTGGTGTTCTGGGGTCCGCCGGGCGTGGGCAAGACCACGCTGGCGCGGCTGATTGCGCAGCACACCGAGGCGGAATTTCTCACGCTCTCGGCTGTGCTCGCCGGGGTCAAGGACATCCGCGAGGCGGTGGCGCAGGCGCAGGCGCTGCGGCAGGGCCTGGCGCCCCGGCGCACGGTCTTGTTCATCGACGAGATCCATCGTTTCAACAAGGCCCAGCAGGATGCACTGCTGCCCTTCGTGGAAGACGGCACCCTGGTGCTGATCGGCGCCACCACCGAAAACCCCTCCTTCGAACTCAATGCCGCGCTGCTCTCCAGGCTGCGCGTGTTCGTGCTGCGCGCGCTGGAAGAGGCCGACATCGCCGCGCTGCTGCGACGCGCACTCTGCGACCGCGAGCGCGGCCTGGGGCTGCGCGAGGACGCGCTGCCGGCGTCCTGGCTGGCGCGCATCGCCGAGGCCGCCGACGGCGATGCGCGGCGCGCCCTGGTGCTGCTGGAAACCGCCGTGGAGCTGTCGCGCGCCGAACGCGGCAGCGGCGCTGCGGACGAGGCCTTGCTGGAGAAGCTCATTGGTCGCGGCCTGCGTCGCTTCGACAAGCAGGGCGAGAACTTCTACGACCAGATCTCGGCCCTGCACAAATCCGTGCGCGGCAGCGATCCGGACGCGGCCCTGTACTGGTTCGCGCGCATGCTCGATGGCGGCGTCGATCCGGTCTATCTGGCGCGGCGCATCCTGCGCATGAGCATCGAGGACATCGGCCTGGCCGATCCGCGCGCGCAGCAGCTCTGCCTGCAGGGCTGGGATACCTATGAGCGCCTGGGCAGCCCGGAAGGCGAGCTGGCCCTGGCGCAGGCCGTGGTCTATCTGGCCTGCGCAGCCAAGAGCAATGCGGTCTACGCCGGCTACAACGCGGCTCGCGAGCTGGTCGCCAGGACCGGCAGCCTGGAAGTGCCGGTGCACCTGCGCAATGCGCCGACCCGGCTGATGAAGGATCTGGGCTACGGCCGCGAGTATCGCTACGACCACGATGAGGCGGGTGCCCTGGCAGCCGGGCAGGAATACTTCCCCGAGCGCCTGCGCGGCACCGAGCTGTACGCGCCGACCACGCGCGGGCTGGAGATCAAGATCGGTGAGCGCTTGGCGCAGCTGCGCGCGGCGCGCGGTGGCAAGTCTTGAGCGAGGCAGCATGAACGGCATCGGATTTCTCGCGGTGGGCAGCGGCGCGGTGCTGGGTGCCTGGGCGCGCTGGCTCTTGAGTCTCTGGCTCAATCCGCTGTTCGCCACCATTCCGCTCGGCACACTGGCCGCCAACTGGATCGGCGCCTATCTGATGGGCCTGGTGATGGGGGTGTTCAGCCTGGTGCCGGAACTCTCACCGCAGCTGCGCCTGCTGCTGGGCACCGGCTTTCTCGGCGGGCTCACCACCTTCTCCAGCTTCTCGGCGGAAACCACCTCGCTGCTGCTGCGCCAGGAATTCAGCTGGGCGCTGCTGGCCGTGGGCCTGCACGTGCTCGGCTCGCTGCTGCTCACCGGCCTGGGCCTGCTCAGCGTGCACGGCATCAAGGTGCTGCTGGGCTGACCGGCAGCAAGTAAAGCGGCGGTCCGGCTCGGCTACAATCGGCGCCTTCGCAAAAGGCCCGATTGCCATGCTCGATCCCAAACTCCTCCGCACCGAACCCGAGAAGATCGCCGCGCAGCTCGCGCGTCGCGGTTTCATCTTCGATCTGCCGCGCTTCCAGGCGATGGACGCCCAGCGCAAGCAACTGCAGACCGAAACCGAGCAGCTGCAGTCGGAGCGCAACAACGGCTCCAAGCGCATCGGTGCGGCCAAGGCCAAGGGCGAGGACGTGACGCCGATTCTGGCCGACATGGATCGCATCAAGGCGCAGCTGGCCGACAACGAAGGCAAGCTCGCGGTGCTACAGGGCTTGTTGGATGATTTTTTGGCGCGTCTGCCCAATATTCCGGACGCCAGCGTTCCGGACGGCCGCGACGAGAACGACAACGTCGAGCTGCGCCGCTGGGGCACGCCGCGTCCGTCCGAAGGTGCGAAGGATCACGCCGATCTCGGCGAAGCCTTGGGGCTGATGGATTTCGCCGCCGCCGCCAAGCTCACCGGCGCGCGCTTCACCGTGCTGCGCGGCGGCCTGGCGCGCATGCATCGCGCGCTCACGCAGTTCATGCTTGATGTGCATACCCGTGAACATGGCTATGAAGAGTTGTATGTACCCTACATGGTCAATGGGGCTTCACTTTATGGCACTGGGCAGCTGCCTAAGTTTGCAGAGGACTTATTCAATTTAGTTAACCCAAATCCGGGGTTGAACTTTGCTGACGTTGGTTTGTTACTTCAAGCTGAAAGGCACTTCGGTTTGGATGGCAGCAATACTCTCAAGATCAAATTGAATCAGGAAAAGGATAGATACCTGATTCCCACCGCCGAAGTGCCGGTCACCAATTTGTTGCGCGACGAGATTCTCGCGCCGGAAAACCTGCCGAAGAAATGGGTGGCGCACACGCCTTGCTTCCGCTCGGAAGCAGGTTCAGCCGGCCGCGACACGCGCGGCATGATCCGTCAGCACCAGTTCGAGAAAGTGGAACTGGTGCAGGCCACGCTGCCGGAAGACTCCCGGCGCGCGCACGAGGAACTCACCGGCCATGCCGAGAAGATCCTGCAGCTGCTGGGTTTGCCGTATCGCGTGGTGGTGCTCTGCGCCGGTGATCTGGGTGCGGGTTCGCAGAAGACCTACGATCTGGAAGTCTGGCTGCCCAGCCAGAACCGCTATCGCGAGATTTCCTCCTGCTCGAACTTCGGCGACTTCCAGGCGCGGCGCATGCTGGCGCGCTACCGGCATCCGCAGACCAAGAAGCCGGAGCTGCTGCACACGCTCAACGGCTCGGGCCTGGCCGTGGGCCGCACCCTGGTGGGCATCATCGAGAACTACCAGCAGGCCGATGGCAGCATCGCCATTCCCGACGCGCTGCGGGCCTATCTGCCGGGGCTGGAAAAGATCGGGTAAAGACTCTTACGGCGACAGAATCACGCAGAGGCGCAAAAAAGCTTCAAGGCTTGAATAGCGCCTTTGCGTGATTGCTTGCCTGTAGTCCCCGATTACGCGCTCAGCCCGCGCAGACGCCGCACCAGCGGCGAGCCGACGATGGTCGGCTGGTAGGCGAGCGTGAAGTCCTTCAGGGCCGCGAGGCACTGCTCGGGATTCTGGTCGGCGCGCAGCGCGAAGCTGGTGAAGCCGCTGCGATACAGGCTGTGCAGCTGATCGCGCACCACGGCTGCGCCTTGCGCGCGGATCTCGCCGGCAAAGCCATAGCGCTCGCGCAGCAGGCGCGCCTGACTGTAGGCGCGGCCATCGGCGAAGGCCGGGAAGTCCAGCACCAGCAGCGGACGGTCCGACAGCGCCTGCCACTGCGTGGCGACGTCCAGGGTGTTCGGCAGCAGCACGCCCACGCGCAGGCCGCTGGCGCGCAGCACTTCCTGCTGTTCCAGCCAGCGCTTGAGCGTGACGATCACCGCGCCCTGAGCCGGCAGCGCGTCCTCATCGGCCAGTGCACGGTATTCGTCGGCGACCAGCGCGCCGTTCTTGATCAGCGCGCTCATGCGGCCTCCACGGCTTCTTCGGCATACAGGCGTGCCTTGAACGGCGCCATGCCGATGCGGCGGTAGCAGGCGAGGAAGCTTTCTTCCTCGCTGTCGCGCGCTTCCAGGTAGACATCGATGATGCGTTCCACCGCTTCGGCGATGTCGGCGCGGCTGAAGGAGGGGCCGGTGCGATCACCCAGGCTGGCGTCATTGCCGGCCGAGCCGCCCAGCGTCACCTGGTACCACTCCTCGCCATGCTTATCCACGCCGAGAATGCCGATGTGCCCCACGGTGTGATGGCCGCAGCCGTTCATGCAGCCCGACATCTTGAGCTTGAGTTCGCCGATGTCGTGCAGATGATCGAGTGCATCGAAGCGGTCGTTGATGTCCTGCGCCACGCTGATCGAGCTGGCATTGGCCAGCGAGCAGAAATCCAGGCCCGGGCAGCAGATCATGTCGGTGAGCAGGCCGATGTTGGGCGTGGCCAGCTCATGTTCACGCAGAGTCTTCCAGACCGTATAGAGGTCTTTGTGCTGCACATCGGCCAGCACCAGATTCTGGTCATGCGTGGCGCGCACTTCGCCGAAGCTGTAGCGCTCGGCCAGATCCGCCACCACTTCCATCTGCTCGGCACTGATGTCGCCGGGCACGCCGCTGGGTGATTTGAGCGAGACGAACAGCACCGCATAACCGTCCACGCGATGCGCCAGCACATTGCGCTTGGCGAAGCTGGCGAACGCCGAGTCCTGCTCAAGATGTTTGGCGTAGCTGCGGTCCTGCGCGGCGGCGGGATCGTACGTGAACTGGTCGAAGCGCTGGCGCATGGCTTCGATGTCGGCGTGGCGGAGCTTGAGCTCGCCCTCGCGCAGCTGCGCCCATTCGGCCTCGACCAGCTCGGCAAACTTCTCCGGCTTGATGTCCTTGACCAGAATCTTGATGCGCGCGCGGTGGATGTTGTCGCGACGGCCCAGGCGGTTGTAGACGCGCAGCACCGCTTCCAGGTACGAGAGCAGATCGAGCTCCGGCAGGAAGGGCTTGATCAGCGGCCCGATCATGGGCATGCGGCCCAGACCGCCGCCGACATAGATGCGATAGCCCAGCTCGCCGGTCTCGTTGCGCACGATCTGCACGCCGATGTCGTGCACGCGCACCGCCGCGCGGTCGCTCTGGCTCGCGGAGAAGGCGATCTTGAACTTGCGCGGCAGCCAGTTGAATTCCGGGTGGAAGGTGGACCACTGCCGGGTCAGCTCGCAATAGGGGCGCGGATCGAGCAGCTCGTCGCGCGCCACGCCGGCGAGATGATCGCTGGTGACATTGCGGATGCAGTTGCCGGAAGTCTGGATGGCGTGCATCTGCACCGAGGCCAGATCGGCCAGGATGTCCGGCACTTCCTCCAGCTTCGGCCAGTTGTACTGGATGTTCTGGCGGGTGGTGAAATGGCCGTAGCCCTTGTCGTAGCGACGCGCGATATGCGCCAGCATGCGCATCTGCTTGGCGGCGATCAGACCATAGGGAATGGCCACGCGCAGCATGGGCGCGAAGCGCTGCACGTAGAGGCCGTTGCGCAGGCGCAGGGCGCGGAATTCGTCTTCCGGCAGCTCGCCGGCGAGGAAGCGCCGGGTCTGGTCGCGGAACTGGGCGACTCGCTCGTCAACGAGCTGCTGGTCGTAGGCGTCGTACTGATACATGGCGTAGGGCTAACCGCAGGGGGCGGTATTATCCGACCCTCCCTGATGAATTTGCTGCTGCGCGCGTTTCTCGGTCTAAGCTTAGATCGAAAAGTTATTCTGCTTCCGGAAGCTGCTTGATCAGCTCGGCCACCCGGGCCTGACGCTGCTCGGCTTCGGTGATCGAGGCAATTTCGTCCACCACGGCGCGCGTCAGATGCGGCGCGAACAGCGCAAGAAATTCATACATATAACCGCGCAGGAACAGGCTGCGCCGGAAGCCGATGTGCGTGACGCTGGGCTCGAACAGATGATCGGCCGGCAGGTTGACCAGGTCCTTGTCGATGCGCTCGTCGTAAGCCATGGCGGCGACGATGCCGATGCCCAGCCCCAGGCGCACGTAAGTCTTGATCACGTCGGCGTCCACGGCGGTCAGCACCACGTTCGGGCGCAGGCCGTGCGCGGCGAAAGCCTGGTCCAGCTTCGAGCGGCCGGTGAAACCGAAGGTGTAGGTGATCACCGGATGGGCGGCGATGTCCGCCAGGCTCAGCTTGCGCTTGGTCGCCAGCGGATGGTTCGGCGGCACCAGGATGCTGCGGTTCCAGCGGTAGCAGGGCAGCATCACCAGATTATCGAAGTGATGCATGGCCTCGGTGGCGATGGCGAAATCCGCCTGGCCCTCGGAAGCCATTTTGGCGATCTGCGGCGGCGAACCCTGATGCAGATGCAGGTTGACCTTGGGATAGCGCTTGCGAAACGGCGCAATCACCTGCGGCAGGGCATAACGCGCCTGGGTATGCGTGGTGGCTATGGCCAGATCGCCGCGGTCCGCGTCGTGGAATTCCTCGGCCACGCGGCGGATATTGTCGGCTTCCGACAGCAGGCGCTGCGCGTAATCCAGAATGCGCTGGCCGGCCGGGGTGATCTCGGTGAGGTGCTTGCCATTGCGCACGAAGATATCCACGCCCAGCTCTTCTTCCAGCATGCGGATCTGCTTGCTGACGCCGGGCTGGGAGGTGAACAGGGCCTCGGCTGCAGCGGTGACATTGAGTCCGCGCTGGGCCACCTCATGGATGTAATGCAGCTGTCGAAGTTTCATGGCAGCTTTATATTCGATCTGGGTCTAAGTTGCCTATATTTTTTTTGTCTTTCTTTATGGCGGGCTGAGCTCGAATGAGCGATTTTGCCTTGAGGCGTCGCCAGGCCGCTCGTTAAGCTGCCGCCCCTATGAGCGACGAAGCCCCCTGGCCTTACTTTCCCGTCTTCCTGCGTCTGCAGGCCGAGCCGGTGCTCCTGCTGGGCGGCGGCGAGGTGGCGGCGCGCAAGCTGCGTCTGTTGCTGCGTGCGCAGGCACAGGTGCGGCTGGTGGCGCGGGCGCTCAACGAGGAGGTGGCGGCGCTGGTGGCTGCCGATCGGGTCCGGCACCTCGCCGCCGAGTTCGAGCCTGCACAACTGGACGGCTGCACGCTGGCGGTGGCGGCCAGCGACGATGCCGGACTCAATGCGCGTTTCGCGGCCGCTGCGCGTGAGCGGCGGGTGCCGGTGAATGTCGTGGACGATGCCGCTGCCAGCAGCTTCGTGATGCCGGCCATCGTCGACCGCAGTCCCTTGCTGCTGGCCATCGGCAGCGGTGGTGGTGCACCGGTGCTGGCGCGGCGTCTGCGCGAGCGCCTGGAGGCACAGATTCCGGCCGCTTATGGCCGCCTGGCTGCATTCATGCAGACCCATCGTGCGCGCGTGAAGACGCTGGAGCAGAGCCTGCGTCGCGGCGTCTGGGAGCGTTTCGTCGATGGCGCCGGTGCCGAGGCGCTGCTGCGCGGCAACGAGGCCGGCGCCCTGGCGGAGCTGGATGCGGCCATCGCCCAGGCCAGGCCGAAGGGTGAGGTGTATCTGGTCGGCGCCGGGCCGGGCGATCCGGATCTGCTCACCTTCCGCGCGCTGCGCCTGATGCAGCAGTGCGATGTGGTGCTCTACGACCGCCTGGTCTCCGACGCGATCATGGAGCTGGTGCGTCGCGATGCCACGCGCATCTTCGTCGGCAAGTCGCGCAATCTGCACACCGTGCCGCAGGACGAGATCAATGCCGAGCTGGTGCGCCAGGCGCAGGCCGGTCGGCGCGTGCTGCGGCTCAAAGGCGGTGATCCCTTCATCTTCGGGCGCGGCGGCGAGGAGATCGAAACCCTGATGGCACATGGCGTGGCCTTCCAGGTGGTGCCGGGCGTCACCGCCGCCTCCGGTTGCGCCGCGTATGCCGGCATTCCGCTCACGCATCGCGATTATGCGCAGAGCTGTGTGTTCGTCACCGGTCATGCCCGCAAGGATGGTCAGCTGGAACTGCACTGGGACCAGCTCGCGCGTCGCGGCCAGACCGTGGTGTTCTACATGGGCCTGCAGACCCTGGGGCTGATCTGTCAGCAGCTCATCGCCCATGGCCTGCCCGGCGACTGGCCGGCAGCCGTGGTGATCGATGGCACCACGGCGCAGCAGCAAGTCATCGCCAGCACGCTCGCCGAACTGCCCGCACAGATCGATGCCGGCAGCATCAAGCGGCCGGCCCTGCTGATGGTGGGCGAGGTGGTGCGTCTGAGGGCCAAGCTGGCCTGGTTCGGCGCGCGCGCACCGTAGTCCGCGCCACCGTTCGCGGCGACGGCTCGGCGGCCTCGCCGGGCCCTGCGCTCAGGTGCCGCGCTTGCTGCGGGCGGTTTCGTCCAGGTCGCGGCTGCGCAGGCGACGCTGGATCGCGCGCAGGATGCCGGCGGTGTCGAGGCCACATTGCGCCAGAAGCTCTTCGCGCGTGCCGTGCTCCACGAACTGGTCCGGCAGACCCAGGTTCAGCACCGGCACGCTCTGATGCTGCGCCAGCAGAACCTCGTTCACGCCGGAGCCGGCGCCGCCGATGCGGGCATTGTCCTCGACAGTGACCAGCAGATCATTGTCATTGGCCAGCTGCAGAATCAGCTCGGCGTCCAAGGGCTTCACGAAGCGCATGTCGGCCACCACTGCATCGAGAATCTCGGCCGCTTCCAGGGCCGGATGCACCATCGCGCCGAAGGCCAGAATCGCCACGCGCGGCCGGCGGCGGCCGTGGGCTTCGCGCACGATGCGGCCCTTGCCCAGGCTCAGCGGCTTGGGCTCGGCCTCGCAGGCCACGCCGGTGCCGTTGCCGCGCGGATAACGCACGGCGCTGGGCTGGCTCAGGGACAGGCCGGTGCTGAGCATGCGACGGCATTCGTTTTCATCCGAAGGCGCCATTACCACCAGATTCGGAATGCAGCGCAGGTAGGACAGATCAAAGGCGCCGTGATGCGTGGCGCCGTCGGCGCCGACCAGACCGCCGCGATCCAGGGCGAACAGCACCGGCAGATTCTGGATGGCGACATCGTGAATCAGCTGGTCGTAGCCGCGCTGCAGGAAGGTGGAGTAGATCGCGCAGACCGGCTTGAGGCCCTCGCAGGCCAGACCGGCGGCGAGTGTCACCGCATGCTGCTCGGCGATGCCGACGTCGAAATAGCGTTCGGGGAAACGCTGCGAGAATTCCACCAGGCCCGAGCCCTCGCGCATCGCCGGCGTGATGCCGACCACGGCCGGATCGCGCTCGGCGGCCTGGCACAGCCATTGTCCGAACACCTGCGTGTAGCTGGGCGCGGCGGCGGGTTTCTTGGCAGGGAAGGCGCCGGTGACCGGATCGAACTGCGTGATGCCGTGATAGCCGATGGGATCGGCCTCGGCCGGCTCGAAACCCTTGCCCTTGGTGGTGATGAGGTGCAGCAGCTGCGGACCCTTGGCGTTCTTCAGCTCGTCGAGCTTGGCCATCAGCGCCGGCAGGTCGTGGCCGTCGACGGGCCCGCTGTAGCGGAAGCCAAAGGTCTCGAACATCGCGCCGGGATGATCCAGATGCGCCTCGTTGTGCTCGGCCTGCGGTTCGCGCGCGGCATGCGGGGCGGTGATGCCCAGCTTCTTCATCAGGCGCGCGGAGTGGTCGCGCAGGGCACCGACGTTCTCCGAGATCGACATGTCGTTGTCGTTGTAGATCACCAGCATGTCCAGCTTCAGGTGCCCGGCGTGGTTCAGGGCCTCGAAGGCCATGCCGCCGGTCATGCCGCCGTCGCCGATCACCGCCACCACGCGCCGCTGTTCCTGCTTCACGCGCGCCGCCGCAGCCATGCCGGCCGCCGCCGAGATCGAGGTGGAGGAGTGGCCCACGCCGAAGGTGTCGTACTCGCTTTCCGCGCGCAGGCAGAACGGCGCCAGGCCGCCGAGACGGCGGATGGTTTCCAGGCGCTCGCGCCGGCCGGTGAGCATCTTGTGCGGATAAGCCTGATGGCCCACGTCCCAGACGATGCGGTCACGCGGCGTGTCGAAGCACCAGTGCAGGGCCAGCGACAGCTCCACCGTGCCCAGATTGGCCGCGAAATGGCCGCCGACACGCCCCAGGGTTTCGATCAGATAGCGGCGCATCTCCACCGCCAGCGCGGGAAGATCCTCGACAGCCATTTTCCGCAGCTCATCGGGCGTGCGGATAAGACCGAGCAGGGCGTAACCGGGTATGTCACTCATACGGGCGGGGCGTGGAACTGGAAGTTAAGAATTTTTTGGACCGTGCATTATCGGGCAATCACCATGCCCGAACCAACTTGGTGCGCAGTGTCTCAGCTCTGGCGGGCCTCGATATGGCGGGCCAGCCACAGCAGGGGTTCTGCGGCGTCATTGAACAAAGCCAGGGATGCAGCGGCGTCGGCGAACAGCTCGGCGGCGCGGGCCTTGGCGGCCGGCAGGCCCATCACCGAGGGGTAGGTGGATTTCAGATGCGCCTCGTCCTTGCCGGCGGTCTTGCCCAGGCTGGCGGCATTGCCCTCGATGTCCAGCACATCGTCCTGGATCTGGAAGGCCAGCCCGATGCACTTGCCGTAATGCGCCAGCGCGGCGCGCGACTCGGCGCTGAGCGTGTCGTCCGTCGCGCAGGCCAGGCGCAGGCAGGCCAGAATCATCGCGCCGGTCTTGTGGATGTGCAGGGCTTCGAGTTCGGCCAGCGTCAGCGACTGTCCTTCCGCCGCCAGATCCACGGCCTGGCCGCCGACCATGCCGCGCGAACCGGCGGCCTCGGCCAGGATTTCCACCATGGCCAGGCGCTGCGCGGCCGTCAGACCCGAATCGCGGTCCGCCGCCAGCAGCTGAAAGGCCAGGGTCTGCAAGCCGTCGCCGACCAGAATCGCAGTGGCCTCGTCATAGGCCTTGTGCGTGGTGGGACGGCCGCGACGCAGATCGTCGTCGTCCATGGCCGGCAGATCGTCGTGCACCAGCGAATAGACGTGAATCAGCTCCACCGCGCAGGCGGCGGCATCGAGCTTGCGCGGCGGCAGCTGCAGCACCTCGCCGGCGGCGTAGACCAGCAGCGGACGCAGACGCTTGCCGCCCTCGCAGGCATAACGCATGGCCTCGTGCAGACGGGCGGGGTAGTGGCTGGCCGGCGGCAGCCAGCGGTCCAGGTTCTGCTGGAGGCGGCTGCGGTACTCGTCGAGCCGCGCGGCAAACGAGGCGTTCACGCGCTCTCGTCGCCGTTGCCGGCGCTGAGTTCCTGCACTTTCAGCTCGGCGCTCTGCAGGGCCTGACGGCATTGCTGCGCCAGCTGGGTGCCGCGCTCGAACAGGCGCAGCGATTCCTCCAGCTTCAGCTCGCCGTGTTCCAGGGACTGCACGATGGTTTCCAGCTCCTGCATGGCAGCTTCGAAGGCGCCAACCGGGTCGTTGTCGGCGGGGGGAGACTCGGTCTTGCTGCGGGCCATGCTGGTCTTGCGCTGCCTGAAGCGGGGAGGACGCGCAGTCTACCCAAAGCACGGCGGCGCGCGCAGCCATCTGTCAATCTTGCGGGCCTGTGCCGCCTTGGCTAAGGTCGCGCCCTCCCCGAGCTGTCAGCCCTTCCCGATCATGGCCTCCGAGCAAAATTACAGCGCCGCAGCGATTGAAGTCCTGCAGGGCCTGGACCCGGTGCGCAAGCGCCCCGGCATGTACACCGACACCACGCGCCCCAACCATCTGGCGCAGGAAGTCATCGACAACGCGGTGGACGAGGCCCTGGCCGGCTACTGCAAGAGCGTCAACGTGATCCTGCACGAGGACGGTTCGCTGGAGGTGGCCGACGACGGTCGCGGCATGCCGGTGGACCTGCATCCGGTGCACAAGGTCAGCGGTGTGGAGCTGATTCTCACCAAGCTGCACTCGGGCGCGAAGTTCTCCAACAAGATGTACCAGTACTCCGGCGGCCTGCACGGCGTGGGCGTGTCGGTGGTCAACGCGCTGTCCACGCGTCTGGAAGTGCGGGTGTTCCGCGACGCTCAGGAATACCTGATCGTGTTCGCCGACGGCGAGGTCTCGCAGAAGCTCAAGGCCGTGGGCGCAGTGGCCAAGAACAGGCGCGGCACCACGGTGCGCTTCTGGCCGGACGCCAAGTATTTCGATTCGCCCAAGTTCGCGGTGCCGCGCCTCAAGCAGGTGCTGCGCGCCAAGGCCGTGCTGTGTCCGAATCTCAAGGTCACGCTCAGCGACCGCATCCACAACGAGGAAGTGGTCTGGCAGTACGAGAACGGTTTGCCGGATTATCTGAAGGACGCCCTGGCCGGCGCCGAGACCCTGCCGCCGGAGCCTTTCATCGGTCAGTTCAAGGCCGCGCGTGAAGAGGCCGAGTGGGCACTGGTGTGGCTCAATCAGGACGGCCCGCGCGGCGAGCCGGTGGCGGAGAGCTACGTCAATCTGATTCCCACCGCGCAGGGCGGCACGCATGTCAACGGACTGCGCACCGGCCTTACCGAAGCGATTCGCGAGTTCTGCGAATTCCGCAATCTGCTGCCGCGTGGTCTGAAGCTCACGCCGGAAGACGTGTGGAACGGCTGCGCCTATGTGCTCAGCATCAAGATGCAGGACCCGCAGTTCGCCGGCCAGACCAAGGAGCGTCTGTCCTCGCGTGAAACCGCCGCCTTCGTGCAGGGCGTGGTGCACGACTCCTTCAGTCTCTGGCTGAACCAGAACACCGAGGCCGGCGAGCAGATCGCGCAGCTGGTGATCGCCAATGCCAATGCCCGCCTCAAGCTCGCCAAGCAGGTGGTGCGCAAGAAGATCACCAGCGGTCCGGCGCTGCCCGGCAAGCTTGCCGACTGCGTGTCCAGCGATCCGGGCCGCACCGAGCTGTTTCTGGTTGAAGGCGATTCGGCCGGCGGCAGCGCCAAGCAGGCGCGTGATCGCGAGTTCCAGGCGGTGATGCCGCTGCGCGGCAAGATTCTCAACACCTGGGAAGTGGACGCCAACGAGGCGCTGGGTTCGCAGGAAATCCACGACATCTCGGTGGCCATCGGCGTGGACCCCGGCAGCCCCGACATCAGCGGCCTGCGCTACGGCAAGATCTGCGTGCTGGCCGATGCCGACTCCGACGGCCTGCACATCGCCACGCTCTTGTGCGCGCTGTTTCTCAAGCACTACCGGCCGCTGGTGGAAGCCGGACACATCTACATCGCGATGCCGCCGCTGTTTCGCATCGACGCCGGCAAGCAGGTGTTCTACGCGCTCGACGAGGCCGAGAAGAACGGTGTGCTGGACCGGCTCGTGGCGGAGGGCAGTCGCGCCAAGCCGCAGGTCACGCGCTTCAAGGGTCTGGGCGAGATGAATCCGCTGCAGCTGCGCGAAACGACGATGACGCCGGATACGCGCCGTCTGGTGCAGCTCACGCTCGATGAGTCTCCCGCCGATCCGGTGGTGGACATGCTGCTCGCCAAGAAGCGCGCGGGTGATCGCAAGGACTGGCTGGAACGCGAGGGCAATCGCGCCGAGGTTTGAGTGCGATGACAGTGCCGTGCGCCTCACATCGAGGCGCCGGCTCAGGCATTATCCTGGGTCGCTCGCGTCCATTCCCCCCGGGATATCTCGTATGCACCATCCGACGCCCCTGATTGCGACCATCGTCGCCGGCCTGGTGCTCGCCTTCATCTTCGGCGCGCTGGCGCAGCGCCTGCGCCTGCCGCCGCTGGTGGGTTATCTGCTCGCCGGCGTGCTGATCGGCCCCAACACACCGGGCTTCGTCGCCGATCAAAGCCTCGCCGCCGAACTCGCCGAGCTGGGCGTGATCCTGCTGATGTTCGGCGTGGGTCTGCATTTTTCGCTCAAGGAGCTGCTCGCGGTGCGGCGCATCGCGCTGCCCGGCGCGCTGGTGCAGATCGCGGTGGCGACCCTGCTCGGTGCCGGCCTGGCGCTGCTGCTGGGCTGGCCTCTGGGCGGCGGTCTGGTGTTCGGTCTGGCCTTGTCGGTGGCGAGCACCGTGGTGCTGCTGCGCGCGCTGCAGGACCGGCGTCTGCTCGACAGCGAGCGTGGCCGCATCGCCGTGGGCTGGCTGATCGTCGAAGACCTGGCGATGGTGCTGGCCCTGGTGCTGATTCCGGTGCTCGCAGACGCGCTGGGCGGCGGCGAGCTGCGCTGGGCCGGTATCGCCGGCGCGCTGGCGCTGACCCTGGGCAAGGTCGCGGCCTTCGTGGCGGTGATGATGCTGGTGGGACGGCGGGTGATTCCGCGTCTGCTCGACTGGGTGGCCGCCACCGGCTCGCGCGAGCTGTTCAATCTCTCGGTGCTGGCCTGCGCGCTGGGCGTGGCCCTGGGCGCGGCCTACCTGTTCGATGTGTCCTTCGCGCTCGGCGCCTTCTTCGCCGGAATGATTCTGGCCGAGTCGCCGCTGGCGCATCGCGCCGCCGAGGAATCGCTGCCGCTGCGCGAAGCCTTTGCGGTCTTGTTCTTCGTCTCGGTGGGCATGCTGTTCGATCCGGCCATCGTGCTGCGCGCGCCGCTGCAGCTGCTCGCGACCCTGGCGATCATTCTGATCGGCAAGTCCATTGCCGCCTTCTACATCGTGCGCGCCTTCGGCTATGCGCAGACCACGGCGCTGACCATCGCCGCGAGCCTGGCGCAGATCGGCGAGTTCTCCTTCATCCTCGCCACGCTGGGCCGTTCACTCGAACTGTTTCTGGCGCAGGCGCAGGATCTGATTCTGGCCGGCGCCATCGCCTCGATTCTGTTCAATCCGCTGGCCTTCGCCATCGCCGAGCGGCGCGGCCGCCGACCGCTGGCCTCGCCTTCACCCGAAGCGCTGCTCGCCGGCACCCGTCTTTCACAGCACGCGGTGGTGGTGGGTTACGGCCGCGTCGGCAGCCGCATCGCCGCCGGCCTGCGCGCCGGCGGCAGGCCTTATCTGGTGATCGAGGATCGCGACAAGCCGGCCGCGCAGGCCCGTGAAGATGGCGCGGAGCTGCTGCTGGGCAATGCCGCACAAGCCCAGGTGCTGGCCGCCGCCAATCTGGCGCAGGCGCGCTGTCTGTTCGTGGCCATTCCCCAGGCTTTCGAGGCGGGGCAGGTGGTGAAGCAGGCGCGCCAGGCCAATGCCGGGCTGCTGATCGTGGCGCGTGCGCACTCGGATGCCGAGCTGCTGCATCTGCAGCAGTGCGGAGCCAGTCTCACGGTGATGTCGGAGCAGGAGATCGCCGGCGCGATGCTGGGCTCGGGCCGTGAGGTGCTGGGACTGGCATGAGCGCGCTGCCCGATCACGCCGCCGACCCGCTGCACGCCGAGCTGAAGCGCTGGTTCGGCTTCGATCATTTCCGTCCCGGTCAGGAAGCGGTGGTGCGCGATGCGCTGGCCGGTCGCGATCTGCTGGCGATCATGCCCACCGGCGGCGGCAAGTCGCTGTGCTTCCAGCTGCCGGCGCTGCTGCGGCCCGGGCTGATGCTGGTGGTTTCACCGCTGATCGCGCTGATGCAGGATCAGGTGCGGCTGCTGCAGGAAATGGGCATCGCCGCCACCTTTCTCAATTCATCGCTCAGCGGCCAAGAGGCCGGCGCGCGCATTGCCGCCCTGCAGCGCGGTGAATACAAGCTGCTGTACCTGGCGCCCGAGCGGCTGCTGATGCCGGAGTTTCTCGACGGCCTGCTGCCGCGTCTGCTGGGCAGCGTGGGCATCGGCGCGCTGACCATCGACGAGGCGCACTGCGTTTCCGAGTGGGGCCATGACTTCCGTCCCGAGTATCGCCAGCTGGGCAGCCTGCGCGCGCATCTGCCGCAGGTGCCGGTATTCGCCTTCACCGCCACTGCGACGCAGCGGGTGCGCCAGGACATCGTCGCGCAGCTGCAGCTGCACGAGCCGGCCCTGCATCTGTCCAGCTTCAATCGTCCGAACCTGTACTACGCGGTGCGGCCCAAGACTTCGCAGACCTATGCCGAGCTGCTCAAGCAGGCGCGCGAGGGCGGCTCCGGCATCATCTATTGCCTGTCGCGCAAGCGGGTCGATGAACTCGCCGCGCGCCTGGCGGCCGACGGCATCAGCGTGCTGGCTTATCACGCCGGCCTCAATGCCGAGACGCGTCGCACGCACCAGGAGCGCTTCATCCGCGACGATGTGCAAGTGATGATCGCCACCGTGGCCTTCGGCATGGGCATCAACAAGCCCGATGTGCGCTGGGTGCTGCACTACGATCTGCCGCGCAGCATCGAGGGCTATTACCAGGAAGCCGGCCGCGCCGGCCGCGACGGTGAGCCGGCGCGCTGCGTGCTGTACTTCGGACTGGGGGACATCCACACCGCCGAATACTTCATCGCGCAGAAAATCCATCCGCAGACCGGCGAGCCCCTGGAACAGGAGCAGCGCGTCGCACGCCAGCAGCTGCGCCAGGTGCTGGACTATGCCGAGTCCAGCGAATGCCGGCGCGCGGTGCAGCTGCGTTACTTCGGCGAGAGCTTTTCCGGCAACTGCGGCGCCTGCGACAACTGCACCGAACCGCGCGTGCTGGAGGACTGGACCCTGGAAGCGCAGCAGCTGCTGTCCTGCGTGGCGCGGCTGGCGCAGCGCGGCGAGCGCTATGGCGCGGCGCATGTGATCGACATCCTGCGCGGCTCGCAGGGCCAGAAGCTGATCGATCGCGGACATCAGCAGCTGTCCACCTATGGCATCGGCAAGTCACGCAGCCAGGATCAGTGGCGCGTGCTGCTGCGCGCCTGTCTGCACCAGGGCCTGCTCGATGAAACCACCGACGGCTATCCGGTCTTAAAGCTCAACAACGACTCCCGCGCCGTGCTCAAGGGCGAGCGTCGCGTGCAGCTTGCGCCGCCGCCGGAACGCCAGCGCAAGGAAAAGCGCAAAACCAGGAGCGCTGCTCCGGCGCTGGCGCCGGGCGATCTGTCGCTGTTCGAAACCTTGCGCGCGCTGCGCAAATCACTGGCCGATGAGCAGAACCTGCCGCCCTACATGGTGTTCAGCGATGCCAGCCTGCGCGAAATGGCGCAGACCCAGCCGCAGACCCTGACGGCGTTTGCCGAGATCAACGGCGTGGGCAGCCGCAAGCTGGAGCAGTACGGGCAGAGCTTTGTGCGGACCATCCGCGAATACGTGGAGAGTCAGCCCGGCTGAGGCGAGTCCGTGCCGGCGTGCGGCGGATGCCGCTGCCTGAGCAGTGTGCTGAAAACGAAGTATTCGGCACGGTGCCAACGACCATCAGGCGCTGCAAGCGCCTGATGGTCGGGAGCGGAGAAAAGCCATGCCTTCTCGAAGCGACAGGCAAAAGTGCAGGGATGCACTTTTGCCTCACCCTGTCAGAGCGCGCGGATGCGCTCGATCTGGTCCTGTAGCGCGGCCAGATCGGCCAGCTGCTTGGCGTGCAGCTCGCGCGCCTGCTGCTGAACCGCTTCCGGGGCCTTGCCGAAGTTGGGATTTTCGATGCGGGTCTGGGTCTTGCCCAGATCGCTTTCCAGCTTGGCGATCTGCTTGGCCAGACGCGCCAGCTCGGCGTCCTTGTCGATCAGGCCCGCCATCGGCACCAGCAGCTTCATCGCCCCCAGCAGCGCGGTCGCCGACTGCGGCGCCGCTTCATCGGCGGCCAGCACGCGCGGTGCTTCCACGCGGGCCAGGAATTCGATGGCCTGCTGCAGGCGCGTCAGTCGCGCGCGGTCGGCATCGCCGGCGTTCTGCAGCAGCAGCGGCAGGATCTTGCCCGGCGCGATGTTCATCTCGCCGCGAATCTGGCGCACGCCGAGAATGAAGGCCTTGAGCCATTCGATATCGGCTTCGGAGGCTTCGTCGATCTTCTCTGCTACAGCCTGCGGATAGCGCTGCTGCATCAGCGTGGCGCCGCTCACGCCGGCCAGCGGCGCAACGCGCTGCCAGATCTCTTCGGTGATGAAGGGCATCAGCGGATGCAGCAGGCGCAGCCAGGTTTCCAGCACGCGCACCAGGGTGCGGCGCGTGCCGCGCTGCTGCGCGGCCGAGCCTTGCTGCAAGGCCGGCTTGGAGAGTTCCAGATACCAGTCGCAGTACTCGTTCCAGATGAACTGGTAGAGCGCCTGTGCGAGCAGGTCGAAGCGGTAGCTGGCGAAGTGCTCGGCGGCCTCGGCTTCCAGCTTCTGCAGGCGCGAGATGATCCAGCGGTCGGCTTCGGAGAGCGCATAGTCGCTGCCGCCGTCCTGCGCGCAGTCCTGGCCTTCAGCGTTCATCAGCACATAGCGCGCCGCGTTCCAGATCTTGTTGCAGAAGTTGCGATAGCCCGCCGCGCGGCCGGCGTCGAAGCGGATGTCGCGGCCCTGCGTGGCCAGCGCGGCGAAGGTGAAGCGCAGCGCGTCCACGCCCACGGCTTCGATGCCGTTCGGATAATCCTTGCGGGTCTTGGCCTCGATCTTGGGCGCGGTCTCCGGCTTCATCAGGCCGGTGGTGCGCTTCTTCACGAGTTCATCGAGGCTGATGCCGTCCACCACGTCCAGCGGGTCCAGGACATTGCCCTTGGACTTGGACATCTTGTTGCCTTCGGGATCGCGCACCAGGCCGGTGATGTAGACCTCGCGGAACGGCACCTCGTTCATGAAGTACTGGCCCATCATCACCATGCGCGCGACCCAGAAGAAGATGATGTCGAAACCCGTGACCAGCACGCTGGACGGGTAGTACTTCTTCAGGGCTTCGGTCGGTTCCGGCCAGCCTTGCGTGGCCATCGGCCAGATGTCGGAGGAGAACCAGGTGTCGAAGACGTCGGTGTCCTGCGTGAGCGTGAGGCTGGCGTCCAGCTGATACTTGCTGCGCACCTCGGCTTCGCTGCGCGCGACGTAGATCTTGCCCTGCGCGTCGTACCAGGCCGGAATGCGATGGCCCCACCAGAGCTGGCGGCTGATGCACCAGTCCTGGATGTTGTTCAGCCACTGGAAGTAGGTGGTCTTCCAGTTGTCCGGCACGAAGCGCACGCGGCCGGAGGCCACGGCCTCGATCGCCGGCTTGGTGATGGCGAGCAGACCGCCCGGGCCGGGCTGGCCGTCGTGGCGCGTCTCGCGCGTGAGGTCCACGAACCACTGATCGGTGAGATAAGGCTCCACCACCGCGCCGCTGCGATCACCGCGCGGCACCTTCAGCTTGTGGTCTTCGATCTTCTCGACCAGGCCGAGGGCTTCCAGATCGGCGACGATCTGCTTGCGTGCGGCGTAGCGCTCCAGGCCGCGATAGCCCGCCGGCACCTCCTCGTTGAGATGCGCGGTGGGCGTGAAGATGTTGAGCATCGGCAGACCATGCCGCTGCCCCAGGGCATAGTCGTTGAAATCATGCGCCGGCGTGATCTTCACGCAGCCGCTGCCGAAGTCCTTGTCCACGTAATCGTCGCCTACGATGGGAATCTCGCGATTCACCAGCGGCAGCTTCACGGTCTTGCCGATGAGGTGCTGGTAACGGGCGTCTTCAGGATGCACGGCCACGGCGGTGTCGCCGAGCATGGTTTCCGGGCGCGTGGTGGCCACCACCAGATGCCCCGAGCCGTCGGCGAGCGGATAGCGGAAATGCCAGAGCTTGCCGTTTTCCTCCTCGCTCACCACTTCCAGATCGGAGATCGCGGTGAGCAGCACCGGGTCCCAGTTCACCAGACGCTTGCCGCGATAGATCAGGCCCGCTTCGTGCAGCTTCACGAAGTGCTCGATCACGGCCTTGGAGTAGCCGGGGTCCATGGTGAAGGCTTCGCGCGACCAGTCCACGGAGGAGCCCATGCGACGGATCTGGCCGCCGATGGTGCCGGCGGAATACTGCTTCCACTCCCAGACCTTCTCGATGAACTTCTCGCGGCCCAGTTCATGGCGGCTGGGTCCGCCGGCCAGCTTGAGATTGCGCTCCACCACCATCTGCGTGGCGATGCCGGCGTGATCGGTGCCCGGCTGCCAGAGCGTGTCGCGGCCGCACATGCGCGCGTGGCGGATCAGCGCGTCCATCACCGTGTGCTGGAAGGCATGACCCATGTGCAGGGTGCCGGTGACATTGGGCGGCGGAATCATGATGCTGTAGGGCTCGCCCGTGCCGCTGGGCGCATAGCAGCCCTGGCTTTCCCAGAATTCACGCCAGCGCGCTTCGACCTCGCGCGGCTCGAAAGTCTTGTCCATGTTGTTTGCTTCGCTTCTGAGGCCCGCGAAGGCTGCGGGCGAAAATCATCGTGACGGGTTTGACTCTGGACCTGGCCCTGCGCTCAGGCCCGCCAATGCGGAACTGGAAAGCGCGGCTTTGCCTCGCGGGCCGGACCTGGATTCCCGCTGGTGCGGGAACGATGGCGCGGCGGCGGCCGCTCATTGTCCGGCGCAGTAGGGCCCACGGCTGACGGCGACCACGGCGAGGTTCTGGTTGGCATCGGGCACCAGCACCACCTGATTGCGGTTGTCGCAGGCGAAGCTCACCAGCTTGGTGGGCCGCTGCACGCAGAGCGCAAAGCGCTGGTCTTCGTGATTGCCGCCGGCTTCATCGGTGTAGGCCCCGTGGCGGCGTTCGCAATCGAAGTTCATCTGGTGCAGGGTTTCCTCGGCCTTTTCCAGCGTCATGCCCAGGGGCAGGGCCGCGTGTACCTGGCTCACCAGCGCCGCATCGGGCTTGGGATTGAATAGGCTGCAGGCCGCCAGCAGGGGCAGGGCCGCGTAAGCGAGAGCGTGGTGTTTCACAGGTTGTGACTGCTCAGTTCGTAGCCGCGGTCGCGGTAATAGCGGTAGCGCTCGCGCGACTTGCCGCGGCTGTGGTTGTCACCTGGCACGATCTCCAGCACGCGCTCGAAGCGGCTGAAGAAGTCGGGCACTTCGAGGCTCATGTTGAGCATCACGCCGTGGTGGCTGTCCGGCGGTTCCTGCGTGCCGATCAGCACCATCGGCAGCGGTTCTTCCAGGGGCTTGCCCTCGTAGCGTTCGTGCGCCACGAAACCGCCCTGGCGGAAGCTCCACAGCGCGCCGTCCAGCTCTTCGGCCAGCGTCGCGTCGGGCAGGTGCACGTAGACGCGGTGTCCGGCCGACACCGCCTTGTCGCAAAGCTTGCAGGCCGTCATCACCGGGCCGGCGGCGCCGTTGGCGCCTTCCGGCAGGATGTAGAAATCGATGCGCGTCATGCGCGCATTGTATGCGCGATCAGGGTACTGGCGCCCGCGTCGAGGGCTGATACGGCTGGCGTGGGTGGTTGACCAGATAGCGCGGCAGGGCGTGGTAGTCGGCCGAGAGCAGGCTGGCGCCGGGCAGATCGCGACGGGTCTTGATGTGCAGCAGATCCAGCAGCGTCCAGTCCAGACGGTCGGTCTGGTAGGGACGCTGCTCCAGGGCCTGTGCCTGCGGTGCGGGCAGGGGCGAGGACAGCCAGATCAGCAGCGGCACCACCTGGCCCGGCTCCTCGCCGGAATGGCCGGCGAAGTCGCGGGTATGGCCCACTTCCTGGGCGTGATCGGAGGTGTAGAGGAAGGAGGCGCTGCTGCCGCCGCTGCTGGCCTTCAGCGTGTCCAGCAGCCTGGCGAGGATGTGGTCCTGGTAGAGCATGGCGTCGTCGTAGACGTCGCGCTCGTAACGCACCCAGGCATTGCGGCCCCTGGCCTTGAGCGCCTGGCCCACCGCGTCCTGGTCGCCGTCGAAGCGCTTGAAGTCATCGGGCGAGCGCAGCGCATAGTCCGGATGCGCGCCCAGCAGATGCACCACGATCAGCTTGCGCGGCGCCGGATCGCGCAGCGCCTGTTCGTAGTAAGGCAGCACGCCTTCGTCGAGCTTGCGGTCGCCGCGGCCGCCGCCGGTGTTGACCAAATGCATCTCGTCGGCTTCCTCGGCGAAGCGCGGGTTGATGTAGCGGTCGTGCTGGTTGGAAATCCAGAAGGTCTTGTAGCCGGCGGCCTTGGCCAGCAGCATCACGCTGGGTGAGGACTCGTCGTCGAGCTGGTTGTGCAGATCGCGCGGCGTCAGCATCAGCTTGAACGAGGACACCGTGCCGCCGGCGCCGGAGAGCACATCGCGGAACACCAGCAGCTCATCGCCCAGCTTGGCCAGCTGTGGATTGGTCTGGCGCGGATACCCGTAGAGCTGCCAGTCCCAGCGGCTGGTGCTTTCGCCCAGCGCCACCACCACCGTGTCCTGCGCCGGACCCTGGTACACCGGCTGCCACTGCGTCTGCATTTCGCGGCGTGCCACTTCGCGCTTCTGCCCCAGCGTCTTGATGTTCTTCTGGAAGGCTGTGTAGCTGCCGACCTGGCTGGGCCAGAAGTAGAAGGGATTGTTGCGGCGGAAGGTGGGGTTGAACTGCAGGCCCAGCACCAGCGCCAGCACCACCAGACCGCCGATGCGCGAGACGCGGCTGCGGGCCTGCACGGCCGGCAGCAGG
Source organism: Solimonas aquatica (assembly GCF_900111015.1). Classification (GTDB taxonomy): domain Bacteria; phylum Pseudomonadota; class Gammaproteobacteria; order Nevskiales; family Nevskiaceae; genus Solimonas; species Solimonas aquatica. The sequence continues at coordinate 502,091 of NZ_FOFS01000001.1, read as the reverse complement.
CGCCAGAGCAGCACGCCGACCAGCAGGGTCTCACCCAGGAACAGGCCGATCAGCCGCCAGTACTGCTCGATGAACTCGAAGGTCTCGCCGGAGTTGGTGTTGCTCAGCGAGTCGATGATCAGCACCGCGTCCGGCTTGGTCTGGTAGACCGAGATCAGGAAGGACTTGACGCCCAGGTCCAGCACGAAGGCCGTGAGCCAGACACGCTGCAGTGCGCCGTGCAGCGCCTGGGGTGCGAACTGGCGCAGCAGGAAGCGGCCGCAGCTGTAGATGATCAGCGCCAGCGCGGTGTCGCGCCAGTTCATGTCCATCAGCAGATAGGCGCCGGCCATCAGCGCCATGGCCAGCGGCCAGCACCAGCGCTCCCGTTGCAGCGCCCGCGACACGACTTGCAGCTTCAAACCTCTCTCCTCAGACCCTGCGGTGCGGCAGCTTCAAGCGCTGCCTTCAGCCGTTATCGTCCTGCTTGGCGACCAGATTGAGCAGGTACTGCACCAGCAGCGGCACCGGACGACCGGAGGCCTTCTTGCCCACCCAGGCGGTGCCGGCGATGTCCAGATGCGCCCACTTCATCTTGCGCGTGAAACGGTGCAGGAAGGTGGCACCGATGATGGCGCCGGCTTCCTTGCCGTTGCGGGTGGCGATGTTGGCGATGTCGGCGAACTCGCTCTTGATGTTGTCGTCGTAGTCGGACCACAGCGGCAGTTCCCAGACGCGGTCGCCGCTCTGTTCGCCGGCAGCGATCAGCGCGCGGCCCAGGGCCGGGGTGTTGGTGAACAAGCCGCTGGCCGGGCTGCCCAGGGCCACCACGCAGGCGCCGGTGAGCGTGGCCATGTCGATGCACAGGCTGGGCTCGTACTCGCGCTCCACGTAGGTCAGCGCGTCGCAGAGAATCAGGCGGCCTTCGGCATCGGTGTTGAGCACCTCGATGGTGATGCCGGCCATGCTGGTGACGATGTCGCCGGGCTTGTTGGCCTCGCCATTGAGCAGGTTTTCGGTGGCGGCGATCACGCCCACCACGTTCACCGGCAGCTTGAGTTCGGCGATGGCGAGCAGAGCGCCGAACACCGAGGCGCCGCCGCACATGTCGAACTTCATCTCGTCCATGCCGGCGGCCGGCTTGATGGAGATGCCGCCGGCGTCGAAGGTCAGACCCTTGCCGACCAGGGCGATGGGCTTTTCGCCCTTCTTGCCCTTCAGATATTCCATGACGATCAGCTTCGGCGGCTGGCTGGAGCCCTTGGCCACCGACAGCAGCGCGCCCATGCCCAGGCGCTCCATGTCGGCCTTCTCCAGCACCTTGGCCTTGATCGGCGCCGGCATCTTCTTGGCCTGCTCGGCCAGATACGTGGGCGTGCAGAGATTGCCCGGCAGGTTGCCCAGGTTCTTGGTCAGGGCCACGCCCTTGGCGATCGCCAGGGCTTCGGCCAGGCCGCGCTCGCCGGCCGGCAGGTCGGAGCGGCGCGGCACGTCGAAGGTGTAGCGCTCCAGCTTGGGCGGCGTGATTTCCTCGCGCGCCTTCTCGCCACGGCAGTCGTCGAAGCGGTAGTAGCTGTCCTCGGTGGCCAGCACCGCCTGCTGCACGTTCCAGTGGAAGTCGCGCGACTTCACCGGCAGATGGCTCAGGTAAGACACCGCGTCGATGGCGCCGGTGTTGCGCAGGGCGCGGGCGGCGGCCACGTGCACGCGGCGATAGGCGGCTTCGTCGAAATTGCGTTCCTTGCCCAGGCCCACCAGCAGCACGCGATCAGCGAAGATGCCGGGGACATTGTGCAGCAGCAGCGTGGCGCCGAGCTTGCCGTCCATGTCGCCGCGACGCATCACCGAGGCGATGGCGCCGTCGCTGACTTCCTCGATGGCGGCGGCGGCCGTGCTGGGCGAGCGCCGGTCGAAGATGCCCACGATCACGCAAGCCACGCGCTGCTTTTCCGGACTGCCGCTTTTTACAAAATATTCCATGGAAAACTTGGGAAGCCTTTTGGTTGATGGGATGGCGTCCGCCCTGCGCGGCATTGGAATGCGCTGCGTTCAGTCGCCCGGGCGAGCCGGCATTCTAGCGCCTGGCAGTCCCGCCACAAGAGGGCAAGCTTTTAAAAAACGGGTGCTTATGGGGCCTTTGCGCCGGGCTGCCGCTGCTTTTTTCGGTTTGCCTTGCGACCGCGATGCGGGAACAAGCCGGCTGAAAGCCCGGTCATGGTTAATATGGCGAAACCCGGCTGGGTCCGGGCCGATCTTCTGGAGTGTCTTATGTCCGACTCAATCTCTGCCGCCGTTCTGCTGCGCACTGGCCTTGCGCTGTCGCTGCTGGGCGTGCTCGCCGCCTGCGCCACGGCCACGCCGTATCAACCGGAAAACCAGGGCTATGGTTATTTCGAGCAGCGCATCGAGAAGAACCGCTTCCGGGTCACCTTCAACGGCAACTCCTCCACGCCCAAGCAGACCGTGGAGAACTACCTGCTGTATCGCGCCGCCGAGCTGACCGTGGCCAATGGCTACGATTACTTCGTGCTGGTCTCCGACGGCACCGAGGCCAATACCCGCTACATCGAAAACTACGATGGCTTCGGCGGCTACTGGTGGCGGCCGCGCTTTGCCACCGGGGTGTCCAGCGTCACGCCGATCACGCAGTACGAGGCGCAGGCCAATGTGCTGATGTTTTCCGGCGCCAAGGCCGACGACAACGTGAAAGCCTTCGACGCCAAGCAGGTGATGAGCAATCTGCAGCCGCTGATTCAGCGCCCGGCACCGCCGCCGGCCAAGTGAAGCCGGGCGGGCGGCACGCATGAAATCGATGGACCCTGGTTCGCGGCAAGGCGCAAACCGCAGCACCAGCAGCGCTATCGCCAGGATTTGCAGCGCCGCCATGGACCGAAGGACACGGTGTTATGGCTCGCCTGGCGGGCAACAGACCGCTAGCCCGGCGTCCTGGGCAGCAGCACCACGAGGCTGCCGCTGAGGTGATCCTGCGGACCGCGACGCAGACGGTCCAGGCGCATCGCGGTGAAGCCCAGTACCAGCAGGGTCAGGCAGACCAGGGTGACCGGCCGCGCCAGGGGCTCTTCACGCACCTGCGGCAGACGCGCCAGCAGCGGCGCCAGGCTCACGCCCCAGCAGCACAGCAGCAGGGCGTAACGGCTCAGGGCCGCCGGCCAGCGCAGACCGGGGCCGTACGCGCTGTCCACGCGCAGGCGCCAGGCGCGCATGCCCAGGGTCTGGCCACCATGCGTCCAGGACCAGCCGAAAAAGCAGAAGCCCAGCAGCAACAGATACGCGCGCAGCGCCGCCCAGGCGTGCCCGAAACCGAACAGGGCGCGCAGCACTTCCTCGACCAGGATGGCTGACATCCACAGGCCCAGCAGCAAGAGTCCGTCGTAAACCGAGGCGGCGAGGCGGCGCCAGATCGGTGCGGGCTGCAAGGTTTCGGAACGGGACATGACGGGGCGGGCGGCGAGGGGCGCTCAGGATAGCGAGCGCTTCGAAAAAGAACAGCGCGGGCTTGCTAGAATCGCCGCCCGCTTTTGCGCGGCCCGCCGTGGTCGCGTCAACGACTTTTTAAGGACGATCCCTCCCATGTGGTTCAAGAATCTGCAGACCTATCGTCTGGCAGGCGAGTGGACGCTGGCCCCCGGTGCTCTGGAAGAACGCCTGTCGCCGCGCCAGCTGCAGCCTTGCATCGGTCTCAATCCGCAGAGCCGGGGCTGGGTGAAAGTGCCCGGCACCGAGCAGCTGGTCTACGGCCAGGGCCGGCAGATGCTGATCGCGCTGGGCGTGGAGCAGAAAATCCTGCCCGCCGCCGTGGTGCGCCAGGAAACGGAGCAACGTGCGCAGGAACTGGAGCAGCGCCAGGGCTTCAAGCCTGGCCGCAAGCAGCTGCGCGACATCAAGGACGCGGTCACCGCCGAGCTGATGCCGCGCGCCTTCGCCAAGCGCCGCGTCACCCGCGCCTGGCTCGATCCGGCTTCCGGCTGGCTGGTGGTGGACGCGGCCTCGCCGGCGCGCGCCGAGGAACTGCTGGAGATGCTGCGCGACGCGGTGCCGGGCCTGAATCTGGAACTGCCGGAGCTGGCGCAGTCGCCGTCGATGGCGATGACCGGCTGGCTCTCCGCCGGCCAGGCGCCGGGCACTTTCGATATCGATCAGGAATGCGAGCTCAGCGGCAAGGATGCGGTGAAGCCCACCATCCGCTACCTGCGCCATGCACTCGACGGCGCGGAAATCCGCCAGCACATCGCCGGCGGCAAGCTGGTGACGCGCCTGGGTCTGCGCTGGAACGTGCGGGCGACTTTTCTGCTCACCGACAAGTTCGAGATCAAGAAGCTGCGCTTCGAGGACATCGAAAAGGCGCGCGAAGAGGCCGGCACGCTCAGTGCCCAGGAACAGTTCGATGCCGAGTTCGCGCTGATGTCCGGCGAGCTGGCCGCGCTGCTCAAGGATCTGCAGGCGGTGCTGGGCGGTGAGGCGCTGAAGGCGGCGGCCTGATCAGCCGCGCTTCAGCGATACGAGCCGGCGCCGGCGGTCGCGGCTTCGGGTACGCCCCAGCCGTAGACGGGATCGAATCCTGCGACACCGAGATCGCGGGCCTGGCGACGCAGCTGGGCCATCACGCGTGTCGCAGCCGGCAGGCTGTCGCTGCTCGGCACCAGCAGCTGTTCGGCGGCCAGGGCTGCAATCTGCGGCGCCGCGAACGAGGTGCCGGATACCGGCTTGCCGTCGTAGGAATGTCCGGCACTGACGATGTTGACACCCGGCGCGGCGAAGCTGATGTAGCTGCCATGATTGGCCCGGCGGTAGACCTGCCCGTCGCGGTCGATGGCGGTGACCGCGATCACGTCGGGATAGGCCGCCGGATACGCTGGCGCCGCCGCAGGCCCGCGGTTGCCTGCCGCCGCCACGACGACTACACCCGCAGCGATGGCGCGGCGGATCATCAGGGCCATGATCGCGTTGTCCGGCCCTTCGATGCTGATGTTGATCACGGCCACATGCTGGGCGAGCAGCCAGGACAGCGCGGCGGCCATGGCGTCCGCCGGCGCCACCAGAAAATCATCCTCGTCGGCAGCAAAGACATCCGCGACGGCCAGACTCGCGCCGCGTGAGGCCGCGAGTTCCGCCACCAGCGTGCCGTGGGCGCGTGCTGTGTAAGTGTTGCGTGTGAAGCTCTGCATGTGCTGCAGCGCCGCTGTCAGCAGCGGGCTGCGAGGATCGGCGCCGGTGTCGAGCAGGCCGATGGTGTTGCCGGCGCCGCGCGCCGGGATCGGCATCGCCTTGGCGTCGCCGCGCTCCGTTGCCGGCGCCGCTGCGCGCGTGCTCGCCGAAGGTCGGTAGATGTGGTTCGGTGCGATCCAGGCCGCTGGCAGCAGCGTGCGCAGCTCGGTCAGGGTCTGCTCCAGCGTCCGCGAGCTGGCCAGGGCCACGCGCAACATCAGCTCCTCACGCTCGGCGAGTCTCTGCTCGGCGAGCACCCGGTAGCCGGCGTCGCGAACACGACCGGCGAGTTCCGCGCCGCCGACCACCAGCACCTCGCCCTGCACGCGCTCCAGCCCCTGCGCATCGCGTTCGATGTGCAGTCGTTCCAGCGCGTGCAGCGCGCCCTCGCTGCGCGGCACCGCTTCCTTGCGTTCGTTGTGTTCGTCCTTGCCCTGTTCCTTGTCCGCATCCTCAGCCGCCTTGGCCTGCTCCCTGGCGCTGTCCTCGGCGAGTTTGCGGGCGTCCTTCTGCGCATCGGCCTGTGCCTTGACGGCGTCCTGCGCTGTCCTGGTCTCCGGCCTGAGGGCATCACCATGTCTTTCGCCGCGACTCTCGCTGCGGTTCTGCTCCTGGCGCGCACTGTCACGGACTGCATGTTCACCGCCGCGCCCGGCATCGCCTCGCTCGCGGGCCTGCGACTCGCGGCCGCCATCGGCGTCGTCCCTGGCCTGTACCGCTGCGGCTTGCAGCAGCGCGCTGGCCAGGGCGCAGGCCAGCAGCAGACTGCTGAAGGGGGGACGACGATGCCGGCTCATGATGCGGCGGATGAAAGAAGCATCGTGGGACTGGAATAAACTGAGGGTCTGAATCGTTATATCACCAGCATGAGCAGATTGCAGGCATGGATGAATTCAAGCGCCAGTTGCTGGCCCTGTTGCCACGCCTGCGACGTTTTGCGCTGACCGTGAGTCAGGCGGAGCACGAGGCCGATGATCTGGTGCAGGCGGCAGTGGAGCGGGCGCTGCGGCACGCGGCGCAGTGGACGCCGGGTTCGGCGCTGGACAGCTGGATGTACCGCATCATCCAGAACCTGTGGCGCGATGAGTTGCGTGCGCACCGGCGCAGGGCCGAGTCGCTCGATGACACGGATGAACTGGTGGGTGAGGATGGCCGCGACTCGCACGTCCAGAGTCTGCAATGGCAGGAACTGAGGCTGGCGATGCGCAGCTTGCCCGAGGAACAAAGAGTGGTGCTGAATCTGGTGGTGCTCGATGGCATGTCGTATCAGCAGGCCGCCGAGTTTCTGGAGGTTCCCATCGGCACGGTGATGAGCCGGCTCGCGCGGGCCCGTGCCCGCCTGGCCGAGCGTCTGGATGGCGCGACGCATTCCGGCGGGAATGCATCCTCACGCGCATAGGTGACGGTGATGAATGAACAACTGCAACTGACGGACGAGATCCTGGGCGCCTGGCTGGATGGTGAGCTGCCGGCGGCGCAGCGTGAGGCGGTCAGGCTGGCGCTGGAGGCCGATCCCGGGGCGCAGGCGCGTGTCGAACGTCTGCGCACGCTCGATGCCCGGCTCAGGCAGGCTTTTGCCCTGCCGCAGACGCAGAAGCCGGACCCGCTGGCGGCCTTGCTGCTGGCCGCGCCGGACGAGGCTGCGGTACCGGGCGGCGGGCAGCGGCGGCCTCGCCGCCATCGCGCCGGCTTGCGTTGGGCGCTGGCTGCCAGCCTCGCGCTGGCGGTGTTGGGCGGTCTGCTGTCGCTGCGCCTGAAGTCCCCTGCCGAGTCCTTGCAGCTGGCTCTCGAACAGCTGCCCAGCGGCCAGCAGCGTGACGATGCCGGGGTGCGGACGCGTCCGATACTGAGCTTTCGTGCCGACGATGGCCGCTGGTGCCGCATGTTCGAGCAGAGCGGCAAGTCGGGGACACTGGAAGGTCTGGCCTGCCGTCAGGACGGGCGCTGGCAGATTCTGGCGCAGGCGCGCGGCGCCGCAGATGCGCTCGACTTTCGTGCCGCCGGCGGCGACGGCGGACTCGATGCCGAGATGAATCGCCTGGGCCAGGCGCCGACGCTGGAGGCTGCGGCGGAACGCAGCCTGATCGCGCAGGGCTGGCCGGTGAAGTGATGGACCGCCGCGTCGGGCGGGCGCATCAGAGCGGACACTGCCAGGACAGTCCCAGGCCGCCGCCGAGATCAGCTGCGCCGTCCGAAAGGCCGCGGTTCAGATACAGGTTCAGGCGCCAGCTCGCGCCGAACAGCAGGGCGAGCGTGGTCTCCAGCATGCGGCTGTCGGTGCCGGTGGCGACCGTGGCCTGACGATGGCTGTAGCTGGCGCCGAGTTCGGCCATGGTGCCCAGATACAGCCAGCCGCCGCCGCTCCACTGCCAGGCATCGACGCGCTGGAGTGTGGCCGTGCTGCCGACGAAACGACGCGCACCCGCTGCGTACAAACCACCGCCGGCGCCGCTCCAGCCCAGTTCACCGCCGGCGCTGTAGTCCGTGGTGCCGGTGCCCAGGCCTTCGGATTGCCGGCCGCTGGCGAATTTCACACGGCCGATCAGATCGAGATAGAACGGTGAGCCGCCGAGCTGCGGGAATGAATGGCTCAGCGACAGGGTGATATCGCCCAGGCCCGCGACCTTGCGGTTCGGGGAGCTGACCGTGGTGGCGCCATCGTCGCTGCCGTCACTGCCACTACTGCCGCTGCCACTGTTACTGCCGGAGCTGCCGCTATCGGAGCCGCCATCGTCGTCCAGCAGCACGGTCACGTCGGCCGGGCCATGGATGCGCACATAGGGCACGGACAGGCGCAGCGCCCAATCGTGCCAGCGCAGACGCGCGGAGACGGGCACGGAGAGCACGGTGGTCTGGGTGTCGCCGCCGTACTGGCCACGGGAGTACTCGGTGCCCGATGACAGCAGCAGGCTGTCGGCCGCCGGGGCCTGCGCTGCGTGAAGCGCTGCCATGAGCAGCCAGAGCGCCGAGCCGAGGCGGCCAGCGGCGCGATGCATCGTCATTGCAATCTCCCTTGGTCCTGATCGCGAAGCCTGTGTGCGCAAGCCGCTGACGCCGCGCTGATGGCCTGCGGGTCCCGGTTCGCCCTGTCGCGCAACACAAAAAATGAAGCGGCCGGGAATAAAGCGCTGGCCGAATCGTTTTTTGAGCATGCGACAGCCCCATCCAAAGCGCAAAGACCGGCTCGCCTTGCCGGCGTCAGCCGACGCCGGCGCAGCAGCGGATGTTTGCGGGGTATCGCAGGGCGTTGCTGGCGTCGCCGTCGGGAGCGACGACATGCAGCGCCCATTCCCCCAAAAAAATTCAAGGAGCTCGCGGTGAAAAAAATACTTTGTGTCGGCGTTCTGGCCAGCCTGCTGCTGACGGCCTGCGGCGGCGGTTCCTCCAATGGCTCGGCGGCGGCGGCCAGCGGCACCCCGGTCGCGAGCTACGGCACGATCACCGGCTTTGGCAGCGTGATCATTGATGGCGTGCGCTATGAAACCAGCCAGGCGCAGTTTTCCATTGACGGCAAGAGCGGGCACAGCCAGGGCGAACTCAGCGTCGGTCAGCGCGTGCTGGTCAAGGGCCGCGTTCACGACGATGGTTCGCGCAGCGCCGATGAAGTCAGTTACGAAGCCGAGCTGCATGGCCGCATCACCGCCATCGATCCCGGCAACAACCAGTTGAGCGCGCTGGGGCAGACCATCGTGGTCGATGCGGCGACGGTTTTTGACGGGGTCAGCGGTCTGTCGGAGCTGGCTGTGGGCGACTTCATCGAACTCAGCGGCAGTCGCGCCGATGATGGCAGCATCGTGGCCAGCTACATCCAGAAGGAAGCGGTGCGCAGCGAGCTGGAGGTCAAGGGCCTGGTCGCGTCGCTGGACATGGTGGCCAAGACCTTCCTGGTCGGCACGCAGCTGGTGGATTACAGCACAGCGCTGCTGTCGCCGGTCGGCTACCTGCCCGCCGATGGTGCCTATGTGGAAGTGGCGGGCGCGTTGAACAGCGGCGGTGTGCTGGTGGCTGCCAGGATCTCGCCCGAGGATCATCTGTCGACGGTTGCCAGCGGCACGCTGGCGGAAGTCGAGGGACTGATCAGCGAGCTGGTGGCCGGCGCCGGCAGCTTCAAGATCGGTGCGACTGCGGTGAGCGTGAGCGGCAGCACCGTCTACGAAGATGGCACGGCCAGCGATCTGGTCGATGGGGCGCGGGTGGAAGCCAAGGGGCAGCTGCAGACCGATGGCTCACTGGCCGCCAGCAAAATCGAATTCAAGCCGGGCAGTCGCCGGCAGGGGCGAGCCGGTGGCGACGCCGGCGCCGGCGGCAACGCCAGCGGGGCGGTGCAGGCACAGGCGCAGGCCGTCATCACCGCCATCGACTCGGCAACGCGCAGCTTTCAGGTTCTGGGTGTGACGGTGTTCGTTGCCGACAGCACGGTGTATCGCGACTCGCGCGACCGGCTCAAGACCTTCAACTTCGCCAATCTCTCCGTCAATGATTTTGTCGAGCTGGGTCTGGTGCAGAGCGATGGCGTGCTGACGGCGCTGCGTGTCGAACGTCGCGGCAGCGATAACCGTCAGCTGATCAAGGCCGCCGTGGGTTCCGTGGACCCGGCCAATCGCGCCCTGGTGATCGCCGGGGTGGCGGTGAACGGCAGTGGTGCGGTTTATCGCTTCAATGATCTGGCTGTGAGCGCAGACACCTTCTTTGCCCGGCTTGCCAGCGGTGACAAGGTCAAGGCCAGCGGTTCGTACAGCTTGGGTGTGCTGATGGCAAGCGAACTCGAACTGGAAATCCAGTCCTGAGCGCAGCGGCGTAAAGATCTGGCGGAGTCCGGCGCGGTCGGGCTCCGCTTCTTCGTGGTGGCTCCCGGATCAGGCGCGCAACAAAAAACCCCATATCGCTATGGGGTTCTTCGACATCTGGCGATGTCGGCAATGCAGCATGTGGTGCCGAAAACAGGAATCGAACCTGCGACCTACTGATTACGAATCAGTCGCTCTACCGACTGAGCTATTTCGGCAAGGGCGCGCATTATAGGGGCGAGGCGCCGGGGTCACAATGGCGCGCTGCGGGCGCTTGATATGGCTCAAGGCAGGCCCGGCACCGGGCCGACAGACTGCTGCGGTGGCCAGGGCCCCGGGCCTGTTCTGATCTGCAAGGAGCGCGCGATGAAGACCATGAAAGCCGCGGTGGTGCGTGAATTCCACAAGCCTTTGAGCATCGAGGAAGTGCCGCTGCCCACGCCCGGTCCGGGCCAGGTGCAGGTGAAGATCCAGGCCTCCGGTGTCTGTCATACCGATCTGCACGCGGCCGAAGGCGACTGGCCGGTCAAACCCAATCCGCCCTTCATTCCCGGTCACGAGGGCGTGGGCTATGTCTCCGGCGTCGGCGCGGGCGTGAAGCATGTGAAAGAAGGGGATCGCGTCGGCGTGCCCTGGTTGTACACCGCCTGCGGCTGTTGTGAACACTGCCTGGGCGGTTGGGAAACGCTGTGCGAAAGCCAGCAGAACACCGGTTACTCGGTCAACGGCGGCTTTGCCGAATACGTGATTGCCGATCCCAACTTCGTCGGTCATCTGCCGGCCGATCTCGGCTTCGTGGAACTGGCGCCGGTGCTCTGTGCCGGCGTCACCGTCTACAAGGGTTTGAAGGTCACCGACACCCGGCCCGGCAACTGGGTGGTGATTTCCGGCATCGGCGGACTGGGGCACATGGCCGTGCAGTACGCCAAGGCCATGGGTCTGAACGTGGCCGCCGTGGACGTGGCTGACGACAAGCTGGAACTCGCGCGACGGCTCGGTGCCAGCGTCACGGTGAACGCGCAGACGCAGGATCCCGTGGCGTATCTGAAAAAGGAAATCGGCGGCGCCCACGGCGTGCTGGTCACGGCGGTCTCGCCCAAGGCCTTCGAACAGGCCTTGGGCATGGTGCGCCGTGGCGGCACCATTTCCTTGAACGGTCTGCCGCCGGGCAGCTTCCCGCTGCCGATCTTCGACATGGTGCTGTCCGGCATCACCGTACGCGGCTCCATCGTCGGCACGCGACTGGACCTGCAGGAAGCCCTGCAGTTCGCCGGCGACGGCAAGGTCAGGGCCACGGTGCAAACGCAGCGTCTGGAGAACATCAATCAGGTGTTCCAGCAGATGCGCCAGGGGCAGATCGAGGGGCGCGTGGTGCTGGATTTCAGCTGAGGCGGCGGAGAGGGAGGGGTTCCCCTGCGGGCCGGCCGCTGCCGCGGCTTCGAATCCCTCCCTCATGTTTTGATTTTGCACACACCAAAAAGCCCCAATCCCCGGGGCTTTTTGGTGTGTGTGGCGGAGAGGGAGGGATTCGAACCCCCGGACGGTTTCCCGTCAGCGGTTTTCAAGACCGCCGCAATAGACCACTCTGCCACCTCTCCGCGAGGGCGCGATTCTACCCAAACTTGCCCGGCAATCTGCATTTTCCGGCTGAATTATCAGCCTTGATCCACTAAAATCACCTGTCTCACTGGCCGTGGCACGGTCCAGTGACCGAATCCATCCGCATACAGCAGGAAAACCATGAACGAGAAGGTGTTGAACGAAACCGCGCTGGCCATGGTGGCCGCCGGCAAGGGAATTCTGGCCGCCGACGAGAGCACCGGCACCATTCAGAAGCGCTTCGAGAGCATCAAGGTCGAGAACACCGAGCCGCATCGTCAGGCTTATCGCGACATGCTGTTCACCACCCCGGGCTTCGAGCAATACACCTCGGGCGTGATCCTGTTCGAGGAAACCCTGTTCCAGAAGGGCCTGGACGGCACGCCGTTCGCCAAGCTGCTCGCCGACAAGGGCGTGCTGCCGGGCATCAAGGTGGACAAGGGCGCCAAGGACCTGCCGGGCGCGCCGGGCGAAACCATCACCGAAGGCCTGGACGGCCTGCGTGAGCGTCTGGTGAAGTACCGCGAGGCCGGTGCCCGCTTCGCCAAGTGGCGCGCAGTGATCACCATCGGCAACGGCATTCCGTCCGACTACTGCATCCACACCAATGCCCACGCCCTGGCGCGCTACGCTGCGTATTGCCAGGAAGCCGGCATCGTGCCGATCGTGGAGCCGGAAGTGCTGATGGATGCCGACAACAGCATCGCGGTCTGCGAAGACGTCACCAACCGCACCTTGGCTGCCGTGTTCCAGGAGCTGGACAAGCAGAAGGTGCTGCTGGAAGGCATGATCCTGAAGCCCAATATGGTCATCGCCGGCAAGAAGTGCGCGGTGCAGGCCGACCGCAATGCCGTGGCCGTGGCCACGCTGCGCACCCTCAAGCGCCACGTGCCGGGCGCGGTGCCGGGCATCGCCTTCCTCTCGGGCGGCCAGTCGGATGTGGATGCCACCGCGCATCTGGACATCATGAACAAGCTCGGCCCCAATCCCTGGAAGCTGACCTTCTCCTACGGCCGCGCCCTGCAGGCGGCGGCGCTGAAGGCCTGGGGTGGCCAGAACGTGGACGCCGGCAAGAAGGCGCATCTGCATCGCGCGCACATGAACGGCCTGGCGGCGCTGGGCAAGTGGGATGCGGCGCTGGAAAAGGCGGCCTGAGGTTTCACCGGCTGCACGACAGAACCCGCGGCTGCAACGGCCGCGGGTTTTTTAATGCGCCTCGCGCAGCAACTGCAGCACGCGGCGTTCGCTGTAGCAGCGCAGGTCGAAGTCTTCGATGAAGCCGCAGTGGCCGCCGCGCGTGGTGATTTCCAGATGACGCAGGCTGCCCTGCTGGCGCAGCGGGGCGAAGTCGCGGATCGGAATCACCGGATCATCGGCGGCGGTGATGATGGCCAGCGGTGTGGGCGAGTGCTGCAGCTGTTCGGCGCCGAGCGTGTAGGCGGCGAAGTAATCGTCCAGCGCCGGGTATTCGGTGTGCCGTGCCACGAACTGCTCGGTGATCCGCAGCAGCGGCACACGGTCCGTCAGGCCCTCGGATCGCAGCTGCGGCCAGGCGCGCTGCTTGGCGCGCACGGTCTTGCGCCACTTGTTGTTGAAGTACCAGCGGAACAGCAGCGGGCCGCGGTCGATGGCCTGGATCGTCGCGCGCGGATTGATGGCCGGCGAGATGCCGATGGCGAGTTTCGGCTGCAGGCCTTGTGCGGGGCCATGGAGCCCGACGCGCAGCGCGAAGTTGCCGCCCAGGGAAAAACCGATCACGGACAGTGGCAGCTGCGCGTCCAGGGCCTGGGCGCTGCGGATCGCGCCGATCACCTCGTCGATGCGCGCGGAATGGAACATCTCGCGATTGAGGTGATGGCTGCCGCCATGATCGCGCAGGTTCAGGCGGAACACGTTGTAGCCGGCGGCGAAGGCGGCGCAGGCCATCGAGTAGAGATAGCTGGATTCATGGCTGCCTTCCCAGCCGTGAATCAGGACCAGCAGGCCCTGGGCCTGCGGCTGCGCCGAGCGATAACCGCAGAGCCTGACGCCGTCGCCGGCATCCAGCTCGTGATACTGCGCCAGGGCTTCCATGCGGCTGCCACGCTTGAGCCAGCTCTTGCGGCGCGGACTCTTGGTGGCCAGGATCGACTGCAGCTGCGCATGACGCAGCGCCCAGTGCGGGCGGAAGCTCTCGGCGGCGGACTTCATATCAGGCGATCCATCACTCCTTCATAGATGCGGCTGAGCCGATCCAGATCACTGACCAATACGTGCTCGTTGACCTTGTGGATGCTGTCATTGACGGGGCCGATCTCCACCACCTGCGCGCCCCAGGGCGCGATGAAGCGCGCATCGGAGGTGCCGCCGCCGGTGAACAGGCTGGGCGACAGGCCGGTCACCTCAGCCACTGCCGCGCGCGCGGCGCTGATCAGTTCGGCTTCGCGGGTGAGGAAGGGTTCGCCACTGAGCCACCAGTCGGCCTCGTGGCGCAGGCCGTGGCGGTCCAGCACCGTATGCACACGGGCCTTGAGTGATTCGGCGCTGGACTCGGTGCTGAAACGGAAATTGAAGATCAGATCGACCTGGCCGGGGATGACGTTGTTGGCGCCGGTGCCAGCGTGGATATTGGAGACCTGGAACGAGGTCGGCGGGAAGTGCGCATTGCCCTGATCCCAGACCGTGGCACAGAGCTCGGCCAGTGCCGGTGCCAGGCGATGGATGGGATTGTCGGCCTTCTCCGGATAGGCCACATGGCCCTGCTTGCCGAGCACGCGCAGATTGCAGCCCAGCGAGCCGCGCCGGCCGATGGTGATGCGATCGCCCAGCTGCTGCGCGCCGGTGGCCTCGCCGACGATGGCGTAGTCCGGCACGATGCCGCGGCTTTTGAGCACCTCCACCACATGGCGCGTGCCGTGGCGCGCCGCGCCTTCCTCGTCGCTGGTGATCAGATAGGCCAGGGAGCCGCGCAAGGGGCGCCGCGCCAGCAGGCGCTCGGTGGCCACCACCATCGCCGCCAGACCCGACTTCATGTCGGCGGCGCCGCGCCCGTAGAGCAGGCCGTCGCGGATTTCCGGCACGAAGGGATCGCTCTGCCATTGCTCGCGCGGACCCGGCGGCACCACATCGGTATGGCCGGCGAGGATGAACAGCGGGCCTTGCGTGCCCAGACGCGCCCAGAGATTGGTGACGCCGCCGGCATTGATCCATTCCAGCGCGAAGCCGAGTTTTTCCAGGCGGCTGCCGAGCAGCGCGCAGCAGCCGGCGTCCTCCGGCGTCTGCGAGTTGCGGGCGATCAGATCCATGCAGAGATCGAGGACTTCGGTGGCGGCTTGGGCCATGTGCGGGCGTATCGGGCAATGAGGCAGGCCCGCGATTGTAGCCGGCCGCGCCCGGCGGGAATGCTGGATAATGCCGGCGCCACAAGAGCCGCCCGCACATGGACAACGATACCCAGCTCGCCATCATCGCCCACACCATCCAGGTCGCGGTCGCGCCGGTGTTCCTGCTCGGTGGTGTCAGCTCCATGCTCGGCGTGCTCACCAGCCGTCTGGCGCGCATCGTCGATCGCGCCCGTGCGCTGGAGATCGAAGGGCAGGGCGCCTCGCCGGAGCTGCAGTACCTGGTCTCGCAGGGGCTGCAGCGCTTGTCGCGTCGGGCGCGGCTGACCAGCAAGGCCATCGCCTTCTGCATCGGCTGCGCGCTGCTGATCAGCAGCGTGATCGTGGTGCTGTTCGTGGGCGCGTTTTCACGCTGGAACATGGCGGTGCCGACGGCCGCGCTGTTCGTGCTGGCGGTGCTGTCGCTGATCTGCGGCCTGTTCTGTTTCCTGCGCGAGGTGCAGCTGGCGACCCGTTACTTGCGCATCGGTGAAGTGGAACCGGAGCGGCGCTTGCCTGTAAACGAACCACCGGCTTGACGATCTGGCGTGCGTTCAGCTTCGCAAAGTAGACTGCCCGCTATTCAAACAAGAGACACAAGGGACTTCGCAATGATTCGCAAACTTGGGCCGATGGCAGCCGGCCTGCTGTCGCTGAGCCTGATCAGCGGCTGCCTGGTGACGCCGGAACAGCAGGGTGGTCTGGTGGGCGCCGGCGTCGGTGCGGCGGTGGGTTCGACCATCGGCCATGGCGCCGGTCGCGGCGCGGCGATCATCCTCGGCGCGCTGCTGGGCTCCAACATCGGCGCCAGCATCGGCCGCGGCATGAACGAGCAGGATCGCGTGCAGACCGCGCAGGCCATGGAATATGGCTCCACCGGTCGTCCCTACAGCTGGCGCAATCCGGATTCGCAGTACAACTACAGCGTCACCCCGACGCGCACCTACTACCAGAACAATTCGCCCTGCCGCGAATTCAACATGGTGGCCGACATCGACGGCCAGCCGCAGCAGGTGCAAGGCACCGCCTGCCGTCAGCCCAACGGCACCTGGCAGGTGGTTCGCTAAGAACGGGAAGAAGGGGCGGCGCGAGCCGCCCCTTTGGTTTTACAGGTCGCGCAGCAGGGCGTTGATGCCCACTTTCTTGCGCGTCTGCTCGTTGACGCGCTTGACGATCACCGCGCAGCTCAGGCTGTACTTGTCGTTCTTGGCCAGCGAGCCGGCAACCACCACGCTGCCGGCGGGCACGCGGCCGTAGAGAATCTGGTCGGCTTCGCGGTCGTAGATCGGCGTGGACTGGCCGATGAACACGCCCATCGAAATCACCGCGCCCTTTTCCACGATCACGCCTTCGACAATCTCCGAGCGCGCGCCGATGAAGCAGTCGTCCTCGATGATGGTCGGCGAGGCCTGCAGCGGTTCCAGCACGCCGCCGATGCCCACGCCGCCGGACAGATGGCAGTTGGCGCCGATCTGCGCGCAGGAACCGACCGTGGCCCAGGTGTCCACCATGGTGCCGCTGCCGACATAGGCGCCGATGTTCACGTAAGAGGGCATCAGAATCGCGCCCGGGGCAATGAAGGCGCCGCGCCGCACGGCGGCCGGCGGCACCACGCGCGCGTTCTGGGCCTTGAACTGCTCCTCCGTCCAGCCCGCGAACTTCAGCGGCACCTTGTCGTAGCCGGACAGCGCGCCCATCTCGATGGGCGCGTTGTCATTGAGGCGGAAGGACAGCAGCACGGCTTTCTTCAGCCATTCGTTGACCTGCCAGCCGCCGGCGGTGGGTTCGGCCACGCGCGCCTTGCCGCCGTCGAGCAGCAGCAGCGCTTCATCGACGGCGGCGCGCAGGCCGGCGTCGTTCTTGTTCAATTGCTCGCGCTGCTCCCAGGCAGCTTCGATGACAGACTTCAGATTCTGCGTCATGGTTTTTGCTTGTCAGGTGGTTTCAGAACGGCTCAGGGTGCGCACCAGCACTTCGCGCAGATCCTCGAGCGCGCTGTCGCTGGTGATGGGCCGGTGCATGCGGTCAGTGATATAGAACACGTCTTCGGCGCGCTCGCCGATGGTGCCGATCTTGGCGGCGTCGAGCAGGATGCCGCGCTTCTGGAACACGCGGCCGATCAGCGACAGCAATCCCGGTTGGTCGGCGGTGACCAGTTCCAGGATCGTGCGGCCGCGCGCGGTGTCCTGGCTGAAGTGCACATGCGTGGGCGTGTTGAAGTGCTTGAGGCGCTGCGGCGTGCGGCGATTGACGTCGATGGTGGAGACTTCCGGATCGCTGAGCACCTTGCGCAGCGCCGCGCGGATTTCCTCGAAGCGCATCGGATTGCTGATCGGCGTGTTGTCGCTCTCCATCACCACGTAGCTGTCGAGCACGAAGCCGTCGTCGGTGGTGTGCAGGCGCGCATCCAGGATGGTCAGGCCCAGGCGCGCGAGCACGCCGGTGGACAGGCCGAAGAGATGGTCGCGGTCGCGGGTGTAGATGAACACCGCCGTGCCCAGGCCGCCGATCTGATCGACCAGCACCAGCGGCAGGTCTTCTTCCTTCGCCGCGAGAATCGCCGGCAGATGCCAGGCGATTTCTTCCGGCGAGTGACGCAGGAAGTAGTCGCGGTCGAAGCGCTTCCAGGCGGCGCGCGAGGCTTCGTCATTGAAATGCCGGGCGGCGAGCAGGGCCATGGCCTTGGCCTGCACCTCGCCGATGCGCTCCTCGCTGCGCAGCGGATTGTCCACGCCGCGATCCAGGGCGCGCACGGTGAGGTTGTACAGCTCCTTGAGCAGCGAATCGCGCCAGGCGTTCCACAGCGCCGGATTGGTGCCGCGGATGTCGGCGCAGGTCAGCAGATACAGGTAATCCAGATGTTGGCGGTCGCCCACGGTGCGGGCGAATTCGGCAATCACCTTGGGGTCGCTCAAGTCCTGCTTCTGTGCGGTGAGCGACATCAGCAGATGGTTCTTGACCAGCCAGCGCACGAGTGCCGCATCCGGATGCGAGAGGCCATGATCCAGGCAGAACTGCTCGGCCTCGGCGGCGCCGATGTCGGAGTGATCGCCGCCACGGCCCTTGGCCATGTCGTGCCAGAACGCGCCCAGGTACAAGAGCTCCGGCTTGGCCAGGCGGTCCATGACCTCGCTGCAGAACGGCAGCTCGGTGCGGAAACGCTGCATGGCGAAGCGCCGCGCATTGCGCACCACGTAGAGGATGTGCTCGTCCACGGTGAGCGTGTGGAAGAGGTCGTACTGCATCAGGCCGACGATATTGCCGAAGGGCGGCAGGTAACGCCCCAGCACGCCGTAGCGGTTCATGCGGCGCAGATTGCGCGTCAGGCCGTTGCCTTCGCGGAACATTTCCACGAACAGCGAGCGCGCCTGCACCGACTGGCGCACGGTGTCGTCCATCAGGCGGCTGTCGCGCAGGATCAGGCGCAGGGTCTGGGCGCGGATGCCGGCGATCTTGCCGTGCTGCTGCAGCAGCAGAAACACTTCCAGCAGCGCCCAGGGCGATTTGCTGAACACTTCCTCGCTGCGTGCTTCCAGATAACCGTTGCGGATCTGGAAGCGGGCATTGATCGGCGTGATCTCGCCGCCCTGCGGCGGCTGCACGATGCTTTCTTCAAACAGCTGCAGCAGCAGATCGTTCAGGCAGGACAGCGACTTGATGGTGCGGTAGTAGAGCTGCATGAACTGCTCGACCGCCTTGTTCTTGTCATCGTCCTCGTAGCCGAACAGCTCGGCGACCTTGATCTGATGATCGAACAGCAGGCGGTCCTCATGCCGGCCGGTGAGCATGTGCAGGGAGAAGCGCACGCGCCAGAGGAAATCCTGGCCGGCGAACAGCTCATCGCATTCCTGCTTGCTGAGCAGGCCTTTTTCACGAAGCTCGCCCAGGGTCTGGGTGCCGAACAGGCGCTTGGTCACCCAGCCGATGGTGTGGATGTCGCGCAGGCCGCCCGGGCTTTCCTTGACGTTGGGTTCGAGCTTGTAACCGGTGTCGTCGTACTTGCGGTGACGCGCGGCCTGCTCGGCCTTCTTGGCCTCGAAGAAGGCCTGCACCGGCCAGACCTTGTCCGGGGTGAGCGCCTGCTGCATCTGCCGGAACAGGTCCGCGTCGCCGGTGAGCAGGCGCGCCTCCAGCAGATTGGTGATGACGGTGATGTCCTTGGCCGCCTCGCTGACGCATTCCTCGACGCTGCGCACGCTCTGGCCGACTTCCAGGCCGATGTCCCAGCCGAAGGCGGTCATCTGCTCCAGGCCGCGGCGATGCTGTTCCAGGGCTGTGCCCTGGTGCAGCAGCAGGATGTCGATGTCGGAATGCGGCAGCAGCTCGCCGCGCCCATAGCCGC
The DNA here is from genome assembly GCF_900111015.1 of Solimonas aquatica. Classification (GTDB taxonomy): domain Bacteria; phylum Pseudomonadota; class Gammaproteobacteria; order Nevskiales; family Nevskiaceae; genus Solimonas; species Solimonas aquatica. The sequence continues at coordinate 482,799 of NZ_FOFS01000001.1, read as the reverse complement.
CCACCGCCACCAGGGTCAGGCCCTGGGTGTTCTCGGGCAGGAACTTCTGCCAGGCGGCGCACAGCACCTCGTCCACCAGATGCGCGCGCGCATGCACCAGCGAATCCGCCGGCATGCCTTCGTGAAACAGGCTGTACAGTCGCTCGCGACCCCAGCTCAGGGTTTCGCGGAACGCGGCGATGGAATAACCGCCCTGGGCCAGACGCGCGCGGATGCGGGAGGCGCTGAAGATGCTGGCGGCTTCCTCGTCGGCGAGATCGATCTCGGCGCCCATCACAGGGTCTCGCCTTCGCGCAGGGTCAGTACCTCGTAACCGCTGGCGGTCACCAGCACCGTGTGTTCGAACTGTGCCGACAGCGAATGATCCTTGGTGACCACGGTCCAGCCGTCCGGCAGCAGTTTCACCTCGGGGCGGCCGGCGTTGATCATGGGTTCGATGGTGAAGGTCATGCCTTCCACGAGTTCAAGACCCGTGCCAGGGCGGCCGTAATGGAGAATCTGCGGATCTTCATGAAAGACCCGGCCGATGCCGTGACCGCAGTATTCGCGCACGATGGAGAAGCCGCGCGCCTCGGCGTACTTCTGCACCGCCGCGCCGATATCGCCGATCCGAGCGCCGGGACGCACCTGACGGATGCCCTCGATCATCGCCTCGCGCGTGGTTTCGGTCAGGCGCCGCGCCAGGATGCTGGGCTCGCCGACGTAGAACATGCGGCTGGTGTCGCCGTGAAAGCCGTCCTTGATGACGGTGATGTCCACGTTCAGCACATCGCCCTTTTTCAGCACCTTGGGTCCGGGAATGCCGTGGCAGACCACGTGATTGACCGAGGTGCAGATCGAGCGCGGGAAGGGCGGGCGGCCGCCACCACCGCCATAATTCAGCGGCGCCGGGATGCTCTTGAGCGTGTCGACGATGTACTGGTGGCAGAGACGGTTGAGCTCATCGGTGCTCACCCCCGGCTTCACATAGGGTTCCAGCATGGTCAGCACCGAGGCGGCGGCGACGCCGGCCTCACGCATTTTCTGTTGCTCTTCAGGGTTCTTTATGGTGACGGCCATGCTCTAGGATCGCTGCGCCGCCCTTCACTGTGGGAAGGGCAAACTCGTTGTTTTCAAAGGGGCGCTATGGTATAAAGCGCGCCCTCCAAAGGCAATGTGAGCCCCGCATCATCGGCGCATCGCTTCTGGAAATCCATTCGCGCCACCCAAAACGGTGCCAGCTTCCCATGAAGCCAGCCCCCGGCGCGATCTGCCATCAACCGTTTAGGAGTTGTATTCATGACGACTGTCACCATGCGTCAGTTGCTGGAAGCGGGCGCCCATTTCGGCCACCGCACCCGCTACTGGAACCCGAAGATGGATCAGTACATCTTCGGCAGCCGCAACCGCATCCACATCATCAACCTCGAGCAGACCCTGCCGATGCTGAAGGACGCTTGCTCCTTCGCCGGCAAGCTCGCCGCCAACGGCGGCCGCATCCTGTTCGTGGGCACCAAGCGCGCCGCCCGCGAGACCGTCGAGGAAGAAGCCAAGCGTGCCGGCATGCCCTTCGTCTCCCAGCGCTGGCTGGGCGGCACCCTGACCAACTTCAAGACCGTCAAGGGCTCCATCAAGCGCCTGGTCGAGATGGAAAAGCAGGTCGAGGACGGTTCCATCAACCGTCTCACCAAGAAGGAACAGCTGACCTTCACCCGCGAGCTGGAAAAGCTGCGCAAGTCGCTGGGTGGCATCAAGGAAATGCCGAGCCTGCCGGACTGCCTGTTCATCATCGACACCGGCTATGAAAAGAACGCGGTGCTGGAAGCCAAGAAGCTGGGCATCCCGGTCATCGCCGTGGTCGATTCCAACAACGATCCTTCCGGCATCGACTGCGTGATTCCGGGCAACGACGACGCCACCCGCGCGATCAAGGTCTACGCCCAGTGCGTGGCCGACGCCATCATCGACGGCCGTGGCAGCAACCCGCAGGCCGTGCGGGCCGCTGAAGAGCGCGCTGCCGCCGCCAGCGAGGAAGCGCCGGCGCCGCGCAAGCCGCGCGGCGGCAAGCCCGGCAACGATCGCGACCGTCCGTCACGCGGCCGTCGCGGCGAGTAAGCATCATGGCGCGCCGCCGCGTTCATAACGCGGCGGCTGCGTCCGGGGCGCCAGGCCCCGACCCCTGCGCCCGCCGCCTTCCTAGCGCTGCGGGCCTTTCTACTTATTAGCTGAGTGAAATTCCTATGAGCACCCCGATCACTGCTGCACTCGTCAAGGAACTGCGCGACCGCACCGGCGCCGGCATGGGCGACTGCAAGAAGGCCCTGGAGGCCGTGGGCGGCGACGTCGCCAAGGCCGTCGAGAAGCTGCGCATGGACGGCGCCGCCAAGGCCGACAAGAAGGCCAGCCGCACCGCCGCCGAAGGCGTGCTGGCGATCGCCCGCGACGCCGGGGCCGTGACCATCGTCGAGCTGAACTCGGAAACCGACTTCGTCGCCAAGGGCGATGAGTTCCGCGCCCTGGCCAAGCGCGCCGCCGAAACCGCGCTGAGCGAAAAGCCCGCCAATGTCGAAGCCCTGGCCCAGCTCAAGGCCGGCGACTCCAGCCTGGACGAGCAGCGCCGTGGTCTGGTCGCCAAGCTCGGCGAGAACCTCACCATCCGTCGCTTCGCGCGTCTGGAAGCCGCCGGCGGTCCGCTGGTGACCTACCTGCACCCGGGCGACAAGATCGGCGTGGCCCTGGCCATGGCCAATGGTGACGAGGAGCTGGCCAAGGATTTGGCCATGCACATCGCCGCCATGAGCCCGCGCTTCCTGGATTCCAGCGAGATTTCCGCCGAGGTGCTCGCCTCCGAGCGCCGCGTGATCGAAGCCACCGCCGCCCAGGAACAGGCCGATGCCAAGGCCGAGTCCGACAAGCTGGCCGCCGCGCTGCAGGAAATGGACGCCGAGAAGCAGAACGGTGTCTACGCCGGCCTCTCCGACGAGGAAAAGAAGAGCTGGGACGAGGACTACGCGACCATCAAGAAGAAGTTCGGTGGCGGCTTCAAGCCCAAGCCCGCCGAGATCCTGGCCAAGATGATCGACGGCCGCGTCGCCAAGTTCGTCAACGAGATCACGCTGATGGGTCAGCCCTTCGTCAAGAACCCGGACGAGACCGTGGCCAAGCTGCTCGCCGCCAAGAAGGCCAAGGTCGCCGCCTTCGTGCGTTTCGCCGTGGGCGAGGGCATCGAAAAGCAGCAGACCGACTTTGCCGCGGAAGTGATGGCGCAGGCCGGCATCAAGAGTTGATCTGCGTTAAGATTGTGCGATAACACTTTGAACCCAGGAGGCCCCGGAAACGGGGCCTTCCGGTAAGTGAACCCTTTTCGTCGCAAGGCTTCCCGTGCCGCCTTGCCGCCCGTCCGAGCCAGGTCATGAGCCAGCAGCCCGCTTACAAGAGAATTCTTCTCAAGCTCTCCGGTGAGGCTTTGATGGGCGAACAGGACTTCGGCATCTCGCCGGAGGTCACCGCATTTCTGGCTCGCGAAGTGCAGTCGGTGGTGGACATCGGCGTGCAGGTTGCTTTGGTGGTCGGCGGCGGCAACATCTTCCGTGGCGAAGGTCTGGCCCGTGCCGGCATGGACCGCGTCACCGGCGATCAGATGGGCATGCTGGCCACCGTGATCAACGCCCTGGCCCTGCAGGACGCCATCGAACGCATCGGCGGCATGCAGGCGCGCGTGCAGTCGGCGATCCGCATCAACGAGGTCTGTGAGGACTTCATCCGCCGCAAGGCGATGCGCCATCTGGAGAAGGGCCGGGTGGTGGTGTTCGCCGCCGGCACCGGCAATCCCTTCTTCACCACCGACTCGGCCGCCTCCCTGCGCGCCATCGAGATCGAGGCCGAGCTGATGCTCAAGGCCACCAAGGTCGACGGCATCTACAGCGCCGATCCGAAGAAAGACCCGAGCGCGGTGCGTTATCAGGAAATCAGTTATGACGAGGCCCTGGGCAAACGCCTGGGCGTGATGGATCAGACCGCGATGGTGCTGTGCCGTGATCATGGCATGAGGCTGTGCGTGTACGACATGAGCCGGGAAGGCGCCTTGCGGCGCATCGTCACCGGCGAAACCGGCATCGGCACCTGGGTCAACCGCTAGAACCCGCTACTTCAGGGGCATTTTCCGCCGCTGCGCGGATTTGGAGCAATCGATGCTGAACGACATCAAGAACGAAGCCACCAAGCGCATGCAGAAGTGCGTGGACGTGCTCAAGACCGAGCTCATGAAGCTGCGCACCGGCCGCGCCAATGCCGCGCTGCTGGATCATGTGCGCGTGGACTTCTACGGCTCGGAAGTGCCGATCTCGCAGGCCGCGCAGGTCAGCGTGGAAGACGCCCGCACCATCGTCATCCAGGCCTGGGACAAGGCCATGGTCAGCGTCATCGAGAAGGCCATTCTCACCTCGGATCTGAGCCTGACGCCGAACACCGCCGGCCAGACCATCCGCATCATCATGCCGCCGCTCACCGAGCAGCGCCGCAAGGAGTTGACCAAGGTGGTGAAGGGCGAGGCCGAGAACGCCAAGGTGGCGATCCGCAATGTGCGCCGCGACGCCAACACCCAGGTCAAGGAGCTGGTGAAGAACAAGCAGATCTCCACCGACGACGAAAAGCGCGCCGAAACCGAAATCCAGAAGCTCACCGACCAGTACGTGGCCAAGGTGGATGAGGCGGCCGCGACCAAGGAAAAGGAACTGCTGTCGATGTGATCGGCGCCGATTCCGGCGTAGCCACGTGAGCGTCAATCGTCAACTGCCCACTGCAGCCGGCACCAGCCCGCTGCAGCATGTGGCCATCATCATGGACGGCAACGGCCGCTGGGCGCAGCGGCGCGGCCTGCCGCGCGCGGAGGGCCATCGTGCCGGTGTGCAGGCGGTGCGGCGCATCGTGCAGGCCGCCGGCAAGGCCGGCATCAAGGTGCTGACCCTGTTCGCCTTCTCGCAGGAGAACTGGAAGCGCCCGCCCCTGGAAGTGCGGCTGCTGATGCTGCTGCTGCAATCGACGCTGACGCAGGAGCTGGGCGAGCTGCACGAGCGCAACATCCGGCTGCGCGTGATCGGCGCGCACGACAACATCGACGCCGGCCTGCGTGAACGCATCGCCGAGGCCGAACGCCTGACCGCCGGCAACACCGCGATGACGCTGGTGATCGCCCTGGGTTACGGCGGACAGTGGGACATCGTGCAGGCGGCCAAGCAGGTGCTGGCGCAGGGCCGCGAGCTGACGGCGGAACATATCGAGCAGTGCCTGAGCACCGCGCAATGGCCGGCGCCGGATCTCTTGATCCGCACCGGCGGCGAGTACCGCATCAGCAATTTCATGCTCTGGCAGCTGGCCTACACCGAGCTGTATTTCTCCGAGCTGCTGTGGCCGGATGCCGACGCCGGCCTGATTGAAACGGCGCTGGCCTGGTATCAGAGCCGTGAGCGGCGCTTCGGCGGCCTGCTCAACGCGCAGGCCTGAAAGGCGAGCCCACCATGCTCAAGCAAAGAGTGATCACCGCACTGGTGCTGCTGCCGATTCTGCTGGCGCTGGTGTTCTACGCGCCCACCGCGCAGCTGTACGCGGCGCTGGGTCTGGCCGGACTGGCCATGGCCTGGGAGTGGACCGGCCTGCTGCGCTGGCAGAGCGCGGCCGCGCGCTGGGCCTATGTGCTGCTGGCGGCGCTGCTGCTGGCCGCCGCCTGGCATTCGCCGCTGAAGGATCGCGCGCTGGATTGGCTGCTGCTGCCGGTGGTCGGCGCCTGGCTGCTGATGCCGCTGCGCTTTCGCGGCTTTCCGCAGAGAGCGCCGCTGCCGGGGGCGCTGGCCGCGCTGGCCGGGCAGGTGATGATCGTCAGCACCCTGCTGTCAATCGCTGCGCTGCACGCACTGCCGCAGGGTTCGCTCAAGCTCTTGTTCGTGCTGTTCCTGGTGTTTGCCGCCGATACCGGCGCCTATTTCGCCGGTCGCGCCTTGGGCCGGCACAAGCTGGCACCGTCCATTTCACCCGGCAAGACCGTGGAGGGCGCGCTGGGCGGTCTGGCCCTGTGCGCGCTGTGGGCCGCCACGGCCGGCGCTCATGTGTTCGGCCTGCACGGGGCGCGGATCCTGGTGCTGGTGGCGCTGTCGCTGCTGGTGGCGGTGTTGTCCATCGTCGGCGATCTCACCGAGTCCATGCTCAAGCGCGCCGCAGGTCTGAAGGACAGCGGCAAAATCCTGCCCGGACACGGCGGCGTGCTCGACCGTGTCGACAGCATCGTCGCCGCCCTGCCGACGATGGTGCTGGGCCTGCACCTGCTGCAGCTGCAATGAGCGCGCCGCAGAATCTGGTCGTCCTGGGCGCCACCGGCACGGTGGGGCGCAACACGCTCGACCTGGTGCGCCGCCATCCGCAGCGTCTGCGCGCGCTGGCACTGACCGCGCACCGCGATGTCGCCGGCATGCTGGCGCTGTGCCGCGAGTTCGCGCCGCCCTATGTGGCGATGGCCGATGCGGGCGCCGCCGCCCAGCTGCGTGAGGCGATACAGGCGCAAGCCCTGCGCATCGAGGTGCTGGCCGGCGACGAGGCGGTGGCCCAGCTCGCGGCCCATCCGGATGCCGATCAGGTGATGTCGGCCATCGTCGGCAGCGTCGGCCTGCTGCCGACCCTGGCCGCGGCGCGCGCCGGCAAGCGCGTGCTGATCGCCAACAAGGAGCCGCTGGTGATGGCCGGCCGGCTGCTGATGGCCGAGGCGCAGCGTTGCGGCGCCACCATCATGCCCATCGACTCCGAGCACAACGCGATCTTCCAGTGTCTGCCCGAGGGCAGTCGCTGCGGGCAGACGCCGCGGCATGTCTCGCGCCTGATTCTCACTGCCTCCGGTGGCCCGTTCCGCGAGCTGCCGCTGGCGCAGTTTGCCGCGATCACGCCGGCGCAGGCAGTGCGTCATCCCAACTGGGTGATGGGGCCGAAGATCTCGGTGGATTCGGCGACCATGATGAACAAGGGCCTGGAGCTGATCGAGGCCGCCGTGCTCTACGGTCTGCCGGATGCGCAGCTGGAGGTCGTGATTCATCCGGAAAGCGCCATCCATTCCATCGTCGAATACTGTGACGGCTCGATGCTGGCGCAGCTCGGCCAGCCGGACATGCGCGTGCCCATCGCCCATGCCCTGGCCTGGCCGCAGCGCTGGGAGTCGGGCGTGGGAGCGCTGGATCTGCTGCAGCTGGGGCGCTTTCGCTTCGAGAGCGTCGACATGCAGCGCTTCCCCTGTCTGAAGCTGGCGCGCGCCGCCGGCAGTGCCGGCGGTGATGCGCCGATTGTGTTGAACGCCGCCAATGAAATCGCTGTCCAAGCATTTCTGGAGGGACGGCTCGGCTATTTGGGGATTGCACCGGTGATCGAACGCAGCTTGAGCGCGGCAGCGGGCAGGACGGACGCGGCGGCCAATACCCTGGACGAGGTGCTGGCGGTCGATGCCTGGGCGCGTCGCTATGCACAGGAGCAGCTGTGATGCCTGAAATTTTCTGGTCGCTGGGCGGCTTTCTGGTCGCCATCGGCGTGCTGGTGTCGTTTCATGAGTTCGGCCACTACTACGTGGCGCGGCGCTGCGGTGTGCGCGTGCTGCGCTTCTCCATCGGCTTCGGCCGGCAGCTGTGGACCTATCGCGCCAAGGACGGCGTGGAGTGGTCGCTGTCGCTGATTCCGCTGGGCGGCTACGTGAAGATGCTGGATGAGCGCGAGGGCATCGTGCCGCCGGCGCTGCGCGATCAGGCCTTCAACAACGCCAGCGTCGGCAAGCGCATGGCCATCGTCGCCGCCGGCCCCATCTTCAATTTCGCGCTGGCCGTGGTGCTGTACTGGACGGTGTTCGTGATCGGCGTGCAGGGCCTGCGGCCGGTGCTGGCGGAGCCGCCGGCCGGATCGCTGGCGGCCAAGGCCGGCCTGGTGGCGGGCGAGGAGATCACCCGCGTGGCCGGCGAACCGGTGGACACCTGGGATGATCTGCGGGCGCGCATCGTCGATCGCGCGCTGGACAAGAACAGCCTGCCGCTGACGGTCAAGCGCGGCAACGGCAGCCTGGAGAGCCTGAGCCTGCCGCTGTCGGGCGTGCGCGTCGACCCCGAATACCTGTTCCGCGATCTGGGCCTGCGCCCTTACGAAAAACCCATCCCGGCGGTGATCGAGCGCCTGGAGCCGGGCGAGGCGGCCGAAGCATCCGGCGTCAAGCCGGGCGATCAGCTGCTCAGCTACAACGGGGTGCCGATCAGCTCCTGGCAGCAGTGGGCGGGCTGGGTGCGGGCGCATCCCGGTGAGCTCGCCAAGCTCGAAGTGCGCCGCCAGAACCAGATCGTGCAGCTGCAGGTGATCATCGGACAGCTCGGTCATGGCGAGGAAACCATGGGCCGCTTCGGCGCCGCCGTGGCGAACCCGGGGGACTTGTGGCAGGATTTGCGCGCCGTGAGCCGGTCCGGGCCCTTGGAAGCGCTGCCAAAAGCGTTGGACGAGACCTGGCGCATGTCGTCGCTGACCTTGCGCATGTTGTGGCGCATGGTGACCGGTGAAGTGTCGGTCAAAAATGTCAGCGGTCCGATCCAGATCGCGCAGGTGGCGGGATACTCCGCGCAGATCGGTCTGGTGGCGTTCCTGAGTTTCATGGCGGTGGTCAGTGTCAGTCTCGGCGTGCTCAATCTGCTGCCGGTGCCGGTGCTGGACGGCGGCCATTTGCTGTATTACGGCGTGGAAGCCGTAAAAGGTTCGCCGCTGTCCGAGCGGGCGCAGGAAGCCGGGCAGCGCCTGGGCTTCACGCTGCTGGCCTTGTTGATGGGACTGGCGTTTTACAACGATGTCGTGCGCCTGCTGAACTGATCGAAGAAAGACGAGTCGGTGAATAGACTGAAACTCTCCAAAACGGCCATTGCCGCCACTCTGGCCGCGCTGGCCTTCCATGCGCACGCCCAGGACGACGCCGAGCGCTTCACCATCAAGGAGATCCGTGCCGAAGGCCTGCAGCGCCTGGAAATCGGCACGGTGCTCACTTACATGCCGCTGGCGGCGGGTGACGAACTCAATCCCGGCACCGCCAAGCAGGCGATCCGCGCCCTCTACGGCTCCGGCCTGTTCCAGGACGTGCAGCTGCTGCACGACGGCGACACCCTGATCATCAAGGTGCAGGAGCGTCCCGCGATCTCCACCTTCAAGATCGAGGGCAATGACAAGATCGGCGGCGACGAGCTGAAGAAGTCGCTGAAGAACATGGGCCTGGCCGACGGCGAACTGTTCCGTCGTGACCTGCTCGACGGCGTGGAGCAGGAACTGCGCCGCCAGTACTATGCCAACGGCTATTACGACGTGGGCATCGAGTCCAAGGTCACCGAAGAGCCGAACAACCGCGTCAGCATCAACATCAAGGTCACCGAAGGCACGGTGACCAAGATCACCAACATCAACATCATCGGCAACAAGGTGTTCTCCACCGACGAGCTGCTCAAGCAGTTCGATCTGAAGGAGACCAACTGGGTGCCGTTCCAGCGCAGCGACCGCTATTCCAAGCAGTCGCTGTCGGGTGACCTGGAAAAGCTGCAGTCCTACTACCAGGACCGCGGCTATCTGAAGTTCAGCGTCGACTCCGTGCAGGTGCAGCTGACACCGGACAAGAAGTCGATCTACATCACCATCAACATCACGGAAGGTGATGTCTACAAGGTGAAGACGCGCCGCTACAGCGGCAACACCATCTTGAACGAGCGCTATCTGGAAGTGCTGACCAGCACCCCGGATGGCAGCACCTTCTCGCGCAAGCAGGCCACCGAGTCCGCCGACCGCATCGAGGCCGCGCTGGCCGACATCGGCTTCGCCTTCGCCAAGGTCACGCCGGTGCCGGAGGTGGACGAGGACAAGCGCGAGGTCACGCTCAACTACGCCGTGGACCCGGGCAAGCGTGCTTATGTGCGCCACATCCTGTTCACCGGCAACACCGGGACCAACGACGAGACCCTGCGCCGCGAAATGCGTCAGCTGGAAGCCGCGCCGTTCTCCAAGTCGGCGGTGGAGCGTTCGCGCGTGCGTCTCTCGCGTCTGCCCTTCATCGAGAATGCCGAGGTCGACACCAAGCCGGTGCCGGGCACCGACGACCAGGTCGATGTCAGCTTCAAGGTCAAGGAACGTCCGCCCGGTTCGGTGCAGTTCGGCGTGGGTTATTCGGGTTCCTACGGCTTCCTGATCACCGGCCAGGTCACCCACACCAACTTCCTGGGTACCGGCAACCGCCTGGATCTGTCAGCGGAAAACAACACGGTGGCCAAGTCGCTGAACCTGTCCTGGAGCGATCCGTATTTCACCGAGGACGGCATCAGCCAGACCGCCTCGCTGTTCTACCGCACCTCCAAGTCGGTGATCCGCTACTCCTCGGGCTTCGACACCAACACCATCGGTTTCAACCTCACCTACGGCATTCCGCTCTCGGAATACGTGGCGCTGCGCGCCGGCTTCGGCGTGCAGGACATCGCGGTGCAGACCTACGCCAACTCCACCTCGGACCAGATCCTGAATTTCGTAGTCGAGAACGGCACGCAGTTCTTCACCTACGAGCTGCGCACCGGTATCAGCTACGACACCCGCAACCGCACCTTCTTCGCCACGCGCGGTGCGCTGCACTCGCTGTCGGCGGACGTGGCGCTGCCGGGCGGTGATCTGCAGTACTACAACGTCAGCTACCGCGGTCAGCAGTACGTGCCGCTGATCTGGAAGTTCACGCTGGAAATGAATGCCTCCGTGGGCGTGGTGGACGCTTACGGCGCCACCAATGTGGTGCCGCCGTTCGAGAACTTCTTCGCCGGCGGTCCGCGCACGGTGCGCGGTTATCGCGACGGCTCGCTGGGACCGCGCGACACGCCGTTCAACAATCCTTACGGCGGCAAGCTGCGCACCACGGGCCAGACCAATCTGATCATCCCGCTGCCCATCGAGAGCGACGGCAAGTCCACGCGTCTGGAAGCGTTCTGGGATATCGGCAACGTCTTCGCCGAGCCGCAGGATTTCTCCACCCACGATCTGCGCCAGTCGGCCGGTATTGCCTTCTCCTGGTTCACGCCGTTCCTGGGCCTGCTCGATCTGAGCTATTCCTTCCCGCTCAACTCGCAGTTCGAGGATCGCAAGGACCGCTTCCAGATCACCTTCGGTTCCGGCTTCTGAGCGCTGTTTTGATTTTCGCCCCGTCAAATTTTGTTTCGAGCCGTCCACGACTAAAGAGAGAGATGAAGATGCGCAAACTGATTCTTGCCACCGGCCTGATGCTGGCCGCCGCCTTCGCCCTGCCGGCGCAGGCCGAGCTCAAGATCGCCACCGTGCGTTCGGCGGAAATCGCCGACAAGGCGCCGCAGTTCAAGTCCATGCAGGACAAGCTCAAGGCCGAATTCGAGCGCAAGCAGAACGACCTCGAAGCCGAGGCCAAGAAGCTCAACGACGACGGCACCAACTTCCAGCGCGAAGCCGACACCCTGACCTCCGACGCCCGCGACAAGAAGGCCAAGGACCTGACCACGCGTCGCATCGACATCGAGTCCAAGGCCCGCAAGCTGCAGGAGGACTTCGGCAAGCGCCGCCAGGAGCTGTTCGCGCAGACCATGGGCAGCATCAAGAACGTGATCGACGCCATCGCCAAGGAAAAGAGCCTGGATCTGATCATTGAAAATCCGGTGTTCGCCAAGAACGACCTGGACATCACCGACGACGTGCTCAAGCGCCTGTCGGCACCGGCCGCCGCCAAGTAAGCGGATTCTGGCAGTGACTACGGCCTGCTTACGCAGGCCGTAGTCGTTTACAGGGCCAAGCGCGTAAGCTTCAGGCGCGGGGAGGACTTATGACGATGAGTGAAAATACTTACACCCTGGCGGAGCTTGCGCAGCGCTTTGGCCTGCAGGCATCCGGCGATCCGCAAACCCGTGTCGATGGCGTCTGCAGCCTGTTGCCGGGTCGCGCCGGCGCGCTGAGCTTTCTCTCCAATCCGCGTTACCGGGCGCAGCTGGCGCAGACGCAGGCCAGCATCGTCATCGTCAAGCCCGGCGATGCCGCCGAGCTGCGCGGCGCGGGTCTGATCGCCGCCGATCCTTATCTGGCTTATGCGCGCGTCGCCGCGCTGTTCGATCCCGAGCGCGAGTTCGCACCCGGCATCAGCGCGAATGCGGCCGTGGCGCAGGACGCGCAGCTGGGCGAGGGCTGTTACGTCGGACCCGCCGCCGTGATCGAAGCCGGCGCCACGCTGGGCGCCGGCGTGTACGTCGGCCCGGGCTGCGTGATCGGCCGCGATGCGCGCATCGGCGCTGGCACGCGACTGGTGGCACAGGCGCACGTCGGTGCGCGTGTGCAGCTGGGCGAGCGCTGTCTGGTGCAGCCCGGTGCGGTGATCGGTGCGCGCGGCTTCGGCAATGCCCTGGGCCCCAAGGGCTGGGAGGCGGTGCCGCAGCTGGGCAGCGTGCGCATCGGCAATGATGTCGAGATCGGCGCCGGCACCTGCATCGATCGCGGCACCATCGAGGACACTGTGATCGAGGACGGCGTGCGCCTGGATAATCTGATCCAGATCGCGCACAACTGCCGCATCGGCGCGCACACCGCGATTGCCGCCTGCACCGGCATCGCCGGCAGTACCGTGATCGGTCGGCGCTGTATGATTGGCGGCGCGGTGGGCATCAACGGCCATATCGAAATCAGCGACGACGTGATCCTGCTCGCCGGCGCGATGGTGACCAATTCAATCAAGGAGCGCGGCGCCTACGGCTCGGCCCCGCCGCTGGAGCCGGCGCAGGACTGGCGCAAGACGGTGGCGCGCCTGCGCCGTCTGGGACGAATGGATGAGCGGCTGCGGGTGGTGGAGTCGCAGCTGCGCGAAGCGCAAGGAAACAAGAGCAATGACGACCCCGACTCATTTTGACATCTGCGAAATTCTCAAGCTGCTGCCGCATCGTTATCCGTTTCTGCTGGTGGATCGTGTGGTGGAATGCGATGTCGAGCGCATGTGCATCACCGCGATCAAGAACGTCACGTTCAACGAGCCGTTTTTCCCGGGCCATTTCCCGGGCCTGCCGACCATGCCGGGCGTGCTGCAGCTGGAGGCGCTGGCGCAGACCGCCGGCCTGCTGGCGATCCGCAAGTCCGGACTGCGCGCCAGCGACGGCCTGATCCTGTACTTCGCCGGCATCGACAATGCGCGCTTCAAGAAGCCGGTGACGCCGGGCGATCAGCTGGTATTCCATGTGCAGCTGGACAAGCAGAAGCGCGACTTCTGGCGCTTCAAGACCCAGGCCACCGTGGGCGGCGAAGTGGTCTGCGAAGCCGAGCTGATCTGCGTGCTGCGCAAAGCCGAATACGCGGCTTGATGATTTTCAAAGACGATCAGCCGAGAGTGGCATGAGCAAGATTCATCCGACCGCGATCATCGAGTCCGGCGCGAGCCTGCACGAGTCCGTCGAAGTGGGGCCGTACAGCATCATTGGCGATCATGTCGAGATCGGCGCGAACACCGTGATCGGTCCGCATGTGGTGCTGCGCGGGCCGATGCGCATCGGCGCCGGCAACCGCATCTTTCAGTTCGCGAGCCTGGGCGAGATTTCCCAGGACATGAGCGCCAAGCCCGAGGACGACACCCGCGTCGAGATCGGCGACGGCAACACCATCCGCGAGTACGTCACCATCCAGCGCGGCACGCTCAAGGAAAAGGACGGGCTGACCAAGGTCGGCGACCGCAACTGGATCATGGCCAGCGTGCACATCGGCCATGACTGCTACGTGGGCAGCAGCTGCATTCTCGCCAACAATGTCTCGCTGGCCGGGCATGTGCGCATGGGCGATTTCGTCGGCTGCGGCGGCTATACGCTCATCCACCAGTACTGCCAGATCGGCTCGCATGTCTTCACCGGTGGCGGCAGCGTCATCACCCGCGACGTGCTGCCCTTCATCATGGTGCAGGGTCATCCGGCCGAGGCGCGCGGCATCAACAGCGAGGGCCTCAAGCGACGCGGCTTCTCCGCCGAGGACATCGCCGCCATCAAGGATGCCTACAAGCTGGTGTTCCTGTCCGGCAAGACCATGGAGCAGGTGCGTCAGGAGCTGGCATCCATGGCGCCGTCTTCGCCGTATGTGGCGCAGATGCTGACATTCATCGAGGGCTCCAAGCGCGCGCTGCAACGCTAGGCGTCTTCGCACACCGGAGATTCGATCATGCGTAGCCTCAAACTGTTTCTGGCGCTGATGCTGTCGTTGAGCGCGTCCGCGCCGGCGCTGGCGGCGCTGGCCAATGGCAGCACGGCGCCGGATTTCACCGCGCCGGCCTCGCTGGCCGGCAAGGATTACAGCTTTGCCCTGGCCGAGGCCCTGAAGAAAGGTCCGGTGGTGGTGTACTTCTATCCCAAGGCCTTCACCTCCGGCTGCACCGTGGAGGCGCATCTGTTTGCCAAGGCCATGCCGGAATACCAGAAGCTGGGCGCCAGCGTGATCGGCGTGTCCAGCGATGATGTGCAGACCCTGCACAAGTTTTCCTTGAGCGAATGCGGCGGCAAGTTTCCGGTGGCGGCCGATCCCGACACCCGGATCATGAGCGCCTGGGATGCCAAGCTGCCCATGGTGAACTACGCCAGCCGCATCTCCTACGTGGTCACGCCGGACGGCAAGGTGCTGTACAGCTACAGCGCCATGGACCCGAGCCAGCACGTGCAGAACACCCTGGCCGCGATCAAGCAGTGGCAGGCAGAGCAGGGCGGCAAGCCCTGATGCACGCTTGAGCAGACCGCTGCGCATCGCGCTGGTCGCCGGCGAACTCTCCGGCGATCTGCTGGGCGGCGCGCTGGTGCGCGCGCTGCGTGAGCGCCTGCCGCAGGCGCAGTGTTACGGCGTGGTGGGGCCGCGCATGCGCGAGGCGGGTTGTGCGGAGCTGGCCTCCATCGAGATGCTGTCGGTGATGGGCATCGCCGAGGTGCTGCATGCCTTGCCGCGCATCCTGCGCCTGCGCAAGCAGTTGTTCCAGGAGTTCAGCCGCAATCCGCCGGACCTGCTGATCGGCATCGACGCGCCGGACTTCAATCTGCCGCTGGAGCGCAAGCTGCGTGCGCGCGGCGTGAAGACCGTGCACGTGGTCAGTCCCACGGTCTGGGCCTGGCGCGCCGGTCGCGTGCACGGCATCGACCGCGCGGTGGAACGCATCCTCTGCCTGTTCCCGTTCGAGCCGGCGTTCTACGAGCAGCAGGGTGTGAAGGACAAGGCGCTGTACATCGGCCATCCGCTTGCCGAGGAGCTGGATGATCGGACCACGCCGGCGCAGGCGCGCGCAGCCCTGGGGCTGGCAGAGCAGGGCCCGGTGCTGGCGATCCTGCCCGGCAGTCGCGGCTCGGAACTCAAGTATCTGGGCCTGCCCTTCGCGCAGGCAGCGACGCTGCTGGCGCAGCGCATCCCGGGTTTGCGCATCATCACGCCGGTGGCCAAGCCCAGCCTGCGTGCCGGTCTGCA
The DNA here is from genome assembly GCF_900111015.1 of Solimonas aquatica. Classification (GTDB taxonomy): domain Bacteria; phylum Pseudomonadota; class Gammaproteobacteria; order Nevskiales; family Nevskiaceae; genus Solimonas; species Solimonas aquatica. The sequence goes on along the minus strand of NZ_FOFS01000001.1, from coordinate 467,322 downwards.
GGCGCTGATCGCGCAGCAGGCCCCGGGGCTGGACTGGACGCTGCTCGACGGCAAGTCGCGCGAGGCCATGCGCGCCGCCGATGTGGTGATGCTGGCCTCCGGCACGGCGACGCTGGAATGCCTGCTGCTGGGCCGGCCGATGGTGGTGGGCTATCGCGGCGCCTGGTTCACCGAGTTGCTGCTGCTCAAGCTGGGCATGCTCAAGACCCGTTATGTGAGTCTGCCGAATCTCTTGTCCGACGAACCCGTGGTGCCGGAGTTGCTGCAGCACGACTGCACGCCCGAGCATCTGGCGCGCGAGGTGCAGGCGCTGTTCGGCAGCGCGGCGCGGCAGCGCCAGCTGGCGCAGTTCGACGCGGTGCGAGCGCGTCTGCGCTGCAATGCCGCGCAGCGTGCGGCGGAACTGCTCGCACCCCTGCTGTAGGCGTCGCCGTCAAGTCTGGTTTTACCCGATCAAAGCCCTACAATCGTCTGCGGTTTTCCTGCCTGACGACGATGCCTCGCCGAGTCGCGCTCTCCACGTACACCCACGCCCTGGTCGCCGGTCTGGACGAAGCCGGGCGCGGCTGTCTGGCGGGCCCGGTCTACGCGGCGGCGGTGATCCTGGAAGAAGGCCATGGCATCCGTGGCCTGGATGATTCCAAGGCGCTGAGCGCTGCTGCGCGTGAGCGCCTGTTCGAGGACATCCAGCAGCGCGCCCGCGCCTTTGCCATCGCCCGCGCCGAGGTCGAGGAGATCGAGCGGCTCAACATCCTGCACGCCGCGATGCTGGCCATGCAGCGCGCCGCTTTCGCCCTGAGTCCCGCGCCACAGCTCTGCCTGGTCGACGGCAACCGTCTGCCGGCGCAGCTGCCTTGCGCGGGCGAGGCGGTGGTGCAGGGCGATGCCATCCACGCGCCGATCATGGCCGCCTCCATCCTGGCCAAGGTCGCGCGTGATCACGAGATGAAACGCCTGGATGCGGAATATCCCGGTTACGGTTTCGCGCAGCACAAGGGCTACGGCACCGCGGTGCACGTCGCGGCGCTGCGCAGGCAAGGTCCCAGTCCGGTTCACCGCATGAGCTTTGCCCCCTGCGCGCAGCTCGCCCTGCAGCTGCACGGTTCACGCCTCGTGTCCCCCGCATGAGCCGCTTCGTCCACCTGCGTCTGCACACCGAGTACTCGCTGATCGACGGCGTGGTGCGGGTCGAGCCGCCCAAGCGCAAGGGCGGCGGTGTGGGCAGCACGCTCACCTCGCGCGCCGCCGAGCTGGGCTTTGGCGCGGTGGCGGTGACGGACCTGGGCAACCTCTACGCAATGGTGAAGTTCTACAAGGCCGCCGAGGGCGCGGGCGTGAAGCCCATCGTCGGCGCCGATGTGCGCCTGGAGCCGCGCGTGACGGGCGAAAGTCCCGAGCGTCTGACCCTGCTGGTGCAGAACGAAACCGGCTACCGCAATCTCGCGCGCCTGATCTCGCGCTGCTACACCGAAGGCCAGACGCGCGGCGAGCCGCTGCTGGCGCGCGACTGGCTGGCCGAGGCCAGCGAAGGTCTGATCGCCCTCACCGGCCGCGACGGCGCGGTGTTCCGCGCGGCCCTGGCCGAGCAGGTGCCGGCGGCGCTGGAGGCCTTGCAGGATCTGCGCACCATGTTCGCCGGACGCCTGTATCTGGAGATCGCGCGCTGTGGCCGCGCCGATGATGAGGAATGGGTGGAGGCGGCGGTGGCGCTCTCGCGTCACGAACAGCTGCCGCTGGTGGCCAGCAACGATGTGCGCTTTCTCACCCGCGAGGAGTTCGACGCGCACGAGGCGCGCGTCTGCATCGCGCAGGGCCGCGTGCTCAACGATCCCAAGCGTCCGCGTGATTACACCGATCAGCAGTACCTGAAGTCCGAAGAGGAGATGCTGGCGCTGTTTGCCGATCTGCCCGAGGCCCTGGCCAATTCGGTGGAGATTGCGCGCCGCTGCTCGCTGACCCTGAAGTTCGCGCCGCCGTACCACCTGCCGGAATTCCCGGTTCCGGAGGGCTACGACACCAACAGCTGGCTGCGCGAGCGTTCCAGGGAAGGACTCAAGGAGCGCTTCAAGAGCATCACGCTCGCCAAGCCCGAGGAGGAGTACTGGCAGCGCCTCGACTACGAGCTGGGCATCATCGAGAAGATGGGCTTCGCCGGTTACTTCCTGGTGGTGTCGGACTTCATCGAGTGGGCCAAGACCCACGGCTGTCCGGTGGGGCCGGGTCGCGGTTCGGGCGCCGGCTCGCTGGTGGCCTATGCGATCAAGATCACCGACCTTGATCCCTTGCCCTTCAATCTGCTGTTCGAGCGCTTCCTGAATCCCGAGCGCGTGTCCATGCCCGACTTCGACGTCGATTTCTGCATGGACAACCGCGACCGCGTGATCGAGTACGTCTCGCACAAGTACGGCCGCGAGCGCGTCGGCCAGATCATCACCTACGCGACCATGGCCGCACGCGGCGTGGTGCGCGACGTGGCGCGTGTCATGGGCCATGGTTATGGCTTCGGTGATTCCATCGCCAAGCTGGTGCCGGGCACGCCGGGTGCGACCCTGCTCGATGCCCTGGAATCGGTGCCGGAGCTGAAGACCCGCTACGACAACGAGGAAGACACCCGCGCGGTGATCGATCTGGGCCTGGCCCTGGAAGGCGTGACGCGCGGCGTGGGCGTGCATGCCGGCGGCGTGGTGATCGCGCCCAAGCCGCTCACCGAATACGCGCCGCTGTACTGCGAACCGGGCGGCGGCGGTCTGCGCACGCAGTTCGACATGAAGGACCTGGAAGCCGTGGGTCTGGTGAAGTTCGACTTCCTGGGCCTGAAGACCCTGACCGTGATCGAGGAGGCGGTGGGCAATATCGAGCGCAGCAGCGGCCGGCGCATCACGGTGCTGGAACTGCCGATCAATGACGCCGCCACCTACGCGCTCTACGCCAGCGGCGACACCACCGCGGTGTTCCAGATGGAATCGCCGGGCATGCAGCGCGCCTCGCGCGATCTGAAACCCGACACCTTCGAGGACATCATCGCCCTGGTCTCGCTGTACCGCCCGGGCCCCATGGAGCTGATTCCCGAGTACTGCGCGCGCAAGCGCGGTGACGCCAACGTCGAATACCTGCATCCGGAAATGGAGGCGGTGCTGCAGCCCACCTACGGCATCTTCGTGTACCAGGAGCAGGTGATGCAGATGTCGCAGCGCCTGGCCGGCTACACGCTCGGCGGCGCCGACCTGCTGCGCCGCGCCATGGGCAAGAAGAAGGCCGATGAAATGGCCAAGCAGCGCGAGGTGTTCACCGAAGGCGCCACCGGGCGCGGCGTGGATGCCGAGACCGCCGGCCGCGTCTTCGACCTGATGGAGAAGTTCGCCAACTACGGCTTCAACAAATCGCACGCGGCCGCTTACGCGCTGGTGTCCTACCAGACCGCCTGGCTCAAGACCCATTACCCGGCGGAGTTCATGGCGGCGGTGCTGTCCTGCGAAATGGCGCACACCGAAACCATCGTCACCATGCGCGAGGAATGTCTGCGCATGGGCCTCAAGATGCTGTCGCCCGATGTGAACCAGAGCCAGTACCGCTTCACGGTGCCGGAGAGGGGCGCGATCCGCTACGGCCTGGGTGCGATCAAGGGCGCCGGCGAGTCGGCGCTGGAAGGCATTCTCAAGGAACGCGAGCAGAACGGGCCGTTCCGTGATCTGTTCGATTTCTGCCGGCGCATCGATCTGCGCCGCGCCAACAAGCGCGTGCTGGAAGCCCTGATCGGTTCCGGCGCCATGGACTGCTTCGGCCTCAATCGCGCCTCGCTGAGCAAGACGCTGCCCAAGGCCATCCAGCTGGCCGAGGCCAGCGCCGCCAGCGCCGATTCCGGACAGAACGATCTCTTTGGTCTGGGCGGCGGCGCCAGCGTCCAGCCCGAGCGCGTCATGGAAGCCGAGCACGAGCCGGAATGGTCGCAGCGCGAACTGCTGTCGCGTGAGCGCGATACCCTGGGCTTTTATCTTTCCGGGCATCCCATCGAGGCCTATCGCGAAATCATCGAGCAGGTCTGCTCCGGCCGTTTGCGCGAACTGATCGCCCAGCACGCCCAGCCGCAGCCGGTGGCCGCCAACGGCAAGCCGATCTGGCAGCCGCGCACCCGCCATCTGTTCGCGGCCTGGGTCAACGATCTGCGCTTCTTCAAGGGCGGCGAGGGGCGCGGCGGCGCCAGTTACAAGATCACCCTGGATGATCGCGGCGTGCAGCTGTCCACCTGGGTGGACGCCGACAAATGGGGCCGCTACGCGCCCTTCGTGAAGGTGGACGGCCTGGTGTTCGTGAAATCCGCCATCGGCCTGTCGCAGGCCCGCGAAGGCCGCGAGGCGGAACCACGGCTCTATGACCCCGAGTTCTACGCCCTGGACGAGGTGCTGCGCGACTACGCCACGCGCCTGGCCATCGACTGGCGGCGGCCGGTGTCGGACGTCAATGCCATGAAGAAGCTGCTGCAGGCGCGCCGGGGCGGCGGCACCGAGATCAGCGTGCAGTACCGCAATGCCAAGGCCAGCTGCCAGCTGGAGCTGGGCGCGGACTGGAAGCTGGCTTTGGATGACGCCACCGTGCTGGGATTACAGCAGTTTCTCGGCGATGATTGCGTTAAAGTGCATTACCGGCGCTACCAGCCGCCCGCCACGGAGCGACGCTTCGCCGCCGCTGCGGGTGGCGCCTATGACGACGAGTGAAACATGAATCTGAATTACCTGGACTTCGAACAACCCATCGCCGAGCTGCAGCAGAAGATCGAAGAGCTGCGCTTTGCCACCACCGGCAGCGGCGTCAATCTCACCGAAGAAATCTCCCGGCTGGAAGCCAAGAGCCGCCAGCTCACCGAGCAGGTGTTCGCCAAGCTCACGCCCTGGCAGATCGCGCAGCTGGCGCGTCACCCGCAACGCCCCTACGCGCTGGACTACATCAAGACCCTGTTCACCGATTGGGAAGAGCTGCACGGTGACCGCCACTTCGCCGACGATCCGGCCATCGTCGGCGGCGTCGCGCGCCTGGAAGGCCGCGCCGTGGTGGTGCTGGGCCAGCAGAAGGGCCGCGATGCCAAGGAGCGTGTCTACCGCAACTTCGGCATGCCCAAGCCCGAGGGCTATCGCAAGGCCCTGCGCCTGATGAAGCTGGCCGAGAAATTCAATCTGCCGCTGCTCACCTTCATCGACACGCCGGGCGCCTTCCCGGGCATCGATGCCGAGGAGCGCAACCAGTCCGAGGCCATCGCGCGCAATCTGCTGGAACTGTCCAAGCTGCGCACGCCGGTGATCACCACGGTGATCGGCGAGGGTGGTTCGGGCGGCGCGCTGGCCATCGGCGTCGCCGATCATGTGATGATGCTGCAGTACAGCGTGTACTCGGTGATCTCGCCGGAGGGCTGCGCCTCGATCCTGTTCAAGGATTCCGGCCGCGCGCCGGAAGCCGCCGAGGCCATGCGCATGACTGCGCCGGATCTCTACGAGCACAAGCTGATCGACGAGATCATCCCCGAGCCCCTGGGCGGTGCGCACCGCGATTACGCCGCGATCATGGCCACCGTGCGCCAGAAGCTGATCGCCAATCTGGAGCGTCTGCGCCACACGCCGATGACCAAGCTCATGGCCGACCGCTACCAGCGCCTGCTGGCCTACGGTGCCTACGAGACCATCCACTGAGCAAAAGGGCCGCGGACGCGGCCCTTCTGCTATGGGCCTGAGCTTCGCGCCGCCGTCGCTGCAGGCGGATGCGCGCATCTGGGTGGCCTGCAGCGGCGGTCTGGATTCCACGGTGCTGTTGCACGCGCTGCAGGCCCAGGGCCTGGGCAATCTGCACGCCGTGCACGTGCATCACGGCCTGCAGGCGGCGGCCGACGACTGGGTGAAGAAGCTGCGTCGCGACTGCCGCGCGCTGGGCGTTCCCCTGCGCGTGAAGAAGGTGATGGTGCCGGCGCGCCATGCGCAGGGTCCGGAGGCGGCGGCGCGCGAGGCGCGCTACGCGGCCTTGCAGTCGCTGCTGCGCGCGCAGGACCTGCTGGTCACCGCCCATCACCAGGACGATCAGGCCGAAACCGTGCTGCTGCGCGCGCTGCGCGGCAGCGGCATCGCTGGTCTCGCCGCGATGGCGCCGTTGCAGGCGCTGCCGCGCGGCCGGCTGTGGCGGCCGCTGCTCAGGCTGCCACGCGAGCGCCTGCTGGCCTATGCCCGGGCGCAGCAGCTGAGCTGGGTAGAAGACCCGCACAACCAGCAGGCCCGTTACGCGCGCTCGTATCTGCGCCAGGAAATCCTGCCGCGCCTGCAGCCGCACTGGCCGCAGGCCAAGACGGCGCTGGCGCAGCTGGCCGGGCAGGCTGCCGAGGCGGCCGGGCTGCTGGCGGAGCTGGCGGATCACGATCTGGCGCCGCTGCTGCACGGCGCGGGCTGGTCGGTGTCGGGCCTGCTGGCGCTGTCGCCGCCGCGCCGGCGCAATGCGCTCTACCGGCTCTGGACCCGGCGTTATGGCCAGCTGCCGGCGGCGCGGCAGCTGACACTGCTGGAGCGCGAGCTGCTGCGCGCCCGCGCCGATGCCGAGCCGGTGCTGCGCCATGCGCAGGGCGAGTGGCGGCGCTATCGCGACACGCTCTACGCCCTGCCGGCAATGGCGGAGCCGCCGGCGGATTACGCGCAAACCTGGGCCGGGCAGGGCGAGCTGCTGCTGCCCGAGGGCTGTGGCCGCTTGCGCGCAGCGCATCCGCAGCGCCGGCGCCTGCGTGTGCAGCTGCCGCGCGGCGGCGAGCGCTTCTGTCCGGAGCAGGCCGCAGGCCGGCGCACCCTGAAGAACCTGTTCCAGGAGCTGGGCGTGCCGGTCTGGGTGCGGCGGCGCACGCCGCTGCTGTACGAGGATGGCGAGCTGATCTGGATCGGCGGCCTGGGCTGGCGCGCCGACTATCCCGCCGCGCGGCGGCTGCGCCAGCTGGTCTGGCTGGATTAGGGCCTGTTAACGCTATGGACGATTGCTGCGTTGCTGCCAGAAATCGCGCCAGGCAAGGCGCGAAACGCGGGCTTTGATGGTGCCAAGGCCAAGTTTCGCAACGCCGCATGGCGCAAATTCTGGCGCAAGCCGAAGGGACGGGGCCGTTTTGCCGCAGGGCGACGTTGGCAGCCGCTGGCTGGGAAACCACCACGCGGCGTGTCTGCCGCCTTGCCCTGCGGCAAAACGACCTCCGTCACAGCGATTGCCATAGCGTTAACAGGCCCTAAAAGGCGCCGGGAGGGTGCCCCGCGCATGGCAAGGTGCGGGGGTATGCCTTAAAATCGCGCAAACCCCCTGACCGAATTCTTCCATGCCTGACGCGCAGCCTCAGACGCGCTTTTTGTTTGTAACCGGCGGGGTGGTGTCCTCGCTGGGCAAGGGAATCACTGCTGCTTCGCTGGGGGCCGTGCTGGAATCGCGCGGCCTCAAGGTCAGCATGATCAAGCTCGACCCTTACATCAACGTCGATGCCGGAACCATGAGTCCGTTCCAGCACGGCGAGGTGTTCGTGACCGAAGACGGCGCCGAAACCGATCTCGATCTGGGTCACTACGAGCGCTACCTGCGCGGCAAGACCACCCGCCACTCCAATATCACCACCGGCCAGATCTACCGCAACGTGCTCGACAAGGAGCGCCGCGGCGACTATCTGGGCAAGACCGTGCAGGTGATTCCGCACATCACCGACGAGATCCAGGCGGGCATCCGTCGTGGCGTCGGCGGCGCCGACATCTGCATGGTGGAGATCGGCGGCACGGTGGGCGATATCGAATCGCTGCCCTTTCTCGAAGCCATCCGCCAGTTCTCCCTGGAGCTGGGCCGGCGCAATGCAATGTTCATGCATCTGACGCTGCTGCCGTATGTGAAGGCCTCCGGCGAACTCAAGACCAAGCCCACGCAGCACTCGGTGAAGGAACTGCGCGGCATCGGCATCCAGCCCGATGTGCTGGTCTGCCGCACCGAGCGCCCGATTCCGGAAGCCGAGCGGCGCAAGATTTCGCTGTTCACCAATGTCCCGTATCCGGCGGTGATCGCGGCCGTGGACATGGACGATATCTACAAGATTCCCGGCTGGCTGCATCAGCAGAATCTCGACCAGCTGGTGATCGACCACTTCGGCCTGGAAGCGCGGCCGGCCGATCTTTCCGCCTGGGAACGTCTGGTGGAAGCGCGCACGCAGGCCGACATGGAAGTGCAGATCGCCATGGTCGGCAAGTACGTGGACCTGGCCGACGCCTACAAATCACTCAACGAGGCGCTCTATCACGCCGGCCTGCACACCGGCACGCGCGTGAAAATCCGCTACGTCGAATCCGAGGCAGTGGAAACCCAGAGCCCGCGCATCCTGCAGGGCATGGATGCGATTCTGGTGCCCGGCGGTTTCGGCGAGCGCGGCGTGGAAGGCAAGATCCTGGCGGCGCGCTATGCCCGCGAGAACAAGATTCCCTATCTGGGCATCTGCCTGGGCATGCAGGTGGCGGTGATCGAATTCGCGCGCCATGTCTGCAATCTGCCGCGTGCGCATTCCACGGAGTTCGACCCCAAATCGCCCGATCCGGTGATCGGTCTGATCACCGAATGGCAGGACGCCAGCGGCCAGACCCAGGTCCGCAGCGAGGAATCCAACAAGGGCGGCACCATGCGCCTGGGCGCGCAGGCCTGCCGGCTCAAGGCCGGCTCCAAGTCGCGCGCGATGTACAACGCCGAAATCATCCGCGAGCGTCATCGTCACCGCTTCGAGTTCAACAACCGCTACAAGAAGCTGCTCAGCGAGGCCGGCATGGATCTGGTCGCCGAATCCGCCGAGAACGAGCTGGTGGAAATGATCGAGCTGCCGAACCATCCCTTCTTCGTCGGCTGCCAGTTCCATCCGGAATTCACCTCGACGCCGCGCGACGGTCATCCGCTGTTCGCCGGTTTCGTGAAGGCCGCGCGTGAACACCAGCTTGCCCATCAGGCCACCCAGGCGCCGGTCAGCGGCGCCTCCAGCACAGTGAAGGTCGCATGAAGATTTGTGGCGTTGAGGTCGGGATCGATCAGCCCCTGTTCCTGATCGCGGGTCCCGATACCCTGGAGTCGCAGCAGCTGGCCCTGGACGTGGCCGGCCATATCGCCGAGCTGACCAAGCGTCTGGGCATGCTCTATGTGTTCAAGGGCAGCTTCGACAAGGCCAACCGCAGCTCGCATGAGAGCTACCGCGGTCCGGGCCTGGACGAAGGCCTGAAGATCATGGAGAACGTCAAGAAGCAGATCGGCGTGCCGGTGCTCACCGATGTGCACGAGGACACGCCGCTGGCGGAAGTGGCGAGCGTGATCGACGTGATCCAGACCCCGGCCTTCCTGTGCCGGCAGACCAACTTCATGCAGAACGCCGCGCGCACCGGCAAGCCGATCAACGTCAAGAAAGGCCAGTTCATGTCGCCCTGGGAAATGGGCAATGTGATCGAGAAGATGAAGGCGGTGGCGCCGCACCAGTTCCTGCTCTGCGAGCGCGGCTTCTCCTTCGGCTACAACAATCTGGTCGCCGACATGCGCGGTCTGGCCATCATGCGCGCCTACGCGCCGGTGGTGTTCGACTCCACGCACACGGTGCAGCTGCCGGGCGGGCAGGGCAATGCCTCGGGCGGCATGCGCGAGATGATTCCGGTGCTGGCGCGCGCGGCGGTGGGCGCGGGCGTGTCGGGCCTGTTCATGGAAACCCATCCCAAGCCGGAAGAGGCGCTCTGCGACGGGCCCAATTCCTTCCCGCTGCCGCGTCTGGCCGATCTGCTGGAGACGCTGGTCGAGCTGGATCGCGCGGTCAAGCGCAAGCCGCTGGCGGAAAACCAGCTCAAGTGAGTGGGATGAAGAACGCCGCAATCGCGGCGTTTTTCATGGGTGCGGCCTGGAGAGTCTGAGCATCAGCAGCGCCGCGCGCTGCGCCTGCGGCACCAGGCTGCGCAGATCGGCGTATTCGCCCACGGCATGGGCGCCGCCGCCGGCCAGACCCATGCCCACCAGGCCCGGCAGCTGGCCCACGAAGGAAATATCACCGGCGCCGCGATTGGCCGGATCACCCAGGCGCAGCTCGCCCAGGCCCAGGTCGCGGTTGATGCGCTGCATCTGTTCGAACAGCGCGGCACTGCCGGCGCCGGGTGCCATGGGCGGGTAGGCTTCGTCGAACTCGATGCGCGCCTGCGTGCGGTCCAGATGCTGCGCGACGATGCCGCGCATCCGCGCCTGCACCCGTGCCACCTGCTCCGGCGACAGCGCGCGCAGATCGCCCGTGGCATAGGCCTGCGCGGCGATGATGTTGGGCTTGCCGCTGGCATTGGCGTTCACGCCCTGCGCATCGAGCTGCAGGCTGCTGCCGCCGGCAATCAGTGCAGCGTTGTAGCTCAGATCGGGCTCGGGCAGCTGGGTGCGGAAGGCGTCGATGATGCGGACCAGCTCGTAGACCGCCCCGTAGCCCGCGCCGCGTCCCACGCCGGCGGAGTGCCCCGAATCGCCGCTGGCCCAGAGCTTCCAGCTCAGCGAGCCGCGCCGGCCCAGATGCAGGGTGTCCTGGTTCTGTTCGCGATACATGGCTTCGAAGTCCAGGGCGATGTCGCTGGCGGCGCCGGCGGCGAGCAGATCGCGGCGCGCGATCGCCAGCGGCTGGCCGGGCCGCTCCTCGTCACCGCTCAGGAACACCGTGATGTTGCTGCGCGACAGCGCGCCGGCCTCATGCAGGGCCTGCAGGGCCGCGAGTATCACCACGATGCCGCCCTTGATGTCGTTGACGCCGGGCCCGACGGCAGTGTCGCCCTCGCGCTGGTAGCGCTGGAAGGGACTGTCGGCTTCGAACACCGTGTCCAGATGCGCGATCAGTAGCAGACGCGCGCCCCGGCCGCCGCGCTGCTCGGCCAGCAGATGACCGGCGCGGCCGACCGGGTCCATCGGCAGCCAGCGCACGCGCATGCCCAGGGCTTCGAAGCGCGGACGCAGCAACTCCGCGACCTGCCTCACCCCCGCCGGATTGAGCGTGCCGCTGTTGATGTTCACCAGCTGTTCGAGCAGCAGCAGATGCTCGGCCTGGTGCGCCTGTACGGCGGCGGCGATGCGCCGCTCCTGGGCGGAGAGTCCCGCCGCGTGCGCCGGTGCCGCGCAGATCAGCAGGAGCAGAAGCAGCACTTTGTTCATCGTCGGGTTTCAAGCGGGGACGGGGCGCGGCCAAGTTAGCAGCGCGGCCCGCGCCGCGTCATGAGGGGAAACCGTGCGCGAGCGCAGTCCAGTGCTGCGAAACCGCACGATGTTTCATGACGCCGGCCTGTGCGCAGGCTAGAATCACGAATCTTTTATCGGCCACACGCGGAGCACGTCGTACTCATGTCGAAGATCGTCAAAGTCACTGCCCTGGAAATCATCGATTCGCGCGGCAACCCGACCGTGGAAGCCGAGGTGGAGCTGGAGTCCGGCGCCACCGGTCGCGCGGCCGCGCCCTCCGGCGCCAGCACCGGCACCCGCGAGGCGGTGGAGCTGCGTGACGGCGCGCCGAAGAAGGGCAAGGCGCGCTATCTGGGCAAGGGCGTGAGCAAGGCCGTGGCCAATGCCGAAGGCCCGATCGCCAAGGCCGTGCTCGGCCTGGACGCGCAGGATCAGGCCCGGGTCGACCAGACCATGATCGATCTCGACGGCACCGAGAACAAATCCAAGCTCGGCGCCAACGCCATCCTCGCCGTGTCCCTGGCCAGCGCCAAGGCCGCCGCCGAAGAGAACTTCGTGCCGCTCTACCAGCACCTGGGCGGCATCTCCAGCCTGACCCTGCCGGTGCCGATGATGAACGTCATCAACGGCGGCGCGCATGCCGACAACAACGTCGACATCCAGGAGTTCATGATCCTGCCGGTGGGCGCGCCCAGCTTCTCCGAGGCGCTGCGCTACGGCGCCGAGATCTTCCACACGCTCAAGGGCGTGCTCAAGAGCCGCAAGCTCAACACCGCCGTCGGTGACGAAGGCGGTTTCGCGCCCGACCTGCCGAGCAATGTCGCCGCGCTCGACGTGCTGATCGAAGCCATCGAGAAGGCCGGCTACAAGCCGGGCAAGGACGTGTACCTGGGTCTGGACGTCGCCTCCAGCGAGTTCTACGAGAAGGGCAAGTACCACCTGCATGGCGAGGGCAAGTCCTTCACCAGCGAGCAGTTCGCGGACTTCCTCGCCAGCATCGTCGCCAAGTACCCGGTGATCTCCATCGAGGACGGCTGTGCCGAAGGCGACTGGAAGGGCTGGAAGTACCTCACCGACAAGCTCGGCGGCAAGGTGCAGCTGGTGGGCGATGATCTGTTCGTCACCAACACCAAGATTCTCGCCGAAGGCATCATCCGCGGCGTGGCCAACTCGATCCTGATCAAGCCCAACCAGATCGGCACGCTCACCGAAACCCTGGACGCGATCCAGATGGCCACCGACGCCGGCTACTCCAGCGTGGTCAGCCACCGCTCGGGCGAAACCGAGGACGCCACCATCGCCGACATCGCGGTGGGCACCAGCGCCACGCAGATCAAGACCGGCTCGCTGTGCCGCTCCGACCGCATGGCCAAGTACAACCAGCTGCTGCGCATCGAGCGCAAGCTGGGCTCGCGCGCCCGTTACCCGGGTCGCGGCGCCTTCCCGGTGGTGCTGTAAATGCTCGCGGCGATGGGTAAGCGCGGCTTGCTGCTGGTGCTCGCGACGCTGCTGCTGGTTCTGCAGTGGCGTCTGTGGGTGGCCAACGGCGGCATCGCGCATACCCATCGCCTCAAGACGCAAGTCGCGGCGCAGCAGGCGGAGAACGAGCAGCTGCGCGCGCGCAACGCCACCCTGGATGCCGAAGTGCAGGATCTGAATTCCGGCGTCGCCGCCATCGAGGGTCGCGCCCGCACCACCATGGGCATGATCAAGGAAGGCGAGACCTTCTATCTCGTGGTGCAGAAGTAAACCGTGTCCGGCGCGGCGGCGAGTACGCGTTACTGGGCGGTGATTCCCGCCGCCGGCGGCGGCACGCGCATGAACAGCGGCAGGCCCAAGCAGTATCTGTCGCTCAAGGACCGTGCGCTGATCGAGTGGTCCATCCAGCCCTTTCTCGATGCCGAGTGGATCGACGGCGTGGTGCTGGTGCTGGCCCGCGCCGACAGCGAGTTTGCGCGCCTGCCCATCGCCCGGCATCCGCGCATCCTCACCACGCTCGGCGGTGGCGCCCGTGCCGAGTCGGTGCTGGCGGGGCTGGAAGTGGTGGCCGAGCGCAGTGCCGGTTTCAAGGATGTGCAGGTGCTGGTGCACGACGCGGCGCGACCCTGTCTGCACGGCAGCGACATGGAGCGGCTCTGCGAGGAGGCCGATGACGACCATGGCGGCATCCTCGCGCTGCCGGTCAGCGATACGCTCAAGCGCGCCCGGCAGCACAAGATCGCCGAGACCGTGGACCGCGCCTTCTACTGGCGCGCGCAGACGCCGCAGCTGTTCCGTCTGGAGCCGCTGATCCGCGCGCTCAAGGAATGCGCCGAGCACGGCCTGCCGGTGACCGACGAGGCCAGCGCCATGGAGCGCGCCGGCTATCAGCCGCGCCTGGTGCGCGGCCGTGAGTCCAATATCAAGGTCACTTATCCCGAGGACCTGCAGCTGGCCGGATTCTGGCTGGCACAGGCGCAGCGCCGGCCATGAAGCTGCGCATCGGTCATGGCTTCGACACGCATCGCTTGGAGGCGGGCGAGGGCGTGCACCTGGGCGGCGTGTTCATCGCCTGTCCCTACCGCATCATCGCCCACTCCGACGGCGACGTGCTGATTCACGCGCTCTGCGATGCGCTGCTCGGCGCGCTGGCGATGGGCGATATCGGCAAGCTGTTCCCGGACAACGACGCGCGTTTCGCCGGCATCGACAGCCGTGAGCTGCTGGCCGAGGTGATGCGTCGCGTGCGCGAGGCCGGCTATGGCGTGATCAATGCCGATCTGAGCCTGATCGCGCAGGTGCCGCGCGTGGCCCCGCATGTGCTCGCCATGCGTCAGCAGCTGGCGCAGGGCCTGGGCGTGGCGGCGGACGCGGTCAGTGTCAAGGCCACCACCAACGAAGGCCTGGACGCGATCGGGCGCAAGGAAGGCCTGAGCGCGCACGCCGTGGTTCTGCTCGGCGGCGCTTGAGTTTGCTGGCAGCTGGCCAGCGGCCGGCATAGACTGCGGCCATGTTCGATCCGATGCATCAGGCGCCCCTGCGACGCCGTCCGCGCGGCAGGCCCGATACCCGCGAGGCCATCCTGATCTGTGCCGAACAATTGCTGCAGGCGCGCGGCTTCAACGGCTTCAGCTACCAGCACATCGCCGCGCAGCTGCAGATCCGTCCGGCGGCGATCCATTACCACTTTCCCAGCAAGGACGATCTCGGCGCCGCCCTGGTGCAGCGCTATCGCGAGAAGTTCCGCGAGTGGGCGCGCGAGCACGACGAACGTCTGGACCCGCGCGCACGTCTGCTGGCCTACTTCGCCACCTATCAGCGCCATCTGGACGAACGCGTCGCGCAGCTTTGCCCCGGCGGCGTGCTGAGCACCGAATATCTCACGCTCACCGACGCGATCCGCGAAGAAGCCCGCGCCCTGATCTGCGACCTCCACCAATGGCTGCGTCAGCTGCTGGAAGAAGGCCGCCAGGCGCAGCGCCTGTGCTTCGTCGGCGATGCCAGCGACAAGGCCGTGGAAATCGCCGCCGCCCTGCAAGGCGGGCTCCAGATCGCGCGCGTCTATGGCGTCTCGCGCTTCCGCCAGCTGCTCACCCAGCTGAGCCTGGAACTGACCGGCGAGAGCAATGATGAGGGCGCGCTGCCTTGAGCGGCCATCGCGTCTATTAGGTTGGGCTTTGCGCGCTGCAATTCGCCGGGCCTTGGCGTTGCTTGCTTCGCTTGATTGCTTGATCCAGCCTTGGTTTCGGGCGCCGAAGGGCGGACGAATGAGGCAATGAATCGAGAGACAAATCCGGCAACAAACAGCACAAGTAAAGCGGCGGGTTACGGCGCTCACGCGCCCAACGCCTTATGGCCGTGCGATCCGCTCAGGCGCGAGCCTTGGACCCTTCAGCGCCCGCGCAGCAACACATACACCGCGCCGCTGCCGCCATCCACCGGCCGCGCGCTGCAATAGGCCAGCACCTCGCGGCGCTTGCGCAGCCAGCCGGCGACCAGCACCTTCAGCACCGGGCCGCTGTTGGGTGAGCCGTGGCCCTTGCCGTGGATGATGCGCACGCAGCGCAGATCGCGGTCCAGGCAGCGGCTCAAGAACTGCGCGAGCGCCAGCTTGGCGCGTTCGCGGTTGTGGCCGTGCAGATCCAGCTCGGCCTCAAGGCGGTAATGACCGCGCCGCAGGCGACGCAGCACGCTGTCCTGCACACCGGCGTGGCGATAGCTGAGCGTCTCGCCGTGTTCCAGCAGTTCCGGATCGGGGTCTTCCAGCATCTCGCGCAGCACCGCCAGATCATCGGCATGCCGCTGACGCGGCTGCGGCGCCGGAACGCTGCGATGCTCGGCGACGCGCGAAGAGGGCGGCGCCAGACGCACGCCGCTCAGCGCCAGGCGGAACAGGGCGTGATCGTCGTCGGCTGCGTCCTGGGAGTCGCTGCTCATCGGCTGGCTCAGTCGCAAATGGGGTCGTCGGCGCTGGTGAGGCTCATGATAGCCGGCAAAGCCGGTAAACTAGCAGGGTAATCGCGGCCCCCGAATGAAAATCCTGCTCTCCAACGATGACGGCTACCAGGCGCCGGGCCTGATCTGCGTGCGCGACCATCTGCGCCAGCACCATCAGGTCACGGTGGTGGCCCCCGACCGCAATCGCAGCGGTGCCAGCAACTCCCTGACCATCTTGAATCCGCTGCGCGTGCAAGCGCAGGGCGAGGCCGACTACTGCGTGGACGGCACGCCCACCGATTGCGTGCATCTGGCGCTCAACGGCCTGCTGCCGGAGCGTCCGGACATCGTGGTCTCCGGCATCAACGCCGGCGCCAATCTCGGCGACGACACCCTGTATTCCGGCACGGTGGCGGCGGCGATGGAAGGCCGGCACCTGGGTTGCTCGGCGATCGCGGTGTCCACGGTGGCGCCCAACCCCCAGCATTACGACACCGCCGCGCGCGTGGTGCTGCGGCTGCTGGAGCGCCTGCAGCGCGAGCCGCTGCCGGGCAACACCATTCTCAACGTCAACGTGCCCGATCTGCACTGGGACGAGATCGATGGTTTCGAGGTCACCCGCACCGGCAACCGCCACGCCGCCGAGCGCATCGTCGAGGCGACGGACCCGCGCGGCCGCAAGATCTTCTGGATCGGTTCGGCCGGCCCCGGCGCCGACTGCGGTCCGGGCACCGACTTTCACGCCGTCTCGCAGCGCCGCGTCTCGATCACGCCGCTGCTGGTGGACCTGAGCCAGTACTCGATGATGGAACGCCTGCGCAGCTGGATGATGCCGCTATGAGGCCGCGTCCCCCGGCGGCGGCGCCCAATCCCGGCCGCGAGCGCCTGCTCGAAGAGATCACGCGCAGCGGCGTCAGCGATGCCGCGGTGCTGGCGGCGATGGCCAAGGTGCCGCGCGATTTCTTTCTCGATGATGCGCTGAAGAACCGCGCCTACGAGAACAACGCGCTGCCCATCGGCCATGCGCAGACCATCTCGCAGCCGGCCATCGTCGCCTTCATGAGCCAGGCGCTCACGCAGGGGCGCAAGCTGGCGCGGGTGCTGGAGATCGGCACCGGCTCCGGCTATCAGACCGCGGTGCTGGCGGAGCTGGTGGATACGGTGTTCACGGTCGAGCGCATCAAGGCGCTGTCCGAGCAGGCGCGCCAGCGGCTCTCGGCGCTGGGCTATCGCAATGTGCATTTCGGTTATGCCGATGGCATGAAGGGCTGGCTGCCGTATGCGCCCTACGACGGCATCCTGGTCACCGCCGGCGCCGAGAACGTGCCGCAGGCCTTGCTCGATCAGCTGGGGCCCAACGGCCGTCTGGTGATTCCGGTGGGGCCGCAGGGGCGCCAGTCGCTCAGGCTCATCGAGCGGCGCGGCGGCATCCTGCGCGAGCAGGATCTGGGCTGGGTCAGCTTCGTGCCCTTGCTGGCGGGCAAGGTCTGATGCATCTGCTCAGCGGCTGGCTGGAGCAGTATCTGGCGCATCTGGGCTATGCCGAGATCTTCTTTCTGATGGCGCTGGAGTCGAGCCTGTTCCCGGTGCCTTCCGAGCTGGTGATGATTCCGGCCGGCTATCTGATCGCGCAGCAGCAACTCGATCCGCTGCTGGCACTGGCTGCCGGCGCCTGCGGTTCGCTCGCCGGTGCCAGCGCCAACTACGTGCTGGGCCGCTATGCCGGGCGCGTGTTTCTGCTGCGCTACGGCCGCTATTTTCTGGTGAGCGAGGCCAAGTATCACGAGGCCGAGCGTCTGTTCCTGCGCAATGCCCGCTGGGCCACCTTCGTGGGGCGCCTGATTCCGGTGATCCGTCATCTGATCTCGCTGCCGGCCGGGGTGTTCGGCATGCCGCTGGCGCCGTTTGCCCTGCTCACCACGCTGGGCGCGGCGCTGTGGTGCGGCATTTTGCTGGCCGTGGGTTATCACTTCGGCGAGGCCGCTGCGGTGGTGATGCGCCACTACGCCAACGAGATCGGAGTGGCGGCCCTGCTGCTGCTGGGCGTGCTGGGCCTGCGCTTCCTGCTCAAGAATCGCGGTTCGCGTCCCGATCCGCGCCGCTGATGCCATCGGCCCGCGCCCGCGCGTTTCGCTGGCTGGGGGCGGGGCTCGCGGCGCTGCTGCTGGCCGCCTGCGGCAGCTGGTCGTCCTGGGAAAAACCTGCGCCGCGCGCCGCGCGCAGTCAGGTGCCGGCGCGTGCCGCCTTGCCGCCAGCCGGCCCCGGTGAATACCGCGTACAGGCCGGTGACACCCTGTACTCCATCGCGTTTCGCAACAGCCTGGACTATCGCGAGCTGGCGCGCTGGAACGGCATCGGCGGCGACTACCGCATCTACGCCGGACAGTTGCTGCGTCTGAAACCGCCGGCAGGGGCGCGGCCCATGCCGGCGCCCGCTATCTCCGCGCCGCCGCCATCGCCGCCTGTCGCAAGCGGTCCGGTGGAAGTCGTGGCCGCGCCCGGTGTGGCGGAACCGGAGGCGCCGCCGCCCGGCCTGCCGCCGGCGCCTGTGCCCGAGCCCCTGGCAGAGCTGGGTCAGTACGAATGGGCCTGGCCGACCCTGGGCAAGCTGCAGCGGGGCTTCGGCCAGGAGGGCAGCAAGGGCATCGACCTCGTCGGTCGTCTGGGGCAGCCGGTGTTCGCCGCCGCGCCGGGCCGCGTGGTGTACAGCGGCAATGCGCTGAAAGGTTACGGCGAGCTGATCATCATCAAGCACGACGAAACCTTCCTCTCCGCCTACGGCTACAACCGCCTGCGGCACGTCAAGGAAGGCGACATCGTCACCGGTGGTCAGCCCATCGGCGAACTGGGCCTGGGGCCGGAGAACCAGCCCATGCTGCATTTTGAAATCCGCAACAAGGGCCAGCCTATCGATCCCCTGCTCAAGCTGCCGAAGCGTTGACCCGGGCAGCTTGTGAGACGTGAGACGCCGCGCGGCTTGCCCGGCTTTGTCTCACCTCTCACAGCTCCCATCGTTCAGGCCACGCGCACGCCCTGGAAGTCCGTCCAGCAGTTCTGCTTGAAGTCGAACAGCTTGCAGCGGCGCGCGGTGTCGAAATACCAGCGCCAGGAGAAGTTCTGGATGATGATGCGGCCCGGCATCGCCGCTTCCAGGCAGCGCTGCGCGGCCTTGAGGTGATACAGCGGAATGCTCATGTCCACGTGATGCGCGGTGTGCTCCATGATGTGGTGGAGCAGGGTGCCGACACCGTGGCGGAACTTCAGGTGCACGGTGGTGGTGACATTGGGAATGGCGCGCGCCCAGTCGATCTTGTCCTGATGCCAGATCACGCTGGTGTGGGTGTGATGCACATAGATCACGAAGCCCACGATGGCGGTCCAGAACAGGAAGGGCAGGGCAAAGCCGGTGAGCAGCATCAGCAGCACGCTCTGCTGCGTGGCCAGCGCCGCCGCCACCAGTCCTGCGATCCAGACCAGGCCCACGGCGCTGACCAGCAGGGTGTCGGGCAGGAAGTTCTTGCGCCGGGCCTTCATGTAGCGCGCGCTGGGGAAGTACATGCGCAGCCACCAGACTTCCACCAGGTAATAGAGGCCCGGGCCCCAGCCGCTGCGATAGATGCGCTCCAGGCGCTGACGCCAGGGCGACAGGGCCGCGAATTCCTCCGGCGTTTTCGGCGCCCAGACGAAGTCCACCTGCTTGAGGTTGGTGTAACCGTGATGCACGGTGTTATGGCCCACTTCCCAGAGGCTGTAAGGCGTCATCGAGGGCAGGAAGGCGATGCGGCCGATCCAGTTGTTGAGCGCCTTGCTGTCGGTGAGCGCCTGGTGGCAGGCGTCGTGGCCGATGATGAACAGCCGGCCGATGACGATGCCGGCGAGTGCGCCGAACAGCAGCTTCAGCGGCCAGGCACGCAGCAGGATCACCGCCGCCAGCGAGGCGCCGAACAGCGTCAGGTCCAGCAGCAGCAGGCTCACCGCGCGCGCGGTGGAGCGTTCACGAAACGGTTGCAACCATTCGCGGATGGTCTTGCGGGAAGGGATTTCGGCAGCGGCGATTGAGGTGTCGGGGGCGTTCATGGGTCCCAGGCGAGGTGGCGGCGCACGTGCTGTGCACCGGACCGGGGCAGGCTAGCCCGGGTGCCTCGCAGGGGTCTTGACCTGGGTCAAGGCGGGGACGCGACGCCCTTGCCGGCGTCGCGTCCCGTGAGGCTTCAGCGCCGTTCGACCTGCACCTCGGCCGAAACACCGGCGCGCACGCCATTGCGATCGACGACCGCCCCGGCGCCCGGCACGCCGGCGCGGATGCCCTGGCCGCCGCCGATGGCGACGCCCGCACTGCCCGCACCCGCGCGAATCCCGTTGCGGTCGATGGACGCGCCCGCGCCCGGCACGCCAGCGTGAATGCCCTGGCCCGCGCCCATGCTGACGCCCGCGCTGCCGGCGCCGGCGCGGATGCCCTGGCCGCCACCCACGACCACGCCCGCACCCGGGAC
>NZ_FOFS01000001.1:0-447102 GCF_900111015.1 Solimonas aquatica | reverse complement strand
CCCTGACCGCCACCCACGACCACGCCCGCACCCGGGACACCGGCACGGATGCCGCGACCATCACCCATGGCGACGCCCGCGCTGCCGGCGCCGGCACGAATGCCCTGGCCACCGCCGATCGCGACGCCGGCACCCGGCACGCCGGCGCGGATGCCCTGGCCGCCGCCGATCGACACACCGGCGCTGCCCGCACCGACCTGAATGCCCTGGCCACCGCCGATGCTGACGCCGGCACCCGGCACGCCGATATGCAGACCGCGCGGCTGCTCCTCCTCATAGGCCTGCGCGACCGGCGCGGCCAGCGCCAGCAGCAGCAGCGTGCTCAGACTCAGACGATGAAACGAGACCCGCGGAGAATGCCTGTGCATGGGAGATATCCTT
The DNA here is from genome assembly GCF_900111015.1 of Solimonas aquatica. GTDB lineage: Bacteria > Pseudomonadota > Gammaproteobacteria > Nevskiales > Nevskiaceae > Solimonas > Solimonas aquatica. Next base: position 446,721 of record NZ_FOFS01000001.1, on the reverse strand, counting down.
CTTGCTTCTTGTTGTGAGCCATGAGGTCTGTTAGCCGTCACTTTGGGCGCTGCGACGGAGGTCGTTTTGCCGCAGGGCAAGGCGGCAGACGCGCCGCTTGGTGATTCCAGGCCAGCGGTTGCCAACGCCGCCCTGCGGCAAAGCGACCCCGTCCCTTCGGGTTGCGCCAGAAATTGCGCCATGCGGCGTTGCGAAACTTGGCCTTGGAACCACCAAGGCCCGCGTTTCGCGCCTTGCCTGGCGCGATTTCTGGCAGCAACGCAGCGCCCAAAGTGACTGTTAACAGGCCCCTATGCTGCGTGGTGGCTCGCTGCCGGTAAATGGCGCGCAAGACAGGGGCCGTGGCTGGCGAGATAAGACGCGATCAGCGCTTCCCCTTTCAACATCAGACCCGGGCGCCGATAATAAGCGCCCTTTTTTTCCCGCAAAGGGAAAAACAGGCATATACCCTCATCCACCCTGCAGACCGGACCATCCGTGAACACCGTCTTTCCGCGCATCGAGCGCCTGCCGCCTTACGTCTTCAATGTCGTTGCCGAGTTGAAGAAGGCTGCACGAGCCCGTGGCGATGACATCATCGATTTTTCGATGGGCAATCCGGACCAGCCCACGCCCAAGCACATTCTCGACAAGCTGGTCGAAGCTTCGGTGCGCGGCACCGATTCCGACTACGTGCGCCCCGAGCTGCACGACGAGGATGGCACGCACACGCACCGTTACTCGGTGTCCAAGGGCATTCCGCGTCTGCGCCGCGCCATGGCGCGCTGGTACCAGACCCGTTATGACGTGGAACTGGACCCCGAGACCGAGGTGATCGCCACCATCGGCTCCAAGGAAGGTCTGGCGCATCTGGCCTTCGCCACCCTGGATTCCGGCGATGTGGTGATGGTGCCCAATCCCGCGTACCCGATTCATCCTTACGGCGTGGTGCTGGCCGGTGCCACCGTGCACCACGTGAAGATGACCCCGGATGTGGATTTCTTCGAGGAGCTGCAGCGCGCGATCCGCGAGTCCTCGCCCAAGCCGAAGATGCTGATCCTCAACTTCCCGGGCAATCCGACCACGCAGTGCGTGGACCTGGATTTCTTCGAGAAGGCGGTGGCGATCTGCCGCGAGCACCAGATCTGGCTGGTGCATGACATCGCCTACGCCGACATCGTGTTCGACGGCTACACCGCGCCCAGCGTGCTGCAGGTGCCGGGCGCCAAGGACGTGGCGGTGGAGTTCTACACCCTGTCGAAGAGCTACAACATGCCGGGCTGGCGTGTCGGCTTCATGTGCGGCAACAAGACCCTGGTGGGCGCGCTGGCGCGCATCAAGAGCTATCTGGACTACGGCATGTTCACGCCGATCCAGGTCGCGGCCATCGCCGCGCTGGAAGGCCCGCAGCAGTGCGTGGCGGAGATTCGCCACATGTACCAGCATCGCCGCGATGTGCTCTGCGAAGGCCTCAACGCCGCCGGCTGGAAGGTCACCAAGCCCAAGGCCACGATGTTCGTCTGGGCGGAGATTCCGGAGGCCTACAAGCACATGGGCTCGCTGGAGTTCTCCAAGCTGCTGCTGGAGGAAGCCAAGGTGGCGGTGTCGCCGGGCATCGGCTTTGGTGAATACGGTGACACGCATGTGCGCTTCGCCCTGATCGAAAACGAGCACCGCACGCGCCAGGCGATCCGTGGCATCAAGAAAATGCTGAACAAGAGCGCGCAGGCATGAACAAGCCGGTACTGAAAGTCGGCATCCTGGGCCTGGGCACCGTCGGCCAGGGTGTGCTGCGCCTGCTGAAGAACAACGCCGAAGAGATCGAACGCCGCGTCGGCCGCAAGCTGCAGGTGAGCCATGTCAGCGCGCGCAGCGCCGGCAAGGCGCGTGACTGTGATCTGAGCGGCATCGAAGTGCTGTCCGATGCCATGCAGCTGGCCACGCAGGCCGATGTCGACATCATCGTCGAGACCATCGGCGGCATCAGCCCGGCGCGCGAGCTGATCGAGGTGGCGCTGACGCGCGGCAAGCCGGTGGTCACCGCCAACAAGGCGCTGCTCGCCGAGCACGGCAACGAGCTGTTCGCACTGGCGCGCAAGCAGAACCTGAGCATCGGCTTCGAAGCGGCGGTGGCCGGCGGTATTCCGGTGATCAAGGCGATCCGCGAAGGCCTCGCCGGCAACCGCATCGACAAGCTCGCCGGCATCATCAACGGCACCTGCAACTACATCCTCACGCAGATGCAGAGCAAGGGCCAGAGTTTTGCCGATGCCCTGGCCGACGCGCAGAAGCTGGGTTATGCCGAAGCCGATCCGACCTTCGACATCGGCGGCTTCGATGCCGCGCACAAGCTCACCATTCTCGCCAGCATCGCCTTCGGCATGCCGCTGAATTTCGCAGCGGTGTCGGTGGAAGGCATCCAGAGCGTCACCGCGCAGGACATCGAGATCGCCAAGGTCTTCGGTTACCGCATCAAGCTGCTGGGCATCGCCAAGCGCGGCGCCGGCGGGGTGGAGCTGCGCGTGCATCCGACCCTGATTCCGGAGTCCACGCTGCTGGCCAAGGTCGATGGCGTGCTCAACTCGGTGGTGATCCGCGGCAACGCGGTGGGCGAGGTGGGCCTCTACGGTCGCGGCGCCGGTGGCGATGCCACGGCCTCGGCGGTGGTGGCCGATCTGGTGGATCTGGCGCGCGGCTTCGGCGGCGACGTGCGGCACGCAGTGCCGGCCCTGGCCTTCCAGCCCGAAGCGGTGCAGAGCCTGGCCATTGCACCGGCCGGTGCGGTGGAAAGCGCGTTCTATCTGCGTCTGAAGGTGGCTGACGAGCCGGGCGTGCTGTCACGCCTGACCGCGATTCTCGCCGAGCACCAGATCAGCGTCGAAGCCATCCTGCAGCGCGAGCCCAGCGGACATGAGGACGCGCATGTGGCGCTGATCACCTCGGTGATTGCGCAGCAGCGCTTCGATCATGCCTTGAACGAAATCCGCAAGCTGCCCTTCGTGCGCAGCGATGCGGCGCGGCTGCGCGTCGAGAAGTTTTAAAGCAAGCATGCTGCCGCCGGATCAGCGCCCTGCCATCGATCTGTCGCCCCTGAGCTTGCGCGGGCGGCAGGTGGAGCTGCTGCCCTTGCAGCGGCAGCATCTGGATGCGCTGATCGCCGCCGGCAGCGATGAAGCCATCTGGACCTGGTATCCGGAAGCCTACGACACGCCGGGCAGCATGGCGCGTTTCGTCGATACCGCGCTGAGCGCGGTGGCGGCGGGCAGCGCGCAGGTCTTCGTGCAGCGTGAGCTGGGCAGCGGCCGCATCGTCGGCAGCACGCGGCTGTTCCAGTTCTCGCTGCGCGACCGGCGTGCCGAGATCGGCTGGACCTGGCTTGCGCCCGAAGCACAGCGCAGCGGCATCAACACCGAAGCCAAGTATCTGCTGCTGCGGCATGCCTTCGAGACCCTGGGCCTGATGCGCGTGGAGTTCAAGACCGACGCGCTCAATCTGCGTTCGCGTGCCGCCATCGCGCGCATCGGCGCCACGCAGGAAGGCATCTTCCGTCGCCATGTGCTCTGCGCGTCCGGGCGCGTGCGCGACAGCGTTTATTTCAGCATCGTCGACAGCGAGTGGCCGCAGGTGCGCGAGCATCTGCAGGCGCTGCTGGCGAAGTTTTAGAGCTTATCCGCAGGCGGCCTGAACCGCCCGCCTCATCTGTTTTTTTATCTGGGAATTTCACGTGAGCCGCTACACCGGACTGATCGAACACTACCGCAACCGTCTGCCCCTGGCGCCTGAAGCGCGCGCCATTTCCCTGGGCGAAGGCGGCACGCCGCTGATCAAGCTGGAGCGCCTGCCCGGGCAGATCGGCTTCGAAGGCGAGCTGTATGTGAAGTTCGAGGGCCTGAACCCCACCGGCTCGTTCAAGGACCGCGGCATGACCGTGGCCGTGACCCAGGCCGTGCACGAGGGCGCCAAGGCCATCATCTGCGCCTCCACCGGCAACACCTCGGCGGCGGCGGCGGCCTACGCGGTGCGCGCCGGCATCACCGCCTTCGTGCTGATTCCGGAAGGCAAGATCGCCCTGGGCAAGCTGGCGCAGGCCGTGGTGCACGGCGCGGTGGTGATCCAGATCCAGGGCAATTTCGATGACGGCATGCAGCTGGTGAAGGAGATCGGCCAGACCACGCCGGTGGCCATCGTCAATTCCATCAATCCCTATCGCCTGCAGGGCCAGAAGACGGCGGCCTTCGAGATCGTGGAAGAACTCGGCCGTGCGCCGGACTACCACTGCCTGCCGGTCGGCAATGCCGGCAACATCACCGCGCACTGGATCGGCTACAGCGAAGCCGCCGGCATCAAGACGCAGTCCTGCGCGCTCTGCGACGGACAGTGCCGCTTCTGCGACCGGCCCTTCGCCAGGAACCGTCCGAAGATGGTCGGCTACCAGGCTGCCGGCAGCGCGCCGTTCATGCGCGGCGGTCCGGTGAAGAATCCCGAGACCATCGCCACCGCCATCCGTATCGGCGACCCGCAGTCCTGGGATCGCGCCTGGGTGGTGCAGAAGGAGTCGCAGGGCTGGTTCGATGAGTGCAGCGACGAGGCGATTCTCGCCACGCAGAAGCTGCTCGCCGCCACCGAAGGCGTGTTCTGCGAACCGGCTTCGGCCGCCTCGCTGTGCGGCGCGCTGGCCGACATCAAGTCCGGCAAGATCGCGCAGGGCAGCACCGTGGTCTGCACCCTGACCGGCAACGGCCTGAAGGATCCGGACATCATCATGAAGGATGGCCTCAAGGGTCTGATCCAGGTACCGGCCGAACGCAGCGCGGTGGAAAAAGCGCTGCTTGCGCACCTGAAGTGAGCCGCCAGCGCCCGCGCGTCCTCGCGCGTGCGCCCGGGCAGCCGCAGGCGCTGCCCGCCAGCCTGCATCCGGTGCTGCGCCGCGTGTATGCGGCGCGCGGCCTCGCCCCCGAGCAGCTGGCCCTGGATGCCGCGCGCCTGCAGGCGCCCACCGCACTCAAGCAGATCGACACGGCCAGCGCGCTGCTGGCCGACGCCATCGTCGCGCAGACGCCCATCGTGATCAGCGGTGATTACGATGCCGATGGCGCCACCGGTGTCGCGGTGGCGGTCTGCGGTCTGCGCGCGCTCGGCGCCGGCGCCGTGCACTACGTGGTGCCGGATCGTTTCCGCATGGGGTACGGCCTGTCACCGGCGCTGGCCGAACTGGCGGCGCGCAGCGGCGCACAGCTGCTGATCACGGTGGATGCCGGCATCAGCAGCCTGGAAGGCGTGGCGCATGCGCAGCGCCTGGGCCTGAAGGTGATCGTCACCGATCATCATCTGCCCGGCAGTGTGCTGCCGTCCGCCGAGGCCATCGTCAATCCCAATCAGCCCGGCTGCGGTTTTGCGTCCAAGCATCTGGCCGGTGTCGGCGTGATGTTCTATCTGCTGCTCGCCACGCGCGCGCAGCTGCGTGCGCAGAACTGGTTTGCCACGCGCAGCGAGCCCAATCTCGCCGAGCTGCTGGATCTGGTGGCCATCGGCACCGTCGCCGACGTGGTGCGTCTGGACCACAACAACCGCATCCTGGTCGCGCAGGGCCTGGCGCGCATCCGCGCCGGTCGCGCGCGGCCCGGTGTGCAGGCACTGCTGCAGGTGGCGGGACGCAGCGCCGAGCGCCTGAGCGCCACCGATCTGGGTTTCGTGCTCGGGCCGCGCATCAATGCCGCCGGCCGGCTCGAAGACATCCGCAGCGGCATCGACTGCCTGCTGGCCGCCGATCTGCAGAGCGCGCTGCCGATGGCTCAGGAACTGGAGCGCTACAACCGCGAGCGCCGCGCCATCGAAACCGATATGCGCGAAACCGCCGAGCTGATGATCGAGGACAGCGATGCCGCCGGCATCTGTCTGTTCGACGAGAGCTGGCACGAGGGCGTGGTGGGCCTGGTCGCCTCGCGCATCAAGGAACGCCTGCATCGTCCCACCTTCGCTTTCGCGCGCGCCCAGGAAGCCGGTGTGCTGAAAGGCTCGGGCCGTTCGATTGCCGGCCTGCATCTGCGCGATGCGCTGGCCGCCATCGACGCGCAGGCGCCGGGCCTGATCCTGCGCTACGGCGGGCATGCCATGGCCGCGGGCCTGAGCCTCGCCGAGGCGCGTTACGAACAGTTCGCGCAAAGCTTCGCCGCGCTCTGCGCGCAGTGGCTGGATGAAGACGCGCTGCAGCTGCAGGTGCATACCGACGGCGAGCTGCGCGGCGAAGAGTTCAGCCTGGACACCGCACGCGCGCTGGAGCAGGGCGGCCCCTGGGGGCAGGGTTTTCCCGAGCCCCTGTTCGAAGGCCGCTTCGAGGTGCAGTCCCTGCGTGTGCTCAAGGAGCTGCATGTGAAATACCGTCTGCGCAGTGCCGATGGCCAGAGCATCGAGGCCATGCACTTCAACGGCATCGAGCAGCTGCGCGAGCGCGGCAGCCTGCACGCCACCTATCGTCTGGCCATCAACCGCTGGCAGGGCAGCGAGAGCCTGGAGCTGCAGCTGCTCGATGTGCTGGATTGAATGCTTTCCCCCAATGAACCGAGAACCGAAATGAGCGATCTGCCCAACTGCCCCAAGTGCCATTCCGCCTTCACCTATGAAGACGGCGGCTTGTACATCTGCCCCGAGTGCAGCCACGAATGGTCGCCGCAGGCGGCGCCCGCCGCGGCGGCGGAAGAGGTGCTGGTGGTGAAGGATGCCAGCGGCAATGTGCTGCAGGACGGCGACACCGTCACCGTGATCAAGGATCTGAAGGTGAAGGGCTCATCCTCGGTGGTGAAAGTCGGCACCAAGGTGCGCAACATCCGCCTGGTCGATGGCGATCACAACATCGACTGCAAGATTGACGGCATCGGGCAGATGGGCCTGAAGTCGGAGTTTGTGCGCAAGGCCTGAGGGGCGAGGTGTGAGACCCGGCATCCGGGCCTGGTCTCACACCTCGGGTTTCACCTGCCAGCCACCGGCAGGCCGATGCAACACGAGTCTTGCGTCGCCCTGCTAGGGCCTGTTAACACTATGGACGATCACTGCGTTGCTGCCAGAAATCGCGCCAAGCAAGGCGCGAAACGCAGGCTTTGGTGGTTCCAAAGCCAAGTTTCGCAACGCCGCATGGCGCGATTTCCGGCGCAACCCGAAGGGACGGGGCTGTTTTGGCGCAGGGCGGCGTTGGCAGCCGCTGGCTTGGAATCACCAAGCGGCGCGTCTGCCGCCTTGCCCTGCGCCAAAACAGCCTCCGTCGCAGCGACCGCCATCGTGTTAACAGGCCCTAGATCGGCGGACGCTTCCAGCCGCCGCTCTGCTGTTCGAGAAACGCGGCAACCGCCAGGCACAGGTCTTCGCGCCAGGGCGCGGCGACCACTTGCAGGCCGATGGGCAGCTTGCCGTCCGCCGAAGAGCCGCAGCGCACCACCACGCTGGGCCAGCCGGTGCTGTTGAATACACCGGTGTACGGCCAGCCGCCGCCGGGGCTGCTGCCACCGCCGCCGCCGGCACCTTCCTGATCGATGGGCTGCGCCGGCTTGCCGGCGGTGGGGCAGATGAAGACATCGTAGTTTTTCATCCACTCCAGCATCCGCGACTTGGCGAGATCGTGCTGCTCCCAGGCTTCGACCATCGCCGCCGAGCTGATCGGCGTCGCCTTGCCCATGGCCTCCTTGCGTTGCGGTGAGAAGTTCACGGTGTGCCATTTGTCGGCGAGGCGCTTGTAGAAGGCCCAGCCGTCACCGCTGGTGAGCGCGCTGCGCGCCGCACGCAAGTCTTCCAGCACCGCCAGCGGCGCATCTTCCTTGACGCTCAGCGTGGCGCCTTCCAGCCACTTCGCCGCCTGGCGCACGGTCTTCTTGGTGTCCTCGTCGGTGGCCTGCCGGCCGGTGCCGCCGTTGTCGGCGCAGAACGCGACCTTGAGCTTCTTCAGGTCCACCTTGCGCGGATCGGCCCAGGGCACCGGCGCGCAGGAGGCATCGCGGAAATCCGGACCGCTGATGATGGGTGTGATCAGCATCAGGTCTTCCACCCGCCGCGTCATCGGCCCGAGCTGCTGCCAGAGATCGAAGATGCCGCCGTAGTCCACGATATGGCCGGTGCGCGGCACGCGCACGCTGGTGGGCTTGATGCCGGCGATGCCGTTGTTGTGTGAGGGACCGCGGATCGAACCGCCCCAGTCGGAGCCGATGTCGAAGGCTGCGCCGCCAGCCGCGACGATGGCGCCGGCGCCGCCGGAACTGCCGGCGGTGGAACGGGTGAGATCGTAGGGATTGTGCGAGGACCCGTAGAGCAGATTGCTGGCGGTGCTGATGCCGCCCAGGCCGCCGAGCGTGAACTCCGGCGTGTTGGTCTTGCCCAGCAGAATCGCGCCGGCGGCGCGCACGCGCGCCACCACGGTGGCGTCCTTGCCCGGCTTGTACTGCTGGCGGCCGTAGGTGGCGCCGGTGGAAATCACACCCTCGGTGTCCAGCGAATCCTTGATGGTCATCGGCACGCCATGCAGCGCGCCCTTGAATTCGCCGCGTGCCGCCATCGCGTCCAGCTCGCGCGCCTCCTTGCGGGCGCGGGCATAGGAGTTCATCACCACCGCATTCATCAGATCGTTGACCTGAATCTGGCGCTCGATGTAGGCGTTCACCGCTTCCAGCGCCGAGACCTTGCGCGCACGGATCAGGCCGGCGAGCTTGGTGGCCGACATGTAGATGAGTTCATCACTGCTGTCGGTGGAGGCCTGCGCGTACAGCGGCGCCGCGCTGGCCGCCGCCGCAGTGGCCTTGCGCAGCAGTCCGATCAGTTCACGACGGCTCAGCGCGGGCGCGGGCGCCAGGTGATGGGGCAGGGTGGAGCGGGAGGAGTTCGAGTCATTCATGGCGGGAGTTCTCGTGCGCGCTTAGAGGGACGGGGCCTTCCAGCCGCCGCTCTGCTTCTCGATATAGGCCAGGGCCGCGATCACCACATCGTCACGCCAGGGCTGGGCCACGGCCTGAATGCCCAGCGGCATGCCGGGCGCATCTTTGGAAGTGGCCGCGCGCACCACGCCTGCCGGCCAGCCGGTGGTGTTGTACTGGCTGTTGTAGCCGCCGCCGGGATTGGCGCCATTGCGCGGCCGCACGAACTCCGGCGGCACGATGGTGGGTGGCTGCGCACTGCTCGGGCAGAGAATCAGATCGTATTGCTCGAACCAGCTCAGCTGCTCGCTCTTGATCGCGTCCATGGTTTCGCAGGCGGCGGTGAATTCGCTGCTGGGAATCTCCTCGCCATCCAGGCGCAGGCCGGGAGAGGCCTGCAGGCTGCCGTGCTTCTTGAGCAGGCGGCGCATGTTGTCGCCACCGCTGGCCTGACTGAACACGCGACGCGCGTCGGCCAGCTCTTTCATCTTCGGCGGCATGTCCTTGGCGATCTTGCAGCCGAGCTTGTCGAAATAACCCACGCACTGCTTCACCATCGCCTGGATTTCCGCGCTGGGTTCGGTGATGCCGTCGCTGCTATACCAGGCCACGCGCAAGGATTTGAGATCCACCCTGGCAGGATCGCCCAGCGGCACGGGTGCCATTGCCGCGTCCCAGTCGTCCGGGCCGGCGAGGATCGGCAGCAGCAGCGCCAGGTCTTCCACATAGCGCGTCAGCGGTCCGGTTTCCTGGAAGGAATCGTAAGCACCGCCATAGCCGACGATGTGACCGGTACGCGGCACGCGACCCAGCGTGGGCTTGATGCCGGCGATGCCGTTGACATTGGCCGGGCCGCGGATCGAGCCGCCGTAATCCGAACCGATATCGAAGAAGGCGCCGCCTGCGGCGACGATGGCACCGGCGCCGCCGGAAGAACCGGCCGGCGAATACTTCGGGTTGTAGGGGTTGTAGGTCTGGCCGTAGACGAGGTTGTAGGTGCCGCGCGCGCCGCCGCCGAGCGTGAACTCCGGCGTGTTGCTCTTGCCCAGCAGAATGCCACCGGCGGCACGCACGCGCGCCACCACCGTGGCGTCCTTGCCCGGCACATAGTCCTTGCGTCCCAGCGTGCCGCCGGTGGACACCACACCGGCGGTGTCGAAGGAATCCTTGATGGTGAAGGGCACACCATGCAGCGGTCCCAGCGTCTTGCCGGACGCCAGCAAGGCATCGGCCTGCTGCGCTTCGGCCAGCGCGCGTTCGCGGCAGAAGAACACCACGGCATTGAGGCTGGGATTCACCTCGTCGATGCGCGCATAGCAGCGCTTCACCAGTTCCACCGAAGAGATCTGCTTGTTGCGCAGCATGGCCGCGATCTGCACCACGGACTTGCCGAGCACATCATCGGCCGCCAGCGCGGCGAAGGCGCGCGAGAACGGCGTGGCGGCGAGGCTGATGCCGGCCGCCGCAGCGGCGGTACTGCCGAGGAAGCGGCGCCGGTTCAGGCGCAGCGCGTGAAAGGAAGATGACGAAGGTGCGCGATCAGCTGAGCTCATGGAATCGTCCGGCGTCGGTGAGGTTGTCTTGTCAGACGCGCGCCGCCGCGGTGACCCCACCTGGGGTCTGAAACCCGAGGTGTGGGACAAAGTCGCCGTGTTCCGGCTCTCACAAAAAAAGAACCGCCCACTCGGGAAAGAAGGCGGTTGAGAAACAAGCTCTGATCCGGTGCGGCCGTGGGGATTGCGGAGACAGGCCCGCACCGGACTTGTCCGTCAGTGTGGCGCAGTGGTCCAGAAGCTGGACTTGTCCTTGACGAAGAGCTTCTTGGGAATCATGGCGTGCACGCCCTTGGTGCCGTCCACCACCTGCGTCACGTGAAAGTCGATACCGATGCTGGACAGCGCGAAGGCTTCGCTGAAGCCCAGTGCTTTCTTCTCGGCGAGAAACTGATTGGTCTGCCGGATTGCCATCATCATCGCCTGATCCAGATCCTCGTCCAGGCCGAAGGTGATCCAGTGCGTGGGCGTTTCCGCACGCGGCACGGTCAGGCCGGTGTTCTTGTGCAGGACGAACTGCAGCACCGCGGTGTTGGCGGTTTCGATGGCGTTGACCGTGACCTCGCCATCGCCCTGCGCGGCGTGCGCATCGCCGGTGTAGAACAGACCGCCGGGATGAAAGACCGGAAGATACAGCGAGGTGCCGGCCACCAGTTCCTTGCAGTCGAGGTTGCCGCCGAACAGACCCGGCGGCCCGCTGCGGCGGTTGGGGCCTTCGTCGCTCGCCGGCAACACGCCCATCACGCCCATGAACGGCGCCAGCGGCACTTCGATGCCGGGTTTGAAATAGCCGGTGCTGCGCTTGGGATCAAAACCGACCACGTAGTTGAAAGGCTCTTTCACGTCATCGGGAATGCCGCCGCGACCGGGACGACCGCCGACCGTGCCATAAGGGATGCGCGGCCGCACGGCCAGGATGCGCACCTCCAGGGTGTCGCCGGGCATTGCGCCCTCGACCGCGATGGGGCCTACCAGCAGATGGCCGCTCTTGATCTCGCCCTGGCGCGGGGTTTCCTTCACCACGCGTGCAATCTCGCGCAGCGCCTCGGTCTCATCGGCATCGAGCTTGATGTGGTTTTCGGCGATCCAGGCGAAGGCGTCCTGTTGCTCCGACCAGCGATTGCCGCCACCGCCGTCGATGCGTACCACGGCACCGGGTTTCACGGTGAGGATGGGCTGCTTGTCCTGCGGAAAATTGCCGATGACGGAATTCTCCGGCGTGAGCTTCACGTGATGCTGATAGGCCGGATACCGTTCCGCTGCCTGCGCCACGCCGCCCAGCAGCAGGCTGGCGGCGAGCAGCAGCATGGTGGCCGGACTGCGGCAGGTTTCAGTACTCATCGAAGATCCTCTTCACTTCGCCCAGGTCCTGGGTCTTGGTCAGCGCCAGCTGCAGCAGGATGCGCGCCTTCTCCGGCACCAGATTGTCGCCGGGCACGATGCGCGCCTCGCGACGACGCGGCGTGTCCTGCACGCGGCCACCTTCGGTGCGCGCGGTGGCCACCACCACCACGCCCTTGGCTTGCGCGCGCTTGATCGCCTCGGTCTGGTCGGAAGTGGGGCTGCCGGCGCCGGTGCCTTCCACCACGATGCCTCTGGCGCCATTGGCGACCATGGCGTCGATCAGGTAACCCGGCGCATCGCGATAGGCGTAAGCGACTTCAACCCTGGGCAGACTCTGGTAGTCATTGCCGGCAAACTCCGAGCCGCTGGTGTGGCGGCGTACCGGTTCGCGATAGAACACCACCTTGTCGGGATCGACAAAGCCGATGGCACCGACGTCGATGCCGCGGAAGGTCTGCACGCGATAGGCGCTGCTCTTGTTGACGTCGCGCGCCGGATTGATGAACTGGTTCATGGCGTGCAACACCCCCTTGCCACGCGACTGCGGCGAGGCGGCGACGCGCACCGCATCGTAGAGATTGCGCGGGCCATCGCCGGACAGGCCGGTCCAGGGGCGCTGCGAACCGACGAACACGATGGGCTTGTCGGTCTTCACCACCAGGTTCATGTAATAGGCGGTCTCCGCCATGGTGTTGGTGCCATGCGTGACCACGATGCCGTCGATCTTGGGATCGCGCGCCAGCTCATTGAGGCGCCTGGCCACACGTGCGAAATCCTCATGGGTTTCGCTGCTGGCACGCTCCTGCGGCGCGCGCTGATCTTCCAGCACGATGTTGGCGATGCCGCGGATTTCCGGCAGATCATTGACCCAGTCCTGCGGATCCACGCGCGGATAGTCCTTGCCGCCGTAGTTGGTGATGTTGAGGCGCGGCGCACCCCGGCTGGCGATGGTGCCGCCCATCGACATCAGCACCACGGTCGGCAGCCTGGCATTGGCCGCCGGCATCGGCGGCGGCGGCGCGTACCTGGGAATCTCCTGCGCGGTGGCGACGCCCGCCAGCAGCGGGCCGGCGGACAGCAGCAGCACGCGCAGCAGGCGGTGTCTCGGAAGCTGCGAGGCCTTGCCCGCGCGACACGCAGCGAAGCTGATTTCAGTATTCATTGAACATGCGCTGGATTTGTTTGGGGTCCTGCGTTTTGGTCAGGGCCAGACGCAGCAGGATGCGCGCCTTGTGCGGCGGCAGATTGTCGGACGTGATGCGGCCGCTGGCGGCGACTTTCTCGCTCTCCACCACGCGGCCGGCGCCCTTGCGATCACTGTTGACGATCAGCACGCCCTTGTTCTGCGCGGCCTTCACGGCGTCGCCGCCACCGCCGGTGAGTACGATGCCCTTGGCGCCGGCGGTGACGAAGGCATCGATGGCGGCGCCATCGGCCTCCTGATAGGTGTAGGCCACGTCCACACGCGGCAGCGTGCTGAGCTGGTCCACGTTGAACTCGGAGCGGTAGGTGTGCCGGTAGAGCGGACGACGGTAGTAGGCGATGCGGTCGGAGTCGGCAAAGCCCAGCGGTCCCAGGTCGCGCGCCACGAAGGTTTCCACGCGATAGGTGTTGGTCTTGGTGGTGTCGCGGGCGGCGTTGATCTCGTCATTGAGCATGATCAGCACGCCCATGCCCCTGGACTGCGGCGCCACGGCGACGCGCACCGCGTTGTAGAGATTCATCGGGCCGTCGCGACTCACCGCCGTGAACGGCCGCATGGCGCCCACCATCACCACCGGTTTTTGCGAGTGCACGGTGAGGTTCAGGAAGTACGCGGTTTCCTCCAGCGTGGCGGTGCCATGCGTGACCACTGCGCCGGTGGCTTCGGGACGCGCCAGCCAGGCATTGATCTCACGCGCCAGCGTCAGGAGCTGCTCGGCGGCGATGTTGCCGGAGCCGACGTTGGCGACCTCCATGGTGCTGATCTCGGCCAGGTCTTTGAGTTCCGGCAGATCGTCGAGCAGTTCCTGCGGCGTGACCCGGCCGTCGGAATATTCCATGAGCTTCTGGCGGTGTGCGCCCTTGCTCTGAATGGTGCCGCCGGTGGTGAACAGCTTGACCTTGGGCAAAGCGGTCTGCGCATAAGCGCCCAGCGGTGTCAGCAGTGCGCTGGCCAGTACGGCGACAAGTAAGGATCGTCGGATCATCGCGTGAGTAGGCAGAAGAAAAGGGCCGTCATGAAGTCGAAGTCCGACATGACGGCGAACCGGGATTCACCCAGGGAAAATGATCAGTGCGCATGCAGGGCCTGCAGTTCGGCGCGCCAGCTCTGCAGCAGACGCTGCGCGTCCTCGCGGCGCATCGGCGCGCCGCCGGCGTCGCCCAGCGGCTCGGCGCGCTCCAGCGCACGCTCCAGCAGCGTGGCCGCCTGCACGGTGGCCTGCGCATAGGCGGCGCGGTCGGCGGTATCCGGGGCATGACCTTGCAGCGAGGGCAGCAGCAGATGCGCGAAGCGCGCGTGGTTGTAGACCAGCATGGCCAGCGAGGTCTCGCGTGCAGCGGAAGGATGGATCTGCGTCATGCTCTGTTCGAAGGGCAGCTGGCTTTGCATCTCGGCATAGGCGGCCATGGCTTCCTGTGCCGCACCGGTGGCATCGCCCTGCTGTGACAAGACGTTGGCGCGCAGCAGATGCCCTACGTAACCGGCGGCGCTGTCACGGTGCCAGACCGCCCAGGCGCCGCTGGACAACAGCGCCAGCGGCAGTCCGAAGTACAGAAGCTGACGCGCGAACACGCGGCCGGGACCGGCGGCGGTGCCCGGCGCCGCCGGCGTTTCGCGGGCCGGCAGATCCAGCACCTGGGCATTGGCCGGCTGGCGCAGCTTCCAGATGAAGCCGTCGAAGTAGTAATGCATCAGTGTGGAAGTCAGACCCAGGGCGATCAGCAAGACCATCAGCGCATCGCTGCGCCACTGGCTGCTCACGGTCTGTCCGTAGCCCAGACACAGCAGCACATACGCGCCGGCAATCAGCAGTCCGCCGCGCGCGTGCAGGCGCGTGAACCAGCCGCCTCGTGCACGTCCGCTCCGTGCGGTCAGGCCCCGGTTGTAGCGCCAGACGATGGCCAGGTACTGTGTCATGTGCACGATGCCGATGGCGGCAAAGCCCACCTTGAAGGTCCAGCCCGGCGCCAGCTGCGTGATCCAGGCATTGGGCGTGTAGGCCAGGGCCATGGCTGCGAAGCTGCAGCCGAACAGCGCCAGCTTGCGCAGGCTCAGGACATAACGCTGCTGCAGGCACCACAGCAGATACAGCGCATAGATCATCAGCGTGCCCAGCGCCAGCAGCAGCGCGAGTTCGCGCAAGGTCGCAAGCAGCGCGGGCGGCGGAATCAGGCCGGCAGGAAAGGCCACGCTGCGATGCAGGTCTTCCAGCAGACCGGCCAGCCATTCACTGCTGGCCAGCATGATGGCGATGAAGCAGCTGGCGCACAGCGCCAGATCCATGCGCGCCGCCAGCCGATGTGGCGCCTGGTTGGCGCGGTCGTAGATGCGCATGAAACCGTAGTGCTGCATCAGGAAGTGCCAGGGGTCCCAGAGCACCGCGAGCAGAAACAGGTACAGCAGGTTTTCAGCCGGCAACCGATGCGCCAGCAACCAGCCGCCTGCAGCCAGGGTGATGCCGAAGGGCAGCAGCGGTGCGAGCAGGAAGGTCCAGCGATGCCGGGCGAACAGCTGCACATCCATGTAGATGCGGATGAAGGTGGGCAGGTGATGCGCCACGGTCATCACGATATGCGTGCCCAGCACCAGCGCCGTAGCCTGCACCGCGCCCAGCGTGCGGAATGCCGCGATGGCCAGCACCAGCACCAGCAGCGGCGCGAGAATCACGAACAGCAGATCCTGCGCCGGATCCAGGACCCAGCTGCCGCGCGCCGATGCGTTCACGCGAGGCGCAGCATCGGCTGATGCGATGGCGGCGAGGGGTGAGGCCATGCGGCGGGGCTCGAGAGGCGAGGGGCTTGTCTGTTCTGACGTGAAGCGCGGCGATCGCCCTACCTGCCTGGCTGCGCCGCGAGTCCGCCTTGCGGGCTGATGGGGCCGGCCATGGCTCAGTAATGAATCACTTCACCTTCCAGCGGCGGTGTGCTCTTCGGCAGGCGCATCGCGCGGGTCTTCTGTTCGAAGGCATAGCCCAGGGCCAGCAGCTTCGGCTCGCTGAAGGCCGTGCCGAAGAAGGAGATGCCGACCGGCAGTCCGCCGCTGGTGAACCCCGCCGGCACGATCAGATCCGGAAAGCCGCTGAGATTGGCGATATTGGTCGCCGAAGCCGTGACGCCCGCGCCACTGCCAGGCTCTTCATTGAGTCTGGCCGGACGACGCGGTGAAGTGGGATAGACGATGGCGTCGAGTTTCTCGCGCGCCATCAGGCCCTGCAGGGTGTCGCGGATCAGGGGCAGGGCGTGCTCGCGTACCGCCACCACTTCCGGATCATCCAGGGCCGGCGCCTTGGCTTCCTGCTTGAACAGCGTCCAGCGCCCCTGGTTGGGGACGAAGCCATCACGCGGCGAAACCAGTTTTTCCGAGGCGGCCATCAGCTCGGCATGGCTGCGCGGAAAGCCGGGCTTGAGCGTGCCCAGATAGGTGGTGACCTGCTCGCGGAATTCCGGGCGGCGCAGCACATTGTAGAACTCGCCCTTGCCGTCGAGCAGCCACTTCGGATACTTCACGTCGATGATGGTGGCGCCCGCCGCCTTCATCGCACTGAGCGAGGCTTCGATGATCCAGTCCACTTCCGGATCGGCGCCCATGAAGTCGCGCGCCACGCCGATGCGCGCGCCCTTGAGGGCATCGGCTTTCAGATAGCGCGTGTAATCACTTTCCAGCCGGCTCTTGCTCTTCTGCGTGGCGGGATCGGCGGGATCGATGCCGGTCATGGTGCCCAGGGCCAGCGCCACATCGTAGACGCTGCGCGCCATCGGGCCGCCGGTGTCGAAGGACAGCGCCAGCGGAATGATGCCGTCGCGCGACAGCAGGCCATGCGTGGGCTTGAGGCCGACGATGCCATTGGACGTGGACGGTCCCCGGATGGAGCCGCCGGTATCGGTGCCCAGGCCCAGCGGTGCGTAGTCGGCGGCAATCGCCACACCCGTGCCGCCGGAAGAACCCGAGGGCGTGCGTTCAAGGTCATGCGGATTGAGGCTCTGGCCGCCCAGCGAACTCATCGGACTGCCCGAGGCGAACTCGGAAAGATTCACCTTGGCCAGAATGATGGCGCCGGCGGCGCGCAGCTTCTTCACCACGAAAGCGTCATCAGGTGGCAGCGAGTTCTTGAGCAGGAAGGAGCCGCCGCTGGTGGGCAGATCGGCGGTGTCGAAATTGTCTTTGAGCACCACCGGCACGCCGTGCAGCGGACCGCGGACCTTGCCGGCCTTGCGCTCGGCATCCAGCGCCCGCGCCGTTTCAAGCGCCTTGGGATTGAGCGTGATCACCGCATTGAGCCTGGGGCCGGCCTGATCGTAGGCGGCGATGCGCTGCAGATACATCTTCAACAGCGACTCCGCGCTCAGCGTGCCGGCAGCGAAGGCCTTGTTGAGATCCTCGATGCTGGCCTGCGTCAGCGGCACATCGGTGCTGTGCGCGAGCAGGGGCAGGCTGGCGAGCGCCGCGGCGAGCAGCCCGCGGCGCAGCAGGGGCAGGGCGGGCATCAGGGTTCTCCCGCCAGCGGACCGAAGCCCGTGGGTGGCCGACGATGATGCGTGCGTGCCTCATACGCGGCGGCGATGCGCAGCAGCGTGGGTTCATCGAAGGGCTTGCCGAGGAAGTCGATGCCCACCGGCAGCCTGGCCTTGATCGGTCCGATCAGGCGTGTGCGCTCGTCGCCGGCCAGACGGCCTTCGCCGCCACCGCCACCCTCCCAGGCCGAGTCCGGGGTCTTGGGCGCAGTGGGATCGCGCACCAGATCGTAGACCTCGGTGGTATAGCCCGCCGGCACCGTGATCGCCGGGAAGCCCTGTGCACCGAGGAAGGTCCACACGCCGCCGCCGCTGCGACCATTGATGGCAGGGCCTTGCGGCGCACCGAGCTTGGTCGGCGGCAGATTGCTGGTGGGATAGACCAGGGCGTCGAGCTGTTGTTCGGCCATGCAGGCAAGCACGGCCTGCTGTACCGCGAAACGCCGCAGGATGCGCTCGGACATGTTGTATTCCTTCACCTCCTCGGCGCGCTCGCGGCCTTTCTTGCGATCCGGGAACTGCGGGTCCTGATGAAAGCTGGACCAGGCGATCAGATCGGCATTGCTCCTGATGCGCGCATCGCCGCGTTCGGCCAGATACAGATTCATCATGTACTTGTTCTGGCCATCCGGGGCGCTGGGGCCGAAGTCACGCAGCGTGAGCTTGTCCGGCACCTTGCCCGGGTCCATGCGCAGCTCCAGCAGCTTGGCGGTGTGATCACCCACCGGGCTGCCCTTCGCATCAACCGGGAACAGTTCGGGGAAGCGCTTGGTGAACAGCTTGTTGTCCAGCTCCGGCACCAGGCGCCGCAGGCAGCTGGTGAACAGCGCGCCTTCCGGACCCGGATCGACCACGGTGGCGCCCAGGGCCTTGAGGTCTTCCACGCCTTTGGCGACGAGGTCGATGCTCTGCTCGTCGGCCTTGGTGAACAGCTTCTTGTTCATGTACTCGCGCAGCACGCCGATGCGCAGGCCCTTGAGCGAGCCGGGCTCGGCCGCGCTCAGATAACCGCTCTTGGGCATGCGGCCGATGCTGAACGCGGTCAGCTCGTCTTTCGGGTCATAACCGGCGATCACATCCAGCACCCGTGCGGCATCGGCCACGGTGCGGCAGATCGGGCCGGTGCGGGTATTGATGCCGTGCTGGACCATGCCGTCGCGGCTCACCAGCTCCTGCGTGCCGGCGATGCCCACCGCACTGGCGGCGCTGGCCGGACCCCGGATGGAAGAACCCGACTCCTCGGCGATCGCGCAGGTGACCAGATTGGCGCCCACCGCGGAACCCGAGCCGGAGCTGGAGCCACGCGGGCTGCGCTCGGTGTCGTAGGGATTGCAGAAGGTGCCGCCGTAGGAGCTGCGCGGGATGCCCGAGGCGTATTCGCCGAGATTGGACTTGGCCAGGATGATGGCGCCGGACTTGCGCAAGCGTTCGACGAAGGTGGCATCGTCGGGCGGACGGTCATTGGCATAGGGCACATCCGCGCCGGCGGTGGTGCGCATGTCGAAGGTGTCGTACTGATCCTTGATCGCCATCACCACGCCGTGCAGCGGGCCGCTGAGCTTGCCGGTGCGCGCGAACTCGGCGTCCTGCGCGCTCGCCACTTCCAGGGCGTCGGGCATCTTCGGATCGGCATCGCTCTTGTCGGTGAGGCTGCGCGCCTTGCGCTCGTCGAAACCCCATTGCTGACGGCGCTGCGGACGCAGATTGAGCGTGACCAGGGCATTGATCTGGCCGGCGTTGGCGATGGTGCTGATCGGTCCCAGGATGCCGTTGGGCTGCGCCACGCAGGCGCCGTTGTAAGCCTTGATCCGCGCCAGATACAGCTCCACGAGTTTGGTGGAGGTGATCTCCTTGTTGAGGATCGCCTGCTGGATCTGCGGAATCGTGGCCTCCTCCAGCTTGAAGGCGGCCTGCGCCTGAACGGTGGTGAAGACGGTGGCAAGGGCGAGCAGCAAGCGTTTCATGGCAGCGGGCCGGGCTAGGGAGGTGCTCACCTAGAGACGCGGCCGCCTGGCATTTGCCCTACCTGCGCAAGCCAAAGGCAGGGTGTGGGCGCGCGCCGCCGTCTTGATGCTTATCAGACCCTCAATGGCAAACAGGCCAGGCCCTAGGACGCGATGACCATTCTTCTCACCTACGCCCCCATAGCCCAGGACAGCAAGACCGGCACCGTGTTCGGCGGCCTGCCCATCGCCCCCGAAGGCAGCGCCTTCAGCTGGCCTTGCTGCCGCACCTGCGGCGGCGCCATGCAGTTTCTCGGACGCCTGTATGTTCCCGAGCGCGTGGGCGGCCGCGGCCGGCAGTTCATCCTGCTGTTCATGTGCCAGAACAATCCGGGCCAGTGCGGTGACGGCCACGCGGCGTCCGGCGGCAATGCCGCGATCTGTTTCGAGGCCAACGGCCGCTTCGAGCTGGTGCCGGCGCCGGAAGGCGGCGTGGTCACGCGCAGCGTGATGTACGGCGCCGAGCGTGTGGACGTGGACGAGGCGCGCTACGACGCGGCGCGCGAGAAATGGGCCGAAGACAGCGACCGCAGCCGTCGCCATGTGCTCGGCCGTCTGCTCGGCGCGCCCACCTGGCTGCGCAAGGACCAGACTCCGGTATGCAGCTGCAACCGTCAGATGCAGTTCGTGGCCCAGCTGGAGCAAGGCCCGGACTATCGCACCGAGATGAGCTTCGGCAACGGCTGCGCCTATGTCTTCGACTGTGAATGCGGACGCGCGGCGATGCTCTGGCAGGCGGCGAAGGGATTCTGAAGCGCTATGCGTTGTGCGCCGGCTTGTACTGCTTGAGGTCCACCTCGTAGCGGCTCAGCAGCTTGTAGAAGTCTGTGCGGTTGCGCCGGGCCAGACGCGCGGCGCGGCTGACGTTGCCGCCGCAGATTTCCAGCAGCTGGCGCAGATAGCTGCGCGTGAACTGGCTGCGTGCCTCGTCCAGAGGCTGCAGGGCTTCGCCCGACTCACCCAGGCAGCGACGCATCAGCGCGGCGCCGATCACGCGGCCCGGCGCCAGTGCCACGCATTGCTCCACCACATTGAACAGCTGCCGCACATTGCCCGGCCAGGCGGCGGTGCTGAGCAGGCCCAGGGCATCTGGTGAGAACACGCGGGGCGGCGCGCCGCGCTCGCGCAGCTGCGTCAGGCAATGCGCCACCAGGGCCGGAATATCTTCGCGGCGCTGTTCCAGCGGCGGGATGCGCAGACGCACGACATTGAGCCGGTAGAACAGGTCCTCACGAAATTCGCCGGCGCTGACGCGCGCTTCCAGATCACAGTGCGTGGCGGAAATCACGCGCACGTCCACCGGCACCGCGCGGGTCTCGCCCACCGGACGCACCTCGCGCTCCTGCAGCACGCGCAGCAGCTTGGCCTGAAGATTGAGCTGCATATCGCCGATCTCGTCGAGAAACACCGTGCCGCCCTCGGCCGCGCGCAGCAGACCGTCGTGATCGCTGTGCGCGCCGGTAAAGGCGCCGCGCCGGTGTCCGAACAGCTCGGATTCCAGCAGCTCGGCCGGCACCGCCGTGCAGTTGATGGCCACGAACGGCCCCTGGCTGCGGCTGCTCTGCTGGTGCATGAACTTGGCCAGCACTTCCTTGCCGGTGCCGCTGGCGCCGGTGATCAGCACCGCCGCATCGCTGCGCGCCACACGGCGCGCATCGGCAATCAGCGACAGCATCAGCGGGCTGCGCGAAATCAGGTCCTTGCCGTCCTGGCCGTTGGCGCTGGCACCGGCGCAATCGTGCAGGTGGCGGCGGATGCAGGCCAGCAGGTCCTCGCGCGCCACCGGCTTGATCAGGAAGTCCACGGCACCGGCGTGCGTGGCGCGTACCGCCTCGGGGATGTCGCCATGCGCGGTGAGAATCGCAATGGGCAGGCTGGGCTGGCCCTGCTGGATGCGGCTCATCAGTTCCAGTCCATCCATCTCCGGCATGCGCAGATCGGTGAGCACCATCTGCGGCTGCGCCTGATCGAGAAGGCGCAACGCCTCTTCGCCACAGGCGGCTGCGCTCACCATGTAGCCCTCCGCCTCCAGGCGCAGGCTCAGCACGCGCAGCAGCTTGGCGTCGTCGTCAACGAGCAGAATCCGTGGGTCGTTCATGACCTTCCTCATCCAGGGTGTGTTCGATGTCCACCAGGCGCCACAGCTTGCGTTGCAGCCTTGCCTGTTCGGCGCTGCAGGCGCGCGCCTGTGCCAGTTCGTCCAGCCGCAGGCGCGCCAGCGCAGCGTCCGCGTCCCCGCCTTGCGCCAGGGCCTGCAGCCGGCGCTGCGCCTGTTCGGGTGCGTAGCCGCTGTGGCCGGGCAGGCTCTGCAGGAGCGCCAGACGCAGGGCGCGGTCGGACCCGTCCGGCGCCTGGCGCTGACGCGTCCACAGGCGCTGCCGCTGCACCGGAGTGGCCTGCAGGGCCTCGGCGAAAAACGCCGCGCTGTCCTGCGTATCGTGCGTGCCGCCCGGTGCCAGGCAGCCCGCGCAGCCCAGCAGCGTGCTAGACACGAGGATGCGGCCAGACCAGGCGAAAGCGCGCGCCAGGCTGGGCATCCTCCACGGTGATGATGCCGTCATGGGCGGTGATGACCTCTTTGACGATGGAAAGTCCGATGCCGGTGCCGCGCACGCGCTGTTCGTCGGCGTCGCTGCCGCGCACGAAGGGTTCGAAGATGCGTTCGCGTTCCTGCGGCGCGATGCCGCGCCCGCGATCACGCACGCTCAGCTCGCAACGCTGGCTCTGGCCGCCGCCGCCGATCTCGATATCGCTGTCGGCCGGCGCATGTTTGATGGCATTGGTGAGCAGATTGTCCAGCACCACGCGCAGCTGTGCGCGCTGTCCGTAGAGGCGTTCGCAATGCAGCTGCAGCAGCACGCGCAGGCCGCGCCGGCTCAGCGACAGGCTGTGCTTGGACAGCACCTCGTCGAGCAGATCCTTGGCCGCGAACCATTCGTGTTCGGCGCGGCGGCGGTTCTGTCGCCACTGCGCATAGGCCAGCAGATTGTGGATCAGCGCTTCGAGCTCACCGCTGGCCTCGCGCAGGATGGTGGTCACTTCCTGCTGCTTGGCATTGAGCCGGCCCAGGGTGCCGTCGCCCAGCAGCGCGCTGCCTTCGCTCAGGCTGGCCAGCGGCGTCTTCAGTTCGTGCGAGACCTGGCGCAGAAAGCGCTCCTTGTCCTCTTCCAGATCGGCTAGCCGCCGTTGCAGCCATCCCAGTTGTTGTGCGAGGCGATGCATCTCGCGCGGATAGCCGATGCGCGGCTCCGGGACGTTACGGCCATGGCCGAGTGCGGCGATGCTGCGATAGAGCCGGCGCAGCGGCCGGGTCACCGTCAGCGAGCAGGCCAGCGCCAGCGCGGCCGCCAGCGGAATCAGCGTGAGCGCGCAGATCAGCATGTCGCGCCGCGCGCTCAGCGTGGCGCCGCGCAGCTCGTCCATGCGCAACTGGGTGCGCTGGCGCGCGGCAAGAATCACCGCATCCACTTGCTGCGCCATGGCCCGCAGCCGCAAGGCCAGGGCGCCGGCGTCCTGCGGCGCCTGCTGCCAGGCTTCCTGTGCTTCGCCCAGACTCTGGCGCAGCGCGGTGGCCCTGCTGGCCAGCGTGGCGTCCAGCGGCTGCGCGGCGAGCAGCTGCGTGGTGCGCAGCGCGGTGTTCCAGCGTTTCTGTGCCAGTGCCTGCAGCGAGGCATCGGACAACACCTCGTACTGGCGCAGGCTGCGTTCCAGATGACCGAGATCCGCTTCGAGCTGGCTGGACAGCTGCGCCACCGCGACACCCTCGTCTATCAACGCCTCGGTGCGACGGGTGATGCGTTCCAGCGACAGCGCCGAGAGCAGCAGCGCGATCAGCAAGGGCAGCGCGGCGAGCAGACAGCTGGCGCTGATCAGACCGGCCATGGTCTTGGGCAGCAGCGCTGCGCCGCGCGCACGCCAGCCCTTCGCTGACTGTGCACGGTGCTGCGCGTTTGTCTTGGCGCTGAGCGCGAGGCCCATCTGTATCTGCTCCGTGATGGCGATGCGGGGCTGCTGAGCACCCGATCCGCCATGGGCTTGCCAATCCTGTCTGCAGCGGCCTTTTACTCCAATTGCGACTGAACTGCAGGTAGCCGTATTGCTGGACCCTGAGCTGCACGCCCGGTGAGCCGGACAAGCTCAAGCGCCTGCGCCCGATGAAGAACACCCGCCTGGGCGGCGACGTCAGCGCCGAGTTTGCGCGCTGAGCGCGAGCGTGCGGCCTCGCGCTACTTCGGCTGCGTATAGCGCCGCCAGATGTTTTCGGAATCCATGTACCAGGCGGCGCCGCTCTTGCGGTCGATACGATCCACCAGCACATGACCATTGCTGGTCACGGTCAGGGTGACCTGATAGCGGCTGGCGGGAATCGCTTCGGAATCCTCGATTCTGCGCAGGGCGTTGGCGGTGTCGTTGAGCCAGGTCTCGCCACTGATGCGGTTGTAGCGCACCACGCGCTCGCCCTGCGCATGCTGGCCGTCGGGGCGCAGCACATCGTAGGGCACCGTCAGCAGCTCGTAGCCGGGGCCATCGCCGAAGCCGCCGTGACCGTCGTGACAGGCTGCCGTCACCGCCAACAGCAAGACACTGCCACCGAGTCTCATCGCGTTCATTGCCATGCTCCTTCTCGTCTGCCTGTTTGCCTGCGGGTGTGCCACTCGAGTGCTCGTGATCGGGCCCGGCGCGAAACGCGCGGCGCCCCACGCCGGGCGGCCGGCGAAAAAAGTTACGGCATCGTGCTGCCGCCGCTGTCCGGACGCTGGCTGTCGTCGCTGTTGACGGGCGGCGGCGTCTTGCTGCGATTGCGGTTGCGCGTGTTGCTCTTGGCCTTGCCGTTGCGAGTGTCGCCGCTGTTGCCGGCGCGGCTGTCGTCGCTGCTCTGCGGGCTCATGCGATGTTGCGGGCGGTCGGGCGCGGGCGTGTCCGGCGGACTGCCTGTCGGGGCGGGGCCGGGTGTGTCGGTGGGAGTAGCGGACTGGGCCAGCGCAGTGCCAGCCAGCAGCAGCGTGCAGACGCTGCCGATACGCAAGAGGTTTTGGATCATGATGGGGACTCCTGTCGGGCAAAGACCTGATCGTCGCGGCGCGCGTCCTCGCGGCGCAGGGCAGGAGCGCCGCACCGCGAGGACACCATCCACTGCTGTCAGCGCTGCTGGCGATCCTGCTGCTGATCGCGCCGGTCATCCTGCTGGCCACCGTCGCGCTGGCGGCTGTGGTCCTGCTGATGCTGCTGTCCCGGCTTCTGCGGCTGCGGGGACGACTGCTTCTGCGGGTTGCGGGTCTGCTGTTCCTGTGCCATGAAATATCTCCTGTAGGGGTAAGGTGCCGTTTGCGGCAGACTGCTCTCATCACATTCCGTTCCCGCATCAGCCGCCGATGTGGCTGCCGCCATTGATGTGCAGAAACTGGCCGGTGACATAGCGCGCATCGCGACTTGCAAGATAGACATAGGCCGGCGCCACCTCGGCGGGCTCGCCGGCGCGGCCCAGCAGGGTGTCATGCCCGAAGCGCGCCAGTTTTTCGCCGCGGAAGCTGGATACGATCAGCGGGGTCCGGATCGGGCCGGGTGCCACGCCGTTGACGCGGATGCCGCGTTTTGCCAGCTGGATCGCCAGCGAATAGGTATAGGCCTGGATCGCGCCCTTGGCGGCGGCATAGTCCGGCAAGTGCCCGAGCCGCGATACTGCGCATCGATGCTCAGGGGCGCAGGCGTCATCGCCGACTGGTGGCCAGGCTGCTGAGCTTGCGCCTGCGAGGGCGGAATCGTGGCAGGAAGAGGGGATTCAGGACACATGAAGGGCTCCGGAGCGGGTGAGCCCTGAGGCACCACAAGCGGCGTGCCCGCAACGGGCACCGCATTTGCCGTATGGATGCGGTCATCATCATGGAGTCCCGCATGAGCACCAAAACCTCCAGCCGCACCGGCCGGCGCTACAGCCCCAAGGCCTCGGCCAGTGTCGAAGCCGCGATGCACAAGATGAAACACGGCCAGCTCAAAAGCGGTCGCGGTGGCAAGGGCGGCACCGTGCGCAATCCCCGGCAGGCGGTGGCCATCGGCCTGTCGGAAGCCAGACGCAAGGGCGCGAAGGTACCGAAGAAGAAGCATTGAGCGCCGCGACGCGCAATGAACTCCGACGGTTTCGCGCCGGCGGCCTGCCGCGCTCCTGCCGTGCGCGATGCGGTGCCGCCCTTGCAGTTCGCGCTGCGCTCAGCACCGTCTCTTCAATGGTCGCCCGGTCTGCGCAGCAGCGACGCGGCCGCCGCCAGCAGCTCCTTGGGCGCCACCGGCTTGGCCAGGTGGATCTGGAATCCCGCCTGCAGGGCCTGCGTGCGCGCCTCGCCGCCGACATGACCGGTCAGCGCAATGGCGGCCAGACGCTCGCACAGCGGGCGCTGCTGCCGCGCCTCCAGTTCGCGTATCGCGCGCAGTACCTGATAGCCGTCTTCGTGCTCCCCTAAGGTGATGTCGCAGATCAGCAGTTGCGGCCATTGCGCCGGCGGGCGCTGGCCGAGCAGTCGCAGCGCCTGCTCGCCGCCGGCACAGGCTTCGGTCTGCGCGCCATAGCTGTCGAGCACCGCCTGCAGCATCTCGCGCGCTTCGCGCTGGTCGTCGATCACCAACACCCGCACCAGCTGCAGCGCGGCGCTCGGCGACGGCAGGGCCGCTGTGCGCGTGCCGGTGACGGCGCGCAGCGGGATGTCGATCTGGTAGCACGGGATCTGCTCCGGCTGCAGCTCGAAGTGACCGCGACTGGCTTCCACCACCGACTTCACCTGCAAGGTGTCCACCGGCTTGGCATTCAGACGGGGCAGGATGCTGAGGCTGTCGGTGACGGCGGCGGCACCGCTGATGCGGATGCGTGCGTGTGCATCGTGGCGTTGCAGGCTCAGCTCCAGACGGCCGCTCGGGGTGCAGGTGTCGGCGACCTGGGTCATCAGTTCCCAGAGCATCTGCTGCAAGGCGCAAGGATCGCCGGTAACGCGCCCGCTGTCGGCGTCCAGGGCGCTGTGCAGGCTGATGCCGCGCGCCTCCAGTTCGTCGCGCAGGCTGTCCACCAGACTCGCCAGCATTGCCGCGAGATTGATGGGCTGCATCGCACCGCCCAGGACCTGCAGCGGATATGCGGCTTCGGCAGGAGGAGGCTTGTTCAAGTGCCGTGCTCACGGCCGCGGCGATGAGCCGCAATCAGGCGCGTGGCGGCCAGACGCATGCGCGCCGGATCGACTTCGCTGATCAGGGCAATGCGCAACATGACAGGCGAAGCTCCCGAGGGTGCGCCGGCGTGGCGCGGCGGATTGATAGCAGGCGGGATACCTGCAAGCCGCCGCGCCGCGAAGCGGCGTACCCGTCCGTTCAGCCTTGTGCGCGATATTGATTGCGCAGCTGGCGGATACGGTCGTGATTGCTCAGCACGCCCTGATACTGGCGCTCGACCACGGTCTTGACCTTCTCGGGCAGCGATGCCTTCAGCGCGCGGCCATAGACGCCCTTGGCATAGTCCTCACCACGTTCCACTTCTTCCAGAACCGCGACGTTGCTGTCGCCCACCGCGCTTCGCGCCCAGACCCAGCCGCGATGCGCGGCGCCGAGCGCCGAGCCGGAGCTGTTGGTCTTGCCGCCCATCGACATGACCATGTTCTGCAACTCATTGGCCGCCTCCGCGCAGGATTCCGCGCGATCCTGGAACAACTGCTTGAGCTTGACGTCGTCGGCGCGCTGCGCCGCCTCCTGAAAGCCCTTCTTGCCATCCTCCGAGGTTTCGATCAGTTCTTGCAGCATGGTCACCGTCTTGGTTTCATCCTGGGACATGAGTCCTCCTTCAAGCTTGGCTTGGCATGTATGAAGCGGTTGCCGTGTCGGCAGCCGCGGGCCGGCATCGGGCCGGCGCGAAGGCGGGGATCAAGAAGCGTGCCGCCAGTCGGCAACGGTGACGTCGTTCTTTTTGCACGACGAAATCGTGCGTAAACCAGCAAGTAGTGCATTACGCATGAGAAAAACCGCAAAAACCCCAGGCATGAAAATTGGAAGCCTGCGCAGGTCATTTCGAGCAGGAGCAAATCCATGCTGCGCTATGCATTGCTTTTCTTCATCCTGGCGATCATCGCCGCCGCGCTGGGCTTCTCCGGCATTGCCGGCACCGCGGCCATGATTGCCAAGGTCCTGCTGCTGTTCTTCCTGCTCGCCCTGGCGGTGAGTGTGATTTTGCACTGGCGCAGCGGGCCGCCGGTATGATTCCATACGCGCTTCACACAGGCGGCCGCCGCAACATCATGGCCCTCGATAATCAGCCCCGCCGGGAAAGGCCCTTCCGATGACTGTCGACAAGGCCGCGGCAAAAATTCTGCTCGTTGACGACGACCCGGCGGTGCTGCGTACGTTCCGCCGCTGTCTGGAAGACGACGGTCACGAGGTGGTGGCGGTGCGCAGCGGCGCGGAAGCCGAAGCTGCCGTCAATCGTTCAATCTTCGATGTCTGCACCCTGGATCTTCGGCTCGACGGTGAATCCGGTCTGGATCTGTTCGCGCGCCTGCGCGAGCTGGCGCCGTGGCTTCGAGTGATCATGGTCACCGGCGTTTCCGAGATGGCCACGGCGGTGTCGGTGATCCGCGCCGGCGCGGCGGACTATCTGGTCAAGCCCTGTCAGCCCGACGAGTTGATTCACGCAGTGCGTCAGCAGATCCAGACGCGGCGCCTGGAGCAGCGCGTCGAGGCGCTGGAGAATGATCGCCTGGAGCGCAGTGACATCACGCTGCAGAGCGAAAGCCCCGTCGTGCGGGCCACCATGGATCTGGCGCAGCGTGTCGCCGCCACCGATGCCACGGTGCTGATTCTCGGCGAGAACGGCACCGGCAAGACCGGCCTGGCCAGACGCATCCATGAATGGAGTCCGCGCGCCAGTGCGGCGTTTGCCACGGTGAGCTGTCCTTCACTGTCCGCCGAGCTGCTGGCCAGCGAGTTGTTCGGACATGTGCGCGGCGCCTTCACCGGCGCCACCGACAACCGCCAGGGGCGCGTGCAGATTGCCGAGGGCGGCACGCTGTTCCTCGACGAGATCGGCGACATGCCGTCGGCGATGCAGCCCAAGCTGCTGCGCTTCCTGCAGGACCGCGAATACGAGCGTATCGGTGATCCGCACACGCGCACGGCCAATGTGCGCATGATCGCCGCCACCAATCGCGATCTGCCGGCGATGGTCAAGGAGGGCCTGTTCCGCGAGGATCTTTTCTACCGGCTCAATGTGGTGACGCTGACCCTGCCGGCCTTGCGCGAGCGGCATGAGGACATCGTGCCGGTCGCCGAGCATCTGCTGGTGAGCTTCGCGCATCGCTATGACCGGCCGGCACGACGCTTCAGCCGCGAGGCCGTGCAGCTGATGCTGGCGCATGGCTGGCCCGGCAATATGCGCGAGCTGCACAACGCGGTGGAGCGCGCGGTGATCGTCAGCGGCGGCGAGGTGATCGGCGTGGAGCATCTGCCCTTCGCACGCGCCGAACGCGTGGCGCCGGCGCAGGGACTGCGCGCCGGTGATCCGGTGAGTCTGGAAGAGCTGGAGCGCGCGCATATCGAACTGGTGGTGGCCGGCAGCAGTTCGCTGGAGGCTGCGGCGCGGCTGCTGAAAATCGACAGCTCCACGCTGTATCGCAAACGCAAACTCTATGAGCGCAGCGATGGTCAGCGCGCCGTGCAGGATGCCGGCGCTGCGGAGTCCTCCCAGCAGCCTACCCGGGACACGGCCTGAGGCCTTAGATGAAAGTCCTTGCAATCCAGTCACATGGCGGTGCGCCTCGCATGGCATAAGGTTTGCGCGCACTGCCTTCTTGCAAGTCATTTCTTGCAGCAGCCACAGCCAAGAGGAGGACGCCCTGATGTCCATGTCCCTGTCGCTTGCCGCCAGTCAGAAACTTTCCATTTCTCCACGCCTGCAGAAGGCAGTGCGCCTGCTCCAGCTTTCCACAATCGATTTCGAACAGGAGATGCACGACACCATCGCCGAGAATCCCTTTCTGGAGGAGCTCGAAGAGAACAGCGAGGAGCAGCTCGCGCAGGAAGACGGCGAAGCCGCGCTCGCCTATGGCGACAATCCCGCTTTCGAGAAGACCTATACGCCATCGGCCGGCACCAATGATCTGAGCTGGGCGCCCGAACATCTCCAGCTGCGCGATCTCTTGCGTCAGCAGCTTTCCGCTTCACGTCAGGATGCGCGCCTGAGTTTCATCGCTGGCGCGGTGATCGAGTGTCTGGACGAGGATGGCTATCTGCGCGATTCCGTTGCGCAGGTGCTGGCCGCGCTGCAGCTTCAGCCGGAGGCAGATGCCCAGGAGATCAAGCGTGCCATCGCCCTGGTGCAGAGCTTCGAGCCTACCGGTGTGGGCGCGCGCAGCCTGGGCGAATGCCTGCAGCTGCAGCTGCGCGCGCTGTCGGCCGATGATCCGGCGCACGATCTGGCGCTGCGCATCGTCGAGGGCCATCTCGATGCCATCGAGCGGCGCGACTTCGGCGGTCTGCAGCAGCGCGTCGGCTGCAATGAGGACGAGTTGCGTGCGGCCTTTGCGCTGCTGCGCCGGCTTGATCCGAGTCCGGGCGGGCAGATGCGCTCTGCCGCCAGCGACTACGTGGTGCCGGACGTGCTGGTGGTGAAACGCGGCGACGGATACCAGACCCTGCTCAATCCCGGCGTGCGCAATTGCGCAAGGCTCAACGAGCGCTACGTGGCGCTGTTCCGGCAGGTGCGGCGCAGCGAGCATCCTGAGATGACGCGGCAGCTGCAGGAGGCGCGCTGGTTCCTGCGCAATGTCGAGCAGCGCTTCGACACCATCCTGCGCGTCGCCGAGTTCATCGTGCTCAGGCAGAAGGCCTTCTTCGATCATGGCGACATGGCGCTGCGGCCGATGGTCCTGCGCGAGGTGGCCGAGGAGCTGGGCATCCATGAATCGACGGTATCGCGTGCCACCGGGCGCAAGTACATGGCCACGCCGCGGGGCTGCCTGGAGTTCAAGTTTTTCTTCTCCCGCGAGCTGCCGATGCGCCAGGGCCGGGGCTGTTCGGCCACGGCGGTGCGCGCGCTGATTCACGAGATCATCGATGCCGAAGGGCAGGGGCAGCCGCTGTCGGACGTGGAAATCGCCGCCCAGCTGCGCGCTGAAGGCATTGGCATCGCCCGTCGCACCGTCACCAAGTACCGCCGCATGCTCAAGCTGCCGGCGGCTGAGTTGCGGCGCTACGCCTGAAACCTGACTGGCCGCAGACAGCAGGACGGCTTGTGGCGCGCAGGCGCCTGACCTGCCCCGCGCGGGCGTCGAGGCCTTGCCCGATGAGCAGGCGCTCAGGGTGAGTCCGGGCCTGGCGCCTCCACCTCGGCGGCGACGCTGCGGCGGCGCAGGGTGGGCAGGCGCCGCGCCCAGGCCGGATAGCGGCGCACGAAGTGGAAGACCAGATAGCTGGCCAGCTGCCGCAGCAGGGTGCGCCTCGGCAATTGCGCCGGCAGCACCTTGCGGCATTCCTCACGGATCAGTCCCTGCAGACGCTCCCGCAGCAAGGCGTTGAAGCGCCGGTCCACGATCACCAGATTGGCTTCCAGATTCAGCGCCAGGCTGCTCGGGTCCAGATTGCTGGAGCCGATGGTCGACCAGTCTTCATCCACCACCGCCACCTTGCCGTGAAAGGCGCGCTCGCAGTATTCGTAGATCTGCACGCCGTGCGCCATCAGAAAACCGTAGAGCTGCGAGGCCGCCCAGCGCAGCAGCACCTGGTCCGGCATGCCCTGCAGAATCAGCACCACGCGCAGGCCGCGCTGTGCGGCCCGACGCAGTTCGCGCAACAGGCGATAACCCGGCAGAAAATAGGCATTGGCGATGCAGATCTCGCGTTGTGCACGGCGGATCGCCAGGCGGTAATCGACTTCGATGTCGTCGCGGTGATGCTCGTGATCGCGCCAGATCAGACGCACCGCGCCGTCCTGGGACTGCGTCTGCGGCGGGCCCTGGCGCCGGCGTCCCAGTCGCCATGGTGCTTGTCGTGGCAGCGCCAGATCGCGCCGCGTGGCCTCGATCAGCGCGCGGATGTGCGCAGCCGCCGGCCCATCGATGCGCAGACCATAGTCCTGCTTGCTGTCAGGGCCGGTGCGCAGATGATCCTCGGCGAAATTCAGCCCGCCGATGAAGGCGATGCCGGCGTCGATGGCCACCAGCTTGCGATGCAGGCGACCCAGGGCGTTGGTGCGCAGGCCCAGCAGGCGTGGCCGTGGGTCGTAGTAGCGGAACTCCACCCCGGCTGCCGTCAGCGACTGCACGAAGGCATCCGGCAGATCCGGCGAGCCATAGCCGTCCACCGTGATCACCACGCGCAGGCCGCGCTCGCCGGCGCGGCGCAGCACCTCGTGCAGGGCACGGCCGACCTCATCGTTGAAGAGAATGAAGGTCTCGATCAGCACCTCCTTGCGCGCGGCCTCGATCGCGGCGAACACCGCCGGAAAATACTCCTCGCCGTTTTCCAGAAGCTGCAGGCGATTGCCGCTGGTCCAGTCGCCGGGATTCATGGTGACAGCTCTGCGAGCAGAGCCACGTGGTCGGACAGATGCGACCAGGGGCTGTGACGCAGCACCTGCAGGGCGCGCGGCCGCAGCCCGCGCAGATAGATGCGATCCAGCCGCAGCAGCGGCCACAGCGCCGGGAAGCTGCGGGCGGCAAGGCCCTCGGTTTCGACGAACACCTCGCGCAGACCGCAGCGCTGCAGGCGCGCATGGGCCTGGCCTTGCCAGTCATTGAAGTCACCAGCGACCACCAGCGGCAAGCCGGCCGGCACGCGCAGACTCACCAGTTCACAGAGCAGTTCCAGCTGGCGGCGGCGCTGCGCCGCGCGCAGGCCCAGATGCACGCAGATCGCATGCAGCGGCACCGGCCATGCCGGAGGCTGCAGGACGCAGTGCAGCAGACCGCGCTTCTCATGACCCTGCTCGGAGATATCGTGGTTCTCGTGATGCAGGATCGGATACTTGGCCAGCAGCGCATTGCCATGATGACCTTGCGGATACACCGCATTGCGCCCGTACACGTAGGCCGGCCAGATCTGCTCGGCGAGAAACTCGTATTGCGGTCCGACGTTCTGGCGCCCCCCGCCGCGCTGCCGGTATTCGTAGGCGCCCAGCACTTCCTGCAGAAACACCAGATCCGCCGCGGTCTGACGCACTGCATCGCGCAGCTCCGGCAGCACGTGGCGCCGGCGCAGACCGCTGAAGCCCTTGTGCGTGTTGAGCGTGAGCACGGTGAACGCCGGCAGGGCGGTGCTGTCGGACGCGATCCGTCCGTCCACGAGCGTCTCAGCGGATGAGGCAGGCAAGCAGGGCGGCATCGCATCGGTCTCCGGTTGTCTGCACAGTGCGCAGCAACGCATGAATCGCGCCTGAGCCCTTACGGGAACGCCGCTTGCGCGAGCTGGGCATGCTCCCGTCTCCAAGCCAGAGTCTGCCGCCGGGCAGTTTCGCGAAGCTGGCCGCGCGTTTGCGCGGCCGCGACGGACGTCGTCTGCAGCTGCTGCTGGTGCTGGTGTTCTGGGCGGTGCTGATCGCCGTGCTGGCGCAAGGTATGCCGCAGCTCGATCTGCGGGCCATCCTGCAGGGGCTGCGCAGTCACGATGCGCGCGGCATCGCCCTGGTGCTGCTCTATACCGCGTCGAGCTACACCGCGGCCGGCTGCTACGACCTGCTGGCGCGCCGCCACGCCGGCAGCCGCCTGGGCGCCGCGCGCACGGTCGCGATCAATCTCGTGGCTTATGCAGCCTCGCTCAACATCGGCGCGGTACTGGGTGGCTGGGGCCTGCGCCTGAGGCTTTATACCCGTCATGGCCTGAAGCCGGCGCAGGTCGCGCAGATCATTGCACTGGCCATGCTGGCCAACTGGTCCGGCTTTCTGCTGCTGAGCGGCGGTCTGCTGCTGCTCGCGCCGGTCTGGGGCGGCGCGCAGACGCTGGCGCGTGTCGGCGGCGCGATGCTCCTGCTGCTCCTGCTGCTGTTGTTCCAGGGCGCAGGCCAACGCCGCCGCAGCCTGCGCCTGCTGCGGCATGGCCCGCAACTGCGCCTGCCCCGTTTCCCCGGACGGCGCGACGCCTTGCTTTTGGCAATGGCGGCGACCGCCAGCTGGCTGTGCATGGCCTGCGCCTTGCGCATCCTGCTGCCGGCCGATCTGCAGTTTGCAGAAGTGCTGAAGCTGCTGCTGATCAGCAGCATCGCCGCGCTGATTCTGCGGGTGCCGGGCGGCCTCGGCGTGATGGAGGGCAGCTTCGCGTATCTGCTCGCCGGTCGTTACGCGCCGGCCGGCATCATTGCCGCCGTACTGCTTTTCCGCGCGCTGTATCACCTGCTGCCCTTGCTGCTGGCGCTGCCGCTGTACCTGACACTGGAGTTGCAGTCCCGCCCGGCGCGCGGGCACGAATTCTGATCAGCGCATTGCGCGGCGCCAAAAGCCGGCGCCGGCATCAGGAGCAGCTCATGCAATACCGCTACGCCCCGGCCTTCGGCTTTCAGCGGCAGCTGATCGCGGCGCGGGAATCTCCATCTGCCGCTGATGAGCTTCCCAGCGAGCTGTCCGGGCGCGCGCTGTGCGGCGAGACCCTGGCACTGGTGATGGCAGGAGGGCGCGGCAAGCGCATCGAGCAACTCGCCGCGCGCCGCGCCAAGCCGGCGGTGCCTTTCGGCGGCAAGTTCCGCATCATCGATTTCACCCTGTCCAACTGCGTCAACAGCGGCATCCGCAAGGTGGGCGTGCTGATGCAGTACGAGGGTCATTCGCTGATCCGGCATCTGCAGCTGGGCTGGAATTTCTGTCATACCCAGTTCGGCGAGTTCGTGGCCATGCTGCCGGCCGAGCAGCGCGAGGGCGCGCCGGACTGGTATGTGGGGACCGCCGATGCGGTCTATCAGAATCTGGATTTCATCCGTCAGCAGCGTCCGCGCCATGTGCTGATTCTGGCCGGTGATCACGTCTACAAGATGGACTACGGGGCCATGATCGCGCATCACGTGCGCAGTGGCGCGCAGCTGACCGTGGGCTGCGTGGAAGTGCCGCGCGAGGAAGGGCGGCATTTCGGTGTGATGCAGATCGATGAGCGCGGGCGCGTGCGGGAATTCCGCGAGAAGCCGGAACAGCCGCTCGGTCTGCCGGGGCGGCCGCAGACCGCGCTGGCGAGCATGGGCATCTATGTCTTCGACACCGAATTTCTGCTGCGTCTGCTGCGCCACGACGCCGCCGACCCGCATTCCTCGCACGACTTCGGGCACGACGTGCTGCCCGCCGCGATTGCCAAGGCCAGGGTCTACGCCCATGCCCTGCGCGATCTGCACGATCCGCAGCGCCCCGGCTACTGGCGCGACGTCGGCCACGTCGATGCTTACTGGAAAGCCAATATCGAACTCACCGACGTGCAACCGCAGTTCAATCTCTACGACGAGAGCTGGCCGGTCTGGACGCATCAGGCGCAGGTGCCGCCGGCGAAGTTCGTGTTCGACTCCGACGGCTTGCGCGGCATGGCGGTGGATTCGCTGATCAGCGGCGGCTGCATCATCTCCGGCGCCAGCGTCAGGCGCTCGCTGCTGTTCGTCGGCGCCGTGGTGGAGAACGCCAGTCGCATCGAGGCATCGCTGCTGCTGCCGGGCGCGCGTGTCGGCCGTCACTGCCGCATCCGGCGTGCCATCATCGATGAGGGCGCGGTGATCGCGGACGGTACGGTGATCGGCGAGGACCTGGAGCGGGATCGCCGGCAATACCATGTCACCGAAAACGGCATCGTGCTGGTGGCGCCCGAACGGTGAGCCTGGCTTTTGCCCACGAGCTGCCCTTCGGTGCGCAGCCGCAGGCGCATGGACGCACGCGCTTCCGGCTGTGGGCACCGGCCGAGTCCGCTGTGGCACTGCAGCTGGAAGACGGACGCTGTCTGCCCCTGCGCGCGCAGCCGGGTGGCTGGTTCGAAGGCGAGTTCGATGACTGCGGACAGGGCACGGCTTATCGTTACCGCCTGTCCGACGGCACGCTGATCGCCGATCCGGCTGCGCGCGCCCAGCGTGACGATGTGCAGGGGCCGAGTCTGGTGGTGGAGCCGCTGCGCCATCTCTGGCGCAACGGTGGGTGGCGCGGCCGGCCCTGGTCGGAGACGGTGATCTACGAATTGCATGTCGGCGCCTGCGGCGGCTATGCCGGCGTGCTGGCGCAGCTGCCGCGCCTGGCGGCGCTGGGCATCACCGCCATCGAGCTGATGCCGCTGGCGCAGTGTCCCGGCGAGCGCAACTGGGGCTACGACGGCGTGCTGCTCTACGCGCCGATGCGCGCCTACGGCAGCAGCACCGAACTCAAGATTCTGATCGACACCGCACACGGCCTGGGCCTGATGGTGTTTCTCGATGTGGTCTACAACCACTTCGGCCCGCAGGGCAATGTGCTGCATCGCATCGCGCCCGCGTTCTTCCGCGAGGACCGCCGCACGCCTTGGGGCGCGGCCATCGATTACCGCCGCGAGGAGGTGCGCGAATTCATCGCCCACAACGCCCTCTACTGGCTGCACGAATACCGTTTCGATGGCTTGCGTCTGGACGCCGTGCATGCGATGGCCGATGACGGCTTTCTGCCGCAGCTGGCATCGCGCCTGCAGCGCAGTGTGCTGCCGCAGCGGCAGGTGCATCTGATGCTGGAGAACGAGCGCAACGATCTGGCGCTGCTGCGGCCCGTCGAGGCGCAGCGCGGGCATTATCAGGCGCAGTGGAGCGATGACGCGCACAATGCCCTGCACGTGCTGCTGACCGGCGAGCGGGAAGGCTACTACGCCGACTTCGCCGAGCAGCCCGCCGCACAGCTGGCGCGCTGCCTGTATGCCGGCTGCTGCCGGCCGCCGCAGCAGCAGGCGCTGCTGTCTGCGCAGGCCTTCGTGTTCTTTCTGCAGAATCACGATCAGGTCGGCAATCGCGCGCTGGGCGAACGGCTGCAGAGCCTGTGCGGCGAGGCGACACTGCATGCGGCCATCGCCCTGCAGCTGCTGACGCCGATGGTGCCGCTGCTGTTCATGGGCGAGGAATGGGGCAGCCGCCGGCGCTTTCTCTACTTCACGGACTACCAGGGCGAACTGGCGCAGGCGGTGCGCGACGGCCGCCGCCGCGAGTTCGCACGCTTCGCCGCGTTCAGCGATCCGCAGCAGCGCCAGCGCATTCCCGATCCCAATGCGCTGCGGACTTTTCTCGACAGCTGCCCGGATTTCGCGGCCTGCGAAGACGAGGATGGACGCTACTGGCAGGCTCTGTATGCGCGGCTCCTGCAGCTGCGTCGCGAACATCTGCTGCCGCGCCTGTCCTCCGTGCAGGCGCTCGATGCCCTGGCCTTCGGCGCGGCGGCGGTCTGTGCGCGCTGGTCGCTGGGCGAGGGCCGCGTGCTGCAGCTGGCGGCCAACTTCGACCAATATCCCGCGGCGCTGCCTGTGGCCTACGACTGCAGATCGGACAAGCTGCTCTATGACAGCGCGCCGGCCCTGGCGCAGCCGGTCGCGTTGCTGCCGGCTTTCTGCACACGGGCCTGGCTGCTATGACCGTGGAGCAGACGCCGCGCGCGACGCTGCGCCTGCAGCTGCACGGCGAGTTCGGCTTCGATGCGGCGCGCGAGCAGCTGCCGTATTTCGCGGCCTTGGGCATCAGCCATCTGTTCGTCTCGCCGATTCTCACCGCGCGCGCCGGCTCCCGGCATGGCTACGACGTGGTGGACCATGCTGCGGTGAATCCGGAGCTGGGCGGCGAGGCGGCGCTGCGCCGGCTGGTGGCGGCACTGCGCGAACGCGAGATGGGCCTGATCGTCGATGTGGTGCCCAATCACATGGCGGTGGGCGGTGCCGACAATGCGCGCTGGCTCGATGTGCTGGAGTGGGGACGCGACAGCGTCAACGGCGAATTCTTCGATATCGACTGGGAGGTCGAAGACCCGCTGCTGCGGCGCCGTGTGCTGCTCCCGCTGCTGGGCGCACAGTACGGCGAGGCGCTGCGCAGCGGCGAGATCGCGCTGCGCTACGACGCCGGGCAGGGCCGCTTCAGCGCCTGGTACGGCCCGCATCGCCTGCCGCTGGCGCCACGCAGCTATGCGCTGCTGCTGCGCGGTGGCGGTCCGGCGCTGAGCGCACTGGCGCCGCGCTTCGCGCAGGCACAGCGGCCCGGCAGCCTGGGCGCGCGACGCCAGGCGTTCGCCGCCGCCTGCGCCGGACTGCGTGAGTCCGGCGACGATGCTTCGATCAGCGCCTTGCTCGGCCAGTACGACGGCCGCGAGGGCGAAGGCGCGCTGCGCCTGCATCGTCTGCTGGAAGCGCAGCACTACCGTCTGGCCTGGTGGCGCACGGCGGCCGACGAGATCAATTACCGGCGCTTCTTCGACATCAACGAACTGGCCGGGCTGCGCATGGATCAGCCGGCGGTGTTCGAGAGCGTGCACGCCTGCATCTTCAGGCTCTACGCCGAAGGACTGCTCGACGGGCTGCGCATCGATCATGTCGACGGTCTGGCCGATCCACGCGGCTACTGCCGGCGCCTGCGCGCGCGCCTGCGGCAGCTGGCGACGCAGCGTCCTGACCATGCACCGCGCGGACCGGCGTATCTGGTGGTGGAGAAGATTCTTGCGCCTGGCGAAAAGCTGGCGCGCGACTGGCAGCTCGACGGCAGCTCCGGCTACAGCTTCATGAACGAGGTCGGCGCGTTCTCGCACGATGGTGGCGGCGAACCGGCATTGGCCTGGCTGTGGAGCGAGCGCGGCGGGCTGGTGGACTTCGCGGCCGAAGAGCGGCGCGCGCGGCGCGCGGTGGCGCAGGATCTGTTTGCCGGCGATTTCAATGCCTGCGCCCGCGCCCTGCATCGCACGGCGCGGGCGCGCCTGGAAACGCGCGACTGGACCCTGGCCGCGGTGCGCCGTGTGCTGCTGGAGATGCTGGTGCATTTTCCGGTCTACCGCACTTACACCGATATCCGTGGTCGCAGCGCTGCCGATGTCGCGATCATGGCGCAGGTGCTTGCCGCCGCGACGCAGGGCGTGCGCCCCGCCGAGCGCGAGCTGCTGGCACGCATCGATGCCTGGCTGCTCGGCGAGAAGCTGCCGGCACAAGGACCCCAGCGGCGGTTGCGGCTGCGCGCGCTGGCGCGCTTCCAGCAGCTCACCTCGCCGGTCGCGGCCAAGGCCGTGGAGGACACCGCCTTCTACCGTCACGGCCGCTTGCTGTCGCGCAACGAGGTGGGCTCGCATCCGGATCGCTTTGCGATGTCCGGCGCAGAGTTTCATATGGCCTGCAGCGAGCGCCTGCAACGCTATCCGCAGACGCTGCTGGCCACGGCCACGCACGATCACAAGCGCGGCGAGGATCTGCGCATGCGTCTGGCCGCGCTCAGCGAAATGAGCGAAACCTGGGCGCAGGCGGTCAGCGCCTGGGATCAGCACACGCAGTCTCTGGGCACGCCGCCCGATGCCGGTGAGCGCTACATGCTGTTTCAGATGCTGGTCGGCGCCTGGCCGGCGACGCTGCGTCACGACGATGCGCCGGGCGTGGCGCTGCTCTGCGAGCGGCTCGGCGCCTGGCAGCGCAAGGCCCTGCGCGAAGCCAGGCGCCACAGCAGCTGGAGCGCACCGGATGAGGGCTACGAGCAGGCCTGCGACCGCTTTCTGCAGGCGCTGCTGGACCTACAGCGCAGCGCGACATTCCTGCAGTCCCTGCAGGACTTCGTGGCGATGCTGGCGCCGGTTGCCGCGGTGAAAAGCCTGACGCAGACGCTGCTGCGCTGCACGGTGCCGGGCGTGCCGGATCTGTATCAGGGCACGGAACTCTGGGATCTGAGTCTGGTGGATCCGGACAACCGGCGCGATGTGGACTTTGCGCTGCGGGCGCAGCTGCTGGCGGACGCAGGCGGAGATGAGCGCCTGTTCGGCGACTGGTGCCGCGGAGCACTCAAGCAAGCGCTGATTCAGCGCTGTCTGCAGCTGCGCCGGCGGCTGCCGGCCCTGTTTGCGCACGGCGATTACCGGCCGCTGCCGCTCACGGGCCTGCAGGCACAGCGGGTGCTGGCGTTTGCGCGCGTGTATGGATCGCAGGTGTTGCTGGTGCTGGTGCCGCAACTGCCGGCGGCCTTGATGCCGCAAGCCAGCGCGCCACGCATCGTGCCCGCCGCCTGGGGCGATACCGCCTTGCACCTGAGCGGCGTGCTGCGGCGGCGACGCTGGCATGATGCGCTGAGCGGACGCGAAAGGCGTTTCGAATCGCGCGTCTTTCTGCGCGAGCTGCTGGACCGCTGGCCCATGGCCTTGCTCAGCAGCGACGATCCGCAGGCCGGCGCCGCAGCAACCCGGGCCCCGCCAGGCCACTCCGCGACGGGCAGGGCCTCAGCCGCCATCACTCATGCGCAAGCAGCAGCTGCTCCGACTGCTGCAGCAAGTGCTGCCGGCGTTGCAGCAAGGCCTGCTGCGCCGCTGTGAACGGCAAGGCTTCGTGGCGGCTCGCGGCCACCGGCGGCTCGGGCGGCGCTGCGTGCAGGCGGGCCTGCACATCCAGCCATTGCCGCAGCTGGGTGATCACGGCCAGATACAGGGGATTTTCCGGCTCGCATGTTTCCAGCTCCTCGACCAGCAGACGCAGATGCTCGCCCGCGGCGTGGCTCAGGCCGCTGCCTAACAGGCTGCGCTCGATACGCGGCAGCAACGCCAGCAGCTGCAGGGCCAGCGGCAAAGCCTGCAGAGACTGTGCATCGCCGCTGACGGCGTCCAGCGCGCGATGCAGCAAGGCGTCGAGCAGACGACGCTCACGCTGCTGTTCGTGGCGGTCATCAAGCCAGAGTGCGGCGACGACGATAGTGTCCTCGCCGCCGGCAAGGCTCGGGAGTTTCATTGCGGTGCCGCCGGTTCCCATGGCTGCAGGCGCGTGAAGCGCGCCAGATGGTCTTTCGTCGTGGAGAAGCTTGAAGTGTGGTGCATGAGGTCGCTTCTGCACGGCGCGTGCCCACGCCGCCGCGCGCCGGGCACAGCGCTTGCGGCGATGGCGGCGACCGCACATCGGACGGTCGCCTCTCACCTCAGGAGCCGGATCATGGCCAGCAAGCAACACCCGCAGTCAGCCCGCCATCCGCAGGTCATCAGCCTGCTGCGCGAAGACCATCGTGAAGTCGAGCGCCTGTTCGAACGCTATTGGCAGGCCCATCAGGAATCGGAAAAGGACGAACTGGCCGCGCAACTGAGCAAGGCGCTCAGCGCGCACACGCGGCTGGAGGAGGAGATTTTTTACCCGGAAGTGGCGCTTGCCATCGACGAGCCCTTGCTGGTGGATGAGGCCCGCGTCGAACACAAGCTGGCCAAGATGCTGCTGGCCGAGATCGAGGCCGGCGAGCCGCGCGATCCGCACGTGCAGGTGCTCTGCGAGGTGGTGAACCATCACATCCGGGAAGAGGAAAACGAGCTGTTTCCCAAGGTGGAAGCGGCGCCCATCGACTTCGACGAGCTGTACCGGCGCATGCTGCAGCGCAAGGAAGAACTGATGCTGAGTCTGGATCTGCTGCCGCTGCGGCCGGATCAGGATGCCGGCAAGCGCGCGCATGGACGCCGGCACCAGGCTTGAAACGCCGGCATCGTGATCGCGCCGGACCTCGACGCCCTGCGCAGGTGCCTGCGCAGGGCGCCGCCTTTGGCGACGCCGATGCCGGACTCGATGTCGTCTACGAGCTGAGCTCGGCGGCGCGGCGACGGCTGCGCGGCTGCGCGGTCTCGCGCCCGCGCAACACCTGTTCGTAGAGGCCGGCCAGGCGCGCGCCGAGTACGCGCCAGGCGTGCTCGCCGTAAGCCTTGCGTCGCGCCGCCTCCGCCATGCTCACGCGCAGCGCCGGATGTTCGGCCAGCCATTTCAGGCGTCGCGCCAGCTTGTAGGGGTCGTGTTCGTCTAGGCGATAGCCGTTGACGCCCTTGACGATCAGATTGTGCGCGCCGCCACGCGTGGAACCGATCACCGGCAGACCGCAGGCCAGCGCGCCCAGCACATCGAGGCTGCGGGCGTCTTCGCAGGGCAGGGCGACATAGACATCGGCACCGTGATAGTAGTAACGCACGGCCCGGCGCCGCAGTCCGCCGCCGAACTGCACGGCGTCTTCCACGCCGAAGGCGCGCGCCATCGCGCGCAGACGCCGCTGCACCGGAGCGGTGTCATCGCTGCCGGCGTCGCTGTGGCTGTACACCTGCAGGCGCGCCTGCGGCAGGCCCTCGCGATGCAGTTCGGCGAGTGCGCGCAGCAGCAACTCCAGGCCTTCATGCGGCGCATAGGGGCAGAAGTGCAGGATCGTGTAAGCATCGGCCTGCCAGCGCAGGCGCGCGCGTGCCACGCCGACGTCGATGTTGCGGAAGTCCTGAGGATCGAAGCCCGGCGGCAGCACTTCGATCTTGCGCAGCGTCGCCGGATGCGTGGCGGCGAGGGTGGCCAGCTCGTCACCGTTGCTGACCAGGATGCGCTCGGCGCGGGTCAGCACCGAGGCCGGGGTGCGCAGCAGACGCAGCCAGCGCTCCGCACCCGGTGCGACGGCGGTCTGTACGCTGAGCAGCATCGGCAATCCCGACTCGGCCACCACGCTGGCCGCCAGACCCGCAGGCAGCGATGCCGCGTGGATCAGCGCGTGTTGCGGCATGGCATGGCGCATGTGCGAGCGCACCGCCGCGCCGAATTCGCGCATCAGCGAGGGCAGCCGGCGCGGATCAACCGGGTGTACGCCGCCGCAGGGCAGGGCGTATTCACAGACTCCCGGCGCCCACTGTCGCTGTGCAAGCTCCTGTCCGGCACGCTGGGGCGTGTACAGATCGACCTGATAGCCGCGCCGGCCCAGCTGCAGCGCCAGTTGCAGCAGCTGCGCGCCGGAGTCGCAGGTGTCGATGGCCGCCTGCTGCACGCAGCGCAGCGAGTGCTCGGTGATCAGCGCGATCCGTCTCATCGTCTTGTCTTGCGCCCGACCAAGGCGCCTCGTTGGAAGTTCTGCAGGCGAGGGAGCAGGTCGCGTGCCCGGCGCAGGCCCGGGCCTGCTTGAGCGCGGCGCGCAGCAACTGCGGGGCGAGGGTCTGCACCAGATCAGCGTCGCAGCGCTGCCGGCTGCGACGGGGAACAGCAATTGCTGATTCCGCTGCCACTGGCGCCCTCCGGGCGTCGCCCTCTGCGAGGTGCCGTGATGAGCAAACTGACCAGACAAGCCGATGCCAACAAGAGTCTGGAAGCCGGCATGTTCTATCCCACCGGCTACATCGTCGCCGGCTTTGCCGACAGACAGACACGCGACCGTGCGCAACAGGCGCTGATCCGCCAGGGCTTCGGTGAAGCGCAGCTGACCGCCGTGACCGCACAGGACATGCGCGAGCAGGCTGCGAGCAATCTGCAGGCCCCTTCGGTTTTTGCCTCGATGGGGTCCAGCCTGCCGGCGCGGCAGAAGCAGCTGGAACTGGCCGAGGCCGGCTGCGATTTTCTGCTGATCGAAGCGCCCGAACGCGAACAGGAGCAGCGGGCGGTATGGGCCCTGTCGCAGGTGCCGATCCGCTATGCGATCAAATACCGTCGCCTCATCATCGAGAATCTGCTGCCCGAGATTCCCTCCGCTACCGATGATGCACAGCCGGCACGTGTGCCTTGATCGAGGTGCAGGCTGCGCCATTGCAAGCTGCACGATGAACTTGTGAACATCCCGCCTCGATTTTCGAGGTTTGCTTCACGCCGATGCCGCTGCTAAGTTCGGGTTTTCTGAACGAGGCGGATCTGCGGCAGGCAAAGAGGCAAGCGCGCTCCCACCGCACAGCCTCACATCCCATCGGTGATTCCCATGTCGGCCTGGTCTGTCAGCTCGATGTTTCTGCTGTTGCTGTGCCTGCTTGCGGTCTGGCGCTGGCAGCAGGAGCGCCGTGCGCAGGGCCAGCTGCGGCATGATCTGGAGCGGGCAAGGCTGGAACTGGCAATCAAGAGCCGGATGATCGCGCACGTCAATCATGAAATCCGCACGCCCATGAATGCCATATTCGGCTACAGCGGCCTTTTGCATGATCGCCTGCAGGACCCGATGAACTGCCGGTACATCGATGCCATCAACACCAGTGCGCGCTCCTTGCTGCGGGTGATCAACGATCTGCTGGAGTTCTCGCGGCTGGAGGCCGGCAAGATCGAGGTGCACGCCACGCCCACCCATCTGCGCGAACAGCTGGACGCGGTGGTGGCGCTGTTTCTGCAGCGTGCGGTGAGCCGGGAGATCGTGCTGAGCGTGGACCTGGACGAGGCGACGCCCGAGATGCTGATGCTCGACGCCGACCGTCTGCGGCAGATGCTGATCAATCTGGTCGACAACGCGATCAAGCATACCGAGCACGGCCGCGTTGCGATCGTGGTGCGGGCGCTGCCTTCCGAACGTGCCGGCTGCGTGAGCTGCCTGCTCGATGTGGACGACAGCGGCACCGGCATCGCGCAGGAGGACCGCGACCAGATTTTCGAGCCCTTCGCCCAGGGCGGCAGGAGAACAGGCCTGGACGCCAGCGGCACCGGACTGGGCCTGAGCATCAGCCGGCAGCTGGCACATTCGCTGGGCTGGCAGCTGAGCCTGCTGGACAAGTCCACGGCCGGGGCGCGCTTTCGCATCGAAATGCGCGATGTGCCGATTGCCTCGCAGCTGGAGCCCTCGCACGAGGACGACCGCCGCCTGCAGGACCTGCCGACGCTGCGCGTGCTGACGGTGGACGATATCGCGCTCAACCGCCAGGTGCTGGTCTCGATGTTCACCGACACCGGGCACCAGGTGCGGGTCGCCAGTGGCGGGCGCGAGGCGTTGGATCTGGCAATCAAGGAGCGCCCTGACGTGATGCTGATCGACGTGCGCATGCCGGACATCGATGGCATCACCCTGGCGCGGCTGCTGCGTGGCAACGAGCACACGCGACGCATCATCCTGGTCGGCATCACTGCCGCGCGCCTGGCCGCCGACGATCCGGATCGCGCCCTGTTCGACGGCTTCATCTTCAAGCCGTTTCACGCCGGCATCCTGGCACGTGAGCTGTCGCGGCTGATTCCGCGCGAGCCGTCGGCCGGTCATGCGCATGCCGCCGAGGCCGGCCTGCATCGCCCCTCGCTGCGCGCCCTGTGCAACGAGCTGGAAGTGCTGCTCACCGAGGTCTGGCCGGGCGTGCGCGACGCGCTGATGATTCATGAGGTGCGCGATCTGTCCCTGCGTCTGGCGCGTCTGGGCGAACGCCATCACTACCAGCGCCTGAATCAGTATGCG
This sequence comes from Solimonas aquatica, assembly GCF_900111015.1. Classification (GTDB taxonomy): domain Bacteria; phylum Pseudomonadota; class Gammaproteobacteria; order Nevskiales; family Nevskiaceae; genus Solimonas; species Solimonas aquatica. Next base: position 401,969 of record NZ_FOFS01000001.1, on the reverse strand, counting down.
CGGCGCCTGGCGGTGGCCGCCGCCAATTTCGACGTGGTGCAGATCGAATTCCTGTTGGCGAAATTCCCAGGTGAGGTGATGGAGATCAAACGCGCCGACGCCGCCGAAGCGGAGACGCTCCCGTGATCACCAGCAGTTCAAAAATGCCGCTCGTGCTGATCGTCGACGACGAAAACTTCAATCTGCAGCTGATCGGCGAAGTGCTGGACCGCTCCGGTTATCAGGTGATGCCGGCCCGCAGCGGCCGGCAGGCGGTGGCACGCGCGCAGCTGCGCCGGCCCGATGTGGTGCTGCTGGATCTGTCGATGCCGGAGATGGACGGCATGGAGACCTGCCGGCGGCTGCGCGCGCTGCCGGGCTTGTCCGATCTGCCGGTGCTGTTCGTCACCGCCGTCAACGACCGGGCCTCGCTGATCTCGGCCTTCGCCGCCGGCGCGGTCGACTACATCACCAAGCCGTTCATGGTTGAAGAGCTGCTGGCGCGGATCAAGACCCATGTCGAGCTCAAGCTGGCGCGTGACCGGCTCAGGGGCATGGTGCGTGACCGCGAAGACGTCATCGATATCGTGGCCCACGATCTGAAAAATCCGCTGACCTGCGTGCTGTTCGCAGCCCATTCGCTGGCCCGCGCGGCGCTGGACTCGCGCGAGGCCGACAACGTCAGCGAAATTCTCGGGTGCACCGAAGAGGCATTGCAGTACATCCAGCGCTTTCTGGCGCGCGGCGCAGCGCAGGAGCGCCTACGCCAGTTCGGCTATGAGATGTTCAGCCTGCGCGGCATGGCCATCGAGGCGGCGCGGCTGATGCGCGCGGCGGCGGAGGCCGCCGGCGTGACCATCCGGGTGCACGGCGAGGCCACCGCCTGGGGCGATCCGCGGGTGGCCCGCAACGTGATTCTCAATCTGCTGTCCAACGCCTTGCGTCACTCGCCCTCGGGGGAGGAGGTGACCATCGTCACCGGCGCCTCCTCCCGCTCCGGCTTCTCGCAGTGCGCGGTGATGGACCGTGGTCCGGGCGTGGCCCCCGAGTTCGAGTCCAAGCTGTTCCAGCGCGGCGTCGAGAAGAGCGTCGATCCGCAGCAGTCCACGTCGCGCTATACCAGCGGCATCGGCCTGGCCATCGCCCGCCACGACGTCACGCAGATGGGCGGCCATCTGCGCTATGAGCCGCGTGCGGACGGCGGCAGCATTTTCCAGTTCGACCTGCCGCAGCACGCACCGCTTGCCTGAGTTGTCAGCCTGCCGCGCGACGCGAGCCGTAGTTCGCGGTGCAGGCCGCGCCGAGCAGCACGCCCAGGGCCACGCCGCCCAGTGCGAAACGCCAGGGCCGTTCGTGCGCATACTGGTCGGTGGCGGCGGCCACCTGCTTGGCCTTCTCGCGTGCGCGGCCGTGGCGCTGCTCCAGATACTGGCGTGTCTGCTGCAGACTTTCCTGCAGCTTCTCGCGGGTCTGCTGCACCTCTTCGCCGGACAGCGAGGTGGCGGCCTTGAGCAGCTCCTCGGCGTGTGTGGCCAGCGAGCGCAGATCGTCGAGCAGCGAGTGCTGACTGTTGTTGGCACTGTTGAACATGGTTTGATCCTCTTTTGAACATGGGTGCGACGTCGGTGCCGCAGGGAGCAGCAGGCTTCATGCCCATGCGCGCTGATGGCGCCCGCGACATCCATCACGCCTGGCTTACGGACCTGCGGCAGGCGGCGGCAGCACGGGCGCCGTGCGTTTCGCCTGCAGCAGACGATACAGGCGCCAGAGATCGAGCGCCCCCGAGAGCAGCCACAGCCCGCGATAGCGTCGCTGCTGCAGCTGGTGCAGCAGCAGCACCGCGAGCAGCGCGGCGCCGATTTCAGGCAGTAGACGTGGCAGCAGGCGCACCGCCTGCAGATTCGCCCGCAGTGGCTGGCGCAGGCCACGGGCGGCTGCACGAAAGGCCGCGCGTCGTTCGTGGAGCAGACGGCGCAGGCGCAGTTGCTCGGCATGCCAGGTGGCATCGGCGGCGGCCATTTCAGCCCAGCTCATCGTCGAGCGGCTTGAGCAGCCGGTCGAATTCGCGGAAAGCTGCCGCCAGCGGACGCGACGGACGGGCGCGGCGCAGACGGCGCAGCGCCTGCCAGGCCAGCAGCGAGGCGACGACGGCCGACAGCAGCAAGCCCAGCAGGACCGGCAGCCGCCAGCGTGTGTTCCAGGACAGCGCGATGAGCAGCGCAGCGCCCAGCTGCAGGGTGGTGAGCACCGCAAGCGAAAGCAGCAGGGCGCGGTACAGCATCGAGCCCAGACGTTCGCGTTCGGCGTTGAACTCGACTTCCAGTAGTTCCGCGCGTACCCGCGCGTAGTCGAGAGCAGTGCGCAGTAGCCGCTGCATGCGCGCCTGGATCAGCAGCTGGGTGTCGAGCATGGCAGACGTACCGTGCCATGGCGTGAATGATCTTGCGGGATGTTCATCGGCACGACCTCCGCTTGCGAGGAATGTTTTTCACCTGCGGGTCTGCAGCTTTCATGCCCGTACCCCGCAAGGCTGGCGGGCGGGCGTTCGCTTCAGGACACAGCGAACCAGCGTCTCTTGAGGGCTTCGAGTCCAAACAGGCTGAGTGCACCCGCCAGCGCGCAGATCGACAGATCGTCCAGATGCAAGGGGCCGAAATGGAACAAGGCCATCGCCGGTGGCCAGCAGAGCGCGATGGCCAGCAGTGCGCTGACGCTGCCCAGCAGCCACCACAGCCAGGGATTGGGCTGGCGCAGTGCATCGAGCAGCGAAGCCGAGAACGAGCGATTCACCAGAATCAGGCCCATATTGACCAGCACCAGGGCGCTGAACACCAGTGCCCGCAACTCGTCTTCAGGCATTCTGGCTTGCGCAGCGATCAGCAGGGTGCCGGCGACGATGGCCAGCGCCACCACGCCCTGCACCACGGCCCAGGCGATGCGTCGCGGCAGCAGCAGCGGCGCGGCGGGATCACGCGGCGGTCGTTGCATGACATCCGCTTCGTCGCTCTCGGCCTCGAACACGACGGAGCAGGCCGGGTCGATGACCATTTCCAGAAAGGCGATGAGAATCGGTGTGAAGATCAGCGGCAGGCCGAGCAGCATGGGCAGGATGGCGAGACCGGCAATCGGAATGTGCACGGCAACGATGTACTCGATGGCCTTGCGCAGATTGTCGTAGATACGCCGGCCCAGGCGGATGGTCTTCACGATGGAACCGAAATCATCGTCGAGCAATACGATGTCGGAAGCCTCGCGCGCCACGTCCGTGCCGCGACCGCCCATGGCGATACCGATGTGCGCGGCCTTGATGGCGGGCGCATCGTTCACGCCATCCCCCGTCATTGCCACCACCTCGCCATTGGCCTTGAGCGATTGCACGATGCGCAGCTTCTGGGTGGGACGGATCCGTGCGAAGACCGAGGTGCCGCGCACGCTTCGCGCCAGCTGCGCATCGCTCATTGCTTCCATCTGCGCGCCGCTGAGCACTTGCGCGGTGTCGATGCCGGCCTGGGCGGCGATGGCCACCGCGGTTTCAGGATAGTCGCCGGTGATCATGACGACGCGAATGCCGGCGCTGCGGCACTCGGCGACCGCGGCGGGGACGTTGCCGCGCAGTGGATCGGCAAAACCGATCAGACCGACATACTCGAAGCTCAGCTCCGCTAGCGACTCGGGGGGTGGCTGAGCCTTTGCGAGCCGCGCGCGCGCCACGGCCAGCACACGCACACCTTCGCGGGCCCGGGCATCGGCCTGGGCGCGAATCGCTGTCAGGCGTTCCTCCGGCAGCGCGCAGAGCCCGGCGATGGCTTCCAGGGCGCCCTTGGCGCTGGCGCCAGGCGAGCCTTCGTCGTCGAGAACATTGGCCACCGCGAACAGGTCCGGGCGCAGGCCGTAGGCGCGCAGGATGCGCTGCGCCATGAAGCGCTCGGTGCCGGCGGGGTCGAGGCGCTGCATCTGCGCATGAATGGCGATGTCCATGGGATCACTCGGCAGTTGCGGGCAGGCCCGCAGTGCGGTGTGGAGGACACTGGCTTGCGCGGCGGACATCGCCGTCGCGGCGGCGAGCGACTGCCAGCTGTCGTGCTCGGACTGGACGCCGGCGACGGACATGCGGTTTTCGGTCAGCGTGCCGGTCTTGTCGGTGCACAGGACGGTGGTGGCGCCCAGCGTTTCGATGGCAGTCGCGCGGCGCGTCAGCACGCGCGCACGGGAGATGCGCCAGGCGCCCATGGCCATGAACACCGCCAGCACCAGCGGGAACTCCTCCGGCAGCAGCGACATGCCGATGGCGATGCCGGCCAGCAGCGCCTCCAGCCAGGAGCCGCGCAGCAGCGCATAGAGCAGCACGACCGTGGCGCCGGCCAGTGCGCCGATGATGGCGAAGTCGCGCACCAGCCATTTGAGCTGCTTTTGCAGCTGCGGCTGCTCGGTGACGATGCCTTCCAGCGCGTGGCCCAGCTTGCCCATCTCGCTGTCGGCGCCGGTGGCCACCACGCGCGCCTGCCCGGAACCGCGTACCAGCAGGGTTCCTGCAAACAGCAAACCGGAATTGCCGTCATCGGCGGACAGGGTGTCGCTCGCGGCACGCTTGGTCACCGGCACCGATTCGCCCGTGAGCAGCGATTCGTCGACCAGAACATCCTGTACCGCGATCAGCTTTGCGTCGGCGGCGATGCGCTCGCCTTCCGCGACCAGCAGCAGATCACCCGGCACCACCTCGCGGCCCGCGATCTGCACCGGCTGACCGTCGCGGATCACGCGTGCCCGTGGGCTCGCCAGCTTGCGCAGCGCCTCCAGAACCTTTTCGCTGCGCAGTTCCTGAACCACGCCGATGCTCACTGACAGACCGGCAAAGGCGAGCAGCAAGGCAGCCTCCACGCGGTCGCCCAGCAGCAAATAGACCGTGCCACCTCCCAGCAGCAGCAGGAACATCGGCTGGCGAAACAGCTCGCGCAGAATCCGCCACAGACTGCGCCGATCCGGCGATGGCAGCTCGTTGTATCCGTAACGGCGCAGCCGTTGCGCCGCCTCTGTGGCATCGAGTCCCGCCGGGCGCGGATCGCGGCAGCCCCCAGTCTCCTCCTTCACCTTTACGCTCCTCGGCTCGCCAGGGGTCAAGGCGGCACCCGACACAGTCGTCGAAGCGACGGATGGCGTGTCTTCGAGTTGTGTTCCAGCCGGATGCCGGCCGGTGTGCGCGCATGGCAAACCTAGCAGCTGTGGCGTGCAAAGTCCTGGCCGGCAGGACAGCCGTGGCAAGGCGCCGCGGGCGCGGTGTGAAAGGCAGGATGAGAAGCGGAGCAGTCGCCGGTGCGTGTTCCGAGGCCGGTGGCGGGCAAACCGCGTGCAGCGGCCTTCCTCGTCCCCCGCGACAACTGGCGGCCAAAGGATGGCCGTAACGGCACTCATGCCAGTCATCGCGAGGGCGGAGGCGCGCTTACGCCTTCATCATGGATCTGGTGCGGCGCATGCCCATGGCGCTGTTCCCGGCGTGTGGCGCGGCGGTGCCAGATCAGTTCCAGTACGGCGCGGCGCCATAGTACTCGTAGATGTCCATGGCCCAGCGCGCGTCGGCCATCGCGGGCCAATGATCCTTGTCGAAACCCGGCGCCTGTTCGAGCCGCTCCTTGCTGATGTCGAGAATGAAGCAACGCCGCTCGGCATCCAGCGTCAGCGAGCTCCAGGGAATCGCGAACAATTTGTCGCCCATGCCCAGGATGCCGCCGCGCGACAGCACCGCGTAGGCGACACGTCCGCTCGGGACGTCCAGCATGATGTCGCGGATCTTGCCCAGATCCTCGCCAGCCGAATTCATCACGCGGTCGCCCTCCAGCGTGTCCGCCGCCATCACCGCCGGACCCGGGCCCGAAACCTTGTGGTTGCCACCGACGATCTGGGTGCGGTCACTGTTGCTGCCCGGCTTTGCGCCGGCATTGCTGCTCTGCATGCTTGCCATGTCTGGAATCTCCATCGGGAAGTTGGGGAGTGAGGCGCGGCCTGCGTCGCGCCACTGCCGGGGGCAAGCGCCATGCCCATGGCTGCGCCGCGCAGCGCCATCACCTGCGTTCGCCGGGCTTTCGGGAAGGCTTGCCGCCGGGCACGGCCTGACGTGCTGAGTGCGCGGGTGGATCGCTGGCGGGAAAGGAGTCGTAAGAAGCCTGATCCACTTCGTCATCCGGCGCGATGCCCTGCGGCTTTTCCGGTTCGATGCGCTGTTTCTCGCGCGCCACCGCTTGTGACTTGCCGTCGCGCGAAGGAGGGGTCCGCCGTTGCGATGTCCTCATCTGCGTTCTCCGTTTCATCGAGGGCGTTTCACTCTGGGCCCAGGCCCCTGACAGCGGCGTGAATGCGCCGGCAATGCCAGGCCATGAAATCCGCACGATCCAGAAAACATTCGCGCGAACAGCCCGAGCCTGCACGGCTCAGCGAGGCGCCGCGCGGGCCGCTGCCGGCGCAACCGTCGCCTGGGCCTGCGGCCTGCGGATCAGACGGCGACGTCTTGAGCCCGGGCATTGCGCTTGCTGCGCGCTGCGGGCGCAAGCACGCGCTTTCCCACTGGAGAACCCCATGACCCGAAGCAAGAACCGGCTGCCGATCTTTTTGTCACTGGCCATGCTCGGCGTGATTCTGTCGCCGCTGGTTCCGACCAGCTATGGCGCCGGCATGCCGCCCGGTCAGGACGACATGAAGTTTGCGCAGGAGGCGGCGATGGCTGGCATGACCGAGGTGGCGGCGGGCCGGCTGGCGCTCAGCCTGTCGCACGATTCCGAAATTCAGCAGTTCGGGCAAACCATCGTCACCGACCACAGCGAAGCCAATACCAAGCTTGCGCGCATTGCCCAGACCAAGAATCTCAGTCTGCCCACGGCGCTGGACGATCATCACCAGGACATGATCGACACGCTCAAGTCGAGCAGGAAATTCGATGAGGACTTCAGCGAGATGATGAAGGGCTGATCGATAAGTAGGCGGAATTTGTTGCGGTCTCCCCAGTTAGAGCGCCTCGCGACAGGCCACAATCAACCCCAAGCAGACGTCGAGCGTGCGTCTTTACCCGAACACATCCGCTCGGATAACGGCCCGGAGATGACCTCGAAGCTGATCCGTGCGTGGTTGCCCAAGGTTGGTGCCAACACCTTGTACATCGAGCCAGGTAGCCCCTGGGAGAACGGCTACTGCGAATCCTTCAACGGCAAGCTGCGCGATGAACTGCTCAACGGCGAGATCTTCTACAGCCTCAAGGAAGCTCGCGTCGTGATCGAGCAATGGCGGCGCCACTACAACACGAAGCGACCGCACAGCAGCTTGGGATATCGGCCGCCTGCACCACAGGCCTGGAGCGCACTACCTGCAATCTACGAACAACCCACCGCAATGCAGTAATCTCTCAATGCAACTGGATCGAAAGATCGGTCAGGTCACTGCTCTGTGGCTGTCCCTGACACTGATGCCTGTACTCGCTCAGACTCAGCCAGAACCACCATCCGGAGACGCCGTCGGAGCGCAGGCGCCTCATCAGCAAGAAGCCGACAGCGCAGCCAACGGGGTACCGGATGCGGCGCAACCGACTGTGGCGACGATCCCAGTCGAGCCGATGCGCACGACCGAACTGCCCCCCACGGCGGAGCGGCATGCCACGCAGCTTGAATCCATCACCGTCACCGCGACCAAGCGCGAAGCCTCGGTTCGCTCTTTGGCGTCCAGCGTGTCCGCACTGTCCGGTCAGAATATGGAGAAGTCCGGCCTGCGCGACGTCGACGACATCGTCGCTCAAGTTCCTGGCGTGAATATCTGGGATCTTCAGAACGGCACGACTCCTAAACGCATCACAGTTCGCGGGATTTCGTCCGAGCTGGGTACTGCGGCGACGACGGGCGTATTCCTCGATGAAACCCCGTTCAACGATCCTGTTGCACCGCTGTCCGTGCTGGACATGAATCCTTTCGATCTCTACTCCGTAGAGGTGCTCAAGGGGCCTGTCGGCACACTGTTCGGTGGTTCAGGCTTGAATGGAGCCATCCGCTATATCCCCGAGCCGCCCGCGTTCGGCGAATGGCAGGCCAAATTCTTCGGCGAAGTGGGCTCAATCCATCAAGGCGGCGTCTCGCAGACGTACGGCGGCGCGGTGATGCAAGCCGACTGGGTGATCGTCGTGGGTCCGGGCGCGGGCGACGCCGGTGGCCGGCTGGTGGCGAGCGGCACGCCGCATCAAGTCTCAGGAAACGGGCAGTCGAACCGCTCCATTTCTCGCGCAAGAGCTGCAGGGCCATCCCCGCAATATAGCGCCGGTGAAATGACGGGCCTTTGTTACTTCCGCAGGTCGGAACCCTTGCGAAGCCGCGACGCCTTGGCAGGGCTCAAGCACAGAAGCGACAAAGACCATGCGGTAATGATGCTTGCTGTCGCAGCGAGCAGCTGAACACGCGACTGCCCGCTCGGAGGCCGCCGGGGCATCCAGTAGGTTCCCGCAAAGCAGGCCCGGGATAGAGCGCCACTCCGCCCCGGCAAATTGCACGCTCATCTGCGTTACGTTGCAGATCGAGGTTGCTCCCCGCTGGTGCCAAGAGCGAGCGGCCGCGCGGCGATTTCCGCTACCAAAATCCGCTTTTTCTGCAGGAAACGCGGTTCCCTTTTTGTCGACCGAGGGCAGATTATTCATCCTAGTGATGGCGATCATTCCCGCAATCGGGTTCACTTATATCGCTGCTTCACTGATTCTCCCTCCGCAGTTTATTACTACTCGGAGGAGACTCGGCGATGAGCCGTCGCGCGCCACTGGCGCTACATCTTGGATTGCCATGCGCGATTCTGGCCATTGTTGCTGGAGGCGCCGCATTTTCGCCGGTCGTTCATGGCGCCGCGCACGTCGCTGACGACCTGCAGAAGATTGCATCGAATGGCCAGGCGATCGTCGTCGTCGGCAACGACGTGCTGTCGCGATCGACCGATTCCGGCAAGACCTGGGAATCGCAAAAGCTGGAGAGCCGGGCGGCACTGATCGACGTCGCGGCCTGCGCCGACAAGAGCTTTGTCGCCCTCGACTTCAATCGCCGCGTCTGGACCGGGAATGCACAAGGCACCGAGTGGCGCCCTGCCGCGGGCTCGATGCCGGAGGACTTCACGCCCATGGCACTGGCGTGTGCGCCGGACGGCGGATTCTGGGTGGTCAGCACCTATTCCACGGTGCTCAACAGCAGCGACCGCGGCGCGAGCTGGCAGAAGACCGAGTTCGGCGAGGACGCCATCCTCACCGCCATCCGTTTTCTCGACGCCAGGCATGCGGTGGTCGCGGGTGAGTTCGGCATCGTTGCGCGCAGCAGCGACGGCGGCGCGAGCTGGCAAAGGCTGCCGCCCATCCCGGACAATTTCTACGCTTTCGATGTCTGGTTCACCGATGCCAATACCGGCTGGCTGACGGGTCGCGGCGGGATCATCCTCGGCACCCGCGATGGTGGCCAGAGCTGGACGCCGGAGACCAATGCCGCCGCCGTGCCGATGTACGGCTTTGTGCCGGGCGCCGGTGGCCGTCTGTTCGCTGTCGGCGAACTCGGTTTGATCCAGCAGCGCGGATCCGATGGCAAATGGCGGGTTTTGCCGAGCGCTACCTCCGGCAGCGGTTACCTCCGTGGCGGCGTCGCCCTCCCGGGCCGCTCGTCCCTGATCGTGGTCGGCGGTTCCGGCGCCAGCACGCCGGCGATGGTGAATATCGAATCGGAGGGCATCCATTGATTCGCCAAAGGATAGTCGCCGCGCTGCAGCGGGGCGAAGAGTGGATTTTTGCCAGCCCGCGCTTTGTGCTCGCGCTGATTCTCGGCCTGTCGGCGTTCTTCGCCAGCCAGATCCCCGGCATGAAAATGGCGTCGGATTTCGAGGACCTCCTGCCGCAGGGACATCCCTATATCCAGTTGCACAACGAAGTACGCGGAATTTTCGGTGGCGCCAACGTCATCACGGTTGCGGTGGAGGTCGAGCAGGGCTCGATCTTCAGCAACGAAACACTCACCGCGATCGAACGGATCACCCAGGGTATCGACGTGCTGCCCGGGGTCAATCACAACCTCGTGGCCAGCATCACCCATCGCACGACGCGCCGGGTCTACATCAACGAAGCCGGCACGATCCGCTCCGATCCCTACTACGACCCGAATGCCGGGGCGCTGACGCCGGCGCAACTGAAGACCTTGCAGTTGCAGGTGCAGGCGGATCCACGCATCAGCGGGCGCCTGGTGTCGGCCGATGGCAAGGTGGCGATCATCCGGGCACAGATGAACAGTTCGACCTCCGACGAACTGCTCGAAGCCTTCGCCGGGCTGCAGAAGATCCGCGAGGCGGAAGCACGCGACGGCCTGCGGATCTACGCCGTCGGTAATCCGGTGCTGACCGGCTGGGTATACACGTATCTGCCGCAGATCTTCGAGATCCTGCTGTACACCGCGGCGCTGATCATCCTGTTGCTCGCAGGGTACTTCCGCCGCCTCTACGGCATCGTGCTGCCCTTGATGGGCATTCTGCTGTCCTCGGCATGGGGCCTGGGCTTCATGAACCTGATCGGCATTCATCTCGATCCGCTGTCGATGCCGATCCCGTTCCTGATTGCCGCTCGTGCGACCTCGCACGGGGTGCAGTTGGTCGAGCGCTATTACTACGAACTGGCGCGCACCCAGAGCGGCCGCCAGGCTGCCCGCAACGCGCTGGACGCGCTGTTCCGTCCCGGCTCCCTGGCGATCATCGTCGACGCCATCGGTATCGCTGCGGTGGCGATTGGTGCAGCGCCATTCAACAAGCATCTCGGCGCTTTTGCCGGCTTCTGGGCGTTCTCGGTGATCTTCACCGTGCACTTCATGGTGCCGCTGGCGCTGACGGTGCTACCGCAGCCGCGGCGCACCGAGAACAACCGCGACCAGACGTCGGCGACGCTGCACCGACTCGTCGAGCCGGTCTCCAATGCCGGCGTCGGCCGTGCGGTGCTACTGGGCGCCCTGGTGCTGATCGGGATGGGCGCATGGGGCGCGAGCCAGGTGCAGTTCGGCGAATCCGAGCCGGGCTCGCCCATTCTCAAGCGGGACCACGACTACAACCGCTCTGCGCACCTGATTGCGGAGCGCTTTCCCGGCAGCGAGGAGCTGTTCGTGGTGGCCCGCTCCAGCGAGCGGGAGGGCCTGCGCAGGCCCGAGGCGATGGCCGCCATGGAGCGGTTCGAGCGCTACATGCTCGCTGAGCCGGTGGTCGGGGGCGCCAAGGGCCTCCCCGACCTGGTGAAGCAGGTCAACCGCCTGACGCACGAGGGCGATCCGCGCTGGCTGCAGATTCCCGCGGATGCGCGTGGCGTCGGCAGCCTGATGTACGCCTTCGAGTATTCCAGCCCGGTGCCCGGAGCGCTGCGCGAGTACGTCAACCCCGAGGAGACGCTGGCAAACCTCACTTTCTACCTGCCGGACCTGCAGGCGAAGACGATCGAGGCGGCGGTGCAGCGCGCGAAGCAGGGTGCCGAGCTTTTCGGCAAGGGCATCGACGGATTCACGATCGAACCGGCGGCGGGTGTCGTGGGTGTCAATGCCGCCATCAACCAGGCCAATTTCCATGACAGTGTGATGGTCACGGCCTTCGTGTTGATCGCGTCGTTCCTGATGGTGGCGATCTACTACAACTCGGCGCATGCCGGCTGGCTGATGATCCTGCCGATGATCTTCGCCACGGTGCTCAGCTACGGCTACCTGGGCATCGCCAAAGTAGGCATCAACGTCAACATCATCCCGGTGGTCGCGGTGGGAATGGGCGTGGGCATCGACTATGCGATCTATGTGATGGACCGCGTTCGCGACGAGATAGAGAAGGGACGAGCGCTGCACGATGCCGTCGCCCATGCCATCAGCACCACTGGCCTTGCGGTGATGTTCACCGCAACGACCCTCGTCGCTGGTGTGGTCATGTGGGTGTTCTTCTCAGACCTGCGCTTCCAGTCCTCGGCCGCACTGCTGCTGATTGTGATGCTGGTACTCAACGCCATTGGCGCCATGGTCGTGGTGCCCGCCTGGATTCTCGCCTTCCGCCCCGGCTTCGTGACGGCCTCGTCCGCCGCGCCCGCCGGTGCAACCAAGGCGGCATCGTCCCCGGATTTCGCCACGCCCGGCTGCGGGCGCCAGGCAGCCGCCGAATAACCAGAGACCAAAAAGAGGAGTGAGTCAGATGAGGATTTCCGGAAAGGCATTGGGAAGCCTTGCGATGGGATTGTGTGCATGGGGCCTGGTCCTGCATGGCAAGACGGTACAGGCCGGGGAACTGGGCGCATGGCGCATCAATGGCTTCCTGGAGAACGATACCCGCGTCCGCAAGGATGTCGGCCTGTCGAAGGAGCGCAATACCCTGCGCCTCGAGGCAGATCGCGAGTTCGACGATCTCGGTGCCTTCACCGGCAACTCCTTGACCTTGAAGCTGCGTGGCACCTACGACGGTGTTTATGACCTCAATTCGAAGGAGTACGGCCGCGATGCCGGTGGCCCGATCTGCCTGGAGGACACCTCCGGCTTGATCCCGGCCGGCTGCGTGGCGCATGGCCGCGGCGCCTTCGGCGGCAATAACCTGCAGTACGGGGTGTTCAACGGCGTGCCGGGCGCGGGCCTCGGCCAATTCGGTTTCAACCTGGCCAACAATCCCAACGACGGCATGATCGTGCTGGGCGAGCCCCTGCACCGGCCGGGCGGCGGTGTCGCATTCGGCGTTCCGGTGCGGCCCTGCGACGTGGATTCCCGCGGCTGCCTCAGCGGCTACATGGACGGCACCGAGAACGATCTGCGCTTCCCGGAATTCGCCGACGGCGACCGCCTCGACTGGCTGCGCGAAGCCTACTTCGACAGTTCCCTGCCGTTCTCATCGCCGCTCAGCGACGAGGAGCAGGAACTGTTCTTCCGCGTCGGCAAGCAGCAGGTCATCTGGGGCCGCACCGACCTGTTTCGCGTGCTCGACGTCATCAACCCGGTCGACTACTCGCGCAACAACATCTATGACGAATTGCAGGACATTCGCATCCCGATGTGGATCGCCACGGCAGAGTACCGAATGGGCCCGGTGGGGGCCCTGCAGGATCTCAACTGGCAGGTGGTATGGAACTTCGACAAGTTCCGCCCCAACAGCCTGGGCCAATGCGGCACCGCCAACGTCATCCTGGATGCCGGCTGCTTCTTCCGCGGCATGAAGAATCTCTGGGATAACGGCGGTACGGTGTCCAACTTTGCCCTGGTGCCGCCAATCCTCGGGCAGCCGGGCATGGCGATGACTACGGACTTCGGCCCCAACCAGGTCGGCATCCGCGACGTCCAGCTGCCGAACTGGACGCTGTCGAACACCCAGATCGGTATGAAGTTCGAGGGCGTGCTGGGCGACGTCAGCTTCTCGCTCAACGGCCTGCTGTACCGTTCGCAGCTGCCCAGCCTGCATGGCGGCTCCAAGGGGCCGCCAGCGATCAGTCCCTTCGCCAACCTGCTGCTGCCGGTAGACCTGCAATTGCCGGAACTGCTGCCGGGGGTGGGCCAGTACAACACCGAGCCGCGCCAGGTGCCGTACCTGATCGCCTTCGATATCGCTTTTCCGCGCGTCAAGCTGCTGGGGGGGTCCCTGGACTTCACGATCGCGCCGATCAAGACGGTGGCGCGCATCGAGGCGGCGATGACCTGGGGCGAGGAGTTTCCCAACACCCTGCGGCCGAGCCTGTATAGCGAGTCGCGCGTTGCGCGCTACGTCGTCGGCCTGGATCGCCTGACCTTCATTCCCTTCCTGAACGCCGACCGCACCTTCCTGTTCTCGCTGCAGATTTTCGGCCAGCACCTGCTCGACCACGAGCTGGAGCAGGGTCTTCTGGGGCAGGTGGGCATGCCGGACTGGAAGGACAACTGGATCGGCACGTTGTACGTGCAGACCTGGTATCTGCAGGACCGCCTGCAGCCGAAATTCGTGATGGCGCGCGACTGGAAGGCCGGTGCCTACGCGATGCAGCCTTCGGTGGACTACCTGCTATCGCAGAACTTCAAGCTGTCGATCGGTGCCAACGTCAAGTTCGGCGACGGCGCGCAGAAGTTCAACGACTGCCGCGACTGCAACCCCTATCCGCCGTTTACCGCCTATGCCTCATCCGGCGGCCCCTTGCTGGAGGCTGGCCCCATCGGTCTCACCGGCTACGAGCCGCTGGGCCGATTCCGCCAGGGCCCCCTGGGCTCATCGGACAAGGAAGACGAGGTCTTTATCAATTTGAGCTACCAGTTCTTCTGATCCGGCCCCACGCACAAACCCCCGAGAGGAATCCAAGATGAAGAGAATCACCCGATCCGTATTGGCGATGTTCGTCGGCACGCTGTTCACCGCTCCGGCGCTGGCGCAGAGCGCTGACAACGTCATCAACCAGGCTTTCTACCCCTACAAAGCCGGCGCGCCGACGGCGGCCGGCGTTAATGTCGGTGTCGTGATCGACAAGAACAACGCCGACCAGTTCAAGGCGGTGCTGGACCCGGTCACCTACGACCTGCTGAAGAAAGGTGAGCAGCCGGCTATCAAGGTTGGCCCTACCGATTCCTTCGAGGTGCATCCGAAGTACGTGGAGGCGACACGGCAGAACATCGGCAAGGTCAAGATCGTCGGTGGCAACCTCGAAGGCTACAGCGCCGGCCGACCGTTTCCGGAGCAGCCGTCGAGCAGCGATCCCGACGCCGGCCGCAAGCTGGCGTTCAATTTCCGTCACACCTTCTCGGCTGGCGACAACGTCCAGATCAAGCCGTTCTACTGGAAGTACCGCAACGCCGCCACCGGAAAGGTGGATCGCACGGTCGAATTCCAGTTCAACTTCCTGAACTTCAAGCACCGTGTCGCCGAGGAGCCGATCCCGGCGGTTTCGCCCAATCCCAACGACTACTTCCGCGGCATCTACGGCAAGGCGTTCAGCCCGCAGGACGTGCAGGACACGCAGCTGATGATTCTGAACTTCGACCAGGACCAGAAGGCCAGCGACGGCTACCTGTATCTGGGCTTCCAGCGCCGCGTGCGTCGCCTGGAGACCAGCCAGACCACGGATGCCTTCCTCGGTTCCGACCTGATGATCCAGGACTTCGAGGGTTACTTCGGGCGCGTGGCCGAGATGAACTGGACGTTCAAGGGAACCAAGACCCTGCTGATGCCGCTGTACCGCCATAACGAGCAGAAGCTTTCGGATGAGTACAAGCAGCCGGACGGCTACAAGTTCGTTGCAATGACCGGCAAGGGCGAGTGCTTCCCCGATGTGACCTGGCAGCTGCGGCAGGTGCACGAGCTGGAGATGACACCGGTCGACAAATCCTCGCCGGTTGGCCGCCGCGTGATGTACCTCGACTCCCAGACTTTCGTCGCGCCGCGCACGCTGATCTATGACCGTGCCGGCAAGCTGTGGAAGTCCTGGACCATCGGCCACACCTCGACCGAGCATCACCTGCCGAGCAACAAGGGCAAGTTCGCGGCGATCTACGACAGCTTCGGCATGTTCGACGTGCAGAACCAGCGCTGCACCACCGGGCAGTTCCGCACCGAGATCGACGGCAGCAAGAGCCCGGTGCGCATGTTCAACCCGCAGTTCATGCGCAGCGGCGGTGCCTGATGAACAGGCGGCTGCTCACTGTGGATGAGGTTCGTGGGTGTTGGGCGATCATGCCCACACCCGCGACCCCCGATGCCGGCGATTGGCGCGTCCAGGACAGCGTTGACCTCGACGAAACCGCTCAAACGGCGGAGAAACTGATCGCCGCTGGGGTCGACGCGATCGTGACCCTGGGCTCCCTGGGCGAGTGCGCGACGCTGACCTGGGAGGAGAAGCGCGCCTACCTGGGCACGCTGGTCGAGACCGTGCGCGGCCGCGTGCCGCTATTCGGCGGCACCAGCAGCCTGGGCACGCGCGAAACCATCCGACAGACGCGCGAGGCGCGTGCCATCGGCATTGACGGCGTCATGCTTGGGCCGCCCATGTGGTGCGCGCCCGACGTGCCGACCGCGGTGCAGTTCTACCGCGACGTCGCCGAGGCATGCCCGGATACGGCGATCTGCATCTACGCCAACCCAGAGGCCTTCAAGTTCGATTTCCCGCGGCCGTTCTGGGCGCAGGTCGCGGAAATCCCGCAGGTCATCACGGCGAAGTACCTGGGTATCGGCGCACTGATGGCGGATCTGAATCTGACCAAGGGACGCATCCGCTTCCTGCCGATTGACGCCGACTACTACGCCGCCGCACGTATTGCGCCGGAGTTCTGCACCGCTTTCTGGACCAGCGGCGCCGTCTGCGGCCCGGCGCCGGTGCTGCGGCTGCGCGACGAAGTGGAACGGGCGAAGAAATGCGGTGACTGGGCTCAGGCCCAGGCACTGACCGGCGCCATCAGCCGAACTTACCAAACACTGTTCCCGCAAGGCTCGTTCAAGGAGTTCTCGCTCTACAACATTGGTCTGGAGAAGGCGCGCATGGACGCCGCCGGCTGGATGCGAGCGGGCCCGGCCCGGCCGCCGTACACGCTGGTGCCGGAGGCTTATCTCGAAGGTGCCCGCGAGTCCGGCCGGCGTTGGGCACAGCTGCACCGGGAATACGACAAGCAGGGAGGGTGACATGAGTACCAATGCACTTGAAAAGGCCTTGTGGCAGATCGGAACCAACCCGGTGGAGACGGAGCGCTACCGCGCCTGCCCGCAGACCTACGCAGCGGAGTTCCGGCTGGACGAAGCGGAGCGGGCCATCCTGGCCGAGCTGGATGTCGGCGCCATGGCGCGGCGCGAAACCAGCACGCTGCTGCTGATGATGGCTTTCCTGGCCGTGCGCGGGCCTGGATCGATGGGCGAGTACATGCAGAGCATGAACCGTCCGGCCTGAGGCCGACCTACGAAGGAGATAGAAATGGCAGAAATAGTGGGCGGCTTCCTGATGCCGCATGACCCCTTGATCCCGAGCATTACCGATGCGGCGGAACCGGCGCAGCGCGACCGCGTGCTCGGTGCCTTCGAGAAGGTCGCGCGCCGGGTCGATGAACTGGACGCCGATACGGCGATCATCATCGGCGACGATCACTACGCGTTGTTTGGACCGCACTGCATCCCGCGCTGCCTGATCGGCATCGGCGACGTCGAGGGGCCGGCCGAGAACTGGCTGGGCTTCGAGACTGGCGTGATCGAGAACAACGAGCCGCTGGCCAAGCACATCCTGTTCAGTGGCTATGACGATGGTATCGACTGGTCCTTTGCCAAGGCCCTGACAGTGGACCACGGGGTCGCAGTGCCGCATCACTACTGTGTCAAGTCCAATGTTGGGCTGCGCACCATTCCCGTGTATCTCAACTGCGGGGTGATGCCGGTGGTGCAGGGGCGTCGGGCCCAGCAGATTGGACAGAGTATCCGCCGCGCTATCGGCAGCTGGGGTGGCAAGGAGCGTGTGGTGGTGTTCGGAACCGGCGGCATCAGCCATTGGGTCGGCAGTTCGGAAATGGGCCGAGTCAACGAGAGCTTCGACCGCCGCATCCTGGCGCTTGCGGACGCCGGTGACGTCGAGGGTCTGATCGCGCTATCCGACGAGGAGATCCTGCGCGAGGGCGGCAATGGCGCTCTGGAGATACGCAACTGGATCTGCGCCATGGCGGCTCTCGGAGAATCCAGGGCCGAACTGATGCTCTACGAGCCGGTGCCGCAATGGATCACCGGCATCGGATTCGCCGAGCTGAAGGCGGCCTGAGCGCCCCGTGTCCGGCGACCTGCAGTTCTTCCTGGACTTCATGAGTCCCTTCGCCTACCTGGCGCACCAGCGGCTGCCGTCGCTTGCGCGCCGCTATGGGCGCGGCATCACCTACTGCCCGATCGACCTGCCGGCAGCCAAGCGTGCTGCCGGCAACAGCGGCCCACCCAACGTGAAGATCCCGGTGAAGCTGCGTTACCTGATGACCGACATGGATCGCTGGGCGCGACGCTATGGCGTGCCGCTGAAGTTCCCCGCGTCGCTGGACTCGGGGCTGATGAACAAGGGTCTGTACTACGCCATCGACCGAGCCCAGGCGGAATCCTATGCAGGCGTCGCTTGGCGCCGCTGTTGGGGCGAGGGCAGCGATATGGGTGACCCCGCGCTTCTGCAGGAGGTTGCGGAAGAGCTCGGCTGGGACGCGGGCGAGTTCCTCGGGTTTCTCCATTCGGAGGACGCCGAGGCGCGGTACGACGCCGGCAACCGGCGCGCCCAGGAACTGGGTGTTTTTGGGGTGCCGACGATACGGATCGGCGATCAGATGTGGTGGGGCAACGACCGCCTGGACTTCCTCGAGGAGTACCTCGCGCAGCCCGATTTGAAGTTTGCGATTCAGGAGAAAGTACTATGAGTTCCATCAATACCTTGATCGATGTGCGGAACGGCCTGCAGAGCGCGCGCATCTATCATGACCGTGATATCTACGAGCAGGAGATGGCGCAGATCTTCGCGCGCTGCTGGCTGTTCCTCACGCATGAGAGCGCGATCCCGAATCCGGGTGACTTCGTTACCGCGCGCATGGGCCAGGACGAGGTCATCGTCGTGCGACAGAAGGACCGGAGCCTCAAGGCCTTCCTCAACGTGTGCCGTCACCGCGGAGCGCGCTTGTGTCCGGTCGAAGCCGGAAATTCGCGGGGCTTCGTCTGCAACTACCACGGCTGGTCCTATGGCTCGGATGGTTCGTTGCAGTCCGTGCCGTTCGAGAAGGAGCTGTACAAGGGTCGACTGGACAAGGCCACGCATGGCCTGCGCGAAGTAGCCAAAGTGAAGAGTTATCACGGTTTTGTTTATGGCTGCTTTGATGCCGCCGCCCCGAGCCTGGAGGACTACCTGGGCGAGGCGCGCTGGTACCTGGATATCTGGATGGAAGCCAGCGGCGGCGTCGAGTTGATCGGACCGCCCGGGCGCTCTATGGTGCATTGCAACTGGAAGGCGCCGAGCGAGAACTTCGTTGGCGATGCCTATCACGTCGGCTGGACCCATGCTGCCGCGCTGAAAGCCGGTGGCGGCATGCTGGCGCCGATGGCCGGCAATGCGGGCCTGCCGCCGGAGGGCGCCGGCCTGCAGGTGGCGACGCGCTACGGCCACGGTTTGGGCATCCTCTACGACGTCGCCCCCGGCTCCCACGACGGCAAGCTGGCCGCCGACCTGCTCGCCTGGCAGGCCCGCAAGCGCCCCGGGATCGAGAAAGCGGTGGGCGCCCTGCGTGCGCGCTACTACGGTTCGCACATCAATGGCTCGGTGTTTCCCAACAATACCTACCTCTGGGGATCCAACCTGTTCAAGGTCTGGCAGCCGCACGGGCCCGATCGCACCGAGTGCTTCACCTGGGCGATCGTGGAAAAGGACATGCCCGCGGAGCTCAAGCAGCGCATCGCCAACTCCATGCACCGCACCTTCGGCGTGGCGGGCTACTGGGAAGCGGACGACAACGACAACATGGAATCGGAAAGCCAGCTGTCACGTGGCTATGTCACGCGCCAGGGCTTCATGAACGCGCAAATGGGCATCGGCGGCGACCGCGAGGACCCGGAACTGCCGGGCGTGGTCGGCGAGTCGGCCATCGGCGAGACCTCCTACCGCGGCTACTTCCGCTTCTACCAGGAAGTGATGGGTGCGAAGAGCTGGCAGGACATGGATCCCAACGACTCGCAGTGGAAGCGCCAGCTGATCGAGGCAGGTGCCGAGCCGACCGCTGCCGCGGCCTGAACCCCGGAGACCCAACATGACAAACGCAAACGATGCAGCGGTAGCGGTGAAGCCGGACCCGGCCGGATCCGTGCCGCCGGAACAGTACGCTCCGGACGCGATCTGGCGCGAGGCCGAGCGGCTGTTGTACCGCGAGGCCCGGCTGCTCGACACCGAGCGACTGTCCGACTGGCTGGAGCAGATCGTGGATCCGACGGTCCGCTACATGGTGGTGAGCAGGGAACTGCGCTTCCGCAAGGAAAAGCGCTATGGACAGCCAGCGGAAGTCTTCATGTACGACGACGACTATGACTTCCTCAAGGCGCGTGTCGAACAGTTCCACAGCGGCATGCAATGGCGCGTCGATCCGCCGGAGCGCTACCGGCGCCTGGTGACAAACATCGAGGTGTTCGAGACCGGCAAGGCCGGCGAGATCGCGGCGCGCAGCAATTGCCTGGCGGTCCGCACGCGCCGCGCCTACGAGATCGACCAGTTCGTGTACTGCCGGGAGGACGTCCTGCGGCGCTGCCCCTTCGGCACGCTGCGGCTGGTGCAGCGACGTATCGACTTCGACGAGCGCTCGGTGGCTGGCCGCAATCTGGTGATGATCCTTTGACAGACGAGAAACAACATGGCGGAGCGAAGCATGGGATGGCTTGAAGGCAATGTGGCAATCGTCACCGGCGGCGGTTCCGGGCTTGGCAGGGCGCTGGTCGAGCGCTTCATCAAGGAAGGCGCAAGGGTGGGCGTACTGGAGCGCAGCGCCGAGCGCGGCGAGGAACTGCGGCGCGATTTCGGCGATCAGGTCGAGGTCGTGATGGGCGATGTCACGACCTGGGAGGACAATGCCCGGGTGGTGGAAAGGACCGCCGCGCGCTTCGGCCGGCTGGACACCTTTATCGCCAACGCGGGCATCTTTGATTTCTTCCAGGCGCTGCCGCAGCTGGAGCCCGAGAAGATCTCCGCGGCCTTCGATGAATTGTTCGCGGTCAACGTCAAGGGCGGCCTCCTCGGGGCCAGGGCAGCGCTGCCGGAGTTGCTGAAGAGCCAGGGCAGCATCATCTTCACGATCTCCAATTCCGGCTTCTATGCCGGCGGAGGCGGCCCGATCTATACCGCCTCCAAGCATGCGCTGGTCGGCCTGGTGAAGCAGCTGGCGCATGAGCTGGCACCAAAGGTGCGCGTCAACGGCGTCGCCCCCGGTGGCCTGCGCACCAACCTCAGCGGCCTGGCCGCGACCGGGACCGCGCAGCAGGCACTGAATCAGATCGATGACTTCGACCAGATGATCGTCGGCATCACGCCATTGCGCATGGCGCCGACGACGGCACAGACCTGCGGACCCTACGTCCTTTTGGCCTCGCGCGAAAACGCGGCGCCCATCACCGGCGTCGTCATCAACAGCGATGGCGGCTTCGGCGTGCGCGGCATCATGAAAGTCTGCGGCGGCGAGAACCTGTAACTCCATTACATAGGGGAAAACCCATGCTGAAGCTGTACTACAGTCCCGGCGCCTGCTCGCTGGCGGCACACATCGCCTTGTGCGAGTCAGGCCTGTCCTTCGAGCTGGAGAAGGTCGACTTGGCCAGCCGCCGGACCGCCTCCGGCGGCGACTATCTCTCGATCAATTCCAAGGGCTATGTGCCGGCGCTGCAGTTTGCCGACGGCTCGGTATTGACTGAGGGGCCGGCGATCCTGCAGTACGTCGCGGACCAGAATCCGGGGCTGCGACTGGCGCCGCCAGTCGGCAGCCGAGAGCGCTACCAGCTACAGGCCTGGCTGAACTTCTTCTCCTCCGAACTGCACAAGCAGTACAGCCCGCTGTTCAACCCGGCTTGCACCGCCGAGCAGCGCCAGACTGCGATAGCCGCGCTGGAGCGGCGCTATATCTGGCTGGCCAACGAGCTGCGCGACCGCACCTATCTGGTCGGCGATTGCTTCACGATAGCCGACGCTTACCTGTTCACGGTCAATGGCTGGGGCGCTTTCATCGGTTTCGATCTTGGCCGCTGGCCGGTGATCGGGGCATACCAGCAGCGCATCGCCGCCCGCCAGGCGGTGCAGGCCGCGTTACGCGCGGAGGGCTTGCTGAAGGATATGACCTGAAGCGCGGGGCATGACATGAAAATCTGTCGATTCAACGGCAACCGCCTCGGAGTTCTGGTAGGAGACGGCGTTCTGGACGTGACGCCGGCGCTGGCCGCGATCCCCCTGCAGCATTGGCCGTTGGCACAGGGCGATCCCCTGATCCTGCATTTCGACACTGTACTGGAGCGAGTGCGGGAGCTGCTGCCCGAGGCACCGCGCCTGGCGCTGGATCGCCTGGCGCTGGATTCACCGGTGGCCAATCCCGGCAAGATCGTCAATGCGCCGATCAACTACCGGGCACACATCGACGAGACCAGCCAGGACGCAGCCATTGCGCATGGGCGCGACATGACCCGGAGCATCTGGGACTGGGGCCTGTTCCTGAAGGCCAGCAGCGCGCTGATCGGTCCCTCCGAACAGATTCGCCTGCGCTTTCCCGATCGCCGAAATGACCACGAAGTGGAACTGGCGGTGGTCATCGGTCGGCGCTGCCACCAAGTGTCCCGCGAGGAGGCCTTGAACTACGTCGCCGGCTACGCCATCGGCCTGGACATCACGATCCGCGGCCCCGAGTTGCAGAGTTTTCGCAAGTCGCCGGACACCTATGCGGTATGCGGGCCCTGGCTGGCGACGCGGGACGAGATTCCGGATCCCGGCGTATTGGATCTGCGCCTCTGGGTCAACAACGAACTGCGGCAGTCGGCCAATACCCGGCAGCTGATTTACGATGTGCCGCGCCTGATCGAATACGCCTCCAGCTTCTACACGCTCCATCCGGGCGATCTGATCTTCACGGGCACGCCGGAGGGGGTGGGGCCGTTGCTGCCCGGTGACCGGGTGGACGCGGAAATCGCGCAGATTGGCCGTTTCAGCATCCAGGTGGCGGACCGCTACGTCTGATCGTACAGAAGGCTCGTCTCCAATCACCGCGCCGGCATTTTGCCGGCGCGGTGTGTCCGCTTAGACGAAACGGTCGAAATGCAGCTGTGCGGTTGGCACGCGCTTTCCCAGCATCAGTAGTCGCAGCAGTGCGTCCGTCATCGGCGGCGGGCCACAGAAGTAGTAGTCGTATCTGCTGGCATCGCCTGCCGACTCCAGCCACCCCTGCAGCACCTGGTGCACGAAGCCGCGCTGGCCTTCCCAGGCCCCGGCATGCGCTGGGTCGGATATCGCGGTGACGCACTCGACTCTTCTGGCCAGCGCCTCATCGCGCGCCAGCAGGGCCGGCGCGCAGAGGTCTGCCGGCGTACGGCCGCCGTAGAACAGCAGCAGCCGCTTTGACGCCAGCTGCGGTGCCCGTGCCGCAGCGGCCAAGATCGACAGCAGTGGCGAAATGCCCGAGCCGCCGCCGACGCAGACGATGTCGCGGTCATTGTCCGTGCGCAGGTGTGCCATGCCGTAGGGGCCGTCCAGGCCGATCGTATCGCCGGGCTGCAGGCCCTCGAACAGAGCCGCGCCGCCGCGACCGGCGCCTATTTGTTTGATCACGAACTGCCAGAGGCCCTCGCCGTTCGGCAGATTCGACATGGAGTAGGCGCGGGAGCCAGCGACGCCCGGCAGGTCCAGCAAGGCGTACTGGCCGGGCAGGAAATCCGCCGGGTCCCCTGCGCGGAAGCTGAACTCGGCCATGTCGGCGGTCAGCCGCGTTCTCGACACCAGGGTCGCGCGCCGCCGCGTGGGTCGCAGCGACGGCTGGCAGTCCGGCTTGAGCCGGACGCGCAGTGTGCAGTCACCGATGGGGACCGTTTGGCAGGCCAACTGCCGCCCGCGCTCGCGGGCCCGTGGCGTGAGGCCCGGGGCCTGAGGCCACAATTCTTCGAGGTCGCCGGAAACCCTTTCGAACTGGCAGGAGCCGCAGCCACCGGAATTGCACTCGTAGGGGAAGGCGATTCCGGCACGCAGCGCGGCACGCAGCACCGTATCTCCGGCATCGCAAGGAAAGCTCTGACCGCTGGCTTCGAGGGTAATCAGGTGTCTGGCCATTGTGTTATGGAATAGAAAAGGCGGCCGGCGTCGACACTGCCGACGTGGCCGCCAAGGAGGAGCAGGGAGGCTTACTGCTGCCCGAAGACGCCGATCGGACCTTCAGCAAGGTTGACGATCACGCTCTTGGTCAGGGTGTAGTGATTCATCACCTCGGCGGCAAACTCGCGGCCGAAACCGCTCTGCTTGTAGCCGCCGACCGGCATGCCGCCAAGGAAGTTGTAGTAACGGTTGACCCAGACCGTGCCGGTTTCCAAGCCCCGCGCGATGCGATGGGCGCGGGAGAGGTCCCTGGTCCACAGTCCGCCACCGAGACCGTAGACCGAGTCGTTTGCCATGCGCACCACCTCTTCGTCGTCGCGAAAGCCGATGACGCAGCTGACCGGCCCGAAGATTTCTTCCTGGGCGATGCGCATGCTGTTGTCGACGTCGAAGAACACCGTCGGTTCGATGAACAGACCATCCTCGAATCCGGCCGGGGTGGCCTTGCGGCCACCGGCGGCGAGCTTGGCGCCCTCCTGCTGGCCGAGTTCGAGGTAGCCCATGATCTTGTCGTATTGCGTCCTGGAGACCTGCGGCCCGATCTGCGTCGTCGGCTCGCGCGGGTCTCCTGCCTTCACGCGCTTGAGCAGGGAGGTGAACTTGTCGAGGAAGACATCCTTGACCTTTTCGTGCACGAAGACGCGGCTGCCAGCCAGGCAAACCTCGCCCTTGTTGAGCACGGTCGACATCGCCGCGCCCTCGGCGGCGGCATCCAGGTCGGCATCCTCGCAGACGATATTGGCGGACTTGCCACCCAACTCCATGGTCTGCGGAATGATGTTGACGCTGGCGTACTGCATCAGCTTCTGTGCCGTCGGACGGGAGCCGGTGAAGGCGACCTTGCGCACCTTCGGGTGCGTCACCAGTGCCTCACCGACGCTGGGGCCATATCCGGTGACGACGTTGACCACGCCTGGCGGCAGAAGATCTGCCATCTCGCGGAAGAACTCCAGCACCGACAGGCAGACGATCTCGGAGGGCTTCAGCACCACGGTGTTGCCAGCAGCCAGCGCCGGCGCCAGCTTCGCGGCCATCATGATCAGCGGAACGTTCCAGGGAATGATCTGCGCCACCACCCCCAGCGGTTCGCGCAGCACGATACCCAGGGTATTCGGTGCGTCGATCGACTGGCCATGAAGGAACCAAGGAGCTCCGGAGAATATCTCGAACTGTTCGATCGCCATCGGCAGGTCGAAATGCATCGCTTCCATCGCGGGTTTGCCATTGTCCAGGCAATCCATCATCGCGTAGTCGGCCATTCGCGCACGCAGGCGGCGCGCCATCTCGTAGAGGATGCGCTGACGCTCGGAGCGCGGCGTCTGCGACCAGGACGGAAAGGCCTGCGCAGCGGCATCGACAGCGCGGCGCGCGTCCTCGGCGTTGCCGGACTGGATATACGACAGAATCTGACCGTTGGCGGGATTGATCATCGGGATGCGCTCGCCGCTGGCGCCCTGAACCCATGTGCCGCCTATGAAGTGGCCATACTCCTTCTGGAAGTAATTCGCTGCGTAGGCGGCATCGCCGCTGCGGTCCCGGGGTTCGCTCTTGGTCATTCGTGGTCTCCTCGTTCGGCTGGCGGCTTGTCCGTCAGTGATCCTTGATTTCGGTATAGAGATCGTCGCCCTCGACGATCACCGGGAAGGTCTGCAGCGGCACTTCGCAGGGGAACTGCGTGGCCTCGCCGGTTCTCACGTTGAAGCAGCCGCCGTGGAGGGGGCACTCGATGGTGTCGCCCTCGAAGAAGCCGTCGCTCAGCATGGCGACGTTGTGAGTGCAGACGTTGCTGGTCACGTAGATTTCGCCGCCGACGTCGAACGCGGCAATCGGCGGAAGGCCGGCGATGTCCAGGGGCAGCATGCCGGCAGCGGGGACGTCGGCCCTGCTACAAAGCCGTATTTTTCTTGTCATGGAAGTGCGCGCTCCGATTCGCGACCGTTGGTCTGTCAGCTGTTGCCAAAGGATCGTGAACGGCGGAGCATCATTCAATAGAATGAGAGTAATGGACCTCATCACTCCGCTGAATGTCGGTCCAGCGCGCGTCAGGTTCAAATGGAGTCGCCATGGATCTGAATAAAGTCGACCTGAACTTATTGCTTGTGTTCAACCAGCTGGTAATCGAGCGGCGCGTGTCGCGCGTAGCCGAAAGCCTGGGTGTCTCGCAGCCAGCGGTGAGCAATGCGCTTAACCGCCTGCGCAAGCTGCTCAACGATGACCTGTTCCTTCGTACCTCTCACGGCATGGAACCCACGCCTCGTGCGCTGCAGCTGGCCGAACCGATCGCCTACGCGATCAATACGATCAAGAGCGCGCTGAGCCAGGAGAGTGTGTTCGAACCGGCGACCAGCACGCGCAGCTTCACCATTGCGGCGACCGACATCGGCGAGATCTATTTCCTTCCGCCGCTGCTGAACCGGCTCGCGGAGATGGCGCCGGGCGTCACCCTGTCGACGATCCGCCACAACCCGGCAAACCTGAAGGACGACATGGAGAGCGGCCGCGCGGATTTTGCGATCGGCCTGCTGCCGCAGCTGCAGGGCAGCTTCTTCCGCCAGCGCCTGTTTCGTCAGCGCTTCGTCTGCGTGTTCCGCAACCAGCATCCGCTGGCCAAGCGCAAGATCGTCAGCAAGGAAGATTTCTACTCGGCGAAACACGCCGTGGTGGTGCTCCATGGCACCGGTCACGGAGAAATTGACAAGCTGATTGACGGCAAGGGCGCCGAGCGCAGGATACAGTTGTCAGTGCCGCATTTCGTTGCGATGGGCCATATCCTGCAGGAAACCGACCTGATCGCGACTCTGCCGGAGCGTCTCGCGAAACGCCTCGAAGGTCCCTTCAAGCTCACATGCGTGCCGCATCCGGTCAAACTGCCGGATCACTCCATCGACTTGTTTTGGCATGCCAAGCTGCATCGCGACCCGGCCAACCAGTGGCTGCGGCGATTGCTGTTCGAACTGTTTACCGTTTGACGATGGCCGCGGGGCGCCGTTCCAGGCGCCGCCCGGCCTTGAGGATTTGACCGGGGACTTCGTGGCCGACCAGCTTCTGCAGCCTCTCGGAAGCGGCGAGCAGGATGTCGATGTCGATGCCGCAGTCGTAGCCCTGCAACTCCAGCATGTGCGCGACGTCCTCGGTGCAGACATTTCCTGTGGCACCCGGCGCATACGGGCAGCCGCCCAATCCGCCCAGCGAAGCGTCGAAGCGCCTGACGCCTGCAGCTGCGCCGGCCAGCACGTTGGCCAGGCCCATGCCGCGGGTGTTGTGGAAATGAAGTGTCAGCGCCTCCAGCGGCCATCGTCGCGCCCAGGCGGCGCTGATCGTGGAAACCTGGGCGGGGTAGGCCATTCCGGTGGTATCGCAGAGCGCAATGCTGTCCACGCCGAGATCGAAGAACTGCCATGCCCAGTCGAGCACACGTGCCTGAGCGACCTCACCTTCGTAAGGACAGCCGAAGGCGGTTGATAGCGAGACGTTGATGGCGATGCCGGCCGTGCGTGCCAGGGCGACGACCTCGCGCAAGGCGCTGAAGGACTCTTCGCAGCTGCGTCGCAGGTTGGCACGGTTGTGACTCTCACTGACCGACATCACCAGGTTGAATTCGTCCGGCCGCAATGGCAGTGCGCGTTCGGCTCCCCGCAGGTTCGGCACCAGGACCGTGTAGATGATCTCCGGCGCGCGATGGATCGTGCCTAGCACGGCGTCCGCATCGGCCAGCGCCGGGATGGCCTGGGGCGATACGAAGGACGTGACTTCGATCTTGGCCAGGCCGCTGCGCGACAGCATGTCGATCAGCGCGATCTTGTCGGCACTGGGCACAAAGCAGGCTTCGGCCTGCAGGCCGTCGCGCGGGGCGACCTCGGTGAGGTGGATGCGGGGACGCGGATTCATTGCATGGGTCATACGATGCGCGCCCCGCGCAAGGCAGAAAGGCGCTCGCCCTCGATCCCAAGGCTGGCCAGCACGGCCTCGGTGTCCTCACCTAGCCGCGGCGCGGGGTGGCGAATTCCACCAGGACTCAGCGACAGCTGGGGGATGATGCCCGGAACTTCCAGCATGTCGCCGTCCCGCGTGGTCATGGTCTGTATCATGCCGCGTGCACGGTATTGCGGGTCCTCGGCAATGTCCCGGGCGGAGTAGACCCGGCCGCAGGGCACGCGTACGTCCTGCAGTGCCCCCAGTACCTCCTCGACGCGGCGTAGCCGGGTCCAGGCGCTGATCGCTTCGTCGAGCTGCGCGGCGCGGGCGACACGGCCTTCGTTGTCGGCTAGTGCCGTGTTCTGCGCCAGGTCGTGGCGGCCGATCGTCTCCATCAGTCGCTTGAAGATGCTGTCACCGTTGCCGGCGATCAGGACGTGGCCGTCGCTGCAGGGATAGGCGTTGCTGGGTGCGATGCCCGGCAGCGCGCTGCCCGCTGGTTCACGTATGACGCCGGCGGCGCTGTACTCCGATAGCAGGCTCTCCATGCAGTTGAACACGGCCTCGTATAGCGCCACGTCGATCACTTGGCCGGCTCCGCCGTTGACCTTGCGGTGGTACAGCGCCAGCAGAATGCCGATCGCACCGTGCAGAGCGGCCAGGGTATCGCCGATGCTGACGCCAACCCGAACCGGCAAGCGTCCGGGCTCGCCGCTGAGGTGGCGCAGGCCACCCATGGCTTCGCCGATGACGCCAAAGCCGGGACGGTCGCGGTAAGGACCGGTCTGGCCGTAACCGGAGATGCGCAGCATCACCAAGCCGGGGTTAAGCGCCGATAACTGCTTCCAGCCCAGTCCCCAGTCCTCCAGCACCCCGGGGCGGAAATTCTCGATCAGCACGTCGGCCTCTTCCGCGAGACGTCGCGCGATGTCCTGCGCCTCGGGCTGGCGCAGGTCCAGCGTCACCGAACGTTTGTTGCGCGACTGTATCTGCCACCAGACCGAGGTGCCGTTGCGAAGCAGGCGCCAGTTGCGCAGCGGATCGCCCTGTCCCGGCGGCTCGATCTTGATCACTTCGGCGCCGAAGTCGCCGAGAATCTTGCCGGCGAAGGGACCGCCTATCAGCTGGCCAAATTCGAGAACCTTGAGTCCTGTCAGAGGCGGCGGGTCGGTACGTGCATCGCTGCTCATCGTTGATCCCTGTCGGTGTCGGAGTGCGCAGACTAGCCCGCGATCCTCCGGATACAACATTCACCAGAGTGAACTGCATCATTCACCTCATACGATTTACTTATGGTGGGGCATCTCCGATTCTGCAATCGAAGTGGATCAGAGGAGCAACGAGAGTGGAACTGGTGGTGCGACCCAGCGGGCGTGTCCTGGAAGTACAGGCGGGGGAGACCCTGCTGGACGCGCTATTGGCCAACCAGGTTCCTATCTCGCACAGCTGCAAGGACGGACGCTGCGGCGTCTGTCGCTGCCGGCTCCTGCGCGGCAAAGTCGTGGGGACGGCGCGGCAGATGCGTCCGTCGCCGGTTCCGGGGTCGTCCTGCGTGCTGGCCTGCCAGAGCGTGCTGACCGAAGACTGTATGATCGAGATTCCTGCGCCGGAAGAGGTGGTAGTTCACCCGGCGCGCACGATGAAGGCCGAGGTGGTGGCGGTGGCGCCGCTGTCCCGCGACACCCTGCGGCTGAGGGTGCGGCCACAGTTGCCGCTGTCATTTTCCCCAGGGCAGTACGTCGAGCTGGAATTCGAGCGCGGCCTTGCCCGTCCGTACTCGATGTGTGGATTGCCGGGAAACGAACTGGAGTTTCACGCTCGTCTCCATCCAGGGGGCCGTGCTTCCGCCCGCCTTTCCGGAGAGCTCAAGCCCGGCGACGTGCTCAAGCTGCGTGGGCCGCTGGGAATCACCTTCCTGCGATCTCGCAATGAAGATCCCATCCTCTGTGTGGGTGCCGGCACCGGCCTGGCACCGACGCTGTCGATCCTGCGCGGCATTGCCGCCGCAGGAATGAAGAATCCGCTGCAGATCTACTTGGGGTTCACCTGTCGGGAAGACGTCTATGGCCAGGACGAACTGGCGCAGGTCCTGGAGCATTTGCCGGCGGCGTGTGCGCACACCGTGGTCGCCACCGGAGCCCTCGACCGTGGCATGAGGCGTGGCCTGCTGACAAGCGCGATCGCGGCTGATTTCCCCAGCCTTGCGGGCTGGCGCGGCTACGTTTTTGGATCGCCGCACGCGGTGGACGCCACGGTGCGTACGCTGCGGGAGAAGCAGATGGCGGAACAGAGCATCTACGCGGAACCCTTTCACATCACCGGAAACTAGCCAGGCTCCCATGACCTCCGCTGCCATGATCGACCCCGCTGGCCTCGATGCCCGCCGCGAGTACTACGAACGCATCGACCGCCACCACCTCACGCCGCTCTGGGAAGTGCTAGGGACGTTGGTGCCGCCGACGCCGAGAAGCCCGGCACAGGCGGCACTGTGGCGCTACAACCAGGCCCGCGCCTATCTGCTTGAAGCCGGCGGGTTGATCAGTGCGCACGAGGCCGAGCGCCGGGTGCTGGTGCTGGAGAATCCCGGATTGCGGGGGCAGTCGCGCATCACTCAGAGCCTTTATGCCGGCCTACAGCTGATCCTGCCGGGTGAAGTCGCGCCAGCGCATCGCCACACGCAGTCGGCGCTGCGCCTGGTGCTGGAGGGCGAGGGCGCCTACACCGCGGTGGACGGCGAGCGCACGACGATGCGCCGGGGTGATTTCATCATCACCCCGGCTTGGACCTTCCACGATCACGGAAACTCCGGCACACAGCCGGTGATCTGGCTCGATGGCCTCGACATCCCGATCGTGCAACTGCTCGACGCCGGCTTCGCTGAAAAGAGCGCGCAAGACGAGCAAGCGGTGATACGGCGCGAGGGTGATGCACTCGCGCGCTACGGGTACAACATGCTGCCGGTGGATTTCGAGCCGCAGCGCCAGGATCCGACCAAGGTCTTCGTCTATCCCTACGCCCGGACGCGAGAGGCGCTGCGTGGGATCGCATCAGGCGACATCGATCCGCATCACGGTTACAAGCTTCGCTACGTCAACCCGGCCACCGGAGGTTCCCCGATGCCGACGATCGGCGCGGCGGCTCAATTGCTGCCCGCCGGCTTCGAGACCCGCGGTTGCCGCAGTACCGACAGCAGCATCTTTGTCTGCCTGCAGGGCGGTGGTGCGGCGCGCATCGGCGAGACCGAACTGAGCTTTGGCGAGAACGACGTGTTCGTCGTCCCATCCTGGCATGAACTGCGTCTCCAGGCGGCTTGCGAGACCATCCTGTTCAGCTATTCCGACCGCCCGGTCCAGCGACTGCTGGGTCTGTGGCGAGAACAGAAGGCCTGACTGGCACATTTAGGTTCACAACCGATTCACAGTACTCGAGGAGAGTTTGGTGAAGTACACGTTTTCGCCCGCGCCGGGCTATGTTCTGCCGGTGGCCGGCAGCGACGAGCAGTTTCCGGTCAATCGCATTTTCTGTGTCGGCCGCAACTACGCGGCCCATGCCCGTGAAATGGGCCAGGATGAGCGAGAGCCGCCATTCTTTTTCATGAAACCAGCCTCCGCGACTGTGGCCGTCAACGGCCAGATCGCGGAGATTCCGTATCCGCCGATGACCGGCAACTTCCACCACGAGATCGAGCTGGTGGTAGCGATCGGCCGGCAGGGCAGGGCGGTGTCGCAAGATGAGGCCGAGTCGCTGGTCTACGGCTACGCCGTGGGCCTGGACATGACGCGCCGCGACCTGCAGCTGGAGGCCCGCGACAAGGGTCGCCCCTGGGAG
This sequence comes from Solimonas aquatica, assembly GCF_900111015.1. Classification (GTDB taxonomy): domain Bacteria; phylum Pseudomonadota; class Gammaproteobacteria; order Nevskiales; family Nevskiaceae; genus Solimonas; species Solimonas aquatica. The sequence goes on along the minus strand of NZ_FOFS01000001.1, from coordinate 370,447 downwards.
TTCGGCAAATCCTTCTCGCAGTCTGCGCCGATCGGCGCGATCTGTCGGGTTGCCGACGTTGGCCATCCGAAATCCGCTTCCATATCGGTCGCTGTCAATGGCCAGCCGCGCCAGGCTTCGGATATCGCCAAGCTCATCTGGAGCGTGCCGGAGTGCATCGCCTTCTTGTCGCAGTTCGAGACCCTGCAACCGGGCGATCTGATCATGACCGGCACGCCGGAAGGCGTCGGCGCGGTGGTCGTCGGCGACCTGATGGTGGGACGGATCGATGGTCTAGGCGAAATCCAGGTACGCGTGGCGGGCTGACCGCTCAGGAGAACCGCCATGAACGACGCCCCCATCACTCTCCCTTCGTCGCCGGGTTGGCCGGGCGACGGGGTGCACCGCGTGCCCTATTGGGTCTACACGGATCCGGATACCTATCGACGCGAACTCGATCGCTTCTACTACGCCGGTCACTGGTGCTATATCGGCCTGGAGGCCGAGATCCCGCACCCGGGCGACTTCCGCCGCTCGGTTGTCGGAGAGCGTTCGGTCATCATGGTGCGCACCCAGGACGGCGGCGTGCGGGTGCTGGAGAACGTCTGCGCCCATCGCGGCGCGCAGTTCTGCCGCGAGCGCCAGGGTAACCGCAAGGAATTCGTCTGCCCCTACCATCAGTGGGCCTACGATCTTGAGGGCAAGTTGCGTGGCATTCCCTATCGCCGCGGTATCCGCCAGGACGGCCAGCTCAACGGCGGCATGCCGGCGGATTTCCAGATGGAGGGCCGCGGCCTGACCTCGCTCAAGGTCGCGGTGCGAGGCGGCGTGGTGTTTGCCAGCTTCGACCACTCGCTGGAGTCGTTTGAGGACTACCTCGGTCCGACGATCCTGTCCTACTTCGACCGCGTTTTCGACGGCCGCAAGCTGAAGGTACTTGGCTACAACCGGCAGCGCATCCCGGGAAACTGGAAGCTGATGCAGGAAAACATCAAGGATCCGTATCACCCGGGCCTGCTGCACAGTTGGTTCGTGACCTTCGGCTTGTGGCGCGCCGACAGCAAGACCTCACTGAAGATGGACCCGCACAAGCGCCATGCCGCGATGATCGGCGTGCGCAGCGTCGGCAAGCCGGCCGGGGACGTCGTCTCCGGCGTGACCAGCTACAAAGCCGACATGAGCCTGCGCGACCCGCGCCAACTCGACATCGTGCCAGAGGAATGGTGGAAGGGTCCGACCGCGGTGATGTTGACGCTGTTTCCGAGCCTGATCATTCAGCAGCAGGTCAATAGTCTCTCGATGCGGCATATCCAGCCGCGCGGGCCTGGCGTGTTTGATTTCGTGTGGACTCACTTCGCCTTCGAAGACGACAGCGACGAGATGATCCAGCGGCGCTTGCTGCAAGCCAACCTGTTCGGCCCGTCCGGCTATGTTTCCGCGGACGACGGCGAGGTAATCGAGTTCTCGCAGATGGGGTTCCAGGAAAAGCCAGACCAGCAATGCCTGCTGGAAATGGGTGGGCACGATAGCGAAGAGGCAACCAACATCGCCTCGGAGACACTGATTCGGGGCATGTACGAATACTGGCGCCGGGTGATGGGCGTATGAATCAGGCACTCGAAGCGCAGGCCTACACCGAACTGCTGCAGCTGTACGCGGAGTACACGGCCGCCATCGATGCGGGCGACTGGGACCGCTGGCCCGAGTTCTTCACCGAGGATTGCGTCTACAAGCTGCAGCCGCGCGAAAACCATGAGCGTGGGCTGCCGCTGGCGACGCTGCATTTCCATAGCAAGGGCATGCTGCAGGATCGCGTCTACGGGATCCGCGAGACCCTGTTCCATGATCCTTACTACCAGCGGCATGTCGTGAGCCTGCCGCGCGTCCTGGCGGTGGACCGCGGCCGCTGGTTTCTGGAGGCGAACTACGCGGTGTTCCGTACCAAGCTTGGGGAAATCAGCACAGTGTTCAATGTCGGCCGCTACCTGGACGAAGTGGTGAGGGTAGATGGTGCGCTGAAGTTCGCGTCGCGCTTCTGCATTTACGACAGCGAAATGATCCCCAACGCGATCATCTACCCAATCTAGGAACCTAATGACCGGCGTATTTCGGATCACCGAGCTGATCGACACGCGCCCGCTGGGACGCCTGCAGCTTGAGGTTGTCACGCTGTGCGCTCTGGTGGCCTTGCTTGACGGCTTCGATACCCAGGTCATCGCCTACGTCGCGCCCGCGATTACTGAGCAATGGGGTATGGCGCCGTCGGCGTTGGGACCGGTGTTCGGCGCCGGGCTCTTGGGCCTGATGGCCGGTGCTCTGATCGGCGGGCCGCTGGCCGACCGTTGGGGGCGCAAGTGGACGATTGTGGTTTCGACCTTGCTGTTTGGGGCGTTCGCATTGGCGACGGCCTGGGCGCAGACGCCCGGTCAATTGCTCGCCTTGCGCCTGTTGACCGGGCTGGGCCTGGGCAGCGCGATGCCCAACCTGATCGCGCTGACCTCCGAGTATGCCCCGGCGCGCCTGCGTACCATGCTGGTGACACTGATGTTCTGCGGCTTCCCGCTGGGCTCGATCCTCGGTGGCGTGCTTAGCGCGCTGTGGATTCCAAGCCTGGGCTGGCCGTCGCTTTTCTTGCTGGGTGGCGCTGCGCCGCTGCTGCTGGCGCTGGTGCTGGCCTGGCGCTTGCCGGAGTCGCCCGGGTTCCTGCTTTTGCGGCGCGCTCGTAGCCGCGAACTCCAGCGGGTGCTGGAACGGCTGGAGCCGGGGAGGAGTCATGACCCGCGGAGCGTCGTCGCTGGCGAGCCGCCACAGCCCGGATTTCCGCTGCGGGAGTTGTTTCGCGGCCCGCGCACTAAGGTCACTGTGCTGCTGTGGACCGCGTTCTTCATGAACCTGCTGGTCATGTACTTCATGGTCAACTGGCTGCCGACCCTGCTGACGCTGGCCGGCTACTCGCTAAGCCTCGCGATCCTGGCCTCGTCGCTGCTCAACCTGGGCGGGATCGGCGGTGGCATCCTGTTGGCTGCCTTGGTGCGACGCTATGGGCCCCACCGGACGTTGGGAGCGGCCTTCGTGCTGGTCGCCGGCATCGTGGCGGCGCTGGCCTATGTCACCGCGTTACCACGGCTGACACTACCGGCGATCTTCTTGGCTGGCGCGGGTGTGGTCGGCGCGCAATTCTGCCTCAACGCTCTGGCTGCCGAGGCCTATCCGACCGCGATCCGTGCTACCGGCGTCGGTTGGGCGCTGGGTATCGGTCGCATAGGCTCCGTCGCCGGTCCGCTGCTGGGTGGACTTCTGCTGGGCTGGGGGTGGTCCCCAGACCAACTGGTGCTGGCCTGCGCGATCCCGGCGCTGGTCACGGCAGCGGCGATCTTCGGCCTGGCGCGGCTGAGCGCCCCGGCTCTCGCCCCCTCGTCCCGGAACCTGCTTCCATGAAACTTCACACCTACTACCGCAGTTCCGCCTCCTACCGCGTCCGCATCGCGCTTAACCTCAAGGGGCTGGAGGCCGAACATCTGCCCGTGCATCTGACGCGAGATGGGGGCGAGCAGTTCCTGGCGAAGTTCCGCGCTACAAACCCCGCGGCGCTAGTACCGGTGCTGGAAGACGGTAGCGAACGTATCGCCCAGTCATTGGCAATCATTGAATATCTCGACGAGCGTTACCCGGAATCGCCGTTGCTGCCGGCCTCCGCCGCCGACCGTGCCTGGGTCCGGCAGATCGCGCTGGACGTCGCCTGCGATATTCACCCGCTAAACAATCTGCGCGTCCTGAAGTACTTGACTGGCCCGATAGGCTTGTCGGAGGAGCAGAAGCAGACCTGGATACGCCATTGGATCGATCTCGGGCTACAAGCGCTCGAGAGCAGGCTGGCCACATCGCCGCGCCGCGGTGCATTTTGCTTCGGCGATCGACCGACCCTGGCGGATTGTTGCCTGGTTCCTCAACTGTTCAATGCGGAGCGTTTCGGGATGTCGCTGGACGCCTATCCGACCCTTCGGCGCATCGAGCAGGCCTGCAATATTCTGAAGGCTTTCCAGAATGCACATCCGGCGAATCAACCGGATGCGGAGTGATGCGAGCCGGTAGCCGGCACTTAATGTTTCTGACCGGGAAGCTTCGATGTCATCTGCTGGGATTCGTTTGCGTGGCACCTTCAGAGTAAAGGTGGAGGCTCTGACGAACCGTGAGAAGCTTGTCTTCCAAGCCTTGCGTGAAGGGTTGAACGCTCTCGAGAGTGCAAGGGCGTTGGGGGTGTCAATCAACACCATCAAGTTTCATCGAAGGAATCTTTACTCGAAGCTGGGAGTAGGGTCGCGCCTGGACGCCGTGAAAAGGTTTGATGCTGGTGAGCAAGCCTACTCATGCTGGCATGCATAGGCATCACGTAGTTGCAGGAGGCCGAGCAAACGAGAGGGCCACTTCGCTTCTCCCGCCCATATACGCATGTGTCCTTAGGCCTTCATCCGAGCATCTCAGAAGCGGTCATTTTCGAAGACGGCAACTGGCACCTCAGCGTTAGTCGCTGATCAGCCCAACGCAGTCATAGACACTGCGAGAATTACCGCCCGAAAGCGGCCGTCTGCGGTGGTGGCGCGGCTGGCTCCACGCCCCGGCGCTCCGGTCTGCTACCTGAAAATATCGCCCAACGGGTTGCAATCAGCCTCTTGCCATCGCCCGGATGTCTTTGCTGATTTCCGCAATCCCTTCTTTTGCGCCAGAGGCGATGCGAGGCACAAAGAAAAAGCCATGCGGCATGCCGATGTAGTTTACGACTCGGGCGCCGTCGCCCGCGTCATTAAGTTTGCGCGCAAAACGCGGGCCGTCATCGCGGATTGGATCGATGTCGGCCGTGAGAATCAGCGCCGGCGGAAGCGCAGAAGGATTCTCGGCGAATAGAGGTGACAGCAGCGGATCGGTCAGCGGCGTCTTGCCGGTGTACAGGACGAGCGCACGGACGACGTTGTCCCGCTCCAGTCCTGGCTGATCAATATTCCAGGACTCCGAACCCAGGGTCAGATCAAGTGCGGGGTAGATCAGAATCTGCTTGCTGATCGCTGGATATCCGCGTCGCGCGCTCAGCACGCAGAGCGCGGCGCCAAGGTTGCCACCGGCGCTTTCGCCCATGACGACAATGCCTGCAGCTGGCATCGGTCCCAACGACGAGTCGTTGGCCAACCAGTTGAGTGCATCGTCGCAATCCTCCAAACCGCCCGGAAACGGTGTTTCCGGCGCTAGGCGATAGTCGACGGACACGATCATGCAGGCCGCCTGCAGGCTCACACTGGCGCAGAGATGGTCAAGGGTATCGAGGCCGCCGTGGATCCAGCCTCCACCGTGCAGGAACAAAACCCAGGGACACTTTGGATCGAGCTTGGGCGGAAGGTATTTCTTGATGGCGATTGGACCCGAGCGGCCGGAGATCGAGCCAAGCTCCATTCGCACTTCCTTTGGCGGGGGCATCGTCGTCCAACTTGCTGCCCGCATGGCTTTGCGTACGGCGACCGGCTGGGCGATTGCCTTCTCTGGCGTATGACCCATGCCCAGACTGCGCATCACGTTCATCATCGCGTACAGCGCAGTAAGGCGCAGGCCTTTGAATCTTTGCTTTTGAGCCTTCATTTCAGTTCTTCACCTCTGCAGTTCGTCGACGAGCATGCTGATGCAGACCGGTGCGGCAGGGCAGATGCTGGCGATGGAAAGGAAGGCATGCGGCATGCCGATGTAGTTCTCGAAGCGTACCGGTACACCGGCTTCGCGCAGACGTTCCGCGTAGCGGATGCCATCGTCGCGCAGAGGGTCGGCGTCGGCTGTCACGATGACTGCAGGCGGTAGTCCGCGCAGATCAGGCGCATGCAACGGCGAGACAAACGGATTGGTGAGCGCAGCTTCGCCGCGATACGCATCGCAGATCCTTTCCATGTCACCGTCGGACAATCCGTGCCGTGGTGGGCGGATGGATGGCGACGATCCCGTCAAATCGAGGAAGGGATAGATGATCACTTGCCTGCGAATCCCTACTTGTCCGCGTCTGCGCAGACTCAATGCCGCAGTCAGATTGCCGCCGGCGCTGTCACCCACGACATCGACGAGATGGGAACTGGCCAGCAGCGCATCCAGCGCATCCTCACAGTCTTCGAGTGCCGCAGGGAAAGGATGCTCAACAGTCTTCGAGTGCCGCAGGGAAAGGATGCTCAGGAGCCAGGCGATAGCCCACCGCAATCACGATGGTACCGAGGCGATCGTAGAGATTCGTGCAGAGGTAGTCGAGCGAGTCGACACCACCGGCAATCCAACCGCCACCGTGTAGAAACAGGATGGGGGTAGCGTTGGCCTTCGGCATGCGCGGCAGGAAACGCTTCACCGGAATCGCCCCCCCCCCACGTCCGCGCAGCGTGTCGCGTTCCACGCCGGTTTCCGGCATCGGCCGCAGCATCCAGTTTGCAGGCACAGCGGCAGCTCTCTTCTCCATTCGCATTTTCAGAGCCTTGGCCGAAGTCGTGCTGATGCCAAGCAGTGCCAGCCATTCCGAAACGGCCATGAGTGCGCGCAGCTTCCATCCGTGAACCGGCGCAATCTTTTGTGTCGATGTCATGGGGCACTCCCCGTCGGTCGGTCTTTGCTGCGTGCGACCATTTCCTCGTGCGACTGTCGTGTGATCGGGTAGTAGCTGACGGTCAGCGCCGACAGGCCCAAAAAAATTTAGGACGTAGCCGCAGTCTCGCAATGGCCTGTCTCACAGGGCGAGACGCCAGCCCGCGATAATGGCCGCCAAGGGGTCCCCCTAGCGTTGGCCTTCAGGGGGATCGGTTAGGGACCATTATCAATGGAATGGACGCGCCCTCCTTCTAACGGCATCGAAGTGCCAGAGTGGGAGGTGTGTGTAGTCTCCCTACTATGGAGGGGCGTCCATGAAGAAGGTTACAGCGGTTGGGCTGGATCTAGCGAAGTCGGTCTTTCAGGTGCACGGCGCTGATGAAGACGGCCGTGCAGTGCTACGCAAGGCGTTGAAGCGCGGGCAGGTAGCGGAGTTCTTTGCGCAGCTGCCTCCGTGTACGGTTGGCATGGAGGCGTGCGGTAGCGCGCATCACTGGGCTCGCAAGTTGCGCGAGCTGGGCCATGAAGTCCGGCTGATTGCGCCACAATATGTCAAACCGTTCGTGAAGCGGAACAAGACAGACGCAGCCGACGCGGAAGCGATCTGTGAGGCGATGGGGCGACCGGGCATGCGGTTCGTACCGGTAAAGACGACGGAGCAGCAATCCATCTTGTCGGTACATCGAGTTCGGCAGGGATTCGTGCGTGCCCGTACAGCGATGGCGAATCAAGTCCGAGGGCTACTCGCGGAATTCGGCATCGTTGTGGCCAGGGGCATCGAGAACATCCCGCGCCTACGTTCGGCGATGATGGACCAGGCGCTGCCAGGTACGTTTCGGCAGTTGGTCGATATTCAGCTGCATCACCTGGGCGAAATCCAGGATCGGATTGATGAGCTCGATCGACAGATTGCTCGCTGGCACAGAGAAAGCTACAGACTGTCAGGTAGTTGAGCAGGGATCGCCAACAGAACTGCGCAGTCACGCCGTTGTAGCTGATCTGCTGACGCCAGTGAGTTGAGCGGTGCGTAGATCGGATCAGGATGGTGCGGTAGGCCGCGAAGCTATGCGGCAACGGCGGCAGTCTTGCAAGGAGGCTCGCCAAGAAAAGGATCAGTCGGCTGCCGGCCACGATCATGATCGCGAACAGCGGCTCGTTGAACCGCGGTCCACGTGGGCCGGCGCCGGATCATTGATGAATCCCTGTTCCAGTCCTTTGATCGGCATCGCGTTGAGCACGATGGTCGAATCGGTTCCAACCCGATCATCCAGCAACTCGAACGGATCTGCGGCGCCCGACGCGGTGGGTGCGTCCTGTCAGGCCGAAGTCGTCACGCGGTCTTGTCCAGTTCACGCTGCTGGCGTGGCGCGGGGCCGAACAGCGGTCGCCACGTCACCGCCGCTGCGTAGATCGCGCCGAACCAGAGCAGGAGTTCGCCGGTGCGCGCCTGGTCGTCGGTCAGATAGGCGAGGCACAGCCGCTGCTCGGCGGTGAGATAGCCCCAGCCGAAGCGGAAGAAGGTCGCGATCACTTCCAGGTGCACCACCGCGCGCGCGATGACGGGAAGGCGCGGCCAGGACAGGGCGATGGCCAAGCCCGCAAGCGGAACGGTGGCGAACTTGAGCGCATCGATGGCGACATCGAGTCGCGCCAAATCGAGGCCGCGCGGCAGCATCCACAACAGCATCGCAAAGCTCGCGGCGATGATGCCGGTGGCGCCGCCGGCGTTGAACGACTGGGTTCCTTTCAGCGTGCGCGCCGCCACGCTGCCCGACCGCGCCTGCAACCACGCTACGCCGGCAAGGTACCCGACGCCGGCGAGCAGAGGCAGTTGCATCAGCATGTGCCACGCCATGCTCGATTCGAGCGAGGCGCGCAGCGGCGGCGTCGCCAGTGCAAGCCACAGGGCCACGGCGGCCGCCAGCCACCGGCGCGAGTCAGCGTGCGGCCACATCACGCGGGGCGACCTCGGCGAGCTCGCGGGCGATTTTCACGATTCCGTCGAGGTCGCTGTAATCGAGGATCGCGACGAGCTTGCGGTCCGACCCGATCACCTGCACTGCCGCGTTGTGGGCGTAACCGCCCAGGCCGTCGGGAATCACCACCACGCCAAAGGCGCGGAGCCAGTCCTGCCGGCCCGGTGGCCCAACGGGACGGCCGAGCACCCATCCCGTTGCCTCGCGACTGTGGCGCTTGCGGTAGGCACGCAGCGCTGCAGGGTCATCGCGTTCAGGGTCGAAGCTCACCGACAGCAGCTGCACCTTTCCAACGGCAATCTCCGGTGCAAGGCGCTGCTGCAGACGCGCGTAGACCGAGCCGAGCGCCTGGCAATAGGTCATGCAGCGGGTATAGATGAAATCCACCAGCAGCACTGGGCGGGACAGGTCATGGAGCCGTACCTGGTCGCCATCGGCAAGCTGGAGCGCGAGGTCTGGAACCGGAGCCGGCGCGCGCAGCGCCTGTAGGCGCCGGGCCGATTCCAGTGTGAACGCGGCGAAGCCGTCGGTAGCCCGGTGCGCGACCGCAACGCCGGCCACGCAGACCAGCGTGGCGACGATCGCGGTCCGCAGTACGCTCATCCGGCGCCTACGCCGTCAGCGAGGCCCGAGGCAAGCGCGTGAGCAAGCGCAGGCCGAGGATGACGGCGGCAGCAAGCACCAGTGTTGCCGCGACAGTGCCAACTTGGGCGATGCCGATCCAGGCCGGGTCATACACCGCAAAGCGCCGCGGCACGCTGTGCATGCCACCGAAAAGGAAGGCCAGGCAAAACCCTGTGCCCGCCACGCCGTAGGTCCAGAACGCGGCGCGGTCGAGCGCGCTTTCCTTCCAGCCGCTGCGCGTGCAGGCCCAGAACAGTGTGCCGAGCAGCATCGGCAGCAGGCCCAGCAGCAAGTAGAAGTGGAAGTGTCCCGGCACCCACAGGGTGTTGTGCATGACCAGGTTCACACGCACCACGCCGTCAATGACCGCCGGAATGACGCCCGCTGACCAGCCAAAAATGGAGAACACCAGAAGGCGCGAGGGCAGATCCCATTTGATGCCCGAGCGGTGGATATTGACCAGCGTGCCGATGGCGGTCACCAGCAGCACTGGAATCCCGCTGCAATACGACAGCACCTGGCCGGTGACCGTCATCCACTTGGGCAGGACATAGTCCATCAGCAGATGGTGCGGATACACCGCCATCACCATCAGCGTGATCGCGAGCCAGGCCGCGAGGAAGGGGCGGCTGATCGTCCACGGTCGTCCGGTGTAGCGCGGCAGGATCTCGTAGACGCCGATCACCGCCATGTAGATCGTGGCGTTGATGAAGACGTGTCCGAAGAAGAAAATCAGGTTCTTCATCAGCAACGGGTCGAACGTCACCGACGGCAGGTAGAGATTGACCAGCGTCATGATCAGCACCACTGCGCCGGCGAGGATGCCGAGCACGTTGACGATGATCACCATCGTGCTCGCCACCACCGTCGGCGGATGCGACTTGTCCAGCGGCCCGGAGCCGAACAACTGATTCAGGCCCAGCGCGCGCCAGAGGCTGCCGTAGCGCTTGAGAAGCGCCAGCGCGCAGTCCAGATAGAACAGCAGGAACCCGACGCCGATCAACACGAGCCCACCGGCGAACCCGGCCGCCGCGTGCACGCCCCAGACCATGCCCTTGGCCGGCAGCGGGTAGAGGAAGGTCCAGGCGCCCGCATAGCCGCCGAGGCCGATCGCCGCCAGGATCATCACCACGCCAACCAGCGAGAGGCCGAGCATGGCCAGGAACATGCCGGTCGAGAGCGGAACGTGGCGGCGCAGGAAATACCACATGACCGCCGCACCGGCGAGGCCGGCGGTGCCGACCATCCCCGCCCCATGTAGGGTCAGCAGCTGGTAGGCGAAATTCGGCGCCAAGGGCATCCAGGCGGCCTGCGTGGCGCGCAGCGTGGCGCCGCCGACCATCATGAGCAGAAAGACCGCGATCCCGATTGCGGCATAGAGCTGGAACGCGAGCCTGGCGGTGGACGTGTCGGGAGATGGCTGGGTGGTGGTGTTCATGGCGTTCTCCCCTTTCACGAGTCTGCGCGGACCTTGATCACGGCGCGCATGGCGTGATGCGCGAGTCCGCAGTATTCGAGGCACAGCACTTCGTAGTCGCCCGGCTCGTCGAAACGCACCTGCAGTTTGTTGGTGTAGCCGGGCATGGCCTGCGCCTGCGCAAGGATGCGGGACTTTTCTGGTCTATAGATCGCAAAGCCGTGGTTCACGTCAGCCGAGGTGACTTCAAACTCCACCAGCTCTCCAGGCCGGACGGTGTCGCGGTCAAGTTCCCAGCGCCACTGATGTCCGACCGCGCGAACGATCACGTCGGGTGTAGCCGCTGCTGCGGCGTGGCCGGGGATCGGCCATTTCCTCAGCGTCGCGAAGGAAATCGCGACACCCGCCACGATCACGACCCAGAACAGCCGGTCGCGCCAGCGGTAGCCCGCGGCGGCAATCGTGCCGGCATCGCCGCCCGGCTGGCTGGCTCCCGCAACAACCCGAAGGAAGATGAGGGCGACGCCCGCCATCAGAACGAGCGACAGACTCCATGCCAAGCCTTGCATAGGAAACTCCTCCCTTTAGTAAGATACATTTTCGATATATGTTATACAAGTCAGGCGTACAACAAAGCAAGCACCGGAGCGCGCAGTAGCGCTCTGAGGCTTCAGCGCTCGTGCTTGCTCAGCAGTCCCAGAAACTCGCGCCGGAGCGCAGCATCATTCAGGAACGCGCCGCGCATGATCGAGTTGGTCATCAGCGAGCCGTCGTCCTTGACGCCGCGCCAGTGCATGCAGAAGTGACTGGCCTCCATGACCACGGCCAGGCCGTCCGGCTGCATGCGCTGTTCGAGTTCGTCGGCGAGCATCATCACCGCCTCTTCCTGGATCTGCGGGCGGCTCATGATCCATTCGCACAGACGTGCGTACTTGGATAGGCCGATCAGGGCTGAGGATGCGCTGGGCATGACGCCAATCCAGACCTTGCCGAGGATCGGGCAGAGGTGATGCGAGCATGCACTGCGCACCTTGATCGGACCGACGATCATCAGCTCATTGAGGCGCGAGATGTTCGGGAACTCCGTCACCGGTGGCGCAGGCTCGTAGCGGCCACGGAACACCTCGCCGACGAACATCTTCGCCACCCGCCGGGCCGTGTCCGTTGTGTTGTGATCGCTGTCGGTGTCAATCACCAGCGCGTGCAGCACCGCCTGCATCTTCTCCTCGACTTCCCGGCGGAGTTCCCCCAGTTCGCCGGGACGGATGAAGGACGAGATGTTGTCGTTGGCGTGGTGGCGCTGACCGGCCGCAAGCAGCCGCTGTCGGATGCGGTCCGACGCAGGCGATCGAGTGGCCGACGGGGTGCCGTCGGGAGTCGTCAGGCGTGCGTTGTCGGGCATGTGGATTCCTGGGCCAGGCGGATCGCCATCACCGGTGGGCGGCGGACTGTCCCTGCCCGGCGCTGCCGGCGCGCTGGCAACTGCCTTCGCCCGTCGTGGCGGCGCGCAGCCAGGCGATCAGGTCGGCGCGGTCAGTGGGGTCGCTGGCCAACTGCACCGCCATGCTGTTGCCCGGCACCATCTTGTTGGGATCGGCCAGCCAGCGGTCGAGCGTCTGGTCATCCCAGACGATGCCCGACTTCCTGAGGGCATCGGAGTAATTGAAGCCCGCCTGGGTGCCGGCCTTGCAGCCGAACAGGCCGCGGTGTCGCGGTCCGGCGCCGTTGTCGGCGATCGAGTGGCAAGCGCCACAGCGCCCCGTGTAAAGCTTTTCGCCGCGTTTGGCGTCGGCTGCGGCCGACGACACCAGCGGCAGCAGCAGGGTCGCCGTGAGCAGCCCGATCCCGCGATGGATGCGCATGGATGCCTCCAGGATGTTGTAGGGGCGATGGCGGCCCGAGCCTGCCGCCATCGCATCCGGCCTCAGGCGCCGAAGCTGAGCGTCGGCTTGGGCAGCGCTTCGCCGAGCGCCTGGGTCAGCGCCGTCCAGTGCATGGTTTCGTCGGCGATCAGACGACCCGCGACCTGCGACAGGCTGCGGTCGGTGAAGCTCGGCATCACGCCGATGTAGGCGTTCGCCGCGCCCAACTCCAGACGCTGCGCGAGGCGCAACACATCGGCGGCGGTCTTGATCGCCTTGACGTTGAGCTTCTCGCTGGCCTTGTACTCGTCCGTGGTCTTGGCCGCGACCGGCGTGCCGCCCATTTTCTTGATGGCGCCCATGAGCACCTCGCGGTGGCCCTCGTGGTGACTCAGGAACAGGCTGGCGACAGCGAGCGTCGGCTTGTCGAGCAGGCCGCTGCCGGCACCGATCTGGTAGGCCGCGATGCCCTCGTGTTCGAGACCGAGGGCGACATTGAGGATGTTGACGTCGCTGCTGGCCTGAGCGTCGTTGTGCGCCGCAATCCCGCGCAGCGGCACACCGCCAAGCAGGGCGACGGCGGCACCCGAGAGCAGCGCCGAGCGCCTGAGGAATGAACGGCGCGAACCGCCGACGTCAATGAGGGTAGAAGGGATTTGCGTATCAGACATGTCGTCTCTCCGTGGGTGAAAGCGGGCCTGTGCCCGGAAGCGGGTGCCCCAGCCGCGCCAGCACACCCGCGACGATGCGGTCGCAGCGCTCGCCGGCAAAGCCGAAGGCGTTTTCGAGGTTGAAGTCGATCTCGCGGGCGAGCGCCTCGCGCAGCAGGCCCTTGGCCCGGAAGTAGCGCGTGCGCACGGTGGCGGGCGGGATGCCGAGGCTGGCGGCCACCTCCTCCACGGTCATCTCCTCCAGCTCGCGCAGCACGAACACGGTGCGGAAGGCGTCGGGCAAGCCGTCGATCCTGCGTTCGATCAGGCGTCGCAACTCGTCACGCAGCACACCCGTTTCCGGCGGTTCGGCGGTGTCGGCGGCATGGGCGAACATCGGGTCCTCCTCGGTGGGCACGTCCTGTAGCGCATCGCCGGCGATCGGAATGATCTCGGCGCGGCGCTTGTGCTTGCGCAGGCGCGCGAGGGCCTCGTTGGCGACGATGCGCGTCAGCCACGTCAGGAGCCGGGCTTCACCACGGAAGCCGCCGATGACGCGGTAGATTTGCAGCCAGGCGTCCTGCAGCGCGTCCTCCGCCTCGGCGTCGTCCTTGAGGATGCTGCGCGCGGTGCGGTACAGCGGCTGGTTGTAGCGCCGCATCAATTGCCCGAACGCGACGCCATCCCCGGCGGCGATGCGCTGCGCGAGTGCGGAATCCGGCAATTCAGCGGTGTCAGGGGCTGCGCTCGGCATGGCGGGTTTGAGGTTCGGTGCCTGATGGGTTCCTGTGCATTGGATGACGCGAGCCATCTGGCCGTTCCCGGCGTGCCGGAAACCATCGAACCCGACGGCCTCATCTCATGAACCTGCTCCACGGAAAACCGTCAGAAACCCAGCGGGATCGTGCGTGCGGGCCACCGCGACCATCATGCTGAAGCACAGCAGCGCGGCCACGTAAGCCGCCGCCTTGCCGCCGCGAGTCCGAGCCCGCCGCAGCGCCAGCGTGCCGAAGCCGATGTAAGCCGCGAGCAGGCCGAGCTTCATTTGCAGCCAGGGCACGACCAGCGGGTTGAGCCGCAGCATGACGAGCAGCAGCAGGGCTGCCGTCAACAGCGCGGTGTCGATGACCACACTGACCCTGCGCGTGCGCGGCGCCATCGCCGTGTCAATGCCGAGGAGAACGCCCAGGCCACGCGCGGTGAATAGCATGCCGCAGAGTGTCGGGACACCCAACAGGTGACAAGGTTTTACCTAACTGTCGACAAAATTTGATCCGTCAGCTGACAAAGCTTCACCTACAAAACTCAAGTAAAAGCGCCGACCTCGAAGGATCAAACAGGCGCACTGCGATCCGATAACCCCAGACGCTGCGCCAACCGGCGCAAATTGCCACGGTCCAGACCTAGCTCTCTGGCTGCGGCGGCCCAGTTGCCGTCGTGGCGTTGCAACGTCGATCGCACCAGCGTGAGCTGATAGCGATCGACCGCTTCGCGCAGCGTCATCATCCCCTGCGGCTCGGCGGAGGGCGGCGAATCCGGCCTGGGGGGCATGCACAATCGCGGCAAATCCAGATGCTCAGGCTCGATACTGACCACCGATGCGTCGGCCGCCTTAGCCTGCGCTTTCAAGGCAGCACGGCCAATCAGATGTTCGAGTTCGCGGACATTGCCGGGCCACTGATACGCCAGCAGCGAGCCTTGCGATTCTCCTGCCAGCCTCAGGCTGCGCAGACGCAAGCGCGAGCGGTTCTGCTCGAGAAAATTGCCAGCCAACAACAGCACGTCGCGCGCACGATCGCGCAGCGGTGGCACACGCAACGGGTACACGCTGAGCCGATGATAGAGGTCGGCGCGAAACCGACCCTTGCGGACTTCTTCGGCGAGATCACGGTTGGTTGCAGCAATGATCCGCACGTCGACGCGGTGTTCCTGATCCGATCCGACACGCTGCAATTGCCCACTTTGCAGCACGCGCAGCAGCTTCGCCTGCATGCTCATCGGCAGTTCGCCGACTTCATCGAGAAACAGCGTGCCGCCGTCGGCCAGCTCGAACTTTCCGCTGCGCTTGCCAACCGCGCCGGAAAACGCCCCGCGTACGTGACCGAACAGCTCGGACTCGACCAGCGCATCGGGCAAGGCAGCACAGTTGACGCTGACTAGCGGACGCTGCGCGCGCACCGAGCGTGCGTGGATGGCCTGCGCGACCAGTTCCTTGCCGGTACCGGTTTCGCCGCTGACCAGCACGGTGAGATCGCTGCTGGCGACGATGCGGATTTCATCGAGTAGGCGGCGGAACGCTGGGCTCTGTCCGATCAGCGTCGGCGGCGCATCCGGTGACGCTGCCTGCCGATAACGTTCGGCCAGTTGATGCTCGTCCTCGATCCGTCGATTGAGGTCATTGAATCGTTCGCAAGCCTTGACCGCAGCCGCGACCAGCCGTGCAAAGGCATCGAGCTTCTGCACGTCACGCGCATGGAAGCGCGCGCTGTCGAGGGCATCCAGCGTCACCACGCCCCAGGGACGCTGATCGATGTGGATCGGGCAGCCCATGCAGTCATGCACGGTGAGCACGCCTGTTGGCGTGTCGATCAAGCCGTCATACGGGTCCGGCAGCGAACTGTCGGCGGCAAAGCGCATGCCGCCGCGGCTCTGCATCAGCGCGGCGAGTCGCGGATGTTCGTCGAGACGAAAGCGGCGGCCCATCACCTCATCATGCAGCCCTTCGGCGGCGAGCGGGACGAGCTGGTCCTGCTCCAAACGCAGCAGCGCCACCGCGTCGCAAGGCAGTAGCGCACGCAAAGCACCGAGCAGGCGCCGGTAGCGCTCCTGATCCGGCAATTCGCGAGCGAGATCGTCGATGATCGGCAGCAGCGCTGCCAGCAGACCGTCGGATGTCATATTGATTTAACTGAAGTCATAAAGACACCAACTTTGATACAGTCATTATGACTCATAAATATACAAACACCTGTTTTCATTCGTGACTATGGCTGGCCTACTTCTTGGCTGTTCTGGCGGGCCGCTCTTTTCGGCGGCGCTATTTCGGAGAGGATCATGTTGTCCGAAGCACACCGCGAGATCGTCAAGTCCACTGTGCCGCTGCTCGAAACCGGAGGGGAGGCGTTGACCCGGCACTTCTACCGGATTCTGCTCGATGAGTATCCGCAGGTCCGGCCGCTGTTCAATCAGGCCCACCAGCACAGCGGCGAGCAGCAAAGGGCGCTCGCCAACGGCGTGCTGATGTACGCCAAACACATCGACCGGCTCGATGCGCTCGGCCCACTGGTCGGGCAGATCGTCAACAAGCACGTTTCGCTGCGGGTGCTGCCCGAGCACTATCCGATCGTCGGCACTTGTCTGCTGCGCGCGATCCGCGAAGTGCTCGGCGCCGAGATCGCCACCGACGCGGTGCTGGAGGCCTGGGGCGAAGCCTACGGCCTACTCGCCGGCCTGCTGACCGGTGCCGAGGAACAGGCCTATGCCGATGCGGCAGCGCAGCCCGGCGGCTGGCGCGGCGCGCGCGCCTTCACCGTCTCGCGCAAGGAAGCGGAGAGCGAGGAGATCACCTCGTTCTACCTGCGCCCGGCCGATGGCGGCGCGGTGCCGGACTTCGTTCCCGGCCAGTACATCGGCCTGCGCGTCGTCATCGACGGCACCGAACACCGCCGTAACTATTCGCTGTCGATGCTCGGCAACGGCGACGAATACCGGATCAGCGTCAAGCGTGAGCCGGCCGGACAGGTGTCCAATTATCTGCACGATCGAGCCGGCGTCGGCGACACGCTGGAACTGTTCCCGCCGGCTGGCGCGTTCACGCTGAAGGATTCCTCGCGACCGCTGGCGCTGATCACCGCCGGCGTCGGCATCACGCCAGCGTTGAGCATGCTCGAAGCCGCGCTCGGCTCCGGTCGCGACATCCACTTCATCCACTACGCGCGCCACGGCGGTGCTCACGCTTTCAAACGCCAGATCGAAGACCTGTCGGCGCGACACGAGCAGATCCGGCATCGCTTCTGCTACAGCGAACCACGCCACGATGATCAGGCCCACGCCATCGGCTTCGTCAGCGAGTCTCAACTCGCCGGCTGGCTGCCGGAGCACCGCGACATCGATGTCTACTTCGTCGGCCCCAAGCCGTTCATGTCGCAGGTCAAGCGCTCGCTGAGCAGTCTTGGCGTGCCGGATACGCAGTGCCACTACGAGTTCTTCGGTCCGGCATCGGCGCTGGAAGAATGAAAGATCTTGCGGTGATTGCGAGTGTCGGCGCCGCAGGGCGCCGATACCTCGTGGCGCTGCCGCCTGGAAAAGCCGTGCTCTGGTGCTACCTGCTCTGGTACTTGAGCACGGCCGTGCATCACTTCGACCCCTCTCCCGGTTTGTGGTTGAACGCGCTCGGGCTGTCTGTGCTGATCGGCATCGCGCTGACCTTGAGCGTCGGCGGTTCGCTGCGCTTCAGCGCCAATCGCTGGCAGACCTTCCGGCTGTTCCTGACGCCGTTCTGTGTGTCGAGCTTCTCGGCTCTGATCAAGGGCAAGGGCTTCTTTCTGATCGTGCCGCCTTCGCTGGTCGAATTTCTGCATTCGGCAGCAATTTGCGTAGGTTTTCTGATGCTCCTGACCCTACTGAAGTCGTGATAGCAGAGCACGCAGTCGACGAGGCGAGATTCCGGCCCGCCACGAGGCCGATCCGCATCCTCGCGAAAGCGGACTGTGGGCCTTCATCAAAGTAGTCATGAAGAGCGGCTGGGGCACGGTCCGGACGCGGCGCATGCGCGCCAAGGCCTAGCGCCAGCAGCGGGCCATCAGGCCTTGGATAGCAAATTGTTAGCCATTGAATGTCGGCGCCCGTCGATCTTGTCGGCGGTTGACTTCCGGCATTGTCACGAGGACCGCAATACCCGCGCCGCAAGTCACTGATTCGATATCACTCGGACTGTCAGCTGTTGAGGCAGCCGACACTGAGCGCAGCCGGACTCATGTGCACGGCCTTGATCGGGGGATACCAGTCCGCGAGCGTCATGCCGGACGTCAGATTTTCCGGAGGACGACGACCTTGATCCTTGGGCGCCGGGCATCCCGCAGGGGCAGATCGCTGCCCGGAAGAAGGTCGGCCAGCGTGTGGCGATCCAGGTGTTCGATGAAGGTCTGCAGCGCGCCGCTCAGCACGCCCGCCAGGCGGCAGCGATTGGTCAGCCGGCACTGGCTGCCGACGGAGAAGCACTCCACCAGATCGAAGTCGGGCTCGAACCGGCGCACGACCGCGCCGAGGTTGATGTCGCCCGGTGGCTTCGCCAGGCGCATGCCGCCGCCCTTGCCGCGCACGGTTTCGATCCAGCCCGCCAGGCCGAGCTGGTGCGTGACCTTCATCAAGTGCGCCCTGGAGATGTTGTGAGCCTGCGCGATCTCCGAGATGGTGCACAGCCGGTCCCGCTGCTGCGCCACATACATCAACTGGCGCAGGGCATAGTCGGTCATCGTGGTCAGGCGCATAAAGAGACTCTGTCTACGGAATATTCGGAGCGAATGGCCCATTGGCCAGTGACGGCCGGCTCAGGCAAGCGCTTCGGGCTGCTGGCCCCGGCTGACCTGATAACCCGCCCACAGCCGCTGCGCAATGCGACCCGCCATTTCGCAGGCCTGCTGCGCCATGGCCTGATTTTCCTGCTCGGCCGCTGTCTCGCGGAACAGTTCCAGCCAGCGCTGGAACAGCGCTGGGCGGAGGTCGGGGAGCGCGGCATGCTTGGGCATCGGGGCGCCATCGAAACGGCCGGTGCCACGCAGCAGCGCGGACCAGAAATCCACCAGCTTGGCCAGATGGTGGGGCCAGTCATCCACATGGGCATTGAAGATCGGCCCCAGGGCTTCGTCCTGCCGCACGCGGGCATAGAAGGCGTGGACCAGCCGCGCGATTTCTTCTTCGGTACAGAGCGTCGGGTCGGACATGGGATGTTGTCGTGAATATCCGCGTCAATAAGAACTATCTTTCGTACATCTTAAAGGATGCAGAGCAGCACAATGATGGAGGGATGCTGGGCAGTAGGGCGAGGCGCTCTGGTGTGAGGCGCGCGGCGCCCACCTGCGGGGCGCAGCCATACATCTGGAGTACCGCAGACCCACCATCCGAAGAAACTTCCTGCCAACCTGATTGCAGGCGACGGATATCCGGCGCGCGCCGCTGCCGACAGCCGCGGCGGGGTGGTGAGGTGACATGCCCGCCTCACGAGGCTTGGTCGCCGCGCTCCCGCTCCTTACGACGCCTGAGCAGCCACGGCTTCACGTACAGCCAGTAGAGCCCGACGCAGAACGCCAGCAATCCAAGCAGCGCGAGTGCCGGCTTGATCGCGGCGGCGGGCGCTGTGACCAGTTTCGGCCAGGCTGCGAGCAGCAGAACGAGAAACAGAAATCCGAACACGGCAATCTGGGCGCTCCCCCACAGAGCAACCCAGGGGCTGGCGGTGAGGATCACTCCGAAGGGTGTACGTCGCAGATTACCGGTGTGTTGGAACAGTTTGATCTCCGGGTCGGTCAGGTCGTAGCGTTTCTTCAAAGCGATGAGCCCGATTCGATCTCGACGGTTCCAGCGGAAGCCGGGACCGAATCGGCGACGGAATCTGTCCTCGTCCCGGATCACTTCGTCGTCAGAATGCTCGCCGGCTACCGGCTTGGCCTGCGCGAGGATGCGGCGCAGCTCTTCCAGCCGGGGATCAAGCCGCTCCTGAGCCTTGGGCGGCGTCCAGGGGCGCAGCGGCACGACCTTGTTGCTGAAGTCCGGAACCAGACCATCGCTATTCGGAGCATCGACAGTGGGCGCGCTGTCGTCTTGACGGTGATCCATCGGATCAGGCTGCCACGGACAGCATCTCTCGCAGATGCGTGGTGTCGATCTCGCCCTTGGCAACGCAGTGCTCGTAGCCGAGTCGGATGACCCGAGCCTTCTTGTCGGGCTTGAGTGTGCGCCGATGCTTGACCAGCCACTCCTCGATGAGTCGGATTACGCCTTCCATCAGGTCCATATCCAACACGCGCTCGCCGAATTGAACCGGGTCTTCGCCGGGTCCGCTGAGCTGCCACAGCGGATCGATGCGGAAAGTGTCGACCAACGACTTGAACAAGGCCGTGGGCATTTCGCGCTCGCCCCGCTCGTAATTGGCATATGCCCTCAACGACAGGCCGAGCTTGTCCGCGAAATCTGACTGCGTCAGGCCGCTGGCGACCCTGATCGCCATCAGGCGACGGCCCATGACGAGGTTGTCGTCTTCGTTTGACAACTTACTCATAACTGCCTATTGTGAGTCTCAGGACTTCCCCCGACGATACCACGCATGCGCCCAGCCCTGGAACAACACGAGCGGATCAAGATGCGGCTTCGGATCGCCGGCAGTTCGCTGGCAGAAGTGGCACGCGATCTCGGCGTAGCCGGGACGACTGTGACCAGCGTGAGCCAGGGCTATCGCCGCTCCCGGCGCATTGAGACGGCGATCGCGGCCAAGCTGAGCGTGCGGCCCGAAGAGCTTTGGCCGGATCGCTATCCCAATACCGAAGGCAGTGGAAACGACGGCCTCGCCGGGCTCGGGCGAATCCTCGATTGCACGGGAGGGGGCAACTCTCCCGCTGCGATGTATTGCTGATTGCAGTAGCAGATGTTTCGGGCGGCACAACGAGAAAACCCACGCCTTGCCGGGCGTGGGTCTCGAGCAGCATTCAACTGAACCTTGAGTCTGCATTCTCGTTTCTGCTTCCGATGGTGTCAAGGCTGTTTGCCCGTTTCGGGCGTAGCGGCCGGCTTTCTGTCCTGACACCGGAGTGAGGATGGTCCTCATGCCCACAACCTGGACGTGAATGACAACGAGAACGCAGGATGAACCTGAAGGAAGTGTGTCGCCTGCTGCTCACCACCGACTTCTCCAATCGAGAGGTGGGGCGGGCAGCGGAGATTTCTCCCAACACGGCGGGGCGCTATCGGGCTCGCCTGGCTGAGGAAGAGCTGGATTGGAACGGCGTAGCGGTGCTAACCGACCGCACGCTCGAAGAGCGCTTGAACAACGGGCGACGACTCGCGCGCAAGGCCTTCATCGAGCCGGACTTTGCCTACGTACAGGCCGAGCTGTGCAAACCCGGCGTGACCGTGCTGCTGTTGCACGAGGAATACGCCGGGGGCGCGGGCGACGGCGCGATGTCCGAGACCGAGTTTCGGCGCCGCCTGGAAAGCTACCAGCGCTCGCTGGGCATCGTCATGCGCCAGCCGCATGCGCCGGGCTACCGCCTGTTCCTCGACTACTCCGGCAAGCGCCCGAGCATTCTCGATCCGACGACAGGGGTCCGCACTCCCGTGGAACTGTTCGTCTCCGTCATGGGCGCCAGCCGCAAGACCTTTGTCTACGCGACCGCAACCCAAAGGCTGCACGACTGGTGCGAAGCCAACGTCCGCGCTCTGGAGTTTTATCGCGGCGTCCCGCGGCTCCTGGTCCCTGACAACCTGAAGTCGGCGGTCGATCGAATCACCGCGTCCGAGGGGCACGTCATCAACTACACGTACTCGCGGCTCGCGCAGCACTACGACTGCATCGTGATGCCGACGCGGGCTCGAAAGCCCAAGGACAAAGCGGCGGTCGAGGTCGGGGTGCGCTTTGCCCAGCGCTGGATTCTCGCGCGTCTGCGCAACCGAGTTTTCACTTCGATCGACGAGCTGAACGCCGCCATCGCGGAACTGCTGGTACGCATGAACGACAAGCCCATGCGGGCGCACGGCGGCAAGAGCCGGAACCAGCTCTTCAACGAACTGGACCGTCCTGCGCTGAAGGCACTGCCGGAGCTGCCTTACGAGTATTCCGACTGGAAGCTCAACGTCACGGTGCCGCAGGACTACCACGTCGTCTACGAACAGCATTACTACTCGGTGCCGTACACGTACATCGGAGCGAAGGTACGCATCAGCGCAACCGCGCGGCAGATCGAGGTCTACGCCCGGGACGACAATTTCCCGATCGCCACGCACCTGCGGAGCAACGTCGCGGGCGGCTGTACCACGTCGCCCGAGCATCAGCCCGCGGCGCACAAGGCCTATTCGCAAAACGATGGTGCCGAACTGATCGCGTGGGCTGATCGTTCCGGGGCGTGGATCAGTGCCTTCGTAAAAAGGCACATCGAAGCCCACCGGCGGCCGGCGGTCTCCATTCAAGCCATTCGCGGCCTGCGTGCCATGGAAAGCGAATACGGCCTGGACCGATTGAACGCTGCGTGTCACCGCGCGATCCGGATTTCGACGACCTCCGTGGTCTCCGTGCGTTCGATGCTGCAGCGGCGCATGGAAAGCGCGCCGCTGCGCGGAACCTCGGATGAAGACATCCCGATGCCGGGCCACGGCAACGTGCGCGGCGCTGAAAACTACCAACACTGAGGACATACCGATGACCATCATGAACACCGCCCAACAGCTCCGCAGCCTGCGCCTTTTCGGCATGGCCGAAGCGCTGGATCAGCAGATGTCGCAGTCTGCCTTTCTGGGGGCTTCCTTCGAGCAGCGTTTGCAGATGCTGGTGGACGCCGAGACCAGTCACCGTGATTCGCAGCGGTACAAGCGAATCCTGCGGAATGCGAAGCTCAAGGTGCAGTCCGTGCCCGAGGACATCGACTTCCGGCCGAGTCGCGGCATCGACAAGGCAACCTTCGCTGATCTTCTGACCTGCGCATGGATCTACAAGCAACTGAACCTGCTGATGACCGGCGCCACGGGAACCGGCAAGACGTGGCTGGCCTGCGCGCTGGCCGTGCAGGCGGCGCGCAGGGGCATTACCGTCGCCTATCGCCGCGTCGGCCGTCTGCTGGAAGAGATGGCGATCGCGCACGAGGACGGTTCGATCACCAAGCTCCGCAACCAATTGGCCAAGGTTCAGTTGCTCATCCTCGATGATTTCGGCCTGACCGCGCTCACCAATCAGGGGCGCTCGGACCTCATGGAGCTGCTGGATGATCGCGTCGGCAGCCATTCGACCATCATCCTGGGACAGATGCCAGTGAAGGAGTGGCATTCCTTCATCAACGATCCGGCGCTGGCCGATGCCATCCTCGATCGCCTGGTGCATTCGAGCCTGAAAATCCCTCTCAAGGGCGAGTCGATGCGCAAGCTCAAGGGCGACGGTGCGCAGTAACTTGGTGCCGATGCGCAGCGACGTGGCGGCGGTGCGCAGGAAGCTGGCGCCGCTGCGCAGCGATCTGGTGCCAGTGCGCAGGATGTCGGCGCCGCTGCGCAGCCAGATGGCGTCAGTGCGCAGCTACCGTGGTGGTACTGCGCAAGTCGGTCGGCATCACATGCTCAGCTTGTAGGGCGCCGGCGCGCAGGTGCGCGCCGTTTTGTAGAAAGCGAAGCATCTCAGCGACTGATGGCGATTCCTGGCGTCGGCGTGGTAACCGCTACAGCGATGGTGGCTACGGTCGGCGATGCCAGGCAGTTTCGCAATAGTCGAGACCTTGCCGTTTGGCTCGGCCTGACGCCGCGACAGCACTCTACTGGCGGAAAGCCGAAGCTGCTCGGCATCAGTAAGCGAGGAGATGTCTATCTGCGTACGCTCCTGATCCATGGTGCTCGCTCAGCGTTGCACGCATCCGAGCGACGAGCCGATGCCCAGAATGCTTGGCATGTCCAGGTCATGCGGCGACGTCACAAAAACATCGCTGCCGTCGCCTTGGCTCACAAGAATGCCAGGACGATTTGGGCTTTGCTGGCCCGCGAACAGAAATACGACCCGCTGGCGCGGATGCCGGCGGCGGCGTGACCTCGCAAACCGAAGGCCGATAGTCTTGCAGGAGGTGTGACCGCTACCGAGATGCGTAGGGATGACAGATGATGGCGAAATGGTCAGACCACGGTCGGCCCAACCCGATACCCTCGAAGAGCCAAGAGCTCGACTTATCGTTAGGGTGCCGATCCGCGGATTCCATCAAGGCACGGAGACATGATCTCCATCACGATGCCGGATACACGACAGCAATCTCGACTGTCGCCATCAAACACAGCGTCACCCCTTGCTATTTGGGGCGCGTCCATACACGGGGGTAGGGGAGGGCGCAGCCTGCAGCGGAGTGTGCCGTTTCGGCATCACTCCAACTTGTCCTCTGAGAGTTGCAGCTTTCAGCGGTCGACCGGCTGCGGCCGCAAAGACCGGATAGGTGAACTATAGGGAGGCAAGAGGTGAACTGATGCCCTGCTGTGGCTCTTGGGCGCTGCAGGCATGCCTGTAAACCAGAGGGAGGGGCTGGTCGGGCTCATGGCGCTTTGTCCTGCTGGATGCTTGCATGACAAGGCCCTCGGAACAAGTTGAGCATGGGCGGCCGTCCACGACGGACAGCTCCTTCTCAGGCACTGCTCCTAGGAGGCTATTGAGAAACTCATTCGCCATCACACGAATGAGGGGTCGCACGTAGGGCCGTGTGACCCCCATCCTGCAGCGTGACCTGATTGGGTCAAGGCCGGGTTGTCATGCAGGCAGTTTGGCTGCAAGCAGTTCGACCTTCTCGATATTGGGCGGAGAACTGAGCAAGGTCGCGGCGTTGGCCATCAAGGCCGCGGCGATCTGGCCGTTCAGATGTGCTTGGCGACCTGCCTCATCGGCAAAGGCATCGAACACACCGAACGTCGAAGGGCCAAACTTCAATGCGAACCAGGCAGTGGTGCCGGACTCGGCGTTGGCGAGCGGCAGTGCGCTGGCCAGGAAGTCGGCAAGCGCAGCCTCCTGGCCGGGTTTGGCTTCGAGGCGAACAAACAGGGCGAGCTTGGTCATGCTGTAATCCTTTGGGTAGATGGGTTAGGTGAAGGGATCGACGAGCCTGCAATCTAAATCTTCATGACAGCCATCTCTATAGGCAATAATGACAGCTTTGATATCATTGTTGCCATGAAACTCCACATCCTTGTTTGTGATGGCGTGTTTGATCTGGGGCTTGCGGCGCTCACTGACACAGTGGGCTTGGCCAATGCGATGTCGGGCTCGCTGCCACAGGCTCCCGCGCACATAGAGCTCACGCTGGTGGGCGTGCGGCGTCGCATCCGAACCGCGCAAGGCTTGACGGTCCCCGTGGTCACTGCGCATGGTGTGCCCGAACCAGACGTCGTGCTCGTGCCAGCGTTTGGCGACAAGATGCCTGACACGCTCTCGGCTCGACTCACACGCCCCGATGTGCCCGACGCGGTCGCGGCGCTACAGCAGTGGTCCACCGCTGGCGCGCATCTTGGTGCCGCCTGCTCCGGTAGTTTCTTGCTTGCAGAGAGTGGCCTGCTTGATGGGCATCGTGCGACGACGTCATGGTGGCTAGGGCCGATGTTTCGGCAGCGCTATCCGAACGTCACGCTGGACGAGTCACGCATGATCGTGAACTCGACACGCTTCACCACCGCGGGTGCCGCTTTGGCCCACGTCGACTTGGCCTTGCGCATCATCCGGGAGCGCAGTCCGGCGCTGGCTGCCCTGGTGGCACGCTATCTGCTGGTCGAGGCACGCAGTTCGCAAGCCGAGTTCGTGATTCCCGACCACCTTGCGCATGCCGACCCGATGGTGGAGCGCTTCGAGTGCTGGGCCAGACGTCGGCTCGCGCAGGGTTTCTCGCTGGCCGAGGCGGCCAGCGCCGCGGGCACAAGCGAGCGCACCTTGGCGCGGCGGCTGCAAAGCGTTTTGGGAAAGACACCGCTGTCGTATTTCCAGGACCTGCGCGTGGAGCATGCCGTCCATCTCTTGCGCACCGGGAACGCCAGCGTCGACCAGGTCGCCGCACAGGTCGGGTACTCGGATGGGGTGACCCTGCGGGCCCTGTTGCGCCGTAAGCTGGGCCGGGGTGTCAGGGAGTTGCGACGCGGTGGATGACCAGAGGCGTTTGGTGTATGTACGGCTGGAGACCGCCGCGAAACTGTCGGAAGCAAAGGCCTACTCACTTGCGTCTACTACATCGTGCGTTGGGTGCAAAAGCACCAGCCTTGCCAAAATGGTCTTCAGTGACCTTTCAAAGGTCAGAGAATTGGGAATACTGTTAGCAGTACCACTGTTTTCTGTTCACTAATCTGGGTTTTCATCCACATGCTATTCAATCCACTTCAAGTAGGTTCTCTCACCCTGCCCAACCGCATCCTTCTGGCACCACTGACACGCGCCCGTGCCGACGCTGGCCACATGCCCAACGCGCTGATGGCCGAGTACTACAGCCAGCGAGCCACCGGCGGCCTGCTGATTTCCGAATGCACCATGGTGGCGCCCGGTACATCGGCCTTCGTCAATGAGCCGGGCATCTACAACGACGCGCAGATTGCAGCCTGGAGGCAGGTGACCGACGCGGTGCACGCCAAGGGCGGACGCATCTTCATGCAGATCTGGCACGCTGGCCGCGCAGCCTACCCTGGCGCTGCCGATGGCGCCCCCATTGTCTCCAGCAGCGCCACCGCTATTGAGGGTGAGATCCACACGCCCCAAGGCAAGGTGCCGCACGCGGTGCCCCGCCCCCTGACCGTCGAAGAGATTCCAGGCATCGTGGCTGCGTTTGCTCAAGGCGCACGCAACGCCATTGCCGCCGGCTTTGATGGTGTGGAAGTACACGGCGCCAACGGCTACCTGATTGACCAGTTTCTGCGCGACACGCCCAACCAGCGCACCGATGCTTACGGCGGATCGCTGGAAAACCGTGCACGTTTGCTGTTCGAGGTACTCACTGCCGTGACCCAGGCGATCGGTTCCGAACGTGCGGGTCTGCGCCTGTCGCCCCTCAACAGCTTCAACAGCATGAAAGACAGCGACCCGCTGGCCCTCATCGGCTTCGTGGCCGATAGGCTCAATGCCTTCAAGCTAGCCTACCTGCACGTGATGCGTGCCGATTTCTTCGGCGTGCAGAAGGCCGATGTCATGCCCGTAGCGCGTGAAAAGTACAAGGGTGTGTTGGTGGGCAATATGGGTTACAGCGCTGATGAGGCAGAGCCAGCTATTGCCGAAGGTAAGCTTGACGCTGTGGCCTTTGGCACCGCCTTCCTGGCTAACCCGGACCTGCCCGCACGCATCAGGGCCAAGGCACCGCTGAACGCGCCTGACTCCAACACGTTCTACGCAGGTGGCGCCAAGGGCTATACAGACTATCCGACACTGCAGGTCGCGTAAGTCACCGCCCCAGAAGACCGAAGAAACGAGCCACTTTATACCCAAGGCTCTACCCTTCGATCTTGCGAAGCTGTGAGCTGCGAACACGTCATCAACGTGCTGGCACGCTTGCAGGCACAGCCCCTGCCCGAGACAGTTGCGACCATCCTGCAGGTGAGCCAGCCCCCTGGCCGACACGGCGCGCTACGACAGCCTGCGCACAGACATTGTCGTGCAGGAGGCCGATCATGCGTGAGTTGGACAAAGAGCTCAAAGAGCTGCGCCTGTATGGCATGGCGGGGGCCTGGGAGGATCTGGTCAAGCAAGGCGGTCATGCGACATTGGAGAGCTCGCGCTGGTTGCTGAAGGCGAATTGCAGTAGGCCGCGCGGGGGCTGGAGCAGCGGATGCGAGCGCGCATGCACTTCGTCCACGGCCGCGGCCCGGTCGGCCGGCATGCCGTACACAGTGGTGGTCTCTGGCGTGCTTCCAATGGTGGTCATGCGGCGGCTTCCCGGTCGTTGCACAAGGGCGGGTTGTGCCCGCCCGTTGTGGCTCAACTTACTGCTTTCGCACCGGGGGCAGGGTCACCTTGTCCTCGGTTCCACCACAAAGCGGATGCTTGAAGCCATTGGCCTGCTCGGTCTTGTCGAGATAGACGATGTTGTCGTCCTTCGCGGGACTGACGCCGGCCGGCACGTAGTCCAGCGCGAGCGCGTGGCGGGTCTTCCACGCGATGTTGTGGTCGGCGCAAGAGGAATCGCCGCTGACGCCGAGCGCGCCCACCCGCGTTCCCTTCGCGTCGTACAGCGCAAGGCCGCCGCCGAACACGTTCACGCCGCCGATCCGCGCGCCCACCAGCGGATCCTTCGCCGTGCCGAAGTCCGCGGCACTGCCGGCGTAGGCTACCTGCGTATCGACCGGGTTGGAAAACTGCAGGCCGAACAGGCTGCCGCCCGGCTGCGTGGCCGAATAGAGGTTGGCGGTGGACAGGGCGAGGCCCGGCAGGCTGAAGGCGTTCGCGGTGTTCGCCTTCTGCGCGGAAATCACCCGGCTGCCGAGCCACTGGTCGCCGACCTTGGCGCCGGTATGGGCCACGGCGCAAACCGTGCCGTCGGTCGCCACCACGGTGCCCCACATGTCGAGGTTGAAGCCGCCGTTGGCGTCCTTGCGGGCATTGGCGAGGGCCTGCTTGAGCTGCTGCCAGTTCGGCAGGCCGTCGCATCCATCGCCGGCATGCGCGGCGAGGGGCAGCAACAGCGAAGAGCACAGCAGGGCGAGTACGGGGAGTTTTGTCATGGTCATGCCTCGGGTTGGAGTGAACCTGGCGGCGGGCATTCCGCTTCGGGTTCGGGGTGGTGTGCGGGGTGAAAGGAATTGCCGGTCAAGAATGCCGGGCCTGCCGGAATGCCGGCGCCATCTGGCCATCCCAATCGAGGTCGACGGCCACCTGGGCCTGCGCGCGGTGGCGTTCGAGCGCGTCGATGTCGAGATCGGCGATCGCCCACGTTTGCCCGCCGCGGGTCGTCGCAAGGATGCCGTCATCGGGAAAGCCGTGGTCCATCGGCGCGTAGATCGTGGCCTCGCCGGTATTCGTATCCAGGGCCGGACTCCAGTCGGCGGTCCCGGTGGTGACCGCCTGCGCGACGAACATCCGGTTCTCCAGTGCGCGGGCCATGCAGCCGACGCGCACCCGGGTCGCGCCCGCCTGCGTGTCCGTGCAGCTCGGCACCAACAGCAAACGGGCGCCGGCTTCGCGTTGGGCGCGCACGGGCAAGGGGAATTCGCTGTCGTAGCAGACAGCGATGCCGGCGCGCACGCCCGCCAAGTCGAAGACTTTGAGTTCGTCGCCGCCCTCGATGACGCCAGCGTCCCGCTCGAATCCGGTCAACTGCAGCTTGTCCTGATAGCCGCGCGTGCCGTCCGGGGCGAACCACCACGCGCGGTTGCGATAGCGTCCCGGGGCGACTTCGGTCAGGAACGTGCCGGCTTGGATGACCAGGCGCAGCTCGCGCGACAGGTCGGCGTACAGCGCCAGCCACTCGGATTGCAGCGTTTGCAGCGCGGCCAGCGAAGCGTTCAAGTCGCGGCTGATTTCGGGCGCGAACGTTGACGCCAGTTCGAGCGACAGGTATTCGGGCAGCACGGCCAGTTCGACGCCGGCACCGCATGCTTCTCTCAGGATCTGGCGCTGGCGTGCGGCAAAGGCCTCGAAGTCGGCGGGGTTGCCAACCGCGTACTTGGCGACGGCGATCTTCATTGCCCGGCCTCCAGTGGACGCAGCCACATCGTCAGCATCTGCTCGGATTCGTGCGCTTCGCCGAGTTGTTTCCACGGCAGCCTTACCTGCATGTCCGGCTGCCGCGTGTACCCACGGCGGGTCCAGAACACGTCGTTGCCGCGATAATCGGCCGGCCGCCGTGGGGCATCGCTTGCCCGATTCACCGATGCGAACGAGGTCCAGCGGATGCCACCCAGCGAACGGGCATGCGCCTCACGCTCATCGAAGAAGCGATGCCCAAGGCCCTGTCCGCGGAACGCCGGGAGCAGGACGGATTCACCGCAGTAGAACACCTCCTCCACCGGGATGCCTCGGTTGAGGAACGGCGCCTGGAAGGCCGGTTCGGCTTCGCCTAGCGGCAATCCGGTGGATGCCCCCACCACCGCGTCGCCGGTGAGCACGAGCACCAGCACGCTGCCTGCCGAGCGGGCATAGGTGGCGAGGTAATGCTTCTCGTACTCGGCGTCGCCCTCGTAGAGGTAGGGAAAAGCGCGGAAGACCTCGGCGCGCAGGCGTGCCACGTCGTCGAACCACTCGACCATGTCGGCACCGCGGCGGACCAGCACGCGAATGTCACCCGCCATGTCAGCGGTTCCCGCCAACCTGGGCGATCCAGTCGTCCAGGTTGTAGTAGTTGGTGACGCGCGCGATTTTGCCGTCACGGACGTCAAAGAACGCGCCGCCCGGCAGCACGTAGCGCTGGCCTTCGGCTTCCGGCAGCCCCTCGTCGGTCACCTTGTATTCGCCGTGCACCACGTATTCGGCGCCCGCGCGCAGGCCGTCGGCGCTGACCATCACCACGATGTCCCGCAATTGCTCGCCGTAGCAGCGATCCATGCGTTGCAGAAAGGCGCGGAACGCATCGCGGCCGGTTTCGCGCGCCCCTTGGTTCAGGTCGTGGGCGACGTCATCGGTCAGCATCGACAACATGGCCTCGCGGTCGCCGCGATTGAAGGCGTCGTAGTAGGCGGTGATCAGGTGCGAAGTGTTCATTCGGGTTCCGTGTGCTGGTGGCCGGGTCCGGGGCATTCCGGAACGGGGGCAAGTCTGGGAAATCGCGCAGTTTTTGTATATGGAATTATTACGATTTCATAATTCCTGAATGTGGAATAAAGTCAGACATCGCAACCAGCCGAGTAGACGCGTCGTGAACAATGAATTCGAACTGCTACGCATCTTCCGGGTGACGGCCGACAGCAGCAGTTTTCGTGACGCGGCGGTCCGGCTCGGAACGTCTCCACAAGGCGTCACACGTGCCATTCAGCGACTGGAGCGGCACTACGGCGAGGTGTTATTCCATCGAAGCACGCGGCAGGTACGCATCACGGCCTTCGGCGAACGGTTGCTGGAGCAGGTGCGCCCCGCGCTGGAGCAGGTTGAGGAGCTATGGACCGTTCCTGGCGCCGATCAACAGGCTTCCGTGTCCGGTACGGTTCGGGTCACCGCACCGCATAGCCTGGGGACTAGGGCTGTGCTGCCTGCAATGGAGCGGGTTGCCAAACGTCATCCCGACGTCATGCTGGATGTGCGCTTGTCAGATCGCATCAGCAACGCGGTCGACGAGAAGATCGATGTCGGGATCAGGGTCGGGTTCATGCGCGACAGTCGTTTCGTCGCGCGCAAGGCTGCCGATATGCGCCTCCCAATCGTTGCAGCTCCGCGTCTGATTAAGAAGGTGGGAACACCAGATGGAGTCGATGAACTGGCCGATTTTCCGGTGACAGCGGCCATCGACATCAATACCGGGCGACCGTGGTCCTGGCACTTCAGTGCAGGACGCCAGTGGACGCCTGTGTCGCCAGCCTTCATCGCGGACAACGCCGACATGGAAATGGGCGCTGCATTGGCCGGAATTGCGTTTGCTCAATTGGCGGACTACATGGCGGCCCCCTATATCGCCAGTGGAAAACTGGTGCGGGTTCTGCAGAAGGAAGAGCCGCCGGCTTGGGGCTTGTATGTCTATCGGCCTCAGCGCGCCCCTGTGTCAGCGAGAGTCCGGGCCGTGTTCGATGAATTGCAGACAGCGATTGGGTCGTTGCCGGCTTTGCCTTAGCAGGCTGTTGAGAAACTCCCTGCGAGATCCGTTGTCATAGACGACCTCAATTGACCGCGCCCCGCAAGCGAATGCGCAGCCCCGATCAGCAGCAGCTTGGCATGTTCTCCTACGTTTCGGTGGAACAGCGTGTTCCTGCCGACCATCCGATCCGCAAGCTGCGGGTACTGGTGGACACGATACTGGCCGGGCTCGATGCCGAGTTCTCGAGCCGTTACGCCAAGCATGGCCGTCCGTCGATCCCCCCGGAGCGGTTACTCAGAGCAGCGCTGCTGCAGGTCGTCTACAGCGTGCGCAGCGAGCGGCTGCTGATGGAGCAGATGGACTACAACCTGCTGTTCCGCTGGTTTGTCGGGCTCAACATTGATGATCCGGTGTGGGACCACTCGACGTTTTCGTTCAACCGCGATCGCCTGTTCGATGCCGAGATCGCTCAGCACTTCTTCCAGCACACCGTGCTGCTAGCGCGTGTCAACGAATTGGTGAGCAACGAGCACTTTTCCGTGGATGGCACGCTGCTGGAGGCCTGGGCCTCGCACAAAAGCTTCCGCCCCAAGGATGGCGACGACGATGGCCGAGGCGACGACTTCCGCGGGCGGCCGCGCAGCAACGACACGCATGCGTCCACCACCGATCCGGACGCTCGCCTGATGCGCAAGGGGAAAGGCAAGGAAGCCATGCTCAGCTATCAGGCCAGCACGCTGATGGAGAATCGCAACGGACTCATCGTGCCGGTCGACGTCTGTCATGCCACCGGCACCTCCGAGCGAGAGGCGGCGTTGGCCATGCTCGTCGAGGCCGGGATCGGCAACGGCGCGACGCTCGGCGCCGACAAGGGGTACGACACTCAGGATTTCGTGGACTCACTGAAGGCACGTGGCGTCCAGCCACATATCGCCCGCAACACCTCAGGCCGGCGCAGTGCTGTCGATGAGCACATCGCGCGCAGCAAGGGTTATGCGATCAGCCAGCAAGTCCGCAAACGCATCGAACAAGGATTCGGATGGGCAAAGACGTTCGGTGGATTGCGCAAACTGCGCCATGTCGGTCTGCGCCGAGTGCGCGCGTTCACCACCTGGACCTTTGCGGCGTACAACCTGATTCGACTGGGTGGTATCGGTGGCTGGTGGTCGCCGTCGCCGACCTGAGGAAAGGTGCGCCCGGAGTCCGCGTTTGGCGCCAAGATCGACGCTGAACCCTCGCCGGAACAATCGACAGGAGCTATCGACACGGCAATCGCGGGGTGTTTCTCAACAGCCTGCTAGAGCGCGAAGCGGCTGCCCAGCACCTGCGGGCAGTCGAAGATCGAGGCCATACAGAGGTCGATCGCGCCCGCCACGAGGCAAAAGTCCTGCGAACTGAATTGGAGCGGGTCGATCGTGCCCATCAGCAGGCCGTGCGCGAGGCCCAGCACCGAGAAGCGGAACTTCGCCTTCGGCTCGGCCAGGAAGAGAGATCGAACAGCCAGCACGCGGCGCGAGTGGGCGCACTCGAGGAACAACTGGCGCGCCTGGACGGCCTGGGTGATGCACTACGCAGGGCACAGGAAGCCATGCAGGACGGGCTGGGTCGGGAAGCTCACCTTTGTCAGGCGCTGGAGGAAGAAGTACGCAGGAAGACCAGCGATATCAAGCCCGGCGCTAAAAGCCTTGGGAAAAAGGCTTCTGCGAAAGCGAAGAGGCCATAGACGGACTTTCCTGCTCGGAATGAAAGGCTTCTCCTCGGCGGGGGAAAGGAAGCCGAATTCCTCACCGCAATGGGTGTTCGTTGGATTCAACGCCGAGTGGCGCCAGAAGATTCACCCACGCGACCGTGCTCGTCACACAAGTTGATCCCCCCCCAAAGGTTCGCAAATACGCTGGCGATGTAACGCCTTGAAATATAAGGCTGAATCTGTGGCTGGTCGTCACATTCTGCGTCGAAAACAAAACAACCCCATCTTCGGCTCCGATAGTACGGCCAGCTCATCACTTCGGCTAATCCGGGCTCTACTTCCGGACGCCGTCCGATAATGATGCCCGACCTCAGGGCGAGGTCTGCGCCAAGGTCACGCACAAGAGCAAGCCGATGCGAGAATCCTTGCCCGAAAGTCGCCGTTCGCGAGCCGCCGCTTCTGGCACTTCGCCGCCGTTCCGCCTGTGCGGTATCGGTTAGCCTCCGGCACCTCTAAGACTTGTACCGATATGCTGAGGCCATTTGTTCAGCGGGTTCCTTTTCGGAACGCTTGCCTAGTTTCCGCAACCAGCTGCTCGGGATGGATGCCGAGCTCGGCGCATAGCGCGAATACCGTGGTCAGCGTGGGCTGACGCTCGCCGCGCTCCAGCATCGAGACGTAGGTCCGATCGATCCCGCAAGCTAGGCCGAGCCCCTCCTGAGACAGGTCTGTTTTATCGCGCGCAGCCCTGAGCGCCTTTCCGAAGGCAACCGCTAAGGGATTCCGCTTTTCGACATTGGCCGGCATTGCCCGGCGACAATGAAACCCTGCGGACTATTGATCTACGGACTATAGTCTGAGAATCTATAGGGCATCTGGACCAGGTCGGTCGGGTAGCGATGTTTGCTGCCCCCCCCCGAAATGGCCCATCTCTCGATGCACAGCGGGCAGTCCGAATTGCGAGAGAAGTGCGACCAAGTGCGTGCTTCATATGACTTTTCGACAGGACTGAGGGTGACGCGTGTGTTTTCGATTGATCTCCGGGGATTCCGAGCTCCACCTGGATCTTCCCTTCGATCCCCACATTGAAGAGCGACTGAGCCATATCCTTGGCCGGTCCGATCCTCCCCAAATGGCGGAGCGCCGCCGGAGCGATCTTGCGCGCTTCATCGTGGACAACGTAACGGCCCTGCTTGAGGGAAATGTCCTCCCGCCAACGGAGAATCAGCTCAAGTACGCCGTCGCGATAGCGTCGGCTCTGGAGCTTGAACTCCCGCCGGACGTTCTCAAATACCGCGATTCAATGGGGGTCTTCCTCAGCAAGCATGCCCAGAACTATCACCGGATCAAGGCTTCGAAGAACCCCGCCAGGGACTCGCCGCAGTGAGCGCCGACATCCAACTCGGCGAGGTGTCAGGTTCGATCGTGGCCATGTGGATATCCGGGCCCTCGTCGATTCGGCAGATGGACAGCACTCCCGACAGGGAGTTTCCGGAGGTGGTCTGGGACCAGTACGGGTACATCCCCGAAAACCAGATAGTTGTAACCGCTACTTGTGGAACGCTGGCGTTTTACGCGAAAGCACAGACGTGGCTGCTGTTTCCACCGCTCGTAGATCGGGTGTTTGGCACCGACATCGATGACGTGAACCTCGGGCTCCAGCTGGGCGATGCCTTGTGGGCAGCTTACGGCGAGTTACTCAAGCAAGAGTCGGGTCGTTTGGTCGCTGAAAAGCGCGGTCCTGCGGCATGAGCGAAAACGAACCAGCCGGTGCTCCACCGCGCTTTCTACGACTTCTGCGCTTTCGGACTCTCGACTTCCCCGACAAAGAACTCCGAGTCCTGGAAGACCGCGATGGATGGCTCTACGTTTTGAGGCTGTGGAACACCCCCGATTTTGGCCCGTACACGATGGCTGAAATTGCCCTGGCGTTCCAGGTGGAGGCGGAACCATGGCACGTCACCGACAGACCGGCAGAGATCAAGTGAACGGAATCATCAAAGAGTGGTAGCCAGAGGAGAGCATCAAATGCGAAACAACGGCGTCGAGCCCAAAAAGTGCTGCGCGCGGTTAGCGAACTTTAAGAACGGCGGTGTCGAGCTATGACAGGCGGCGTAGAGATCTAGGTGTTGCCGATGCGGTAAGGTCGAGGCCAGATCTTCGACGTGCACGCGCCTCAAATCGATGCTAGCCCCGGTGTTCCGTGTCGATCGTGTAGTGATTGTCACTGCCAGCTGTGATCAGGATCGCACCATCACGGCGTGTGGTCAGGACATGCCGCTGCCTACCCGTTGTGCGAACCGTCACGCCAGCGTCCCGCACCACGGCTCGGTAGTCCGGCACCATTTGCTGGGTCTCGTGCTCAATGGGCTTATCCGAAATGATCACAGCAGAAGGCTGGCAGTAGTCGAACACCTCCGCACAGAAGCCATTTTCTCTGCCGTGATGCGAGGCAAAGAACACATCAGTGTCGGCTAGCTCAGCGCGAAAAGCTGGCTGTTGGAGCAACGCGCGCCACCCTGGCTTCTCCAGGTCGCCTGGAAACAGAATCTTGAACGCGCCGAACTTGATAAAGACAGCCAAGCTCAAGTTATTCGTGTCCGGGAATCTGGGATACGCATTGCAGTACGTCGTCGTCATGATGCCCCCCATGTACTGATCGAATGGCTCGACAGCCGGTTGATTATAGGTGGCACACATACCGACATAGCGCTCGGCGTCGGCGCTCAGAACGCCGCCCTGTCTCTTGATCTGTCGAATCTGATCGGCCGTATAGCTGTAGTTTCGAAGCAAGACCCCGACATCAATGCCGGCATCGAACAACCCCTGCAGGTCGCTCATGTGATCCTGGTCAGCATTCGTAATGAACAGGTAGTCGACCCGCCTCAGACCAAGCGAGTTGACGATGTAGGTACTGGGCCGCCAGTCCGGCGCAGAGCCAGAGTCGATCATGGCCAGGCGACCACCTACCTGCCCATTGAAATGGCGGAGGAGCGCGCAGGCCCCATGTTGAACGTCTTGAATCATCAACCGCATTTCACCCTGCAACGGCATCGCTCGTTCCCCAGTACGTTCTATGGCTTCTGGTGAGCGAAGGCAGTGAAGACTTCGTTGGCATACAGACGATAGAACTTCATGTACCGAAGCGTCATCCCCAGAGACATCAGCAATGCCGCCCACGACAGCCAAAGGTGAACATTCGTGCCGTGGGCTTGGTGGTGTCCCCAGAACAAGACAGCGGCGTCAATCAGCGCAACCACTGCGGTGTTCCGACAAAACCCGTACTGATTCAGAAAATTGTCGAGACGCGCCATCACAGGTGGCGACCGGCGTGCGGAATCGAACGCGACCCAGAACAGTGCCTCGCCCGGCTGTGTGACACCGTGAGACTGCGCACTCCTGAGCACTGCCGCCTGTGTTTCCGGGGGCAACGCCTGGTAGTAGCTCGGCAGCACGCGGCGCAGGCGCTCACCGGACCATGTGCGCTGACCAAAAAGATTCTTGCGCGGCGGGCCCAGGAGGCGCCCAACCAGCAGGCGTTCGATGAAAAAGCTGGACAGTCCTGCAATCAGATGGCCGATCGCGTACGCGGCCGAGACCGCTACTGCTATCTGAGCCGCGGACCAGTCTTTCTGTAGCAACCAGCCAGTCCCCGACGCAAAATCGATGGCGGCAAGGAAGAGTGAGCCGGCTGACAGATAGGCCCAGAAATCGTAGGACGTAAACGGGATCTTGGTATCCATGGGCTCTACACCTTGGGTGGCTCAGCCAGAAGGCCGCAGTAGGAGGACGGTGTTGAGATCAGCAGCGCATTCGTTGAAGGCGACCCCTGCGCGATTTTCTCAGCCGTCTGTCGATCTGTTCCGGATGGTCCCACGTCGGCGAGATGGTTGTGCCAAGTTCCCACGCAGGTAAAGCGCCCGCCTGACGGCCGGCGCATCTCGTCCAGCAATTTCGCCAAGCCTTCGATCCCCAAATCGAATCGCGTTGGCGATCGACTACTGTCGGGCGGTGCCTCGACAACATCGAGCACGTAGATTGCCCCAATCGCATCGTTGACGTATCCCCAAAGAACGCCGCCGGTCTCGTCGCCAGGGTATCGCGCAATATCCGCTTGAATCTTTTGATGCGCGTGTTCTGAAAGATGAAGTTGCCATTGCATGCCATCGGAAGACTCCAGCACCACTCGCCAGAACGGCTCAACGGCTTCGCGATGCCATTCAACAGACAGGCCATCTTCCTTGAGATCGCTGCGCAACAAGACGCCGACGTTTTGCTCCAGGCCCTGCTCATGGCAACGGGCGAGCTCAGTGCTCATCCCGCTGGCCTGAAGCGATATGGTGGCATCGCTCACCGCCATCGTTTCGGTACCGCATCCAGTGCCGAGGCGGATCGCCTCCAGTTGCGCTTCTTCGGAGAACACCATGCCTGCCAGCTTCGGGTTCTGCGACTGGCGCCACAAGAAGCGCGTCCACAGTTCATCCAGGTTTGGATTGCGATCCGAACCTTCGATTCCGAAGTAGCCAACACGGCCGCGACTCAACAGGGCACCTTCTGCCACACGCACCTCGCCATTCCAATCCGCAAGGGCATTGCGGACCGCCACTGATGCCGTGGTGTTGACGAGCAGAAACTCAGAGTTCGCAACGATCTTTCGAACATCCGTGGCCCGCTGAAGTACCGCTTCAAGCGGCTCGACGCTGATCTCAGGTCTAGGGCCCAGGGATTCCAGCGCCTCGCGCAGCGCACACGATTTCGGCCGAGGAAAGTAGTCGATGATGCGCTCGTGTCCTGGAAGACAGGCGTGACGCGCGAAATTGTGTGCCCCCATCACCGCGTGATCGACCAGAAAGCCCGGTGCGCGGCCACTCCTCGCCATGTGCAATGCGATTTTCGACCCCAGGCTGCCACAACCGACCAACGACCACTTCCTGGTCGGTGCATTGGAATCCTGTTGGTTAAACCGCCGGAGCAGCTCCGGGCTCAGGCGCTCCAGCACACCAGCGGGGCGTACAGGCGTATCCGCTCGGATG
Source organism: Solimonas aquatica (assembly GCF_900111015.1). Classification (GTDB taxonomy): domain Bacteria; phylum Pseudomonadota; class Gammaproteobacteria; order Nevskiales; family Nevskiaceae; genus Solimonas; species Solimonas aquatica. The sequence continues at coordinate 332,212 of NZ_FOFS01000001.1, read as the reverse complement.
AGATCGCCGCGCTGGCCCTGAACCTCAATCACGTACCCCATGGTCTCGATGTGAGACGTGCTTCCAGCGAGCGGACGCGGTCTGCGGACGTTGAACAACAGCAGCACGGGAAACGCCTTTGAGGATGCTGAGCGCGATATGCGCTTGACGTGGCCATTCAATGCGCCGAGAAAGGAATTCAACGCTGGTTCGCAGTGCCAGGCCTGCGCTGAGCGACGCAGCGACTCGATATCCACCACATCGTCGGGCAAGTACGTGCTCGCCATGAATTGCGAACCGTCGGCATTTTTCTCGTGATTGAGGACAACGCAAATCGTGTCCCCACAGTGCCATCCATCCGGCAGGTTCTTCTGGCGCATCTTCTCCCACGTCGACGTTCCGAGTGTTGTCGTCGTGTCGAGCACCTCAATCTGATGGTGAACCCCCTGCGCATTCTTCCATGTCGCATAGACGGCATTGAAGTACGTCAGTGGGTTTCGTGAACCCTGCAGCGCGTGGATCGCGGATTCATTCGCAAGAACGCGGTGTTGAACGGTGTCTCGGCGAGCGGGCTCCCAGCTCGCAGGATCGTCATTGAGTCGATCGTTGGCCGCGCGGAACAGCCAGACATACAGCTGCTCGAGCATCGCTGCCACGCCACGCTGACGGAAGAGATTCTCGACAGAACCCAACACCAGACACGGACGCGGGTTTTCGCCCGCATGCATCGGCAGCAGGTGTGGCAGGTTTCTCGGAAAATCGGCGCGCAGTTCGAACTGAGGTACTTCAGCCGGGAACGTCGCGGGAAACTTCGCGGAGATCAGCTCGACAGGCTGAACACCGGTGGGACTCTGACCGTCCTTCACCCAGCCTGGGGGCATCTCGACGCCCAACCAGAACCGTGCGATGTGCTCGCCGGACGTCAGCACTTCGATCGCGCCTTCCCATCCGCGGAAGTCGCGATGGGCAGCGATGCTATCGAGCGCCCGCTGTAATACCAGGTTGCGCATTCGCGCCTTCAGCCATGGGCGAGCACGCTGCCATGTGACAGCACGCTGCCACCGACGGCAGTAGTCGCGGCCTTGGTAGGCGCGGTAACCGTAGCCGACTTCGGGACGGAGCCCGCTGAACCGATCTCCAGCTCAAACGGTGGCTCGCGGTAACTGGAGGTCTGGTAGAACCGGCCCTTGAAGCCCGACCGGATGTTGTCGTATTCCTCCTTCGCGCGGTAGCTTGGCGGATCGTCGTCGTCGTCCTTGATCGGCTTGCAGCTCGCAACGAGCCGGGCGTTGTCGCGCCCTTGGGACAAGGCACTGCGCGCGTCGTCGCTCACCTTGGCGTCGTCGCCGAGGTCGCTGATGCTGTCGGCTGACAGGGAGTGCCACGAGCAGTGGTGCGGCGTTAGCAGGACGTCGTACTTCAGGACGTCGGTGTTGTCCTTGTACTTGTCCCACAGGCGTTCCCAGATGGCGTAGCCGGCATCGCCGCCACACAGGAACCGGCACGCATCCAGATTGATGCCCGAACCGATCTTCATCTGCAGGATGACGCTCGAGTTGTTCTTCGAGCGCAGCTCTTCTTCCTCTTCGGTACCCTTGGACGCAGGTGCGAGCAGAAACGCGCTGAAGTTCGACTGCCACTCACCGCAGACCGTCTGGAAGCGATGGCCGGCCTTGACGACGATCGCTTCGAGCCCGTCCTGTTTGTTGTCCTGATCCTCGCCCAGGATCAGAATGCGATCGCCGTTCGACACTGCGCCGTGGGCATCACGGAAGCGCTGTACCCGGCGGCGGGCTTCCTTGTTGAAGGCCTTGGCATCGTCGCTCAAGGTTTCGTGGCGCTCCTTGCGGCGGAAGATCATCGGCGACGACCAGAGCTCGCGGATGAAGATTTTCTCGCTCTTCTTCGGGAAGTCGTCCGGTTTGCCGCAGTAGAAGTTGGCGGCAAAGCCGCGGCAGTGATCGAGATCGGGATGACTGAGCAGGAAGGCATCGACGTAGTAGCGGCCGTCGCTGTCGTTGAGCAGCCGCTCCTTAAGCTGCTTGAGCACATCCGGGGGCGGGTCATCGCCGGTAACATCGCGGATGTTGCAGTCGATCAGGATGCGCTTGCCGGAGTCGGTCACCAGCAGCGTCATGTCCCCGTTGTCGACCGAGAAAAAACTGAGTTCTGCGCCCATCGGTGTACTCCCCGGGCGCCAGACACCAGATATTGGGTGTCCTTCGATGCGACCCAACTACCACTTGTGGGCGGCAAAATGCAATACAAGTGTCCGGATAGGAGAATTAGCCCACCTTGATGATTCTGGTCGAAATTTAGCCACTCTGAAAACGTCGGGTTTCACCCGACGTCGGGAGGTGATCGACGCTTGCGACCGGCAGCCAGCAGCCGCGCCGCCGGGCTGCGCGCCAAGGCGCCGGCATCGCCATACCGGACCACCGACTTCACCGTGCGGTGCCCCGTCATCGCCATCGTGTCGGCGAGCGGCAGCTGGTTGGCGCCGGCTTCGGTGACAAAGCCGCGACGCAGACTGTGACCGGCGAAGTCGCCCACCAGGCCGGCCAGCTCTGCGCGGCTTTTGACGATCTGGCCGATCGAATGCGGCGTCAGGCCGCCGCCCAGCGTGGCGCCACCCCGGTATAGCCGACGGAAGAGCGGACCGGTACGGATACCGGCGCGGTCGAGCCAGGCGCGTAGTGCAGCCGCCGCGTCCTCGACTACCGGTTTGGGGCCCGTGTCGCCGGTCTTCGACTGTCGCATCGAGAACACGGCGGTCCGCTCATCGAGCCATTCCAGATCCTCGACCAGGGCGTTGGCGATTTCGGAGCGCCGGCGGCCGCCGCTCGACCAGCCGAAGAGCAGGACCGCGCGATCGCGTAAACCCTCCAGGGATTCATCACAGGTCGCCAGCATGGCGTCGAGCGCGTCCTGGGGGGCCGCGGCTTTGGGTTTGGGGGCTTGGCCCAGTTCCAGGGCCAGCTTGCGGCAGTCGGCCAGCAGGCGGCGCACCGCCGGGTCTTCGGTGGGGCTGACCAGGTTCTTTTCGTGATGCGCCCAGCTCAGAATCGCCAGCCGATGATCGATGGTCGACATTTTCAGCGGGCCCAGGCGGGACTTGAAACCACTGTCGACGAGCGCCTGGTCGAGGGCGGCCGGCAGTACCGGCGTCAGGGTCAGGCGGCCGGCCTTGTCGCGTACCGGGAGCCCGAAATGGTCGACGACGAATTGCGTGGCGACGGCCGGCGGCGTGGGCACGGGTAGCGGCTCGCCGAACCGCGCCTGCGCCCAGCCGCAGACGTAGCGCAGGCCCCGGGCGTACGTTTGCCAGGTGCTGGTTGGGGTAGCAGCCAACCGAAACGCTTGGAAGGCGGTCTCGGCGCCGGCCTCCAGATCTTCGAGGCGGGCGGCGGCCGGCTGCTTTTGGGGGAGCAACGCGCTGGCGGATTGGACCGCGGCGAGAAGTGTCTCGCCGGCTGGAGTTTCGATATTATTCATGCATTGTATGTATTATTTAATACGATACTCAAAAATAGCTTTCGATAAATACCCATTATCGAAACTTATCCTGATTTTGGCCGTTTTGAAAGTATGGAGACCCCGATGCGCCCTGGAATCACCCTCGATGACGTCACGCGCGCCGCCGATCTGCTCCTCGAAAAAGGCGATCGCCCGACGATCGAAGGGGTTCGAACGATGCTGGGCACGGGATCCCCGAACACCGTCAATGCGCACCTCAAAACCTACTTCCAGAACCTGCCGGCTCGGCTGAATCTGCCGGCGCCGATCGCCACCGCCGCGGCGGAGCTTTACGACAAGATCCGTTCGACCGCGCTCGATGAGGCCAGCGAAGAGCGCAAAGCGCTCGAAATGGAGATCGCTGCCGAGCGCGACGCGCTCGCAGACGACCGGCGCACCTTCGAGAGCGAAAAAGCCGACCTGCGCGCAGCGGTCGCGAGCCTCACTGCCGACATCGATCGGCAGAAGGAGCACCAGCGGACGCTGAGCGCCAAACTGGCGACGGCCGAGCGTGAACTCGCCACGCAGGCTACACGCGCGGCCGCTGCGGAAGCCCAGGCTCGTGCCGCCGAGGACGAACGCGAACGCACCACGCAGCGCCACGCCGCCGAGTTGCAGCGCCAACGCGAACAGGCCGAAGGCAATGAGCGCCACCTCCTGGCTCGGGTGGATGAGCACAAAACGGCGCTGCAGCGCTCTCAGACCGAGCGCGAGCGCGAGGCGACCAGCGCGGCGAAGCGCGTTGGTGAGCTCGAACAGTCGCTGGCCGAAACCCTCAAAGCGCATGCCTCGACCCAGGCAGAACTGGCGCGCTCACAGCGCGACGCCGCCAAGCGCCAGGAGGCCGTTGCAGCAGCAGAGGCCGCGCTCCAGCGGGCACAAGAGCAATCGACGAAGACCCTGGCCACACACAAAGCCGAATCGGATCGCACCAGGACCGAGCTGGAGTCTCTGCAATCCTCGCTTGACCAGTATCGCAAGGACCGCGACGAGGCCGTCCGGGAAGCCGCAAAGCTCGAAGGCAAGCTGTCGGCGCTCCAGGGGCAGCTCACCGAAGCGAAGGCGGAGATTCGTCGGCTTCAAACCGCAAAGTAGGACCTGGCCCCCGAACGAAAAAGCCCACGCGGGTGCGTGGGCTTTGTGTTTCGTACGTCCCCGGGGGGAGGCTTTCGCCCAGCGAGTCCCGGAGCACACCCCCACATTCTACGCCGATCCAGCCCTGGCTCCCGGGCCTCGGGTGTCCGCGATACCCTTCCGCAGAAGAGGGGCTATCGGCAGTTTCTATAGCGATTGCTACGGTATCCGCGTTTTTTAGATCAATGAGTTACAAGCTCTTATTAGTCTAATAACGGAATGTCCATCAAGTCCAACCATAATCTGCTTAAACGTCCCGCTTTCCATCGCGAAATCGATGCTTTTCAGAAGGCACTCCAGCGCAACAAATTCCTCCTACTTGCACGACGTAGCTCAGCCCGCAGAAAGCCAGAACATCCAGATTTACTGTTGTAAATATCTGTTTTTATATATTTTACTTATCCGACAACAAGACAGCCCAGAATCATCAGCGCAACAAATTCCGCCTACTTGCAGCGCCGTTTGTCTGCCGACAAGTTTCCGCTTGGGCTTGGAGAGCTGTACTTTTCCGGAGTAGGCTCACCGCTCGCTGGATCGATGCAGCCTCGCTACTCAGGCCACGAATCACGGCCGCATTATTTGGGTGCGTTATTTTTTAACTTTTCCTGAGGCGACGTCCCCCCGTAGTTGAGTAGCGACACGGTTTGGAATCCAATCCCCGCCATCAAGGAGATTGGACGTGAAGAAGCGGTTCAGCGAAGAGCAGATCATCGGATTTCTGAAGGAAGCGGATGCTGGCGTGCCGATCAAGGAGCTATGCCGACGGCACGGCTTCTCGGACGCCAGCTACTACCTGTGGCGCAGCAAGTTCGGCGGCATGGACGTGTCGGATGCCAAGCGGCTGAAGGCCCTGGAAGTTGAAAACGCGCGGCTGAAGAAGATGCTGGCGGAGAGCCTTCTGGAAACGGAGGTCATCCGTGAGGTGCTGCGAAAAAAGTGATGGCCGCACCGGCTCGACGCGAGGCGGTGCGGGAGATGAAATCGTTAGGGCTGACAGAGCGACGGGCATTGGCGGCGATCGGCATGAGCGCCAGCTCGCTGCGCTACGCACCGGCGCCGGATCGCAACACCGATCTGCGACAGAAGATCGTGGCGCTGGCGCAGAAACATCGGCGCTATGGCGCCGAGATGATTTACCTGAAGCTGCGGCAGGACGGCCTGCAGGTGAACCACAAGCGTGTGGATCGGCTGTACGCGTTGGAGAAGCTGCACGTCCGCCGGCGCCGCCGCAAGAAGGTGCTGCCGACAGACCGTCAGCCGCTGATCCGGCCCAGCACCGCGAACGAAGTCTGGTCGATCGATTTCATCTTCGACCGGATCGCATCGGGCCGGGCGCTCAAGTGTCTGGTCATCGTCGACGACGCCACGCACGAAGCGGTGGCCGTGATGGCCCAGCACAGCATCGGCGGCAACCAGCTCACGCGGATGCTCGACGAAGTCTGCGCGCGTCGTGGCAAGCCGTCGGTCATTCGATCGGACAACGGCCGCGAACTGACCGGCAAGGCCATGCTGACCTGGGCACATCGCAACGGCGTCATGCTGCGTCAGATCGAGCCAGGCAAGCCCAACCAGAACGCCTACGTCGAATCGTTCAACGGGCGCCTGCGCGATGAATGCCTCAACGAGCACTGGTTCATCGGCCTCGCGCACGCACAGGCCGTGATCAATGCGTGGGTGCGTGAATACAACGAGGAACGACCGAAGAAAGCGCTCGGCGGGCTGACGCCCGCCGGCTATGCAAAGCAATTGGCCGCCAAGGCCGTTACATTAACCCCGGATTCCAAAGCTGCTTGCTACTGAGCGCGGGGGGACGTCGGAGGGGGCTAAATGGCGCGCATTCAGGACGACTATCTTGGTTGGCAATCGCTTCCACGCGAGCTGCTTGATCGGGAGGTGGAGTATTTCCGCCTGACAGAAGCCGACGTAGCGGCCATCCAAACTTCGAGCTTCACTCAACGTTTTCATATTGCACTCGGGGTACAGCTGGCCTTTCTCCGCCTGACCGGCTGCAAACTGGAACGGCTGGATGTCGTCCCAAAACCGATCCTGCAATTGCTCGCGAGCCAGTTTGGGTTGAGAGCCCCGCAGATCGGCTCGCTGAAGGTTCTGTACCGGCGCCGGCAAACCCTGTGGGCGCAGCAAGCCTGGGTCATGGACCGCTTGGGATTCCGGTCCCACGAGCGCCGGGAGGAGCTGCAGTTGATGGAGTTTCTGCGAGAGGCCTGCCGGGGCACGTCGTCGACCGACCGCCTGCTGCAAGCGGCCTTCGCCTGGTTCTACGACCGCAAGCTGATCATCCCCGCGGAAAGCGCCGTCCGCGACCTCGCAGTCCGCGCAATGAAGGACATGGACCACTGGATCTACATGGAGATCCGGAAGGCCGTCCCCGAAAAACAAATCGAGGAGTGGTACCGCTGGTTGATGGAGAAGCGGCCGGACCAAAACACGATGCTCGCCTGGCTGCAGGAGCCGCCGGGTAAGCGGACCCAGGACAACTTCAACGAGATCAACAGCAAGATTGAAACCCTCAAGGCGATCGGCGTGGCCGACGTGGATTTGTCGAAGGTCCCGCGGGAACGAGCGGAAATTTTCTTTCGCACCGTCCAAACCTACCGCCCGTCTCAGCTTCGCACGATGGCGGATACGAACCGCGCGATGCATATCGTGTGCTTCCTGCGCGCCGTCTTGGGCAGGCTCACCGACGTCATCATCAAGCAGGTCGCCGACACCACGACGAACATCTACACGCGCGCAATGGGGGCCGTTCGCGAGAATCAGCCCAACACGATCACGGAATACCGGAGGGTCATCAAGTCGTTTGTTGACCTCATCAAGCACGGAGACATCACTGATCCGCGTGTTCAGTCGCAACTCAAGGATATGGCGAATGCCCAGGACACCGCCGGTCCCAAGTCGCGCGCCGAAGAGGTCCGCACGCAAATCACGTCAGGCGCTGATCCGCGCCCGAGAAAGCTGTTGCGCAAACTCCTGGAGCTGGACATTCAAGGACCGGACGGCGATTCCACACTCGCTAACCTCAGCAAGATCGGGCAGCTCTATGAGAAGAGCAAGTACGATCTTCCGAAGCGCAAATTCGATGTCCCCAGTGTGTGGGACAAGGACGTCAATCAGGAAGCGGATCGCGAGAAGGCGATGCATGCCTTTGAGTTTTCCGTTCTGTCCGAGATCAGGCGCAAGCTACGCGCAGGTGCCTGCTGGATCGACACCAGTGGCGATCATCGCAATCCTGACGAGATGTTGATCTCGCCGGAACTGTGGAAGAAGGCGAAGCGCGGCCACTACGATCGGTTGCGTCTGCCCCTGGATTCACACGAGTTTCTGGGGCCCATCAAAAAGCTCGCCGAAGCTCGCGTGCTTGAAGTTGCCGAGAAGGTCAAAGCCGGTGAGATCAAGATCAAGAACGACAAGTTGGTCTATCCACAGGTGAAGGCCGACAACTTGGTCGGCGGAAAGCAGAAAATCGCCAGGGACCACGTCATCCGAGCACTCCCAGAAGCTCAGTTACCCGACGTCTTGCTGTTCGTCGATCAGCACACACATTTCAGCTCCAAGCTGCTTGGCCGTCCCGCGCGTACCGAAAACGAACTCAAGCTGTGTTACGCGGGCCTGTTGGCGCTCGGGACTGACATGGGCGCCGCCGGCGTCGCGAAAATGATCCCCGGCATCACTGAGGAACAGGTCGCCAACGTCGTTCGTACACTCCAGCGTGAGACTACGCTGGCCAAGGCCAATCAGGCGGTGCTGCTGCACTACAAGAAGCTGCCATTTGCCGCCGCCAGCGGTGACGGCACGTCCGCAGCGGCCGACATGATGTCCATGCAGTCGTCCCCGACACTGTGGAACTCCCGGGTCGATTATCGTCGCCGCACGGCCTCGATCGGGATCTACGATCACATTCTCGACAACCGTGCCTATGCATATAGCCAGCCGCACGTCTTGAACAATCGCCAAGTTGGTGTCGCCATTCAGGGCGTCATCATGCAGACCGACGTGCCGATCCACCTCCTCGCGGTCGACACCCACGGTTATACCGATGTGGGCATGGGATTCGCCAAGGGCCTGGGCTTCGACCTCTGCTCGCGTATCCGCGACATGAAGGATCTCGATCTGACGATGCCGCGCGGGTTCGACGTACCGGAGGTTCTGAAGGACGTCGTGACGTGCGGCGTCAACGAGAGCTTCATCCATGAGCAGTGGGATGAGTTTGTTCGCGTCTGCGCCTCGATGGGCAACGCCACATGCTCGGCTGTCACGATTCTGGAGCGTTTCGGCAGTGCGGCGAAGGGAAACCCCACATATCTTGCCGCTAAGCATCTCGGGCGCCTGCAGCGCACGATTTTTCTGTGCGACTACCTGCTGAACGAAGACTTTCGCCGGGAGATCAACCGGCTCCTGACGCAGGTCGAGAATTCCCATCGACTGAAGCGCGCGATCTTCTACGGCCCGCTGGCTCCGGACAAAGGCCGGGACAAGGACGAGATGATCGCAATCTCCGGCGCTTTGAATCTGCTTGCCAACATTCTTCAGTACTGGAACGCAGTGCATCTGGAGGTGGCCGTTGAGGCCGTCGAAAAGCAAGGCATCCAAGTGAACGACGCCGCACGCGCATCCATCAGCCCCTCGCGGTTCAGGCACCTGAATCTGCGCGGGCGCTTCGATTTTCCTATTTCGAAGTATGCAGGCCTCTTGCGGGAACACAGCGGCCGAACGGAGGCGTTTCGGTAGATAAGTTGCGTCGGATCTCTAGTTAGGATCGGTATATTCAAGCGTCGGGGGCGGCTGCGATGCTGTTATTCAACCGTCGAGATCTTCAGGCTGGGCTGGACCAGCTCTCTGGTGTCCTGCCGGTTGGTGACGTCGACAAGCTGGCAGATCGCCTCAATCGCCCAGGACCAGACAGGCTCCCAACGTGCTGGGAAGTGGTCCTGTTGGCGGCGTTCTCGAAAGTGGGCCGTATCAAACAGGAGGACGCACTCTCTAATCGGAAGCGGCCAGATCTTTGGTACTTCGACGCAGGCACACCGGACGAGTGCCTGTTCGTTGCGGATATCACTGCGGTATCCGACGCTGATCGGCATCGGGAGTATCCGATGGCGCAGTTCAGTCAGGAAATCCAGAAATGTGCACGTAAAGTGGGGCTTTCCGTAAACGACGTACACATCCAATACGAGGCAGAGCTGGACACCGGTCGTCGCGTTCCAAAGACGCGCCTCAAGCTACCGCCAAAAGGACAATACTTTCAGTTCATAGCGCAACATGTCCTGCCGTTCTTCCGTCGCATTCAGGCAAGTAGTTCCAATTCGGATTCACTTCGATTGACGGCGGACGGCGCGGATATCACGGTGACCTTCCAGCGTGGTAAGCGATTCTTCGGTGCGAGCTACACGCCGGTCACCGGCATACATGCCCTCACAAACAACGTGCTGTGGAATGCGCTGCAGTTGAAAGCCAAAAAGCTGAAGGCATCGGGCGCGCCGACAGCTGGAATCATCGTTTGCGACGGCGGATGCGATTTCCTGCGAGCGAATCAGATCCGGCCGCCAAGTCCGTCGGAGGCGGATATCTTCCGAGAGTTTCTCAGGCGGACCGAGTGGGTGGCTTTCGTCGCAGTCGTCGGAGCAGAGGAATCCGCGCCGAATGTGTTCGGCGGTTCAACGACCCACCGTATCAACGCACGGTGGTACGTTCGTTCCGATGCACGCTATGAGGAAATTGAGAAGGTTGTCGGCCGTGCGGTGGGACTGCTCCCGACGCCGGCGTTCAACACGGCGACTGCGTTTTTAAATCAAAATGGCAATGGCTTTGGCCAGGGCAGCATGGGGTACTCGTCAGTGAGCGAAAAATCGATCCGGATTTCGGCACGAAGCCTTCAAAGGCTGCTTGCAGGCGAACTGACCGTCGAAGGATTTGAGGGGGCTCATCGATGGCGACGGGAGCTGCCGAATGATCCGCGCCCGTTTCCCAATCCGTTTTCTCGCAAGCTCCGCCAAGGGCAGTTGATCGAACGGGTTGACGTAGAACGAGGCCCAGGGGACGACGACCTCGTGACGTTCCATTTTGGGGAACCAGATCCAGCGTTGGCGCCGTTCAGGGTCCGAAGGAGTGACGACCTAGCAAAAAAAGTCCGTAGCTAGAGAGAGCGCAACAAATCCCGCCTACTTATCGATCAGCCCATGAAGGACGATCACGACAAGGCGGTGGCGCTGTTCGAGAAGCAGGCCAAAAAAGGCAAGGATCCGGACCTGCGCGCCTTTGCGCAGGACACCGTGCCCACCTTGCGCGCACACCTGGCTGCCGCCAAGCGTCTGGACAGCAAGTACTGAGGCGATGAGCGGACGCATCCTCATCCACCGGCCGGCGCACCGTCGTCTGGCCCTGACGGGCCGCGACCCGCTGGAAGCCGTGGCGGCCTATGAGCGCTGCATCGGGGCGTACCTGAAGTTCCTGGGCGAAGAGGCGGCCAAGGTCGGCTATGAGCTGCGCCAGGATCAGCATGACGAGGAGCCGTTTTTCCGTATCGATGCCGCCAGTCGCGCGCAGCAGCGTGCCATACAGGCCTGGCTGCAATCACAGCCGGACATCTGGAACTGGATGCCTTGAAGAAGGATTTCCGGGCGGCGGCTAATGCATACGCCGCAGCGGCGGGGCCGGCCGCGTGGTCTTGCGGGCCAGACGCTCGTCGCCGGCGTCAGGGTGGCCGAGCCGGCGCACCTGTGCGAGTTCGGAATTGGCGTCGAGGCGGCGTTCCTGCTCGATCCTGCGCGCGCCGGCGCCGGGTTTCTGGCGTGAAGACATGGCGATTGGCTCCTGTGCTTGCATCCGGGAATGGTGCAGCGTGGACCTGCTTGCCGGCAGCGGCTGCAGTGCGGCACCTGCAAGCCGCGTGTCCGCAAGCCTCGTACCTGTGCTGCGTCTGCGGGCCCGATAACTGCGGGTAAGCGCTTTCGCTCAAGGTCTCAGGAGTCAACCATCATGTCCTCAGCCAGCAAAACCAAGCATATCGCCATCCTCGCCAGCGATGGTTTCGAACCCAGTGAACTCAGCGAGCCGCGACGTCTGCTGGAGCAGGCAGGCTTGCGCACCACGGTGATTGCCCCCGATCACACGCAGGCGCCCGGCAGAATCCGTGGCTGGCACCAGCAGGACTGGGGCGAAAGCGTGGACGTGGATTTGCCGCTGGCCCAGGCGCGCGCCGAAGACTTCGATGCCCTGCTGCTGCCGGGCGGACAGAAGAATGCTGACCGGCTGCGCCAGGAACCGCAGGCCATCGCCTTCATCCATGCCTTCGGCGAGGCGCGCAAGGCCGTCGCCGCGATCTGCCACGGGCCCGCGATGCTGATCGACGCGGGCCTGGTGGGTGGCATGCGTCTGACCAGCGGACCTTCGCTGCAGATGGACCTGCGCAATGCCGGCGCCGAATGGGTGGATCTGCCGGTGGTGATGGACGGGTATCTGGTCACCAGCCGCATGCCCGAGGACATCCCCGATTTTGTCCGCGGGCTGCTCAATGTGCTGGGCGTGCCCACGCTCGCCGAAGCCGATTGAGACGGGCCGCTCTGGCGGTATCGCCGGCTTCGCGCCGGCGCCGAGATTCCGGATCGGTTCATCGTCGCCGTGCGCCAATGCGGGAGACTGCCATCAGCCTGATCCGTCATGCCCGATTCCACCGACTGCTTCGCGCCGCATCGCCGGAACACGTTTCCGCCACCGCCCGGGCTGCTGGCGCGCCTGGGCCTCGTGTTGCAGAACTGGCTGGAGGCGCGTGTCGCCGCAGCCTCGCTGCACGGCGATCCACCGGTCTACGATCCGGCCTGTTTCACCTGGACTGCGGGCTTGCAGCAGGACTGGCGCGCCGTCCGCGCGGAGCTGGACGAGGTGATGCGGCGGCTCGCGGCATTGCCCAGCTTTCAGGACATTCTCGAAGAGGTGCGCGTCATCCAGGCCGACGACCGGTGGAAGACTTTCTGGCTCTGCGGTGTCGGCATGGACTGTCGCGACAATCAGCGCCGCTGTCCCCGTACCATGCAGCTGCTCGCCGGCGTTCCAGGCCTGCGCACCGCCTTCTTCAGCATCCTGGCGCCGGGCAAGCACATCCCGGCACATCGCGGCGCCTACAACGGCGTGCTGCGCCTGCATCTGGCCTTGCGCGTGCCCGAGCCGCAGTCGCGCTGCCGCATCCGCATCGGCAATCAGATTCACCATTGGCGCGAGGGCGAGCTGCTGATTTTCGACGACAGCTTCCAGCATGAGGTGTGGAACGAGACCGAGGGCCTGCGGGCGGTGCTGTTCGTGGACTTTCTGCGCCCGCTGCGTCAGCCCTGGCACGCGCTCAATGCACTGCTGATCGGCCTGGGACGCTTCGCGCCGTTCCTGCGCCGGGCGAGAGCGCGGCAACTGCGCTGGTCGCGTGCGCACTATGCGCCGCGCCCCGGGGCGTGAAGAGGCTCAGTCGCCGCAGAAGCCTTCGCCCTTGAGGATGTCCTCCACCTCCGCTTCGGCCGCGAGCCAGTCCTGCAACTCCTTGCCCGGGGCAAAGCCGCGGCGCATGGCCATGGCGTAGGCGATCTGTTCGATCATCATCCGTTTGTGCTGCGCATCGGGGCGGCTCCAGGCCTTGTGCGCGGCCGCGAGATTGGCGAGGACCGTGCTGGGCTGGGGATCATCGGAAAGCGGTGTGCTCATGCGGACCCTCCTGCGGTGCGGGCAAAAACGCCGCACGCCAGGGAACGTACAGGGTCCCTGACGATGTGCCAAGCGTGACGACGCGGGTCACCATCGCATGGCCGGCGCGGTGGGGTTTTGACATCGGTCAATAAGCCCGCCGCGCCGCACACGAGGTTCAGGCCTGCTGGTTCGCCGCCTTGCCGATCGGCAAGGCCCGCCGGCCCGCCGTATGAAGCCGCAAGGCGAACAGACCCAGGGCGATGCCGCCCACCGCGAACACGATGTCGCCCGGCACGCGCAGCCAGGCCAGGTGTTCGATCAAGGGCGAATGCACCACCGCCGGCGAACGGGCGAACCAGTAGCCGTGCGCGATGGCCTCATAGGCCTGATAAAGCCCCATCGGCAGCAGCGACAGGAACACCATCATCGCCAGACCGATATTGAGCGACCAGAACATGGTCTTGAGCAGGGGCTCGGACCAGGCGGCGCGGGCCGTGAGGCCGCGCAGGCAGAACAGCATCAGGCCAATGCCGAGCATGCCGTAGACACCGAACAGCGCGGCGTGACCGTGCGTGGGCGTGAGGTTCAGGCCCTGCACGTAGTACAGCGAGATCGGCGGATTGATGGTGAAGCCCAGCAGGCCCGCACCCAGCAGATTCCAGAACGCCACCGCCACGAAGCAGAGAATGGTCCAGCGATAGCGGGCCACCCAGGGCTGCGCCTGGCTCAGGCGGTAGTTCTCGCAGGCCTCGAAGCCCACCAGCGACAGCGGCACCACTTCCAGCGCCGAAAACACCGAGCCCAGCGCAATCACGGCGGTGGGGGTGCCGGTGAAGTAGAGATGGTGCCGAACAGGAACACGATGGTGGAAAACACCACGGCGCGATTGGCGCTGGCCGCCGGCACCAGGCCGAGCCTGGTGAAGATCAGGGCGATCACCGCAGTGGCGAACACTTCGAAAAAGCCTTCCACCCACAGGTGCACCAGCCACCAGCGCCAGTATTCGATGATGGAGTAGTGGGTGTGCGCGCTCCAGCTCAGCGAGCTGGCGTAGAACAGCCCGATGCAGATGGCGGAGACGAAGACCATCGCAATCAGGCCGCGGCTTTCGGACGGGCGGGTCAGCGCCGGCCACAGGGCGCGGCCCATCAGCAGCAGCCAGAACAGCAGGCCCGCGAACAGCAGGATCTGCCAGAAGCGGCCCGGCGCAGTGAACTCCAGATTCTGGCTGCCGAACCAGAACGAGCGATCCACGCCGATCTTGTGCATGGCGGTGAGCCAGCCGCTGAAGCTGGAACCGACCACGACGACCAGCAGCGCCAGCCACAACAGATTCACGCCCAGGCGCTGGAGCTTCGGCTCGTGGCCGGACAGCAGCGGCGCAATGTACAGACCGGTGCCCAGCCAGGCGGTGGCGATCCAGTACACGCCCAGCTGCGTGTGCCAGGTGCGGGTGACGGTGTAGGGCAGCACATCGGCGAGCGGAATGCCGAAGAAGGCGCGGCCTTCCACCGCGTAGTGCGCGGTGATCGCGCCCAGTCCGATCTGCGCCAGAAACAGGCCGATCACGGTGAGGAAATACTTGCCGGTGGCCTTCATCGAAGGCGTGGCGCTCGTGCCCAGCAGGGGATCGCTGGCTGGCACCGGCTGCGGTTCATGCGCCCCTTGTCGGGCGTGATAGCCGATCATCGCAGCGATGCCCGCAGCGTCACGGCTTCGCGATGCAGCCAGTCCGCCGACCCGTCGGAGGCGACATAGCTGCCATGACCCCAGAGCGAGCCCAGCTCCTGGCCGCCGGCGGCCATCCACACCGCCTGACCGCGACGGATCTGTGCGCCGGTGTAGAGCGTGCTGCCGTCGCCGGCCAGCACCCGCGCCGGAATCGGCGGCTTCTGCAGATAGATCTCGCATCCCACCCACAACAGGGTGGCGAACGAAGCCACGAATACGATGGCCAGCCAGTACCACAACCGGCGGGAACTCTGAACCTTCATGATGAGCTCCTGGTGCACGATGCCGGAGTCACATTAAAGTAGTATTTATAGTGCATCTTTTATCGGGGTCAATCCGCGGGGCCCGGGGCGCACCGGGCGCTGCCCGGTCCGTGCTATAAGGCGCCGTCCATTTGCCGGGAGACCGCCGTGCGTCTGACCACCCACACCGACTATGCCTTGCGCCTGCTGATGCTGCTGGCGCTGGAGCCGGACCGTCTGCACACCATCGAAGAGGTGGCCACGCGGTATCGGGTGTCGCGCAATCACCTGATGAAAGTGGTGCTGACCCTGGTGGGCGCCGGTCTGGTGGAGAGCCTGCGCGGGCGTGGCGGCGGCCTGCAGCTGGCCAAGCCGGCGGCGGCCATCAGCGTAGGCGAGGTGGTGCGTGCCACCGAAGACAGCTTTGCCCTGGTGGAATGCTTCGAACGCGAAAGCAACACCTGCATGGTGAGTCCCTGCTGCACGCTCAAGGGGGCGCTGCACGAGGCGATGGCGGCTTTCCTGCGCGTGCTGGACCAGCGCAGTCTGGCGCAGCTCTGCGAATCACCCGCGCGCAACAAGCGCTTCCGCGATCTGCTGGCCGAGATTCCCGTCGTCGTCGAGCCGGTGAAGCCGGCCCGCGGCCGGCGCCGCAGCGCCGCGCCACCGGCCTGAGCACGCGGCTTGATCGGCGTCAATAAAGAAGTATAAGAAATACCTGATAGTGGCTTGCCAGGGCGGGCGAGGCCTGCCGGCATTGCGAGGATTCAGGACCCATGAGCATCGATCTTGCGGCTGCGGAAGCGGCCGACTCTTTGAGCCAGCGCCGCCTCGGTGAGATCGCGGCGCAGCTGCCCGGCGCCACCGCCGTGTTTCGCCGCTACAAGCTCGACTTCTGCTGCGGCGGCAATGCCTCCCTGCAGGAGGCGGCCGCGCGCCGCAATCTGCCCTTGAACGAGCTGCTGGGGGCATTGCAGGGGCTGGATCCGGGCGCCGCGGCCAGCGCCCCCGGCGAGACCCCGGCGCTGATCGATCACATCCTGCGCCGCTATCACGAAGTGCATCGCCGCGAGCTGCCGGAGCTGATCCGGCTGGCCGCGCGCGTGGAGGCAGTGCATCGCCAGCATCCGGAGGTTCCCGCCGGCCTGGCCGAGGCCCTGCGCGAGCTGGCGCAGGAACTGGACGCGCATATGCAGAAGGAAGAGAAAGTACTGTTCCCGATGATGAGCACCGGCTTTGTGGCGCTGGCGCAGCCGATCCAGATGATGCGCCACGAGCACGACGAGCATGGCGAGCGCCTGCGCCGCCTGGAGCATCTGGCGCACCAGACCCAGGCACCCGCCGAGGCCTGCGCCACCTGGCGCGCGCTCTACACCGGGGTGCGCAAGCTGATCGACGATCTGATGGAACACATCCACCTGGAGAACAATCTGCTGTTCCCGCGCTTCACGGCACTTGGCTGAAGTCTGGGCGGCGTACCGGCGTCGGGCGGAAGCTCGGCTGCCCAGGCAAACGGATGACTGCACCCGCTCAGGAAGACGGCGGCAGGATGATCCCCGGGGTATAGCCCGGCTCTGCGGGAAGATTGAGCGGTTCATACGGGGCGCGGCGGAACTGGCTGGCCGAAATGCCGTAGCGCCGGCTGAAGGTCTTGCAGAAATGCGAGAGGTCGCTGAAGCCGGCGCGGTAGGCGACCTCCGAGACCGAGAGTTCGCGGGCGGTGTCCTTGAGCATCGCCGCCGCGCGCCCGAGTCGCTTGTCCAGAATCATCTGCGTGAATGACTGGCCGCTCAGCTCGAACAGCCGGTGCAGGCTGCGCGGCGACAGATGGAAGTGACCGGCGACCATGGCGACCGACAGCTGCGGGTTGGCGAGATTGGCATCGATGTAACGATCGATGGCCACCTTCAACGCATGCCGCTCCGAGCTTCGGCTCTCGGTATTGGCCGCAGGCCCGAAAGTCAAGGCCAGAAGATTGAGCAGATGGGAGGTGGTGACGTCCTTCACCTGCTCGGGCCAGTCCTCCGAGGCGTCCTTGAGCGACTGCAGGTAAGAGCGCGTCAGCGGGCTGATGCTGGACGCGGCGGAGCCACGCACGGCCACCGCATCCTGCGCCGACCGCAGCAGGGGCAGCAGACGCTGATGGGGAATGCTGAAGGTGAGGATGTTGAAATCCTCGAACGCGATGTCGAAAGGCTCCGAGGCGTCGACCATCACGAAGTCGCCCGCCGAGATCACGCTCTCGCGATTGTGCTGGGAGACCTTGCAACGGCCGTCGAGCTGCAGGATGACGTAGAAGTCCTCTGTCATCAGCCTGCGGATTTCGTGCTTGCCGCGGATGACGGTCTGTGCTTTCGAGACCGTGTCGGAAATCGTCAGGCCGCCGATTTCGGTGGCCCTGACCGTGCTTTCGAAGGAATCGCGTTCGCGGCAGACCGGATCAAGAACCGTGTATGCCAGGCAGATGACTTCCCGCCAGTAGCTGTATTGCTCGTGAGCTGCCAAATTTAAAGTGGTCCAGGTACGCATGGCACATTTTTCCTTTGGTCAATTCATGATGTCTTGATCTGTGGTTCCGGCAGAATCCCAAATGACGTTGTAGGTTAAGACAGCGCTGGCGTTCCGGATATCGATTTCTTTTATATCTGGTTTGTGACTCTGCTCGCAATGTGTACCAAAAAATAATCACTTGCAAGGTTACAGTGAGGCGTGCAGCGAGCGACGAAGCCAGGCAGAACTCGTTGCCACCATGCATTTTGCTCCGCGTGCCGGTGCCACGCGAAAACGCGTAGTGCGTTGCAATACACCGCAAATGAAATCGCCGGTGCCTGCGCGGCCACCGCCGCCTCGAATCCCTGGAGATGGGGCGTCAATACCGAGTAGCGCACGCCAGCATCCCGGTGCACGCCGCACATGACGGCGCTGTGATCCGCCATTTGCGGAACCCACTTGGGCGATACGGAGGCGGTTGCCTCGATATGCCGCAAGCCGGAATCAGCCATTCGTTTAATAAGTTCGAGTTTCGGCTCGCAATCAATCTGGCCCGGCTCATTCTGCAGACCATCGCATGAACCCACTTCCACGATTTTGACGCTCGTCGACAGTTTCGCGTCGCGCCTTTCCCGGTTCTGCGCAGCGGGGCGGGGATACGTTTCTGGTTGTTTGCGCCGGTGCTGCTGTTGTTGTTGTGCCGTTCGGACGCTACCGGTGAATCCGAACCGGGCGCGGCAAGCCAGGCCATCGCGCGCGGCACTTGCCGAACCCGGTGCGGGTCGCGAAACAGAGGCTGGATGCAGCGCGAGATTTGAAGAGATTGCGAGGTCCGCAGGCTCTTCAACTGGTAATACCGGCTCTCTCGTTTCCGAGGTGTAGCCAATTCTAACATTTGTTTGTTAGATTACAAACAGTGGGCTTGGCTTGACACAGTCGCGCACCACATGAGCCAGGGGGGAGACGACCCAAAAATGGGCGTTTGCCAAGAGGTGAACATCAATTTCACGTGGATGAAAAACATGAACGACGTAAACCGGCGGATTGTTCTTGACGAGCGTCCCCGATACATCATCCCTACTGCAAACTGCTTTCGCGTGGTCACAGAGCCCAAGCCCAGGGCCGGCAAGGGTGAGATGTTGCTGCGCAACCTGTGGCTGTCGATGGATCCCTATCTGCTGAGCAAGGTGAAGCGCTTCTCGCAGCAGGGCGAGCCGCTGGCGCTGGGCGAAACCATGAACGGCCTGGCGGTGGCGCAGGTGCTCAGCTCTGACAATCCCGATTTTGCTGCCGGAGACATGGTGATGGGGCTGCTTCCCTGGGCGGACTATGTGGCCACGGACGGTCGCCGCGCCGTCAAGCTGAAGGTGCAGCTGCCTCGCCTGGCCTCGGTGCCCGGCGCGCTCGGTTACGCCGGATTCACCGCCTATCTTGCGGTGATGGTCACCGGAAAGGCCCAGCAGGGCGAGACGGTGGTGATCGGTTCGGCGAACAGCGGCCTGGCCCAGATCGCCGCGCAGCTGGCAAAACGGCAGGGCGCCCGCGTGGTCGGCATTTCCCTGGGTGAGCATCAGTGCTCGGTGCCGCCGGCACAGCTCGGCTTCGACGCCTACATCGACTCGCGCTCCGAAACCTTCGCCGAGCAGCTGCGGGCAAGCTGCCCCAGGGGCGTGGATCTGTACATCGAGCTGGTGGGCGGCGATGTGCTGGACAAGGTGCTGCCGCTGCTGAATCTGCGCGCGCGCGTGGTGGTGGCCGGACTCAAGGCGCTTTATACCGCGCCGGGTCTGCCGGAAGGTCCGGACCGGACCATGCTGTTTTTGAACGAGGTGATGGTCAAGCGACTGCAGGTGCTGGGCCTGGTCAACTTCGACCATGTCAAAGAGCACTACTCGGAGTTCAAGAAGGCGATGGTCGCCTGGATCAACGCCGGCGAGATCCAGGTCGTCGAGAACGTGGTGGACGGTCTGGAGAACGCGCCGCGTGCGTTGCAGACCATGTTCGAGAGCAATGCCTACGGGCATGTCGTGGTTCGTGCCGACGCCTGAACGCGCTTGCGACGGTCCCTGCCGGCGCATCGGCAGCGGACCGCAGCACGCGCGCATCCGGATGTTCCACGCCGGAGAAGAGGTCGCCCACAGGAAGCCATCATGCATTTGAAGCGGTACGACAAATTCTATTCGCGTCGCAAGTTTCTGAGCGAGGCGGCGCTTGGAACCCTGTCCGCCGGCGTGCTGATGCCGATGTGGGATGCCATCGCCGCCACTGGCGATGTGTCCAAGGCCTATCCGGATGAGCTGCTGTCGATCGAGATGTACAGCAAGGGCCGGATCAAGCCCGGTGACAGGATCGACGCTTCGAACGTCGAGCACGTCAAGGATCTGCTCGATCCCATCCGCTACGAGCAGGTCAGCAAGCAGGGGCGGGTGCTGAGTGTTGCGCCGACCACGACCGACATCATGCGCCTGTCGCCATGGCAGTACGTGGAGGCGACACTGGCCAATCAGGGCAAGGCCCGCTTCGACCCGCGCGGCAATGTGGTGACCGCCGATGGCCAGCCCTGGCTCGGCGGCAATCCGTTCCCCGATGCCAAATCCGGACTGGAGCTGATGGCGACGCAGACGCTCAGCTGGGGTCGCCACGACGCTTCGTTCTACGCGATCAAGACGTACGAGGTGGATCCCGCCGGCAAGGTCCAGTACCAATATACCGGCGGCTGGGCGGAGCTGATGACGGTCGCCAGGCTGACCATGGATCCCAAGCCTTATTGGCCGGAGCACAAGGACAAGCTGCGCTTCCAGTCGGTGTTCTTTGTCTCGCCGCTGTCGGTCGCGGCACCTCGTTTCTGAATGTCTGGAGCTACGACCAGAAAACCTTTCCGCAGCTCTACGGTTACGTTCCGGAGTTCCGGCGCATCCGCCAGTTTCCGACCGATCAGCGTTTCGAGCCGATGCTGCCCGGCACCTCGCTCTATCTCTCGGATGCCTGGGCGGCCGGCGATCCGCTGCACACCTGGGGAAATTTCAGGATCGTGGGTCGCGGCCCCTTTCTGGCCTCGTATTCCGGCGGCTGGAACGCCGAGCATCCCAACTGGGAACACAAGACCCACGGCGGCCGCTACGGCACCACGTTCTGGGATACCACGGTGGAAATGGTTCCCGAGGTCATCATCGTGGAGGCCGAGCCCACCGGTTTTCCCAGGGCGCCGATTTCAAAAAAGCGGGTGTGGTTCGACGCCAGAAACCAGGTGCCGGTCGGCATGGTGACCTACGACCGGCGCGGCCAGCCTTACCGCTCCTTCGACGGCTGCTACAGCCTCTACGAATCCGGCGGCAAGAAATTCATGGATGGCCAGCATCCCTACTGGAGCTGGTCGCATGTCACGGCGGCGGATGTGCAAACCGGCCGGCTGACGCGTCTCGAACAGGTCCGCGCCGTTGAAGGCGGGCACGAGACCAGCGTCAACAATCCCGCCATTTTTGAACGCTATCTCACCCAGACCGCCCTGATGCGGCTGGGCAAGATCTGAGTGTTCGAAAAAAACAGCAAGGCATGGCGCGTGCCGCCCTCGCGATGCGAACAATCCACCCGAAGCCTGACATGAACGCACAGCTCAAGAGGCCGCCGACCGGCGCCGGCGGCAAAAGCAGGCCGGACAGCGCGACGGCCGAAGAAAGAAGACTGGGCAGAGTCACGGCGAACACCTTGCCCCGCGACAAGCTGCCGCCGCCGTCGGCCAGCGACAGGATCGTCGCCATCATAGCCCCTTCCGGCTACGGCAAGACCACGCTGGCCTTGCAGTGGTTCCAGCAAGTGGAGCGCGATACCACCGCCGGCTGGCTGCAGATCGATGCCGACTGCCGCGACTCGGCGGTTTTCATCGCCAAGCTCGAAGAGGCGATGAACATCTGCCGCCGACGCGACGGCAATGCATTCTGTGGGGTCGATGACATGGAAGCCGCCATCGACACCTGGGGCGCGGAGCTGCGCGCGCGGCGCAGCCCGCAACTGCTGTTCGTCGATGATGCGCATCTGCTGGAAGGCTCCAGTGCAATGCGCTGTCTGCACCTCCTGATTCAGGGCTCGCCCCGGAATCTGGGCCTGGTGATCACCAGCCGCAACGCCGAAGGGCTCGGCCTGGCCGCCGGCACGCTGCGCGGGGAGATCCGCTGGATCACCGCTTCACAACTGGCCTTGAGTCAGGCCGAGATCGCCGCGCTGGCCTTGAGAAACGGCCAGGATCTGGACCCGGACGAAATCGACACCATCTCCGATCTCACCGAGGGCTGGCCGGTACTGACCCAGCTGGCGCTGTGCGGGATGACCGCCAGAAGCCGCAAGGAAATCGCCAGCAACAACCAGATGGGGATTCCGGTCTCGGCGTATATCCACGATCAGTTCCTGGCGGCGCTGACCGACACGGAGCGCAAGGTCGCCACGGTCATGGCCATACTGGCGGAGGCCACGCTCGATCTGGTCGAGAGCCTCACCCAGGCGTCCGCCAAGGAGGCGCTGGCGAGATTCGAAAGGATCGGCACCATCCGTCGCCATTTCCGGCGCGAACGCAGCGCGCTGTTCGTGATGCATCCCATGATCCGCGAGGAAGTGATCAGCCGCGATCCCTGCGATATGGCGTATCGCAAGAGTGTCCAGGAACACGCCGCCGTCTGGTGGTGGTCGCACGGTGAGCAGGAGCGCGCCATCCGGCTCGCCATTTCCGCCGGCCTGGAAAAGAACTCGCGGGACTGGCTGCTGCATTACGCGCCCATCCTCATCCACCGGGAAGGCCGGCATGAAACGTTTCTGGAATTGCTCGGCGCGGCCGAGGCCTTGTGGGGCAGACGCGAGCGCAGGCTGAGTTCGTGGTCGGTCTCGGCGCTGATGTTCCTGCGCCGCTACCCGGAGGCGGAGCGGCTGCTGGTCGAGCTGTCCGAAGCCGGGGGCAGCCAGGACGAGGACGGCGAAACCGGCGGCGCGCAACAGTACGATCCCGCCGATCTGCAGAGAGCGGTCATCGCCGGACTATGCGATGACTACATCGCCGCCGGAAAGTTTGCGAAGAACTGGATAGATCTCGGCGGCGGTGAACTGTTCTATCAGGGAATGGCCTGGATCGCCGTTGCCTTTTCGCAGAAGTGCCAGTGCGAGTTCTCGGCGGTCAGGGCCTCGCTCAACAATGCCAGGCTGCTGGCGAGAACGGCAGGCTCCGCATATGCCATCGCCTGGGCGCGGGTCGTCGGCGTTGCCGCGCTGCTCAAGGAAGGCCGTTTCCGGGAGGTGCTGGCGGAAACCGCAGCGGCCGAGGCCGAGTTCGGCGACGCCCGCGCCGGCGTCGCGGATCTGCTGGCCCTGATGAAGGCGACCAGCGCTCTGGCCAGCTATGAACGCGGTGACTTTGAAAACTGCCTGGCGGCACTGGAAGTGGCCATGCCCTGTCTGCACAGGCAAGGCATCGTCGACGCCATGATTGCCGGCTACGTGGCGGCCGCCCGTCTGCAGGCCGCCAGAGGCCAGATGTCGGCGGCCCTGGACGTGCTGGCGGAAGGGCAGCGTGTCGGCAGGGACCGGGGTCTGGCGCGGCTCTGCATCACCCTGGACTTCGAACGGGAGATGCTGCTGCTCAAGCATGGCGCTTCACAGACCCACAGTCTCGAAGCGCTCGCCTCGGTCAACAGCGGCGGCCGTCCCATGCCGGGACTGCTGCGCGACAAGAACACCCGCCTGTCGATACGCCTCGCGATTGCCAATGGCTGCGCCGGAGCCGAAGGCGAGGCATTGAAGGCCGCCGTGGTGCGGGCCAGACAGACCGGCCAGCGTTACAAGCTGGCAGAGTTGCTGGTCTTCGACGCCCTGCGCCTGCACGCGATGGGGCGCACCACGCAAGCCCTGGGCGCTTTGACGGAAAGCCTGGAGATTGCCGTGTCCGAAGGCTACTTCCGGCTCTACGTGGATGAAGGGGAATCCATACTCGGGCTGCTGCGGCTTCTGGGCAAAGGCAATGCTCTGGCCGAACCCGTCGCGGCGCTGGTCGCCGGAATTCTTCAGGCCAAGGCAACGGAAGACAACTCATCCGGCAATCCGGCAGTGGACGTGCTTTCGGATCGTGAAATGGAAATCCTGGTGCTGGTCGATGAAGGTCTTTCCAACAAGGATATTTCCAGGAAGCTGTTCCTGACCGAAGGCACGGTCAAATGGCATCTGCACAATCTGTATTCGAAGCTGCATGTGAAGAGCCGTACCTCGGCGTTGCATGCGGCAAAAAGTGCCGGCCTTCTGGCCTGAGTGCAGGCCCGCCATAGCCCTGCCTTGTGGCGCTGATGCAGCGCTGCCTGCCAGGGCCGATCCACCGTTTCGAACAAGCGGGCAGGCCTGATTCACAAGCGGGGTTTGTTTTCGACATTCGGACCCCGCATTGCTTGCAGGCCTAACGTTTGTTTGGTAATGTCGGATTCAGATCGCGGCTAGAAGGCCGCCAGGTGAATGGAGAGCAACTCCACGCCGGCGAGCCAGTACAGGAATAAAAGAGCCGCATCGTAGAGAGCGCACAAAACATGTCCGACAGACGCTGTCAGACGAGGGGAGCTTGTTGATATGAAAGCTGCGATTAATCGTTTTTCCGCCTGGGTCGTCAATCACGCCATGATCATGTGGGTCATCATGGCTGCGTTTACCCTGTTCTTCGCGATAGGACTGCGCACTGTCGATATCAGAACCGTCTTTTCTGATCTGCTGCCCAAGGACGATCCGTATGTGAAGGTGTTTTCGGATCATCCCAACTTCGGCAATCCGCTGACCATGACGGTGATGGTCAAGCGAAAGGACGGCAAGATCTATAACTCCGAAACCCTCAAGAAGATCTGGAACCTGACTCGTGACATCGACCTCGCGCCGGGCGTCGATCACGACACCATCATTTCCATCACCACGGAAAAAGCCCGCTACGCGGAAGCAACGCCGCTGGGTGTGAACATGCAGCCGGTGATGGGCGATCGGGTTCCCACCACGCCTGAGGAACTGGAAGACCTGCGTCGTCGCATCGAACAGTCGCCGAACGCAAAGACCTTCCTGGTCTCCCGCGACGAAAGCGCGGCCGTCATCCAGGCCACCTTCCTCGAATCCAAGGTGGACTGGGGCAAGGCTTTTGCCTTCGTGCAGAACCTCGTCGAAAAGGCGCGTGACAAGGATCACGAGGTCTATCTCGCAGGCCAGCCGGCGCTGATCGGCTGGGTGTACAAGCTGCGCGCCCAGATCGGCTGGATCTTCATCGCCACGTTCTGCGCGCTGACGGTGGTGCTGGCGCTCTACATGAGGAACTTCGGCGGCACGGTCACGCCGGTGATCTGCAGCGTGGTCGCGGGTATCTGGGGCTTTGGTCTGGCCGGCTGGATCCGCTCGCCGATCGAACCTCTGCTGCTCGTGGTGCCGGTGCTGCTGGTCGCAAGAACCTTCTCACACTGCGTTCAGTATTCAGAACGCTATTACGAAATTCTTGCCCACGTCCGAAACAAGAAGAAGGCCGTTGAAATCTGCATGAGCGTGATGATGGTGCCGAGCGTGTTCGGAATCATCACCGACTTTCTCGGCATCACGCTGATCGCCATGGCGCCGATTCCGGCGATGGAACGCTTCGCGCTGTTTGCAGGCTGGTGGGCGATTGCGATCATTCCCAACGGTGTGATCCTGATCTCGCTGCTGCTGCTGGCACTGCCGACGCCGAAGAACATCGACAAGCTGGTCGGCCAGGACACGGGTCTGCACGGCGCGATCCGCAACTGGCTGCTGGCGCTGGCCAAGATCACCTACGGCAAGCCGGCCTTTCTCACCGCGGGCTTCTTCGCTGTGCTGGCCGTCGCCGCCACTTATCTGGCGATCCAGATCAAGATCGGCAACCCGGTCGAGGGCAGCAACGTGCTGTTCCCCGACTCCGAGTACAACATGGCGGTCAAGGCGATCAACCGCAACTTCCCGGGCGTCAACACCCTGGAGATCGTGATCGAAGCCAAGCCCGGTGCCGGCCAGAAGTGGCGCGTCGCCAGGTCCGAGGAAGCCTCGTTCGTTCGCACCAAGCTGCAGGCGCTGATCGAGAGTTCCGAGCATCCGCCGCGCGCGACGCTGTCCTTCACCGACTACATGATGGAAGGCAACCGCCTGTTCTCGGGCGGCAGCCCGAAGTGGCTGCCTCTGGACCCCGATCCGCAGGCGGTCAACGCGGCGGGCACCTCGGTGACCATGGGCAGCAACCCGAAGAACTTCGCGAACGTCTCGGATTACGCCTTCCAGAACTCCACGGTGTCGCTGTGGTATGCCGACAACAAGCAGGAAACCGTGGATAACGCACTGGCGACGGCGAAGAAGGCGGTTGACGCAGTTGGCGTCGATCACAAGGACTTCACGGTGCGCCTGGGCACGGGACTGATTGCGCTGCAGCAGTCGATGAACAACGTCACCGAGCGTTTCCACTACCGGATCCTGGGCGCGCTGAGTCTGGTGATCGTGATCCTGGCTTCGCTGGTGTACCGCTCGGTCATCGGCGGACTGCTGCTGATCATTCCGGTGCTGCTGTCGAACTTCCTGCTGTTCGCGGCGATGAACATCGTGGGTGTCGGGCTGGACATCAATTCGCTGATGGTGGCCGCGGTGGCAGTCGGCGTCGGCATCGACTACGACATCTATCTGCTGTCGCGAATCTGCGAGGAATATCACGCGCATGACGGCGACTGGAAGCGGACCATTGCCGCGAGCCTGTCGACGACCGGAAAGGCGATTCTGTTCACCGCCACAGTGGTGCTGGTCGGTCTGACGCCCTGGTACTTCATGTCGGATCTGAAGTTCATGTCGGACATGAGCATCCTGCTGCTGATCCTGGTGACCATCAACATGATCATGGCACTGGTGGTGCTGCCGCTTCTGGTGTGGTTCATCAAGCCGAAGTTCGCGACGCGCACCGACCTGATCGTCGGCGAGAGCTATGACCTGTCCGACTTCACGGCCAAGGGCAGCGAGATCGATTCGATGATGGCCAAGGTCTGATAGACGCAAGGAAGACCAGGCTGTGGATGTCTTGTGGTGTTGTGCTTGAACGTTGCTGAAGGTGCTGCGTCCGACACAGGCGATGTGCTGAGGCGCCTGCAATAAGTAAGAGGCGATGTTGCGTTTATCCACGTAGGAGGGGCAGAAATGTTTAGGATTGGAAAGTACGACTTTAACTACAGTCGGCGCGTGTTCATGGAGAAGGCGGCAAAAGGTACCGCGGGAGCCGGGGTGCTTTGCTCTTCATGGCCTCTGATTGCTCAAGGCGCCAGCATCAAGAAGGCGTATCCCGACGAGCTGATCTCGATCGAGATGCAGACCAAGGGCAAGGTCAAGGTCGGCGATATCATCAGCAAGGACAATGTCCAGTACGTCAAGCATCTTTGCGATCCTTTCCTGTATCGGCAGATCACCGAGCAGGGGCGCAAGATCAAGATCCGCGCCACGACGCTGGACGTCACGGAAAAGATGTACTCGCGTCCGTTCTGGGAAGCCACAATGCGCGGCCAGGCCGCCGGCGGCGCCAAGTTCGATGCCGACGGCAACCTGATCACGGTCGGCGGCAAGAAGTGGACGGGTGGTTCGCCGTTCCCGGACCCGAAGACCGCGCTGGAAGCGACGATCAATCTGACGCTCGCCTGGGGTCGCGCCGACATGACCCAGTACGCCGTGCGCGAGACCGAAATCAACGCGGCCGGTGATATCGACTATCGCTACGACTTCAGCTGGATGGAGTTGATGGTGCAGTCGCGTACCGACGGCCAGGTGCTGCGCAATCAGAACGATCTGCTGCGTCAGCAGGTGGTCTGGTTCACCTCGACGGAAGACGTGGCGGGCACCTCGTTCCTCAGCACCTGGTACTACGACCAGCGCAAGATGCCGGATCTGTACGGCTACCTGCCGCAGTTCCGCCGCGTCAGACAGTTCCCGGCCAACCAGCGTTTCGAGCCGCTGGTTCCCGGTGCGACCTGGTTCCTCACCGATGCCTGGGCAGCCGGCGATCCGATGCTGACCTGGGGTGATTACAAGGTGGTGGAAATCCGCCCGGCGCTGATGGCGGCCGGCGGCAACTGGAAGGGCAAGCGTCCGAACTGGGAAAAGGGTCGCCACGGCGGACCCAAGGGCAACACCTTCTTCGACACCGAATTCGAGCTTGCGCCTGAGGTGATGGTCGTTGAGGCCAAGCCGACCGGCTTCCCCCGTGCTCCGGCCGGCTTCAAGCGTATGTGGATCGATCTGCGCAACAGCATGTACTGCGCCGACATCCGCTACGACCGCAACGGCAAGGAGTGGGTGAACTTCGAAACCGGTTCCGGCCAGCTCACAGACGGTGATCTGACGCTGTACTACGAAGGCACCAAGGATCCGATCTGGTCCTGGAACTACGTGCTCAGCGCCGATATCCAGACCGGTCGTATGACGCAGATCGAGCACGCCGAGAAGGTGGCAGGCGGCATCAAGAACCGCTGGAACGTGCCTGCGGAGGAAGTCTACGACAAGTACTTCACGCAGAAAGCGGTTGCAAGCTTCGGAAAAATCTAAGGCCTCCATTCCCCTCCCACGCGCCGTCATCCAATGCGTCGGAGGGGACTTTTTTGTACATGCGAGAGCCAGCAAGAGGGAGAAATGTGATGAGGCAGACCTGTTTGTCCAAGCGCCTGATCAAGGCCGCGATGCTGCTGATGACGCTGGCAGCGGCAGGCCAGAGTCACGCGGCATCGGTAGCCAAGATTGTCGGCGGGATTCCCCACGATGCCTTGTTCTCGGTCAGTTTCGACGGCAGCAAGGGTGTCGCCGTGGGCGCGGGCGGAAAGCTGATGGTCAGCAACGACGCCGGCAAGACCTGGGCGGCGGAAGCCGGCCCGACCGGACTTGCGATTACCGCCGTGGCGATCAAGGGCTCGCGCCGCGTCATGGCCGGTCAGGTGGGCGAGATCTATTACGACGACGGCAGCGGCAAGTGGCAGAAGGCCGACAACGAGCTCAAGGAAAGAGCGATGGGCGTTGCGATCAATTCCAACGGCGTTGCGATCGTGGTCGGTGCCTTCGGCATGCTGGAACGTTCCACGGACGGTGGCAAGACCTGGAAGGCGGCAAACCTGAACTGGGATCCGCTGTTCGCCAGTTCCGAGCTGCTGGGTGACGGTTTTCAGCCGCAGCTTTATGCGGTGAATGTGGATGACACGGGCCTGGCCATCGCGGTGGGCGAACTCGGCACCGTGATCCGTTCCTCCGACGCCGGCAGAACCTGGTTCCCGGTGCTCGGCGGCAATGTGCACGGCGAGACGCGTCCGCCGACGCTGTTCGCTGTCTCGCAGCGCGAAGACGGCTCGGTGTTCGCAGTGGGGCAGTCGGGAACCATCTACAAGAGCGCCGACAAGGGACTCACCTGGTGCTCGATCCCCTCCGGCACGGACGCGAACCTGTTCGGCGTCGCGAGCCTGCCCGGCGGCAAGACCGTGGTGTCGGGCATGCGCGAGATGCTGTTCAGCAGCAACGACGCCGAGTGGGAGAGGCTCAAGGGCGAGGACATCGCGGTTGCGTGGTACAGCGGCGTGGCCAGCACCAGTTCCGGAAACATCATAGCGGTTGGCCAGAGCGG
Organism: Solimonas aquatica; assembly: GCF_900111015.1. Lineage (GTDB taxonomy): Bacteria > Pseudomonadota > Gammaproteobacteria > Nevskiales > Nevskiaceae > Solimonas > Solimonas aquatica. The sequence goes on along the minus strand of NZ_FOFS01000001.1, from coordinate 302,803 downwards.
AAACATTCTCCGGGTGGAGCCTTAAGGGATCGCTCGGACACAGGGCGCGGCACCGGCAAGCATTGTTGGGATGCCCGGCATATCAGTCTTAAAAATTGCTAGCAGAGAGGAGCGGCAAATGAACGAAAAGTCGTTGCGCGGTGTGGGGGGGCTTGCAGATGTCCGCGAGACCGGCCGGGGAAGGACGGTGTCGGCCGAGCGGGGCAGATACGCGGCGCTGGCACTGGTCTCGTCGATGGCGGCCGTGGCGCCGCAGATCGCGCATGCTGGATTCGATCTCTTCGGTCTGGAGATTCAGGGCTTCATCAGAGCCGAGACCGCGTTCAATCTGACGGACAATGGCAACCCGAACAATCAGAACGGAAACGTCTTCAACAAGCAGACGATTTCACGCGACGCCTATCTGCCGCCGGCGCTGACGACGACCATTCTGATCCCGGGCGCCAATCTGCCCGAGCTGATCACCTGGCGCGATGTTCCGTTTCCGGGCTTCCAGAACAATGAGGTGCGGCGCGGCGACGAGGTGCGCAGCTCCCACACCCTGATCAACTACGATGTCTTGCGCCTCGAAGCGGAAACCCGCTACGAGTTCAGCGAGAACCTGACCTTGAACGCGCGCGTCAGAGCCCTGTACGACGCCGACCTTTACAAGGACTTTGACTACGACTCGCTCAACGGCATTCATGGCGGCATGGATCCGGCGGAGCCGAAGGCCTACCACGGCAAGCCCTACAATCTGGGCAATCCCGTCCCCGGCGGCCGCAACCCCAATCCGCTGGAGTGGAGCGGCAGAAATTACTTCGTGGATATTCCGACCTTCACGCTCGGATATTCGAAAGGCCCGCTGAATCTGCGCGTGGGCAACCAGTCCATCGCCTGGGGGCAGGCGCTGTTCTTCAGAACCTTCGATACTCCGGAAGGCCTGGATCTTCGCCGCCATCTGTTCGTGGACCGCGCGCTCGAAGAGTTCGGCGACGAGCGAAATTCCAGCCTGGCGGTGCGTCTGAGCTATCAGCTGCCCGGCGACATCCTGCTGGACTCCTATATCGCGAAGTTCCAGCCCAGCATCCTGCCGGCCACCAATTCGGTCTACAACGTGGTGCCGGCGCAGTTCACCATTCACGATATGTTCTTCGAGGGTGGCTTCGACCAGAAGTACAGCTACGGCGTGCGCCTGAAGGCGGACTACGGCGACTGGGGCTGGCAGGCGATGGCGGCACGTCGCTGGAATCCGGACGGTGTGTTCCGCTGGACCGAGTCCAAGGTCGAGCGGCCGTTCTATGGCCAGGGCATCGGCCAGCTGGTCAACACGCTCTATGCCGTGACCCCGGATCCAACCTGTGCGAATGCGGCGGGCGAGAACAACGCGGCGACGGCGTTCACGCACATCGGCCTGTCCAACGAGCCGGGCGGCGTGTACAGCGCGGCGGAGTATTTCTACTACGCAGCGGATGCACGTCTGGATGGTGTCGAGGCGCTGAATCATCTGCTGACCGATGTCAGCTCCTGCGCCAACTCCCTGGGCGCCTCGCCGGTGGACAAGGGCGACTACGTCGCTGCCTATCATGAGGTGGATACCTTCATGATCGCCGCCGGCGACAGCCTGCGCGGACACATCGCACGCGAGTACTTCCAGGAGAACGTGTTCGGCCTGGGCGCTTCCTACGTGACCGCCAGCGAGATTCCGTTCTTCGACGGCATGATCCTGAATCTGGAAACCAGCTACACGCCCAACAGGACCTTCACCGACGTGGGTCTGGCCAGCTCCTTCGATCGTCGCGACGAGTGGGTGACCTCGCTGGTCGCCGACAAGTGGTACCGCTACACGGATGCCTTCCCGGCGGCGCTGATCATCGGTCAGATCATGTATCGAACCACCAGCGATCTGGTCGGCCGTCTGCTCGACGGTTATGGCGGCACGCAGCAGAAGACCCCGGGTGGCGTCAACGGCGTCACCTACGTGGTGCTGGGCGGCCAGCAGCCTTTCCCGAACCGCATCTTCGAGGCGGAGTTCGCGACGCTGATCGACGTGCGCGGCGGTGCCTTCGCACAGCTGGGCCTGCGCTGGAATCCGGGTGACGGCTGGCACGTCGAGGGCTTCTACAACGGCACCTCCGGCAAGATGTGGGGCGACAACCCCAACAAGAACCTGATCGGCTCGGTGGACTTCATCGACGAATTCACGCTGCGCATCGGCAAGGAGTTCTGAGATCAGGCGAGAGAGCCGCTGCGGACGCAGGTCCGCAGCGGCTTCAAAAATAATGTCGGCGCAGGAGGGTGACTGCGTTGCGCCCACGAGATTCAACAATGAAAATTTCTTTTTCCAGAGTGGCCGCGGCGGCGCTGATGACGATGTCGAGCGCAGCCAGCATCGCGGACGATGGCTCCGAATCGGGCAAGGCCGCCGGCGCGATCGGGGGAAGGTTTTACCTGTCGCCGATGGCGTCCTACACGATCGCGGACAGCAAGCGCGGCACGGATGACGGCATCGGCGGCGCGCTGTCCCTGGGCAAGCAGCTGTCCAACGGCTTTGCACTGGAGCTTTCCGGTGTCTACACGGCCTATGGCGCCAAGCAGGGCGGCAGCAGCGCGAAGCTGACGGCAGGCCAGGCCAATGTGCTGTTCTTTCCGGGGCAGATGAATTTCTACGGACTGCTCGGCATGGGCTTCGGTGAGGTGCGCTCGCAGCCGGGCGCAACCGAAAAATATTCCAACAGCCTGTGGAACGCGGGAATGGGCTATCTGATCGGGCCTTTCAACCTGGGCGCGCAGGGCATCTCGCTGCGCGTGGAGGCTTTGTTCCGGGCTGACTCGCACGCTGAGAAGCAGGTTGGCGAAACCACGAACAACTCGTTCAGGGAAGCTTCGTTCAATGTCGGCCTGCTCATCCCGATCGGCGCGGCAGCCAAGGAAGTGGCTGCGCCGGAGGAAACGGTGGCCGTGGTGCCGGTTGCCGGGACCGCGGACAGCGACGGTGACGGCGTGGCGGACGAAGCGGATCAATGTCCGGGCTCTGAGGCCGGCAGCGCCGTGGCGGCCAACGGTTGCGCGGCGGCGGCTCAGGACAGCGGCACCGCTGAAGCACCGGGCGCCGCGGCGGACGGCAGCAGCGAATGCAAGCTGCCCGAGCCGGGGCAGGCGGTGACCGAGCAGGGTTGTGCAGCGCCCAACACCTTGAGCCTGTCCGGCGTCAGCTTCGATCAGGACAAGGCCGAGCTGACCGAGAAGGCAAAGAAGATTCTCGATGAGCTGGCGGAAGGTCTGCAGGCCTCGCCGAAGATCCGCATCGAAGTCGATGGCTATGCGCAGTCGAGCGCCGACGAGGCGCAGGACAAGCAGCTGTCCGAGCAAAGGGCCAAGGCGGTGTCGGACTATCTGGTCGGCCGCGGCGTGGACGCGGGGCGGATATCGGCCATCGGTCTGGGCGCAGTGGCGGACATGGGCAGCCGGGTCGAGATCAAGGTGCTGCCATGACGGTGAAGCCAAGGCAGTCCGCGCCGGCGGCTGCACCAGAGGTTCACCGGAACGCGGCAAGAAACAGCAGGAGGAACGAGGCATGAGGCTGGCAGGCATTATTGCGATGACGGTGATCGGTGGCGCCATGTCCTCCACGGCGTTTTCTGCAGTGGCTGCTGATGGCGTGGCGGAAGGCGCGAGCTGCCTGGTGGGAACCGCACTCGCCAGAGCGGAGGCTTTCAGCTCGCCGCTGGGTGGCACCGGCGAAGAGGGCGAGGCGCAAGCCCTGGCGCAGGCCGCGCCAGCGCAGACCCAGACACAGTCTGAAGCACCGCACGTCGCGATGGCTTCCTCAAGCGGCGGCGAATGCCTGCGCGGCGTGCGCATGGACGCGGCACTGAGCGCGGGCACCGCACTGGCCGGCGATCTGAACGAAACGCCGCTTGCCGGTGAAGAAAGCCCGGCGGCGGCGCCAGCCTCGGTGGCGGTGCGGGAGCAGCCCGCTGCGCCGGCCGTGGCCAAGGAGAAGAAGACGGTTGCGGTGGCGGCAAGCCCGGCCGCTGCAGCGCCCGTCGCGCGCAAGAAGAGCAAGCCGGTTGCTGTCGCCAAGGCCGGCAAGATCAGCGAGGCCTTCAAGCCCTGGTGGCCGAAGGCTGCGGAAGGCAAGCTCAATCTCGCCTATGCCGGACCTGCGGCCTTCGACAGCGCCATCGTGCTGCTGTTCGACAAATCCTTTGAGACGGCGGACTTGTCCAATGCGCAGATCAAGGTGATCGACGGCTCCGGAAATCAGGTGAAGAGCCAGTGGGTGGTATCGAGCGGCAACAAGAAGATGCTCACCGCCAAGGTTCCGGAAGGACGTTATCTGGTGAAGGTAGGCCCGAAGCTGGCTTCGATGGATGGCAGCACGGTGGTCGGAGAGTTTGGCGGTCCGGTGCTGGTCGGTCTCAAATAGGAAACGAGGCGTGGCGGCGGACCGCTGCGGCCGGGTCTGATGACGATGAGAGGAGACAGGGAAAGTGTCCACGAGCGTGACGCCGTTTCACCTTGAAATTCCGCAGTCGGACATCGAGGATCTTCAGCAGCGCCTGCGGCGCACGCGCTGGCCGGATCGCGAGACAGCGGACGCCTGGGAGCAGGGCGTCCCGCTGGCGAAGGCCCGGGAACTCGTCGAGTACTGGCTGCACCGTTATGACTGGCGACGCTGTGAGGCGGCGCTGAACCGCCTGCCGCAGTTCACCACCCAAATCGAAGGGCTGCGCTTCCATTTCATCCACCTGCGTTCGCCACATGCCGAGGCGCGGCCGCTGCTGATCACGCATGGCTGGCCGGGTTCGGTGCTGGAGTTCATGAAGGTGATGGCGCCGCTCACCGAGCCGACGAAGTTTGGCGGCCGCGCGCAGGACGCGTTTCATCTGGTGCTGCCGACGCTGCCGGGATTCGGATTTTCCGACAAGCCCGCGCAGCCAGGCTGGGGCGTCAACAAGATCGCCTCGGCCTGGGCCGCGCTGATGAACCGCCTGGGCTACGAGCGTTATCTGGCGCAGGGCGGCGACTGGGGCGCGGTGGTCACCACCATGCTGGGGGTACAGAAGCCGGCCGGCCTGAAAGGCATACACCTCAACCTGCCGCTGGTGCTGCCCCGCGATCCGGGTGGCGAGCTGAGCGCGGCGGAAAAGGCAATGCTGGAGCAGGTGCATTACTACGCCGAGTGGGACTCCGGTTACTCGCATCAGCAATCGACGCGGCCGCAGACCCTGGGCTATGCACTGGCCGACTCGCCGGTGGGGCAGGCGATGTGGATCTACGAGAAGTTCCACCGCTGGACCGATGCCGGTGGTGATCCCGCCGCAGCCTTCGGCCATGACGCGCTGCTCGACATCATCAGCGCTTACTGGTTCAGCAACAGCGCCGCATCCTCCGCGCGCATCTACTGGGAGAGCTACAAGAACGTGTTCTTCGCGCAGCAGCTGGATCTGCCGGTGGGCTGCAGCATCTTTCCCAAGGAGCTGTACCGGGCGCCCCGCAGCTGGGCGGAGCGCTGCATGAGCAAACTGGTGTACTGGAACGAGCTGGACAAGGGCGGCCACTTCGCCGCGTTCGAACAGCCCGGGCTGTTCGTGCAGGAACTCCGCGCCTGGGCACGCTGCATCGCGGTCTGAGGGCGGCGCGGTGGGCCGGCAAAGGCGGCCCCTCGGTTACTGCACAGCGGATTAAGGACTGCAGGCGCTTACTGCGCCGCGCCGGGTAAAGAATCGCGAACAAACAATTCAATCTCCGCCAGTGCCTTCTCGGTGGCGAGTCGGGCGCTGTCCAATGCATCTGCATCGGCATCCTGCCCATTGATCGCCGTATGGGCCGCTTCGATCTTGCGAAGCTGTGCTTGTATCCGCTCGGTGAAGGCCTTCGTCATCTCGTCCATCGCTTGCTCTTGGCACACGCCGGCACGACAAGATGTCGTGAGGTCGGGGCGTCCATGTCTCGCAGCATCAATCAAGCGGGCCGCAAGAACAATCGGAAAAAACCTTAATTTTTATGGCGCCGTTACGCCGTCCCCCGCCAGGGAGAACGGCCGATGCCGGCCGCCTGTTCACTCAGACCGGAATCACGCCGCAGCTGATCGCCAGACGAACCAGTTCGGTGCGATTGTGCAGAACGAGCTTGCGCATGATGGCGGCATGGTGGGTGCCCACGGTCTTGATGCTGATCGACAGCTGCCTGGCGATGTCCTGTACCGAACGGCCCTCGGCGAGCAGGCAGAAGAGCTGGAATTCGCGTTTGCTCAAGGCACTCAGCGCAGCGGGTTCGCCGTCACCGTCCGGGGCCGGTTCGGAGACCGGCGGTTCCACGGTCTCGACATAGCGCTTGCCGGCCGCCACCGCGCGCACCGCCGCGACCATCTGCTGGATGCAGCGTGACTTGCTCAGATGACCGGCGGCTCCGGCCAGCAGCGTGCGCTGAACCATGGCCTGACTGTCATGCATGGTGAACACCAGGATGCGTGCGGCCGGGTCTTTGGCCCTGAGGCGGCGGATGGTTTCCAGACCGCCGATGCCGGGCATGCTCAAGTCCAGAATCACCACCCGGGGCGCGCGCTTTGCATACAGCGCGCAGGCGCTCTCGCCATCGCCAGCCTCGGCGATCACGCGGATGTCGTCGGTGCTGTCGAGCAGGCGCCGGTAGCCGTCGCGGACCACCGGATGGTCATCGACCAGCATCACCGTGATCGGTTCAGCGGACGAAGCGGTTGCGTTCATCGTACTGCTCCGCGCATGACATCGGCGGTGGCTTGGCCGGCACACGCACCTGCAGCTGCAATCCGCAAGGACTGGCATTCTTCAGGCTGAACTCGCCGTCGACGGCGATCACCCGTTCACGCATGCCGATCAGACCCAGCCCGGCGTGCCGCCCGCCACTGGAGGGCGGTTGCGCGCTGATGCCGATGCCATCGTCCAGCACCGTCAGCAACACGGAATCGCCGGCCTCGCCAGACTTGCCGCGCGTCATGCTCACGCTCACCGCGCGCGCATGCGAGTGGCGCGCGACATTGGTCAGGGCCTCCTGCGTGACGCGATACAGCACCAGGCGCAGCGATTGGCTGAGGTCTTCATATCGTCCGCTCAGCCTGAGCGTGCAGCGGATGGCCGGATAGTGGCTGCGCCACTGCGCCACCAGCTCGCGCAGGCTGTCCTTGAGGTTGGGCTGCGTCAGCGAGTCGGGATGCAGGCGGTGCAGCATGCGCGCGATCACCTGCTGCACCTGGGTGGCGCTGCGTGCGATGGCCTGCGCACCGAGCCGCGCCGAGGCATCGTGACGGGCCAGGGCGCTGGCGCCGATGGCTTCGGCCTCGGCCTGGATCGCGGTCAGCCATTGGCCCATGTCGTCGTGCAGGTTCAGCGCCAGATCGCGGCGCTCCCGCTCCTGGATCTCGAACATCAGCCGCGTAAGCGCAGGGGCACCGAACTCGGCGCGACCGTTGGCGCCGACCGCGATCCAGGCATGGGGCAGCTTGACCAGGCGCTGCACGTAATGGTCGATCAGACGCTGCGCCTCGCCGGGCTGGCGGGTCGGCTGATAGGGCGAGCCGTCGGGACGCACCGCCAGTCCGCCCGGCCCCAATGAGGCCACGGCCTGGCCTTGGCTGATCGCGACCGCCGCGTCCAGGGCATCGAGTTCATTGCGTGAGCGCTTCCTGATCGGTGGCGAAGCGCTGGAGGTCTCGTGTTTCGTTTTCATCCATCCGTCTCCTCAGAGTTTTTCGCAGGCCGTGCGGTCGGCGAAAGATGGCAGGAGACGGGACCCTAAGAGCCGCCGCAGCGCTTGTCGGTGCGTTACTTAACCAACGGTACCCGCGGGCCTAGGGCGCCGGCTGCGGGCTGGTGCTGAGGCGCCAGATCGTGTTGCCGACATCGTCGGCGACCAGCAGGCCGCCCCGGCCGTCGATGGCCAGGCCCACCGGACGTCCCTGCGCCCGGCCCTCGGCATCCAGAAAACCGCTCAGCACATCGAGCGGCGGCGCGACCGGCACGCCGTCAGCGAAGGGCACGAAGATGACCTTGTAACCGCTGCGCGGCTTGCGGTTCCAGGAGCCGTGTTGCGCGACGAACATGCCATCGCCGAATGCCGGCGGCAGCCGCGCACCCTGGGCGGAGCACAGGCCCAGTGAGGCGGTATGCGGGCCCAGCGCATAGTCGGGCACCTGGGCCTGCGCGACCAGCGCCGGATTTTGCGGCTGCACCCGTTCGTCCAGATGCGGTCCGTAATAGCTGTAGGGCCAGCCGTAAAACGCGCCCTCGCGAAGCGCGGTCATGTAGTCCGGCACCAGATCGCCGCCGAGTTCGTCGCGCTCGTTCACGGCCACCCACAGCGCGCCGCTCTGCGGCTCCCAGGCCAGGCCCACCGGATTGCGCAGGCCGGAGGCGAAGAGGCGATGACGGCCGCTGCCGACATCGATTTCCCACACCGCCGCACGTTCCTGTTCGGCGGCGAGACCGTTTTCCGCCACATTGCTGTTGGAGCCGACGCCGACGTAGAGCTTGCTGCCGTCGGCGCTGGCGATCAGGCTCTTGGTCCAGTGATGGTTGATCGCGCCCGCCGGCAGTTCGGTGAGCCGGCTGCCCGGCGTCTGGATCTGCGTCTGTCCGGTCTCATAGTGAAAGCGCAGCACCGCATCGGTGTTGGCGACGAACAGTTCCTTGCCGATCAGCGCCATGCCCAAGGGCGAGTGCAGGCCCTGCAGGAACACGCTGCGCGTCTCGGCGATGCCGTCGCCGTCACGGTCGCGCAGCAGGCTGATGCGATCGGCGCTCGGGCTTGCGCCGCTGCCGGCGTGCTTCATCACCTTCTTCTGGATCCAGCCCCTGAGGCCTTTGCTGTCCTGCGGTTTGGCGGGCGCGTCGGTTTCGGCGACCAGCACATCGCCATTGGGCAGCACATACAGCCAGCGCGGATGATCCAGATTGGTGGCGAAAGCCTTCACCGCCATTCCGGCCGCCGCCTGCGGCTTGGCGCCCTGCAACCAGCCCTTGGCCGGAGCGATGTTCAAGGTGGGCAGCCAGGATTTTTCCGGCGGCGGCAGAATCGGGTGGGGGCCGGTGCCGTCGGCGATCGTGAATTGCGCATCGCCCGCGCCGGCCACGGCGGAGACGGTCAGCAACAATGGCAGGACGCAGTGCTTGAGCGACATGACGCCTCCTTGGCAGTGCCCAACATCTCGCAGACGCAGCGATGCGCCCGCATCTTACGATGCGAGCGCCTTTGGCAGCAGAGCACCTCAGTTGCCGGCGATTCTCAGCAGCGAGGTATCCACGCTTTTCACACCCTTGACCTTGCCGGCCAGGGCCTTGACGTGATCGATCGCGTCCTGGCTCAGCAGATCGCCCTTGAGCATCACCACGCCGTGCGAGGTGCTGACGCTCACTTCGAAGCCCTTGCTGACGCTGTCGGCCATCAGCTCGGACTTCACCTTGGTGGTGATCCAGCTGTCCGAGGCGACCCGCTCGGTCTTGTGCGCCATCTTGTCCATGCCGCTCTGCGTGCCGGCCTGCAGCTGGTCATCCACGCTCTTGACGCCGTTGATGCGGCTGGCGATCTGCTCCGCGGTGGCCTTGGCCTTGGCGCTCGACGCCGTTCCGCTGAGCGTGACCACACCGTTGGTCGTGGTGACGCTGATGTTGGAGTGCTTCAGGCCTTCCACGCCGAGGAGCTTGGCTTTGACATTCGCGGTGATGGCGGTGTCGGTGATGGCGGCGCCGACGCTGTCGCTATGCGGCTCCGGCGGTGCGGTGTCGCCGGCCTGTGCGGCGGCGTTGAGGCCCAGCGCGAGGCTGGCGGCGATGAGGGTCCTGCGCCAGAGGAAATTGCCAGACGGTGAGGTGTGCATGGTTTACTCCGTTGGCCGGATCAACGGCCAGATGATGAAATCAGCCGCAGTGCGGGAACAGCGCCGCTCTGCGGATCTTGCGTCGGGTGCCTGCCGGCTTGAGCTAGATGCGTCCGGTCAGCAGCAGGATCACGACTATGATGATGACGATGCCCAGACCGCTGCTGGGGTAGTAGCCCCAGCTCCTGCTGTGCGGCCACGAGGGCAGGGCGCCGATGAGGAACAGGACCAGGACGATCAACAAAATGGTGCCGAGCATGAGGCGCGCTCCGATGGTGATACCGCCGGCGCGACGCCGCCGGCACCCGGATGGCGGGCCAATGCCCAGAGAGGTCGAAGGCGCACGTCCGGCTCGATGAGGACAAGAACATCCTTCCGCATGCGGTGCGCGTGGTCGGTCTGCTACCGAACAGATGGATGTGGCGAGGACGTGGTGGCTGGCTGTGGCAGCTCAATAGGCTGTATTAGCCATAGCGATAACCCGGCCTTTATCAGCGGTAGAGCAGGCGAGATGACCGGCTCTTTTGTGCCAACATCGATGTTGCCTGAGAACGACTGGGCAGCGACATGAGCGCCAGCGAAGTGGCGTACTCGCCGGGCTTTGCCGATCCATCCACCTTCAATCGTGCTTTCCGTATGCGCGCCGGATACGGCCCGGGGCGCCATCAATCTGGATGACTTTCGTGATCAGGTATGGAAAGCACAACGAATTCATTTTCAATCCAAAAAAGTTGTGTATGCCCGAAAATAGGCTTGGGCAGGCACTCGCGCCGCCCTTTCGGAAGACCAATGAGTGATAGAGCGCCTTACACACCAGCATTCAGGCAGCCCCCCGAGGCCAGGCAGCACGGTCGCGTCGTGCACGACGTGCGCCACCGCGTCCTCCAGTCAGTGCGAAACTCATGATTCGACTGGATAACATCAGCAAGCAGAACGGCCATCAGATCCTGTTCATCGACGCGTCGATGAGTGTCCAGAAGGGAGAGAAGGTCGGCCTCGTCGGGCCTAACGGTGCCGGCAAGACGACGCTGTTTAGGATGATTACCGGCGAGGAGGAGCCCGGCGACGGCAGGGTGACGATCGAGCCCGGCATGACCATCGGCTATTTCAGCCAGGATGTCGGCGAGATGTCGGGTGTGAGCGCGGTGGCGGCGGTGATGGATGGCATCGGGCCTCTGAGTACGCTGGCCACCGAGATGGCCAGGCTCGAGGCGGCGATGGTCGATCCAGCGCAAGCGGCCGACATGGATGCCATCGTCGAACGCTATGGCGACGTGCAGGGCCGCTTCCAGGAGCTGGACGGCTACGCACTAGATGCCCGGGCGCGTGAGGTGCTGGCTGGCCTGAGCTTCAGCCAGGAACGCATGGACGGGGACGTCGGCTTGCTCTCCGGCGGATGGAAGATGCGCGTGGCCCTCGCCCGCATCCTGCTGATGCGCCCCGACGCCATGCTGCTCGACGAGCCGAGCAACCATCTCGACCTCGAGAGCCTGATCTGGCTGGAGGACTTCCTCAAGGCCTACGAGGGCGCGTTGCTGATGACCTCGCACGACCGCGAGTTCATGAACCGCATCATCGGCAAGGTCGTGGAGATCGATGGCGGCGAACTCATCACTTACTCGGGCAACTTCGATTTCTATGAGCAACAGCGCGCGGTGAGCGAGCGGCAGCGCCAAGCCCAGTTCGATCGGCAGCAGGCGAGGCTTGCCAAGGAGATCAAGTTCATCGAGCGTTTCAAGGCGCGCGCCTCACACGCCGCCCAGGTCCAGAGCCGGGTGAAAAAGCTGGACAAGATTGAGCGGGTGGAGCCACCGCGGCGGCGCGAGTCGGTCCAGTTCGAATTCCGCAGCCCGCCGCGCTCGGGCGATGAGGTGGCGAACCTCAAGAACGTCCACAAGAGCTATGGCAGCCAAGCCATCTATGCGGCGTTCGATTTCCAGCTGCGGCGGAAGGAACGCTGGTGCGTCCTGGGCGCCAACGGCGCGGGCAAATCCACGCTGCTCAAGCTGGTGGCAGGCGCTACCGAGCCGGACCAGGGCAGCGTGACGTTGGGCGCCAGCGTCCGCATGGGTTACTTCTCCCAGCACGCCATGGACCTGCTCCACGGCGACGACACGGTCCTCGAATCGCTGAGTGGTTCATTCCCTGCGGCCGGGCAGGGTTCGCTTCGCTCGCTGGCCGGGTGCTTCGGGTTCTCCGGTGACGACGTCGACAAGCCTTGCCGCGTGCTGTCGGGCGGTGAGAAGGCCCGTTTGGTCATGGCCAAGATGCTGTTCGACCCACCGAACTTCCTGGTGCTCGACGAGCCGACGAACCATCTCGACATGGCCACAAAAGAAATGCTGGTCGCATCTCTGGTTAAATTCGAGGGCGCCATGCTGTTTGTCTCGCATGATCGCCACTTCCTGGCCGCGCTCTCGAACCGCGTCCTGGAACTGACCCCAGACGGTGTCCATCAGTACAGCGGGGGCTATACGGAATACGTGGCACGCACGGGCCACGAAGCGCCGGGCCTCCACCCTGGCCAGTGAGGAGTTTCTACGCTCTAACCGGGATGGTTGGAGGCGCTAGGCCCCAACACTGTGCCACGCAGAGGGAGTTCGACGCAGACGTTGCAGACGATCTCTAAAGTGGAAGCCTGATCCGGCGTATGCGCCGGTCGTTAGGCGCTCGCGATCACACCGAAGGACGCCTGATAGGTTTCATGCAGATAGTTCTGTGCAACACCGAGCAAGAGAAGTTGCGCATCGCTGTCGCGGTCCTTTTGAAGTCCCGGCTGAACAACAACAACGTGTGGGGTCATGGGACACTGTTTGCTGATTTCGCGCATGATTTAGAGGTCCTCGGTGGAGCCCACTTCGATCCTGCTCGAGAGGCCTGAGCTAGTCCGGCGAGCATTGCGAGAAAGCAGGTGAGTGAACAATTCCGTCCTTCGCTTGGGCGAGGAAATCCAGCTGACGCACTTCTGAGACTGGCCGCATACGTCGTACAGGTCTTTTCATCTTTGAAGCGAGTTCAGCTAAGCCGTTGCCTGTAAGGCGATGTCGAGGGCAAGAGCTCGGTGCCACGATGAAGACTGGGCAGCAATTTCGTGCCCGAAGGCAATCCACCCTTAGAGGGCGACAACCGAGCCCGTAGCAGTCCTAGAACCAACGCGTCGATTAGAGCCGCAATATCACTTATGATGTTACTTTACATAATATACATTATGAACAATATCACCATGCCCGCCGTCACCCCAATTCAAGCCGTTCCTGGCCGCAGGCCAAGCTGAACGCGCCGAACTCACCGCTGCCTTTGCCGTGCTGGAACAGGCTCACGCCGATCAGCCAGATCCGCACGATCCGTTGCGGCGCCGGGCCGCCGATGGCTTCCGCGTAGTCCGCGTATACGTCGCGCGATTCCTGCAGCCATTGGCCCAGTTGCTCGGTGCCCTTGCGCGCCACCAGATGCGTTTCGCGGTGACTCCATCCGGGCAAGGGACAATGGAAATGTGTGCCCACCGGCAGATCGCGACTCCAGAAATAACTGAGGTCCCGGCCGTTGTCGAACTCCACCGCAACACTCAGATAGTCATGCGTCGGAAGACTGTTTTCCGCCACCAGCGAAGGCAGCGCGTCGATCCGCCAGGCCCATTGCAGCGTGGTGCCCGGACGCAAGGCAAAGTTCGCCGCCTTCTGCAGAATCGCCACCTCATCGTGCATCTGCACGCGGATGGCACGCGCTGGTGCCAGCGGCGCTTTTTCCGGCGCCACTTCGGTGAACATCCGCGACGGCGCCAGCTCCCATAGGTCCTGCCAGCCCGCCGGCAGTCCGGGGCCTGGATCACGGATGCGCTGCTGTTCGGCTTGTGCCCAGCGCGACTCGGGATTGCGTTCGAGTATCCGCGCAAGACCTTGCCGCGCTGACACGCCGGGCGCCCAGCGCAGCAGCGCCAGATTCACACCGCCGCCTTCGTCGGGATTCACCGGCGGCGGATCGCCCAGATAAGCCCCGCTGCGGTCCAGCCAGCGTTCGCGCGGATACAGCTTGGCGTACAGGCGGCCGCTGTGCTGCGCCCGAAAGCTCAGGCTGTCCTGTCCGCTGCGGAAGATCGGGCCCTGCTCACCGATGCGCAGCCAGGTGGCAAGCGCTGCCGGGTAACTCAGGTTGTAGGTGCGGGACAGCCAGGCCTTGCCGTTGAGAAGCAGCGTGAACTCTTCGCCTTCCTGCACCGACCAGCCGGTGTCCACCCACGGGCCTTGTCGCCACGACAGGAACAGACTGAGAAAGCCTTGCACGCTGTCGGGCACCAGCGCGGCGATGTCGGCGCAGAGCGTCTGCTCGAACTGATCAAACGAAAGCAGGCCCGAGAACACTTCACCCGACGCCGCCGCCAGGCTGTCTTTTTCCATCTGCATCTGGATCTCCCCGCTGGCCCGGATGAGCCGGTTCTGTGCCGCAGGACTTTACAGTCCGGCGGCCTTGTCTTGCTTGTACATTCCGGCTGAGCTGTCATCATCAAAGCCTTCAGCCGTGCACGAGTACATGGAGCGCGAATGTTGCCTTCGCATTTGTTCCTGTGGCCGGATAGCGTTCTTTACTTTGGGCCGCTGCAGCATCTGGAGCCGCGTCTGCACGCCGCACCGGCCTTGCTGGTGGGCCTGTACCGCCCCTTTCTGATCCGTCTGCGCAACGGGCCCTGGCAGAGCTGCGAGGCCGCCGTGGTGCCAGCAGGCGTCTCGCATGAGATCGATGCCTGCGGCTCGGTGCTGGGCAAGCTGTTCGTGGAACGCGACGGCTCGCTGCATCCCGCGCTGGTTCAGCAGTTTCCGCCGGTGGCGCAGCATCGCTTCGCCAGGATTCAACAGCCCAGGCTGCGTGAAGCCTTCGTGCACATGTACGAAAGCGGTCTGGACAAGCAGGCGATGAGACACGAAGTCGAGAACTTGCTGCCCGCCACCACGGCTCCGGCGACGGATGGCGCAAACCGGCTGCAGCAGGTGCTGGCCACCATCGGCTCACGCTGCCGCGAAAATCCCTCGCAGGAAGATCTGGCGCAGCTGGTGAACCTCTCGCCTTCGCGTCTGCTGCATCTGTTCAAGGCGGAAACCGGCGTGGCGTATCGGCGCTACCGCACCTGGAAAAGACTGCTGCTGGCCGCCGGCGAGCTGCACGGCAGCGACAATATGACGCGCTCGGCGCTGGACGCCGGCTTCGCCGACGCAGCGCATTTCAGCCACTGCTACAAAGCCTGCTTCGGCGCCAGCCCCTCATGGGTATTCCGCAGCCTGCAGCGCTTTGAACGGGGCGCTTAAATCCCGGGAACTCGCGCGCCATGTCTTCCGCTGGCGCTGCGGGTCTCAGCGGCTCAGCTGCTGATACGCCGTCGCTTCGAAAGCAAAGTTCAGGGGCAAGGACTTCACATCGGCAAACGGCAGAATCTGCGTGAGATACACGCCGCCGATGCCGCTGGCCGGGTCGATCCAGTAATAGCAATTGCTCAGACCCGCCCAGCTCAGGCTGCCAGCCTTGCGGCCCGTGGGCAGCGGCTTGCTGTTGATCATGAAGGCCAGGCTCCACAGCTGCGGATTGCCCTCGGGCATCGGCAGGTCATTGGAGAACTGCGGATCGATACTGTGGATCGACGGCACCTGCAGACCGCCCAGCTGATCACGGCTCATCGCCGCCACGGTCTCGGGCTTGAGCACGCGGCCATGCTCGCCCTGCCCTTGCCTGAGAATCATGCGGATGAATTTCAGATAGTCGCCGGCGGTGCCGTAAAGCGCCTGCCCGCCCATCTCGGTTTCCGGCTGCTGCGGCAACTCCAGCTCCATGGGCACCAGATTGCCGTCCGGCAGACGCGCATGAATGCTGGCCAGGCGTGCCCGCATGTCCGGGCGCATGCTGATGGCGGTGTCGCGCATGCCCAGCGGCGCGAACAGATGCTCGGCGAAGTAATCGCTGAGCTTCATGCCGCTGAGCTTCTGCACCAGCATGCCCACCCAGTCGGTGCTGACGCCGTATTCCCAGCGTTCGCCGGGATCAAACAGCAGCGGCGTCTTGATGCTGGCGTAACTGCTGCTGCTGAAGCCCGGCGTGCCGGTGACCGCCTGCCAGGTCTTGATGTCCTGACTCAAGAATTCGTAGCCGAAGCCGGCCGTGTGCGTGAGCAGATGCTTGAGCGTGATGGCACGCTTGGGCGCGCGCAGGCGCGGCTGGCCCTGTGCATCAAAACCTTCCAGCACCTGCACCGCGCCCAGATCCGGCAACCAGCGCGAAGCCGGGCTTTCCAGGTCCAGCAGGCCGCGCTCCACCAGTTGCAGGGCGGCGGTTGAGGTCAGGGCCTTGGTCATCGAGGCAATCAGCACCACAGTGTCGACACTCATGGCCGCCGACGAACCCAGGCGGCGCAGGCCGAAAGCCCCTTCATAAAGCGTCTGCTCGCGATCCGTGAGCATGGCCACCACGCCGGGCACCTCGCCCTTGTCGGTGGCGGATTTGAGCAGCGCATCCAGCGCATTCTGCAGTGACATCGTGTCTCCCCTTGTATTTGTTCTTTGACGCTAGCGGCTCGACGCGGGTGGCGCAAGCGCGGACCGGCATTTTGCCGCTGCGCGAAGGGACAAATTTTTGCGCTTACAGGCTGCAGAGGCTTGTTGACGGGGGCTGACGTTCGCGTCAGCATTCTGTCACCAATCATCAAGATCAACGATGAAGCTGCGATGCAAGATCGTGGCGCTTGTTTATTTCCATCACGCAGCAGAGAACACAAGCCATGCAGATGACCGGACAGCAACGGATTGCCGCGACCCGACCACAGGTCTGGGAAGGACTGAACGATCCGGAGGTGCTTCGTCGCAGCATCCCGGGTTGCCAGTCGGTCACGCGTGAATCCGCCGAGCGCATGCTGGCCACCGCCGAGATCAAGATCGGCCCCATCGGCGCGCGCTTCAACGGCTCGGTGACCTTGTCCGACATCGTGCCGCAGCAGAGCTACACCCTCACCATCGAAGGTCAGGGCGGCACGGTGGGCTTCGTGAAGAGCGGCGCCAAGGTGCGCCTGAGCGACGACGGCGACGCCACGCTGCTCACTTATGAAGTGGACGCGCAGGTCGGCGGCCGTCTCGCGCAGCTGGGCGGACCCATCATCGACGCCACCGCCAAGCAGCTGGCGGGACGCTTCTTCCAGCAGTTCGGCAATGTGCTGGTGGCGCCGCCGGAGGCCGCTGCTGTACCAGGCGCTGCCGCCAAGGGCATCGCGCGTCCCGCCGCCGCACCGAGCGCGCCGCGCGGCCTGCCCATGGCCTGGCTGCTGGCGCTGGTGCTCGCAACGCTCACCGGTTATCTCATCGGGCAGGCGCAGCCGGCCGGCGCGGCCTCCGAGTGGATGGGCCTTGCCATCGGCCTGCTGCTGCTCATCGTCGGTGCCGCCGGCTTTGAATTCGGCCGCCGCGCCGCCGCACCGGTACTGATGCTCGATGCCGAACTGCTGTCACGCCTCACCGGGGAGAAGCCGCGGTGAAGCCGGCGGCCTTCGACTACTACGCGCCGAGCAGCATCGAGGAGGCTTGCCGCCTGCTCAGCGAAGCCGGCGGCGGCGCCACCGTGCTGGCCGGCGGCCAGACCCTGATGCCGTTGCTGGCGCTGCGCATGAGCCAGCCCTTCATCGTGGTGGACATCACGCGCATCGCGGCGCTCAAGACGGTGACGCGTGGTGACGGCTGCACGCGCATCGGCCCCACGCTGCGCCAGAACGAGCTCATCGCGCACGCTGAAATCGGCCGCGCCCTGCCCTCGCTGGTCACTGCCGCGCGTCATGTCGGCCATCATCAGACGCGCAATCGCGGCACCGTGGGCGGCTCGATTGCGCTGGGCGAACCCGCCGCGGAACTGCCGGCCACCGCGCTGGCCTTGGGGGCGAGCGTGGAGCTGCGCTCGCTGCGCGGCACGCGCCGCGTGCCGCTGCAGGACTTTTACTTCGGGCCTTATGCCACCGCGCTGGAACCCGATGAGCTGCTGGTCGGCATCGAATTCCCCGACTGGCCGGCCGGCACCAGCTGGCTGTTCCGCGAGATTGCACAGCGCCCGGGCGATTTTGCGCTGGTGGGTTTCAGCGGCGCCGTCACCGTGCAGGACGGCCGCATCAGCCGCGCCGGCCTGGCCTGGTTCGGCATGGGCCCCACGCCGATCCGCGCCCGTCAGGCCGAGGCCGCGCTGCTGAACCAGAATCCCGAGCAGATCGACGCGCAGGCGATTGCGCAGCTTGCCATCGCCGACACCGCACCTTTCGACGACCATCACGCCAGCGCCGAATACCGCCGCACCGTCGGCCGGCGTCTGTGCGCGAAGCTGCTGTCCGAAACCTTGCCAGCGAGACAAGCCGCGTGAGCAGCCATTCCATCCAGATCCGCATCAACGGCCGCGTGCATCAGGCCACGGTCGAAAGCCGTCTGCTGCTCAGCGATTTTTTGCGCGACGAAGCCGGCTACACCGGCGTGCATGTCGGCTGCGAGCACGGCGTCTGCGGCGCCTGCACGGTGATCGTCGACGGTCAGGCCGTGCGTTCCTGCCTGATGCTCGCGGTGCAGGCCGACGGCTGCAGTATCACCACAGTGGAAGGCCTGGCCGCCGCCGACGGCACCCTGCATCCGGTGCAGCAGGCGCTGCGCGATACGCATGGCCTGCAGTGCGGTTTCTGCACGCCCGGCATCGTCATGACGCTGGCCGCGCTGCGCGAAGCGCAAGCCGCGCCCAGCGAAGAGCGCATGCTGGCCGCGCTGTCCGGGCATCTGTGCCGCTGCACGGGTTATCAGGGCATACGCCGCGCGGTGCGGCAGCTCGCCGGCACGCCGGCGGAGTCCGCCCATGAATGACGCTCAGCATCCGCCGCAAGCCGGCCGTTACATCGGCCAGCGCGTCGAGCGCAAGGAAGACGCGCGCCTGCTCACCGGACGCGGCGTGTACGTGGACGACGTCTCGCTGCCCGGCATGCTGCACGTGGCCTTCGTGCGCAGCCCCATCGCACGCGGCCGCATCCGCAGTCTCGATGCCAGCCCGGCCCTCGCCCTGCCCGGCGTGTATGCGGTCTACACCGCGCAGGATCTGGCGCGCTTCAAGATCGACATGCTCAGCTTCTTTCTCGCCGCGCCCGCCGTGCAGATCACGCCGCTGGCCAGCGGCCGCGTGGCCTACGTGGGCGATCCGGTGGCGCTGGTGATTGCGCAGAACCGCTACATCGCCGAAGACGCCGCCGGTCTGGTGCAGGTGGATTACGAAGAAGAAACCCCGGTGGTCGGCATCGACGCCGCGCGCGAAGGCGCGCTGGTGCATCCCGACAGCGACAGCAATATCGCCGTGGCCATGGGCGAGGAGCACGACGAAGCCATCGAAGCGCTGCTGGCGCAGGCGCCGCATGTGGTCAGCACCACGGTGCATCACCAGCGCGTCGCGCAGTCGCCCATCGAGACGCGCGGCGTGGTGGTGGCCAAGCATGGTGAGGGCGAGCTGACGGTGTACCTCGCCTGCCAGAGTCCGCAGATGGCGGCGCGCTATATCGCCCAGGCTTTCGGCCTGCCGCCGACCGGCATCCGGGTGATCTCAAAGGACGTGGGCGGCTCTTTTGGTTTGAAGGTGCAGCCCTGGCGTGAGGAAATCGCGGTGATCGCCGCCGGTTTGATCTTCGGCCGGCCGTTGAAGTGGATCGAAGACCGCCTGGAAAATCTCACCGCGTCCAATCAGGCCCGCGATCAGCAGATGCGCATCCGCGCCGCCTTCGACAACGAAGGCCGTATGCTCGCCGCGCATTCCGATTACGACCTGGACAACGGCGCCTATCCGCACGGCGCCGACTGCAATATCGCGGTGTCGATGTTCCTGTGGGCGGCGTACAAGATGCCGCAGTTCAACTTCTACACCAAGGGCTGGTTCACCAACACCGTGGGTCTGGCCGCGTATCGCGGCCCCTGGGCCATGGAATCGCTGGCGCGCGAAACCCTGCTCGACATCGCAGCGCGGCAGATCGGCATCGACCCCATCGAAATCCGCCGCCGCAATCTGGTCTACAAGGCCGATCAGCCGCGCACCACGCCCTTCGGCATTCCGCTGGAAGACATCACGCCGGCCGAATGCCTTGAGCTGCTGCTGCAGAAGTTCGATGTCGCCGCCTTCCGCGCCGAGCAGGCGCAGGCGCGCAAGCAGGGCCGTTACCTGGGCCTGGGCTTTGCCGCCTACATCGAACCCACCGCCGGCAGCGCCGGCATCAGCGTGCTGGCCAGCGATGTGGCGCAGATCCGCATCGAGCCCACCGGCAAGGTCAGCGCCGTGCTCAGCACCCACTCGCAAGGCCATGGTACGCAGACCACCATGGCGCAGGTGATTGCCGAAACCCTGGGCGTGCCGCTGGCGGATGTCTCCGTGCACGAGGACGACAGCTCACGCGGCGGCTTCGGGGCCGGCGCCTCCGGCAGCCGCCAGGCCGTGGCCGGCGGCGGTGCGTCCATCAAGGCCGCCGAGCTGCTGCGCGACAAGCTCAGGCGCGTGGCCGCGCACCTGCTGGAGACGGATGCACAGCGCGTGCGGATCGAAAACGGCCGCATCCTGGTCGATGGCGAGCCGGAGAAAAGCCGCAGCCTGCGCGAGATTGCCGAAGTGGCTTACGGCGAACCCGAGCGACTGCCGGAAGGCATGGAAGCGGGCCTTGAAGCGCAGTACCGCTATCGTCCGCCGCCGCTCACCCTGAGCAGCGCCGCGCATCTGTGCGTGGTGGACGTGAGCGCCGACACCGGCTTCGTGAAAATCCTGCGCTGGATCTCCAGCGAGGACTGCGGCGTGATGATCAATCCCGCCGTGGTCGAAGGCCAGATCGCCGGCGGTCTGGCGCAGGCCATCGGCACCGTGCTGCTGGAACACGTCAGCTTCGATGCGCGTGGCAATCCCACCGCCGTGACCTACAAGGACTACATGCTGCCGGCGATCAGCGACGTGCCGGACTTCGAATACCACCACCTCTGCACGCCCTCGCAATCCGTGGGCGGATTCCGCGGCGTGGGTGAAGGCGGCTGCATCGTCGGCCCGCCCACGCTGGTCAATGCCATTGCCGATGCGCTCTCGCCCTTCGGCGCGATCCCGCTGGACCTGCCGCTGACGCCGAGCAAGCTGCTGGAAGTGATCGAAGGCCGCTCCATGGCGCCCCGCCCTGCGGAAAGCGCGCCCGTGCCAGTGCCCAGCGCGCCCGTCCCCAGCGCAGCACCTGCGCCCGTGCTCGAAGCGCCGCCGGTGATCGCGACGCAAACCCGCATCGACGGCATCTGGAAGCTGGTGCTCGCCACGCCCATCGGCCCGCAGAAATTCAACGGCAACTTCGTCACCGACGGCGACAAAGTCAGCGGTACGCTCGACAGCGACATGGGCTCACAAGCCTTCAGCGGCGTGGTCGAAGGCAACCGCCTGCGCTGGGATCTGAAAGTCACCAAGCCGGTGTCCGTGACGCTCAAGTACGACGTGCTGATTGAAGGCGACAAGCTGAGCGGCAAGGTGAAGATGGGGATTTTCGGGAATGCGAAGTTGACGGGGGAGCGGGGGTGAGGGGGCTCGCCCCCTGAAATCAGCTGCGGTCACGGGTCTGCGAGGCCGTCTTCAGTGGTGCGCTCCAGAATCTCGCGGATGGCGGCAAAGCCGTCGCGGGCCTGGCTCGCAGCGCGCCGCATCCGTAACCAAGTCGACCTACAAAGGCATGTGACTAGCATGGACTTCAACCCCGTGGAGCACGGCTGAGTACGACGGGTTTGCGACGGGCTGCATCCGTCGTTTCATTGCGAAGTCTTGCATCGCCTGCTGCCGAATGACTGGGCTGGTAGTGGGGTCGATCCCGATTCTGGATTCCGGGATTGGGTCCCGGATTCCGCTGCGCTGCATCCGGGCTACGCTTGCTTGCCGCGCGTGGCGGCGCCGGACGCTGGATACCGGACGGCCGATCGGCATCATGGGACCACCGGCATTCCCGGCGGCGGGAGGCCGCTGCAGATCTGTGCGCACGCCATCTACCGCTGCATCTGATGGTTGCCATCAGCGATGGATGCGCGGTCTGAGCGCACTGGCCGCACGCGCAATGCACACGCCATCGCGTCGCCGGGTCCGTGCGCCTCGCGGCGCACGGCCTCTTCGACACGCGCCGCGCCCTACTGCGAACGCTCGCGGACGGCTTGCTTCACTTCGGCGCCATGCGGATCGCGCCGTCCAGGCGGATCGTTTCGCCGTTGAGCATGGGATTGCTCACGATGGCTTCCACCAGCTGCGCGTATTCGTCGGGCTGCCCCAGACGGCTGGGGAACGGCACCTGCTTGCCCAGCGAGTCCTGCGCGTCCTTGGGCAGCGAGGCCAGCAGCGGCGTCCAGAAGATGCCGGGGGCGATGGTCATCACGCGGATGCCGTAGCGCGCCAGCTCGCGGGCGATGGGCAGGGTCATGCCCACCACACCGGACTTGGAGGCGGCATAGGCGGCCTGACCGATCTGGCCGTCATAGGCGGCGACGCTCGCGGTGTTGATGATCACGCCGCGCTCTTCGCCGATGGGCTCGGCATCGTGCAGGCGTGCGGCGAACTTCGAGAGCACATTGAAGGTGCCCATGAGGTTGATCTGCACGATCCTGGCGAAGGCCGCCAGCGGCAGCGCCTGGCCATTGCGGTCGATGACCTTGGCCGGCGGGCCGATGCCGGCGCAGTTGACCAGAATGCGTGCCTTGCCGTTCACGCCCTCGGCATCGGCGATGGCCTTGGCCACGGCGGCCTCGTCGCAGACATCCAGTGCGGCATGATGCGCGCCGATTTCGCGCGCCTTGGCAGCGGCCAGCTCGGCATTGAGATCGAAGATGGTGACTTTGGCACCGGCGCGCGCCAGACGCTCGGCGGTGGCGCCGCCCAGACCCGAGGCGCCACCGGTGACGATGGCGGCCACTCCTTGAATGTTCACGACAGATTGCTCCTTGTGCTGATCCGAATGGAGTCCAGGCTTATGCCACAGGCCGGAGCTATCCGCACCCGTCTTTGGTTTGGACCTTCAGGCCCAGGCAAAGCGCATCGGCAGAAGGTGATCGCCATCGATGAAAGTCGAGACCGGCGCGCCGAGACTTTCGCGTAACACCCGGACACGCATCAGCGGAAACGCGCGGGCAGCGGCGGAAGGTAAAAACGCGCCTAGCGCGGAGCCGCGCCCAGTGCACGCTGCAGCAGGCTCATCTGCGCCAGCTCTTCGGCCTGCTGCGCGAGAATCTGCGTGGCCAGACCGCGCAGTGCCGGGGTGTCGGCATTGATGGCGGCGAAGCGTGCCATCGGCAGCGCGCCCTGATGGTGACGGATCATCAGCTCCAGAAACAGCGCATCGCGCGCCGCGCCGTCGAGGCGACGCAGCTGATCGATCTCATCGGAACTGGCCAGACCCGGCATGCCGCCGGGCGCGCGCTGGCAGTCGAGCAGATAGCGCTGCAGCGCCTCATCGGGCGGGCTACGGCCAAGGCGCATCCAGTCCATGCCGTGACGCGAGGGCAGCAGCGGTGCCTGCCAGAGCTGCAGCCAGCCTTTCATCTGCCCCAGTTCCACCAGCTGCGCGGTCTGGATGGAACGGGCCAGCCCCGGAAAACGCGTCTCGCCGCGCGCCAGCAGCAGCTGCGTCATCAGCACTGCCTGCTGGTGATGCACCAGCATGGCTTGCGTGAACCCCAGGTCCACCGCATTCGGCGCGGCGAGCGCAGGCTGCGCCGGATGCCGCTGCCAGACCCAATGCAGGCTCGCGCCCGCCGCGAAGGCCAGCACCAGGCTCAGCAGCCAGACCAGACGCGACTTCACGAAGGCGAGTACACGCCGTTGGTGAACTCCAGCACCAGCAAGCCGTTGTCCATGCAGCTCACCCAGAGCTGATTGCCGACGAAGCGCGGCGGCGAGCTGCACCAGTCGGCGCTGAGATTGCCGGACACCGGACCACCGTCACCGAGATTGGTGAGCAGGCTGGGCAGCTGCGCGACGTAATTGCCCACGTAGCGCGCATCGATGCTGAGCGTGCCGACGCTGATGCCGGAGTCCGAGGTGTAGAGATCGGAAATGGTGGGCAGCAGGCCGCCGATCCAGGCGTGCAGCGAGTGCTGCAGGCTCAGACCCTTGCCGGTCTGCGCGGCCGGGTTGTAGTAGGCGATCTCGCGCGGCTGCAGCGGATCACGCACATCGAAGACGCGGATGCCGGACTGGAAGTAACCGCAGGCCAGCGCGCGCGGATTGTCCGTGCGGTCCACCGTGCAGTAGTGCGATTCGTAACCGAACAGGCCGCTGCCGGCGGTGTCGGCGCTGCGGATCGCGGCGTTTTCCTTGCGCTGGATCTCCAGCTGGATCTGCTTGACGATCTTCGGCGCGCCGGGATCGCTGATGTCCAGGATATGGATGCCTTCGGAATCGAACTCATCCGGCGCAATCAGATAAGGCTTGCCGTTCCAGCTCACCGGCAGCGCATGCTGGCCGCAGCTGAAGGCGTTCCAGTGCACGGAACCGATCGGATGGATGCTGGGCGTGCTCTGCCGGCTCTGGATTTCGCTGACATCGTAAATCGCCACGCCGCCGGGGAAGCAGGTGGCCAGATACATGGTGTTGCCGTCGGCGCTGAATTCCAGGCCATGGTTGACCGGAAAGCCCGCGATGCCGGCGTAGACGATGCGCGGCGATGCGGGCTGGCTGGCATCGATGGCGGTGATGGTGCCCAGGGCGTTGCCGGTGGACCAGTAGGTCATGCCGTCCGGCGACCAGTTGCCCTCATGGCCGAAGAGATTGTCCGGCACTTCCAGCGAGCTGTCGCCGATGCCGTTGAGATGCACCGGGCTTTCGCACTGCGAGATGTCATAGACATCGAAGAATCCGACGCCGGTGAGCGGGCCCACCGCCGCGCCGCCGAGCAGCTGCCGCGGGGCATTGGTCTTCAGCGATTCCCAGGTGCCGATGTTCATCGCCGGTCCGGGGAGATTGGCGCTGAAGCGCGGCTGCGTGGCATCGCTGACATCCACCGCATACACGCCGGGATTGCTCTCCAGCAGTTGCAGCGGATCGAGCAGCGCGCCGCTGGTGGACAGATAGGCGCAGTGGCTCTGCGAGGGACTGACCACGCTGGCGCCGTGGCCCTGGTACTGGCCGACGAGCTTCAGATTGCAGCTGTAGGCGGACAGATTGCGTCCGCTCTGGCGGTCCGCCAGCGGCACCTGCCCCTGCAGCCCGGTTTCCGGCTGCGAGCCGGCGCCACAATCGGCCAGCGCCACCGAGGAAGCCGGCAGCGCCTGCGTCACTTCGCTGCTGCTGTTGCAGGCGCCAAGCAGCAGCACGCTGCCCAGGCACAGGCTGTGTGCAATGAACGCTGGTTTCGACATGGTCTCTCTCCTCCCCGGGAATCTCAGCATGGCGGCGGTACCGCATCGAAACAATGGCCGCGCGCCGGACGTTCAAGCCATTGAAACCATCTGACGATTGCGCTAGCGCATGTCAGCATGCCGGCTGCTGCCGCCACCACATCCGAGCAGACGAGGCGGCTTCGTCAGGATTCGTGAGAGCTTTTCAGGAGCCATCGCCATGATCGAAACCTTGCCTGCCCGTCCCCTCTTGTCCCTGCGTCCCTGGCGCGTTGCGCAATGGGCCAGCGGCAATGTCGGCAGCCATGCCCTGCGCGCCGTGGTGCGGCACCCGCGCATGCAGCTGGTGGGTCTGCATGTGCACTCCGCCGCCAAGGCCGGACGCGATGCCGGTGAGCTTTGCGGCATCGCGCCGCTGGGCGTGGCGGCCACGCGACGCATCGAGGACATCGTCGCGCTCAAGCCCGACTGCGTGCTGTACATGCCGCAGGGCTGCGATTTCGACGAGCTGTGCACGCTGCTCTCCGCCGGCATCAATATCGTCACCACCCGCAACGAGCTGCAGCATCCCGCCGCCATGCCGGCCGCGCAGCGCGCGCGCATCGAAGCCGCCTGTGCGCAGGGACAGTCTTCGATTCACGCCACCGGCAGCAGCCCGGGTTTCGCCACCGAGGCCCTGCCCCTGGTGCTCAGTTCCCTGCAGCGCCGGCTCGATGCGCTGCACATCGCCGAATTCGCCGACCTGTCCACGCGCAATTCGCCGGAGATGCTGTTCACGCTGATGGGCTTCGGGGGGCCTTCGCTTGCGCAGGCCAATGAGGGCCGCGCGCAGCATCTGCGTCACGCCTTCGGACCTTCGCTGCAACTCCTCGCCGATGCCCTGGGCCTGAGCTTCGAGCGCCTCGAGGTGCACGCTGAGGTGGCGCTGGCGCGCCATGATCTGCACATCGCCGCCGGCGTGATCAAGGCCGGCACCGTGGCCGCGCAGCGCACCGTGGTCCAGGCGCTGCACGCGGGCAGACCCTTGCTGAGCTTCACCGCCACCTGGTATTGCGGCCAGGACCTCGCGGCCGACTGGGAGCTGTTGCCCGACGGCTGGAAAATCCAGGTGCAGGGCGATGCGCCCTTCGAGCTGAGCCTGCGCTTCACCACGGCGGCGGCGGACAAGGCGGCGGTGACGCCGGGCTATACCGCGCATCGCGCCGTCAACGCCGTGCCCTACGTCTGCGCCGCGGCGCCGGGCATCCGGACCGTGCTCGATCTGCCCAACATCATTCCCGATCTGCGCGCAGGCAATGTTTGACACTGCGCGACAGGACAAGCCTGCGGTTTACCGGCGTACAAGGCATTTTCAATAATCGATCCTCGGTCCGCGCCTGCGTGGCGCAGACAAAATCTTTCAGGAGTGTTTCATGCTGGATGCCAAGAGCTATGTGATCACCGGCGGTTTCGGCAGCCTGGGTCGCGCGGTCGGCGCGGCGGTGCTGGCGGCGGGCGGTCGCGTCGCGCTGCTGGACCAGGCGCCGGACAAGGAAGCCGCCAGCGCCGATGACAAGCTCCTGCGTCTGGGTGGACTGGACTTGAACCAAGCCGGTGCCGCCGAAGCCGCACTGCAGCGCGTGCTCGCCCGCTTCGGCCGCATCGACGGCCTGATCAACATCGCCGGCACCTTCCGCTGGGAAACCGTGGAAGGCGGCAGTGTGGACAGCTGGGATCTGCTGTATCGCGTCAACCTGCGCACTGCGCTGCTGACCAGCAAGGCCGCACTGCCGCATCTGGTCGGCGCGCCCGGCCAGGGCAAGCGCATCGTCAACATCGGCGCCGCCGCTGCGGCCAAGGCCGCCGCCGGCATGGGCGCCTACACCGCCTCCAAGGCCGGCGTCGCCAAGCTCACCGAGGCGCTGGCCGAAGAACTCAAGGATCGCGGCGTGACCGTCAACGCGATACTGCCGAGCATCATCGATACAGCGGTGAATCGCGCCGATATGCCGGATGCGGATTTCAGCCGCTGGGTCAGTCCGCAAGCCATTGCGGATCTGATCGTATTCCTGCTCTCACCCCAGGCCGAGGCCATCAGCGGCGCCTGCATTCCGATCCTGGGCCGAGTCTGAGCCGCGTATCGCGCCGCCGCTGCAGCCAGCGCAGCCCGGATCGCGAATCTGCTCGGTAACGAGGTGCAGGCTATCGGCCGCGTGCCGCCCTGCACTTCTGACGCCAGCGGATGAATCCCGTGACGTACATCGGTAGCGGCAGGACACCGGCCAGCAGAATCAGCCAGCGTCCAGCCAGGCCCAGCACCTCACCGTTGTGCAGTGGATGCAGCCAGGCGAACAAGGCATCGCCTGCCGATCGCTGGCGCGCGTCGCGAGTGGCCAGCAACGCACCGCTGTAGGCGTCCAGCCAGACGAAAGTCTTCGGGAAACGGCGGCTGGGCTCGCCGCGCTGCCAGAGTCTCAGGCTGTACACGCCTTGCGCGTCCTCGGGGGTGTCGAGCCAGCGCAATTCGGCATCAGGAAACGCAGCACGCGCCAACCCGGCGACGGTATCGGCATCCAGCATCGCCCGGCCGGCGGCCGGAGCCGAATGCAGCATCGGCATCCTTGCCAGCGGGGAGAGCGCGTCAATCGTCGGCTTGAACCATTGTGGTGTCGCCAGCAGCGCGCCCGTTACCGTCAACATCAGCGTGAATGCCAGTCCGCACACGCCAGCCAGCTTGTGCAGATCATAGTTGCGTCGCGCCGCCGCCGCGCCGCGCTTGAAGTGCAAGGCCTTGGCGAAAGCCAGCTGCCGCGGCCACCACAGATAGAAGCCGCTGACCAGGGAGAGGCAGAGCAGCAGGCCGATGCCGCCGAGCAGCAAGGTACCTGTCGTTCCCAGCAGCAGGGTCAGATGCAGATCGTAGATCCAGCTCATCACGGTCTGTCCCCACTGCCGATTGCCCAGCACCTGCAAGGTGTAGGGATTCACCGTCACCATTTGCGGCGCGAACTCGCCACTCATGGCAGCAGCCGTGCGCCGGCAGCGCGCGGTGTAGGCACGATCCTCCGCGCGCAGCGGCAGCTCCAGCTGCCAGCTGCCGCCGCACTGCGGATAAGCCTTTTGCACCGTTTCCAGCATTTGCTGATAGCTCTGCTCCGGCCCTGGCTGTGGCGCAACCTGGAGCTGCGGATTGAGCCAGAGATCCAGGCGCGGATAAAACACCAGCAGGCTGCCGCTCAGGCCCAGAAGCACGAACACCAGACCCACGCTCAAACCCAGATCGCGATGCAGCCGCCACCAGACGCGGCGCGCCGTCAGGCGCGAGCTGGATGTCGCCCGGGTGCGGTGCTGCAGGTCCATCAGAAGCTCAGTTTCACGGCACCGTAGTACGCACGCGTCGCGGCCGGCGCATGCAAGGCCTGCGTGCCGTCCCACCAGACGTATTCGTGATGCTCGTTGGTGAGATTGGCCACCTGCGCTTCCAGCTGCAGCTGCGGCCAAGGCCGATATGTGGCACCGAGATTGAGATTGAACAGCTCACCGTATTGACCGGTGTTGTTGGTCCTCTCCAGGTAGTAGTTGCTCTGCGTGTTGAGTTCCAGCGACAGGCTCAGCGCGGGCATCGGCATATAGTCGACGCCACCGGTGATCAGCTGATGCGGCACGTGATCAATCTGCTTGCCGCGCGTGGCAGGCGCCGCCGGATCCGGCACCAGAATCTCCGAATCCTGATAGGCATAGGCCAGCCAGACGCTTAGCTGCTCCAGGGCTTTGACGTTGGCCTGCAGGTCCAGGCCCTGACGCCGGGTCTTGCCGACATTCTCGGAGTCGCCCAAGGGATCATTGAGCTTGCGGCGTACCTCGTCGCTGGCGGTCTGGCGCCAGATCGCGATGCGGCCATTGAGCCAGCTGGCGGGAACGAACTTGCTGCCCAGTTCCACGCCATTGTTGATCGAAGGCTTGAGGTCGGTGGTGCGCGGCGGAATCTTGTAGCTGGCGGACCCAATGCCCACCTGATAGCTGCGGCCGTAGTTGGCGTAGAGGTTCGCGCGCTGGCCCAGCGAGGCCACCGCGCTGATCTTCGGTTGCTGGATCAGGCCGTAGTCATTGACCGGATAGCGGCTGTCGTTGAGCTGATTGTGGAAATTGCCGGTGACGCGATCCACGCGCCAGGCTGGCACCAGCTTCAGCCAGTCCAGCGGCCGCAAGCTGGCCTGCGCGTAGGCGCCGTAGACATTGAAGGCGAAGTGTTGGTCGCGGGTCTGCGTCTGGCGTTGACGCTGGGCCGTGCTGTAGCGTTCGCTCTCGTTGCGCTGCCATTCGGCATCCACGCCCCACTCGACGAGTGTCTGCGGCAGCAGCCCCCAGTCCGGACGCCAAGTCATGCCGCTGCGTGCGCCGTAGTGGGTTTCGTCGGTGTCGCGCTCCTGCTGCGAGACCCCGGCAGAGAAACGCACGAAGCGCTGATCATCCAGCTGGTTGCGATACAGAAGGCTGCTCCAGGACAGCTGCGTGCTGGGCTGCAAGTCCAGATGCAGGCTCAGCTGAGCAATGCCACGTTCGCCGCCGTCGGATGCGGAAAACGCATAGGACTCGCGACGATTGGCATAGGCATCGGCATCGGTGAGATAACCCGGCTCCTGCGCCTCGGCGCGATACCGGCGAGCGTGGAAGGCCAGACGCTGGCCGCCGCCGAAGTCATAGGCCCATTGGCCGCTGATACTGTGCTTGCGGGAATGTGAGTGATGCCGGTAGCCGTCTCCGTCGACATAACCCAGCACGTAGTTCTGCGTGAAGCCGCCACGCTCGTAGCCGGAAACCGCCTGCAGGTCGTAGCGTCCCCAGCCGCCGTAGCCACCGCGCACCTGCTGATAGCTGCCACCGCTGCGCGTCACGATGTTGGCATCGCCCGCAATGTTGTACAGGCCGTACCGAGGGTCGTTGGTACCGCGCACCACTTCCAGCGCAGCGATTTCCAAGGGCATCACGCTGTCGATATACGGCATGTTGCCGTCATTGCTATTGGACGGCACGCCATCGATCAACAGCTTCACGGCATTGACCTCGCCCTCGCCGTTGAAGCCGCGCAGCGAAAGCTTGCCGGAGGTGGTGCCCTGGTTGAACTGCGTGAGCATTACGCCGGGCATGCGCCCGAAGAGTTCCCAGGCGTAGCCGGCATTGGCGTGCTCAACGAGGCCCGGCCCGGCGACATCGACAGAGGTGAGCATGTCCGAAGCCTGAGCCAGGCCCTGGCGCCGCGCGCTGACCAGCACTTCCTCCACCACGAAGCTGGCGTCGCCGACGCCAGCGGCAGGACTGCTGTCATGTTCCGCAGTACTGGTCGCCGTGGTCTGCGCCTGCGCCTGCGCGCCGTAGAGGCCGGCCAGCAGCAGGCCCAGCCTGATGTGAAAACGAGTGTTCATGAATCCATCCGATCCGGCTGCTGCTGAAGTTGCCAGAGAGGCGCTCGGTCGCGGTCCGGCCTGTGGCCGGCGCACGCTGCACGCAGCAGCCATGAGGACTGCGCAGCGTTGTTCAGAAGCACGATCGAGCCCTGGGCACGCCGCTCGGCGGCCTGCCCGCTGTATGTCACAGCTCAGAGCGTGGAGGGAGGACCGCGAGCGCGATGGCTAGTGGGTGTGCAGTCGCGTGGCAGCGCAGCAACCAGCATGGGCTGCACGCCACACAACAGTAGCTGCAACGGTGCTGCCGGCGGCGGCAGCCAAGCCAAGGCCGGTGCGGCGGCCTGCGAGAACAGGCAGTGCGACCCGGGCGCCCCGCCCTGCTGCTTGCTGAGCAGCGCCCGCAGGCTCGCGGGCGTGGCCGTCGTCTGCATCTGCAGATCGGCGTGCAGGCTGCACAGCACCAACTGCGCATGACCATTGGCGAACTGCGGCATGAAACCGGCCGGCACCAGCATGTGTGCCGCCAGGAAGGGCAGCAAACACCACAGCCAGATTTGCAGGCGACGGCGGATCATCAATACGCGCTTGGGCACAGGGCCGCGCCCCCGGCGCGGAATGCCCAGAACTTTACGGGACAGCCCACGCCGCAGGCAATGCGTGAGCGGAGGCTAGGTACGACAGGCCGCCTGCGGCGTGCAGTCGCGTTCTTCGAGCTGGATGGTGCTGTGCGTGATGCCGAAGCGCTGGCGCAGCACGGCTTCGATCTGGCGCAGGCTGGCATCGTGATCGCGATGGTCTTTCAGGACGGCGTGCAGGGTCACCACCGGCTTGTCGTCGCTCAGCGACCATACGTGCACATGGTGCACGCTGTGCAGAATCGGCAGCTCGGCGCTGAGCGTGCTGGCGATGGCTTCTTCATGCAGGCCCTCCGGCGCGCCCTCCAGCAGCACATGCGCAGACTGCCGCGCCACGCTCCAGCCGGTGCGCACCATCAGCAGCGCCACCAGAATCGACAGCAGCGGATCGGCCGCCATCCAGCCGAAGGCCCAGATCAGGGCGCCGGCAGCAAGCGCCGCGACGCTGCCCAGCAGATCGCCCAGCACATGCGCCAGCGCCGCGCGCACATTGAGGTTCTGTTCGCCGCCGGAAAGGATGCCGAACGCGGCCAGATTCACCAGCAGACCGATGGCGGCAATCAGCATCACCGCAGCGCCCTGCACCGGCACGGGACTGAGCAGACGCTGCAGCGATTCGGCGACGATCACCGCCGAGAGCAGCAGCAGCGCCAGACCGTTGACGAAGGCGGCGAGCACCTGCCAGCGATGATGGCCGTAGCTCAGGTGCGGCGTCGCCGGACGGCGCGCGGCGCGCACCGCCGTGAAGGCCATCAGCAAGGCGGCGGCATCGGTGAGCATGTGCCCGGCATCGGCCAGCAGCGCCAGTGAACCCGCCATCACGCCGCCGATGGCCTCGGCGATCATGAAGCCGCCGGTCAGCAGCAGGGTCCAGAACAGCTTGCGCTCGGAGGCCGGCGGGCCGTGGTGATGACCGTGATGGCCATGGCCGCCGTGGCCATGGCTGTGCGGATGACCGTGTCCATGGTCGTGGTCGTGGTCATGCTCGTGCTCGTGCTCGTGCTCGTGAGCATGATCGTGGTCGTGCGCGTGGTCGTGGGCGGAGTGGGCCATGGCGCAAGTTTAGCCTGCCAGGGACAACTCGGGTTCGGTGAAACCCGCGGCGCGACGCGCATCCAGATTCAGCGGCGGCTGCAGGCGCACGCGATGCTCGGCCAGCAGCTGCGCGAAGGCCGCCTCCGGCTCCAGGCCACGCTGTGCGCAGAGCGTGCGGAACCAGTGCGTGCCGATGGCCACATGCCGCACCTCCTCGCGCAGAATCACCTCCAGCGCCGCCACCGTCGCCGTATCACCCACGTCGAGCAGGCGCCGGATCATGCCCGGCGTCACGTCCAGGCCACGCGCTTCCAGCACGCGCGGCACCAGGGCCATGCGCAGCAGCGGATCGTGCGCGGTCTTCTCGGCGGCTTCCCAGAGCCCGTTGTGCGCGGGCAGATCACCGTAGTCGGCGCCCAGTTCGCGCAGGCGCGTGCGCAGCAGCTGGAAGTGCCGCGCCTCGTCCACCGCCACGCTCAACCAGTCGGCGTGAAAGGCCTCCGGCATGTCGGCGAAACGAAAACCGGCGTCGAGCGCCAAATTGATGGCATTGAACTCGATGTGCGCCACCGCGTGCAGCAGCGCGATGCGACCGGCCACAGTGCCCAGGCCGCGATGCGCGACCTCGCGCGGATGCACCAGCGCGGGCTTGTCCGGCCGTCCCGGCAGCGGCGCCTGCGCTGCATCGGCCGGTGCAGCGAAATCCCCGGCCGCCAGCGCCGCCACCGCCTCGCACTTGGCCTGCGGATCGCAGATCGCCAGCGCCGCACGCCAGGCGGCGCGCTGCTGCGCGTTCATCCCGAAAGACCGCGCGCCAGATCCGCCTGCAGGTCTTTCAGATCCTCCAGGCCCACCGCGATGCGCAGCAGGTTTTCACCGATGCCGGCCTGGGCGCGCGCCTCGGCGCTGATGCGGCCGTGCGTGGTGGTGGCCGGATGGGTGATGGTGCTGCGCGCATCGCCCAGATTCGCGGTGATGGACAGCAGGCGCGTGGCGTCGATCACGCGCCAGGCCTCTTCGCGACCGCCTTCGACCTCGAAGGCCAGCACCGCACCGAAGCCCGCCTGCTGACGCTGCGCCAGTGCATGCTGCGGATGCTCGCGCAGGCCCGGGTAATGCACGCGACGCACCGCCACCTGCTCGCTGAGCCATTCGGCCAGGCCCTGGGCATTGGCGCAATGCGCCTTCATGCGCACCGACAGCGTCTCCAGGCCTTTGAGGAACACCCAGGCATTGAAGGGGCTCAGGCAAGGACCGGCCGTGCGCATGAAGCCGAACACGTCCTTGCCCACGCGCTGCGCGTCGCCGACGATGGCGCCGCCCACGCAGCGACCCTGGCCGTCGATGTACTTGGTGGCCGAATGCACCACGAAGTCGGCGCCCAGCTTCAGCGGCTGCTGCAGCACCGGCGTCAGGAAGCAGTTGTCCACCGCCAGCAGCGCGCCATGACGATGCGCGATGTCGGCCAGCGCCGCGATGTCGGCCAGCTCCACCAGGGGATTGGTCGGCGTCTCGGCGAACAGCAGGCGCGTGTTGGGCCGCAGGCCCGCTTCCCAGGCCGCAAGGTCGGTCTGATCGACATAGCTCACGCTGATGCCGAACTTGGTCAGATAGTTGTTGAACAGATTGATGGTGGAGCCGAACAGCCCACGCGAGGACAGGATGTGGTCCCCGGCCTTGAGCACGGTAAGGCACAGGCTCAGCACCGCCGCCATGCCGCTGGCGGTGGCCACGCAACTCGCACCGCCTTCCATGGCCGCCAGACGTCGCTCGAAGGCCTCGACCGTGGGATTGCTGAAGCGCGAATAGATGTAGCCATCCTGCGCGCCGGAAAAGCGGGCGGCGGCCTCGGCGGCATTGCGGAACACGTAGCTGGAGGTCAGCGAGATCGCAGCCGAATGCTCGCCGTTCTCGCCGCGCGGCTCGGCCGCGCGCACGCCCAGCGTCGCCGGCCCCCAGTCGGGATCGAAGAATTCCTTCACAGCACACTCCTGCCCAAACAAAAAAGCCCGCCAGCTTGAAAATGCTGAAACGGGCTCATCGACCGTTTAGCTGCATTTATTAAGCGCCCGCAAGCTGGGATCAAATCGGCGCGGCGCGAAAATTACGCTGAATCCGCAGCTGCGGCAAGTTCCCGGCGAGTTTAATGGCGGCGCCAGCGGCGCGCCGACGGCCACGCTCGCGTAGACTGCGCGGCCCTGCCGCTTGCGAAGGACGCAAGCCCTGCCCGCCTCTGGCCGTCCTGCGCCTCTGCACGCGTGACGCGGCCCTGCCCTGCTTTCTCACTCATCTGCCGATGGCCTCAGGCCATCGCCCCGGGGCCTGCGTTCGGGTCCCGCTCAACCGGAGCGGTAAACAGCATGTCCACGATTCACTTCATCGGCGGCGAAAAAGGCGGCGTCGGCAAATCCCTGGTCGCGCGCCTGGCGGCGCAATACCTGATCGACCATCAGCGCCCTTTCCTCGGCTTCGACTCCGACCGCTCGCATGGCGCGCTGCTGCGCTTCTATCCCGGCCACGCCTCGCCGGTGGTCATCGACCGCTATGACCAGCTCGACAAGGTGGTCGAAGCCGCCATCGACCAGACCGATCGCACGGTGCTGGTGGATCTCGCCGCGCAGACGCATCAGGCCCTGGTCCAGTGGATGGAAGAGTCCGGCATGCTGGAGCTGGCGCGCGAATTCGGCATCACCGTGCGCTACTGGCATGTGATGGATGCCGGCAAGGACTCCGTGGATCTGCTGCAGAAGCTGTTCGACCGCTTCGAGTCGCAGCTGGACTACGTGCTGGTGCTCAACCAGCTGCGCGGCGACGACTTCGGCCTGTTCGAACTCTCCGGCCTGCGCGAACGCGCCTGGCGGCTCGGCGCCAAGCTGGTCAATCTGCCGCGCCTGCACGAACAGGCGATGAGCAAGATCGACGCGCACAGCGCCAGCTTCTGGGCCGCCGCCCATGGCGGCGAACGCGCCTTCTCCGGCCTGGGCCTGCTGGAACGCCAGCGCGTGAAGCTCTGGCTGAACAAGGCCTACGCGGGACTGGCGACGCCGCTGGCCTGAGCCGGGGCCGCGCGCGCGTCACGCTCGCGCAGACGCAGGAAGGGCCGCTCCACGCTCCAGTACAGCAGGGCGCCGCCGGCCAGGCAGCTCGCGGTGATGGCCACCGCCAGCAGCCAGGACGGTAGTGCATACGGTGCCAGCGCCTGCGACAGCGCGTGGGCGATGGGCTTGTGGCTCAGATAGATCGAATACGAGGCCAGGGCCAGCGGATAGGCGCCGGGGATGCGCCAGTGCCGCAGCGGCGAGACCGGACTGAGCGCGGCGCAGAGCAGCAGCGCGAAGGCCAGCGCCATCAGCGTGTAGCCGAAGGCGGTGAGAAAAAAGCTGTAGCCATGGCCGTCGATGTAATACCAGCGGCCCAGGGCATAGAACATCGCACTGCTGCCCAGTACACCGGCCAGCAGCAGCGTTCTGCCCCGCGCCATCAGGCGCTGCCAGAGCGCGGGATGAAAGCTGCGCAGCAGGGCCACCGCCACGCCCGGCAGGAACTCATCGAAGCGGCACAGCGTGGCGTAGTAGATGTTCGGGTAATAGCCGGCGGCATCGGCTTCGCGGCCGTAGCGCTGCCAGAGCAGGCTGCGCGCGACGATGGCCAGCGTCATCAGCGCCGCGATCAGCAGCCAGGCGCTCCAGCGCGGCGCGCGCAGGCGCAGGCCCAGCAAGACCAGCAGCGGCAGCACGAAATAGAACTGCTCTTCGATGCATAGGGCCTGTTAACAATTACTTTGCCCGCTGCGTTGCTGCCAGAAATCGCGCCAGGCAAGGCGCGAAACGCAGGCCTTGGTGGTTCCAAGGCCAAGTTTCGCAACGCCGCATGGCGCGATTTCCGGCGCAACCCGGAAGGGACGGGGCCGTTTTGCCGCAGGGCGGCGTTGGCAGCCGCTGGCTTGGAATCACCAAGCGGCGCGTCTGCCGCCTTGCCCTGCGGCAAAACGTCCTCCGTCGCAGCGCGCAAAGTAATTGTTAACAGGCCCTAGCGACCAGGCATGCGAGAAAGCGGTGCCGGGCTGCAGCTGGAAGTTCTGCATGAAGCTGAGAAAGCGCCACAGCTCCGGGCCGGGCCGGCCGTCCATGTAGGCCGGCAGAAGAAAGTACAAGGCCAGCATCACCCAGAACGCCGGCCAGGTGCGCAGCGCGCGACGCCGGTAGAAACGCGGCAGCGACAGACCCTCGCCGCGCTGCAGGCCGGACAGCAGCTGATGCCCGATCAGATAGCCGCTGAGCACGAAGAACAGATCGACCCCGGTCCAGCCGATTTGGCTGGCCCAGCCGAACGTGGCTTCATGACTGACGAAGACGCGGTAGTGATAGGCGAACACCAGGGTGATCGCCAGTGCGCGCAGCGTATCGAGCCCCGGATTGCGGAAGGCCGCCGGGGCGCCGGCTTCAGGCATTCGGCAGCTCGATGGCGGTCTGGCTCTTGCTGCGAGCGGCCCTCGCGGCGTCGGAGCGGAACAGTTCGAGCTGGCTCAGGTACTCGGAGGTGATGTCCTGGGTGATGTACTCGCCGGTGAACACCGAGCAGTCGAAGCGCGTGATCGCCGGATTGCCCGCGCGCACGGCCTCGATCAGATCCGGCAGATCCTGGTAGATCAGGCGGTCCGCGCCCAGCATCTTCTCCAGTTCCTCCACACTGCGGCCGTAGGCGACCAGCTCGCTGGAGGTGGGCATGTCGATGCCGTACACGTTCGGATAACGCACCGGCGGCGAGGCCGAGGCGAAGTACACCTTCTTGGCGCCGGCATCGCGCGCCATCTCGATGATCTCCTTGGAAGTCGTGCCGCGCACGATGGAGTCATCCACCAGCAGCACGTTCTTGCCACGGAACTCGATGTCCACCGGATTGAGCTTCTGGCGCACCGATTTCTTGCGCTGCGCCTGGCCCGGCATGATGAAGGTACGGCCGATGTAGCGGTTCTTGATGAAGCCTTCGCGGTACAGCACACCCAGGCGCGCGGCGAGTTCGGCGCCGGCCACGCGCGAGGTGTCGGGAATCGGAATCACCACGTCGATGTCGTGCTCGGGCCACTCGCGCAGGATCTTCTCGGCGAGCTTCACGCCCATGCGCAGACGCGCCTTGTACACGTAGATGTTGTCCATCACCGAGTCGGGGCGCGCCAGGTACACGTGCTCGAAGATGCAGGGCGAGTACATGGGATTGGCCGCGCACTGGCGCTTGTGCAGCTTGCCGTCGAGCGTGATCAGCACCGCCTCGCCCGGCGCGATGTCGTCGATCATCTCGTAGCCCAGCGCGTCCATGGCCACGGATTCGGATGCGATCATGTAGTCCTTGCCCTTGGCGGTCTCGCGCACGCCGTAGACGGCGGGACGGATGCCGAAGGGATCGCGGAAGCCCACCACGCCAAAGCCGGTGATCATCGCCACGCAGGCGTAGGCGCCGCGACAGCGCAGGTGCACGCCCGACACCGCCGCGAACACATCCTCCGGGGTCAGGCGCAGCACGCCGCGCTGCAGCAGCTCGTGCGCGAAGATGTTGAGCAGCACTTCCGAGTCGGACTCGGTGTTGAGATGGCGGCGGTCTTCGAGGAACAGCTCCTGCTTGAGCTCCTCGGCGTTGGTGAGATTGCCGTTGTGCGAGAGCGAGATGCCAAACGGCGTGTTGGTGTAGAAGGGCTGCGCCTCGGCGGAGGTGGAGGTGCCGGCGGTGGGATAGCGCACGTGCGCCACGCCCATCATGCCCTTGAGCTTCTGCATCTGATCGTCGTTGTTGAAGACGTCGCGCACCAGACCGTTTTCCTTGCGCAGGAACAGGCGGTGGCCTTCATTGGTGATGATGCCCGCAGCGTCCTGGCCACGGTGCTGCAGCATGGTCAGCGCGTCAAAAAGCTCGGAGTTGACGGCGGTCTGCTGCGAAACGATGCCTGCAATTCCACACATGAGTTTACGAGTCCGAAGGTGAAGACGGTTGCGGCACGCTGTGCAGCCATTGCAGCCAGCGCTGCGGCAGCATGGCTTCCAGGCCCTGCGCCGCCGCCGTGAAATGCGGAAAAATCATGGAGTCCTTCCACCAGGGGCGACGCTGCGCCTCGTAGTGGCCGGCGACGATCATGAACAGCAAGAGCAAGAGCACGGCGCGCAGCACGCCCACGCCACCGCCGAGCATGCGGTCGGAGGTGGAGAACAGGCTGTCGCGCACCAGCATGGTCGCCAGATGCGTGAGCAGCGAGCCCACCAGCAGCACCCCCAGAAACACCAGGGCGCAGCCGGCCAGCTCGCGCAGGGCCGGATCGCTGATGTAGCGCTCCAGGTGCACGGCCAGCTTGCCGCCGTGCCAGGCCGCGAACACAAACGCGGCCACCCAGGTGAGCAGGCTCAGGATTTCGCGGGTGAAACCGCGCATCAGTCCGATCAGGACGGAGATAAGCGCAACGGCAGCGATGCAGTAGTCGACCCAGGTCATTGCGCGGTGCGTGGGGTGGCAAAAAACGGCGACGCCGATTTTACCACTGCGCGACCGCCGACGCGGTCGGGACTTCCCTTCAGGGCGCGACCAGGGCCGCGGCGGCATAGCCCGCCGCGCTCAGGCGCGTCTGCGCGGCCTGCGCCTGCTCACGATCCTTGAACGGACCGGCGCGCACGCGATAGATGGTGCCCTTGTTGGTGTCCACCGGCGCGATGATGCAGCCCAGGTTCCTGCCCTGCACCTGTTTCTGCACCTGCCGCGCGTTGTCGATGTCCGCATAGCCGCCCAGCTGCACGAACCAGTTGCCGCCAGTGGGCGCAGCCGGCGCCTTGAGCACTGGCGGTGCAGGCGCGAGCGCCGGCTTGTTCGCGACTGCAGGCTTCTCCGCGCTGCTCTTGCTGTCGGCACTGGGCTTGTCGACGGGCGCCTTGGCGGCAGGCGCCGGCTCCTCGGCGGTAGCGGGTTTGCTGCTCGCCACCGTTTTCGCCGGCACGGGCCTGCCGGCTGGCGGCGCGGGCGCTGCCGGCGGCGCTTCGGGCTTGTGCTGATCGGGCACTTTGCCTGCCGGCTCCGGTGGTGCATCGACATCGCCGCCCGCAGCCGCCTCCATCTCGGCGGGCGAGAGCGCGGCCTCAGCCGGCTCCGGCGCAGCCTGCAGCGTCGGCGGCGTGGTCTGATCCGAAGGCGGTATCGCAACCGGCGCCTCCGCCTCCGCCTCCGCCTGCAAGGGGATGGTGACCTGCTGGATGTCGGGCGGTGTCTTCTCGCCCGGCCCCGGCAGCAGCGACACCAGCGCAAAGCCCAGCAGCAGCACCACGCCGGCCCCGGCCAGACGTTTCTTCAGCTTTTCATCCATGGCGATCCAGTTCTTCAATCGCGGCAGCCACGGTCAGAAAGGAACCGGCCACCAGCACTTGTCCCTCGGCCGGCAGCGCCGCTCGCGCCGCCTGCAGAGCCTCGGCCATATTCTCGCAGCCCTGCGCGGCGATGCCCGCCGCCTGCAGCTGCTGCGCCAGCGCCGCCGCGCTCAGGCCGCGCGGACCCGGCAGGCCCACAGTGAGGATGCGCTGCAGATGCGGCGCCAGACACTGCGCCACCGCCGCCACCGGCTTGTCGGACAGCATGCCCAGCAGCAGCACGCGCGGCCGTGGCTGTGCGGCGAGCTGCTGCGCGAGCACCTGCGCGGATTCCAGATTGTGCGCCACGTCCAGCAGCAGGCCTCGATAGATCTCGCAGCGTCCGCGCAGACGCAGCTGCGGCAGCGCCTTGCGGATGGCCTCTTCCGCCACCGGGCGACTGGCTGCACCGGCCAGCACGGCCGCGATCACGCCGGCGGCATTCTGGTACTGGATCGCCCCGGGCAGTCCCGGCGCCGGCAGCTCGCGCAGGCGGGTCTCGCCGCGCTGCCAGCACCAGCGGCCATCGGCCTGCCGCTCGTAGTCGAAATCGCGGCCCAGGCGCAGCGCGGGCGCGGCCGTCTGCGCAGCGGCACTCACCGAGTCCGGCGGCGCGCGCTCGACCAGCACCGCCGGACGGGCGCTGCGCAGGATGCCGGCCTTCTCGCGGCCGATGCTCTCGCGATCCGGCCCGAGATAATCCTGATGATCCAGCCCCACATTGGTGATCAGCGCGACATCGGCATCGACCAGATTCACCGCATCCAGGCGTCCGCCCAGGCCCACTTCCAGCACCTGCACCTGCACGCCGGCCTCGCGGAACAGCCAGAGCGCGGCCAGGGTGCCGTATTCGAAATAGGTCAGCGAGATCTCGCCGCGCGCGGCTTCGATGGCGGCAAAGGCGCGGCACAGCGCGACCTCGGACACCGGCGCGCCATCGATCTGCACGCGCTCGGTGTAATGCAGCAGATGCGGCGAGGTGTAGAGCCCGGTGCTGTAGCCGGCGGCGCGGTAGATGCCGGCGGCCAGATGCGCGCTGGAACCCTTGCCGTTGGTGCCGGCGATGGCGAGGGTGAAGATGCTCTTGGCGGGCAGCGCCAGACGCTGCGCCACTGCGCGCACGCGGCCCAGGCCCAGCTCGATGCTGCGCGGATGCAGACGCTCCTGCAGACGCAGCCACTCGTCGAGGCTGCGTGCGGCGGGTTCGGACACCTGCAAGCTAGGGGGCGATGACGGCGGCTGCGGATCAGGCGCCGGACTTGGTCTCGGCGGGCCCGAAATGCGTGAGCATGGCCAGGATGTTGAAGATCTTCTCGCGCATCTCGCGGCGGTCGACGATCAGGTCGATGGCGCCCTTCTCGAGCAGGAACTCGGCGCGCTGGAAGCCTTCCGGCAGCTTCTGGCGCACGGTCTGCTCGATCACGCGCGGACCGGCGAAGCCGATCAGGGCGCGCGGTTCGGCGATCTGGATATCACCCAGCTGCGCGAAGCTGGCCGAGACGCCGCCCATGGTCGGATGCGTGAGCACCGAAATGAAGGGCAGACCGCGCTCGCCGAGCTTGGCCAGGGCCGCGGAGGTCTTGGCCATCTGCATCAGCGAGAACAGCGATTCCTGCATGCGCGCGCCGCCGGTGGCGGAGAAGCACACGAAGGGCGTGCCGTATTCCAGGCAGGCATTGACGCCGCGTACGAATTTCTCACCCACCACGCTGCCCATCGAGCCGCCCATGAAGCTGAACTCGAAGGCCGCCGCCACCAGAGGCAGACCCTGCACGCGGCCGCGCATCACCACCAGCGCGTCCTTTTCCTCGGTATCGGTCTGCGCTTCCCTGATGCGGTCGGTGTACTTGCGGCTGTCCTTGAACTTCAAGGGATCGATCGGGCCGACCTCGGCACCGATCTCCTCGCGCGCTTCCGGGTCGAGGAAATGGTTGAGACGGTCACGCGCACCGATGGGCCGGTGCGTGCCGCACTTGGGGCAGACCTCCAGAGTGCGCTCCAGCTCGGCGCGGTACAGCACGGACTGGCAGCTGTCGCACTTGGTCCACAGTCCCTCCGGCACATTGCGCTTGCGCGCACCCATGGTCAGCAGCTTGGAACCGTGAATTTTGTCGAGCCAGCTCATCGAGTCGGTGGAAGCCATGTGGAGGTTGCCCAGTGTAGCGGTTCCGGAGGACGTCCGGCGCCGGCCGGGACCTTGAGACCTTCTTGTGCCGCTTAAGCGGCCAGGCTGTCAAGCGCCAGGCGCAGGGAATGGAGTTTTTCCTGCAGGATCGCCGGCAAAGCCGACGGGTTCTGCTGGTTTTTTTCGATTTCCGAAACCAGGGCGCTGCCCACGATCACGCCGTCGGACACCGCACCCACCGCCTTGGCCGAAGCCGCGTCGCGGATGCCGAAGCCCACCACCAGCGGCAGGCTGCTGTGCTGGCGGATCTCGGCGAGCTTGGCCGAGACGCTGGCCACGTCCAGGCTGGCGGCGCCGGTCACACCCTTGAGCGAGACGTAATAGAGATAGCCGCTGGCCTCGCGGGCGATGGCGGCGATGCGCTCCGCCGGACTGGTCGGCGCGATCAGGAAAATGCAGTCCAGGCCGTGCGCGCGCAGCGTCGGCAGATAGGTATCGGCCTCTTCCACCGCCAGGTCCACCAGCAGCACGCCGTCCACGCCGGCGGCCTGCGCGCGCTCGGCGAAAGCCTTGAGGCCACGCGTTTCCACCGGATTGAGATAGCCCATCAGCACCACCGGCGTCTGGCTGTCCTGGCGCCGGAACTCGGCGACCATGTCCAGCACCTTCCACAAGCCCGTGTGATGCGCCAGGGCGCGCTCGCAAGCGAGCTGGATCACCGGGCCGTCGGCCATCGGATCGGAAAACGGCACGCCCAGCTCGATGACATCGGCGCCGCCGCGCACCAGGGCGTGCATCAGGCCCACGCTGTGCTCGGGCGCCGGATCACCGGCGGTGATGTAGGGAATCAGGGCCTTGCGGCCAGCCTGGCGCAGCTGCTGCAGGCGTTGCGAAAGACGCGTGTTGGCGGCGCTCATGACAGCGAGATTCCTTCCAGCTTGGCAATCGTGAAAATGTCCTTGTCGCCGCGACCGGAGAGGTTCACAACGATGCGCTGATCCGGGCGCAGGGTGGGTGCGAGCTTCTTGGCATAGGCCACGGCGTGCGCCGATTCCAGCGCCGGGATGATGCCTTCGGCACGGGTCAGCTCATGAAACGCGGCCAGGGCCTCGTCGTCGGTGGCGTCCACGTAACGCACGCGGCCCAGGTCCTTGAGCCAGGAATGCTCGGGGCCCACGCCGGGGTAATCGAGGCCCGCCGAGATCGAGTGCGTGCCGATCACCTGCCCGTCCTCGTCGGCCATGATGTAGGTGCGGTTGCCGTGCAGCACGCCGGGCTTGCCGGCGGTGAGCGGCGCGGCGTGCTCGCCGCTGGCCACGCCCTTGCCGCCCGCCTCCACGCCATACATCGCCACCTGCGGGTGGTCGATGAAGGGATAGAACATGCCGATGGCATTGGAGCCGCCGCCCACGCAGGCCACCAGCGCGTCCGGCAGCTGGCCGAACTTCTCCTGGCTCTGCGCAATCACCTCGCTGCCGATCACCGACTGGAAGTCGCGCACCAGCATCGGGTAAGGATGCGGGCCGGCGACGGTGCCGATCACGTAGAAAGTGTCATCGACATTGCTCACCCAGTCGCGCATCGCCTCGTTCATGGCGTCCTTGAGCGTCTTGGTGCCGCTGTGCACCGGCCGCACCTCGGCGCCCAGCAGCTTCATGCGGAACACGTTCGGCGACTGGCGCTCCACGTCCTCGGCGCCCATGTACACCACGCACTTCAGGCCCAGGCGCGCGGCGATGGTGGCGGAGGCCACGCCATGCTGGCCGGCGCCGGTCTCGGCGATGATGCGCGGCTTGCCCAGATACTTGGCCAGCAGCGCCTGCCCCACCGTGTTGTTGATCTTGTGCGCGCCGGTGTGGTTGAGATCCTCGCGCTTGAGCCAGATCTGCGCCCCGCCCCAGCGCTGCGTCAGGTTCTGCGCGTGATACAGCGGGCTGGGACGGCCCACGTAATCGCGCAGGTCTTCGTGAAAGGCCTTGATGAAACCCGGATCGCGCCGCAGGCGCTCATAGGCTTCGGCGAGTTCACGCAGCGGCTGCATCAGGGTTTCGGCGACGAACTGTCCGCCGTAGATGCCGAAATGGCCGTGGGCGTCGGGGTACTGATAAGTCATGGCTTTGCTCATGGTTTGGCGCGACGCGCATCGGCGCGGCGCACGGCGGCAACGAAATCGCGCATGGCCGTGGCGTTCTTCACGCCGGGCCGCGACTCGATGCCACTGGAAACATCCACGCCATAGGGCTGCATCAGCGCGATGCCCTTGGCGACGTTACGGGGAGTCAGGCCGCCGGCGAGAATCAGCGGCTTGTTCACTGCCGGCAGTGCCGCCCAGTCGAAGGTCTCGCCCTGCCCGCCCATCTCGCCCGGCGCGTGACCGTCGAGCAGCAGGCCGGCGGCGCCGGCGTGGCGGCGGGCCT
Organism: Solimonas aquatica; assembly: GCF_900111015.1. Lineage (GTDB taxonomy): Bacteria > Pseudomonadota > Gammaproteobacteria > Nevskiales > Nevskiaceae > Solimonas > Solimonas aquatica. The sequence continues at coordinate 258,637 of NZ_FOFS01000001.1, read as the reverse complement.
CGGCTTTCAATGAAACCTTGCCGCGCATCGCCACGGATTTGAGATACGGCAGACCGAAGCTCGCGCAGAAACCGGCCGGCTCGCCGCCGTGAAACTGGAGCAGATCCGGACGCAGGGTATCGATGGCGTCCTGCACGCTGGCGGCGTCCTGATCCTTGAACAGCGCCACCGCGCTGACGAAGGGCGGCAGGCGCGTGCGCAGCGTGGCGGCGTCCTCGGCGCGGATGAAGCGCGGGCTGGCCGGGACCAGGACGAAACCGATGGCATCCACACCGCAATCGACCGCGCTGGCGATATCGACGGCGCGGCGCAGACCGCAGAACTTGATGCGTGTGCGTAGCAATTTTTACTCGTGACAGCGCCCGGCTTCAGCCTGGAAACCAGGGCGCGGGCGGTTCAGGGAGGGCGAATTCTGCCGGATATTCCGCCCCTACGAAATAGAGCCCCGCCGCCGGCGCGGTCATGCCGGCGCATTTGCGGTCACGCGAGGCCAGCACCTGCGCCACCCAGGCCACGGGCTGCTCGCCCATGCCCACCGGCAACAGCGTGCCGGCGATGTTGCGCACCATGTGGTGCAGAAAGGCATTGCCGATCACGTCCATCACCACGAACTCGCCGCGCCGCTGCACCGTCAGGCGATGCAGATTGCGCATCGGCGTGGGCGACTGGCACTGCGAATCGCGAAACGCCGAGAAGTCGTTCTCGCCCAGCAGGCATTGCGCGGCCTCGTGCATGGCCTGCGCATCGAGCTGCTGCGGCCACCAGGCGGCGCGCTCCCGGCACAGCGCGCTGCGCGCGCGATGGTTGTGAATCACATAGCGGTAGCGCCGCGCCACCGCGGCGTAGCGCGCGTGAAAGTTCTCCGCCACCGGCTGCACCCAGCGCAGGCTGATGTCGGGTGGCAGATTGGTGTTGGTGCCCAGCAGCCAGGCGTAATCGCTGCGCCGCGCCGGGCTGTCGAAGTGCGCGATCTGCTGCAGGGCATGCACGCCGGCATCGGTGCGTCCGGCCGCCACCACTTCCAGCGGGTGATCGGCCACCTTGCCCAGGGCGCGCTCCAGCTCGCCCTGCACGGTCTGGCGACCGCTCAGGGCCTGCCAGCCGGAATAAGCCGTGCCGATGTATTCGATACCGACCGCGTAGCGCATGTGCTGAATCCAGGCGCCTCAGCCGCCCGAGCCGGGCTTCAAGGCAGACGCGCGAGCAGCGCCTCGGCATCGCTCTGCTGCTGGCGATCGCCCTGCTGCAGCACCTCGCGCAGCAGCACGCGCGCCAGCATCGGCTCGCCCATCTCGATATAGGCGCGCGCCAGATCCAGCTTGGTGCCGATCTCGTCGGTGCTGATCGGATCGGTGGCCAGCGGCGGATTGGCCAGCGTCAGCGATTCGGCGTGCCGCACCGGCGCAGGCGCCGGCTCGACCACGGGCGGCGGCACGGGCGCCGGTGCCGATGGCGGCGCTTCTGCCGCTGGTGGTGGTGAGGGCGGCGGAGGTGGTGGTGGCGCCGCCGCAGGCGCGGGCGGTGCCTCGGCGGGCTTGGCTTGCGGCTCGGGCGCCGGTGGCGGCGGCACCTTGAAGCTGGGCTCTGCGTCCTGCTGTGCACGTCGCCGGCGGCGGCTCAGGGACAGCGCCAGCACGGCCACGAACAACACCAGCAGCAGCGGCGCCAGCAGTGTCTGCCAGCCCGGCAGCGCGCTGCCCGCCGGCTTGACCGCAGGCGGCGGCGCAAGCACCGGCTGGCTGGCTTGCGGCTTGGGCGCCGGCTCGGTCTGCGCAGGCGGCTCGGCGGCCGGCTCGGCCGGCTTGTCAGCGGGCGGCGCGCTGGGCACATCGCTGGCGTCGGCCTCGACCTGGGCCACCGACACCGGCTGCCCGGCCGGCGGCGGCGGCGCGATCTGCAGGGGATCGATCACCGGCCGGCTCGGTTCGGTGGCTTCGCCGCCTTTCCACAGGCGCCGCAGCTCGGCGCGCGCCTCGTTGGCGCTCAGCCCGGTGATCTCCGCGCGCGTGGGCACGCGCAGTACCGCACCCTTGGTGAGCTTGTTGATGGTGCCTTCGAAGGCGCGCGGATTGGCGCGATACAGCGCCACCAGCACCTGCTCGGTCACCACCTTGCTGTCCGGGCGCATGCGATTGGCGATGCTCCACAGGGTCTCGGCGGGCTTCACCGGACCATAGAACTCGCCCACCGGATTGCTGGGCGCCGCCGGCGCGGCCTTCGCCGCTTCCGGCGCGGCGGCCTTGGCTGCGGCGGCACTGTCCTGCTCTGCCGGCGCCGGCTGCGCCGCGTCCTGGGCCTGCGCGAGGTTCGTCGCGGCCAGCAGCATCAGCAAGGCCGTGACACCGCGCGCGTGGCAACGCACATCGAGCAGGGACTGCCTGAATCGTCCGGTCATGCCTGAAGAGCCTGGGCCTTGGTTGGGCGGCGCTGCCGCGCCGATGGCGGGATTATAGATAGTCGCGCAGCAGGGTTTCGCCGCAGCGTACGGCATTGTCGGCGGCGCCGCGCAGATTGTCGCTGCTGAGCCAGAACTGCAGGCTGCGGCCATCAGCACCCAGACGCAGGCGCGCGATGCGGATCGCCGGCTCCAGCGCGGCATCGCGTACCGGCGAGGGCAGCTCGCCGGCCAGCAGGCTGTCTTCCAGCACGAAACCCGCCAGCGCGGTGCGCGCGGCCTCCAGCGTCGGCGCCCCGGCAAAGCGCGCACTGATACTGGCGCTGAAGCCGTAGAACACCGGCGCCGCCACCAGGCTGATGTTGCTGGCCAGCGCCGGATTGCCCAGCAGCGTGCCCAGCTCATCGGCGATGCGCCGTTCACGCTCGGTGCGGCCGTCGCCACCGGCATCGGCATCCTGGGGAATCAGGTTGAAGGCGATCTGCTGCGCGTAGTGGCGACGCTCATAGGCGCGGACATTGAGCAGCGCCGTGGTCTCGCGCGCCAGATCCTCCAGCGCCGCGCGGCCGAAATCGGAGGCCGGCAGCAGCGCGGTGAGGTCCAGCTCGCGCAAGCCGAAGGCCTGATCCAGGGCCGCCAGCACCGGCGCCAGCGCGATATTGAGACGATCCGGCGCGGCGATGATGCCGCGCTCGTTGAACTGCGCCAGGGCCTGCGGATTGAGCGTGGCCAGCACGCGCGGAATCGCGCTGTCCTGCCAGTCCTGGCCGCTGGCGTCGATCACCACCACGCCGGCATCGGCGGCACGCTCGGCCGCGGCGGCGAGCTGCGCATCACCGTCGCAGAGAAAGGCCAGCTGCACCTGCGAGAACTCGAACTGTCGCGCGTCTTCCACCAGCAGCGGGCGGCCGAGAAAGTCGATGGTGGCGTCTTCCTCCGGGTCCAGCGCCAGCGCCGAAAGCTCGTTCATCGCAAAGCGCCGCTCGCCCAGCAGCTCCAGCACCGCCTCGGCCAGCGGTCCGCTGGCGCCAATCAGCGCGACATCCACACGTTTGGACATGAAAGCTTCGCCTCGAAGAAATGCGATCAGGCACGAGTCTCGGCAAACAGCACCTGCGCTGCCAGTGATTCCTGCGCGAGCGGGAATGACAGCTGGCGGCCGAGATTCTGAAGCTGATCAGCAAAAGAAAAACCCGTCCGCAGCGAAAAGGCTGCGGACGGGCGGGATGATACAGATCAGCGGGAAGCTTTAGCGTTCGAGCACGATGCGCAGCATGCGGCGCAGCGGTTCGGCGGCGCCCCACAGCAGCTGATCGCCGATCACGAAGGCCGAGAGGTACTCCGGCCCCAGATTGAGCTTGCGCACGCGGCCCACGCCCACCTGCAGGCCGCCGGTGATGGACGCCGGGGTGAGTTCCTTGACGCTGATCGCGCGCTCGTTGGGCACCCACTTCACCCAGTCATTGCCGCTCTTGATGATCTGCTCGATCTCGGCCAGCGGCAGATCGCGCTTGAGCTTGAGCGTCAGCGCCAGGCTGTGGCAGCGCATGGCGCCGATGCGCACGCACAGGCCGTCCACCGGGATCGGCGTGGTGTTGCCGAGAATCTTGTTGACCTCGGCCTGACCCTTCCATTCTTCCTTGGACTGGCCGTTTTCCAGCTGCGCGTCGATCCAGGGAATCAGACCGCCGGCCAGCGGCGCGCCGAAGAATTCCGTGGGAACGTCCTCGCGGATGCTGGCCGCGACCTTGCGGTCGATGTCGAGAATCGCCGAGGCCGGCGTGGCCAGCTCCGAGGCCACGGCGGAATGAATCACGCCCATGCCCTTGAGCAGCTCGCGCATGTGATTGGCGCCGCCGCCGGACGCCGCCTGATAGGTCATGGAGCTGACCCATTCCACCAGGCCCTCGCGGAACAGGCCGCCCACGCCCATCAGCAGGATGGAGTTGGTGCAGTTGCCGCCGATGTAGTTCTTCACGCCCCTGGCCAGGGCCGCGTCGATGACGTTGCGGTTCACCGGGTCGAGGATGATCACCGCATCATCCTTCATGCGCAGGGCCGAGGCCGCGTCGATCCAGTAACCATCCCAGCCGCTGGCGCGCAGCTTGGGGAAGATCTCATTGGTGTAGTCGCCGCCCTGGCAGCTGATGATCACGTCCATGCCCTTGAGCGCGTCGATGCTGTTGGCATCCTTGAGCGCGGGCGTGGCCTTGCCATTGAGCTGCGGGCCGGCGCCGCCGGCGCTGGACGTGCTGAAGAAATGCGGCTCCACCTGCGCGAAGTCGTTTTCTTCCTGCATGCGCTGCATCAGCACCGAGCCGACCATGCCGCGCCAACCCACCATTCCCAGCTTCTTCATGTCAGTGCCTCTTCAATTTGCTGTTGCTCCCTCTCCCCGCTTGCGGGGAGAGGGATGGGGTGAGGGGCGCCTTCCGCTCTTGCCGCTGACAGCCCCTCACCCTGGCCCTCTCCTCTTGTCAGGGGAGAGGGAATTTTGACCATGCCGTTCTCAGTGCTTCAGCGCCGCCACGAAGGCATCGCCCATCTCGCGCGTGCCGATGATCTTGTCACCGGGCTGCGCGATATCGCCGGTGCGATGTCCGGCCTTCAGCACCTTCTTCACCGCCGCGTCGATGCGCCCGGCCAGATCCGCGCGGCCGAAGCTGTACTTGAACATCATGCCCACCGACAGCAGCGTGGCCAGCGGATTGGCCTTGTTCTGGCCGGCGATGTCCGGCGCGCTGCCGTGGATCGGCTCGTACAGACCCTTGTTGTTGGCGTCCAGCGAGGCCGAAGGCAGCATGCCGATGGAGCCGGCCAGCATCGAGGCCTCGTCCGAGAGGATGTCGCCGAAGATATTGCCGGTGACGATCACGTCGAACTGCTTGGGCTTCTTCACCAGCTGCATCGCCGCGTTGTCCACGTACATATGCGTCAGCTCCACGTCCGGATACTCCTTGCCGACGCGGATCATCACCTCGCGCCACAGCCGCGAAGTCTCCAGCACGTTCTCCTTGTCCACCGAGCACAGGCGCTTGCTGCGCTTGCGCGCGGCCTGGAAGGCGACATGGCCGATGCGCTCGATCTCCGGCACGCTGTAATGCATGGTGTCGTAGCCTTCCTCGAAGCCTTCGGCGTTCTGGCGACGGCCACGCGGCTGGCCGAAGTAAATGTCGCCGGTCAGCTCACGCAGAATCAGGATGTCCAGGCCGGCGATCACTTCCGGCTTGAACGAGGACGCCGCCGACAGTTCTTCATAAGCCAGGGCCGGACGCAGGTTGGCGAACAGGCCCAGATCCTTGCGGATGCCGAGAATGCCCTGCTCCGGACGCACCGCGCGCGGCAGGCTGTCGTACTTCGGGCCGCCGACCGCGCCCATCAGGATCGCATCGGCCTCGCGTGCGGCCTTCTGCGTGGACGGCGGATAGGGATGACCTTCGGCGTCGTACGCCGCGCCGCCCAGATGACCGAAGGACCATTCGATGGCCACGCCCTCGGCCTTGAACAGTTCCAGCACCTTCACGGCCTCGGCCATGATTTCCTGGCCGATGTAATCGCCGGGCAGAATCAGGATCTTCTTGTTGCTCATCGTTGCGACCTTTGTCAGTTGAACAGCCAGGGCGCTTCGCTGCGGCGGCACGCCTCGTAGGCCTTGATCTTCTCGGCGTGCTGCAGCGTCTCGCCGATCTCATCCAGGCCGCGGATCATCTTGTCCTTGCGCAGCGGATCGATCTGGAACTTGAACAGCAGACCGTTCGGGCCGCGCACTTCCTGCGCCGGCAGATCGATGCTGAAGCTCGCGGCGGCATCGGCGGCCACGGCCTTGAAGATCGCGTCCACTTCCTCGGTCTTCAGGACCACCGGCAGCACGCCGTTCTTGAAGCAGTTGGAGAAGAAGATGTCGGCGTAGCTGGGCGCGATCACCGCGCGAAAGCCGTAGTCGTCCAGCGCCCAGACCGCGTGCTCGCGCGAGGAGCCGCAGCCGAAGTTGTCGCGCGCGATCAGGATCTGCGCGTTCTGGTGCTGCGGCTGGTTGAGCACGAACTCGGGATTGACGCGGCGCGTGGCCGGATCGATGTCCAGGGTGCCCGGGTCCAGGTAGCGCCAGTCATCGAACAGGAAAGGTCCGAAGCCGGTGCGGTAGATGGACTTCAGATACTGCTTGGCGATGATGGCATCGGTGTCGACATTGGCGCGGTCCAGCGGCGCGACCTTCGAACTCACCACATTGAAAGCTTTCATTGGCTTGTTGTCCCCTTACAGGCTGCTTACAGGCTGCGCACGTCCACGAAGTGACCCATCACACCGGCGGCGGCGGCCATGGCCGGCGACACCAGATGCGTGCGACCACCCTGGCCCTGACGGCCTTCGAAATTGCGGTTGCTGGTGGAGGCGCAGCGCTCGCCCGGCTCCAGGCGGTCGGCGTTCATGGCCAGGCACATGGAGCAGCCCGGCTCGCGCCACTCAAAACCCGCCGCGCGGAAAATCTTGTCCAGGCCTTCGGCTTCCGCCTGCGCCTTCACCAGACCCGAGCCCGGCACCACCATCGCCAGCTTCACGTTCGCGGCCTTCTGGCGACCCTTCACCACCGCTGCGGCGGCGCGCATGTCTTCGATGCGCGAGTTGGTGCAGGAGCCGATGAACACCTTGTCGATCTGGATCGACTCGATGGGCTGGTTGGCGGACAGGCCCATGTAGGCCAGGGCCTTCTCGATGCTGCCGCGTTTCACCGGATCGGCTTCCTGCGCGGGATCGGGCGTGCGCGCCGAGACCGGGCCCACCATTTCCGGCGAGGTGCCCCAGGTGACCTGCGGCGCGATGCTGGCCGCCTCGATCTCCACCACGGTGTCGAACCTGGCACCGGCATCGCTGCGCAGCTGACGCCAGGCCGCGACCGCGCCCTCCCACTGCTCGGGCCTGGGCGCGTAGGGACGGCCCTTCACGTAGTCGATGGTCTTGTCGTCCACCGCCACCAGGCCGGCGCGCGCGCCACCTTCGATGGCCATGTTGCACAGGGTCATGCGGCCTTCCATGGACAGGGCCTCGATGGCCTCGCCCGCGTACTCGATGACATGGCCGGTGCCGCCGGCGGTGCCGATGCGGCCGATGACGGCCAGGGTGATGTCCTTGGCGGTGACGCCGGGACCGACCTGACCCTTGATGCGGATCAGCATGGTCTTGGCCTTCTTCAGCACCAGGGTCTGGGTGGCCAGGGTGTGCTCGACTTCCGAGGTGCCGATGCCGAAGGCCAGCGCGCCGAAGGCGCCGTGCGTGGAGGTGTGCGAATCGCCGCAGACCACGGTCATGCCCGGCAGCGTGGCGCCCTGCTCCGGCCCGATCACATGCACGATGCCCTGACGCGGATCGTTCATGCGGAACTCGGTGATGCCGTACTCGGCGCAGTTGGCGTCCAGGGCATCGACCTGCGCGCGCGAGATCGGGTCGCTGATGCCCTGCGCGCGATCCGGCGTGGTCGGCACATTGTGATCCGCCACCGCCAGATTGGCGCTCAGCCGCCAAGGCTGGCGCTTGTTGAGACGCAGACCGTCGAAGGCCTGCGGGCTGGTGACTTCGTGCACCAGATGGCGGTCGATGTAGATCAGCGCCGAGTCATTGCCGAAATCCTCGACGACGTGGGCATCCCAGATCTTCTGATACAGCGTGCGAGCGGTCATGGCCGGGCTCCGAAGCAATGGCTGAGCATGAAAACGGCGGCGATTGTAGGGAGCGGCGCTCGATAACTCCAATGAATGGTTTTTATGTGTAGCATTCCGCTTCGGAATGAAAGCGACCACCATTCGCCACTCGCCAATCAACCAAGCCATGGACACCCAGTTTCTCAAGGCCTTCGTCGAAATCGCCGACTGCGGCTCCTTCACCCAGGCTGCCGAGCGCCTGCATCTTTCGCAGCCGGCGATCAGCAAGCGCGTCACGGCGCTGGAGGAGCAGATCGGCCACGCCCTGTTCGACCGCGTGGGCCGGCGCATCAGCCTCACCGATGCCGGCCGCATGCTGCTGCCCTATGCGCGGCAGGTGCTGCAGCAGATCGAGGACGGCAAGCGCGCGCTCTCGCACCTGCACGAAGAGATCGGCGGGCGCCTGTCCATCGGCACCAGTCACCACATCGGCCTGCACCGCCTGCCGCCGGTGCTGCGCCGGTACACGCAGGACTATCCGAGTGTGGACCTGGACATCCACTTCATGGATTCGGAAGTTGCCTGTGAAGCGGTGCTGGCCGGCAAGCTGGAACTGGGCATCGTCACCCTGCCCACGCAGCCGCTGCCGCAGCTGCAGCAGCAAATGGTCTGGCCCGACCCGCTGGCCGTGGTCGTGGGCCGGCACCATCCCCTGGCTGGCCGGCGCAAGCTGAGCCTGCGTGAACTGGCCGAACATCCCGCCGTGCTGCCCGATCAGGCCACCTATACCCACCGCATCGTCACCGCCGAGCTGCAGCGCCTGGGCGCCACGCCGCGCGTGCGCCTGGCCACCAATTATCTGGAGACGCTGAAGATGCTCGCCGCCATCGGCCTGGGCTGGAGCGTGCTGCCGGCGTCCATGCTCGACGACAGTCTCTGCGTGCTGAAGATTCCCGAGCTGAGCGTGCAACGCGAGCTGGGCCTGGTCTGGCACGAGAAGCGCGCGATCTCGGCGGCGGCGCAGGCCCTGATTGCCCTGCTGCCCGAACATCGCGAGCGCACGGGGCGCCGCTGATCGACGAATCCGGCCAATATCGTTCACCTGCGCGATTGGTACGCTAGAACACAGTCATCAGACAATACTTAAGGGGAATCTGGATGACGCCTTCACAAATCGCCCACGAGCGGCTGCAGCTCTGGGCCTGCGGCATCGGCTTTGGCCTGTTGTTCTTCGGCGGCCTGATGCCGCTGTCAGGCTTCATCCCGCCGCCTTCGCCGCAGCTGAGCGGCGCGGAGCTGATGGCAAAGTTCGGACCGCACCTGACGGGCGTGAAGGCTGGCATCGTGATGGGACTGCTGGGCGCCTGCCTGCTGGTGCCCTGGTCGGCGATGGTGGCCCTGCAGGTGGCGCGCATGGAACAGGGCCGGCGCTATCCGCTGTGGACGATGTTTTGCTTCGGCGCCGGCATCGTCAATGCCGTGGCGTTCATCCTGCCCTTCATCTTCTGGGCCGGCGCGTTCTACCGTCCTGATCGCTCGCCCGAACTCGTGCAGCTGATCAATGACATGACCTGGATCGAGTTCCTGCTGTTCTTCCCCACCTTCAGCATGCAGCTGATCTGCGTGGGCATGGCCGGCCTGACGCAGCGTCAGGGGCCCAAGGTGTTTCCGCGCTGGTTCCTGTTCCTGAACCTGTGGATGGCCCTGCTCGGTTCCACCGGCATCCTGGCGATCTTCTTCTCGGGCCCCTTCGCCTGGAACGGCGCCATCGGCTTCTATCTGCCGGTGGGCTCCTACGTGCCATTCCTGCTCATCACCTACGTGCAGTTCTACAAGGCGATTGTGGCGGAGAAGCACTGCTATCAGGGCGCAAGCGCCTGACGGAACGCCCGCACAAGGCGCCTGTTTCGGCTCAAGTTAATACGTCATAAATGGCGTATTAACTTGACTCCAGGTGTTTTATACGCCATTTTTGGCGCATATGAAGATCGACGCCCAGCTCACGGACGAAGCGCTGCTGAAGCTGCTGGGACAGCGGCTGATGCAGCAGCGTCTGTCTCGCCATCTCACGCAGCAGCAGCTCGCGGAGCAAGCCGGGCTGGGGCTGCGCACGGTGCAGCGCCTGGAGCAGGGCGAAGCCGCCACCCAACTCTCCGGCTTCCTGCGCGTGTGCCGCGTGCTGGGCCTGCTGGATCGTCTTGAGCTGCTGCTGCCGGAAGTCAGGCCGGGGCCGCTGGCACAGCTGGCGCAGCAGGGGCCGCAACGCCAGCGCGTGCGCAAGACCAAGACGCCGCCGCGCAGCACCAGCAAGGCCGCAGGCTGGGCCTGGGGTGATGAGACGTGATCGCCGAGGTGCGGCTCTGGGGGCGCCGCATCGGCGCGGTGTCGATGGTGGCCGGTCGTGACCACGCCGCCTTTGAATACGACCCGGCCTTTGTTGAAAGCGGCATCCAGCTTTCACCCCTGACCATGCCGCTGGATACGCGGGTGTATGAGTTCCCCGCCCTGCCCCGCATCAGCTTCCATGGTCTGCCGGGCCTGCTGGCAGACAGCCTCCCGGACAAGTTCGGCAACGCGCTGATCGACGCCTGGCTGGCCACGCAGGGCCGCAGCCCGCAGAGCTTCAATGCCGTGGAGCGCCTCTGCTACACCGGCGCGCGCGGCATGGGCGCGCTGGAATTCCTGCCGGCCATCGGCCCCGCGACACCACGTCAGAGCGAAGCCGTGGACGTGGGCGCACTGGTCGCGCTGGCCTCGGAAATCCTCACCCAGCGCAAGAATCTGAAAGCGAGCTTTCGCAGCGCCCGGCGTCAGGCCGCGCTGCAGGACATCCTGCGCGTCGGCACGTCCGCCGGCGGCGCGCGCGCCAAGGCCCTCATCGCCTGGAACCCCGACAGCAACGAAGTGCGCTCCGGCCAGGTGCCGGCCGGTGCCGGCTTCGGCTACTGGCTGCTGAAGTTCGACGGCGTGAGCGGCAACAAGGACAAGGAACTGGAAGACCCCAAGGGCTACGGCGCCATCGAATACGCCTACGCGCTGATGGCGCAGGCGGCGGGCATCACCATGAGCGAATGCCGTCTGCTGGAAGAAAACGGCCGTCGCCACTTCATGACGCGACGCTTCGACCGCACCGCCGAGGGCGGCAAGCTGCACATGCAATCCCTGGCCGCGCTGGCGCACTACGACTACAACCTGCCCGGCGCCTACAGCTATGAACAGGCCCTGCTCGCAATCCGCGCCCTGAACCTGCCGATGGCCGATCTGGAACAACAATTCCGCCGCATGCTGTTCAACGTGGTGGCACGCAACCAGGACGACCACGTGAAGAACATCGCCTTTCTCATGAACCGCGAAGGGCAATGGTCACTGGCGCCCGCCTTCGATCTCACCTACAGCTACAACCCCGACGGCGCCTGGACCGCGCGCCACCAGATGACGCTCAACGGCAAAAGCGACGGCTTCACCCTCGCCGACTTCCGCGCCTGCGCCAAGCACGCCGGTCTCAAGCGCGGACGCGACAAGCTGCTGCTGGAAGAGGTGCTGGCAGCCGTGAAGCGCTGGCCGGCGTTTGCGAAGCAGGCGGGCGTGAGCAAGGCGCAGCGCAGTATGATTGGGCGGGCGCATCGGGTGAGGTTTGGGGAGTAGCTGCGGGACTTTTGGCGCATGAGGCGATTGATGCCGGGAAGAGCCTGACATTGTGGGAGGGGGATTGGCAGCTTTCAGCCCTAAGCGGACAGACGAAAGGGGGGGCATGGACATACCATCTCGATGGCCTATTCGCTTTTTGAGCCAGCCGCGCATCTGTCGGGCTCTCCTTTTCTCAAACAAGCATGACTTGGCATATATAGTCGCCGGCTATTGGCCGACTGGTGGTGACGTACGCCTGCTGTTTGATCACGCACTTTATTTGCTCAAACGCCCGAATGGCCTCGCGCGAGCGGCATCTGGCTGCGCGGCAAAGCAAACTTCCGAGAATGAACCGCGTGTGCAGTATGCTAATTGAGCCAAAGCTACCGAGGAGGCATTGGGGATGCCAAAGCGGGAAACGATCTTCATCAGTCACGCGACACCAGACGACAACGCTATCGCAGGATGGCTGGCTGCGCGGCTGTCGTCGATGGGCTACCGCGTTTGGGTGGACCTGAAACAACTCAAGGGCGGAGATCCCTTCTGGGGCGACATTCAGGCGGCGATTCGAAATGAGTCGAATCGGGTTCTATGCATCGTGACCCGGAATTCGGTGGACCGCCAAGGCGTACTCAACGAAATCGCGGAAGCCAGCAGTGTGGCTAAAGCCATCCGGGATTCGCGTTTCATCATTCCGATCCGGGGCGACGAAATATCCTGGGATGAGTTTCCCATCCAACTTAAAAGGCTAAACGGGATCGACTTCAGCACGTCATGGCACCAAGGGCTGATGCAGGTTATCGATGCCTTTGACCGCGACTCCATCGCCTGTTTCGCTGGCAATCCCGACGTACTAAAGGTGGCGCGGCATCTGGCGACCTCGACGCTGCGCGTAAATGACGAGCCGGAGGTGGCCTACCTCAACCGTGTGCAGATTCTACGGCTGCCGAGTGAGCTTCACTACTACCGGACCGCGCTCACTGCGCCGGAGCTGCTGAACCACCATGACAAGCTCCCGTGGCCGCATGCGCCCTATATGCGGCTTGTACTCGGGTTCATAGAGCCTGGCGCGGTAGGCTCGATGACACCGGAAGGTTTCGAGTTGGTGCCGGCCTATCGAGCTACAACAACGGAGTTCGCTGGTGGCACTGCGGTAGGAGTGCCAGACATCGACGGGGGTGATGCGCGGCGCATGCTTGCGAGCATACTGCGGCAAGGCTTCGAAAATACTTTGGCCCGAGCCGGGCTTGTGCGGTTTGGGGAGCACCGCTGGTTCGTGCCCGCTAACTGGAGGCCAGCGAACGTTGGCCATTATCGAAAGCTAAACGGCAAGCGGGGGGATCGCGTATTAGTGGGGAGGGCGAAGGAACTCACTTGGCACTTTGGCCTTTCGTTCCGTGTTGCTGCGGGCCTGCGTCCGCGGATCGACCTGCGCGCCGAGGTAGTCTTTTCCGCCGACGGCGTGAAGCCCTTCGAGGATCAGAAGCAGTACCGGCGCAAGCACTGCAAGGCATGGTGGAATGACCGCTGGCGCGACCTGCTCTCGGCCCTGCTGGCAGAACTCTTCGGTTTCGATGCCGAGACCGCGGAAGTCCCCCTCGGCGGAGGAGCGTCCATGACCATCGATCCGCGCCTCGTACAACTAACTTTGCAGCGCAGCTATGACACGGAGGCGGCCTTCGTGCCGAACACCGAAGAAGAGGCAGAAGAATTGGTCGAGGGCGGCTCGGAGCAGGTCGAGGAGGAGCACGAATGATCAATCAGCCCTTCGAACCATATACCTTGCACATTGACGAGCCCGCATTGGAGTTCGGGTACGGACAGGAGTGCGAGTATGCCAAGGATGGACTTTTCTTCTTTGGCCCCTTCAAGCCGATTCCCGGCGGTGGGAATCTACGCTTCGGGGTGATTGGGACTGCAGCAGGATTGGCGCGATTCGACGAATGGGTCGGCACGGTTCGCGGCCAAATTTCGACGGAAACTGATCGTGCCCATCGGATGGCGTGGCCGGGATTCGAAGCGGTATTCGGCTGCGCAATGCCTGCGAGGCCAATGGCGCAGATCTCAGTCGAAGCCAACGCCCTGTCCGAGGCCATTCGCCGAGAGAACCGTCACGAAGGGGTTCACGAGGCGGTCACGCTATTCGAAGAGCCGCTCCTGCGCTATCACCGCGAGCAGGAAGCTACGCCGATGTTCTGGTTCGTAGTCGTGCCCGAAGAAGTATTCAAGTGGGGACGGCCCAAGCAGGATATCCCGCACAAGCAGCGTACGAAGAGCCGCCTGCCGATGCGGGCCAAACAGGCGCAGGCTTTGATGTCAGGTGGTGCCGGGTTTCTCTTCGACGAGGTGCAGGAAGAAGCACAGAAGACTCTGGCAGTGGAAGCATACGAGGTGAACTTCCATCATCAGCTCAAACGTCGGCTTCTTAGTTCGCGGATTGCTGTACAAGTGTTGCGCGAGACGACCTTGGCGCCTTGGGTGCAGGTTGATAAACGCGGACAACCGGTGCGGCGGATTGACGACCCTGCGACGGTCGCCTGGAATATCTGCACGACTGCGTTCTTCAAGAACGAAGGAAAACCCTGGATACTGAAAGGCGTGCGCCCGGGGGTGTGCTATGTGGGATTAGTCTTCAAACAGATCACCACGCAGCCCAACGGGGACAATGCATGTTGTGGCGCCCAGATGTTTCTCGATTCTGGCGATGGTGTGGTGTTCCGGGGCGCCATCGGCAAGTGGTACTCGGAAGATTCACGCCAGTACCATCTTTCAGGGGAGAAGGCCGCTGAGATAATCGACACTGTGATTGCCGCATATCGCGACGAGCACGGAGTTGCGCCTCGGGAGGTGTTCGTGCACGGCCGCACTCGCTTCAATGAGGAGGAATGGAACGGCTTTTTGTCAGCGGCGCCAGCCGGTACGTCAGTTGTGGCAGTACGCATCCGCCGGGCCTTTGAGACCAAACTTTTTCGCGCAGAAGGAAAGACGCCGGTGCTCCGAGGAACCGCCTACGTAGTGAGTCCGAAGAAGGCTTTTCTTTGGTCGCTTGGTTACACCCCACGCTTGCAGACTTATCCGGGCTGGGAGGTTCCGACACCGTTGGAAGTCGAAGTCAGCTTGGGGGACGCGGACATCATCCAAGTTATAAAGGACATATTGGGGCTCACCAAGCTCAACTACAACGCCTGCATATTCGGCGACGGCTCACCGGTCACGCTGCGTTTCGCCGATGCGGTAGGCGAGATTCTGACGGCTGGCCCTATGGATGAGAAGTTACCGCCATTGCCCTTTCGCTACTACATCTAATCGCTTTAAGCGTGCGCGTGTAAGCGCCATGAGGCTAGTCGAGTGTTGTGGACAGTAAGTATCGTGTGAGTGAAAAGAACGAATTCGCCAACCCGCGCCGTCTTGCCTTGTACAGCTTTAAAATGGGCGCATGTACGCAGGGGTCGCGACCGTCCGCTTCTGGCACAAAGCAGCCGAAGCAGTTCCGCCCTACTCGCCCACCCGCCCCTCACCCCCACTCCGGCACCATCAAAATCAAATCCGTCGCTCCCGGATCAACCCCGCGCTGCATCAGCAGCGTCGTGACCTGCCCGCGATGATGCGTCTGATGATTGAACACATGCAGCAGCACATCCGATAGCCGTTTGCGATACGGCTGGCCTTTCATGGATTGATAATCGAAGGGCGCGTCGAGCTGTTCCCCCTTCAGCTCTTCGCAGAAGCCGATCAAGGTCTCGTCCAGCAGCTGTCGATAGGGACGCAGCGTGGCCAGCGAGTCGAACAGCATCTGGTTCAGCGCGCTGGGCGTCGGCAGGGAACGCACCGGCGCCAGGCTCGCGAATGCGGCGGGGTGACGGGCCAGGCGTTGCAGCCATACGGTGTCGGCGACGGCCAGGTGGTTGAGCGTGCCGAGGATGGAACCGAAGAAGGCGCCCATGGCTTCGTGCGCTGCGTCTTCGCCCAGGGCCTGTGCGGCGTCGAAGACCTTGTCGTTCATCCAGCGGTTGTAGGCAGCCAGTCTGGCGAAGTGCGCGATGTCCATGGCGATGATCCGGGTGGTGTACTTGTCGAAAGCGTGGCGTTTCGCCAGGCCAGGGCGCGAGCTGACTCGCGACGCGGCTGCGGCAACCGCAAACTGCACGAGCCCTGACCGTGCAGCGCAGCGGCTAGCGCATTTTCCAGCAAATAGCCATGACCTGCGCCGGGCCGGTTTGGCGCGCGCATTTGCACAATGCGGCTGTGCTACAAGTCCTGCGCCACCGCCAGCTGCCCGCCGCGCTCGCCGTTCTGGCGTTGCTGGCGCAGCTCGTCCTGCCGCTGCTGCATGCACAGGACATGGCGCAGCGCAGCGGCAATCCGCTGCTGTACGCCTTCTGCGGCACGCCGGCCAGTGTGTTGTCGCAAGTGCCGGTGCCGGATTCGCTGGATACCCGCACACTCACGCAGTCGAAGATGGCGGATGCGCCTTGTGCGCTCTGCGCCAGCCTGCACGCACCGGCCGCCGCCGCACCGGCGCTGCTGGCGGTGCCGGGCTTTCTCGCCGTCTGGGCCGTTCCCGCTTTTGTTCTGGCACGCCTGTATCCGCGTGTGCAACTCGTGGTACTGCCGCCGCTGCGTGCCCCTCCGCTGAACGCTCACCGCTGGATCTTCCTTAACTGATTCGCCCGCCGAAGTACGCAATGCCTCGGCGGGCGCCTTCTGAACAAACGAGTTGAGATTGGCTTGCTCGCCGTCCGGCGAGCGCGGAGCGTTTTCCCATGTCCACGACATTTGAGCTGCGCGCAGGTCGCGCGGCCTGCACCTTTGTGCTGACCCCCCTGGCGCTCGCCGCCGCCCTGTATGCCAGCCGCGGCGTCGCCGCCGAACGCGATGCCCTGGAGGAAGTGATCGTCAGCTCGCCGCGCATGAGCGAGCCGCTGCAGCTGAATCTCGACGCCAAGGCGCCGCAGCAGCCGGTGCCGGCCAACGATGGCGCCAGTTACCTCAAGAACGTGCCGGGCTTCAGCATGATCCGCAAAGGCGGCACCGATGGTGATCCGGTGCTGCGCGGCCTGGCCGGTTCGCGTCTGAATCTGCTGGTGGACGGCGCCGAACTGCTCGGCGGCTGCGGCATGCGCATGGACCCGCCCACCGCTTACGTGTTTCCGGAAGCCTACGATCTGGTGACGGTGATCAAGGGTCCGCAGACCGTGCGTTACGGCAACGGCAATCTCGCCGGCGTGGTCAGCTTCGAGCGTGACCCGCAGCGCCAGCGCGAGCGCGGCCTGCATGCCGATGCCAGCCTGCTGGCCGGCAGCTGGCAGCGCCTGGACAGCCATCTCGATCTGCGCGCCGCCGGCGAGCAGTTCTATGGCGAGGCCATCGCCAGCTACGCCGATGCCGAGGATTACCAAGACGGCGCCGGCCGCCGCGTGCACTCGGCGTACACGCGCAAGAACGCCACCGGCCTCGCCGGCTGGCAAGGCGGCAGCGGTGATCGCATCGAGCTGTCGGCGGTGAGCAGTTCGGCCGAAGCCGCTTACGCCGACCGCAGCATGGACGGCGTGAAGTTCGACCGCATCGGCTACAACCTGCGCTACGAGCGCGAGCAGCTTGGTCCGCTGCGCAAGCTCAAGGCGCAGCTCTATTACACCGACATCGACCATGTCATGGACAACTTCAGCCTGCGCACGCGCACGGCGATGATGTACATGGTCGGCAATCCCAAGCGCGAGACGCAGGGCTTTCGCCTGTCCAGCGATCTGCCGCTGGGCGAGGCCACGCTGCTGAACCTGGGCCTGGATCATCAGCAGAACATTCACAGCCTGCGCAAGTACAGCGCCGGCACGCAGGCCGGTATCGGCAGCTACGCCTGGGGCCGCGACATGGACGCGCACATCAGCGGCGCCTACGCCGAGCTGCGGCAGACGCTGAGCCCGCAGTCGCGCCTGCTGGCCGGCGCGCGCTATGACGCCTATCTGGGCAAGCGCAGCGTCAATGCCTACGGCGGCGTGGACGCGCAGCGCAGCGACAGTCTCAAGAGCGGTTTCCTGCGCTACGAACAGCAGCTCGCACAGCGGCCGGTGCTGGCCTATCTGGGCCTGGGCCATGCCGAACGGCCGCTGGACTACTGGGAAGCCACCACCTATGCCGGCCTGCTGCCGACGGCGCAGCTGGCGCCGGAGAAGCTCACGCAGCTGGATACCGGCGCGCTGTGGCGCGGCGAGCGCCTGCGCGCCTCGCTGTCGGCCTTCTATGGT
Source organism: Solimonas aquatica (assembly GCF_900111015.1). GTDB lineage: Bacteria > Pseudomonadota > Gammaproteobacteria > Nevskiales > Nevskiaceae > Solimonas > Solimonas aquatica. The sequence goes on along the minus strand of NZ_FOFS01000001.1, from coordinate 240,734 downwards.
CGCGTCGATGACTACCTGCTCACCGCCAGCACCGCGCTGGGCGCCTCTTGTGCTGCGGGCTTGAGCAGCTGCGCCTACAACGTCGATGTCACGCGCTGGGGCGGCGAAGCTGATCTGGCCTGGGCGCTGAGTTCGGGTCTGAACGCGCGGGGCGCCCTGGCCTATGTGCATGCGCAGGACCAGACCCAGCACAACGCTTTGGCACAGACCCCGCCGCTGGACGGCCGCGTCGGCCTGGACTATCGCCATGGGCCCTACAGCATCGCCGGCACCTGGCGCCTGGTGGCCGCGCAGCACCGCGTGCAGCCCGGTTACGGCAATGTGGTCGGTCAGGACCTGGGCCAGACCGCAGGCTTCACCACGCTGGCGCTGAACCTGGCCTGGCAGCCCACGCCGAAGCTGCTGGCCAGCGCGGGCGTGGACAATGTGCTGGACCGAGCCTATGCCGAACACCTGAGCCGGGGCGGCTCGGCGGTGGCGGGCTATCCCACGGCCAGCCGCGTCTACGAACCGGGCCGCTTCTTCTGGGCACGCCTGAAACTGGGCTTCTGAAAACCCCGACGCGCAGACGGCGGTGTATCGCGGATAAAATCGGTGTTCCCCTTCCCGGAGCATTCCGATGTCCCAGACCACCGCCGATCTGATCCGCCGCTACTACGCCGCCTTCAACGCCAGCGAATGGGACAAGTTCTTCGCGATGCTCAGCGAAGACATCGCCCACGACATCAACCAGGGCGGACGGGAAACCGGCAAGGCCGCGTTTCACAGGTTCATCGAGCGCATGAACAAGTGCTACCGCGAGCAGATCGTGGACATCGTGGTCAGCGTCAGCGAGGACGGCAGCCGCGCCGCCGCCGAGTACGTGGTGCTGGGCACCTATCTCAACACCGACGAAGGTCTGCCGCCGGCCAAGGGCCAGACCTATCGCCTGCCCGGCGGCGCCTTCTTCGAGATCAGGAACGGTCTGGTGGCGCGCGTCACCAACTACTACAACCTGCAGGACTGGCTGCATCAGGTCGGCGCCTGAGCGACTGATCCCACCACGCGCCAGGAGCCGGCCATGAGCGAGCTGCGCATCGAACCACTCAGCGGCGAAGCGATCCGTCAGCAGCTGCAGGCGCTGGCGGCGCTGCGCATCCAGGTCTTCCACGACTGGCCGTATCTCTACGAGGGCACGCTGGACTACGAGATGCACTATCTCGATATGTACCTGAAGTGTCCGCGCAGTCTCGCGGTTCTGGTCTGGGACGGCGAGCGCTGCGTGGGCGCCTCCACGGTGCTGCCGCTGGCCGACGCGCCGCACGAGATGCAGCAACCCTTCGTCGACGCCGGCATGGCCCTGGACGATATCGACTACTTCGGCGAGTCGGTGCTGCTCAAGCAGTATCGCGGCCGCGGCCTGGGCGTGAAGTTCTTCGAGCTGCGCGAGGCGCATGCGCAGCGCCTGGGCCTGAAGCGCTGCGCGTTCTGCGCCGTGGACCGTCCGCAGGATCATCCGCGCAAGCCCGTGGACTACGTGCCCAATGACACCTTCTGGGCCCGGCGCGGGTATGAAAAGCAGCCGCAGCTGCGCACGTCCCTGAGTTGGCTGGACGTGGGCGCCACCGTGACCACCGCCAAGCCCATGACCTTCTGGATGCGCACGCTGTGAGCGGCTTTCGCCTCGCCGCCGCGCAGTTCCCGGTCAGCCAGCCGCAGAGCTTTGCCGAACAGGCCGCGCTGATCAGCGCCTGGAGCGCAGAGGCGGTGACGGCCGGCGCGCGTCTGCTGGTCTATCCCGAATACGCCTCGATGAGCTTCAGCGCCCTGCTCGATCCGGCGCTGCAGCAGAACCTGGGCGCGCAGCTGGAAGCCCTGCAGGGCCTGCGCGAGGACTATCTGGCGCTGCATCGCGAGCTGGCGCAGCGTCACGGCGTGTACATCCTGGCCGGCAGCTTTCCCTGGCAGCTGGACGAGGCCTGCACCGTCAACCGCGCCTTCCTGTGCGCGCCCAGCGGTGCGGTGGACTGGCAGGACAAGCAGATCATGACCCGCTTCGAGCGCGAGAGCTGGGGCGTGAGCAGCGCCACGGACCACGAGGACAGCGGCCTGAAGGTGTTCCGCACCGCGCTGGGCATGCTGGCGGTGAACATCTGCTACGACAGCGAATTCCCGCTGCTGGCGCGCGCGCAGTGCGAGGCCGGGGCGGAGCTGATTCTGGTGCCCAGCTGCACCGACACCCTGGGCGGCTATCACCGCGTCCGCGTCGGTTCACAGGCGCGCGCGCTGGAGAACCAGTGCTATGTGGCGCAGGCGCCGCTGGTGGGCGAAGCGCCCTGGTCGCAGGCGGTGGATGTGAATGTCGGTGCCGCCGCCGTCTACGGCCCGCCGGACCGCGGCTTTCCCGATGACGGCGTGCTGGGCATCGGCACGCTCAATCAGCCGCAGTGGCTGTACGCCGAGATCGACCCCGCCGCCGTGCTGCGCGTGCGCAACGAGGGCCAGGTGTTCAATCACCGCCACTGGCATGAGCAGGGCGCGGTGGAACTGCCGCCGGTGAAGACGGTCGATCTGGAATAAGCTAGCCCTAGTCCTGACCTTTCACATTCCCCCGGATCGCCATGCGCCTGCCTTTGTTTTGCTCTGTCGTGCTGATGTGCCTGAGCAGCGCCGCCCCGGCAGCCGACGCGCTGCGCCCTGATCATCCCCTGCTCGGCACCTGGGCGCTGCAGATTCCCAACCGCGCCTGCGTGGAGACCTACGAGATCCGCGCCGACGGCACCACGCTGGTGACCAGCGCCAACGAGATTGCGGTGTCGGAATTCACCATCTCCGACAAGCCCAGCGAAAAGGGCTTCTACAAGTGGGATGACAAGATCGTGAAGGACAACGGCGGCAAGGACTGCAGCGGCCAGGTCACCAAGCCGGGCAAGAAAGTCACACTGTTCCTGCGCTTCCATCCCTCCGGCAAGCTGTTCGTGCTCTGCGAGAAGGAAGACCTGAAGAGCTGCTTCGGGCCCTTCGTGCGCCAGGAAGAGCAGGCGATCTGAATCAGGCCTTGAGCAAGCCGCCCAGGCCCGCCGGCGCGGGCGGCGCCTTGGGGAACACGTCCGCCAGCTGCTTGTCGCTCAAGCGCAGATGGCGTTCGCCGACATAGGCCAGCACGCTGCGGAAATCGGTGGTCACCGCCAGATCGCGCTGCTCGAACAGCGCGGCATCGTCCAGCCCCGGCCATTGCCCGTAGACCTTGCCGCCGGCCACACCGGCACCCAGCAGCAGCATGATGTTGCCGTGGCCATGGTCGGTGCCGCCGCTGCCGTTCTCGCGCAGGGTACGGCCGAATTCCGACATCACCAGAATCAGGGTGTCGTCGAGCAGGCTGTCCAGATCGGTGGCCAGCCGCGCGAGGCCCTGGCTGAAACCGTCGAGCAACCCCGCCAGCTCGCCCTGCGCGCCGCCCTGGCGCACATGCGTATCCCAGCCGTTGATCGAGGTGAACACCAGGCGCAGCTCGGCCTGGCGGCGCAGCAGCGTGGCCAGCTGCGCGGCCTCCAGCGCAAAGCCGCGACGCTGCGCGAGGCTGGCGCGGGCCATGGCATCGGCCGGCTGCAGATCGTCGAGGATGCGCTCGCGGGTCTGGCGCGCTTCGCGGTAGGCCCCGCTGAGCTCGCCGGCCTGCTGGTAGAGCTGCGCCAGCGCTTCGGCCACCGGCGGCTGATCGACGGTGGCGCGGCGCCCGCCGTCGGCGCCGAGCATGGCGGCGGTGATGCGCTCATCGCCGCGACTGATGCGCGACAGCGTGGGCCCGCTGCTCAAGGCCTGTACCTGCGGCTGGCGGCTCTGCATGGCGCGCAGCGCGCGGTTGAGCCAGCCGTCGCTGGCCTCGCGCTCGCCGGGACGCGCGGTTTCCATGAAGTCCTGTGCGTCGAAGTGCGAACGCGAAGGATCGGGTGAACCGGCGGCATGGATCACCGCCAGCCGCCGGCTCTGCCACAGGGGCAGCAGCGGCGCGCAGGCCGGATGCAGGCCGAAATGCCCGTCCAGATCCAGCAAGCCCTGCTCCTTGCCGGGCGGCGCCAGCGCGATGCTGCTGCGCGCCTGGTAGTAGCGCGCATCGGTGTACGGGGTGACCACGTTGAGCCCGTCCACCGCGCCGCGCAGCAGAATCGTCACCAGCCGAGGGCCGGCTTCGCTGGGCGGCGCGGCAAACACGCGCCCGCCAAGACCCAGGCCACCCAGCGCCGCGAGTGCGCCCAGGACTTCACGACGCCTGACGGACCGGGCTTTCATCGCCGCATGAACTCCGGGCTGGCCAGCAGCATGCCGGCGCGCAACTGCTCGTGTGCATCGGCCAGCGACTCCAGGGTGTTGAGCGAAAAGCGCTGACCCTGACTGGCCTGCACGATGAAGGCATCGGGCTTGCTGCCCAGGGCTTCGCCCTTCCACAAGGGCACCAGGCCCAGACCGAAAGCGCTGGCGAAGTTGAGACGGTAGAGCAGCGCGTCGGGATTGAACCAGGCCTCGCGCGTGTGCGCGTAGCCGTCGGGCGTGAGGCAGCCGTACAGCGGCTGGCCGGAGGACTGCAGCACATTCAGCAGCGGCCGCACATCCTGCACCGGCGGCAGGCCGCTGGCGCGCAGGCTGGACAGCAGATACTGCAGCGGGGTCTTGAACTTGTTGCCGGTGTTCTGTGCATCCCAGAACTCGCTGCTGGCGAACAGCGTGGCCAGCACCTCGCGGATATCGCCCTTGCTGGTCTCGAAACGCCAGGCCAGCTTGCGCACCAGATTCGGCGGCGGCTGGTCGGCGACGAAGTATTGCGCCAGCTGGTAGGCGATGTGCCGCGCGGTCTGCGGACTGGCCGCCAGCATGTCCAGCGCCTGCTCGCCTTCCTGCAGACCGCCATCGGGCCCGAAGTAACGGCCGAGGAACTGCTTGGCGCCGCGATCATGCGTGGCGGCGTCGAAATAAAACGCCGGATCGACGCCGCGTTCCAGATCGTGCGGGCGGTAGGTCCAGCCGCTGAGGATGCGCGCCAGCGCCACCACATCATCCTGCGTGTAGCCGCCGTCCACACCCAGGGTGTGCAGCTCCATCAGCTCGCGCGCGTAGTTTTCGTTGAGTCCGCCACCGGGGCTGCCCGGCGCCTTGCTCAGCCAGTTGTCCAGATAGAACAGCATGGCCGGATGATGCGCGGTGGCGCCGAGCAGGTCGCGGAACTTGCCCAGGGCGTAGGGACGGATGGCGTCACGCTCGTAGGACCAGACCCAGAGCCGCGTCTCCTGGCTGCGATCGGCAAAGACGTTGAAGTGATTGAACCAGAACTCGACCATCAGCTCGCGCAGCTGCGCCGGGCTGTACAGCGCATGCAGCAGACGCGCCTGCGCCGCCTGCAGGCGCACGCGATCCTGCTCCTGCTGCAGCTTGCGCACCTCGTCGGGCTGATTGGCCACTTTCTTCAGTGCCGGCCAGCTGAGCTTGGTAAACAGATCGGCCGGCGTGCGCGACAGGGTATCGAGCTCCGCCAACTGCGCGAGCAGCGCTTCGGATTCCTCGATTTTTTCCGGATTCAGCTGCTCGGCGATATAAGCCTGCACGCCGATCTTCAGCACATGCTCCAGATCGCCTGGCGCCGGGCCGTAGCTGAGGCGGTCCAGCGCATGCAAGGCCTCACGCGGATTGGACGCTGCCTGCACGCCCGCGCTGAGCAGCGTGAGAACAGCCAGCATCGCAATGAGGAGAAGGCGCATACGCAGGGGTCCGTAGAACGCTGCGATTATGTTACGCCCTTGCGCGCCTAACCTATGACTTTTGCGCTATGGGGCCTGTCTGAAACAACAATGCCGGGCAGTCGCCGCCAGGCCAGCCAGAAACCGCCCGCGCCGATCAGCGCCGCAGCATAAAAAACCGCCTGCGGGTCCCAGAGCTGCCAGATGTAACCGCCGCCGATGCTGCCGATGGAGCCGCCCACGCCGTAGGCCATGGCGTTGTACAGCGCCTGCCCGCGACCCTGCAGGCTGCCGGGGAAGTAATGCTGCACGTAGCGCATGGCCACCGCGTGAAACGCGGCAAAGCTCAAGGCGTGCCCGAGCTGCAGCAGCAGAAGCAGCGGCAGCGAGCCCGCGCCGATCGCGGTGAGCGCCCAGCGCAGCGCGGTGGCGGCCAGCGCGATGATCATCATGCGCCGTTCGCCCAGGCGCGGAATCAGCCGCGAGGCGTAGAGAAAAAAGCCGATCTCCGCCGTCACCGCCACCGCCCACAGCCAGCCGATCAGGGTATGGCTGTGCCCTTCGCGTTCCACGAACAGCGTGAAGAAGTTGTAGTACGGCGCGAAGCTGGTCTGCGAACACAGGCAGACCAGCAGCAAGGCGATCACGCCCGGATCGCGCAGCACCCGCAGCAGGCCGCCTTCGCGCTCGCGGTGCTGTGGCAGCTTCGGCGCCTCCGGCACCAGCCAGCTGCTCGCCGCCATGCCGATCCAGAACACCGCCACCAGATACGGCAGCCACAGCGCACCGGTGCGATCCAGCAGCGGCGCCAGCCCCAGCACCGAGACGATGAAGCCCAGCGAGCCCCAGAGCCGCACATGGGCGTAGTCGGCATTGATGGCTTCCAGATGCGTCAGCGCCACCGCCTCGAACTGCGCCAGCAGCCCGTGCCAGAACAGCGCATAGGACAGCATGCACACGCTCACCCAGAACACGCCGGGCACAAAGGGAATGAGCATGAACAGCGCCAGCGCTGCGAGACTGCCGACGCGGATCAGGCCGATGCGCCGGCCGCTGCGATCCGCGTACCAGCCCCAGCCCAGCGGCACCACGCAGCGCAGAATGCCCATGGCCGCGTAGACGATGCCCATCTGCACCGGCGTGAAACCGCGCGCGGCCAGATACGGCGACCAGTACGGCATGAACGCGCCGACCGTGCCGTAGTAGAAAAAATAAAACGCGGCGAGCCGCCACTGCAGGCGGCTGTGCGCGGCGCCTGCGGTGGGGCCGGGCATGGATTTATATCTCGCCGGGAATGCGCGGCGTGGCCGGCACCACGTCGGCGTTCTGCGCGCGGTTGCGCAGGAAGTGGTCCATCAGCACCAGGGCCAGCATCGCCTCGCCGATGGGCGTGGCGCGCAGGCCCACGCAGGGGTCGTGACGGCCCGTGGTGCGCATGCTGGTCGCCGCACCGGTCTCGTCGATGCTCTGCCCCGGCGTGGTGATGCTGGAAGTGGGTTTGATGGCGTAGCGCGCGACGATGCTCTGGCCGGTGGAGATGCCGCCGCTGATGCCGCCGGAGTGATTGGCGAGAAAGCCCTGCGGCGTGAGTTCGTCGCGATGCGCGGTGCCGCGCATGCCGGCCACCGCCATGCCGTCGCCGATCTCCACACCCTTGACCGCGTTGATCGACATCAGCGCCTGCGCGATGTCGGCATCCAGGCGGTCGAACACCGGCTCGCCCAGACCCGGCGGCACATTGCGCGCTTCCACGTACAGGCGCGCGCCGATGGAATCGCCCTCGCTGCGCAGTTGATCGATCAGCGCTTCGAGTTCCGGTACGCGCGCCGGATCGGCGCAGAAGAAGGGATTGGCATTCACCGCATCCCAGTCGCGGATCGCGCAGACGATATCGCCCACCTGCTCCACGCAGCCGCGGATCTCGATGCCCAGGCGCTGACGCAGATACTTGCGGGCGATGGCGCCCGCCGCCACACGCACCGCGGTTTCACGCGCGCTGGAACGGCCACCGCCGCGATGATCGCGGATGCCGTACTTCTGGATGTAGGCGTAGTCGGCATGATTGGGCCGGAACACCTGCGCGATCTTGGCGTAGTCGTAGGAGCGCTGATCGGTGTTGCGGATCAGCATGGCGATCGGCGTGCCGGTGGTCTTGCCCTCGAACACGCCGGAGAGGATCTCGACCTGATCGGCTTCCTTGCGCTGCGTGACGTACTTGGAGGTGCCGGGCTTGCGCCGGTCCAGTTCCGGCTGGATGTCGGCCTCGCTCAGCTCCAGGCCCGGCGGACAGCCGTCCACCACGCAGCCGATGCCGGCGCCGTGGCTCTCGCCGAAGCTGGTGACGCAGAAGAGTTTGCCGAAGGAGTTGCCGGACATAGAAAATTAAAACCGTGCCGCGAGTTCTTCGCGCGAAATGATAAAGACGCCGTCGCCGCCGCGCTCGAATTCCACCCAGGTGACCGGCAGGTCCGGCCAGCGCGTCTCGAACTCGGCGACGCTGCCGCCGACTTCGCAGACCAGCCAGCCGTTCGGATTCAGATGCCGTGCGGACTGTTCGAGAATCTTCGCCACCAGATCCATGCCGTCGCGGCCGGCGGCCAGCGCCAGCTTGGGCTCGTGCTGGTACTCGGCAGCCAGTTCACGCCACTCGGCGTTCGGCACGTAAGGCGGGTTGCTGACGATCAGATCGTAGCTGTCATTGGCCAGGGCGCTGAACAGATCGGACCTGATCGCGCGCACGCGATTGCCCAGCACATGGCGCTGGATATTGCGTCGCGCCACTTCCAGCGCCTTGCCGCTGATGTCGGCCAGATCCACCTCGGCCTCCTCGAAGGCCACCGCGCAGGCAATGCCGATGCAGCCGCTGCCGGTGCACAGATCCAGCACCCGTGCCGGCGGCTCCTGCAGCCAGGGCGCAAAACCGCGCTCGATCAGCTCGGCGATCGGCGAGCGCGGAATCAGGACGTTTTCATTGACCTCGAAGTCCAGGCCCGCGAACTGGATGTGGCCCATCAGATAGGCCGCCGGCTTGCGCGTGCTGATGCGTTCACGCAGCAGCTTCAGGACCTGACCGCGCTCGCTGGCGGTGACCGCGGCCTCCAGATACACGGTGGGCAGATCGCCGGGCAGACGCAGGGCGTGCAGCACCAGGGCATAGGCTTCGTCCAGGGCGTTGTCGCTGCCGTGGCCGTAGTGCAGACCGGCCTCCTGGAAACGGCTCGCACCCCAGCGCACCAGATCACGCACGCTGCGCAGGGCTTCGGTCTCAAACGGGCGTGGCATCGGCGGGGTGCGGGTCTGTGAAATAATGGGCGCGAATTATGGGCCGTAACGGCCCTGCCCACCACCTGCCGACGGCCGCAGAGCCGCTTGAACGCCCTTGCCCGCTCCTTCCTCGAACCGTTCCCTGCTGCTGCTGACCGTCGCCGCCGTGGCCCTGGCCGGCGGTCTGCTGCTGGCCCTGGCCATGCGCCCCGATGCCGTGGTGCTGCAGTCGGGCACCCTGCTGCCGCAGCCACGCGCGCTGCCGGAACTCAATCTGCTCGATGACCAGAATCAGCCCTATGCGCAGTCGCGTCTCCAGAAACACTGGACGCTGATCTTCCCCGGCTACACCTCCTGCCCCGACATCTGCCCGACCACCATGGCCCTGCTCAAGCAGGTGCTGATCCAGCTGGGGCCGCAGGCCGAGCAACTGCAGGTGGCGATGCTCACCGTGGATCCCGAGCGCGACACGCCGGAGCGGCTGGGCCAGTATCTGCATTACTTCAACCCGCATTTCCTCGGCCTGATCACGCCCGAGCCGAACCTGAAGCGTGTGGCGCAGACCCTGGGCGTGGTGTATGTGAAAGTGCCGGGCGAAAGCGGCAGCTACACCATGGATCATTCCGCAGCCCTGGTGCTGCTGGATCCGCAGGGCCGGCTCGCCGGCTATCTCACCCCGCCCTTCACCGTGGATGCGCTGGTTCAGGATTTCCGCAAGCTGCTCAAGAGCGGCGCATGAGCGCCGCTTCCGATGCCGGCCTGGGCGATACCCTGTTCGGCCTGCTGCAACGTGCACTGCCCACGCGCTGGCTGTCGCTGCAGGTGTACCGGCTGACGCAGATCCGTCACCCGGCCTTCAAGAACGCGCTGATCCGCGCGTTCCTGCGCGGCTACACCATCGATCTGACGGAAGCCGAGCACGAGAACATCGAGGCTTATCAGAGCTTCAATCATTTCTTCACCCGCGCACTCAAGCCCGGCGCACGGCCCCTGGCCGGCGATCCGCTGGCCTTCGTCTCGCCGGTGGATGGCACCATCAGCCAGTTCGGACGCATCGAGCGCGGCCGCCTGATCCAGGCCAAGGGGCATGATTACAGCGTCGCCGAACTGCTGGCCGGCGATCCCCTGGCGGCGCAGTTCGAGGGCGGCGAGTTCTGCACCATTTATCTGGCGCCCTACAACTACCACCGCATCCACATGCCGGTGAGCGGCACGCTCAAGCAATGGACGTATGTGCCGGGCCGGCTGTTCTCGGTCAACGCCGCCACCGCGCGCGCGCTGCCGCGCCTGTTCGCGCGCAATGAACGGCTCAATGCCTGCTTCGACACCAGTGCCGGCCCCTTCGTGCTGTCGATGATCGGCGCGCTGTTCGTGGGCTCGCTGGAGACCGTGTGGAGCGGCCAGGTCACGCCCCCGCACCGTCGCGGCATCGCGCCGCAGGCACAGCGGCCGACGCAGGCCCTGTCGCTGTCACGCGGCGCCGAGATGGGCCGCTTCAACATGGGCTCCACCGTGATCCTGCTCGCCCCTGCCGGCAGCCTGCGCTGGGCCGCGCAACTCGCACCGGGTCAGCCGGTGCGCATGGGTCAGACGCTGGGACAGTGGCAGCCCGGCAAGACCGGCGGCGAACTTTAAGCGCGGCCGGCAACTCCAAGACGGCGAATGAACGCTCTGCTGACCTTTCGGAAGTGCTTCGGTGCCGCGAGCGCCGCCGTCCTGCTGCTACTCAGTGCCGCGGTTGCTGCCGCCACCGGCAGCGCCGCCCTGGACCTGCCGCAGATCGGCGAGCCGGCCGACAACATGCTCTCGCCGCTGCAGGAGAAAGACCTGGGCAAGCGCGTGATGGCAGAGCTCTACCGCGACGGCTACGCGCTGGAAGACCCGGAGCTGAGCGACTATCTCAACAACATCGGCTACCAGCTCGCCGCCGCCAGCGCCACGCAGCCGCCGCAGCTGACCTTCTTCGTGGTGCAGGACCCGCGCATCAACGCCTTTGCCCTGCCCGGCGGCTTCATCGGCGTCAACGCCGGTCTGCTGCTGGTCGCCGACAATGAAAGCGAGCTCGCCGGCGTGATGGGCCATGAGCTGGCGCACGTCACGCAGCGCCATATCGCGCGCGCCGCCGAGGACACGCAGGTGGGCACCATCGCCACCTGGCTGGCGGTGATTGCGGCGATCATCGCCGGCTCCTCCAATCCCGACGTGGTGATGGGCGCGTTGGCCATCGGCCAGTCGATCAACTATCAGCGTCAGGTCAGTTACACGCGCTCGCACGAGCAGGAAGCCGACCGCATCGGCATCCAGACCATGGCGGCGGCGGGTTTCGACCCCAACGGCATGGCCAGCTTCTTCGGCAAGCTGCAGCAGCAGACCCGCCTCTACGGCAATCGCCTGCCGGAGATTCTGCTCACCCATCCCCTGAGCACCAACCGCATCGCCGAAGCCGCCGCCCGCGCCTCGGAGATGCCGGCGCACAAGCATCTCGACTCGATCGAGTTTTCGCTGATGCGCAGCCGCGCGCGCGTGTTCAGCGCCGAGGTGCCGGGCGAGACCCTGGATTACTTCGCCGGCCAGGTGAGCGGCGGTCGCGACACGCCGGAGAACCGTTACGGTCTGGCGCTGGCACAGCAGGAACACAATGACTACAGCAAGGCCGCCGATACACTGCAGCCGCTGCTGAGCCGCTATCCGCGCCAGGCCAACATCCAGCTGCTCAATGCCGAACTGCTGGCGCAGACCGGCAAGCGCGATCAATCGCTGCAGGCCTATGAGGCGGTGCTCAAGCAGTTCCCGCGCTACGCGCCGGCGATTCTGGCCTATGCCGAGGCGCTGATGAACGCCGGACATCCGGAAACCGCGCGCCAGTACCTGATCTCGCATGATCAGGGTCAGGGCACGCAGATGCTGACCTATCGCCTGCTGGCGCAGGCGGCGCGCGAGAGCAACAACATCGCCGAGTCGGCGTATCAGATGAGCACTTACTTCTTCCTGCGCGGCGATGCCGGCAGCGCGCTGGCGCAGCTCGACGCGGCCCTGCGCCTGCCCAATCTCACGCCGCAGGATCGTTCGCGGCTGATGGCCAAGCGCAAGGAAGTGCGCGACTCCCTGCCCAGTAACTACCGGCCGGTCTGAGCGGACTTCGGCAGCGGCCGCAGCAACTCCTCGCGCAGCAGCCAGTCACGGCAGTCACCGAGCATGCATTCCAGCGTCTCCGGCGCATAGCCCAGCTCGCGCACCGCGCGTTCGCTGCTGCAGTAGAAGTTCTCGCTCATCAGCGCCACCGCATCGCGGGTGATGTCGGGCCGGCGGCCCAGCAGCGGCGCAGCCCATTCCTCCAGCACCGCGTAGCCCTGCAGGAGCTTGACCGGCAGCTGCAGCGGCCGGCGGCGGATGCCCAGCAACCGCGCGATCTCGAGCGCCAGTCCGGCGTAGGTGGCCTGCGCGCCGCCCAGCAGATAATTGGCGCCGAGCCGGCCGCGTTCGGCGGCGGCGATATGGGCACGCGCCACCGCGCGCACATGACAGAAGCTGCCGCCGCCGGAGGGCATCGCCGGCACACGCCCGCGCTGCACCAGGCCGAACAGCCGCGACCAGCTCTCGGTGTCGTGCGGACCGATCATGTTGGAGGGATTGATGATCACCGCCGGCAGTCCGTCGCTGATGCCCTTGCGCACCTCGCGTTCGGCCAGGGCCTTGCTGCGGATGTAATTGATCTGCGAGGTGCTGCCGCGCGTGGGCGTGTCCTCGGTGATCTGCCCGCCATGCAGGCCGTAGGCGACGATGCTGGAGGTGTGCACGAAGCGCCTGGCCCTCGCCTCCAGCGCCGCGCGCACCATGTTGCGCGTGCCGCGGACATTGACCTTCAGCTGTTCGACATGACGGCGGTTCCACAGGCTGGTGTTGCCGGCGACGTGAAACACGCAGTCCACTTCCGGCGGCAGCACCTTCAGCAGGCTTTTGACATCGGTGACGTCGCCGACCACGCGCTCGACGCCGGCATGGCGCGCCAGCGGCAGCACATCGGAATCGACGCGATGCAGCGCGATCACACGCCAGTTCTGCGCGACCAGCTCGTCGATCAGATTGATGCCGACAAAGCCAGTGGACCCGGTGACGAAGGCGGTTTTCACCTTGCCTGTTGCTCCTCTTGGTTTTGTGTGCCCGTGGCATCGAGGCCAGGACTCTTGCCGCTGATCTTAGCCCGGCAGCCGCATCGCCTCGTCGATGGGTGCGATGCTGCCCCAGCGCTTGCAGCTCGGACATTGCCAGAATTGCTGACGCGGCGAAAAGCCGCAATGGCTGCACTGGTAGCGCGGCGCGCTTTCCATCAGGCGGCGCAGCGCCAGGCGCAGGCTGGCGGCCGGCTTGTCGAGGCCGGCGGCGATGACATTGGGCTGCTTCTCCAGCACTTCGAGAAACTGCGCCAGCACCGCGCGGCTGGGCCGCACCTCCAGGCCTTGCGCAAGATGATCCAGCGGATCGATGCCTTCATCGGCCAGCAATCGTGCCTCGGCGATGAACGGCAGGCTGCTGGCCGAGATTTCCTTGGCATCCTTGAGAAACTGCAGATAGGTTTCGCTGTCACCGCTGCCCAGCAGGCAGCGATACAGCGGCTCCAGCAGATCCGGCAGATAACGGGCGTCGAGCGCAAAGGCGCGCAGATAGCTCTTCGCCGCTGCCGGCTTGTCACCGGCGGCCTCCTGCAGGCCGCCGAGCAGCAGATGCGCGCGCACACAGTCGGCATCCTCTTCGGTGCCGCGCTGCGCCAGCTGCAGGGCTTCCTCGGCCTTCTTGGCGCGGCGGGCTTCCTCGGCCAGCTCACACCAGTACTGCGCAATCAGCGCGCGTTTGGACTCCCCCTGCGCCGCTTCCAGGCGACGCGCGGCGGCGATGGCGGCGCGCCAGTCGTGAATCTGCTCGGCGATCTGGCGGATCTGGTCCAGGGACTCGGCCACGTAATGGCCGTCGCTGATCAGGCGTTCGAACTGCTGCTCGGCGTGATCCATGATGCCGGCGCGCATGTAGTCGTAGGCCAGCTCGCGACGCACCTGCCCCTGCACCGCCGGCGACAGGTTCGGCCGCGCCAGCAGGGTCTCATGGACACGCAGCGCGCGATCCACCTCGCCGCGCTTGCGGAACAGATTGCCCAGCTGCAGATGCAGCTCGATGGCCGACTCGTCCAGCTGTGTCACCTGTGTGAGCGCGGCGATGGCCTGATCCGGATCGTCCGAGGCGAGCTGACGCAGCAAGCCGCCGATCTGCTCGGGATTGAGCACCGCCGCCGGCGCGGTGGCAGCAAGCGACTGCCGCCGGCCCAGGGCCCAACCCAGGGCCAGACCCAGCGGCACCAGCAGCCAGGGAAAAAGGGAGTCCAGCATGGTCAGGGTTTTTCGGGGTTTGCCGTCACCGGCAGATTGCGCAGGGTGCGCAGCTCGCCTTCGGCCTCGCGCAGCTGCCGGCGCAGGCGCCGCAGCTCGACGCGCGCGGCGAGCAGACGCGCCAGCACGGCCAGCAGGCTCAGCGCCACACCCAGCGCAAAAGCCAGCATCAGCACGCCGATCAGGGGCAGCTGACGGCTGCCGATCAGGTAATTGAATTCAACCGCCTGCGCATTGAAGTAGCCGATCGAGGCGCCGAGCACCAGCACCAGCAGCAGCACGATCAGGCTGAAGGCGCGGCTCATTCGAGCGACTCGTCGTCGTCGCCATCATCGTCGTGCTCGCTCATCGGCGGCAGCGGCAGGCCGGCGGCGGCGGCGTTGACGCGCTCGCGCATTTCCTTGCCCGGCTTGAAATGCGGCACGCGCTTCGGGGGAATGTGCACCGGTTCGCCGGTCTTGGGATTGCGGCCCACGCGTGCGGGGCGGTGATGCAAGGCAAAACTGCCGAAACCGCGGATTTCGACGCGCTCGTCGCGGGCCAGGGCGTTGCTGATCTGATCCAGCACCAGTTTGACCGCCAGCTCGACGTCCTTGTGCATCAAATGGGTCTGCTTGGCGGCAAGCAGCTCGATGAGTTCCGACTTCGTCATAAGTACCGGATCGGTAAGCGTTTTAGTCTTCCCGCCAACGATAGTGAAAAAAAAAGGGCCGCGCAAGCGCGGCCCTCTCATTTTTCCCTGAAAATCCGGGAAGATAGGCGTAAAACTTAATTGTTACCGCCGCCGATCTGTTCCTTGAGCAGGTCACCCAGGGAGGTACGGCCGGTGGAGGCATTGCGGCTGTACTCCGCCATGGTCTCCTGTTCTTCCTGGATTTCCTTCTCACGCACCGACAGCTGCACCGTGCGGTTCTTGCGGTCCACGCCGACGTAACGCGATTCCAGCGGGTCGCCTTCCTTGACCAGCTTGGTGGCGTCTTCGACGCGCTCGCGGGACAGGTCGTTGGCGCGGATATAGCCTTCCACACCATTGCCCAGGTCCACCACGGCGCCACGCGCGTCCACCGAGCGGATGGTGCCCTGCACCACGGTGCCCTTGGTGGTCTTGGCGATGAACTCGGACAGCGGGTCCTGGCTCACCTGCTTGACGCCCAGCGAGATACGCTCGCGGGCGGCGTCGATGGCCAGCACCACGGCGTCCAGTTCCTGACCCTTCTGGTAGCGGCGCACGGCAGCTTCGCCGGCCTCGTTCCAGTCCAGATCCGAGAGATGCACCAGACCGTCGATGCCGCCGTCCAGGCCGATGAAGATGCCGAAGTCGGTGATCGACTTGATCGCGCCATGCACGCGGTCGCCCTTCTGGTGGTTCTGCGCGAACTCTTCCCAGGGATTGGGCTTGCACTGCTTCATGCCCAGCGAGATGCGGCGGCGCTCGCCGTCGATGTCGAGAATCATCACCTCGACCTCGTCGCCGATCTGCACGGCCTTGGCCGGGTTGACGTTCTTGTTGGTCCAGTCCATTTCGGAGACGTGCACCAGACCCTCGACGCCGGCTTCGATCTCCACGAACGCGCCGTAATCGGTGATGTTGGTGACCTTGCCGAACAGGCGGGTGCGCTCCGGATAACGACGCTCGATGTCGCTCCAGGGATCGGCGCCCAGCTGCTTGAGGCCGAGGCTGACGCGGCGACGCTCGCGGTCGTACTTGAGCACCTTGACTTCGATTTCCTGACCGACCTGCACCACTTCCGCGGGATCCTTCACGCGCTTCCAGGTCATGTCGGTGATGTGCAGCAGGCCGTCGATGCCGCCCAGGTCAACGAACGCGCCGTACTCGACGAGGTTCTTGACCACGCCGCGCAGAATCACGCCTTCCTGCAGGTTGGCCAGCAGCGAGTCGCGCTCGGCGCTGTACTCGGCTTCCAGCACTTCGCGGCGCGAGACCACGACGTTGTTGCGCAGCTTGTCGAGCTTGATGACCTTGAACTCGAGCGGCTTGCCTTCCAGGTAGGAGGTGTCGCGCACCGGGCGCACGTCGACCAGCGAACCGGGCAGGAACGCGCGGACGGTGCCGATGTCGACGGTGAAACCGCCCTTGACCTTGCCGGTCATGATGCCGATGACGGTTTCCTTGCCCTCGAAGGCCTTGCCCAGGCGCTCCCAGGTCTTGATGCGCTCGGCCTTTTCCTTGGAGAACTTGGTCTCGCCGAACCCGTCTTCGACGGTTTCCAGCGCGACTTCGACCTCATCACCCACGGCAACCTTGATCTCGCCGTCGACGGCGAACTCGGCCAGGGGGATGACGCCTTCAGATTTCAGACCGGCGTCGACGATCACGACGTCGGGCTTCACAGCCAGCACGCGGGCGTTGACGATGGTGCCGGACTGCATGGACTGGCCGCCCTTGAGGCTGGCCTCAAACAACTCAGCGAAACTCTCGCTCATTACTTACTCTTGTCAAATGGATTTCCCCTCGCATCCGAACTTGGGGACCTGTCTATTGAAAAACGGCTCGCATCCTTGCGATCCGGCCAAAGTCACGAGCGAGCAGCTCGCAGCAATGTTCTGTCTTCGTGCGCGAGGGCCAAAGCGTTCAAACCAGCGCGTAGCGCCGCAGCAGACCTTCCATCACAGCCAGCACGGCGTCTGGCGAAAGACCTGTCGTATCAACGACTTCCGCGCCATCGACGGCCTTCAGAGGGGCGATGGGACGGTTGCGGTCGCGCTCGTCACGGGCGCGTATCTCTTCACGAAGGGGCGCGAGTGTAGCCCCGATTCCCTTTGCGCTCAACTGCTTGAGCCGGCGCTGGGCGCGCTCGTCGACGCTGGCGTCCATGAAGATTTTCAGCACCGCGTCGGTGAACACGATGCTGGCCATGTCGCGGCCGTCGGCGATCAGGCCCGGCGCCACCCGAAAATCGCGCTGGCGCTGCAGCAGCGCGGCACGTACCACCGGGGCGGTGGCGATGATCGAGGCCAGCGCCCCGGTGGACTCCTTGCGGATCTCGTGCGTCCAGTCATGACCGTCGACCAGGATGGCTTCGTCGTCCTCGGTCTCGCCGATGAAGCGGATGTCCAGGGCCGGCGCCAGCGCCGCCACTGCCTGCGCATCGTGCAGATCCAGATGACGATGATGGGCGGCCAGCGCCAGGATGCGATACAGCGCGCCGCTGTCCAGGCGATGGAAGCCCAGGCGCTTGGCCAGGTAGCGCGTGACCAAGCCCTTGCCGACGCCGCTGGGGCCGTCGACGGCGATGACAGGCGCAGCCTGAGTTGTCTGGGATGAGTCTTGTGATGTGTTCATATTGGTGACCGTAAAGGGCTGCGCCTCAGGCCTGAGGCTGCGGGGAGACAAGCAAAAGACCGGCCTTTGCGCGCAGCCTGAGGCTTGCCCGCCTCATGCCTCGCGTATGCCCAGTCCTGCGGCGCGCGCCAGGGCCGCAAAGCCCGGGAACGAGGTGTTGACGTTGGCGCAGTCCAGAATCCGGATCGGCTGCTCGGCGCGCAGGGCGGCGATGGCGAAGGACATGGCGATGCGGTGATCGCCGCGTGAATCCACCGTGCCGCCGCGCATGCGCCCGCCCATCACGCGCATGCCGTCGGGCAGCGCCTGTGCGGCGACGCCCAGGGCGCGCAGGCCGTCGCACATGCTCTGGATGCGGTCGGATTCCTTCACGCGCAGTTCTTCGGCGCCTTCCACCACGGTTTCGCCCTGGGCGAAGGCGGCGGCGATGAAGATGATGGGAAATTCGTCGATGCTGGCGGCAACCAGTTCCTTGCCGATGCGCACGCCGCGCAGGCCGCCCCCGCGCACGCGGATATCGGCCACTGGCTCGTCGCCGAAGCGGCGCTCGTTCTCCAGGCGGATGTCGGCGCCCATCAGGCGCAGCACGTCGATGATGCCGGTGCGCGTCGGATTCACGCCGACGTCACTGAGCACGATCTCGCTGCCGGGCACGATGGCGGCGCCGACCATGAAGAAGGCCGCCGAGGAAATGTCCGCCGGCACCTGGATCGCGGTGGCCTTCAGGCTCTGCCCGCCCTCCAGCGCCGCGTAACCGGCGCGCGCCTCCACCTTCACGCCGAAGGCGCGCAGCATGCGTTCGGTGTGATCGCGCGAGGCCTCCGGCTCGAAGACCTCGGTCTTGCCCTGGGCGTAGAGACCGGCGAGCAGGATGCCGGACTTGATCTGCGCGCTGGCCACCGGCGAGTGATACGAGATCGCCTTGAGATTCCGGTGCGGCAGGATGTTGAGCGGCGCCTTGCCCTCATTGGATTCGATGCGCGCGCCCATCTGTTCCAGCGGCGCGATGATGCGTTTCATCGGCCGCCGCGACAGCGAGGCATCGCCCACCAGATTGCTGGTGAAGTGCTGGCCGGAGAGCAGGCCGGCCATCAGGCGCATGGAGGTGCCGGAATTGCCCAGGTCCAGGGGCTCGCGCGGCGACTGCAGCCCGTGCAGGCCCACGCCGTGGATGCGCAGCGAGGTTTCGGCCGGACGCTCGATGCGCACGCCCATGGCCTGGAAAGCCTTCATGGTGCACAGGCAGTCCTCGCCGGTGAGAAAGCCCTCCACCGTGGTCAAGCCCTCTGCCAGCGCACCGAACATGATCGAGCGATGCGAGATGGACTTGTCGCCGGGCACGCGCAGGCGGCCGGCCAGCCTGCCGCCGGGGATAACGGTATAGCTCAGTTCGCTGGAACTCACGTCGACTTCCTTGCACGGGCGGCGTCGCAGGCGCGGCGCCGCAATGATTCGTTTACTCGATCTGACTCAGATAACGCTCGCGTGCGGCGCGCGCGCGTTCGAACAGAGCCTTGAGCTCGTCCCAGCGCGACTCGGCCATCATGCGCCGGATCTGCTGCAGCTCTTCGATCTGCCGGTCCAGCAGATCCGCCACCGCCGCCTCGTTGGCGCGCAGCACGTCGTGCCACATCTGCGGCGAGCTGGAGGCGATGCGTGTGAAGTCGCGAAAGCCGCCGCCGGCATTGGGAAAGATTTCGCCGCTGCGCTCCAGGCGCGCGAGCATGTCCACGAAGCTGTAGGCCAGCACATGCGGCAGATGCGAGGTGGCCGCGAAGATCGCATCGTGCTGCGCCGGGCTCATCTCCACCACGCGCGCACCGATGGCCTGCCAGAGCCGCGCCACCAGCTGCCGCGCGGCAGCGTCCTGATGTTCGTGCGGCGTGATGATCACGCGATGATTGCGGAACAGCTCGGTCTGGCTGTTGGCCACGCCGCTCTTCTCGGTGCCGGCAATCGGATGCGCGGCCACGAAGCGCGGCGGCAGCTGCCCGCCGCAGACCGCCGCGATGTCACGCAGCACCGACTGCTTGGTGCTGCCCACATCGCTGACCACGGTCTCCGGACGCAGGCCCGGCAGGCAGGCGGCATAAGCCTCGGCAGTGCGCAGCACCGGCACCGCCAGCACCACCAGATCGGCATCGGCCACGGCCTCGGGCGCCTGCTCGTGCACCTCGTCGATCACGCCGAGCTTGAGCGCCTGCTGGCGCTGCACCGGATCGGGATCGTAGCCCGAGATGCGGCCCACCTCGCCGGCCGCGCGCAGCGCGCGCGCCAGCGAGCCGCCGATCAGGCCCAGACCGATGACCGCCAGATGTCGGACGCTCACGCTCGCGTACTCAGGCTGCCAGTACCTTGCGCAGCGCCGCCAGGAAGCGGTCGTTCTCGGCTTCGGTGCCGATGCTCACGCGCAGGTAATGCGGCAGCTGATAAGAGGCGATGGGGCGCACGATCACGCCCTGCTCCAGCAGGCCCTGGTGTACGGGCTTGGCGTCGCGGCCGAAACCGATGGCCAGAAAGTTCGCCTGCGAAGGCAGCACGGTGAGCCCCATGCCGCGCAGCGCTTCGCTGAGGCGCGCACGCTCGCGGGTGTTGAGCTCGACACTGCGCTGCACATAGTCCTGATCGTCCAGCGCCACTTCGGCGGCCAGCAGGGCCATGCTGTTGTTGTTGAAGGGCTGGCGCACGCGGTTGAGCACATCGGCCAGCGCCACACTGGACAGCGAGTAACCCACGCGCAGACCCGCCAGGCCATAGGCCTTGGAGAAGGTGCGGAACACGATCAGGTTCGGGTAACGGTCCAGCCAGGCGCGGGTGTCGCCGCGCAGCGCCGGGTCCATGTACTCGTAGTAGGCCTCGTCCAGGGCCACGATCACCTGCGGCGGCACCTTCTTGAGAAACGCCTCGATGTCCTGCGGCGCCAGCACCGTGCCGGTGGGATTGTTGGGGTTGGCGATGAACACCAGAGCCACATCGGCATTGGCCTGCAGCGCCTGCGCGAAGCCGGCCAGATCATGGCCGTAAGGCTGCGCATCGCTGGCGCTGCGCGCCGGCACCACCACCGCGCGCGCGCACTGCGCCTGGGTGATGATTTCGTAGACGGCGAAGGCATGCGCCGAGTACAGCGCGGCGCGATCGGGCCCCAGGAACACGCGGCCCAGCAGCTCGATGATGTCGTTGGAGCCGTTGCCCAGGGTGATGCGATCCAGCGCGATGTCATGCAGCGCCGCGATCTTCTTCTTCAGGCGGTGGCCGCTGCCATCCGGATACAGCGCCAGATTGTCCTGCGCCACCGAAGCCGCCAGCGCCGCGCGCACCTTGGCGCTGGGCCCCAGCGGGTTCTCATTGGAGGCGAGCTTGATGGCGTTGCTCACGCCCAGGCGCCGCTGCAGCTCCTCGATGGGCATGCCCGGCGAGTAGGCTTCCAGGCTCAGCACACCGCTGGCCGCGTTTTTTAAGGTCTGATCCGTCATGTCGATCGAGTGTGAAACGGCGCGCCTTACATCACCGCGCGCGGATAGGAACCGAGAATCTTGAAGAAGGCCGCTTCGCCGCGCACGGTGTCGAGCACCTCGCGCACCTTGGGATCGGTGGCGTGGCCGGCGAAGTCGATGAAGAAGTAGAAGTCCGGCAGCACCGAGCCGCGCACCTGGCGTGACTCCAGGCGCGTCATGTCCAGGCCCGCCTCGGCCAGGGGCTGCAGCAGCTTGAACAGCGCGCCCGGCTGGTTGCGATGCGCGGTCATCACGATGGAGGTGAGATCGTCGCCGCTGAGTTCCGGATCGTGCTTGCCGACGATCAGAAAGCGCGTCTCGTTGCTCAGCTCGTCCTCGATATTGGCGGCCAGCACATTGAGCTTGTTGATGCGGCCGGCCTGCAGCGAGGCGATGGCCGCGGTGCCGCCGCCCTCCTCCGCCGCGCGCCGCGCCGCCTCGCCATTGCTGGACACCACCTCGCGCTCGGCGCGCGGCAGACGCGCGTCCAGCCACTTGCGGCACTGCGCAAAGGACTGCGCATGCGAATAGACCTTGGTGATGGTCTCGGTGTCGCCGGTCAGCGAGAGCAGATGGTGATGCACGGCCAGGGTCACCTCGCCGCAGATGCGCAGCTGCGTGTGCACCAGCTCGTCGAGGGTGTTGTTGACCACGCCGCCGATGGAATTGGCCACCGGCACCACGCCGTAATCGGCGGCGCCGGTTTCCACATCACGGAAGATTTCGTCGATGGCGCGCATCGGCTTGGCGGTGACGCTGTCGCCGAAATGCTTCTGCACCGCCGCCTGCGTGTAGGTGCCTTCCGGCCCCAGGTAGGCGATGGTCAGCGGCGATTCCAGCGACAGGCAGACCGACATGATCTCGCGCATCAGCCGCGCGATGGATTCATCACTCAGGGGACCGCCATTGGGGCCGTGATTGCGCTCGATCACCCGGCGCAGCACCTCGGCCTCGCGCGAGGGGCGGTAATGATTGCCGTCGCCGGCGCCCGAGCGCTCCTTGATGCGCGCCACCTGCTGGGCGATACGCGCGCGCTGGCTTATGAGCGTCTGGATCTGTTCGTCCAGCGCATCGATCTGCTGCCGGGCTTCGGGCAGGGTCTGCGGCACCTTCATGCGGGTCTCGGGTATTCGAAAACGGCGACCGCGAATTGTAAGGCCAAAACGCCGCCGCCCGCGACGCGGACGACGGCGTTTTCGGTACCGCGGCGCCGTTTTTAGCGGGCGGCGATGGTGCGCGTGGCGAGCACGCCCTTGATCTGGGCAATCTCGCGTTCCACCACGTCCGGCACCTGCGCATCGAGATCGACGATGGTGTAGGCCAGATCACCGCGCGACTTGTTGAGCAGGTCGGCGATATTGAGCTGGTGCTTGGCCAGGGTGGTGGAAATCTGGCCCACCATGTTCGGCACGTTCTCGTTGACGATGCACAGACGGGTCTTGCCCGGCAGCAGCGGCATCTGCGCCTCGGGGAAGTTCACCGAGTTGCGGATGGTGCCCTGCTCCAGGAACTCGCGGATCTGGTCGGCGACCATCACCGCGCAATTGTCCTCGGCCTCACCGGTCGAGGCGCCCAGATGCGGCGTGGCGATCACGCGCGGATGGCCCTTGAGCGCATTGGACGGGAAGTCGCAGGCATAGGCATAGAGCTGACCGGCGTTGAGCGCCTCGATCACCGCCGCCTGATCGACGATGGCATCGCGGGCGAAATTCAGGATCACGCCCTGCTTCTTCATCAGCCGGATGCGCTCGGCATTGATCAGGCCGCGCGTGGCGTCGATCAGCGGCACATGCACCGAGAGGAACTGCGACTTGGAGATCAGGTCGTCCACCGACACCGCCTGACGCACGCCCGAGTTCAGCTGCCAGGCGTTCTGCACCGTCATCGCCGGGTCGTAACCGTAGACGGTCATGCCCAGTTCCAGCGCGGCATTGGCGACCTTGACGCCGATCGCGCCCAGGCCGATCACGCCCAGGGTGCGGCCCGGCAGTTCCATGCCGACGAACTTCTTCTTGCCGGCTTCCACGGCCTCATGCATGGCCTTGTCGTCGCCGTCGAGCTTGCGCACGAAGTCCAGGGACTGCGCGAGATTGCGCGAGGCCATGAGCATGCTGGCCAGCACCAGTTCCTTCACGGCATTGGCATTGGCGCCGGGGGCATTGAACACCGGCACGCCGCGCTTGCTCATCTGCGCGACCGGGATGTTGTTGGTGCCGGCACCGGCGCGGCCGATGGCCTTCACCGAGCCGGGGATATCCAGCTTATGCATATCGGCCGAGCGCACCAGAATCGCGTCCGGATTCTGGATTTCCGAGGCAACCTCGAAGTTCTCGCGCGGCAGGCGCTCCAGGCCGTTGACCGAGATGTTGTTGAGCGTTTGGATCTTGAACATGTTCTTTCTCTGCAAAATTTGGGTAGGGCATCCTTGCCGCGACTGTGTCTCTTGATCCGGCCCCTGCCCGGCCATCCTTGGCCGGGCAGGGGCCGGGCCGAGTGCCATTCAAGGCACTCGGCTGATCCGGCTCACCCGCGCGTCCGCGCAAATTCCTTCATGTAGGCGAGCAGCTGCTGCACGCCGTCCAGGGTCATGGCGTTGTAGATGGAGGCACGCATGCCGCCCACCGAGCGATGTCCCTTCAGGCCCGAGAGGCCGGCGGCCTTGGCACCCTTCAGGAACTCCGCGTCCAGCTCGGGATTGGCGAGCGTGAACGGCACGTTCATGCGCGAGCGGTTTTCCTTCTTCACCGGGTTGCGATAGAAGTCCTGGCTGTCGATGTAGTCGTACAGCGCCGCCGCCTTGGCGGCATTGCGCTCGGCCACGGCCGCCAGGCCGCCGTTGTTCTTGATCCACTTGAACACCAGGCCCGAGACATACCAGGCGAAGCAGGGCGGCGTGTTGAGCATGGACTCGTTGTCGGCCATCTGCTTGTAGTCGAAGATGCCCGGCGTGTTGGGCAGGGTCTGGCCGATCAGGTCCTCGCGGACGATGACGATGGTGAGACCCGCCGGGCCGATGTTCTTCTGCGCGCCGGCATAGATCAGGCCGTACTTCGACACATCCAGCGGACGCGAGAGGATGTCCGAGGACATGTCTGCCACCACCGGCACGCCGGCGGCATCGGGCTCGGCGAAGAACTCCACGCCGTGGATGGTCTCGTTCGAGGTGATATGCAGATAGGCGGCATTCGGGTCGAGCTTCCAGCTGGCGCGATCCGGAATATGCGTGAACTTCTCGGCTTCGCTCGTCGCCGCGACATTGACCTTGGCATAGCGCGCCGCTTCCTTGGCCGCCTTCTTGCCCCAGTCGCCGGTGAGCACGAAGTCCACGCCGGTCTTGCCGCGCAGCAGGTTCATCGGAATGAAGCTGAACTGCGCCGTGGCGCCGCCCTGCAGGAACAGCACCTTGTAGTTGGCCGGAATGTTCGCAACCTCGCGCAGATCCTTCTCGGCATCCGCGGCGATGCTCATGAACTCCTTGTCACGGTGCGACATCTCCATGACCGACATGCCGGAGCCGTGCCAGTCGAGCAGCTCGCTCTGCACCTGCTGCAGCACTTCGAGGGGCAAGGTCGCCGGGCCGGCGCTGAAATTGACGATACGGGTCATGACAAGTTTCCTTTGAATGATCTAAACGACAACACTTCCAAGTTTCCTGCTGCCATCCATGGCGGGACTGTCTCTCCAGATTCAGCCCCGGCCCGGCCATCCCCGGCCGGTCGCATAGTGCTTTGCGAATGCCATTCAAGGCATTCGCAATCCACTCCAAATCCTGTGTCGAAGCCATCCATGGCGCGGCCTCCACTCCTTCTGCCACCCCCGGCCCGGCCATCCCTGGCCGGTCGCATAGTGCTTTGCGAATGCCATTCAAGGCATTCGCAACCCACTCCAAATCCTGTGTCGAAGCCATCCCTGGCGCGGCCTCCACTCCTTCTGCCACCCCCGGCCCGGCCATCCCTGGCCGGTCGCATAGTGCTTTGCGAATGCCATTCAAGGCATTCGCAATCCACTCCAAATCCTGTGTCGAAGCCATCCATGGCGCGGCCTCCACTCCTTCTGCCACCCCCGGCCCGGCCATCCCTGGCCGGTCGCATAGTGCTTTGCGAATGCCATTCAAGGCATTCGCAAAGCACTATGCCCAGCGTTCAACTTCCAGATTCGGCACCGACGCAAACACATTGACGCGCTCGGTGACCAGCACCAGCTTGCGCGTCAGGGCGGTTGCCGCCAGCCACAAATCCATCGGCGCCAGCTTCTCGCTGGCGGCCTGCAGATACACGCCGGTCTGCACCGCCTGCTGCGCCTCGGCGGCGCCGAAGTCCAGCACCGGCACGGTAGCCAGAAATTCTTTCAGCAATTTGCCGTAACGCACCTGCGCGCGCGGCTGCAGACGCAGCGCGGTTTCGGCATCGACGCGGCTGAACACCGAGACCGCGACATCGCCGGGACGCAGCTCGGCAAGCTTGAGCACCACCGGCAGACGACCCTTGATCGCCGCCGCCAGCACGTCCGAATCGAGCAGGTATTTCATGACGGCTACCAGCGCGTGCCGTTCTGATCCGGCAGGGCCGCGCGCCAGGCCTGAAAATCCAGGGCCTCCTCGCCCAGCTCCGGCGCCGGATTGCGGAAATGCTGCTTGAGCGCCGCCGGCCAGTCCTTCTCTTCATTGCGCTCCAGCCACTCCTGCACCGCCTGGGTGATGACCCGGTTACGGCTCAGACCCACGCGCTCGACCGCGCGATTGAGGCGCTCGAGGGTGAGGTCGTCGAAGTGCACGCTGAAGTTCATGCCGAAACTGTAACCTAACAGGTTGTGTTAGTTCAAGAGACTTTGATCCAATTACGTATTTTCCGAAGGTCAGGACGGCGAGCGGTAACGCAAGACGGTACGGACGGCAACCGACCACAGCTTGCAAACACTTGCAAGTGCACCGCCGGCCGGCATACAGTCGCCGCGCTTTCAGGTGCCCGGCCAGCTTTTGGGACGGGTGAAACGGGAAGCCGGTGCGCAGAAGTCTGATCCCTCAGCCTGCAATTCCGGCGCTGCCCCCGCAACGGTAAGCGAGACGGTACGCGGCCATCCGCCACTGGGTGTCAAAACCCGGGAAGGCGCCGCACCCGACCAGCCCCACAAGGCCGGTCACTCGCAAGCCCGGAGACCGGCCTGATGGCATGCACATTGGCTCGCGGTGGGCGTGGCCGGTCGGTGCGGACCGCGCTTTGCTGCTGCCCTGTCCACGCTGCCCTTCCCTTCGCTCCCACGGGTCAAGCCATTCGACCACAAGCCCGCGCGTGGGGCGCGGATAGGGATACAAGATGCGTCTGCGTCATGCTGCGACGCTGGCCGCGCTGTCGGCCGCCAGCGGTTCTGTCATTGCCCAACCCGAAGCCACCGAGGTGGCGCTGCTCGACACCGTGATCGTCACGGCCAGCCGCGTCCCGGAAAAACTCGATGAAACCCTGGCGCCGGTCACCGTGATCAGCCGCGAGGACATCGAGCGCCTGCAGCCTCGCGATTTCCAGGAACTGCTGGTCGGTCTGCCCGGCGTGAACCTCACCAGCAACGGCGGCTCCGGCAAGGCCACGCAGCTGCTGCTGCGCGGCGGCAATGCCGATCATGTGGTGGTGCTTCTCGACGGCGTGCGCATCGGCTCGGTGACCCTGGGCACCACGGCCTTCGAACAGATTCCGGTGGACCAGATCGAACGTGTGGAGATCGTGCGCGGTCCGCGCTCCAGCCTCTACGGCTCGGAAGCCATCGGTGGCGTGATGCAGATCTTCACGCGCCGCAGCCAGCCCGGCGAGGCCACCACTGGCAGCTTTGCCATCGGCGGCGGCAGCCAGGGCAGCGGCAAGTTTGAAACCACCGTGCGCGGCAGCGCCGGCAGCGGCGGCTGGTACAACCTCGGCATCTCCGGGCAGAACACCGATGGCGTCGATGTGCAGCCCGCCGCTGGCGAGCCGGATCGTGACGGCTACCGCAGCATCGCCAGTTCGGCCAGCGCCGGCTGGCGCTTTGCCAGCGGTGCGGAACTGGGCCTCAGCGGTCTGCTGGCGCGCAGTCACAACGAATACGACAGCAGCTACACCAACGAATCGGAAAACGGTCAGCAGGCCCTGGGCGCCTATGCGCGCTTTCTGCCGCTGTCGTTCTGGACCGTGAACCTGCGCGCCGGACAAAGCCAGGACCTCTCCGACAACTCCCACGATCCGCTGGTGCCCTCCTTCAGCGATCCGGCGGTCTACACCGACAACCGCGGCATCATCAACACGCGCCGCAATCTCTACTCCTGGCAGAACGACTTCCAGCTGCTCCCCGGCCAGCTGTTCACCGCCGGCCTCGACTACGAGCACGACACCGTCAGCGGCAACACCGATTACGCAGTGCGCAAGCGTGATGATGCCGGTGTGTTCGGCCAGTACCAGGGCCATTTCGGCGCACACGAGCTGCAGGGCAGCCTGCGTCGCGACCGCAACCAGCAGTTCGGCACGCACAACACCGGCAGCGCGCAGTACGGCTATCGCTTCAGTCCGGCGCTGCGCGCGGGCCTGTCCTACGGCACGGCATTCAAGGCGCCGAGCTTCAATGA
Organism: Solimonas aquatica; assembly: GCF_900111015.1. Lineage (GTDB taxonomy): Bacteria > Pseudomonadota > Gammaproteobacteria > Nevskiales > Nevskiaceae > Solimonas > Solimonas aquatica. Next base: position 213,000 of record NZ_FOFS01000001.1, on the reverse strand, counting down.
TCTGTATTACCCGTTCTACGGCATCCCCGATCTCAAGCCCGAGACCTCGCGCAGCTACGAACTCAATCTCGGCGGCAGCGGAACACTGGCCATCGCGCAGTGGGATTGGGCGCTGAGCGCCTATCGCAGCAAGGTCGATGAACTGATCACCTACAACCCCAGCATCTTCGGTCCCGAGAATCTCGGCCGCGCCCGGATCAAGGGCGTGGAGCTGCAGCTGGGCGGACAGTGGCAGTCGCTGCGCACCCAGCTCTACTACAACTGGCTCGATCCGCAGAACGACAACGACGACGCCAATCACGGCAAGCAGCTGGCGCGACGCAGCAAGCAGAACGCGCGCCTGGATCTGGACTACCAGGGCAGCCGCTACGCCGCCGGCAGCACGCTCAACTTGAGCGACGCGCGCTACGAGGATCCAGCCAACAGCACGCGCCTGGGCGGCTACACCACGCTCGACCTGCGCGCCAGCCTGCAGCTGGACAGCGCCTGGCAGCTGCAGCTCAAGGCCGCCAACGTGCTGGACAAGCAGTACCAGACCGCCGCCGGCTTTGCCCTGCCCGGCGCCACCTACTTCGCCACGCTGCGCTACACGCCGGCCGCGCGCTGAACCGGAGCCTTGACCATGAACCTGAATCGCGGCACGACGCTGTGGATTTTCGCGCTGCTGGCACTGCTCATGCTCAGCACGCGCTTTGCGCATTTCTTCACCCTGCCCGATGCCTCCTGGGCGGTGTTCTTCGCCGCTGGTTTCTACTGCGCCGGACACAGTCGCTGGGCTTTCCCGCTGCTGATGCTGGAGGCGGTGGCCATCGACTTCATCGTCACCCGCCACTTGGGCATCAGCGATTACTGCATCACCCCGGCCTATGCCTTCCTGGTGCCGGCGCATGCGGCGCTCTGGTACGGCGGCGTGTGGCTGCGGCGGGGTTACCACCATGAACCGGCCGATCTGCTGCGCCTGGTGATCAGCGCCGGCCTCGCCGTGAATTTCGCCTATCTGCTCAGCAACAGCAGCTTCTACTGGCTGGGCGGGCGCATCAGCGCGCCGAACTGGGCGCAGTATCTGGACAACTACGCGCGCTACTACGCCAATTTCCAGATCGTGCCGGCCGGCTATCTGGCGCTGATCGCGCTGCTGCACGGCGTCGCCGCGCACTATCTGCCGGCGCTGCGCCTGCCGTGGGTGCAGAAGCGCTGAGCATGTGCGTGCAAGCAGGCCCGCCACCGTGAGCCGCTGTCGCGCCCTGATGATCAGCGCGCCGGCCTCGGGTCAGGGCAAGACCACGCTGACCGCGGCCCTGGCGCGACGGGCGCGACAGCAGGGCCTGCGCGTGCGCGTGTTCAAGACCGGCGCGGATTTTCTCGATCCCATGCTGCTGGAAGCCGCCAGCGGCGCGCCGGTGCACCAGCTGGATTTGTGGATGTGCGGCGAGGCGCAGTGCCGGCACCTGCTGGCCGAGGCCGCGCGCGAGGCCGAGCTGATTCTGGTCGAAGGCGTGATGGGCCTGTACGACGGCGAGCCTTCCAGCGCCGATCTGGCGCAGTGCTTCGATCTGCCGGTGCTGGCCTTGATCGAGGCCGGCGCCATGGCACAGACCTTCGCCGCCCTCGCCCACGGTCTGCGCAGCTTCCGCACCGGCCTGCGCTTTCATGGTGTATTCGCCAATGGCGTCGGCAGCGCCGCGCACGCGCAGCTGCTGCAGGACGCGCTGCCCGCCGATCTGCCGCTATGCGGCTGGCTGGCGCATGCGGCCGAGCTGAGCCTGCCGCAGCGGCATCTGGGCCTGGTGCAGGCCCGCGAGCTGCCGGATCTGGATCGGCGCCTGGACGCGCTGGCCCGCGCGCTGCAGGCGCTGCCCGCCTTCGACACCCTGCCGCTGCTGGACTTCACCGCGCCGGCCGCGCCGGCGCAGCACGCGATGCTCGAAAACCTGCGCATCGGCATCGCACGCGATGAAGCCTTTGCCTTCGTCTATCCCGCCAATCCCGAACTGCTGCAGGCAATGGGCGCGAGGCTCAGCGAATTCTCGCCGCTGCACGATGCCGGTCTGCCGCAGGTCGATGCCCTGTATCTGCCCGGCGGCTATCCGGAACTGCATGCCTCGCGCCTGGCGCGGAACACCGCCTTGCTGACGGCGCTGCGCGAACACCATGCGCGCGGCAAGCCGCTGCTCGCCGAATGCGGCGGCATGATGCTGCTCTGCGAACAACTGGTGGACGCCGACCATCAGGCGCACCCCATGGCCGGCCTGCTGCCGGCCCGCGCGCTGATGCAGCCGCGACTGCAGGCGCTGTCACTGCAGAGCCTGGCGCTACCGGACGGCGAGCTGCGCGGACACAGCTTTCACTACTCGACACTCCAGACCAGGCAGCCGGCCGCGCGGCAGGCGCGCACCGCGCAGAACCAGCCGGGTGAAGCGGTGTTTCAGACGCGCGGCCTCACCGCTTCCTATCTGCATTTCTACCTGCCGTCCTGCCCGCCGGCGGCTGCCAGCCTGTTCAGACCATGCGCAGCCGCACACTGATGATTCAAGGCACCAGCTCGGACGCCGGCAAGAGCACGCTGGTGGCGGGCCTGTGTCGTGTGCTGCATCGGCGCGGTGTTGCGGTGGCACCCTTCAAGCCGCAGAACATGGCGCTCAACAGCGCGGTCAGCGCCGACGGCGGCGAGATCGGCCGCGCGCAGGCGCTGCAGGCGCAGGCTGCCGGCATCGAAGCCAGCTCCGACATGAATCCGGTGCTGCTCAAGCCGCACAGCGATTGCGGCGCGCAAGTCATCGTGCAGGGCCGCGTGCTCGGCAATATGGACGCGCTGGCCTATCAGCAATACAAGCGCATCGCCCGCGCGGCGGTGCTGGAATCGCATGCGCGGCTGTCCGCCCGCTATCGCGCCCTGATTGTCGAAGGCGCCGGCTCGCCCGCGGAAATCAATCTGCGTGAACACGACATCGCCAACATGGGTTTTGCCGAGGCCGTGGACTGTCCGGTGCTGCTGATTGCCGATATCGGTCGCGGCGGCGTGTTCGCGCAGCTGGTCGGCACCCTGGCCCTGCTCAGCGACAGCGAACGCGCGCGCGTGCGCGGCTTTGTCATCAACCGCTTCCGTGGCGAGCGCCGCCTGCTCGAATCCGGTCTGCAGTGGCTGCAGCAGCACACGGGCAAGCCGGTGCTGGGGGTGCTGCCTTATCTGCACGGCCTGCATCTGGACGCCGAGGACGCCATCGACCGCGAGCAGCCCGCCAAGCCCCAGGCCCTGCTGCGCGTGGTGCTGCCGGCACTGCCGCATATCAGCAATCACAACGACTTCGACGCCCTGCGCCAGCATCCGCAGCTGCGCCTGCGCTTCGTCGGCCCCGGCGAGGAACCACCCGCGGCGGATCTGGTGATTCTTCCGGGCTCCAAGGCCGTGCGCAGCGATCTGGCTTGGCTGCGCGCGCAAGGCTGGGAGGACTATCTCAACACCCATCTGCGCTATGGCGGCCGCCTGCTCGGCATCTGCGGCGGCCTGCAGATGCTGGGCCGCGTGATCGCCGATCCCCTGGGCCTGGAAGGCAGCGCCGGCACGAGCGAGGGCTTCGGCTGGCTGGACCTGCACACCACGCTCGCCGCCGACAAGCAGCTGCGCAATGTGCAGGGCGAGCTGCGGCTCGAGGGCGGCGTGCCGGTGACGGGCTACGAGATTCACGCCGGCGTGAGCCGCGGCCCGGCGCTGGCGCGTCCGGCAATACGACTGGGTGAACGCGAGGACGGCGCCATCAGCGCCGACGGCCGTGTGCTCGGCACTTATCTGCATGGCCTGTTCGATCATCCGCAGGCCTGCGCCGCGCTGCTGCGCTGGGCCGGACTGGCGCGGCCGCAGGCCCTGGATCGCGGCGCGCTGCGCGAGGCGGCGCTGGCGCGTCTGGCCGATTGCCTGGAAGCCGAGCTGGATCTGCGCGCGATCTTCGCACTGCTGGAGCTGCCGGCATGAGGACCTTGATTCTCGGCGGCGCGCGTTCAGGCAAGACGCGCCTGGCGCAGCAGCTGGCCGCCGACAGCGCGCTGGCCGTCACGTACATCGCCACCGCCGGCGCCGGCGATGCGGAGATGGCGGCGCGCATCGCCCGTCATCGCGAAGACCGGCCCGCGCATTGGCAGACCGTGGAATGTCCGCACCAGCTGAGCGCAACGCTGCGCGCGCTGGCCGCGCCCGAACGCTGCCTGCTGGTGGACTGTCTGACGCTGTGGCTGAGCAATCTGCTGCAGCAGAGCGAGCAGACGCTGGCGCGTGAATGCGCGGCGCTGGGCGAGAGCGTCTCGCAACTGCCGGGCCGCATCATTCTGGTCGCCAATGAAACCGGCCTGGGTGTGGTGCCGCTGGGCGCGCTGACGCGACGCTTCGTGGATGAAGCCGGCCGCCTGCATCAGCAGCTGGCGCGGCGCTGCGATGAAGTCCTGTTGTGTGTGGCCGGATTGCCGCTGACCCTCAAATCCGCAGCAGGCCCGCAATGAACGCCCCCCTGCGCTGGCTGCATCATGCGGTTGCCGCGCCCAGCGCCGCACTGCGCGAGCAGGCGCGCGCACATCAGGCGCAGCTGACCAAACCCGCCGGCGCGCTGGGCCTGCTGGAAGATCTGGTCATTGAACTCGCGGCCATGCAGCATTGCCTGCGACCGACGCTGGAGCGGGTGCAGATCAGCATCTTCGCCGCCGATCACGGCGTGGCGGCGGAAAATGTCTCGGCCTTTCCGCAAGCCGTGACCGCACAGATGGTGGACAACTTCGCGCGCGGCGGCGCGGCGATCAGCGTGCTCGCCACCGAGCTGGATGCGCATTTCGAAGTGATCGACCTGGGCACGATGCTGCCCTCGGCGCCGCATGCGCGCGTGCGCCGCGAACGCATCGCCGCCGGCACCGCCAACTTCGCTCAGGACGCGGCGATGAGCGCGGCGCAGCTGGCCAGCGCCCTGGGCAGCGGCCACGCCGCCGTGCAGCGCGCGCGGGCACAGCAGGCGCAGCTGTTCATCGGCGGCGAGATGGGCATTGCCAACACCACTTCCGCCAGCGCCCTGGCCTGCCTGCTGCTCGACGCCGAGCCGCAAGCGCTCGTCGGTCGCGGCACCGGCCTGGACGATGCCGGCCTCGCGCACAAGATCAGCGTGATCGGCCACGCCCTGGACCGGCATCGCCCGCACTGCGGCACGCCGCTGGAGGCGCTGGCCCGGGTCGGCGGTTTTGAAATCGCGGCGCTGTGCGGCGCCTACATCGCCGCCGCGCAGGCGGGCTTGCCGGTACTGGTGGACGGCTTCATCTGCAGCGCCGCAGCGCTGGCCGCCTGCCGCCTCCAGCCCGGCGTGCGCGACTGGCTGCTGTTCTCGCATTGCGGCGCCGAGGCCGGCCATGCGCGCCTGCTGGAGGCCCTGCGCGCGCGCGGCCTGCTGGACCTGCAGCTGCGTCTGGGCGAAGGCAGCGGCGCGGCGCTGGCCCTGCCGCTGCTGCGTCTGGCCTGCCGCCTGCACGCGAACATGGCCAGCTTTGCGCAGGCCGGCGTCAGCGGACGCGACTGATGCACGTCGGCCTGCTGCGACACGGCGAGACGCTGCTGCCCGGACGCTACTGCGGGCGCACCGATGTGCTGCTCAGCGAGCAGGGTCACAGCGCGATGAGCGCGGTGCTGGCTGGCAGCAGCTGGCAGCGCGTGATCAGCTCGCCGCTGTCGCGCTGCGCACACTTCGCGCAGGCTTATGCCGCCGACCACGGCATCGCCTGCGCACTCGATGCGCGCTGGTGCGAGCTGGACTTCGGCGAATGGGAGAACAGCAGTGCCGCCGAGCTGCAGGCGCGCGATGCGCAGCGCCTGGGCGACTTCTGGCGCGATCCGCTGGCCAACCCGCCACCCGGCGGCGAGCGTCTGCAATCCCTGCAGGCACGCGTGAGCGCCGCCTGGGAGGAAGCGCTGACCCAGGCGCGCGAGGAAAACCTGCTGATCGTCACGCACGGCGGCCCCTTGCGCGTGCTGCTCGCGCAGCAGCGCGGCCTGCCGCTGGGCCAATGCCTGCAGATGGAAGTGCCGCTGGCCAGCCTGCGCCTGATCGAATGCTGAGCGGGCGATGAGCCTGCCCGCGCATCCTTTCTGCATCGCCCTGCAGTTTCTCAGCCGCCTGCCGCTGTCGCTGCGGGAAGCACCGTCACCGCCGGCGCTGGGCGCCTCCCTGCTCTGGTATCCGCTGATCGGTCTGTTGTTCGGCGCGCTGCTGCAGACGCTGAGTCTGCTGCCGCTACCCGCGAACCTGCTCGCCGCCCTGCTGCTGGCGGTCTGGGTGCTGGCCAGCGGCGGCCTGCACCTGGATGGTCTGGCCGACAGCGCCGATGCCTGGGTGGGCGGCGGGCAGGATCGCGCGCGCACCCTGGCGATCATGAAGGACCCGCGCGCCGGGGCCATGGCCGTGATCGCCATCGTGCTGGTGCTGCTGCTCAAGTACGCGGCGCTGCAGACGCTGCTGCGCACGCACAGCACTCTGCTGTGGCTGGCACCGTATCTGGCGCGCGGCGCGATGCCGGCGCTGTTCCTCAGCACCGCCTATGTGCGCGAGGCAGGGCTGGGCAGCACGCTGGCCGCGCAGCTGCCGCGCCGTGCGGCGCGGCTCGTCTGCCTGCTGGTCGCCGCCTCCTGTGCCCTGGCCGGGCGGCGCGGTCTGCTGGTCCTGCTCGGCGTGACGGCGCTGTTCCTGCTGCTGCGCATGGCGATGCTGCGTCGCCTGGGCGGCTTCACCGGCGACACCGCCGGCGCCCTGCTAGAGCTGAGCGAAACCCTGGCGCTGCTGATCCTCGCCGGGTACGAGGCCGCCGGCCGCGGGCTTGAGGGATAATGCCGTACCCTCTTTCTGCCGCCCCGTCGCCCCATGTCGCCTTTTGAATCGGATGCCCCTCTGCTCAACGGCGCCCCCAACTTCCGCGATCTGGGCGGCCATCTCGGCCATGAGGGCCGGCGCCTGCGTCGCGGCCGCGTGTATCGCTCCCAGGTGCTGGCCGAGATCGACGAACGCGATCTGGCAGTGCTGGCGGAGCTTGGCATTGGCGCGGTCTGCGATCTGCGCGGCCGGCGCGAGGCCGGACATCGACCCAACCGCTGGCCGGCGGGCGCCGAGCCGCTGCTGATCGCACCGCCGCGTCCGGCCGAGGCCGGCGCACGCAAGGCCAATCCTTCCGAATGGGTGCAGGCCATCGCGCATCCGGATTTCAAGCCCGAGCAGGCGCGGGCCTGGATGCTGGAGCTGTACCGGCGCATGCCGGAAGACTTCGCCGCGCATCTGGGGCTGGTGCTGCGGCATCTGGCGCGGGACGATGCCGGACCGGTGCTGATCCACTGCGAGGCCGGCAAGGACCGCACCGGTTTCGTCTGCGCGCTGCTGCTGCTGGCCCTGGGCGTCGAGGAAGACCAGGTGTTTGCGGACTATCTGCTCAGCGCCCGTCACTACCGCTTCGAATCCCTGCAGCGCCGCGCCGAAGCCGCACGCGGCGAACCCCTGCCCGCGCACGCCCTGCAGTCCCTGCAGGCCCTGGCCACCGTGCACGAGGAATACCTGCAGGCCGCGCTCGATGCGCTGCGCGCAGAGCATGGCAACACCGAACGCTACCTGCGCGAAGCCGTGGGCTTCGATGCGCAGGCGCTGGCACGTTTGCGCCATCAACTGCTGGAGTGAACCAGAGCGCCGGCACGCCTCCCGCTCAGCGCCAGGACCTGCCCGTGCCTGCAGATGACGCTCTGCCCGCGGCATGCGCGCCGACGGGGGCTCGGCAGCAGGACTTACGCAAACTCGCGTCATGAAGGTGGGGCCGCGCCCGCGCGCGCCGTCTTAGCTCTGGACAGCCGCCGCGCGCGGCGCATGGGCAGGGGACGGTGCATCGCATGAACGAGATCACAGCCGGCATCGGCGGCTATCGCAGCACACGCCGACAGTTTCTGATTCAGAGCGCCGCCGCCGCTGCCGCTGCGGCACTTGCAGGCACGCTGCGCGCCGAGGCTTCGGCAGCCAAGGCCGCGATTCCGGATGATCCGCTCTACACCTCGGCCACACGCCTGGCGGCGATGATCCGCGACAAGAAAATCTCCGCCGTGGAACTCACCACGCTCTACCTCCAGCGCATCGAGGCGGTGAATCCGAAGCTCAATGCCGTGGTCACGCTCTGCGCCGAGCGCGCGCTGAGTGAAGCTCGGATCGCCGACGAGATGCTCGCCGCCGGCAAGACCCGCGGCGCGCTGCACGGCGTGCCCTGCACCATCAAGGATTCGCTGCTCACCGAAGGCGTGCGCAGCACCGGCGGCACCCTGGGCCGCAAGAACCATGTGCCGTCCAGCGATGCCACCGTGGTGGCGCGGCTGCGCGAGGCCGGCGTGATCGTGATGGGCAAGACCAATACGCCGGAACTGACGCTGTCCGGCATGACCACCAATCTGATCTTTGGCAAGACCCACAATCCCTACAAGCTGGGTTATCAGCCCGGCGGCTCCACCGGTGGCGGCGCGGCGATGATTGCCGCCGGCGGCACGCCTTTCGACATCGGCACCGATTTCGGCGGCTCGATCCGCGGGCCCGCGCATTTCTGCGGCATCACCGGCCTCAAGCCCAGCACCGGCCGCGTGCCGCGCACCGGGCATATCGTCGATTACGGCGGTTACTTCGATGCCTTCCAGGTGGTGGGTCCGCTGGCGCGCTGGACCGAGGATCTGGAACTGATCCTGCCGATCATCGCCGGCCCCGATTATCAGGACGCCGCCATCCTGCCCATGCCCTGGTCGCCTTCGTCCAAGGTCGATGTCAAAGCGCTGAAAGTGGCCTGGTATGTGGGCAATGGCAGCGCAAAACCGCCGACACCGGCCACCGAGGCGGCGGTGAAGAAAACCGTGGAACTGTTCAAATCCCTGGGCGCCACCGTCACCGAAGACTGCCCCAAGGCCCTGATCAGGGAATCGCAGGAGCTGCGCAATGCCCTGTCCACGGCCGACGGTCGCGCCTGGGTCAAACGCATGCTGCGCAAGTACGGCACCGAGGAAGTCTCGCCGGTGATCAGCCTGCTCGACACGCCGCGCGCCGACGCCGCCGAGTTCACGCGCCTGGCCGAGGCCATGGACGCCAACCGTGCGAAGTTCCTCGGCTGGTTCAAGAACTACGATCTGATCATCTGCCCTGTCAACGGCGAACCCGCACAGCCCTGGCCGGACAATCCCAAGGCGCTGCCGCCGCAGCCCGACAACTTCGGCTACACCACCACCTACAACAACACCGGCTGGCCCGGCGTGGTGGTGCGCGCCGGCAGCTCGCCCGAAGGTCTGCCGATTGGCGTGCAGCTGATTGCCAAGCCCTTTCGCGAAGACCTGGCGCTGGCCGCCGCCGCCTTCGTCGAAGCCGGCACCGGCGGTTACCAGAAACCGGCGATCTGAAGGAGACGCGCATGCACACGCAAGAAGCCCCGGCCATCACCGATACGCAGACGCCCGCCGCGCCGCCCGCCCAGACCGCGGCCGCGCGCACGGCGCAGACGCCGCACGCAGGAAATCCTTCACGACGCGCGCTGTTGCTGGGCGCCGCCGGTGTCGGCGCCCTGAGCCTTGCCGCCTGCGACAAGCCTGCGCCGGGCGGCAGTGCGGCAGCGCCGACGCTGAGCCTGCCGGCGGCGCCGGACGATCTGGTGTTCCTGTCGGCGAGCAAGCTCGCGCAGCTGGTCCGCGACAAGCGCGTCAGCGCGCGGCAACTGGTGGCGGCGTTCTACGCGCGCATCGACGCGGTGAATCCCAAGATCAATGCCGTGGTGCAGTTCTGCCGCGAACGCGCCTATCAGGAAGCCGATGCCGCCGATGCGTCGCTGGCGCGCGGCCAGCTGCTGGGTCCGCTGCACGGCGTGCCGATGACCATCAAGGATTCCTGGGACACCGCCGGCGTGATCTCCACCGGCGGCACACAGGGCCGCGCCAACTTCATTCCCGAGCACGACGCCACGGTGGTCGCGCGTCTGCGCGCCGCCGGCGCGATTCTGCTGGGCAAGACCAATACGTCGGAGTTCACCATCGGCGGCATCGCCGGCCTGGGCACCACCGCGAACCTGATTTACGGCATGTCGAAGAACCCCTACGACGTGACGCGCTCCACGCTGGGTTCCACCGGTGGCGGCGGCGCCATCGTCGCGGCGGGCGGCTCGCCCTTCGATATCGGCACCGACTTCGGCGGTTCCATCCGCGGCCCCGCGCATGCCAATGGCATCGCCGGCATCAAGCCCACCACCGGCCGTGTGCCGCGCACCGGACACATCGTCGATTACGGCGGCGTGTTCGACGCTTATCAGCAAGGCGGCCCGCTGGCGCGCTATGTGGAAGACCTGGTGCTGCTGCTGCCGATCATCGCCGGCCCCGATGACAAGGACGCGCTCATCGCGCCCATGCCCTGGCCGGATCCGGCGAAGGTGGATGTGAAATCACTGCGTGTGGCCTGGTACACCGACTTCGGCGCCGATGACAAAGGTGAAGCCGCCAAGCCTACGCCGGAAATGATCGCCACCGTGCAGTCCTGCGTGAAGCATCTGCAGAGCCTGGGCTGCCAGGTGAGCGAGGCGCGACCGCCCGAACTGCTGGCCATCAACGATATTTCCACGCGCCTGCGCGAGGGCGATGGCAATGCCTGGCAGAAGCGCCTGGTGGAAAAGTACAAGACCACCGTGCCCGGGCCGGCACGCCGCTTCGATTATCCCCTGCTCAAGACCGAGGATTACACCGAACTGCTGGAACAACGCGATGCCTGGCGCGCGAAGATGATCGCCTGGGTCAAGGACTACGATCTGATCGTCAGCCCCGTGCAACTGGGGCCGGCGCCGGTGATCGGCTCGCGCGAGTACGAAGGCAAGCGCGGCAACAGCTTCACCTCCACCTACAACTTCACCGGCTGGCCCAGCGGTGTGCTGCGCGCCGGCACCTCGCCGGAGAAGATGCCGCTGGGCGTGATGTTCACCGCCCAGCCCTGGCGCGAGGATGTGGTGCTGGCGGCGATGGCCGAGATCGAACGCCGCTTCGGCGGCTGGCAGAAACCTGCGCTCTGAACCAGGGGTGATTCGCAATGAACGCATGGCGCTACTGCCTGACGCTCTGCGCGCTGCTGCTTGCGGCGCCCGCCTTCGCCGCCTTGCCGGTCGGCGCCAGCGCGCCGATGTTCGAGGCACGCGCCTCGATGGCCGGCGAGGCCTTCGATTACTCGCTGGCGCAAGCGCTGAAGAAAGGCCCGGTGGTGGTGTACTTCTATCCGTCCGCCTACACCGGCGGCTGCAATGTCCAGGCACACAGCTTTGCCGTGAACCTCGACAAGTTTGCGGCAGCCGGCGCCAGCGTCATCGGCGTGTCGCTCGACAGCATCGAACGCCTGAATGATTTTTCCGCCGATCCCGAATACTGCGCCGGCAAACTGGCAGTGGCCTCCGATGCCGATGGCCGCATCGCGCGGCGCTATGAGCTGAGCATTCGCGAGGCGCAGGCGGGACGCAAGGACACGCGCGGCATCGAGATCGGCCACGGTTTTGCCGAGCGCACGACTTTCATTGTCGATCGCCAGGGCCGCATCGCTTCGGTGATCGGCGGCATGGGCGCGGCGGAAAATGTCGCCGCCTCGCTGGCTGCGGTGCAGAAGCTCAGCGCGGATCCATGAGTCCGGGGTCCGGCTCGCGGCGCACCGTGTGGGATCTGCCGCTGCGACTGTTTCACTGGTTGCTGCTGCTGAGCGTGACGGCGGCCATCGTCAGCGGCAAATGGGGCGGCGCCGCGTATGCGCTCTGGCACGGCCGCATCGGCCTGTTGATTCTGGGGCTGCTGAGCTTTCGCCTGCTCTGGGGCCTGGTCGGCACGCGCAGCGCGCGCTTTCTCAGCTTCTGGCCCACGCCCGCGCGGCTGCGCCGCTATTTCTCCGGGCAATGGCAAGGCGTCGGCCACAGCCCGCTGGCCGGTCTGGCGGTGCTGGGCCTGCTCTTTGTGCTCGGCGCGCAGGTGCTCAGTGGTCTGGGTGCCAATGACGACATCGCCTTCGCCGGGCCGCTCGCCGCCTGGCTCAGCAAGGCCGACAGCGATGCCTTGAGCCTCTGGCATCAGCGCCTGTCCTCCGCGTTGCTGGCGATGATCATGCTGCATCTGCTGGCCATCGCCTGTTACGAACTGCTGTTCCAGCATCGTCTGCTGCTGGCCATGCTCAGTCTGCGCAAGCGCCTGAACCGCGAGCGGGTCGCAGCCGCGCCCGCCTGGCGTCTGTTGCTGGCGCTGCTGCTGGCGCTGGCCAGCGTCTATTTCGTGCAGCAGCTGGGCCAGGTTCGTACGCCTGCCCCGCAAGCCTCGGTGGCCACACCGGCCTGGTGAGCGACGCATCTCTTTCCTCTGATGAAGCCCTGGATTCCCGCCATGAAAAAATCCCTCGGTCTGCTGCTCTGCGCTGCGCTGCTGAGCAGCGCCTCGCTGGCCGGTCCGCTCGAAGACCAGATCCGCTACCGGCAGTCCGCATATGCCTTCATCGGCTGGAACACCGCCCGCATCAAGGCCCAGCTCGATGCTGCCGAGCGCTACAACAAGGATCAGGTCAGCGCCGCCGCCAATGCGATTGCTGCAGCCGCCAACGCGGGCCTGGGTTCACTCTATGGCCCCGGCACGGATCAAGGCACCGGCTGGAGGCCGAGCCGGCTCAAGCCCGAGTTCTTCCAGCAGCAGGCCGAAGCCGCGCAGCTGGCGGGCGCCTTCAACAAGGAGGCCAATGAACTTGCGCGCATCGCGGCCGGCGATGATCTGGCGGCGGTGAAGCAACAGTTCGCCAGGCTCAGCGAAACCTGCAAGAACTGCCACAGCAGGTTCCGCACACGCGAGTGAACCGAAGCGCGCTGGGCACCACTGCCTCAAATCGGCACCGTAGGGCGGATTAGGCGCGAAGCGCCGTAACCCGCCGTACAGTTATGGCCCGGCATCGACAAGAGTCAACACGGCCCGCGCCTCAGCTTCAGCGCTTCAACGGCGGCAGCAGCGGCGAAGGCTTGCGCCACTTCGTGGCCTGCTCGTAGGCATAGGCAAAACCGATCAACTGTCCCTCTTCATAAGGTTTGCCCAGAAACCCAATGTCCATCGGCAAACCCTGACTGCCGAAGCCCATGGGCACCACCACCGACGGGAAACCCACCGAACTGTAGCCAGCCAGCGTCGCCGGCTGTGGCACCTCCGATTTCACGAAGCTGGGATCGTCGATGCTGTAGGCCGGATTCCTGATCGGCGGCGCGAAGCTGGCGAAGTACGGAAACACCAGCGCATCGACACCATAACGGCTGAACAGCGCAAGCTTGTCCTGCGTGGCCTGCGGCAGTGTCTTTTCGATGAACTCGCGATACTCGGGCGCCTCCGGCGAGGTCGTGAGCGAGGCCTTGAGCAGACGCATCACGCTGTCTTCCACCGGCAGCGGCGACTTCATCACCTCCTTTTCGTAAATCTCCACCATCTGCGCCACGGTCTTGGGCAGCGTGGGATCGGCGAACTTGGCCAGATAAGCCTCCCAGTCCTGGCGGAAACGATAATCCGACAGGCGCCGGATGTTGCGATTGCCCTCGCCCACGTACTTCTCCAGAAACGCCGCATCCAGATGAATGTCCACGGTGCTGGCGCCGAGCTTGCGCATCTGCGCCAGGGCCTGCTCGGCCAGCGCATCGATCTGCGGATCGCCGCCAAAGAAGTCGCGGATCACGCCCAGCTTCCTGCCCTTGAGTGCACCGGCCTGCAGATACTTCGTCCAGTCGATGTGGCCGCTTTTCACCGGATAGCGCCTGGCCATTTCCTGCCACACGCTGGCATTGAGCGGATCGGCACCGCCGTCTTCGCCCGCAATCACGCTGAGCAGAGCCGCGGCGTCGCTGACGCTGCGCGCCATCGGGCCTGCCGAATCGAAGTTGAGATTCTTCGGCGCGATGCCATCCCGCGAGATCAGGCCCGTGGTCGGGCGGATGCCGACCACGCCGTTGTAGGCAGAAGGACCGCGCACCGAGGTGCTGGTGTCGGTGCCCACCGCCAGCACCGTGAAGTTGGCCGCCAGCGCTGCGCCCGAGCCGCTGCTGCTGCCGCCGGTGTGGCGCTTGAAGTTGTAGGGATTGAGGGTCTGCCCGCCCACCGAGTTATAGCTGCCGCCGGCGAATTCACCCATCGCCGCCTTGCCCAGAATCACCGCGCCGGCTTCGCGCAGCGCGCGGGTGATGTAGGCATCATCCGGCGGAATCGCGTTGCGCAGAATCGCCGAGCCATTGCTGGTGGGCATATCCGCAGTGTCGATGTTGTCCTTGAGCAGCACCGGAATGCCGTGCAGCGGTCCGCGTGCGCCCTTGCGCTTGCGCTCCGCATCCAGGGCCGCTGCCTCGGCCTGCGCCTTGGGGTTGAGCGTGAGGATGGCATTCAGGCGCGGGCCGCCGTCCTCGTAGGCTGCGATGCGTTCGAGATAAGCCTGCGTGAGCTGCGCATAGCTGAGCGTGCCGCCGGCCACCGCCGCCTGAATCTGCGCGATGCCGGCCTCCTCCACCGCAAACGGCGGCGCGGCGATGGCGCTGTGCGCGGCAGCCGTCGCCAGCAGGCCGGCGCCGGACAGGAAGCGGAGAAAAGAGCGGTTCATGAGCGGCACCGGTGATGGCGATGCCTGCTCAGACGTGCCGCAGCCGGCGGCCCCGACCGTGGCCTGCGAGGTGGGGGGGCGCGGCCCGCAGGCCGTCTGACTGACTGTACCCCTGCTCCCGGCCTTCATGAGAACCCCGCGATTGGCGAACTGGCTGTGTCTGGCAGCCGCGATCCTGCTCAGCGCCAGCGCCCGCGCCGCGTTTCCCGTGGAGGAAACCAGTGTCGCTGCCGTGCAGGCCGCGTATCTGAGCGGCAAGACCACGGCCGTGGAAGTCACCCGCGCGCATCTGGCGCGCATCACGGCCTATGACAAGCAGGGTCCGCTGATCAACGCCCTGGTCACGGTCAATGGCCAGGCCCTGGAGGAAGCCGCGGCGCTGGACGCGCAGCTCAAGCGCAGCGGCAGGCTCAGCGGGCCGCTGCACGGCATTCCGGTGCTGGTGAAGGACAACATCGATGTCCTGGGCCTGCCGATGAGTTCCGGCTTCCAGGGCTGGAAGAATTTCTATCCCGCCAGCGATGCGACGCTGGTGCGCAAGCTGCGCGCCGCCGGCGCCATCATCATCGCCAAGGCTTCGCTCTCCGAATTCGCGCGCGGCGGCGGTGACAACATCAACTCGGTGGTCGCGGGCTTCGCGCGCAATCCCTACAACACCGCCTACGCCACCGGCGGTTCTTCCGGCGGCACCGGCGCGGGTCTGGCATCGAGCTTCGCCATCCTCGGCATCGGCACCGATACCGGCGGCAGCGTGCGCATGCCGGCAGCGCATAACGCGCTGGTGGGGCTGCGTCCCACCGTGGGCCTGGTCTCGCGCAGCGGCATGGTGCCGCTCAACAGCGTGCGCGACACCGCCGGGCCGATGGCACGCAGCGTGTATGAGGCAGCCTTGCTGCTCGACGTGCTGGCCGGCGTCGATGCGCAAGACCCCGCCACCGCGCGTGCGCAGGGTCATATCGCGGCGAGCTATACGAAGGGGCTGAAAGCCGATGCGCTCAAGGGCGCGCGCCTGGGGGTGCTGCGGCAGGTGTTCACGCCCGACAAGACCGATCCGCGCGTGCTGGCCAATTTCCAGCGCACCCTGGCGGAGCTGCGCGCCGCCGGAGCGGTGCTGGTGGAAGACTTCCAGGTGCCGGAACTGGACACGCTGCCGCGCGCGCCGCAGACCGCCGCGCGCTTCAAGGATGATCTGACGCAGTTCATCGCCCGGCATCCCGGCATTCCCTATCCTTCGGTGCAGGCCATCGCCGAATCCAGGCTGCTGCATCCCCTGCATCAGGCCGGCTTCGATCAGGCCGCCGCCGCCAGACCGGTCAAGGAAGATCCGGAAACCATCGAGGGCCTGAAAACCGAACAGGCCTATCGCGAGGCCTTCACGCGTGCGATGGACGCCGCCAAGGTCGATGCCCTGGTGTTTCCCACCTGGGCGCAGCTGCCGGCGATCAACGGCGATCGCAACACGCAGTTGATGGTGGCCGAGCCGCGGACCGGCACGCAGGCCGGCCCCACCGCGCTGGGCAGCAGCCTTACTTTCGTCGGCAGCACCCTGCAGTGGCCGGCGCTGTCGGTGCCCAACGGCTATCTGGGTGAAGGCCTGCCCGCCGGCCTGCAGATTCTGGGCCGCGCCTGGGACGAGGCGCGCATCCTGGCCTATGCCTATGCCTACGAGCAGGCCACGCATTACCGCCGCGCGCCGGCCAGTGTGCCGCCCTTGCCTGCTTCGCCCTGAGCCTTTTTTCGCATGCGCAAGATTTCCTGGATCACCGCCTTCGTGTTGCTGCTGGCCTTGCTGGCCGTACCCAAGCTGCTGCCGCTGCTGCACGCGCAAGGCAAAGGCGGCGAGAGCAACGCCGCCAGCGCCGGCCAGGACGGCGGCGGCAAGAGCAGAGAGGGCAAGAGCGGCAAGGGCGAAGGCAGGCCGCTGAAGGTATCCACGCTCAAGCTGCAGCCCACCCGCTTCACCGAGACCCTGAGTTCCACCGGCACGCTGATCGCCGAAGAGGCCGTGGAACTGCAGGCCGAAACCAGCGGCAAGGTGGTGCGCATCAACTTTGCGGAAGGCACGCCGGTGCGCAAGGGCGCGCTGCTGCTCAAGCTCAACGACGCCGAGTTGCAGGCCACCCGCGAGCGCGCTCGCCAGCGTCTGGTGCTGGCACAGTCCCGCGAGCAGCGCGTGGCGCCGCTGGTGGATCGCGGCCTGGTCTCGCCGGAGGAATACGACAATGTGCGCGCCGAGGTCGCGGTGCAGAAAGCCGAGATCGATCTGGCCGAGGCGCAGATCGCGCGCACCGAGATCCGCGCCCCCTTCGATGGCGTGGTGGGCCTGCGCTATGTGAGCGAAGGCAGTTATGTGAACGCCGCCACGCGTGTGGCCACGCTGCAGCGTCTGGACAAGCTCAAGATCGACTTCTCGGTGCCCGAGCAATATGCCTCGCGCATCCGCAGCGGTGCCGCCGTGCAGTTCAGCGTGGCCGGCACGCCGGGCCGGCATCAGGGCCGCATCTATGCCGTGGACCCGCGCATCGACGCCGCCACGCGCACGGTGCTGATCCGCGCGGTCTGCGCCAACCCCAAGGGCCAGCTGCTGCCCGGCGCTTTTGCCAGCGTGGAGCTGGTGCTGGATGAAATCGGCGATGCCCTGCTGGTGCCGGCGGCGGCGGTGATTCCGGGACTGGAAAAGAAGAACGTGTACGTGCTCGGTCATCAGGGCAAGGCCGAGCGCCGGGCGGTGGACACCGGCACGCGCACCGCCACCCAGGTGCTGATTCTCTCGGGCCTCAATGCCGGCGACACGGTGATCACCTCCGGCCTGCAGCAACTCAAGGATGGTCAGGCGGTGAGCACCGATGAGGGCGGCGGCAAGCGCGCCCGCCATGCTGCCGGCGCCACGGCGCCGACGCCGAGCGCGCCATGAGCAGCCTCAGTCACGGCCTCGCCGAGCTGAGCATCCGCCGCCCGGTGCTCACCATCGTGCTGTCGGTGCTGATCACCCTGGCCGGCGCGCTGAGCATCGCCGAGCTGGGCGTGCGCGAGTATCCGGCGGTGGATCCGCCTTCCATCTCCATCACCACCAGTTATCCGGGCGCAGCCGCCGAAGTGGTGCAGGCGCAGATCACCGAGCCCATCGAAGAGGCGGTGAACACCGTGGCCGGCATCGTCAATCTCACCTCGGTGAGCCGCGAGGGCGCCAGCCAGATCAATGCCGAGTTCTCTCTCGACACCAATCTGGAAACCGCCGCCAGCGATGTCCGCGATCAGCTCAGCCGCGCGGTGCGCAATCTGCCGCCGGACATCAATCCGCCCGTACTCAACAAGGCCGACGCCGACTCCTCGCCGATCTTCGGACTGGCGCTGAGCAGCCCCACGCGCACGCAGCTGGAGTTGGGCGCTTACGCCAATTCACTGAAGGAACGCCTGCAGACCGTACCCGGGATCGCCAGCGTCGATCAGCCGGCGGAGAAGCGCTACGCCATGCGCCTGTGGCTGGACCCCGAGAAGCTGCTGGCCTATGGCATCTCGCCGCTGGAAGTGCGCCAGGCCCTGGCACGCGAAAACGTCGAGCTGCCTTCCGGCCGCGTCGAGGGCGAGAGCGTGGAGCTGCCGGTGAAGACCCTGTCACGGCTCAACACCGCCGAGGAGTTCAACGCCCTGGTGGTCAAGCGCGAGGGCGACCGCATCGTGCGTCTGCGCGACATCGGTTATGCCGAACTGGGCGCGCAGAACGAGCGCGGCGCGCTGAAGATGGGCGACAAACCCATCGCCGGCCTGTACTTCAAGCAGCAGCCGGGCGCCAACCAGATCGAGATCGTCGATGCCCTGCGCGCGCGGCTCAAGGCCATCGCGCACGAGATTCCGCCCGACATCAAGGTGGACATCGCCTACGACAACACCGAGTACGTGCGCCGCTCGCTGCTGGAAGTGACGGAAACCATCTTCATCGCCTTCATGCTGGTGGCGCTGGTGGTGTTCGCCTTCCTGCGCGAATGGCGCACCACGCTGATTCCGATCCTGGCGATTCCGGTGTCCATCATCGGCGCCTTTGCGATCATGCAGCTCGCCGGCTTCACCATCAATGTGCTGACCCTGCTGGGCATCGTGCTGGCCATCGGCCTGGTGGTGGACGATGCCATCGTGGTGCTGGAAAACATCTACGCCAAGATCGAAAACGGCATGGCGCCGATGGCGGCCGGCATCGCCGGCACGCGCGAGATTTTCGTGGCGGTGATTTCCACCACCATCACCCTGGCCGTGGTGTTCATGCCGCTGCTGCTGATGGGTGGCCTGGCCGGGCGTCTGTTCCGCGAGTTCGGCGTGACCATCGCCGGTGCGGTGCTGATCTCCGCCGTGGTGGCGCTCACGCTCACGCCCATGCTCTGCGCGCATCTGCTCAGACCGCATGCCGGACACGGCTGGCTGTTCCAGCGCACCGAGCCCTTGTTCGCGGCGCTGGAACAGGCTTATGCGCGCGCCATCGGCCGCTTCGTGGATCGCCGCGGCCTGGCGCTGGGCGTGCTGGCCGGCGCCGGGGCACTGATCGCGCTGCTGCTGGCCAGCCTGCCGCGCGAACTC
Source organism: Solimonas aquatica (assembly GCF_900111015.1). GTDB lineage: Bacteria > Pseudomonadota > Gammaproteobacteria > Nevskiales > Nevskiaceae > Solimonas > Solimonas aquatica. The sequence continues at coordinate 193,795 of NZ_FOFS01000001.1, read as the reverse complement.
TCGCCCATGGAGGATCGCGGCCGCATCTGGGTGCGCGCCACCGGTCCCGAAGGCGCGAGCTATGAATACATGCAGGAGTTCATGGACCGCATCACGCAGGCCACCGCCGAGCGCGTGCCGGAGGCGCATCTGATGATGACGCAGGTGCCCGGCGCCGGTGGCGGCCCCGGCATCCAGGGGCCGGTCAACAATGGTTTCGTGCGCGTGTTTCTCAAGGACAAGGAAGCGCGTCAGCGCAGCCAGGGCCAGATCGCCGACGATCTGCGCGCGCTGCAGCGCCAGTACACCGGAGCACGCGTCAACATCACGCAGGAAGCCAGCATCGGCGAGCGTCGCGCCACGGAGAGCGGCGTGCGTTTCGTGATCGGCGGCCCGGAACTCAAGGATCTGGAAGAGGTGCTGCCGCATTTTCTGGAGGAGGCGCGCAAGAGCCCGGTGTTCAGCTTCGTGGATTCGGATCTGAAGTTCAGCAAGCCGGAAGTGCGCGTGACCCTGGATCGCGACAAGGCGCAGACCATGGGCGTGAGCGCGCAGGAGATTGCACAGACCCTGCAGGCCTCGCTGTCCGGGCAGCGCTACGGTTACTTCATCCTCGACGGCAAGCAGTACGACGTGATCGGCCAGTTCACGCGCGACTTCCGCTCGCGGCCCAATGATCTGGGCAACATCGCCGTGCTCAGCCGCGACGGCGCGCGCCTGCTGCGTCTGGACAATCTGGTCTCGCTCAAAGAGAGCAGTTCACCGCCGGAACTGTATCGCTACAACCGCTACAACGCCGCCACCGTCTCCGGCACCCTGGCCGAGGGCCACACCATGCTGGAAGGCATCCGTGCCTTCGAGGCGATTGCACGTGAGACCCTGGATGCGCGCTTCATCACCAGCCTCACCGGCGCGGCGCGCGACTTCGTGCAAAGCTCCTCGGCCCTGGGCTGGGTGTTTGCACTGGCCATCGTGCTGATCTATCTGGTGCTGGCCGCGCAGTTCGAGAGCTTCATCGACCCTCTGGTGATTCTGCTCACCGTGCCCCTGGCCCTGGCCGGCGCACTGCTGGCGCTGTGGTACTTCAATCAGACCCTCAACATCTTTTCGCAGATCGGTCTGATCATGCTGATCGGTCTGATCACCAAGAACGGCATCCTGATCGTGGAGTTCGCCAACCAGCGTCTGCGCGCCGGCGCGGCCACCCTGCGTCAGGCGGTGCTGGAAGCGGCCTGCGCACGTCTGCGTCCGATCCTGATGACCACGCTGGCGATGATTCTCGGCATCCTGCCCATCGCCCTGGCTCTGGGCGCCGGTTCGGAAAGCCGCGTGTCGATGGGCATCGCGGTGATCGGCGGGCTGATCTTCGGCGGCGCGCTGACCCTGTTCGTGGTGCCCGCCATGTATCTGCTGCTGGGCCGCCTCAAGCCTGCCGGCGCCACCGTCAACACAGCCGCCAGCGCTGCCCACCCGCTGCCCTCGCCCCTGCCATGATCAAGCACCTGCGTCTGCTCTGCCCCGCTCTGCTCTGCATCGCCGCGCTGCCGGCGCAGGCCGCGCCCTTCGCCGTGGAGGAAACCAGCATTAGCGCGATCCAGAACGCGATCCGCACGCACAAGACCACGGCCACGGAAGTGCTGGAGCAGCATCTGCGCCGCATCAAGGCCTATGACGGCGTCTGCGTGAAGCAGCCGCAGGGTGTGCTGGGGCCGGTGGAGACCATTGCCCATGCCGGACAGATCAATGCCTATACCTCGCTGAACCTGCGCCCGGCGGCGCTGGCGGAATGGGGCTTTGATCCGCACAAGGCGCGCAGTCTCACCGACAGCGCGGACGACGATCCGGCACTGCCTGACGCCCTGGAGACGGCCCGCGCGCTGGACGCCGGGTTTGCGCACAGCGGCAAGCTGGCGGGACCGCTGCATGGTGTGCCGATCTCGATCAAGGATCAGTACGACACCGCCGATCTGCGCACCACCTCGGGCGCCGATGCCCCCTATGCCAATGACCGTCCGCCGCACGACGCCGAGTTCGTGGCGCGGCTGCGCAAGGCCGGCGCCATCATCATCGGCAAGGCCAACATGGGCGAGTATGCCGGCGGTGATCGCAGCAGCTTCGGCGGCGTGAGCTGCAATCCCTATGACACCGAGCGCAGCCCCGGCCGCAGCAGCGGTGGCTCCGGCGCTTCGGTGGCCGCGAGCCTGGCGGTGTGTTCGATCGCCGAGGAATCCGGCCCTTCCGGCCGCAATCCGGCCAAGAACAACAATGCCGTGGCCCTGGCCGCCACGCAGGAGCTGGTGAGCCGTGCCGGCATGATCCGCGCGAGCGCGATGAATGATCGTGTCGCGCCGCTGTGCCGCTCGGTGAAGGACGTGGCCACGGTGCTGGACGTGATTGCCGGCTACGATGCCAAGGACGAGCTGACCGCGTTCGCGGTCGGTCGTCTGCCTCCGCAGCCTTACAGCGGCTACGTCGGCAGCGGCCGCCTCGATGGCCTGCGCATCGGCGTGCTGCGTGAATACATGGACCCGAAGCTGTTCACGCAGGCCGATCTCGACAGCATTGCGCTGGTGGAGCGCGCCGGCGAAGACCTGAAGAAGCTCGGCGCCACGCTCGTGGACCCCGGCCCCGGCGGCGCGCTGTTCCAGAGTTGCGTCGCACATCTGGTGCCCTCGGCCTATTCCGCCGGCCTGATCAGGCAGCTGCCCAAACAGTTCCCGGCCGGAGCCGACCACATTCCGCTGCTGCTGGCCATGCACAGCGGCCAGGCCGCGTTTCCCGATGAGGCCGGCATGAGCGTGCGCGGCCTGGGGGCGGATCGCACGGTCGGTGAAGGCCGCTTCGTGCTCGATCAGTATCTGGCGCAGCGCGGTGATGCCAATATCCGCAACACCGAAGACCTGATCGCGAAGTCACGCTTCTTCAGTGATGTGCGCGAAGGCTCAGGCTTTTCCGACAAAAAAAAGACACTGGAGGAGAAGTTCAAGGACAAGAGTCTGGACCTCTCCAACCGTCTGCAGCAGCGCTTCGCCCTGCAGCAGATCGTGCTGCAATGCATGGCCGAGCAGAAGCTCGATGCCCTGGTCTATCCCACCGGCAATATTCCGGCGCCCAAGCTCGGCGCACCCACCGAGCCCAACAAGAACGGCCGCTCGGCCCTGGCCTGGACGCTGCTCGGCGCCAATGGTTTCCCGGCGATCAGCGTGCCGGCCGGCTTCACCCGCGAGATCTATGACCGCGTGCCCGATGCCAGCGCCGAAGGTGGCACGCGCCTGCTCGGCCCGCTGGCGGTGCAGCTGCCGGTGGGCGTGGATTTTCTCGCGCGGCCCTTCGACGAGCCGCTGCTGCTGCGCATCGCCTCGGCCTATGAGGGCGCCACGCATCATCGCCGCGCGCCTGCGGATTTCGGCCCGCTCAAGCCCTAGCGCAACGCGCACCACAGACCGCTAGTCCTGGCCGCAGGCTCTTCGCGCAGCTCTGCGTTGCTCATCGTCGCCGGAGTGCCCGCTACGCCTCCGATTCGCGCCTTGATCTGCACGAAAGGCCTGCGGCCATCACCTGAGGCTCCGTTGCGCGCGCTGCACCAGGAACCTGGCTGCGTTCATCGCGAAGGCGCAGCGCCCAGCGCGCTGCGCCTTTGTTTTTGCCCGCGGCGCCCGGTGCCGGACGGCTGTCACGCCCGCTGACATCGCTTGAGTCTTCATCGTGTCGGGGCGCCCCTGACAGAACGCGCTGCGCGCCAGCATCCACGCACCGAATCAGCCCCGCGCGTGCGCGCCATACAAGGGCGCGACCGTGAATGAGTGCACCGAAAGCAAGTGCAGAAGATTTCCGTACAGGTAGGGGGTAATGCCGCGGCAACGTCCTGACTACTGGGCGCAATTCGGACCCAGGCCCGGCCGGGCCTCCGCCGCCGCATTTTTGCCCTGCAGCGCTTACTTTCACCGTCCTTTCACAAACGGCACAGTGCTTGCAGTGTCATGACCATCGGGGGCACCGCAAGTTCATTGCGGGCTGGTCAATTTTGGGATGCTCATGAGCGCGACGACTGAAGAGATTCTCTCCGACGGGCTGCGGCTGGCGCCGTCGCGCGACGCAGTCTCGGTGCCGGCACTGATCCGCCGCTACCATCATTCGCTGCTGCAGTTTCTCCGCCAGCGTCTGCGTCGCAGCGAAGACGCTTACGACGTCGCGCAGGAAGCCTATATCCGCATGATGCAGTACGAGGGCTCGCGCGAGATTCATTCGCCGTCCTCGCTGCTGTTTCGTATCGCCATCAACGTCGCCAATGATCTGGAGCGTGCCGAGCAGGTGCGCCGTGCTTCCGACCAGTGCCCCATCGATGACGTGGAGCTGGTTTCCGATGTGCCCTCGCCGGAGCGGCAGGTGTCGGGCCAGCAGGATCTGGCGGTGCTGCTGCGCGCGGTCGAGGACCTGCCGCCCAAGTGCCGGCAGGTGTTTCTGCTCAGCCGCGCACGCGGCATGACCTATCCGCAGATCGCGCGGCACTGCGGCATATCGGTGAAAATGGTGGAGAAGCACATCAGCCATGCACTCGCCGTTTGTCTGAAGAAGGTAGGGGGAGCCGACGCCGACACGTCCTGAGGCCAATGGAGAACAAAAATATCGAAAAGCTGATGGAGGAGGCCGCGCAGTGGTCGGCTCGCGCCTGCGCACCCGATTTTTCCGAATCCGAGCGCGAGCAGCTGCAGCGCTGGCTGCAGGACGATCCGGCTCACGCCGACGCCTTCGCGGCGGCCATGCTGGTCTCGGATGGTCTGCGCGAACTCACGCGCCTGGACCCGCGCCTGAGTGCGATGGCGGACGAGGCCTATGCCATGGGCACCGCTGCCGGCAGCACGGCGGCGCGTCCCCTGCCGCGATTCAGGCCGCGCTGGGTGATCGGCGGCGGGCTGGCTGCAGTGCTGGCGATCTTCACGCTGCTGGGCCAGCACGGCGCCATGCCGGGCAGCGGCGGTGAACCGGCCGCGCAGATTTACGCCGCCGGTGACAGCGTACGCCAAGTGCTGCTGGAAGACGGCTCGCAACTGAGCCTGGACACCGGCGCGCGCGTGAGCGTGCAACTGGGCGCGCACGAGCGGCGCCTGCAGCTGTTGTCCGGACGCGTGCTGTTCGAGGTGGCACACGACCGCAACCGTCCCTTCAGCGTCGATGCCAAGGGTCTGGTCACCACCGCCCTGGGCACACGCTTCCAGGTGGACATCGCGCCCGACGACGCGGTGTCCGTGGTGTTGAGCGAAGGTTCGGTGAAAGTGGATCAGCGCCTGGATCAAGGCATCGCGCGCAGCACGCGGCTGCGCCCGGGCCAGGCGATTCTGGCCGCCGCGCGCGGCGAAGCCGACTGGATCAAGCAGGACATCGATGCCGAGGTCGCCACCAGCTGGTCGCGCGGACGCCTGGTGTTCCGTGCCACGCCGCTGGCGCAGGCGGTGGCCGAAATCAACCGTTACTCCAAGACCCGCCTGGTGATCGCCGATCCGGCGCTGTCCGATCTGGCGGTGAGCGGCAACTTCATTCCCGGCGATGGCGCGGCCATCGCCGCCGCCTTCGCCGAGGTTCTGCCGCTGCGCGTGGTCGAAAGCGGCGGCGAACTCGTGCTGTTCCTGCGTCACGCACATGACCCGGATGGCTGAAGCCGTGCCGGCGCGCGTGCGCGGCACCGGCATCTGCAAACTGTCATCGCGGGAGGGCGGACGCCGCGCGCATCCAGACCGGTAACAGCCCTGCGCGCTGTTGCATGGCCATATTCCGCGCAAACAGGCCGGCGTGATCGCAATGTCGATGATCGAGCCGTTCGAATCTGAATTCAGCCGCTGGCGCCGCCGCCCGCTGCGCCTGCTGCTGGCGGCGCTGCTGGCGGCCGGCGGCGGCCATCCGCCGACGGCCTGTGCGCAGGTTGAAGCCGACACGCTCAATCCCTATTTCCGGATTCCCGGCGGCACGCTGGCCGATGCGCTCGACCGCTTCAGCGAGCAAAGCGGCCTGCAGCTGATCTACGGCGCCGATCTGCCGCGACAGCGCCCGACACCGGAAACCGTGGGCGCCATGCCGCCCGCCGAGGTGCTCAACCGTCTGCTGGCCGGCACCGGTCTGCGCTGGCGTCTGCTCGACGGCCGCACCGTCGCCATCCAGCGTCCCGGCAGCGAACCGCCCCAGGCACCGGGCATCACACGGCCCTCGCCCGTGCTGCCGCCGGCCTACACACCACCGGCACTTCAGACCGGGCGCATGGAGCTGAGCGATATCACGGTGGTGGAGGACCCCAGCCGGGTGCTGCCCGCCGAACTCAGCCGCTCCGCCTTCGGCTTCAACAAATCACTGCTGGAGACGCCGCGTTCGGTGAGCTTCATCAGCGACGAGAGCATCGATCTGTTCGGGCTCTCCGCCGTGGAGGATCTGGTGCGCGTGGTGCCCGGCACCTATACACCGACGCGCTTCGGCATCCAGGGCGGCGTGGACGTGCGCAATGTGCCGGCGGACACCTTCTTTCGCGGCATGAAGCGGCTCAACCTGCAGGGCCACACGCCCACCGTGCTGTCGGCGCTGGATTCCATCGAGGTGGTGCGCGGGCCGCCCTCGCCGATTTACGGCATGGGCAAGATCGGCGGCTACACCAATGTCATGCCGCGCTCGGGGCGGGCCGCCGACGGCCGCTATCTGGACAGCTCGCGCCTGCGCATGCGCGCGGTGGTCGGCAGCTACGAGCGCAGCGAACTCAGCGCCAATGTGCAGGGCCCGCTGAGCCTGCTGGACCTGCATGGCGGCTATCAGCTGTTCGCGATGATGCTGAACTCCGAAAGCTATGCGCGCGGCGTGCCGCTCGATGCCAAGCTCGCGCAGGCCACCATCAGCCTGGATGATGTCCTGGGCCATGTGCGTCTGGAAACCGGCTTCAGCGCGCAAAGCTCGCGCAGCGCCGGCGCGCTGATCGGCCGCTTCACACAGGACCTGGCCGATCACGGCCGCTACATCCGCGGCGTGCCGCTGGTGAATCTGGATCTCAACGGCAACGGCAGCATCGGCTATCTGGAATACAACACCGCCTCGCCGGCGCGCGGCGCGCTGAGCACCTACAACCAGGCGCTGATGCAGCGCTGGAACTGGCCGCTGGATGCCCAGGGGCAGCCGCTGCCGCTGCGCGACTTTCCGCGCGTGGCCGGCATTCCGCAGGCGATGTACGACTATCTGCAGACGCATCCGCAGGCCGATCCCACCGGTGCGCTGCGCGCGCAAGGCGTGGGCGGTCCGCTGCCCGCCAGCGGCTATCTGCCGGTGGGCTTCGTGCTGGATCCCGCCACCGTGGGCTTCGACCATCTCGACCGCCGCCGCTTCGCCGCCTTCGAACGTGATCTGCACGCCGATCTGTTCACCGCCTTCATCGACCTGATCGACGATCACGATCCGGATTTCACCGTGAAGAACCAGCTGTTCTTCGACGGCATGGATCAGTACAAGATTTCCGAACAGCCCTTCGGCACCGACCAGAGTCCCTGGGTGGTCGAAGACCGCCTGACCCTGACCCACCGCGCGCAGGCGCTGCCCTCCTGGCTGCGCCTCAATACCCTGGGCGCGCTCAATGTGCGTTACACCGACTCGCCTTCCAGGCAGTGCTTCGGCGATTTCAGCACCCACCGCAGCGACGCCATGGCAGCCACCTGGGTGGACGCGCGCGGCGGCATGACACCGAACAGCACCTTCACCAACTGCCTGGTCAATTCCGATATCGACAAGGACGGCGCGCCGGTCACCGATCATGGCCGCACCCGCCTGCTGGAGATCGGCGCGGGCCTGATGTTCGACGCCGAGCTGCTGCGATCGCTCGATGTGATGCTCGGCGCTCGTCAGGATGTTTCGCTGGCGCGCAATATCGAATATGCCGACACCGTCGCAGTGGGCGGCACCTCGGCGGCGCCCGGCATGCCGGCACAGGGCAACAGTGCAGTGCATGGCTGGGATCAGGGCGCGTCCTGGTCGCTGAGCGTGTCGCCGCATCTGCCCTACGATCTGCGCCCCTATGTCACGATCGCGCAGGCCAGCCTGACGCTCGACAACAACGCCAACCGCCTGCCCAATCCGGTGATTCAGGCCGGACACATCGGCCAGTCGCGACTGAGCGAGGTGGGCATCAAGGGCATGCTGCTGGACCGGCGCCTGTTCATCAGCAGCGCGGCCTACGAACAGCGCCGCATCAATGTGCATGTGCCGGATGATCCCACCATCACTGCCGAGGTTTCCTCCACCATCACGCGTGGCTGGGAAACCGAGATCAAATGGGTGCCGGCACGCAACTTCTTCACCTCGCTCTACGGCCTGGTGCAGAAGACCGTGTATGCGCCAAATCGCGGCGGCTCGATTCTGATCGACGCACGCAGCCTGGGTTTCGAGGATGTGCGTGATCCCGCCACCGGCGCCGTGGTGTATCCCGCCGAAGCCTTCCTGTTCGGCGGCCGCGCCTTCGTGCAGCTGCCACCGAATCTCAATGCCTATCGCGAAAAGCAAGGCAATCCCAACACCCAGCTCGGCATGACCCTGCAGGCGCGTCTCGACAACGGTCTGGGCGCGAGTCTCAGCGGCAACTATTTTTCCAGCGTCTACGCCGGCCGCCTGCGCCTGATCCGCCTGCCGCAGGCCGTGGTGCTCAACGCCGGTCTGCAATGGGACCGCCGCGTCTGGCAGCTGCGCCTGGACGCCTTCAATCTGTTCGACGAGCAATACTTTCGCGCCCGCAACGGCGACACGCTAGCCGACCTGCCGGTGTCCGCGATGCCGGGACGACGCTTCCAGTTTTCGCTGGCTGCCAGCTTCTGAGCAGCGGCGCCGACGTGCACCCTCAGGTAGGGGAGACCACGCAAGGTCACGTCTGATTCTCCGAATACAGCGCTTGACCAGTGACAAGCGCCTGCCTCTTCAACGGAGATGATATGCGTCAACCTCTGCGTAAGCCCCGCCAAGGGACATTCCGCTTCGCTCTGAGCGATATCGCCCTTGCGATTGCCGCGTTCACGGCAAGCGGCGCCGTACAGGCACAGACCGACAAGGCAGCCGCCACCCCCGTCGCCACGGAAGGTTCTTCGCTCAGCGACATGGTGGTCACCGAGGATGCCTTGAGTTCGCTGGTCAACGAGTCCACGGGCTCTTCGATCGGCTTCACCAAGCCGATTCTGGAAACGCCGCGCACCGTATCCTTCGTCAGCTCCGAGCAGCTGAGCCTGATGGGCATCTCTTCCGTGGACGATCTCACCCGCGTGGTGCCCGGCACTTTCACCACCACGCGCTACGGTCTGCAAGGTGGCATCAACGTCCGCGGTGTGGCCGCCGACATGTACTTCCGCGGCATGAAGCGCATCAACATGCAGGGCCATGCACGCACCTCGCTGGCGGCGATGGATTCCATTGAAGTCATCAAGGGTCCGCCCTCGCCGATCTACGGCATGGGCAAGATCGGCGGTTACAGCAATCTCACACCGAAGTCCGGACGCGCCAAGATGGGCGCCTACGCCGACAAGCTCACCGGCTTTGCGCAGATGGTGGGCGGCGACTACTCCAAGTCGGAAATCTCCGCCGGTGCGGGCGGCCCGATCAATGTCCTGGACCGCAACGGCGGCTTCTACATCTACGGTCTGGTGGAAAACTCCGGCAGCTTCGTCGACAAGGTCGGCGCGCAGCAGCGCATCCTGCAGGCCACTTTCTCGCTGGACAATTTCCTCGGTCCGTTCCGTCTGGAAACCGGCACGCAGATCCAGAACTCGATCACCTCCGGCGCGTACATGAACCGCGCCACGCAGGCCTTGATCGATCGTGGCGTGTACATCTCCGGCCAGCCGCTGGTGAATCTCGATTCCGGCGCATCACTCAACGGCAGCCTGCTCGGCGCCGGCGACGGTGCGGTGGGCTTTCGTGAAACGCATGCCAACTCGCCGATCCGTGGCAACGTCAGCGGCGGCAACCGCCCGCTCAACCAGACCTTCAACTGGCCGACCTGCTCCTACGGTCTGTGCCGTCCCGACGACTTTCCGAAGATTCCGGGCATTCCCACCCTGCTCTACGACGCCATTCAGGCCAATCCGGAACTCGCTGCCAGCCCGCAGGGACAGGCGATGCTCGCCGCCGGTCGCGGCGGCCCCAAGCCGGGTTCGGCCACCTCTTCCCAGCAGCTGCCGATCGGCTTTGCGCTGGATCCGCGCACCATCTCGCTGGTGCCGGTCAACTATCACCGCAACGGCTCCTACGAACGCATCCAGGACGCCAAGCTCGGCCTGCTGTTCTTCGATCTGGTCTACGACAAGAATCCGGACTCGACGGTGAAGAGCCAGTTCTTCATGGATCATCTCGATTCCTTCAAGAACTCCTATCTGCCCTATGGCGAAAAGCAGGACATCCGCCTGTGGGAAGAGAAGATCACCTTCACGCAGCGCATTCCCGACGAGATTCTGCCGCAGTGGCTGCGCGTCAACAGCCTGGCCTCGCTCAACTACCGCCGCACCGCCGGCGAGATCCGCAGCTCCGGCGGCGACTTCGACTATCGCCAGGACGTGATGTTCCGCAAGGGCAATCACTATCCCAACACCATCTTCTGGAACCAGCTCGACAACGAAAGCTTCGAAACCGGCGCACCGGTGACCACTGCGCGCTGGAGCGCCTTCAACGAATTCGGCGCCGGCCTGATGTTCGACATCGACATCTTCAAGAACACCAATGTGGTGCTGGGCGCGCGTTACGACCGCTCGCGCGCCAAGGCCACCGATTTCCGCCGATTCAACGAAAACGCCAGCAACGCCACCACCGCGAGCTATCTGCCGGAACGCACGATTCACGGCTGGGACGGCGGCAAGTCCTGGAGCTTCTCGATCTCGCAGAAGCTGCCGCTGGGCCTGCGCCCCTACTTCACCCGCGCCATCTCCAGCGTCTCGCTGGACGGCGCCAACAACATCATGGTCTACGACACCGTCGCGGCACCGGGCGGCCATATCGGCGATGCCACCCTGGTGGAGTACGGCCTGAAGGCGGGCTGGTTCAACGACCGCCTGTTCCTCACCGTCGCCAACTACAAGCAGACCCGCACCGACATCTCCAGCGCCGCCGATCCCACCGCCAGCGCCGAAGTCTCCAGCACCGAGACCAAGGGCACCGAGGTGGAGCTGAAGTGGAATCCGGACAAGCATTTCTCGGTGCAGGGCTATGCCGTGCTGCAGAAGGCCGAGTACATCGTCGATCAGTCCGGCGCGTATGAATTCAACGGCCGCGATCTGGGCTTCCAGGACGTCTACGACTCCGCCGGCAATCTGGTCTATCCGGCCGAGGCCTTCCTCTACGGCGGCCGCGTGCAGATGAACATTCCGGCCGATGTGCTGAAGGGCTACCGCAAGCGCACCGGCACGCCGGACAAGCAGGCCAGCCTCAACCTCAACTACAACTTCGACAACGGCGTGGGCCTGATGTTCGGCGGCACCTGGTTCTCCTCGGTGTACGCCGACCGCCTGCAGCGCATGAAGCTGCCGCAGTCCACCACCGCCAACGCCGCCATGACCTACGACTGGCGCAAATGGCAGTTCAAGCTCAACGCCTACAACCTGTTCGACGAGATTTACTTTCGCGCGCGCAACTCCGATACCGGCACCAATCTTGTATCGGTAATGCCGGGCCGTCGCCTCGAATTCACCCTGAAGATGGATTTCTGATCCGGGAGCAGCACTTCATGTTTTTCATGCATAAACATCGTGTCGGTCTGATTGCAGCAGCGGTATGCGCGCTGTCCGCCTCGCAGCTCGCCGGCGCCGTCGAGCACGAGAAGGTCAAGACGGTGATCAGCGAACAGACCCGCAACGAGGAAGCCGCCAAGGCTTCGCAGGCCAAGGTCACCAAGCTCGACGACGAGGCCAGCGGCATGCTGGCGGAGTACCGTCAGGTTTTGGCTGAGCAGCAGAGCCTGAAATCCTACAACGATCAGCTCGCCATCCAGGTGAAGTCGCAGAACGAAGAGCTGGCCTCGCTGCAGAAGCAGCTCGATGAGGTGGGCCAGACCGCGCGCGATGCACTGCCCATGGTCACCCGCATGCTGGCCACGCTGGAAAAGTTCGTGAGCCTGGACATGCCCTTCCTGCCGGAGGAGCGCGCCAAGCGCATCGCCGGGCTCAAGGAGATGATGAGCCGCGCCGACGTCTCGCTGGCCGAGAAGTACCGGCGCGTGGTCGAGGCCTATCAGATCGAGATGGAGTACGGCCGCACCATCGAGGCCTATCAGGGCAAGGTGGGCGAGAAGACCGTGGACTTCCTGCGCGCCGGCCGTGTCGCTCTGCTCTACCAGACGCTCGACGGCAAGGAAACCGGCTACTGGGATGCCGGTGCCCGCAAATGGGTGGCCGCGCCGGAGTACGGCGACGACATCAAGGCCGGTCTGAAAATCGCCAAGAAGCAAGCCGCGCCTGACTTTCTCGCGGTTGCCGTTCCCGCTGCCAAGGAGATCAAGTAATGTTCCGCGCGCCATTCAAAGCGACGCTCATCGGCCTCGCGCTCGCCTTCGGTGCATCGGCGTTCAGCACCTGTGCATCCGCCGCTGCGCCGGGCAATCTCGACGAGCTCCTGCAGCAGACCCTGAACTCACGGGATCAGGAAGCCAGCCTCAATGCCGAACGCGAATCGCGCTTTGCCGCCGCCCGCGACAAGCAGGCCGCACTGCTGGCCGAGGCCAAGGCCGAACTCGCCGCCGAGCGCAAGCGCGGCGCGGCGCTGACCGGCGGCTTCGACGCCAATGAGAAGCGCCTGGGCGAGCTGACGGCGGAGCTGGAAGCGCGCGCCGGCAATCTCGGCGAGATGTTCGGCGTGGTGCGTCAGGTGGCCAACGACTTTTCCTCCGTGGTGCGCACCTCGATCATCAGCGCGCAGTTCCCCAAGCGTCAGGACTTCGTGACCGAGCTGGCACAGAGCAAGGCCCTGCCCTCGATCGAAGTGCTGGAGCGCTTCTGGTTCGAGATGCAGCGCGAGATGACCGAGAGCGGCAAGGTGGTGCGTTATCAGACCAAGGTGGTGATGCCGGACGGCAAGCCGGTGCCGGCCAGCGTGGTGCGCGTGGGTCCGTTCACCGCCAGCACCGGCGGCAAGTACCTGAGCTATCTGTCCACGCAGGGCCAGCTGGCGGTCATGGCGCGTCAGCCCACGTCCAAGTTCACCGACGCGGCGGAGGAAGTGGAGGAAGCCAAGTCCGGCTTCGTGCGCGCGATGGTCGATCCCACCCGCGGCGTGCTGCTGTCGATCTACTCGCAGCGTCCCAACATCAAGGAGCGCATCGACCGTGGTGAGGCGGTGGGCTACATCATCATCCTCGTCGGCCTGATTGGCGCGGGTCTTGCGATCTATCAGTTCACCTATCTGATGATGGTGCGTGCCCGGGTCAAGCTGCAGCTCGCCAGCATCGAGTCGCCCAAGACGGACAACCCGCTGGGCCGCGTGCTGGCCACCTTCCAGGGGAGCGCCGCCAAGCTCGAAGAGGACGCCGAAATCGTGGAACTGCGCATCTCCGAGGCCGTGCTCAAGGAGGCGCCGAAGCTGGAACGCTTCCAGTCCTTCCTGCGCCTGGCGGTGGCCGCGGGTCCCCTGCTCGGCCTGATCGGCACCGTGGTCGGCATGATCGTGACCTTCCAGAGCATCACCGAATCGGGCTCCTCCGATCCCAAGCTGATGGCCGCCGGCATCTCGCAGGCCATGATCGCCACCGTGCTGGGCCTGGGCATCGCCATCCCGCTGCTGTTCGCCAACGCCTGGCTGACCTCGATCTCCAAGTCCATCCTGCAGATTCTCGACGAGCAGAGCACGGGCCTGCTGGCCGGTCGCCTGGAGGCGGCGCGCCATGGCTGATCTGCTCGCCCCCTACGAGGCCATGGTGGAGATGCGCCACCTGGGCGGGCCGGTGGTGATGGCGATCTTCACCGCCTGCCTGGTGATGTGGACCCTGGTGATCGAGCGCTACTGGTTCTTCACCGGCGTGCTGCCGCGCCAGACCGAGCGCCTGCTGATGGAATGGCAGGCGCGTCCGGAGCGCAGCAGCTGGATCGCGCACCAGATCCGCAAGGCGATGATCTCCACGCTCAACTCCGGCATGTCGGCCAACATCCAGCTGCTGCGCGTGCTGGTGCCGCTGTGTCCGCTGCTGGGTCTGCTGGGCACGGTCTCGGGCATGCTCAATGTCTTCGACGCCATGGCCGCCCGCGGTTCGGCCGATGCGCGCTCGATGGCCAACGGCGTGTCGGAGGCGATGATCTGCACGCTCACCGGCCTTGCGGTGAGCATCTCCGGCCTCTACCCCGTGCACTACTTCCGCCGCCGCGTCCGTCTGGAGACGGAGCGGCTCGCGGACCGCTTCAGCTTCTGATCAACGGGAACCATCATGCGATTGCGCAAGCGCAGACTCGGAGTGGAAATGGGCGACGAGACCGGCATCGATCTCGCGCCGATGCTGGACTTCGTGCTCAATCTGCTCATCTTCTTCATCATCACGGCGGTGTTCCTCAAGGAAGTGGGCATCACGGTCAGCCGGCCCAATGCCTCCAACGCCGAGAAGAAGGAGTCGAGCAGCATCGTGGTATCCATCGATGCGCGCGGCGACATCCTGGTGGACCGCAAGCTCACCGACGAGCGTTCGGTGCGCGCCGCGATTGAACGCCTGCACGCCCAACGTCCCGAAGACGCGGTGGTGGTGGTGGCCGACAACCACGCGCCCACCGGCATTCTGGTCTCGGTGATCGACCAGGTGCGTCAGGGCGGTGTGATGGGCGTGTCCATCGCCGCTTCGCAACCCAATTCCTGAAGACCCACTCAAAGGCCGATTATGCAAGCGCACCGAGCCGCCGCACATGAAAGCGAGGACACCGGCATCGACCTCGCGCCGATGCTGGACTTCGTCCTCAATCTGCTGATCTTCTTCATCATCACCACCTCCTTCGTGAAGGAATCCGGCATCACCGTCACGCGCCCCGAGGCACTGACCGCCGAGAACAAGGAAAACGGCAACATCCTGATCGCCATCCGTCCCAACGGCGATGTCTGGATGGACAAGCAGCGCATCGACGTGCGCGATGTGCGTACCGCCATCGAGCGTCTGCACATCGAACGTCCCGAGGATACGGTGGTGATCATCGCCGACAAGGACTCTCAGACCGGCGTGCTGACCAAGGTGATGGATCAGGTCAAGCAGGGCGGCATCCAGGAAGTCTCCATCGCCGCCGCACCGCCGGCGGGAGGCTGATGCCGCCATGTCCATTCCGATGAATCAGATGCCCCTGCCCTCCGACCCCAGCTCGCACAAGACCTTTGCCGAGATCCTGCGCTCCAGGGATGTGCGCCGGCCCAGCGGCTGGATGCCGGCCTTCGGCGGCGCGCTGGCGCTGTCCCTGGGGCTGTTCTGGCTGATGCACACGGTGATTCACGTCAGCGGCATGGGTCCGCAGAAGAAGGAACAGTTGCAGACCATCGACTTCGTGCGCCTGAAGCGCGACAGCGATGTCACGCCCAACGAGCGCCGCAAGCCGCCGCCACCGCCGCCGCCGAAGTCGCCGCCGCCGCCCGCCAAGATGTCGGTGGCCACCGATGCGCCGGTGGGCGGCCCCGGCATCGCCGCGCCCGGCAGCCTGGACCTCAGCGCCGACAGCGGCGGCCCGGCCAGCGGCGGCGCCAGCGCCAATATGTTCGACAGCGATGCCGTGCCGCTGCAGCGCGTCAACCCGATGTATCCCAACGAAGCGCGCCGCGCCGGCATCACCGGTTATGTGCGTCTGCAACTGACCATCGCGCCGGATGGCAGCGTGCGCGCCGCCAAGGTCATCGAGTCCAAACCCAAGGGCCTGTTCGATGCGTCCGCCGTCACCGCGGTGCTCAAGTGGCGCTTCAAGCCCAAGGTCGTCGATGGCGTGCCGGTGGACTATGTCGCCACGCAAAGAATCGCCTTCGATCTGAACAAGTAGGCGGAGCACCAGCCATGATCGTCAATCGCAAGCTTCCTTCGTTTTCGTCCCGCCTGATTCCTCTGCTGCTGAGCCTGGCCTGCGCGGGCAACGCACAGGCACAGCCGGTCGCCGCACAATGCGGCGCGCCGCCGCAGCCGGTGGCCTCGATGAGCGATGCCACTTACGATGCCGTGCGCCGCGCCACCGACCTGCTCGCGCAGAAGAAGCAGGATGAGGCCATCGCCAAGCTCAGCGCCTTTACCGAGCGTGGCGAGCCTTTCGACAAAGCCATGATCCAGTACAACCTGGGCGTGGCCTACAGCGCCAAGGAAGCGTATCTGCCGGCGGCCGAAGCCTTTGCCAAGGCGCTGGCGTTCAAGGTGCTGCCGCAGAACCAGAGCGAGCAGCTGCAGTTCAATCTCGGCCAGCTCTATGTCGCGGCGGGCCAGTACGAGAAAGGCACGCAGGCCCTGCAGCAGTATCTGGCGCAGGCCTGCGGCACGGTGGCGCCGGAGGCGCATATGTTCCTGGCCAGCGCCCTGGCCGAGCAGAAGCGCTACGAGGAAGCCATTCCGCAAGTGGATCTGGCCTTGTCCAAGGTCAAGGCCCCGAAGGAGAACTGGCTGCAGTTCAAGCTCGGCGCGCAATACGAAATGAAGCAGTACCGCGAGGCCGCCGAGACCCTGCTGCTGCTGATCTCGCTCAAGCCCGACAAGCCGGACTACTGGAAGCAGCTCTCCGGCGTGCTGCTGGAGATGGACGACAAGGCCCAGGCGCTGGCGGTGATGGCGCTGGCCGAACGGCAGGGCTTCATCAACAAGCCGGCGGATCTGTTCAATCTCTACAACATCTACATGATCATCGATGTGCCGGTGAAAGCCGGTCTGTTGATGGAGCAGGCGCTGGCCGAAGAGAAAATTCCGGCTGACGAGAAGTCGCTGGAAGCGGTGGCCAATGCCTGGATCAATGCCCGTGAAGCGGACAAGGCCGAGGCCGCCCTCAAGCGGGTCGCGGCGGTGGCGGATCGCGGCGAATACTACTTCCGGCTCGGCGGCATGTATGGCGATCAGGAGCGCTGGAAGGAATCCAGGGAGATGCTGGAGCTCGCGCTGGCCAAGGGCAATCTCAAGCGGCCGGGCGATGTGCATTTCCGTATCGCGGTGGCGGATTACCGCCTGGGCGATCTCAAGTCCGCCGTCGCTTCGCTGCAAAAGGCGCAGGGCTACAACGAAACCCGCACGCAGGCTGGCGAATGGCTGCGGCAGCTGACGGCGGAACTGCAGGCGCAGCAGTCGGTGGCGGTCGCAGGATCGAGCTGAGACGCAACGCAGCCGGGCCGTGGCGCGCTCAGCATCCAGGGCGGCCTGGCGGCGGCGCCGCGCAAGCCGCGGCGCCTCGCCATGGCGGCTTGCGGCGCCGGTGCGTGCATGAAAGGCGGCTCACCGCGCAAAAAAACCTGAGGTGGGGCGCGTGCTTTCGCAAGCAGTCTAGCTAAGACCGCTCGCCGAGGAATCCCACCATGTCTCCGCTTCGCCATTCCCGCACCCGCCTGGCACTCGCCCTGACGCTGGCACTTTCACTGCCACTGCCGTTCAAGGCGCAGGCTGCCACGTTTGATCTGCAGACCGCCACGCTGGCCGACATCAACGCCGCCATGGACGCCGGTGCGCTGAGTTCGGAAAAACTCACGCAGCTGTATCTGGCGCGCATCGCCGCCTATGACAAGAGCGGGCCGAAGATCAATGCCGTGATCACGCTCAATCCCGCTGCGCTGGAAACCGCACGCGAACTGGACGCCGAGCGCAAGGCCAAAGGGCCGCGCTCGCCCCTGCATGGCGTGCCGGTGGTGCTCAAGGATTTGTACGACACCAAGGACATGCCCACCAGCGCCGGCTTTCTGCCGATGAAGGACTCGCGGCCGATTCTCGATGCCACCGTGGTCGCGCGCCTGCGTGCGGCCGGCGCCATCATTCTGGCCAAGGTCAATATGAGCGACTGGTTCGGCGTGCCCAAGCCCGGCGATCAGAGCACGGTGCTGGGCCGCACGCTCAATCCCTACAATCTCGCGCTCACGCCCGGCGGCTCCAGCGGCGGCACCGGTGCGGCGCTGGCGGCAGGCTTCGCGCAGGTCGGACTGGGCAGCGAAACCGGCGTGTCGATCCGCAATCCCACCTCCAACAACAGCATCGTGGGCCTGGCGCCGACGCGCGGCCTGATTCCGCGCGCCGGCCAGGTGATGACCTCGTTCACGCAGGAACGCGCCGGCCCCATGGCGCGCAGCGTCTATGACGTGGCGGCACTCACCGAGGCCATCGCCGGCTTCGATGCCGAAGACCTGCTGACCATCAACGCGCCGGGTCATGCACCGGCCCAGCCTTACACGCATTTTCTCGACGCCAGGGGCTTGCGTGGCGCGCGCATCGGCGTGTTCCGTGATCTGTTCCGCCAGGGGCCCATTCATGCCGAGGGCGTGGCGATGATCGAGGCGGCGATTGCGAAGATGAAGGAGGCCGGCGCGGTGATCGTGGAGCCGGTGAGCATGGGCCTGGATCTGTTCGGCCTGCTCGCCGACACCCGCACCAACTACTACGAGGCGCAGTTCTCCTACGATCTGTATTTCCGGCGACTGGGCCTGACCGCGCCGATCCGCAACATGGACGAGCTGATTGCCAAGGGCGGCAAGCTGGTGAAGCCCAGCATCGTGCAGGCTTATGGCGAGTTCCGTTCGCTGATGCATCAGCCGGACTTCCTCGCGCGTCGCGACACGCAGGAGATGCTCAGGGAACAGGCCATTGCGCTGATGGATCGCCACAAGCTCGATGTGCTGGTCTATCCCTTCAAGAGCGTGCCGCCACCGCCGCATCTGGAGCGCGGCGTGGACCAGGACAATCCCTTCAGCTCCGTGACCGGACTGCCGGCGCTGCTGGTGCCGGCGGGTTACACCAGGAAGGAAAACGGCCCCATCGCCATTGAATTCCTCGGTCGTCCCTGGAGCGAGCCCACGCTGTTTCGCATCGCTTATGCCTACGAGCAGCTGAGCAAGGTGCGCAAGCCGCCGGCGAGCACGCCGTCGCTGCCCGGCGAGCGTTTCGAATACTGATCGCGGCGCCGACGTAGGGGCATGCGGCTGGTGCCGCGTCTGAACTGGAGCCGGCAGATCCAGCCGGCGTGCATCCGCTTCGGGGAGCAACAACGCATGCGCTCACGCATTCTTGCCAAAACGCTGCTGACGACGCTGCTGGCCTTGTGTGCCGGCAGCGCCGCAGCAGCCTCGTTCAAGCTGGAAGAAACCAGCATCGAAAACATCCACAACGGCATCCGCTCCGGCGAAGTGACTTGCGCCGGAATCGTCGATGCCTATCTGGCGCGCGCCAAGGCCTACAACGGCTCCTGCACCGCGCTGATCACCGAGGACGGCAAGGCCGCACCGTCGGTGCTCGGCGCGCTGCGCGCCGGTGTGCCCTTGAAGTTTGCGCAGAAGACGGTGGCAATCGACAAGCACCTGCCTGACTACAAGAATTACAAGGGCGACACGCCCGACTTCGGCCGCATGGAACCCACCAAGTCGGACCCGAGCGTGTATCAGCAGTACGGCATGGTGGCCGGCATCCCCAAGGCCGGCGGCATCAATGCCCTGGACACCATCAATGTGCGCGGTGAACGCAGCATGAGCTGCAAGGCCGAATGCGATGCCGCCGGCGGCGCGCTGCCGGCGCACTGCCCCAAGGCCTGCGATGACTTCCGCAAGCTGCCGGACGCCCGTGAGCAGGCCGCGGCCCTGGACCGTCAGTACGGACGCAATCCGGATCTCAAGGCCATGCCGCTGTACTGCGTGCCCATGTCCACCAAGGCGGTGTATGACGCCAAGGACATGCGTTCCACCGGTGGCGGCGATGCCGCCTACGCCACCGACTTTGCGCCCAAGGACGGCACGCTCACCGCGCGCATGCGCAGTGCCGGCGCCATCATCTACGCCCATGCGCTGAACTCCGAGTACAACGGCGGCAGCGGCGATCCGGGTGGCGATGCCAAGGTCAAGCGTCCGTACATCGGCGCAGCCGGTGCACGCGAAGCCTGGGGCGGCACCACCTGCAATCCGTATGACACCGAGCGTGAGACCGGCGGTTCTTCCGGCGGCTCCGGCACTTCGGTGGCGGCCAATCTGGTGGTCTGCTCGATCTGCGAAACCACCGGCGGCTCCTGCCGCAATCCGGCCACGCACAACAACGTGGTCAACTTCGTGCCGACCAAGGGCATGATCTCCTACGCCGGCGCCATCGGTGCGAATCCCTACCAGGATCGCCCCGGCATTCTCTGCCGCAGCGTCAAGGACGCGGCGACGGTGATGGATGCGTTCCGCGACACCAAGACCGGCCGCTACTTCGACGCCGGCGACGCCTACACCGCGCTGCCACGCAACCTGCCCTATGCCAAGTCTTTCGTCGAAGCACTCAGTCCGGCAGGTAGCGACAAGCCGCTGGCGGGCGTGCGCATCGGCGTGATCCGCGAGTTGTATGTGAAGCACACGCCCAGCGACGCCGGCATGATCGATGGCGTGAATGAGCAGCTCAAGGTGCTGCGCGCGCTGGGCGCCGAACTGGTGGAGACCACCGATCCGCAGGTGGCCGACGATCCTTCGATTCCGAACATGGCCTTCACCATGCAGGACGCGATGGCCGAGGTGCTGCCCTTCCACATGCCGGAGGTGTTCTCCTGGAAGACCAAGGACGGCAAGCCGGAATTCGAGGTGCCAGGCTGGGATGTCAGCAGCCGCAAGTATCTGGTGGCGGTGGCCAACCATCAGGCGCCGCTGCCGAAGAACCTGAACTTCCGGCGCATCTTCGGCAATCCGCCGAGCAACGAGGACAGCGTCACCGGCTACAGCTTCGCCTTCAACATGGACCAGTACCTGGGCCTGCGCGGCGACGCAAAAATCAAGGACTGGACGAGCCTCAACGCCAATGCCAAGTACTTCAGTGACGCCAAGGCTGCCTCGGCGAAGAACTGGGAGAACAAGGCCATCGACCCGCGCACCTACGACACCACCTACACCATGAAGCGCCGCGAGGTGATGCGCATGGCGGTGATCAAGGTTCTGGAGCAGAACAAGATCGATGTGTTCGCCAATGCCACGCTGTCCACGGTGCCGGCCAAGCTGGGTGGCCCCAGCCAGCCCAACAGCGAGCTGCGCGCGGGCTTCGGCTACGGCGCGCGTCTGGGCACGCCGGAAGTGTTCGTGCCGGCCGGCTTCGTCAGCAGCAACTATGAGCCGGAGTTCAAGCTCAGCGCCGATGGCAAGAAGTACGAGACCGTGGCCGGCAGCAAGCCCACACAGCTGAAAAATCCCCTGCCCTACAACATCGCCTTCTGGGCGGGGCCGGGCGACGAGGCGGTGATTCTGAAAGTGGCCTCGGCCTATGAAGCGGCCACGCATCACCGCCGTCCGCCGCCGGGCTTCGGTCCGGTCGCCGGAGAGCCGTGAAGCCATGTCTGCCTTCCGCTTACAGGCTCTGAGCCTGAACCTCCTGTTGTCCACCGCCTGCGCACAAGCGCAGGCGGCTCCTTTTCAAGTCGAGGAGGCCAGCATCGCGCAGATCCACGACGCGATCCGTTCCGGCGCCACCAGCTGCAAGGGCGTGGTCGAGGCCTATCTGGCCCGCGCCCGCGCCTACAACGGCATCTGCACCGCGCTGCTCACCCCCGACGGCGCCGATGTCGCGCCGGCCTTCGGCATGCGCCGTGCCGGCGCGGTGCTGAAGTTTCCGACGCGCACGGTCAAGGCTTCATCGCTGCTGCCGGATCTGGATCAGTATCGCGGTCTGCCCCTGGATTACGGTCGCATGGAAGCGACCGTGTCCGACCCGTCCGTGATGCAGCAGATGGGCATGCGCGTGGGCATGGCCAACGCCGGCCAGGTCAATGCCCTGGAAACGCTGAACCTGCGCGGCGAGCGCTCGGTGACCTGCAAGGGCCGCTTCGATGCGCATCCTTCCAGCGGTCCGCTGCCGGCCGATGCGCCCAAGATCTGCGAGGAATTCCGTCGCCAGCCCGATGCCCTGGAGCGCGCCGCCGAACTCGATGCGCAATACGGCCGCAAGCCCGACTTGAACAAGCTGCCGCTGTACTGCGTGACGGTTGCGATCAAGGATGTCTACGACACCCGCGACATGCGCAGCACCGCCAACAACGATGTGAATTTTGCAATGGATGCGCCGCCGCGCGACGCCACTCTCATCGCACGCCTGCGCGACAAGGGCGCCATCATCTACGCCAAATCAGTGGCACATGAATTCAACGGCGGTCCGGGTGATCCCGGCGGCGCCGCCAAGCCGAAGACCAATCTGGTCAACGGCGGTCAGGCTTTCGGCTCCTGGAGCGGACAGGCCTGCAATCCCTACGACACCGAGCGCGTCACGCGCGGTTCCAGTGGCGGCTCGGGTGCGGCCATCGGCGCCAATCTCGCCACCATCGGCATCTGCGAACAGTCCGGCGCCTCCTGCCAGGGACCGGGCTCGCGCAATGGCGTGGCCACGCTGCTGACCACCAAGGGCCTGCTGCCGGACAACGGCGGCATCGGCTATCAGTGGTTCAACGACCGCGCTGGTGTGCACGCCCTGCATCTGGCCGACACCGTACGCGTGCTCGATGCCGTGAAGGATGCCGAGCAAGGCTACTTCGATCCGCACGATCCCTTCACCGCCGTGCCGCAGGCGCTGCTGCCGCCGCAGCCCTATTCCCGCTATGTGGTGGCCAGCGGCGCCGGCAAGCCGCTCAAGGGCATGCGCATCGCGATTCTGCGCGAGCACATGGTGAAGAAGACCGCCAATCATGTCGCCATCTCCGATCAGATCGACCGCGAGATCAAGACCGTGTTGCGCGATCAGCTGGGCGCGGAACTGGTGGAAACGGTCACGGCCGGGTATCCGGACGATCCCGAGGTGGCCAATGTGCAATTCAGCTTCAACGATGCGCTGGCGGAAATCCTGCCGAGGCTGATGCCGGAGATCTTCACGCGTCGCGACAAGAAGGGCGAGCTGTACTTTGCCGTGCCGGGGCATGACGTCACGTCCTACGATTATCTGAAGGCCTTGAGCCGACATCAGGCGCCGCTGACCGACAAGATCAACATGGTCAACTTCGCCGGCTTCGCCGCGCTGCCCTGTCAGAACAGCCTCTGCGCCGATCTGCGCTTCGACATCGACCGTTATCTGGCGGAACGTGGCGACGCCCGCGTGCGCGACTGGCCGAGCTGGGTGGCCAATGCCAAGTTCCGTGAGGATGAGTCGCGTGCCGGCGCCGAGAACTGGATCAGCTTCAAGGGCCATTTCGACGAGGGCAAGAGCGAGCGTCTGGCACGCAGTTACGTGGCGCGGCTGGCGCTGGAGAAGATGATGCGCGAGAACCGCATCGATGCCTTCGTGCATCCGGAGAACACGGTGCCCACGCCGAAGATTCTCGGGCCCAATGTCGGCAGCATCAGTCTGGATGGCATCACGCCCTTCTTCCAGATTCCGCGCGTGGTGGTTCCGGCCGGCATGACGCAGACCGTCGTGGAGCCGGTGTACGTGCTGAACAAGGATCGCAGCGACTACGAATCCGCGCTGCCACCTGATGCCAGGCCCGGCAAGCTGGCCAAGCCGATGCCGATTGCCATCACCTTCTTCGCCGGCCAAGGCGCCGAACCGACGCTGATTCGTATCGGCACAGCCTATGAAGCCGCGACGCACCATCGCCAGCCGCCACCAGACTTCGGCCCGGTGAAGCACTAAAACCGTAAGGCGGGTTAGGCGCGCCAGCGCCGTAACCCGCCATCGTTTTGCTGTTCTGGGCTTAGCTGATCTCTTGATTGGGCTTTGGTTTCGTGCGCCCTTAGGCGCCCGCAGCAGAAGCGCGCCCTACGCGTCGCATCCGTCGCCGCAGTCGCGGCGCCGGAAGCTAAGCGCTGCTTGCGTGCGACGCAAAGGGGTTTGAAAAGCAAAGCCAAAGCTTGTGTAGCCCGGATGAAGCCAAGCGCAATCCGGGGCTGTTGATGGCGGTGAGCGATGAGCCCCCGGATTCCGCTTCGCTGCATCCGGGCTACGGAAGCCAATAGATCGAGCATCACACGCAGCAACGATCAGCAAAGCCATCGCGGGTTGCGGCGCTGGCGCGCCTAACCCGCCCTGCAGGCCCACAGGTCTTCCTGCGTGCGCGTCTTCGCCAGAATTGCGTTGCGTCTACGCAGCATGCTTGGCGCGAAGCACGTAGGGCGCTGCCGGGCGGCGCCGTCTTAGCAGACAAGAACCATCCACTTCTCTGCCAATCCCGAGGCCCGCCTTG
The DNA here is from genome assembly GCF_900111015.1 of Solimonas aquatica. Taxonomy (GTDB): domain Bacteria; phylum Pseudomonadota; class Gammaproteobacteria; order Nevskiales; family Nevskiaceae; genus Solimonas; species Solimonas aquatica. The sequence continues at coordinate 169,541 of NZ_FOFS01000001.1, read as the reverse complement.
TCCGCATCGCTCACCCTCCGCTTACGTCCCCTCGCCCTGGCCGCCCTGCTCAGCTTCACCACGCTGCCGCAGGCCTACGCCGGCACGCTGGATATCGACAAGGCCGGCATCACCGAAATCCAGGCCGCGTTCAAGCAGGGCTTGAGTTCAGAGGCGCTGGTGCAGGCGTACCTCAAGCGCATCGAGGCCTACGACAAGAAAGGGCCGCAGATCAACGCGGTGATTCTGCTCAACGCCAAGGCGCTGGACGAGGCGCGCAAGCTGGATGCCGAACGCAAGGCCGGCAAGCTGCGTGGACCATTGCATGGCGTCCCGGTAGTGCTCAAGGACAATTACGACACCTTCGATCTGCAGACCACGGCGGGCTCTCAGCTGCTGGAAGGCCATGTGCCGCCGGACGACGCTTTCGTGGTGAAGAAGCTGCGCGAGGCCGGCGCCATCGTGCTGGCCAAGGTGAATCTTTCCGAGTTCGCCGGCAGCGGCGGCTCGGTGAGCGGTGCGCCGGAAGAGATTGCCGCCAAGGGCCGCGTGCCCAATGGCTTCAGCTCCGCCGGTGGCCAGACGCGCAACCCGCATGACCCCACGCGCGGCCCGGCCGGTTCCTCCGGCGGCACCGGCGCAGCGGTGGCCGCCAACTTCGCGCCCTTCGGTCTGGGCACCGACACCGGTGGTTCGGTGCGCGGTCCCTGCTCGGCCAATGGCATCGCCGGTCTCAAGCCCACGCGCGGCCTGATGAGCCGCGACGGCATCGTCCCCCTGGGCCTGTCCTTCGACACCGGCGGCCCGATGGCGCGCAGCGTGCGCGATGTGGCGATCACGCTCGGCACCATGACCGGTGTCGATGCCGCCGATGCAGCCACCGCCGCCAGCGCCGCTCATTTCAAGACCGACTACACGCCGTATCTGAAAACCGGTTCGCTCAAGGGCGCGCGCATCGGTGTGGCGCGTGATTTCATGGGCAAGGACGCCGGCACCGACCAGGTGATGGAAAGCGCGCTGGCCACGCTCAAGAAGCAGGGCGCGACGCTGATCGACGTGAAGTATCCCGATCCCATCCTGCAGAACCGCCAGGGCATCTACAACCTGGTGGTCAGCGCCGAATTCAAGGCCGACATCGCCACCTACCTGAAGACCACCGGGCCCGGCTTTCCCAAGACGCTGGACGAGATCGTGGCGCGCGTCAACGATCCCAGGACCGGCTATCGCAGTCCGGAAAAAGCCGTGGGCCTGAACTACACCAATTCCATCGCGCTGGCCGTGGATGATCCGGTGTACCTGGCGACCCGGAACCAGGGCGTGGGCGCCACCAAGGCCGCCATCGACGCGCTGTTCACCAAGCACAAGCTCGATGCCATCGTCTATCCCACCTCGCCGCGTCCGGCGCAGCCCATCGTCACCAAGACGCCCGCGCCCAGCGATTCACCCACCAACTTCGCCAACCAGACCGGTTATCCGGATCTGATCGTGCCTGCCGGCATGACGGCGGAAGGTCTGCCGGTGACCATCTCCTTCTTCGGCCAGGCCTGGACCGAGCCCAAGCTGATTTCCTATGGCTATGACTTCGAGCAGGCCAGCAAGGCAATCCGTCTGCCCAAGCACACGCCGGCGCTCGGCAGTGATGTGATCCGCTTCTGATCAGCACCCTTGGCATTGCCGAACCCGCTCTTGAACGCATTCGCCCGCGCGCTGCCGGCCTTGCTGCTGCTCGCCCTGTTGCCGCAGCCAGCCGGCGCCGCGCCGGTCGAGGCCCCGCCGGCTGATTGCACGGCGCTGCCGCAGACCGCGCTGCAACTGGGCGATGTGGTGGACATCGCGCTGTGTCGCAATCCGCGCAGCGCGCAGGCCTGGGCCCGGCTGCGCGCGGCGCAGGCCAGCCACAGCGCGGCTTATGCGCCCTATCTGCCGGCGCTGAACTTCAGCAGCGTGTACAGCGACCCGCTGGTGGGCAGCGACAGCAGCAGCGACTCCGGCAGCGGCACGCGTACACGCCTGAACAACAGCGCGACGCTGAGCTATCTGCTGCTGGATTCCGGCGGACGTCGCGCCGCGCTGGACCGCGCCGCCGCATGGCTCGATCTGGCGCAGGCTTCGCGCATTGACGTGCTGCAGGCGGTGTACCTGGACGCGGTGACGGCTTACTACGCCTGGCTGGCGGCCGAAGGGGCATTCGCCGCTTCGCGCGAGTCCGAACGCGCCGCGCAGTCCAGCCTGGATGCGGCGGTGCTGCGCGAAGCCGTCGGTTCGGGCACCCGCGCGGATCGTCTGCAGGCGCAGACCGCACATGCACGCAGCCAGCTGCTGCGCGCGCAGGCTGAAGGCCGCGCCCGCGCGGCGCGCGGCGAGCTGAGGGCGGCCATGGGCCTGCCGGCCAACGCGGCGCTCGATCTGGCGGCCGTCGAAGCGGCGCAGCCGGCGGCCGACTATGAACAACAGCTGGAACCGCTGATTGCCGCGAGCCTGCAGTCGCGCGCCGATCTGCTGGCCGCCGAAGCCAGTCTGCGCGCTGCCGAAGCCAATCTGCGCGCCGTGAAATCCAGCGGCCTGCCGACACTGTCCAGCACCGTCACGCAGCGCTGGAACCGCAGCGCCGGCGAGCTGCGCGAAAGTTCGGCGCTGGGCCTCACCTTGAGCGTGCCGCTGTTTCGCGGCTTCGAGGATCACAACCGCGTGCGCGCCGCCGAAGCCGAGCGCGATCTGGCACAGGCCGAGCTGCAACGTCTGCGTCTGGCCGCGAGCACCGAGGTCTATCTCGCGCACAGTGAATTGATCACGCAGACCCAGGCGGCGCGCAGCGCGGCGATACTGCTCGACGCCGCGCAGGAATCCGAATCTCTGGCCCGTGCCCGCTACGAAGCCGGCATCGGCATCATTCTGGATCTGATCAACGCGCAGAACGCCGCAGCCGATGCACGCCAGCAACTGGTGCTGGCCCGCAGCAACTGGGCCGCCGCCCGCACGCGACTGGCCCGAACCATCGGCGCACTCGACATTCATGCCGCGCCCTAGTGTCGTGAGTCAGAAATTCGCATGTGAATTCGCCGGTCTTTTTCGCGTCTGGCGGCGTTGCGCCTCCTCGCCATAGTCACCACTATGCCTCGTCGGCGCGCCTTGCCAGCCACGAAAAATCCTCGGCGACTTCATCAAGGAACTTCTGACTCACGACACTAGCAGGCTGCTGCAAACCCTGTCCTGAACGCGGCGTGGCTTGCGGCAGTCACGGCAAGCCAGTCACACGCGGCGCCGCATTGCGGCTGCCGCAGCGGGCGGCAGCCGCAATGCATAGGCCTCGATCGCACTCAGGATTTCACGTAACGATCCACCGTGCGCTCGAAATGGCGGATGCGGATTTCCTGATAATTGCCCAGGGTCTCGGCGCGCTTGGCGCTGGCCTCGAAGCCTTCCTGCTGCAGAATCAGGTTGTCGGTGTCCTGATCCAGAATCACGCCGAAGCCACGATCCATGGTCTTGGCCTGGGTGAAGGACTGCGCATCGCTCAGGCGTTCCATTTCGGCCGGACGCGGACGCACGCCATCCTGGGGCACGGGCCGCAGGAAGAACACTTCATAGAGGCATTTGCGGTGATCGCGCGGGTCCGGACGGAAACGGTAGACCATCGGCAGCGAGATGCCGGGGAACAGGAAGCAGTTCGGGAACAGGGTGTAGGAGAAGCAGTCCAGCAGTTCCGAGTCCGAAACCTTGGACAGATCGGTATTGGTGGCCTTCTCGAACATGCTGCGCAGCATGTCGGCCATCACCTGCCGCGCCTTGCCGCCCTCGCCCAGCGAGCGCTTGGCGCCGGCGAGCACGCTGCTGTCGCCCACCGTGAACTGATTGAGGATGTCTTGCTCGCTGTGCTTGCCGTACAGATGCGGGCTCAGCACGCCCAGCGTGGAGATGAAGCGGTTGACGTGCTCGCCGTAGACGTCGTACTGCGAGTTGGCGTCGCCGTTGGAGACCGCCACCTGCGGATGCGTCTCCAGCACATGGTAGGCCTCCATGAACGCTTCGATGGACAGCTTCCAGTTGGCCGGCAGGTTCTTGGCCACGTGCGCGTAGATATAGCGGTCTTCCAGCTTCCAGGCGCGGATGTGCGAGACCGCCTCGGCGCCCAGATACTCGGTGAGTGTCGGCGCCTGATCGTCCATGTTGATGAACACGAAGCCGCCCAGGGTCTCGACGCGCACCTGCGGCAGGCTGAACTTCGCCTTGTCCACATGCGGGAAGTCCCATTCGCAGACCACTTCGCGGCAGTTGCCGTCGATGCTCCAGCTCCAGCCGTGGAAGCTGCACTTGAACTCTTCGGCAAAACCTTCGGTGCCGGAGGCGCGCAGCTTGGTGCCGCGATGCAGGCAGGCGTTGTAGTAGGCGCGGATTTCACGGTCGCTGACGCGGGTGACGATGAAGGAGTACGGCCCGATGTCATAGACGTAGTAGTCGCCCGTTTCCGGAATGTGTTCCTCGCGGCAGGCGAATTGCCAGGTGCGCGTCCACAGCTTGTCGAATTCCTGCTTCGCAAACGCCGCTTCGGTGTAACGCTCGGAGGAGACATCCTCGCTGCCGAGGAACTGATAGGCCTCGGAACGCACCCAGCCCGGCGCGGGCACCTTGTCGCCGGCGATGATGTCCTGCGTGCTGGGCGCGCCCGGACAGCGGGCATCGCCCTGGTCGAGCTGCACTGGGTCTGGTGTTGCCACGCTCATGAGTTTTCTCCAGGGTTTGGTGGATTCAATGCGATGCCGCGCTCAGGCTGCGCAGCGGTTCTTGTAAAGCGCGCCGTCTTTCATGATCACCAGCAGACGTTCGGCCTGGGTCATCAGCGACAGGTCGGCGAGCGGATCGCCGGCCACCAGCAGCAGATCGGCCAGATAGCCTTCCTGGATCTGGCCCAGCTTCTGGCCGCTGTCGATGCCCATCATCGCGCCGCCATTGCGCGTGGCGCAGCGCAGGGCTTCGGCCGGCGTGTAACCGTAGTAGTCCACGAAGAACTGCAGATCGCGGGCATTGCTGCCGTTGCGGCTCCAGGCGAAGCCGTAGTCACCGCCGATGACATGGCGGATGCCGCGCTTGCGCAGCGCCGTATGCGTCTTCGACGAGGCTTCCAGCAAAGCGGGGACGCCCATGCGCGCGCCGACTTCGGCGCTCAGGCCGTAAGGCGCGGCCTCGTTGTTGACGATGGTGTGGAACAGGCTGACGGTGGGCACCACGAACACGCGCTCGCGGGCCTCCTCGAGCAGGTCCAGGGTCTGCTCGTCGGAATACTCCAGGTGATACAGCACATCGACACCGGCCTTGATGCAGGCCTGCGTGCCGGCGATGGAGCGCGTGTGCGCATTGACGCGCCGGCCCAGGGCATGCGCGGTTTCCACCGCCATGCGGATTTCCTCGTACGCCATCGGCGTGAGGTGCGCCGGCGTGTTCGGATAGAACGGGTCGCCCGAGACATCGAGCTTGATGTTGTCGCAGCCCTCGCGGCAGCACAGGCGCACGGCTTTGCGCATCTCCTCAGGCCCGTCGATGATGATCGAAGGCCCCTTGCGCGGATTGTGCAGACGGCTTTCATCGCCCATGCCGCCGGTCACGGAAATCTCCAGCGAACCGGCGCGGATGCGCGGCCCCGGCAGACGCCCGGCATCGACCTCATTGCGCACCGCCACACCCAGACGCAGCTTGGCCTCGGAAGCGCCCCAGGCACTGGTGAAGCCGGCATCGAGCAAGGCCTTGGCGCCGCGCGCGGTGGCCAGGGTCTGCTCCTCGGGCGGCGGGGTGATCAGATCCTCCGTGGAGGTCGCGGCATCGAAGGACAGATGCGCATGACCTTCGGTCATGCCCGGCAGCAGGGTCTTGCCGCGCGCCTGGATCACGGTGGCGCCGGGTGCAGTCAGCTGTCCGGGCGTGCGCGAGATGGCGCGGATGTACTGGTTCTCCACCAGCACATCGCCTTCGAAGGCGGGGGCACCGCTCGCATCCCAGATGCGCGCGCCCAGGAACAGGGTCTTGGCCATCGTCGTTCTCCTCCGTTTTTCGCCGCTGCGCCTTGCGCATCAGGCGGACTGTCCTGCCGCTTGCGGCGGCGTTTTGCGCTGGGCGTCCGTCGCCGCGCAAACCATGATGCGGAGCGCCCCCAGGCGCCCAACATTGATCCGGATCAATGCCGCCGGACGCGGCTTCGGGGGGTGGTGATTTCCTGCGTCGCTGGTCATTTTTCCTGCGACACAGGCGCAAATGGCGAAGGAGCGGCCGGACAGCGATCACGCGGGGTTTGCGCGACAATTGCGCGAAATGATGCGCACCCGTCGCCAAGTCCTGCACGACCTCGCCATGCTCGGCGGCCTGGCGCTGCCGCGCCTGAGCGCCGGCGCCGCGAGCCTGCATGTGGCGGTGGTCGGTGGCGGTTTTGCCGGCATGAGCTGCATACGCGCACTGCGCGAGCTGCTGCCGGACTGCCGCATCAGCCTGGTGGAACCACGCGCGCGCTTCATCACCGGGCCCTTGTCCAATGGCCTGCTGGCCGGCTTCATCGCCGCCGAACGTCTGCAGGCAAACATCGAACCTCTGGTGCGGCAGCTGTCACTGCGCTGGCTGCCGCTGCGCGCCGAGCGCCTGGACGCGCCGGATCGCTGCCTGTATCTGGCCGATGGCAGCCGTCTGCGTGCGGACTGCTTCGTGATCGCACCCGGTATCGATCTGCGTTATGAGGCGATTGAAGGGCTCGATGCGCAGAACAGCTCGCGCATGCCGCACGGCTGGCTGCTGGATGCACAGCTGCCGCTGCTGCAGCGGCGCCTTGCCGCGCTGCCCGAACGCGCGACCCTGCTGATCAGCGCGCCGCCCCTGCCCTATCGCTGCCCGCTGGCGCCCTATGAACGCGCTGCCGCCTTTGCCTGGTATGCGCAGCGGCGGCGCAAGCGCTGGCGCATTCTGATTGCCGACGCCAAGGATGACTTCCCCCTGAGCGCCGCCTTCATGGCCGGCTGGGAAGCCCTGTATCCGCAGACCATCGAATGGCTGCCGCGCGCCGCCGGCGGCAGTGTGCGCGCGGTGGATGCGCGCGCCGGCAGCGTGTTGCTGGACAGCGGCGAGCGCGTGCGGGCCGATCTGATCAGCCTGATTCCGCCGCAGACCGCCGGTGCCCTGGCCCAGCGCTCGGATCTCTGCGACGAAAGCCTCTGGTGTCCGGTGGCCGCCGACAGCTTCGCCTCGCTGCGCCATGAGCATGTCTATGTCGTGGGCGACGCCAGTCAGGCGCTGCCCCTGCCCAAGTCCGCCTCAGCCGCCCACGCGCAAGGCCGGGCCTGCGCCCAGGCCATCGCCTCGCGCTACGCCGGGCAGGCATCGAGCGGCGCCGGGATTCTGCACAATGCCTGCTACAGCCTGCTGGCGCCCGATTACGCCCTCAGCGTCGAGAGCCGTTTCGCCAGTGTCGGCGGCAGACTCAACCGCATCGAGGAAAGCGCCAGTCCTGCACAGGCCGATCGTGGCGCACGCGCCATGAGCGCGCGCGCCGCGCTGGCGGCTCAGGCCCAGCTGCTGCGCGACAGCTTCCAGGCCCGGGACTAGGCTTTGCGCTTGCGCACCGCTGCCGTCGCCGGCAGCTGATTGCGCAGCGGCTGATCCCAGACCCCGGGTCGCGGCGGTGGCGTGCGCACACCCTTGCGCGCGCGCAGCTGCGGCCGCACCAGATCCACCCAGAGCTGCACCTGCGCGCGGATCATCGCGCGGTTGTCGAGCAGATCGGCCTGCAGCGCCAGCCCCGACAGCAGGAAGCCCAGCTGCAGGAACAATTCCGCCGAGCGCGTGCCGCTGTCCTTGGTTTCGAAGTAGTGCGCGGAGGCCGGCGAGAACAGATCGAAGACTCGGCGCACCATGGTGCGCATCGCCGTCATCAGCGCCGCGTCGCGCTGCGCGGCGGTGAGCAGCTCGCAGTAGGCGCGAAACTGCGCGGTCTCGAAAAACTGCTGCCACACGGTATCGACCACCGCCTGCAGCTTGTCGCCGCCTTCCGGCATGCCCAGCAGGGCCTCGCCGATCTGGCGGTAATTGTTCTTCAGCAGTTCTTCGGCGGCATCGAGCAGCAGCGCCTGCTTGTTCGGATAGTGATGCACCTGCGCGCCGCGCGAGACCCCGGCGCGGCGCACGATGGAGCTGAGCGAGCTGCCGGCGTAACCCTCCTGCGCCAGGCTCTCCACCGTGGCCTCGATGAGGCGCCTGCGCATGGCATCACTGCGTTCTTCCTGCGAGCGGCGGCGGCGTTTTGGTGTTTTGTCGGAGCTCATAAATGGCGGGCAGTTTGGCTAGGCGACCACGGCAGCGCAAGCCTGCTTGCCTGATGGTTGAAGCGCTTGGCCAAGCACCGCGCCGCTGCCGTTTGACAGCGATTCCGGTCTTGATATTAGATACAGTCCGGACTGTATGTAAATAATCAACGAGGAGTAGCAACGGATGATCGCCCGCACCCTGTTCAAGCCCGAGCACGAGGACTTCCGCAAGACCGTGCGCCGCTTCTTTGAAACCGAGGTGCTGCCGTATCGCGAAGCCTGGGAAGAGCAGCAGCATGTCGACCGCAAGCTCTGGAACAAGGCCGGCGAACTGGGCCTGCTGTGCGTGACCATGCCCGAGGCTTACGGCGGCCTGGGCGTGGACCGCAGCTACAGCGTGATCCTGATGGAAGAGCAGGCTTACAGCGGCGACTCCGGCGTGGGCTTCTCCCTGCACTCCGACATCGTCGCGCCCTACATCAACAACTTCGGCACGCCCGAGCAGAAGCAGCGCTATCTGCCCAAGCTCGCCAGCGGCGAGATGGTCGGCGCCATCGCCATGACCGAGCCCGGCACCGGCTCCGATCTGCAGGCGGTCAAGACCACGGCGGTGGCCGACGGCGACCACTACATCCTCAATGGTTCGAAGATCTTCATCACCAACGGTTATCTCTGCGACCTCGCCATCGTGGTCGCCAGAACCGGCAACAGCGGCGAAGGCGCCAAGGACATCTCCCTGCTGCTGGTCGAGGCCGACAGCCCGGGCTTCACCAAGGGCAAACCGCTGAAGAAAGTCGGCATGAAAGCGCAGGACACCTGCGAGCTGTTCTTCGAGAACGTGCGCGTGCCCAAGGCCAATCTGCTGGGTCTGAAGGAAGGCATGGGCTTCATCATGCTGATGAAGGAGCTGGCCTGGGAACGCCTGATGATCGCCATCACCTCGGTGGCCGGCGGCGAGGCGGTGCTCAAGCACACCATCGAATACACGCGCAGCCGCAAGGCCTTCGGCAAGGCGGTGGCGCAGTTCCAGAACACCCGCTTCAAGCTCGCCGAGATGAAGGCGGAGCTGTCCATCGCCCGCGTGTTCGTGGACCGCTGCACGGAGCTGGTGATGCAGAACAAGCTGGGCGTGGACGACGCCGCCACCGCCAAATACTGGTGTTCGGATCTGCTCGGCAAGGTGGTCGATCAATGCGTGCAGCTGCATGGCGGCTACGGCTACATGCTCGAATACCCGGTGGCGCGTGCCTTCGTCGATTCGCGCGCCCAGCGCATCTACGGCGGCACCAACGAAATCATGAAAGAACTGATCGCGCGCACGCTCTGATCGTGCGCCGACAGACCAGGAGAATGACGAAGATGAGCAGCGAGCTGCGCTACGACGGCAAGGTGGCGATCATCACCGGCGCCGGCAATGGCCTGGGCCGTCAGCATGCCCTGATGTTCGCCGCCCGCGGCGCGCGGGTGGTGGTCAACGATCTGGGCGGCGGCATTCATGGCGAGGGCAAGTCCAGCGCCGCCGCCGACAAGGTGGTCGAGGAGATCCGCGCCGCCGGCGGCGAGGCAGTAGCCAATTACGATTCGGTGGAAGACGGCGACAGGATCGTGCAGACCGCGCTGGATGCCTTCGGCACCCTGGACATCGTGGTCAACAACGCCGGCATCCTGCGCGACAGCAGCTTCCACAAGATGACGCAGGCGGACTGGGATCTGATCGTGCGCGTGCATCTGCATGGCGCGTTCCGGGTTTCGCACGCGGCCTGGCCGATCCTGCGCGACAAGGGCTATGGCCGCATCATCATGACCACCTCGGCCGCCGGCATCTACGGCAACTTCGGCCAGGCCAATTACTCGGCAGCCAAGCTCGCGCTGGTGGGGCTGGCCAACACCCTGGCGCAGGAAGGCCGCGCCAAGAACATCCACGTCAACACCATCGCGCCGATCGCCGGCAGCCGCCTCACCGAAACCGTGCTGCCGCCGGAACTGATCGCCGCGCTCAAGCCGGAATACGTCAGCCCCCTGCTCGGCTGGCTCTGCCACGAGGACTGCAAGGAATCCGGCAGCCTGTTCGAGGTCGGCGCCGGTTACATCGGCAAGCTGCGCTGGGAGCGCAGCAAGGGCCGCTCGCTGCCACTGGGTCGCCCGTTCAGCGCCGAGGACGTGGCCAGGCACTGGGCGCAGATCGGTGACTTCACCGACGCCGAGCATCCCGGCAACATCAACGAATCCATGGCGCCGCTGCTGGCCAACATGAATTCGAAGTCGCTGGGCGGCAACGAGTTCATCGACCTGGATCAGGCCATGAACAGCGAGACCGTGATCGACAGCCAGTACGATCAGCGCGATGTCGCGCTCTATGCGCTCGGCGTGGGCGCGGCACCGGACCCGCTCGACGATCAGGAGCTGTCCTACGTCTACGAGCTCAAGGGTGATCGCTTCCAGGTGCTGCCCACCTACGCCGTGATGCCGGCCAGCAATGCCATGCTGGCGCTGGCCAAGGAAGGCAAGCAGGTGCTCAAGGGCCTCAACTTCGGTTTTGAGCGCCTGCTGCACGGCGAGCAGTACACCGAGATCAAGCAGCCGCTCAAGGGCCAGGATCAGTTGCGGCACAGCTTCAGGCTGAAAGCCGCCTATGACAAGGCGCCGCACGCCGTGGTGGTGATCGCGGTGACGAGCCGCAACCAGGCCGGCGAAGAAGTGGCATACAACGAAACCACGATGTTCGTGCGCGGCGCCGGCGGCTGGGGCGGCGATCGCGGCCCGGCCGGTGAAACGCTGGAACCACCGGCGCGCGAACCGGATGCCGTGATCGAGGAACGCACCGATGCCAACCAGGCCCTGCTCTACCGGCTCTCCGGCGACTGGAATCCGCTGCACGCCGATCCGGCCTTCGCCAAGGCCTTCGGCTTCGACAAGCCCATCCTGCACGGCCTCTGCACGTATGGTTATGTCGCACGCCATGTGATCAAGGCTTTCCTCGGCAACGATGCGCGTCGCTTCAAGAGCATCCGCGTGCGCTTCGCCGACAATGTGTTTCCGGGACAGACCCTGGTCACGCGCATGTGGCGCGAATCGGCCACGCGCGTCATCGTCGAAACCCGCGTCAAGGAAAACGACAAGATCGTGATCAAGAACGCGGCCGTCGAGTTCTACGAACAGATTCCGGTCGCGGCCAGCGCCAAGCCCGCTGCGGCGCAGCCGCCGGCCGATGCCGGCCCCAGCGCGGGCGAGCTGTTCGGCGCCATCGCCCTGCACCTGCAGCAGCACAAGGGTCTGGGCGAGCAGATCAAGACCGTGTTCCAGTTCCGCCTCAAGTCTCCGGACAGCGACTGGTATCTGGATCTGAAGTCCGGCGACGGCGCGGTTCAGCAAGGCCTGGCGGCACAGGCCGATGTCACGCTGGAACTCGCCGATGCCGATTTCATCGCCATGGCCACCGGCAAGGCCGATCCCAACAAGCTGTACTTCGGCGGCAAGATGAAGGTCAGCGGCAATGTCATGGCCTCGCAGAAGCTGGGCTTCCTGCAGAAGCTCGATCCCAAACTGCTGCAGCAGACGCGCGGCACAAGGGCTGCGGCTGCCGAAGCCGCGCCGCCCGCCGATGCCAGTGGCAGCGCCACGATCTTCGCCGCCATCGGTCTGCATCTGCAGGCACATCCGGGCATGGGCGCGCAGATCAAGACCGTGTTCCAGTTTCAGCTCAAGCAGCCCGACAGCAGCTGGGTCATCGATCTGAAGTCCGGTGATGGCCGCGTCTTCGCCGGCGTCGCCGAGCAGGCCGATGTCAAGCTGGAGATGGCGGATGAGGATTTCCTGGCCATGGCCAGCGGCAAGGCCGATCCCAACAAGCTGTACTTCGGCGGCAAGATGAAGGTCAGCGGCAATGTCATGGCCTCGCAGAAGCTGGGCTTCCTGCAGAAGCTCGATCCCAAGTTGCTGCAGCAGGCGCGCGGCACAGCGGCTGCGGCGCCGCGTGCACCGGCTGCCGCGGCATCGGCGCTGAGCCCGGCAGCCTCGCGCAGCGCAGCCTTGCTGGAACGCCTGCAGCAGAAGCTGGCTCAGGACTCGACGGCCCTGGCTGCACTCAAGGGCAAGCTGCTGCGCCTGAACCTGCGCGAGCCCGAGGCCAGCTGGCTGCTGGACTGCAGCGGTGCGCAGCCCAGCCTGAAGGCGCAGGCACCGGGTCAGGCCGATGCCGTGTTCGGCATCCGCGATGAAGACCTGTACGCCCTGCTGCAGCGCCAAGCGCCGGTGCGCAGCCTCTATCAGCAGGGCCGCCTGCGCGTGGACGGCGATGTGCGCCTGGCACCCCAGCTCGCCCTGCTGGCCGAGCTGCTGTGACTCTTTCGCTTTGAATCGGAGACAAGCATGAAACGTCGCGTCAATGTCATCGGCGTGGGCATGACCAGGTTCGCCAAGCCGGGCGCCAGTGCCGAGTACTACGAGATGGCCCGCGAGGCCGGTCAGATCGCGCTGCGGGATGCCGGCATTGCCTACGAGGAAGTGCAGCAGGCCTATGTCGGCTATGTGTACGGCGATTCCACCTGCGGCCAGCGCGCGGTCTACGAACTGGGCCTCACCGGCATTCCGGTGGTGAACGTCAACAACAACTGCTCCACCGGCTCCACCGCGCTGTGGCTGGCGCGGCAGGCCGTGGCAAGCGGCGCCGCCGAATGCGTGCTGGCCCTGGGCTTCGAGAAGATGGAGCGCGGCGCGCTGGGCAGCAAGTTCGACGACCGCGAACCGCCGCTGGGGCCGCAGGTGCAGCTGATGAACGAGGTACAGGGCATCAACAGCGCCCCGCCCGCTGCGCAGATGTTCGGCGGCGCCGGCCGCGAATACCGTTATGAGCACGGCACGCGCAAGGAAACCTTCGGCAAGATCGCCGAGAAGGCGCGCCGCCACGCCAGCCGCAATCCTTACGCCCTGTTCTCGCAGGCCCTGAGCCTGGACGAGATCATGGCCTCGGAAGAAGTCTTCGATCCCCTGACGCGCTTCCAGTGCTGCCCGCCCACCTGCGGCGCGGGTGCGGCGATCCTCTGCTCCGATGAGTTCGCCAGCAAGCACGGCATTGCCCAGCCGGTGTACATCGCCGCGCAGGCCATGACCACCGACTTCGCCAGCAGCTTCTCGGAAAAGAGCATGATCAAGATGGTCGGCTACGACATGAGCAAGGCCGCCGCACGCCAGGTGTACGAGGCCGCCGGCATCGGCCCTGAAGAAGTGGATGTCGTGGAGCTGCACGACTGCTTCACCGCCAACGAGCTGCTCACCTACGAGGCCCTGGGCCTGTGTGCCGAAGGCGGTGCCGAGGCCTTCATCTGGGACGCGCAGAACACCTACGGCGGCAAGGTGGTGACCAATCCTTCCGGCGGCCTGCTGTCCAAGGGTCATCCCCTGGGCGCCACGGGTCTGGCACAGTGCACCGAGCTGGTCTGGCAGCTGCGCGGCTGTGCCGATGCGCGTCAGGTGGACGGCGCACGCATCGCCCTGCAGCACAACCTGGGTCTGGGCGGCGCCTGCGTGGTGACGCTCTATCGTCGCGATTGAATCCGCTGCAGATCATTTTTTCAACGATTGGAGGAGTACCCCATGTCCGTGATCGATGTCCTCAAGAAACTGCCCGCCGCTTTCGATGCCAACGCCGCCGGCAGCAGCGCCTGCGTGATCCAGTTCAATGCCTCCACGCCTGCCTATGTGCAGATCAAGGACGGCGTGTGCAGCACGGTGGAAGGCAAGGCGCCCGCCGCCGACCTGACCGTGAGCATGGCCGATGAAGACCTGATTGCCCTGCTCAAGGGCGAGCTCAATGGCATGAGCGCGTTCATGACCGGCAAGCTGCAGGTGGAAGGCGATCTGATGCTGGCGCAGCGCATGGGCAGCTTCTTCGACGCCGCCAAGCTGGCCTGAGCCGACTCAAGCCATCATGAGCAAGCGCAGCGCCGCCTCACCCTTCTTCACCGCCGAGCACGACAGCTTCCGCGATCAGGTGCGGCGTTTCGTGCAACGCGAATGCCTGCCGCACATCGAGTCCTGGGAGACGGCCGGCGAGCTGCCGCGCGAGCTGCACCGCAAGGCCAGCGAAGCCGGCTTGCTGGGCATCGGCTTTCCCGAGGCCCTGGGCGGCATCGAGGTTGCGGATTACTTCTACCAGCAGATCGTGGTGGAAGAGCTGGCGCGCAGCAGCGCCGGCGGCCTGATTGCCAGCCTGCTCTCGCACGGCATCGCCAGTCCGCCGGTGCTGTACATGGGCAATGCCGAGCAGCAGGCACGCTTCCTGAAGCCCGTGCTCGCGGGAGAGAAGATCGCGGCCCTGGCCATCACCGAACCCGGTGGTGGCTCGGACGTGGCCAATCTGCGTACGCGTGCGCGCCGCGAGAACGATGTCTACATCGTCGATGGCGCCAAGACCTTCATCACCTCCGGCCTGCGCGCCGACTTCATCACCCTGGCGGTGCGCACCGGCGAGCCGGGACTGAACGGCATCTCGCTGCTGGTGGTGGAAGCGCCTTGCGAGGGCCTGAGCCGCAGCCCGCTGCAGAAGATGGGCTGGCACTGCTCCGACACCGCCACGCTTTACTTCGAGAACTGCCGCGTGCCGGTGGCCAACCGTCTGGGTCCGGAAAACGCCGGCTTCCTGGCGATCATGCGCAACTTCAATTCCGAGCGCCTGATGCTGGCGGCACAGGCCTGGGCCTCGGCGCAGCTCTGTTACGACGAAGCCCTGGCCTATGCGCGCGAACGCCAGACCTTCGGCAAGCCGCTGATCACGCGGCAGGTGATCCGCCACAAGCTGGTGGACATGAAGATGCGCATCGACGCGGTCAAGGCGCAGCTGGACTTGCTCACCTGGCAGGTTTCCAGGCAGCAGGCACCGATTGCCGAGCTGTGCATGCTGAAGAATCTGGCCACCAGCACGCTGGAAGAGGTCGCCGGCGAAGCCGTGCAGATCTTCGGCGGCGCCGGTTTCCTGCGTGGCGCCAAGGTGGAGCGCGTGTTTCGCGAGACCAAGGTGCTGTCCATCGGCGGCGGCGCCAGCGAAATCATGAAAGACCTGGCCGCACGACAGCTGCAATTCTGATTACGCTGCGCACTGGCGCAGCTCACACACCACAAGCCATGAACACAGCCGCCCGCGAACGCGTTCCCGTCATCGTTGCCATCGGTGAATATCTCGACAAGCCGCGCAATCCCGCCGAAGGCCGCGAGCCTGTAGAACTGCTGCAGGAGGCGGTGCTGGCTGCAGACCGCGACGGCGGCGGCGGCTGGCTGCGGCAGATCGACACCATCCGCGTGGTCGATCTGTTCTGCTGGGCCTATCGCAATCTGCCGGAGCTGCTGGCGCAGCGCCTGCGCATCCGCGGCGCCGAGCATATCCAGGGCCCGATCGGCGGCGAGACGCCGGTGCGCATGATGCTCGACGCCGCCCTGGACATCGTCAGGGGCCAGAGCGAGGTGTCCCTGCTCTGTGGTGCCGAGGCCGTGCGCACCATGGGCGCGCTGCTGAGCCAGGGCCGCAAGCCGGCCTGGAGCGATCCGCATCCCAGCAAGGGTCCGCTCAATGCCGAGGATCATGTGTCGCGCCTGGCGGCCGACTACGGCCTGTCCTCGCCGGTGGCGATCTATCCGCTGTATGAAAACGCCTGCCGCGCACACTGGCAGCAGAGCTTTGCCGAGTCGCAGGCCGAGTCCGGCCTGATCTTCGCCAAAAACTCGGAGGCGGCGGCGCGCAATCCTTATTCCTGGAGCGGGCGCAGCATGAGCGCCGAGGAAGTGGTCACGCCCAGCAAGGACAATCGTCCCCTGTACTGGCCCTACCAGAAATACATGGTGGCCAATGTCGCGGTGAATCAGGCGGCGGCGGTGATCGTCACCACGCGCGAGCGCGCCCTGGCCATGGGCGTGCCCGAAGACCAGCTGGTCTACATCTGGTCCGGCGCCGGCGCGCACGAGCCTTATGACTTCCTGCAGCGCGCCCACTATCAGCACTCGCCCGCCCTGGAGCTGGTGCTGCAGCGCACCCTGGCGCTCAACGGCCTGGCGGCGCGCGATCTGGATCTCTTCGAGCTGTATTCCTGCTTTCCCATCGTGCCCAAGCTCGCGCGGCGCGTGCTGGGCCTTGCGGCCGATGCGCAGACCTCGGTCTGCGGTGGCCTGACGATGTTCGGCGGGCCGGGCAACAACTACATGACCCATGCCATCACCGCGATGGTGCGCGCCCTGCGTGCCGGCGAAGGTCGCCTGGGCCTGTTGCACGGCAATGGCGAGTTCGTCACCAAGCACCATGCGGCGGTGCTGGCGCGGCGGCCCCCGACGCAGCCGCTGCGCAACGAAGACCTGCAGGCGGAACTGGAAGCGCAGCAGGCGCCGGCACCGGCGCTGCTCGAAGACTACAGCGGCCCGGCCCGCATCGAGACCTATACGGTCTCGTTCACGCCCGGCGGCAAGCCGGATCGCGGCATCGTGCTGGCGCGCACGCCGGATGGCCAGCGCGTGGTCACGCGCGTCACCGAACTGGAGCGCGACACCCTGCAGTTCCTGATCGACGGCACACAGGAAGCGATCGGCCGCGAGGGGCACATCTACGACGGCAACGACGGCTGGCTGCACTTTGGCCTGCAGCCGCCCGCGCAGCTGCCGCCGGCGCCGGTGCGCTTCGAGCGGCACGGCGCGCACATCGCGGTGATCACCCTGGATCGACCGGAAAAGCGCAATGCCGTGAACGCTGCGGTCACTCGCCTGCTGGCGC
The DNA here is from genome assembly GCF_900111015.1 of Solimonas aquatica. Taxonomy (GTDB): domain Bacteria; phylum Pseudomonadota; class Gammaproteobacteria; order Nevskiales; family Nevskiaceae; genus Solimonas; species Solimonas aquatica. Next base: position 152,537 of record NZ_FOFS01000001.1, on the reverse strand, counting down.
GCTATGTGCGCCTGGTGGACGAAGACCCGCAGATCCGCGTCGCGATTCTGCAGGGTGCCGGCGGCAAGGTGTTCTGCGCCGGCGCCGATCTGGGCGAGATTGCCGCCGGTCGCGGCCTGGAACTGAATCACTCGCGCAATGGCTTTGCCGGTTTCGTCAACGCCAAACGCATCAAGCCCTGGATCGCGGCGGTGAGCGGCAGCGCCCTGGGCGGCGGCACCGAGCTGTCGCTGGCCTGCGATCTGACGGTGGCCACGCGCAGCGCCAGCTTCGGTCTGCCGGAGGTCAAGCGTTCGCTGATTGCAGCGGCCGGCGGCCTTTACCGTCTGCCGCGCAGCATCCCGCCGCGCGTGGCCATGGCGATGATTCTCAGCGGCGAGGCCGTGGGCGCCGAGCAGGCCCTGAGCCTGGGCCTGATCAACGAACTGGTCGATGAAGAGCAGCTGAGTGCACGCGCCCTGGCGCTGGCACAGAGCATTGCCGACAACGCGCCGCTGGCGGTGCAGGCCTCACGCCTGATCTGCGCCTCGGCCTTCGAGCAGAGCGATGCCGAGCTGGCGCAGCTCTCGGGCGAGAAGTTCATGTCCCTGCTCGGCACCGCCGACTTCGCCGAAGGCCCGCGCGCCTTCCTGGAAAAGCGCAAGCCAGTCTGGCAGGGACGTTGAGCCGGCTCAGACACCGACCGGATAGAACCGCAGCCCCAGCCAGAACAAACCCGCGTAGAAGCCGATCTCCAGGGTCTCGGTCCAGGGCTGGATGCGGCGCAGCGCGCCATAGATGTGGACCAGCACCATGCTGCCGGCGATGGCCAGCAGCATCTTGAACACCGTCTGCAGGTCTTCCAGGCCCGAGGCCGCGCGCCAGGCCAAGCCCTCGAAGATCAGGATGAAGGCGCCCAGGCAGCGCCCGAAATAGACGGCAAGGTCGGTGTCCTGCGGAATGCGCCAGCGCATCAGGCGCGCCCAGTGCAGCGGCACCAGAAAGATGGGCAGCGCGAAGAACAGCGTGGTGGCAATCACCAGCACGCGCAGGAACGTTGCGCCGTGCTCGGCCCAGATACCGACTTGCAGCATGGTTTCTCCCCTTGAGTTTTATGTGGATGCGGACCGCGATACCGCTCAGTGCGAGCCCTGCCCCTGAAGCGTGTCCAGTTCCAGCGCCGGATACAAGTGCTCGGCCGAACGCATGAACTCCACGCGCGCCAGCGCCAGGTCGCGGAAGCGTTCGGGCAGCGGCTGCTCGAACAGCTCCGGCAGATCCACGCCCTTGCGTGCCGCCTCCTGCAGGGTGCTCTGCAACCAGCGCAGGTAGTCGCGGGTCTGCGCGATGGCTTCCGGCCCCTGCACCACCGGGCCGTGCCCGGGCACCAGGGTCTTGTACGGGATGGCTTCCAGGCGCTGCAGCGCCGCCAGCCAGCGCGGGATGTCGGCATTGGGCGTGGTGGCGGTGCGCTGATAGAACACCAGATCACCGGCGAACAGCGTGCCGCTGGCCTCGTCGTAGACCGCCAGATCCGCTTCGGTGTGTCCGCTGCCGGCGATCAGCTGCAGGGCGCGGCCACCGATCAGCACGCGTCCCTCGCCGGCCGGCAGATTCGGCGTGCGTGACTGCGTGCCGCTCATCGCGGCGCCCACCAGCCGGTAGAGATTGTCGCTGAGCCGGTCGCCGCTCTCGGCGATGCTGGCGCGCGTCGCCGGCAAGGCATACTGCGGCACCTCGGCATAAGCCTGGCTGCCGAGAAAGTGATCGGGATGCGCATGCGTGATGTAGACGCGGGCGATGCGGCGGCTGGCACTGTGCCCGCTGATCCAGGCGCGCTGCTGCTCGCCGTACAGGCGCGAGCTGCCGCTGTCGATCACCACCGCGCCCTCCGTTGTGTCGATGAAGCCGGTGTTGACGATGTTGCCGCCGTTGGCGCGACTGAAGTGTTCCCTCGCGCCGACGAAGACATACACGCCATCGGCCAGCTTCTGGCCATTGAGGTGATACTCATGACCGGCCGCCAGCGCCGTGAGGCTGGCCAGCAGCGCCAGCAGGACGGGCAGGCTTCTCATGGCGCCACACTCCCGCGCAGCTGGTTGGCCTGCGTATCGCGCGCCAGCACCCGCACCACGCCGGCATTGCGCAGATCGAAGCTCAGCAGCGGATTTTCGGCGAGCGGCTCAAAGCCCTGCAGCTTCGCCAGCAACTCACCCTTGCCGTTCTGCAGCTGCAACTCATCGAGATAGAACGCCGGAATGCCGCCGGCCAGGCCGGTATCCATGGGATGAATCACCCGCAGGCGCAGGCGCTGCACGCCGTTCTCGCGCGGCCAGAGATGGCCGCTGATTTCGCCGAAGTGGTCTTTCCACAAACCGCTGCCGGTTCCCAGACTCGGCGTGGTGCAACCGCCGCCGGCAGCATCGATCCAGGCGCCGCCCAGATGCCACTGGCCATCGCCGGTGCGCACGGCCGCGCGTACCGGCGTGGCCTGCTGCACCTTGAAGCGAAAGCCCAGGCTCGGCTCGGCTTGCGCGCCGGGCTGGTAGCGCAGAATCACCGGAATGGGATTCAGGTCGGCAAACACCAGAATCTCGCGCACCTCGGCCAGCGCGCGCGCATCCACGTGCACCGGCACCGACAGGGGATTTTCAGCGGACACCGGCAGCAGCAGCTTCACCCGCGGATCGAAGACGACACCGGCCTCGCCGAAATAGCGCTGTGCCAGATAACGCCAGGCCGGCGACTGCAGGGGATCGGCCGGTATCTCCGCCTGCGCCGAGGCCGTCACCAGCATCAACAGCAGCGCCAGCCGGCGCCAGGCGGAAGCGGCCATGTCGGTTCAGGGCCTCAGCAGCGGGTCCTGCAGGGTCACGCCATGGGACGCGTAGATCTCGCGCAGGCGACCCGACTCGCGCAGCTGCGACAGCGCCGCCTGCAGCGCGGCCTTGAGTTCCGGATTGCCGGCCTTGATCGCCATGCCCACGTCCCACTGCGTGCGGAACAGACCGACGAAATCGCCGATGGTGACGGCGGCGGCATCGGCGTGCGCGCGAAACAGCGCGCCCTCCAGCTGGCCACGCGGCGCCATCACGGCATCGAGTTCGCCTTTCAGATAACGCGCCACCGCCTCGTCGACCGAGAGCAGGCGCACGGCGCTGGTACGCAGGCGGCCGTTGAAGGCGCCGCTCATGTAGTAGTCGCTGATCGAATCGACTTCCACCCCGACTTTCTGGCCGGCGAGCTTGAGCGGCGTGTCCAGGGTGCCGATCTGCTGCTTGCGGTAGATCACCGACACGGTCTCGCGCTGATAGGCGCCGAACAGTTCGGCCTTGTCGGTGCGCTTGATGTACTCGGGGTCCAGACCGATGTGCAGCATCAGATCGGAGGGACTGCCGTTGATCAGCGGTCCGCGCCAGATGTTCACGCGCAGATCGTCGTCGCTGTCCTCGCCGGCGATCACCGGGCGCAGATCCAGTTTCACCGCCAGGGCCTGCGCCAGGGCCTTGGCAAGATCCACGTCGATGCCGACGTAGTGTCCGTCGGCATCGGCATAGGAATACGGCGCGAAATCGCGATACACGGCGACCGACAGCTCGCCGCGCTCACGGATGGTGTCGAGCCGGTCCTCGGCTGCCGCCACGCTGGCCAGCGGCAGCGCCAGCAGCAGGAGCAGAACGCGCAGCGCCTTGCCGCGCAGCTCAGTTATCGACACGGACTGAATCCAGATAGCTGCGGATCGCCCAGATCGCCTGTTCGCTGAACACGGATTCGAACGGCGGCATATAGGTCACGCCATTGCGCACCGAGCCATGACGGATGCGCATCTGGAAGAACTCATCGCCCTCGCCGCCGGCGGGCAGATTGCGCAGGTCCGGGGCGATGCCGCCGGACACGGCGCCCAGGCCGTGGCAGCGTGCGCAATTCTGGTTGAAGGCCGAAGAGCCGATCTCGATGGCCTTGGCGTAAACCTTCTGGTCCTTGCGATAGGGATTTTCGGTGAGCTCGCCGGACAGCGGCGGCAGACCTTCGGTGTTCACGCCCTGCGGCGTGACATTGCCGTGCGCCAGGGCCAGACCGGTGAACAGCAGCGCGGCCGGGAGCGAGACAGCAGCGGATTTCTTGAAGAGAGCAAGCATGACGATACTCGAGCGAGGTCAGTTGTATGGGGTGTGAAAAAGCGCGGCGGATGCGCAGCCACGCATCCGCCGCGACATGGGGTGCAGCTTACGGCGCTGCGGCGCGATGCAGCTTGAACACCCAGAGCATGCCGCCCTGGCTGATGTCCTTGACCTTCTTGGCCACTTCACCGCCCCACAGCGGCACGGCGCCACCCCAGCCCGAAGCCACTGCCACATACTGCTCGCCATCCTGTTCCCAGGTGACCGGCTGACCGACCACACCCGAACCGGTCTGGAACTTCCACAGCTCCTTGCCCGTCTTGGCATCGAAGGCCTTGAAGTAGCCTTCCGGCGTGCCGGTGAACACCAGATCGCCGGCGGTGGTCATCACACCACCCCACAGCGGCGCCGGGTTCTTGTACTCCCAGACGATCTTGCCAGTGGCCGGGTCCATCGCGCGCAGCGCGCCGATGTAATCGTCATACAGCGGATGAATCGTGAAGCCCGCACCCAGATAAGCCGCGCCCTTCTTGTAGGCGATGGGCTCGTTCCAGATGTCCATGCCCCACTCATTGGCCGGCACGTAGAACAGGCCGGTGTTCTGGTTGTAGGCCATCGGCATCCAGTTCTTGCCGCCCAGGAACGAAGGCGCCGAGAACACCTGCTTGCCGCGCTCGGCCTGCGCCGGATCGCCCGGACGCGTGTCGGCCTCGATGGGCCGGCCGGTCTTGGCATCCACACCCTTGGTCCAGGTCTGCCTGGTGACGAAGGGCGAGGCGCTGATGAACTTGCCGTTGCCGCGGTCGAGCACGTAGAAGAAGCCGTTGCGGTCGGCCTTGGCACCGGCCTTCACGGTCTTGCCATCCTTCTTCATGTCGAAGGGGATGAACTCGTTGACGCCGTCGAAGTCCCAGCCGTCATGCGGCGTGGTCTGGTAGCTCCAGGCGATCTTGCCGGTGTCCGGCGTGATTGCCAGCGTGGAGGACGAGTACAGGTTGTCGCCGGGACGCAGATGCGAGTTCCACGGCGCGGGATTGCCGGTGCCACAGTAGATCAGGCGCACGTCGGCGCCGTAGGTGCAGCCCAGCCAGGTGGCGGCGCCACCGAACTTCCACATGTCGCCGGGCCAGCTCGCATTGAGCTTGCCGGTGATGCCGTTCTCCTGGCCATTGAGATAGCCCATGTGACCTTCGACGGTGGGACGCGTCCACACCAGCTTGCCGGTCCTGGCATCGCGGGCATCGACGCGACCGACGATGCCGAACTCGCCACCGGAGACACCGGTAATGACCTTGCCATCGACGATCAGCGGCGCCGCGGTGTTGGAGTAGCCAGCCTTGTAGTCGCCCAGGGTTTCATTCCAGACCACCTTGCCGGTGTCCTGGTTGAGCGCCACCAGATGCGCATCGAGCGTGCTGAAGATCACCAGATTGTCGTACAGCGCGGCGCCACGGTTGACCACGTCGCAGCAGGGCATGATGCCGTCGGGCAGACGATGCTGATAAGCCCAGAGTCGCTCGCCGGTCTTGGCGTCCAGCGCCCAGATGCGCGAGTAGGAACCGGTGACGAACACCTTGCCGTTGTAGATCAGCGGCTGGGTTTCCTGGCCGCGCTGCTTCTCGTCGCCGAAGGAGAACGTCCAGACCGGCACCAGATCGGCCACGGTGCTGGTGTTGATCTTGTTGAGCGGGCTGTAGCGCTGGCCGCCCTGGCTCATGCCCACGGTCACCACATCGTCCGTGCTTGCGGCGTCGTTGCTGATCATCTGATCGGTGACGCCCGCAAAAGCCGGCAGGCAGCTGGCCAGCATGAAGGTGGCCATGGCAGTGCCACGCCAATGCCCTTGCTTGAAGGTACGACTCATCATGGTGAAGCTCCTCTAGTCTTATCAATTTCGGCAGACGCCGATACTTGTTGTGATGTCCGGCAACACTGTCATCACGATGCTTGGCTCGTACGACAGTCTTGCTCTACACACCTTGCCCTGCATCAAAGCGCTTTCATGCGCAGTTGTCCATCGTGACTGCACCGCCGAGCGTTACGCACTGTCCCAAAGCCGTGACAGTGCGCAACGACGACGATACAAACGCCGCCGGACCGCTGATCAGAACGACAGATAAGCGCCGACGTTGAAGTTGCTGCTCTGATTCTCCGCGCCGTTGTGCGCCTCGGTTTTCACGCCGCTGAATTCACTGAGCAGGGTGAGGTTGGCGGTGAGCGCGTGATACACGCCGAAGGTGTACTTGCTGTTCTTCTCCAGCAGGTTCGGCCGGGTTGCCTTGTCCGTGGCATTGGCATAGTCGAGCTTGGACACGCCGTAGTTGGCACCGAGCTTGGTCTTGCCCAGGGTGCAGGTGGCCTGCAGCAGATAGCCGTCGGAGTCGCGCGCATTGCCCAGACCATCGTCGGCCAGCACGAACAGCGCGGTGGTGCCCAGCCCCGAACCCTTGTAATAGCTGGCCAGCAGATCAACGGCACCGAGCTTGGCCTTGGCGGTCACGTCGGCCGCGAAGCTGTTGTAGTCACCGCCGTTGCTGGGCAGCTGCTGCTTCTGGCTGATGAAGGCGCTCGACAGATAGTAGCCGGCATAGGTCCAGGCCAGCTTGCCGTGAAAGCCCGGCGTGCTCTTGGCGGTGGCGGAGGCCTGGAACAAGGGCTCCACCGGATCGAACACGCCCAGGGTCAGCGTCAGGCCGGAGAAGCTGGGCGTGGTGTAGTTCATCTGCGCCAGCGTGTCGGTGTAGACATAGCCGAAGCCGATGGAACCCAGCGTGGTATTGGCCGGCGCACCGGAGCCCGCGGCACCGGAGACACCGACGCCCGGCAGCGTCATGTCATTGATGATGGCATCGAAGCCGAACAGACCGAAGTTGCGGCCCAGCGTGAAGGTGCCGATATCGGCATTGCCGACCGTCATGTACACCTGACGCACATCCATGCCCGTGGTGCCCAGCGCGGTATTGCTGCTGCCGCTCTGCAGATTGGGGCTGCCGCCGTCGTTGGTGCTGATGCCCGGATACAGGCCGAAATGCGCCGCGATGTTGTAGCCGCTCTGCTGCGTGGCGATGCCAAAGCTCAGCGCCGCCGGCAGCAGACCGTTGCTGACCGAAGACGCACTGCTTTCCCCGCCGCTGTCGACGGTGCAGGCGCCACCCACCGTGATGATGTTCGCCGGACTGCTTTCACAACTGGAATGAATGTAATGAACGTTGACGTTGCCGTTGACGGTAAAGCTCCAGTCGCCGGCATCGAGTTCGATTGCGGCGGCCTGTGCCGAGATCAGCGTGAGCGCAAAGCCGGCCAGACCGTACTTCGGTAATGAAGAACGCATAACCCCTACTCTCCTCGAATGTGATTGACGAACCTGCGGCGGGTTCGTACAGCCCTGGTTCGCAGACATAGCTCCGCCGCGGGCCGGCACCGATAGCGCAAGCCATATGCCATTCGCGGCATTGCCTTAAGTCATTGTTTTGTCAGCAGGGGAAACTCAAAAACGGCGCAGGCCCGGGCGACCATGCGAGCGCTGACACGCAAGTGTCACGTCGCTGGCGCGGCAGACTGTCACGGCGATGAGGCGCAGGCCCTGAGACGTGAGCGCTGAGACAGACGGGTTTGCGTCGCATCGCGTAGCCGGCCGCTCAGGATGAGAGACACAGCGCTTGCAGCGCAGCTCTCAAGCCTCGCGGGCCACGCCATCCAGCTGCGAGCAGGCGCGCAGCTGCTCGTCGCGACGCGTGGCGTGCTCGCCGCTCAAGGGCAGCTGCACATGCAGCCGGCAGCCCAGACCACGCGCGCTGTCCACCTGCAGGCTGCCGCGCAGGGCGTCCACGCGCTCGCCCAGGCCGGCCAGGCCCATGCCGCTGCGCCGCCGGTGCACATCAAAGCCGCGACCATCATCGGCAATGCACAGCTGCAGCTGCGTGGCCTGCATCTGCACGCGCACCAGCACCTGTCGGGCATCGGCATGACGCGCAACATTCGACAGGGCTTCCTGGACGATGCGGAAGACATGAATCGCCAGCTCGTCGTGCACGCGGCTGCAGCTCTCGTCTATCTCCAGCTGCAGCGTCCAGCCCTGATGGTGACGCTGCCATTGCTCGCCCATGGCGCGCAGGCTCGCCGCCAGCCCCAGCAGATCCAGGGCCGGCGGGCGCAGGCGCTGGATCAGGCGGCGGCTGATGCAATGCACCTCGCCGACCAGACCGTGGATGCGCTGCAGGCCGCCCCGCAGCGCCGCCTGCGACGAGGCTTGTGCGAGACCTTGCAGACAGGCCGTTTCCACTTCGATGGCGGCGACGTGCTGTCCGATCTCGTCGTGCAGCTCATGCGCCACCCAGCGCCGCTCCTCTTCCTGCACGCCCAGACGCTGCAGCAGGAGACGACGATTCTGGGTGCGCGCCTGTGCGAGCTGGCGCGCCAGGGCGCTCACCTGCGCCAGCAGGCGCTGCAGTTCCGGCGTGCCATCCAGCGCCCGCGGCAGCTGCAGTTCGAACTCGCCTTCCTGCATACGCTCCAGCGCCAGCACGATGCCGGACAGGGGACGCAGGGCATAGGACAACCAGGCAAACACCAGCAGATTGATGACGAAGGCCATCGCGATCAGCAGCAGCAACAGGCCGCGCACCGTTGCCCAGGCTTCGCCGATCTCATTGCCCGGCATCGGCAGCAGGCGCAGCAGCAGACGCGGCTGTGCTTGTGGCCAGCCGCGCTGCACGGTGGCCGGCAGCGGGCCGATGCCCTCGGCAAACCAGGCGGGTGCGCGCGGCGCTGCGGAATTGCCGCACTGGCCGCTGTAGTCGTCGGCCTCCACGCGGCTCAGCACCACGCAGAGGTGGCGGCTGTAGGCGTAGGCCTGCGCCCAATCGTGCAGCGCCGCTTCGGCGCTGGCTTCGTCCAGGTTCGCCAGCAGGCCGAGACTGATATCGAGGCTGCGCTCGGCCGCCGCCATGCTGGCCCGGATTTCCTCGCCCACCGAGCGCCGCGCTTCACGCACCGCGAGCAGACTGGCCACACTCAGGCTGGACAGCAGAACCAGGGCGATGCCGGCGGACAGGCGCCAGCGCAGATCGGCGCGGCGCCAGAAATTCAGACTGCGGTCCCGGGACACTCGGGCATTGCTCATGATCTGGGGCTCTCCGGATGCCGGCAAAGCACCGGCATCTGCTGTTTTTGGACAAATCATGGCAAGCCCCGCGCCAAACCGGACGCCGCATGTACCACACTGATTTTCATCAACTTATATACCTGGAGCCGTCACACTCCAAGGCAGGCTGTGACAGCCGGGACGCATTTGCCAGCATGGCTGTCACGACCTTGACACAGTTTCAGAGCGCTTCGGTTTGTCCTTATTGACGCTTTTTTACCCGGCAGATACGGTCTGCTGCACTGATAGTCCACTGGCTGTACCAGGCGCGTGACGCCTGCCACGGTGGCAAGACGATGAGGAGAGCGATGGGCGAACCACAAAGCTTGGTGCAGCACGCACGCGAAGTCATGAGTCTGGTCGGCGAGTTTCCGCGTCTGCCGACACAGTTCGACAAACCCGTCATCTATTCCTGGCTGCGCTGTGCCAAGGAACACCATCTGCGTCCCGATGGCCCCATGCACACCGCCGTGGTGGAGAACGTGCAGCTGCGCGAACGCCAGCAGCGCATCGAAGACCTGGTGCTGATTGCCCGCGCCGAGATGGACTCGCTCTACGAGCAGATTTCCGGCTCCGGTTATGCGTTGCTGCTCACCGATGCCAGCGGCGTGATTCTCAGCGAAAAGGTCGATCCCACCCTGCGCGACAGCTTCCGCAAGGCGGGACTGATCGCCGGTGCCAACTGGAGCGAGCAGCACGAGGGCACCAATGGCATCGGCACCTGCATCACCGAGCGCCGGCCGATCACCATCCATCGCAACGACCACTTCCGCGCGCGCCACATCGGCCTGTCCTGCTCAGCGGCGCCGATCCGCGACACCGGCGGCGAGCTGATGGCGGTGCTGGATGCTTCCTGCGTCGGCTCCGACGACAGCAAGGCCAGCCGCATGCACACCGTGGCGCTGCTGAGCATGTCGGCGCGCCTGATCGAGAAATGCCTGTTCCTGCGCCGCTTCCGCAACAAGCGCGTGATCCGTTTCCACAGCCGCCCGGAATTCGTGAACCTGCTGCACGACGGCGCCCTGGCGGTGGATGCCGACGGCCGCATCACCGCCGCCGATGACACCGCCGTGGCGCTGCTCTCGGTGGACTGCCGCAGCGACCTGATCGGCCGTCCGGTCAATGAAATCTTCGACGTTTCCAATCGCGAACTGGAATCCGGCATGGTCATGCCGCGCCAGCCGATTCTGCCGGTGCGCGATATGACGCATGGCCGGCGCTATTACATGAGCCTGCACGCGCCGCAGCTGGAACAGCGCAGCGCGCGCATCAACATCAGCGGCAAGGTGCTGGCCATCGAACCCAGTCGCGGCGAATCGCGGGTGCACAGCCTGGAAGAACTCGCCGGTCAGGATCCGACCATGCTGCGCAATGCCCGCTGCGCGCAGCGCATCGCCGCCTCCAAGGTCTCGGTGCTGATCCAGGGCCCGACCGGCAGCGGCAAGGAAGCCTTCGCCCGCGCCCTGCATCTGGCCAGCGATCGCGCGAATCAGCCCTTCGTGGCGGTCAATTGCGCGGCGATTCCGGAGTCCCTGATCGAGAGCGAGCTGTTCGGCTATCGCGCCGGCGCCTTCACCGGCGCGCGCCGGGAAGGCATGCGCGGCCTGATCGCGCAATCCAGCGGCGGCACGCTGTTCCTCGACGAAATCGGCGACATGCCGCTGACGCTGCAGACCCGCCTGCTGCGCGTGCTGGAAGAACAGGAAGTCACCCCGCTGGGTGGCGAGGCGCCGGTGAAGGTGAACCTGCGCATCGTCAGCGCCTCGCACCGGCCGCTGCGCGACATGATCGCGCGCGGTGAATTCCGCGAGGATCTCTTCTATCGCCTGAACGGCATCACCCTGAGCCTGCCGGCGCTGCGTCAGCGCGAGGATCTGGAAACGCTGATCCATCGCATCCTGGCCGAGGAGGCCGAACCGGGCCGCCCTGCCGGCATCGAGGCCGAAGCCTTCCGCCGTCTGGCCCAGCACGACTGGCCGGGCAATGTCCGCGAGCTGCGCAATGTCATCCGCACCGCGCTGGCGATTGCCGAGGCCGGCGTGATTCGCGTCGCCGATCTGCCGGCCGAGCTGCAGAGCCGCGCCATGTCCTCGCCGATGGAATTGCTGAGCAAGGTTCCGGTGCTCAGCTCCACCACGATCAACACCGGCGCCGAGGCCGAGAACCCGCTGATGGTGGCCGAGCGCGAAGCGCTGCTGCGCGCCATCGCCGCCAATGCCTGGAACATGACCAATACCGCGCGCCAGCTGGCGATCAGCCGCAACACGCTCTACCGCAAGCTCAAGGCCCACGGCATCGCCGCCGAGACCCTGCGCAGCGAGGGCCTGGCGCGGCGCTGACCAGCCCATCGAGCAGGCAAAGACCAGAGCATCACGCCAGGGCGCAGGGAACGCCCAGGCGAAAACAAGGAACTGGCTGCGCCTGATCCCGATACCGCGGCAGGCGCGTATCGGGATCAAGCCTTGCAGGGCCTGGCCTCAGTCTTCGAGCACCAGCAGCAGATCCTTGGTGTTGACGGCATTGCCAGCCGTCACCAGCACCTGCTTGACGCGACCGGCACGCGGCGCGGCGATCACGGTTTCCATCTTCATCGCTTCCAGCGAGATCAGCGGGTCGTTCTGCGCGACCACGTCACCCACCTTCACCGCCACGCGCGAGATCATGCCCGGCATCGGCGCGCCGATCTGGCTGGGATCACCGTCCACGGCCTTGGGCCGTTCGCTGGCCGAGGCCTTGGCGTCGGCACGCGCGACCCGCACCGCACGCGGCTGGCCGTTGAGCTCGTAGAACAGCTTGGACGAGGCGTCCTCGTCGGCGCGGCCCTGCAGGCGGATCACCAGCACCTTGCCCTTGTCGATGTCGACGCTGATCTCTTCCTGCTCGCGCATGCCGTAGAAGAAGGCCGTGGTCGGCAGGCGCGAGACATCGCCGTACAGCTTCACGTGCTCGGCGTAGTCCTTGTAGACCTTGGGATACATCAGGTAGGAGGCCAGCTCGGTATCGGACAGCTCCTGGCCCAGAGCCTTCTCGGCATCGCTGCGCGCGGCTTCCAGATCCACCGCCGGCAGGCTCTTGCCGGGCCGCTCGCTGAGCGCCGGCTTGCCCTTGAGAATCTTGTTCTGCAGCGCACTCGGCCAGCCGTCCGGCGGCAGGCCCAGCTCACCACGGAACAGCTGCACCACGGACTCGGGGAAGTCGATGCTCTTGCCCTCGTCCTCCACCTCGTGCGGCGTGAGGTTGTTGGCAACCATGAACAGCGCCATGTCACCGACCACCTTGGAAGTGGGCGTGACCTTGACGATATCGCCGAACAGGCGGTTCACATCGGCATAAGCCTTGGACACTTCCGACCAGCGCGACTCCAGACCCAGGGCACGCGCCTGCTCGCGCAGGTTCGTGTACTGGCCACCCGGCATTTCATGGCGGTACACATCGGCGGTGCCGGAACGGATATCGGCCTCGAAGGGCGAGTAATAACGGCGCACGCCTTCCCAGTAATCGGAGAGCTGCTGCAAGGCGTCGAAATCGATCTTCGGATCCCGCTCGCTGCCGGAGAGGCTGGCGGCGATGGCGCCGAGATTGGGCTGCGAGGTGAGGCCCGACATCGCATCCAGCGCGCCGTCCACCGCATCACAACCCGCCTCCACCGCCGCGAGCACGCTGGCGGCGGCGATGCCGCTGGTGTCGTGGGTGTGGAAGTGGATGGGCAGGCCCACCTCGTTCTTCAGCGCGCGGACCAGCTCGCGCGCCGCACGCGGCTTGCAGACGCCGGCCATGTCCTTGATGCCCAGGATGTGCGCGCCGGCCTTCTCCAGCTGCTTGGCCATGTCCACGTAGTACTTGAGGTTGTACTTCGGGCGCGAGCCGTCGAACAGATCGCCGGTATAGCAGATGGTGCCTTCGCAGACCGCGCCGGACTCGATCACCGCGTCCATGGCCACGCGCATGTTCTCCACCCAGTTGAGCGAGTCGAACACGCGGAAGATGTCCACGCCGTTCTTCGCCGCCTGCTGCACGAAGAACTTCACCACGTTGTCGGCGTAGTTGGTGTAGCCCACGGCATTGGCCGAGCGCAGCAGCATCTGGAAGGGAATGTTCGGCACCGCCGCGCGCAGCTGCGCGAGACGATCCCAGGGGCATTCCTTCAGAAAGCGCATCGCCACGTCGAAGGTCGCCCCGCCCCAGCATTCCAGCGAGAACAGGTTCGGCGCCAGACGTGCGTAATACGGCGCGATCTCCACCATGTCGCGGGTACGCATGCGCGTGGCGAACAGCGACTGATGCGCATCGCGCATGGTGGTGTCGGTGAGCAGCACCTGCTTCTGGTCTTTCAGCCACTGCGCAAAGCCCGCCGGCCCACGCTCCAGCAGGATGTCGCGCGTGCCCTTGGGCACCGGCTGCGACAGCGCCAGCTTGGGCAGCAGCGGCTCGGGCAGCGGCAGCTGCGGCGGCTTGCGGCCCTTCATCTCCGGATTGCCGTTGACCGTCACCTCGCCGATGAAGCGCAGCAGCTTGGTGGCGCGGTCGCGGCGCGGCGTGAACACGAACAGCTCCGGCGTGGTGTCGATGAAGCGCGTGGTGCACTCGCCGGACTTGAACAGATCATGGTTGATGACGTTTTCCAGGAACGCCAGATTGGTGGACAGGCCACGGATGCGGAACTCGCGCAGGGCGCGGTCCATGCGCGCGATGGCGTCACCCGTGGTCGGCGCCCAGGCGGTGACCTTCACCAGCAGGGAGTCGTAGTAAGGCGTGACCACGGCGCCGCCGTAGGCCGTGCCGCCGTCGAGGCGGATGCCGAAGCCGGCCGGGCTGCGGTAGGCGAGCAGACGGCCGTAGTCGGGCGTGAAGCCGTTCTCCGGGTCCTCGGTGGTGACGCGGCACTGCAGGGCGTGGCCGTTGAGCTTGAGCTGATCCTGGGTCGGCAGCGCCGGCACATGATCGTGGGCGGGATCGCCGATTTTCGCGCCCTCGGTGACGCGGATCTGCGCCTTGACGATGTCCACGCCGGTGACCTGCTCGGTCACGGTGTGTTCGACCTGGATGCGCGGATTGACCTCGATGAAATAGAACTCGGCGGTGTCGGCGTCCATCAGGAACTCGACGGTGCCGGCATGCGAGTAGTTCACCTGATTGCACAGACGCAGCGCCGCGCCGCACAGCTCCTCACGTTGCGCAGCGGAGAGATAAGGCGCCGGCGCACGCTCCACCACTTTCTGGTTGCGGCGCTGCACCGAGCAGTCACGCTCGAAGAGATGAATCAGATTGCCGTGCGTGTCGCCCATCACCTGCACTTCGACATGGCGGGCGCGGCGCACCAGCTTCTCGACGTAGACCTCGTCATTGCCGAAGGCGGCCTTGGCTTCGCGGCGCGCGGTCTCCATCTGCACCGCCAGCTCGGCTTCGGAATCGATCACGCGCATGCCGCGACCGCCGCCGCCCCAGCTGGCCTTCATCATCACCGGATAGCCGACCCTGGCCACCAGCTTCTTGCACTCCTCCAGATCGTGCGGCAGCGCCGGCGAGGCGCGCAGCACCGGCACCTTGGCGGCCTCGGCGGCCTTGCGCGCGGCCACCTTGTCGCCCAGGGTGCGCAGCACCTCCGGCGAAGGACCGATGAACAAGATGCCGGCGGCGGCGCAGGCCTCCGCGAAATGCGGATTTTCCGAGAGGAAGCCATAGCCCGGATGGATGGCATCGACATGCGCATCCTTGGCGATGCGGATGATGTCGGCGATATCCAGATAGGCAGCGATGGGCTTCTGTCCCTTGCCGACCAGATAGCTTTCGTCGGCCTTGAAACGATGCAGGGCGAAGCGATCCTCGTGGGCGTAGATCGACACCGTGCGGATGCCCATCTCGGCGGCGGCGCGCATCACACGGATGCTGATCTCGCCGCGGTTGGCCACCAGCAGTTTGCGTATCGGTCCGGTCTTGACGCTGCTCATGATGAATCTCTGTGTTTATCGGTTCGTGAGGACGGGATACTGCCGACGTTACGCAGGAATCAGGCCATACAAAAGTAAAGCCCGCCGCCAGAAACTGGCGGCGGGCCCGACGACCCTGCGCGGCTACGGGCAGCCCGTAATTATGCCTTGCGGTCGAGTTCCTGGTAGTAATCCATCAGGATTTTAGCCACTTCCGGACGCGAGAACTCGGGCGGCGGAGCGATGCCCTGACCCAGCATCTGGCGAACCTTGGTACCTGAAAGATTGATGAAGTCATCCGGCACATGATCCGGCGCTTCACGCATCATCACCACGCGGTTGAGCTTCTTGCTGTAGGCGGTGTTGTCGGCGCGGAAGATCTGGATGTCCAGCGCACCGGCCGGCACCTTCTCGTCGAAGATGGTCTGGCCGTCGAAGGGACCGTAGTAGTCGCCCACGCCGGCGTGGTCGCGGCCCACGATCAGATAGTCGGCGCCCATGTTCTGGCGGAACACCGCATGCAGCACGGCCTCGCGCGGGCCGGCGTAGAGCATGTCGAAGCCGTAGCCGGTGATCATCACCGTGTTCTTCGGGAAGTAGTTTTCCACCATGGTCCGGATCGCGGCGTCGCGCACCGGCGCCGGGATGTCACCGGCCTTGAGCTTGCCCAGCAGCATGTGGATCACGATGCCGTCGGTGCCCAGGCGCTCGTGCGCCATGCGGCACAGCTCTTCGTGGGCGCGATGCATGGGGTTGCGGGTCTGGAAGGCCACCACCTTCTTCCAGCCGCGTTCGGCGATCTCGTTGCGGATTTCCACCGCGGTGCGGAAGGTGTCCGGAAACTCGCTCTGGAAGTAGCTGAAGTTCAGGACGTCGATGGGGCCGGACAGCAGAGTGTTGCCCAGGGCCAGGAAGGTCTGCACGCCCGGATGCTTCTCGTCCAGGGTGCCGAAGATTTCCTTGGCCATCAGCTTGAGTTCGTCATCGCTGACGGTCTCGATCTTCTGCACGTCCATCACCGCCAGCACCGGGTGACCTTCGACGTTGGGGTCGCGCAGCGCCAGGCGGCCGGTCTTCACCCCGGCTTCCTTGGTGAGGTTAACGATCGGCACCGGCCAGAACAGGCCGCCAACCGTCTTGAGGTTCTTCGCCACGCCCAGCGCATCGGCCTTGTCCATATAGCCGGCCAGCGGGTTGAAGTAGCCCGCGCCCAGCATCACGGCGTTGGCGGCGGCGGCGGAGTTGAGCAGCAGGCTGGGCAGGCTCTCGGCTTCCTTGGCCAGCTGCGCATGACGCGCGTTGTCGTAGACGAAACGGGGCAGCAGGGTGTCAGAGCCGTGCGGCTTGATCATGGGGATTCTCGAATCGGAGACGTTTAAGGGGAAAACTCAGGCCGGCAGGATGCCGCGCGCCTGCAGCAGCTTGAGCAGGGCTTCGACTTCCTGCTCCAGGCTCATCTGGTGACTGGGCAGCACCAGCTCGGGCTTCTCGGGTGCTTCGTAGGGATCGTCGATGCCGGTGAAGTTCTTGATCTGACCGGCGCGGGCCTTCTTGTACAGGCCCTTGGGATCGCGCTTCTCGGCCTCCGCCAGCGGCACATCGACATAGACTTCGATGAAGTCCATGCCGGCATCCTCGTGCAGCTTGCGCACCAGATCGCGGTCGGCGCGATAGGGCGAGACGAAGCTGGACAGCACGATCACGCCGGCGTCCACGAACAGCTTGGCGATCTCGCCGATGCGGCGGATGTTCTCGGCGCGATCCTCGGCCGAGAAGCCCAGATTCTTGTTGATGCCCAGGCGCACATTGTCGCCGTCCAGGCGATAGGCCAGACGGCCCTGCGCATAGAGCACTTTCTCCAGCGCCACCGCCACCGTGCTCTTGCCGGAGCCGGACAGGCCGGTGAACCAGAGCGTGGCGCCCTTCTGCTTGAGCAGCTGGCCGCGGTCGGCACGGCTCACTTCACCTTCGTGCCAATGCACATTCGTCGCTTTCTGTTCGGTCACGCTGGGAGTTCCTGAGGATGGTGTTTGTTTGGCGACTGCGGGTTCACAGTCCACTGAAGATTGTAGGCCTGGGCCACGCATAAGAAAAAGGCAAGATAGCGATACGATCCTTCTCTTTTCTTCATGGCAGAATGGCCGGGCATGAACCTCAACCATCTCGCCATCTTCCAGGCCGTGGCGCTGCGCGGCAGCATCAGTGCCGGCGCCGCGCAGCTGCATATCAGCCAGTCGGCGGTGTCCAAGCAGCTCGCCGAGTTCGAGCGTGCGCTGAAGGTGAATCTCTTCGACCGCCTGCCGCGCGGCGTGCGGCTCACCGAAGCCGGCAAGCTGCTGCTGGGCTATGCCAACCGCCTGTTCGCCCTGGAGGCCGAAGCCGAACAGGCCCTCGGCGACCTGCGCCAGCTCACGCGCGGACGCATCGCCATCGGCGCCAGCCGCACCATCGGCGCCTATCTGCTGCCGCCGCTGCTCGCGGAGTTCCGCCGCCGCCATCCGGCGGTGGAGCTGTCGCTGCAGGTGGAGAACACCCGTGCCATCGAAACCAAGCTGCTGGCCGGCGAAATCGATATCGGTTTTGCCGAAGGCGTGGAAGGCAGCGAGCTGCTCGAATACCGGGTCTTCGCCCAGGACGAGCTGGTGCTGATCGCAGCGCCCAAGCATCCCGCCTGCCGGCGCGCGCCCCTGCCGCTGTCGGCCTTGAGCGAGTTTCCGCTGTTCATGCATGAGGTGGGTTCCGGCACCCGCGCGATCACCGAAAAAGCCCTGGCCGGCAAGCGTCTGGCCATTCGCCCGGCGATGACCCTGGCCAGCAGCGAGGCGATCAAGCAGACCGTCGCCACCGGCCTGGGCCTGGCGTTTCTCTCGGCGGTGGCGGTGCAGACCGAACTGCGCGCGCACACGCTCACGGTGGTGCCGGTCAAGAATCTGAAGATCGAGCGGCCGCTGTATCGGGTGAGCCTGCGCAACAGCAGCCCCAGCGCCTCGCTCAAAGCGTTCCTGGGTCTGCTCGGCGGCGCCTGAAATGCAAAGAGCCCCTTGCGGGGCTCTTGCGACTGCTTCGTGCGCTTGCCGGGCTTTACGCCGCCGAACTCTTCTCGCGCTTGGCTTCGGCGTTCTCGTAGACGATGAAAGGCTTGGCCTCACCCTTCACCACCGCCTCGTCCACCACCACCTTGCTGACGTTCTGCATCGACGGCAGGTCGTACATCACGTCCAGCAGCATGTTTTCCATGATGGTGCGCAGGCCGCGCGCGCCGGTCTTGCGTTCCTTGGCCTTGCGCGCGATGGCGCGCAGGGCGTCGTCGCGGATTTCCAGCTGCACGCCTTCCATGTTGAACAGCTTGGCGTACTGCTTGACCAGGGCGTTCTTCGGCTCGCGCAGGATGGACATCAGGGCCACCTCGTCCAGCTCTTCGAGCACCGCTGCCACCGGCAGACGGCCGATGAACTCCGGAATCATGCCGAAGCGGATCAGATCATCCGGCTCGACCTTGGCCATCAGCTCGTTGATGTGCTTGCTGTCCTTGTCCGACTTCACCTCGGCGGCAAAGCCGATGCCGGTGCGCTCGGAACGCTGCTGGATGACCTTGTCCAGGCCCGCGAAAGCGCCGCCGCAGATGAACAGGATGCTGGCCGTGTTGACCTGCAGGAACTCCTGCTGCGGATGCTTGCGGCCACCCTGCGGCGGCACGCTGGCGATGGTGCCTTCGATCAGCTTGAGCAGGGCCTGCTGCACACCCTCGCCGGAGACGTCGCGGGTGATGCTGGGGTTTTCGCTCTTGCGCGAGATCTTGTCGATCTCGTCGATGTAGACGATGCCGCGCTGTGCCTTCTCGACGTCGTAATCGCACTTCTGCAGCAGGCGCGCGATGATGTTCTCCACGTCCTCGCCGACATAGCCGGCTTCGGTCAGCGTGGTGGCATCGGCGATGGCGAAGGGCACATCGAGCAGGCGCGCCAGGGTCTCGGCCAGCAGGGTCTTGCCCGAGCCGGTGGGACCGATCAGCAGGATGTTGCTCTTGGCGATTTCCACCCCGTCCGTGCCTTTCAGCGACAGACGCTTGTAGTGGTTGTACACCGCCACCGAAAGAATCTTCTTGGCCGTTTCCTGGCCGATCACGTATTCATCCAGCACCGCACGGATCTCGTGCGGCTTGGGCAGACCCTTGGTCTGCGGCTTGGCGTGGACTTCCTCGCGGATGATGTCGTTGCACAGGTCAACGCACTCATCGCAGATATAGACCGAGGGGCCCGCAATCAGCTTGCGCACCTCGTGCTCGCTCTTTCCGCAGAAAGAGCAGTACAGCACTCGGCCGCTGTGGGCACCACCTCGCGTTTCATTGCTCATTTCACATCCTCGTCCGGACCGCTAACGTCCGGCGACTTCTGTATAGCACAGCGTCATTCTTCTGCAAAACTTCAGCCTCGGGCGTCCCGTTCAGGCAGCCGAACCGCTACGCTGGGCCAGAATGTGGTCGATCAGCCCATATTCCTTGGCGGCCTCTGCGTTCATGAAGTAGTCACGCTCCACGTCACGCTCGATCTTGTCCAGCGCCTGACCGGTGTGCTCGGCCATCAGCTTGTTGAGCCGTTCGCGCAGATAGAGGATCTCGCGGGCCTGGATTTCGATGTCGCTGGCCTGGCCCTGGGCGCCGCCCGAGGGCTGGTGGATCATCACGCGGGCATTGGGCAGGGCATAACGCTTGCCCTTGGCACCGGCCGACAGCAGGAAAGCGCCCATGCTGGCCGCCTGACCGATCACCATGGTCGAGACGTCCGGCTTGATGAAACGCATGGTGTCGTAGATCGACAGGCCGGCGGTGATCACACCACCCGGCGAGTTGATGTACAGGTGGATGTCCTTGTCCGGGTTTTCCGATTCCAGGAACAGCAGCTGCGCCACCACCAGATTGGCCATGTGATCTTCGATCGGGCCGGTGATGAAAATCACGCGCTCCTTGAGCAGGCGCGAAAAGATGTCGAAGGCGCGCTCGCCGCGGGCGGTCTGTTCGACCACCATCGGCACCAGCTGGGAGCGGGTCAGCATATCGGTCATGGCAGGCTTCTTGAGGTCCGGTAGGTGTGACAATCTGGGGGGATTTGGCAGGCGTCCCCACTACCGTAGTGGAGACGCCTGCGCGAGTTGCAAGGCCCGCCGATGAACGGCCCTTAGTTCGGCGCCTGCGGGTTCAGCAGCTGCTCCAGGCTCAGGGTCTGCTCGGTCACCGAGGCGCCGCTGAGCAGGGCATCCACCACCTGGTCTTCCAGCGCCATGGCGCGCAGGCCCTGCATCAGCTCGGGACGCGAGCGGTAGTAGGCCTTGACCTGCTCGGGCTGCTCGTAATCACCGGCCATGCCGTCCAGGGCGGCTTCGACGCGCGCGGCATCGAGCTTGATGTCCTTGGCCTTGATCACTTCACCGATCAGAAGACCCAGGGCCACGCGGCGGCTGGCGGTCTGCTCGAAGAGCTGGTCCGGCAGCAGTTCGGCCTGCTTGGCGGCATCGACATTGGCCATGTTCATGCGCGCGGCGGCTTCGCGGCGCAGATTCGGGATTTCCTGCTCGATGAGCGCACGCGGCAGCTCCAGCGGATTGCGCTGCAGCAGCTGCTCCAGCGCCTGGCTCTTGAGGCGGTTGGCCACCGCCTTGTCGCGCTCTTTCTCCAGCGCGGCCTGGCACTTGGCACGCAGACCGGCTTCGCCCGCGCCTTCTTCAACCTGATGCGCCTTGAGAAACTCGGCGTCGATCTCGGGCAGCTTGGGCTCGTTGACCTGCTTGAGCGTGACCTCGAACTGCGCGGTCTTGCCCTTGAGATTCTCGGCGCGGTAGTCCTCGGGGAACTTCACGTCCACCACGAAGCTTTCGCCGGCGCTGTGGCCGACCACGCCGTTTTCCAGATCGGGCAGGAAGCGGCTTTCGCCGATCTCGAACTGCACGTCCTTGCCCTCGCCGCCAGCGAAGGCTTCACCGTCCACCTTGCCCAGGAAATCGATCTTGACCTGATCGCCGTTCTGCGCGGCGCGGCTGACTTCGTTGAACGTGCGACGGGCCTTGCGCAGATTGCCGATCAGGCGATCCACATCGGCCTCGCCCACCGTCACCAGCGGCCGCTCGATGGCCAGCTGGTCCAGGGCGTTGAGCTGCACTTCCGGATACACCTCGAAGTGCGCGACGTACTCGAAGGCCTCGCCTTCCTTCTCGGCCGTGATGTCGATCTTGGGCTGGCCGGCCGGATTGACGCCGGCCTGGGTCACCGCCTGCGGATAGGTCTCCTGAATCACGTCGGAGATCGCCTCGTAGCGGGCGGTCGGACCGTACTGCTGCTCGATCACCTTGCGCGGCGCCTTGCCCGGGCGGAAGCCCGGCAGCTTGGCGCGGCGGGCCAGCTTGTTCAGACGCTCGTCGACGGCCTTGGCGACCTGCTCGGCCGGCACGCGAACACGCATTTCGCGGCGCAGGCCGCCCGCGGAATCAACATGAACTTCCATTCTTAAGGCTCTAATCCGATTGAAGAATTGACTGTCTTTATTCGCGTTGGTGCGAAAGGCGAGACTCGAACTCGCACGCCTTACGGCGCTGGAACCTAAATCCAGTGCGTCTACCAATTCCGCCACTCTCGCGACAAGCGGCTCAGTATATCAGCGACTTGCGAGGATCGTGCCGGCAAACCGGACCAGGACTGGCACAATGCCGGGATGAATTCCCCGATGCGACTGCCGCCCCGTGCCCTGGGGCTGGTTCTGCTGCTGCTCTTGCTCGCCACCGCCGCCGCCTCGCTGCTGGCCGGCGCGGTGCCGCTGGCGCCCGGCGAGCTGTTCGATGCCCTGCGCGGCGGCGATGCGCACACCGAGCTGCAACACACGGTGCTGCTGCAGCTGCGTCTGCCGCGCCTGCTCAATGCCATCGGCGTGGGCGGCGGCCTGGCCCTGGCCGGCTGCGCGTTTCAGGCGGTGCTGCGCAATCCGCTGGCCGACCCCAGCTTCATCGGCGTCTCCGGCGGTGCGGCGGTGGCGGCGGCAGCGGCGCTGGCCGGCCTGACCGCGCTGCCCCTGCTGCCTGCGCAGCTGCTGGTGCCGGCAGCAGCGCTGCTGGGCGCACTGGCGGCGGCGCTGCTGGTGCTGCGCCTGGCGCGGGTGGACGGCGAAACCCAGCCGGTGACGCTGCTGCTGACGGGTCTGGCGGTCAACGCCCTGGCCGGCGGCCTGCTGGGTCTGATTGCCTATGCCAGCGCCGACCCCACGCTGCGCGTGATCACGCTCTGGCTGTTCGGCTCCCTGAGCCGCGCCGGCTGGACGGAGGTGCTGATTGCGCTGAGCGGCATCCTGCTCGCCGGCCTGCTGCTCTGGCGCCATGCCGCCGGGCTCAACGCCCTGCTGCTGGGCGAGGCCGAGGCCCTGCATATCGGCGTGGCAGTGCGCCAGCTCAAGCGCCGCAGCATCCTGCTCGCGGTACTGGCCAGCGCCCTGGCAGTGGCGGCCGCCGGCGTGATCGGCTTTGTCGGCCTGATGGTGCCGCATGTGCTGCGCCTGCTGGTGGGGCCGGATCATCGCGCGCTGCTGCCGCTGTCGTTTCTGGGCGGTGCGCTGCTGCTCTCGATCACCGATCTGGCCGCACGCCTGGCCATGCAGCCCGGCGAACTGCCGGTGGGCATCGTCACCGCCCTGCTCGGCGCACCGTTTTTCCTGGCCCTGCTGCTGCGCTGGCGCCACGCCCCGGAGCTGGCCTGATGCTCAGCACCCGGCAAGCCGCCTGCCGTCAGCAAGGCCGCGAACTGCTGGCACCCTGCGATCTGCAATTCACCCCCGGCAAAGTGCATGCGATCCTCGGCCCCAATGGCGCCGGCAAATCCACGCTGCTGCGCCTGCTCTCCGGCGAATGGCCCTGCAGCAGCGGCAGCGTCAGCCTGAGCGGACGCGAGCTGCGCGACTGGCCGCTGCCCGCACTGGCCCGCCAGCGCGCGGTGCTGCCGCAGATGCACGCCCTGTCCTTCCCGTTCACGGCGCGTGAGGTGGTGCGCCTGGGCCGTCTGCATGCAGCACGACGCAGTCAGGACGAAGCCGTGCTGGATGCGGCGCTGGCGGTTTGCGGCGTGAGCCCGCTGCAGCAGCGTCTCTACACGCAGCTGTCCGGCGGGGAACGCGCCCGCGTGCAACTGGCGCGCACGCTGGCGCAGATCTGGGACGCCGATCCGGCCACGGACCGCTATCTGCTGCTGGACGAGCCCACCGCGCACCTCGACCTCGCCTATCAGCACGCCTGCCTTCGCCTGGCGCGCGACTGGGCGGCGCGCGGCGTGGGGGTCATCGTGGTCTTGCACGATCCCAATCTGGTGCTGAGCTATGCCGACTGCGCCTGCCTGCTGCACCAGGGCCGGGTACAGGCCTGCGGCCAGCCCCGCGAAGTGATCACGCCGGCGCGGATGCGGCAGGTCTTCGGCCTGGACACCGAGCTGCAGCAGGGCGCCGATGGCCGGATCTGGCTGGCGGTGAACCCGCAACCCCTGGTCCCGGCGCCGCGCTGAAGCGGCCAGAACCACCTTTTGCGCAAAATGCGGCCGCGCACAGCGCTGCGGGCACGCGGTTTGAAGATGCGAGCCTCGCCATCCTGCGTAGCGGCAGTGTTTTCAGTGTGAACTGTATCCGGGCACGTGCCTGTCGTTCGTAAAACAGAGTTGGCATAATCGCGGGCTTGGGGCAGAAACCACGAAATTCAGGGAGCTTTTTGATGAAGCGCAGACAGGTTCGCAATGTGTTGCTCGGGGGAGCTGCGGCCATCGGCCTGCTCGGCAGTACGGTCGGCAATGCTTATTCGCCCGGCTGGTACTTCGATCTCGACGCCTATTACTCCCAGACGCAGGACGCCGACGGCGTCACCACGCAGCCGGCCACGGCCGGCACCTCCGCCACCAGCTGCGCACTGGGCAATCTGCTGGGCCTGGGCTCGCTGCTGGGCGCCGGCTCCACCAGCACCGGCTGTCTGTTGCGCCTGCTGGGTCCCGGCACCTCGGCCACGCCGGGCACCGCCGCGCAGATCTACGACACCAGCGTCAGCTACAAGGGCGGCATCGGTGGCGGCTTCGGCATCGGTTATCTGTTCGAAGGCGGCCTGCGCCCCGAATTCAATTTCTCGTACACCCAGGCCGACTGGGACAGCATCACGCTCACCGGCAGCAGCGCCACCACCAAGCTGAGCTCCAATGCCAGCCAGAAGATGTACCGCGCGATGCTCAATGCCTGGTACGACTTCGACTTCGGCAGCTTCGTGGTGCCGTATCTGGGCGCCGGCTTCGGCTATCAGCGCACGGAAGTGTCCGCGCAGGGCGCCAGCTCCAATGACAACGGCTTTGCCTATCAGCTGGGCGCCGGTCTGGGCTTCCTGATCAACCAGACCACCACGCTGTCGCTGGATTATCGCTACGTCAGCGCCAACGACCCCAGCTTCGACACCACCGACGGCGGCAAGCAGACGCTCTCGTACAAGGCCAACAACATCGGCCTGGGCCTGCGCTACTCCTTCGGCGGCAAGGAGAAGGACAGCGACGGCGACGGCGTGCCGGATCGCCTCGACAAGTGCCCCAACACCCCGCCCAATGTGCAGGTCTATTCCAACGGCTGCCCGGTGGACATGGACGGTGACGGCGTTCCCGACTATCTCGACAAGTGCCCGAACACGCCCAAGGGCGTGCAGGTGGATCAGAGCGGCTGCCCGCTGGACAGCGATGGCGACGGCGTGCCGGATTACCTCGACAAGTGCCCGGGCACCCCGCGCGGCACCAAGGTCAATGCCGACGGCTGCTCCTCGGCCGACGCCGACGGCGACGGCGTGCCCGATGATCTCGACAAGTGCCCGAACACCCCCGCCGGTGTCGCCGTGGGTCCGAACGGCTGCCCGCTGGACAGCGACGGTGACGGCATCCCGGATTATCTCGACGAGTGCCCGCACTCGCCGCCGGGCGCCAAGGTGCTGCCCAACGGCTGCGCGCTGGTCGGCGACTGCCGCAAGCCGCGTCCGGGCGAACAGGTCGACAGCAAGGGCTGCGCCGTGCAGCAGAGCTTCATCCTCAAGGGCGTGAAGTTCGAGTTCGACTCCGACCGCCTGACCAAGGAAGCGATGGCGATCCTGGATCAGGTCGCGCAGACCCTGCAGGCTTACCCGAACGTCAACGTCGAAGTGTCCGGCCACACCGACAACATCGGTTCGGACAGCTACAACCTGGGCCTGTCCGAGCGCCGCGCCAATTCGGTGAAGCGTTATCTCGCCGAGCACAGCGTCAAGGCCGAGCGCATGCGCCCGGTGGGTTACGGCGAGACGCGCCCGATCGACAGCAACGAGACCGAGGTCGGCCGCGAGAACAACCGCCGCGTCGAACTGACCGTCATCGAGTAAGCAGCAGTACCCGCAGCACATAAACCCCCGCGGCGCGAAGCCGCGGGGGTTTTTCTTTGGGGTTTTTGTCTTGGCGGGAATGCCCGGGAACAGGCGGACCGCCCGCTCCCGGATCTGCTGATGTCCGCCCCGTGCGCCGCGGGCCCTGCTAGGTGTTTGCGCCGGCCTCGCAGCGCAGCTGCGCCTGCAGATCGCCGCTGAAGCCCTGCGGCTTGACCGCCAGCACATCGCAGTCCAGCTGCGACAGCACGCGCTCGGCGGTACTGCCCATCAGTACCCGGCCCAGTCCGCTGCGTTGCACGGTACCCAGCACCAGGGTGTCGGCCTTCAGCGCCTGACTCAGGCGCACGATGGCGTCCTGCGGCAGCTCGTCGAGCAGATGCAGTTGTTCGGGGCCCAGCGCGTACTGCTGCGCCAGCGCCATGAACTTTTCCTGGCGTATCTGCCGCAGCTGCTCACAGGCCTGATTGAACAGATCGGTGCTGGCCGTGGCATCAAGCAAGGGCAGCGGCGGCATGCCGCCGTGGGCATGCAGCAGATGCAGCTCGGCGGGTTCCATCGCGCACAGCCACTGCGCCGCTTCGACGATGCGCTGGTTGAGCTGGCCTGCCTGCTCCGCCTCATGCAATGGATCCACCGCCGCCAGAATGCGATGGCTGGGACTGTGCGCGGCCTGACGCACGAGCAGAAGCGGCGCGGGACACAGGCGCAGCAGCTGCCAGTCCACCGAGTTCAGCAGCAGGCGCCGCAGGCCCTGCGTCGTGGCCAGATCCTTGATCACCAGATCAGGCTTGGACGCCAGCACCTGCGCAACGATCTTCTCGTGCAGCGGTCGTCCCCACAGGACCTGGCAGCTCACCCGCAGATGCCGGCTCTGCAGTTCCAGCGCCAGCTCGCGCAGCCATTCCTCGCGCTCGGCCAGATGCGCGCTTCGCGCCAGATTCATGACCTCGGCATTGATCAGCCCCACCGCTTCCACGCTGCCGAGGTAGTCCACCATCAGCAGATGCAGGGCCGCGCCGCTGCGGCAGGCCAGGTGCACCGCGCGGTCGAAGGCCGGGGTGCGGCACATGCCGGGATCGACGATGAGCAGGATCTGCTGGCAGTGCATGGTGACTCCGGGAAAAAGCACCAAGGCCAGCCTGCGCCCATCGCCCTGGGCCGGTACTGACCGCCATCAATGATCGCCTCTCCGGGTTTGATGGCCATCAATGTCCGCAGCGGCCTGCTGACCGAGCCTGTGGACATGACGGAGCAGGCCTTTGCAGGAGAGCGATGGATGAGCGCGGGCATCGAGGCACTGGGCAGGAGCTGCGACATGCCGGCCGAGTTCCTGGCCGCCGGTCTGTCGGCGCGCTCGCTGGACAGCTACATCGCCTCGGTGCTGCGCCAGCCACGACTGGACCGGCAGACCGAGCTGGCACTGGCGCAGCGGCTGCACGAACACCACGATCTGCAGGCCGCGACCCAGCTGGTGCTGTGCAATCTGCGTCATGTGGTGCACATCGCGCGCGGCTATCGGGGTTATGGCCTGCCGCTGGCAGATCTCATCCAGGAAGGCAACATCGGCCTGATGAAAGCCGTGCGGCGCTTCGATCCGCAGCGCGGTGTGGCGCTGATCGGCTTCGCCGTGCACTGGATCAAGGCCGCGATCCACGACTACGTGATTGCCAACTGGCGCATCGTCAAGACCGCGACCACCAAGGCGCAGCGCAAGCTGTTCTTCCGGCTGCGCAGCGCCAAGTCCGGCACGGCAGCGCTCACGCTCAGTCAGGCCGAGGCGCTTGCACAGCAGCTGGAGGTGGGTTGCGAGGAGCTGCGCCGCATGGAAACGCGCATGGCGCATCACGATTTGTCCCTCGATGCGCCCTGCGCGGATCACGAACAGGCCAGCAGCTGGGGCGAGGTGCTGCCCGCGCCGCAGGACACCGCCGCCGAAGTCGAGCGGCAGCAATGGCAGGCGCATCGTCTCTCGCGTCTGCACAAGGCGCTGCGCGCCCTGGATGCGCGTTCGCGCGACATCGTGCAGCGACGCTGGTTATGCGAAGACCAGCAGCGCTGCGAGCTTCAGCAGCTGGCGGACGAGTACGGCGTCTCCGCCGAACGCATCCGCCAGATTCAGAACCAGGCACTGCTGCGCCTGCGCGAACGGCTTGGCGACTGAGCCTTTCTCAATTTTCAGGACCTACTGCCATGAGCACCATCGACAACCCCCGCCCCCGCCTGCAGACCCTGCGCCGTGAACTCGACGACCGCCTGCAACGCATCCGTGCCGACCGCCAGCGCCGCGCCGGACCCTTGAGCGCCGACTCCGCAGAACAGGCCACCGAGCTGGAAAACGAGGATGTGCTGGCCCGACTGGAGCAAAGCACTGCAGCCGATCTGGCCCAGGTCGAGCGGGCGCTGCACCGCGAGGCCGAAGGCCATTACGGCATTTGCGAGCGCTGCGGCGAAGTCATCGAGGAGCCGCGCCTGAAGGCCTTGCCGCAGGCCACGCTGTGCAGTCACTGCGCTGGCCAAGAAGGTCATTGACAGGGGTCGTCCCCATGACCACCGGCACGCGGGATGCTGCCTGCGCCGTACCCCCACGGCCCGTCAATCGAACCGGAGATCGATCATGCCCTGAGGGCCTGTTGGCATTCACGTTACCCGCTGCGTTGCTGCCAGAAATCGCGCCAGGCAAGGCGCGATATCGCCGAAACCGACAAGCAGACACCGTCAAGGCCGAGCTGGCCGGCGTCGCCAAGGACGCGGTGAAAGTCGATGTGCAGATCGGCGTGCTGACCCTGTCCGGCGAACGCAAGTTCGAAAAGGATGGGCAGGATCAGAAGCACCATCGCATCGAGCGCGCCTACGGCGGCTTCACGCGCAGCTTCACCGTGCCGGGAGACGTCGAGATCGCGCAGATCAGCGCCGAGTTCGAGGACGGCGTGCTGACCGTCGCGCTGCCCAAGGCCGCCGTGAAGAAACCCAGCGCGCAGCGCATCGAGGTTCGCGGCGGCTGAAGGTGCGGCGTGGCCGGGGCTTCAGCCCCGGCCACGCCCGATGGCGATGCCGAGCTGACGCGCCACCTGCACCAGCGGATCGTCGGCGCAGACCAGACGCGGCCCGCTGCTGGCGATCCTGCCGATGGCCACCTCGGTCACCGCGCTGCGCTGCCAGCTCACCATATGTCCGCTGCGGCCTTCGGCCAGCAGCTTCACCGCGTGCACGCCGAAGGCCGAGGCCAGCAGACGATCCTGCGCCACCGGCGCGCCGCCACGCTGCAGATGGCCCAGCACCGTGCAGCGCGATTCCACGCCGCGCGCCTGCAGGGTCTGCGCCAGCCAGGGCCCGACGGCGCCGGGCTGATCCGGTGCGTCCGGAAAACGGGCGCCTTCGGCAATCACCACCAGCGCGCCATAGCGGCGCGCCTGCAACTGGTTTTCGATGTGTTCGAGCATCGCCTCGATGCTCAGCTCCAGCTCCGGCAGCACGATGACATCGGCGCCGCCGGCAATGCCGCCGTGCAAGGCGATGTGTCCGGCGCTGCGGCCCATCACCTCCACCACCATCACCCGATGCTGGCTGGCCGCCGTCGGCTGCAGACGGTCGAGCGAGTCGGCCACCAGCTGCACGGCGGTGGCGAAGCCCACGGCGGATTCGGTGCCGGTGACGTCGTTGTCGATGGTCTTGGGAATGCCGACCATGGCCAGACCGGCGCGCTGGCACAGCGGCGTCATGATCCGCATCGAACCATCGCCCCCGATCACCACCAGCGCGTCCAGCCCCAGCTCGCGGGCGCCGGCAGCGAATTCCTGCGAGCGATCACGAAAGCTGCCATCGGGCATCTGGAAATGAAAAGGATCACCGTGGCTGACGGTGCCCAGGAAAGTGCCGCCGCCGCGCAGCAACAGCGGATCGCCGGCATCGGCGTGCAGCTCGCGATAGCGCAGCGGCCGCTCGATCAGACCCAGGCTGCCGTCGAGTATGCCCAGCACCCGCCAGTTCTGCTCCAGCACCGCAGCATGGGTCACGGCGCGGATCACCGCATTGAGACCGGCACAGTCACCGCCGCTGGTCAGCACGCCCAGCGTTCTGATTCCGGACATAAACCCTCGCCAGATGAGTCGTGTTCAGGCCACGTCGGCTGACGCAGCCTGCTCATCGTAACGCTGGCGCAGCGCCGGCACATCCACATAGCGGTGCAGGTCTTCGGCGAACTGCGGCGGCTTGACCAGCAGCAGATTGCAGGGCAGCTGACGCAGCAGGGACTCCGACACACTGCCCAGCAGCAGACGCTCCAGACGGCGGTGCTGACGTGAGCCCAGCACCAGCAGATCGATGTGCTGCTCGCGCACGAACTGCTGCAGGGCCAGCGCCGGTTCCTGCTGCGGATCGAGCCAGTGCGCGCGCTCCTCCGGCAGTGAATAGGCACGCGCGAACTGGTGGAAGTTTTCCACCGCAGCATCGTGCACCTCGCGATGCAGACGGCTGATGCTGGCGGAAATGCCCACCACCACACTCGGGCGGCGGTTGGGACGGCGATACGGAAAGCTGTACACCGCGTGGGTTTCGGCGCCCGCATAGATCGCCATGCGCAGCGCGGTGGTGGCAAGCAGATCGTTGATGCTGCCGGCAGCGGGCGTCGGCGTCGCGGCCTCGACCCCGACGTCGGCCGCCACCGCAATGCGTCGCGGCAGGCCTGCGCGATCCTGACGCAGCAGCAGCAAGGGCGCCGGGCACAGCCGTGCCAGACGCCAGTCACTCATGCTCAGCGCAGGCGCATGCTCGCCGTGCTCACCATGCTCGTTGCCGGGCGTGACCAGATCGCGGATCACCAGATCCGGCATCTGCTCCAGCGCGCGCGCCACCACCGCCTCCTCGGCGTGCTCGGTCCAGAACAGCTCGCACTGCAGCTGCAGGCCGGCATTGCGCCACTGCGCGGCCAGCTGATCCAGCCACAAGCTGTGCTGCTGCAGCAGCTGCGCCTTGGCCAGCTGCTGGACGCGCGCGGCGGCCAGCTCCACCATCGGATCGAAGACGCAGAGCAGCAGCTGCAACTGCGCACCGGAACGCTCGGCGAGCTGACGCGCCAGCCGCAGTCCGGCGGAATTGCGCAGCTCCGGGTACAGAACCAGCAGAATCTTTTTGAGGGGCTTCATCCAGTGGCTCGCTCGGTCTCCCAGCCGGCACTGCAACATGCCGCGCCGGGCGAGGACCATGACCACGATCAAAGCAGTCCGCTCGCCTGCCGCTGCGGATCCCTGGCCGGCGCAAAAAAAGCCCCGCACCAGCGGGGCTTTCTTGGCCTGGCGCGCGACAGCCTTCAGGGCGTCAGCACGATCTTGCCGATGTGCTGGCTGCTCTCCATCAGCTGCTGCGCCTCACCGGCCTGCTCCAGCGCGAAGGTCTTGTAGATCACCGGCTTGATCCTGCCAGCGGCCAGCAGCGGCCAGACTTCGCGCTGCAGTGCCTGCGCGATCCTGGCCTTGAAGGCCACCGCCCGCGGCCGCAGCGTCGAGCCGGTGACGGTGAGACGCCGCAGCAGGATCGGCCCCAGGCCGATCTCCGCCTGGGCGCCGCCCAGCAGTGCAATGAATACCAGACGGCCATCATCGGCCAGGCAGGACAGCTCCCTGGGCACGTAAGCGCCGCCCACCATGTCGAGAATCACGTCCACCCCGCGCCCGCCGGTGGCTTCCCGGATCACCGCCGCGAAATCCTCGCTGCGGTAGTTGATGCCGCGCTCGGCGCCCAGAGCCTCGCAGGCCCGGACCTTCTCCGCGGTACCGGCAGTGGCGAACACGCGATGACCGCGCGCATGCGCCAGCTGGATCGCAGCCACGCCGATGCCGCTGCTGCCGCCCTGCACCAGCACACTCTCGCCCGGCGCCAGCTCGCCGCGATCAAACAGATTGCTCCACACCGTGAAGAAGGTTTCCGGCAGCGAAGCGGCTTCGACATCGCTGAGCCCCTGCGGATACGGCAGGCACAGGGCCGTGGCCGCCGTGCAGTATTCGGCGTAACCCCCGCCCTGCAGCAGCGCACAGACCTTGTCGCCGATCTTCAGGCCGCTGTCCTCCAGATCACCGGCGACGATCTCGCCCGCGACCTCCAGCCCGGGAATGTCGGTCACGCCCGGCGGCACCGGATACAGACCCTTGCGCTGCAGGACATCGGGGCGATTGATGCCCGCAGCCCGGACCCGCAGCAGCACCTCGCCGGCCTTGGGCTCCGGCTTGGGCCGCTCACAGGGGCTGAGCACGCCGTCCTGATCCTGACGCAGGATTTCAACTGCTCTCATTTACATCTCCCTTGGGGCGTCGAGGCCAGCCGGCCGCGAAACGCCGGCCGTGGACATCGCGCCCCTCATCTTGCTTGTCTGAATAGAGCCCCGCCTCTTGCACCGCATGCGAATTGCTGGGCTTGCCGTGGCCATCCTATAGTGCCGCCGGCAACGGATGTCGTCAGGCACACAGACCGTGAACGCCGAGCCTTCGCGGTCTTTCGGAAAGCGCGGCATTCGACACGAACCATACATGATGCCCCACCGAAACCATTCCTATCGCGAACGTCTTCCGACCGTCAGCGACGCCCGCGCCGTGCGCACGCGCGCATCGCTGCGCCAGGCGCTGCTGACGCTGCTCGAAACCCGGACGATGGATCAGATCGGCATTCGCGATATCGCCGCCCAGGCCGGCATCGGTTACGCCACTTTCTATCGCCATCACCAGACCAAGGAAGCACTGCTCGATGACCTCGCCGCCGAGGAAATCCTGCGCCTGAATGAACGGGTGGTGCCGCTGATGGAAGCCAGGCGCACCAAGGCCGCCTCCGAGGCGCTGTTCCGTTATGTGGACCAGAATCGCGCGCTGTGGGCGACTTTTCTCACCGGCGGCGCGGCCGGCAAGCTGCGTGAGGCACTGCTGAAGGCGGCGCTGGCCATCGCCGCGGCGCGCACGCGGCCCAGCGAGTGGTCGCTCATCGAACTGGCAACACGCCTGCTGGTGGGCGGCACCGTCGAGTTTCTGGCCTGGTGGGTGCGCGAGGCGCAGGCGATGCCGATCCGTCAGGCGGCGGAGCTGCATGCCCAGGTCGTGGTGATGCCGGTGCTCGGCAAGCTGACGGACCCGGGCCGCAACAAGACGCTCGGCGTCGCGCGCCCGTCCAGAACCGGCAGACGCGCCAGCTGAGCCGGGGTCACAGCCTCAAGGCCAGCGCGACAGCAAGCCGCGACGCACGCACCCGTTCCGGTCGCCGCCGCCCTTGCCGGGGCGTTCCACCGTGCAGGACACTGGCCGCCGGGCCGGCCGCCCCGGCAGGCCGGCAACAAAATGATGATGATCAAGGCTTGAGGCCGGCCACATCGGCAGGCTGTGTATCCGCTCGCAGAGGATCGCGCATGAAGCTGCAATTTCTCGGTGCGGCCGGCACGGTGACCGGCTCCAAGTACTTGCTGCGCGGCGAACACGCGCAGCTCTTGGTGGACTGCGGCCTGTTCCAGGGCTACAAGCAGCTGCGCCTGCGCAACTGGAGCGCCTTGCCGCTGCCGCTGCGCGAGATCGATGCGGTGCTGCTCACGCATGCGCACATCGATCATTCCGGTTATCTGCCGCTGCTGGTGCGCGACGGTTATCGCGGCCGCGTGTACTGCACCCAGGCCACCTATGAGTTGTGCCGCATCCTGCTGCCGGACAGTGGCCGCCTGCAGGAGGAAGAGGCCGAGTACGCCAACCGCCACCGCTATTCGCGGCACAAGCCCGCGCTGCCGCTGTACACCGAGGCCGACGCGCTCAAGGCCCTGGAGCGTTTCGAGCCGCAGGACTTCGAACACGAGTTCACGCCGGCGCGCGGCTTCACCGCACAGCTGCTGCCGGCCGGGCACATCCTGGGCGCAGCGATGCTGCGCCTGCACAGCGCGCAGGGCTCGATCCTGTTCAGCGGCGATCTGGGCCGCGCGCAAGATCCGATCATGCGCCCGCCGACACCAGTGGCACAGGCCGATTACCTGGTGGTGGAATCCACCTACGGCAACCGCCACCACGAGACCGAGAACCCGCAGGACGCGCTGTGCGCGGTGATCACGCGCTGCATCGAGCGCGGCGGCGTGGTGGTGATTCCGTCCTTCGCGGTGGGCCGCGCCCAGGCCCTGCTGCTGGCGATCGGCGAGCTGAAGGCGGCGGGGCGCCTGCCCCTCACGCTGCCGGTGTATCTCAACAGCCCGATGGCGGCGGATGTCACCACGCTCTACCGCCAGCATCAGACCGAGCATCGCCTGAGCGAGGCGCAGTGCGCGGCGCTGGGCCGTACCGCGCAGATCGTCAACACCGTGGAGGATTCCAAGGCGCTCAATCGCCGCAAGGGGCCGATGGTGATCATCGCCGGCAGCGGCATGGCCACGGGCGGACGCGTGATCCATCACCTGAAAGCCTTCGCCGGCGATCCCGCCAACAGCATCCTGCTGGTCGGCTTTCAGGCCGCGGGCACGCGCGGCGCCGCGCTCGCCGAGGGGGCGCAGAGCATCAAGATTCACGGCGAGTACGTGGCGGTGCGCGCGGAAGTGGCCAGCATCGGCAATCTCTCCGCACACGCCGATGCCGGCGAGATCCTGAACTGGCTGTCGCACTTCACCCAGGCGCCGCAACAGGTCTTCGTCACCCACGGCGAACCGGCGGCCGCCGACGCGCTGCGCCAGCAGATCGAGGCGCGCTACGGCTGGCGCGTGAGCGTGCCCGAACATCTGCAGAGCGTGAATCTGGAAGGCAGCGCGCCCGCCAGCGAGGCGGCGCCGCGTCCGAGCCAGACCCTGCGCCTGCACCGCATCGGCATCGACACCTACCAGGAACCGGTGCTGTTCCTGCGCAGCGACTGCCCGGTGTGCCGTTCGGAAGGCTTCGAATCGCAGTCGCGCGTCAAGCTCTCGCTCGATGGCCGCAGCGTGGTGGCGACGCTGTACACCGTGAACCCGCCGCTGCTGGGCGAGACCCAGGCCGGCCTCTCCGAAGCGGCCTGGCGCGCGCTGGACGCGCACGAGGATCAGGAGGTGACGCTCTCGCATCCCGATCCCCTCGAATCCTTCGCGGCGGTGCGC
The DNA here is from genome assembly GCF_900111015.1 of Solimonas aquatica. Lineage (GTDB taxonomy): Bacteria > Pseudomonadota > Gammaproteobacteria > Nevskiales > Nevskiaceae > Solimonas > Solimonas aquatica. Next base: position 117,902 of record NZ_FOFS01000001.1, on the reverse strand, counting down.
GGCAAGGTGTTCGGTGCCAGCTTCAGCGCCGAGGACCTGCAGGCGGCGGTGCACGACATCGCCGCCGGGCGCTACTCGGGCCTGGAGCTGGCTGCCTTCGTCACCGTCTGCGGCGGTCAGCGCCTGTCGCTGAATGAAACCATCGAGCTGACGCGGGCCATGGTCGACAGCGGCCAGCGTCTGCACTGGCAGCGCGAGCTGGTGCTGGACAAGCATTGCGTCGGCGGCCTGCCCGGCAACCGCACCACGCCGATCGTGGTGGCCATCGTCGCGGCCTGCGGCCTGACCATTCCCAAGACTTCCTCGCGCGCCATCACCTCGCCGGCCGGCACCGCCGACACCATGGAGATGCTGGCGCCGGTGGATCTGGACCTGCCCAGCCTGCGCCGCGTGGTGGAGCGCGAGAACGCCTGCCTGGCCTGGGGCGGCGCGATGAACCTGAGCCCCGCCGACGATGTGCTGATCCGCGTCGAGCGGCCGCTGGACTTCGACAGCGAGGGCCAGCTGGTGGCCTCGATCCTGTCGAAAAAGATCGCCGCCGGCGCCACCGCCCTGCTGGTGGAAGTGCCGGTGGGCCCGACCGCCAAGCTGCGCAGCGATGAGGCCGCGCAGACCCTGGGCCAGCGCCTGCGCGAGGTGGCGCAGGCCTTCGGCCTGCGCATCGAGATCGTGTACAGCGACGGCAATCAGCCGGTGGGTCGCGGCATCGGCCCGGCGCTGGAAGCACTGGATGTGCTGGCGGTGCTGCGCCGCGACGCCGGCGCCCCCGCCGATCTGCGTCAGCGCAGCCTGCGCCTGGCCGGCCGGCTGCTGGAAATGGGCGGGCGCGCGGCCGGCGGCAATGGCCTGGCCCTGGCCGAGCAGACCCTGGACAGCGGCGCGGCCTACGCCAAGTTTCTCGCCATCTGCGAGGCGCAGGGTGGTTTGCGTGAGCCGCCGGTGGCCAGCTACCGGCAGATCTTCAAGGCGCCGCGCAGCGGCGTGCTGCGCGGCATCGACAACCGCCGCCTGGCGCGCATCGCCAAGCTGGCCGGTGCGCCGCGCTCGCCGGCGGCCGGTCTGGAGCTGCACCAGCATCTGGGCGCGCAGCTGCAGCGCGGCCAGTTGCTGTTCACCCTGCATGCCGAATCGCCCGGCGAGCTGGCCTACGCCGCCGCCTACGCGCAGGCGCATCCCGACATCCTGCTGATCGAGGCCTGATGCCATGCAAGCCGCGCCGCTGATTTGCATCCTCCCCGGCAATGAAGCCCTGGGCCTGGGCATCGCCAGTGCCTGCGGCGGTGAACCCTGCCGCCCCGAGATCCACCGCTTTCCCGACGGCGAACAGCGTCTGTGCCTGAGCGCCAGCGTGGCGGGCCGCGATGCGGTGCTGGTCTGCAGCCTGGAGCAGCCGGACGCGAAGATGGCGACCCTGCACTTCGCCGCCAGCCTGCTGCGCGAGCTGGGCGCGCGGCGCATCCTGCTGACCGCGCCCTATCTGCCGTATCTGCGCCAGGACCGCGCCTTCGCGTCCGGCCAGGGCATCCAGGCGCGCCACTACGCCAGCTGGCTGTCCGGCCTGATCGACGGCCTGGTCACGCTCGATCCGCATCTGCACCGCATCCGCAGTCTCAGCCAGATCTACACCGTGCCCTGCGTGGCACTGTCGGCGGCCCCGGCCATTGCCGCCCATCTGCGGCCGCGTCTGACCCGGCCGCTGCTGATCGGCCCGGACCGCGAGAGCGCGCAATGGCTGCAGCCGCTGGCCCAGCAGCTGGGCGTGCCCTGCGCGGTGCTGGGCAAGAAACGCCTGGGTGATCGGCAGGTGCAGATCGATCTGGGCGAGCTGCCGCCGCCGGACGCCGGCCTGCAGCCGGTGCTGGTGGATGACATCGCCGCCTCCGGCGCCACCCTGCTCGAAGGGCTGCGCCTGCTGCGCGCGCGAGGCTATCCGCCGGCGCTGTGTGTGGTGGTGCACGCGCTCTGCGATGAAGCGCTGGACAGCGCCCTGCGCGAGGCCGGCGCCACGCAGCTGCTGAGCTGCAACGGCGTGGCGCATCCGAGCAATGCCATCGATGTGCGGCCGCTGCTGGCCCAGGCCACCGCCAGCCTGCTCGGCACCGCGCCCGCGCCCCAGGCCAGCCTGCCCTGCCCGCTGTGCGGCAAGCCGGTGGGCTTCTCCTCCGCGCTGGAGGGCAGCGGCCTGGTCTGCCCGCACTGCGCCCGGCGCCTGGTGCTGGAGCGGCAGTGGCCCGGGCACAGCGGCGAGATGCGCTGGGCGCTGGTGGAGAGCGGCGACGAGGACGAACCCTAGCAGCTTGCTAAAAAACGCCATCCCTGGCGTTTTTCAGGTCGCTACGGAAAAGCGTGGTTTTCCTACGCTCCCGGCAATCAAGCGCTTGCGCGCTTGACTGCCGTTGGCACCTCCATGTGCCAAGCACAGCGTGCCGAAGCCTTCGTTTTTCAGCACGCTGCTAGTGGGCTGTAACGGTCATTTCGGTAGCGAGCCGGCGAGCGCATCCGGCGCCGCTGTCGAGGCGCGAGAAGGAGACATAGCCTGGACTATGGTGACGGCGAGCAACGAAGGCAGCGGTGGCGGGGCGCCGCCGGACGCTATCGAAATGGCTGTTACAGACCACTAGTACGTAGTTCCCGCAGGCGAGCTTACGCAGAATCCCGAATGCCGGCCGCGCCGACGCTTCCCTACAGTGGCGTCACGGGTTAACAACGAGGGAGTGGTCGCCATGACGGACGTCAACAACACGCAAACGGTCTCGCAGTTCCCCTGCGACAATTGCCTGCGCAGCGGACGCTGCCTGGGTTCCGTGGTGGTGAAGGCCGGCGCCGACCACCAGCGTGCCAGCGAAGTCACCGTGGTGCAGCTGCAGCGCGGCCAGCCCCTGTTCCGCACCGGCGATGCCGCCAACGCGGTGTACGTGGTGCAGAGCGGCGCCCTCAAGGCGCGCCGCACCTCTTACGAGGGCGACGAGGAAATCCTCGCCTTCCGCCTGCCCGGCGACGCCATCGGCCTGGACGCCCTGGGTCAGCGCATGCAGAACACCGAGGCGGTGGCGCTGTGCAGCACCCGCGTCTGCCGCGTTCCGCTGGAAGCCCTGCACCGCGAGCTGCGCAGCTCGCCGGAAGTCTCGGAAATGCTGTTCGACGACGTCGGCCGCGAGTTCGAGCGTCTGCACGAGCATCTGCAGACCGAGCGCCGCCCGGCGCAGGCCCGCATCGCTGCCTTCCTGCTCGCCCAGCTCAAGCGCCGCCAGCGCCTGTTCGGCGCGCAGATCGACCGCTTCACCCTGCCGATGACGCGCGTGGACCTGGGCCGCTATCTGGCGCTGGCCACCGAAACGGTGTCGCGCATGTTCACCCGCCTGCAGCAGGACGGCGTGATCAGCTGCGATGGCAATGCCGTGCAGGTGCTCAAGGCCACGGCGCTGGAAGCCATGGCCGGCGCCGGTGCCGAGGAACGCGCCCCTGCCCTGGCCAAGGCCGCCTGAACAGCGGACTAGCAGCTGATGCAAAAGTACATTCCTGCACTTTTGCATGTCGCTTCGAAAAGGCGTGGCTTTTCTCCGCTCCCGACCATCAAGCACTTACAGCGCCCGATGGTCGTTGGCACATCCCTGTGCCAAGCGCAGGGTGATGCAAAACGAGTTTTGCATCACCCTGCTAGGCGGAACCCACCTCCAGCAGCATCCGCACCAGTTCGGCCAGCGAGCGCACGCCCATCTTCTGCATGATGTGCGCACGGTGCAGCTCCACGGTGCGCTCCGAAAGTTTCAGATCGTAGGCAATCAGCTTGTTGGCGGCGCCTGACATCAGGCGCTGCGCGATCTCCCGCTCACGCGGCGTGATCGTTTCATAACGGCTCTTGATCTGCGCGCGCTGCGTATCGCGCTCGGCATCGCGCGCGTCCTGCTGCATGGCGCGCTGCACGCGCTCGATCAGGTCTTCGTCATGAAAGGGCTTCTGCAGAAAATCGAAGGCGCCCACACGCATGGCCTCCACCGCCATCGGCACATCGCCGTGCCCGGTCATGAAGATGATCGGCAGGCGGCTGCCGCGCTCGCTGAGCAGGCGCTGGATTTCCAGGCCGCTCATGCCCGGCATGCGCACGTCCAGCAGCAGGCAGCCACGCCATTCCAGGCGCCAGTCGGCCAGAAAATGCGCGGGGCTCTGGTAGCTGCGCGTCGGCAGCGCCACGCTCTTCATCAGCAGCTCGACGCTGTCGCAGATGGCCTCCTCGTCGTCCAGCACATAGACCACGCCTTGGCTCTCGGCCGGGACTTTTTCCTCGCTCATCCGTTCCCCTTGTTGGGTTCCGCTTGCGGCAGACGCAGGGCGAACGTGGCCCCGCGGAATTCATTGCGGTAATAGCTCAGCAGCCCGCCATGGGCGTGCGCGATCGACTGGCAGATCGACAGGCCCAGACCCATGCCCTGCTGCTTGGTGGTGTAGAACGGCTCGAACAGACGCGAAGCCGCCTGCGGCGAGATGCCGGGACCGCGATCCGACACCCGCACCTCCACATAGCCGGGTTCGGGGATATCGGTTTCGATGTCGATCACCTCGCCGTGGCGCTGCTCGCTCATCGCCTCCAGGGCATTGCGGATCAGGTTGAGCACCACCTGCTGGATCTGCACGCCGTCGGCACTCACCGGCGGCAGCGCCTGATGCAGATGCGTGCGCAGCAGGATGCCGGCCTGGCGCGACTCGAACTCCACCAGCGGCATGATCTCGCCCACCAGCGCGTTGAGATCCAGCTGCGTGCGCTGGCCGTCCTGGCGGCGCGCCAGATTGCGCAGGCCGCGGATCACCTGCCCGGCGCGCTCGGCCTGCGCGGCGATCTTGTCCATGGGCGCGACCAGATCCTCGGGCGTGGCGCGTCCGCTCTGCAGCAGGCGCCGGCAGGCGCTGGCGTAATTGGCGATCGCGGTCAGGGGCTGGTTCACCTCGTGGGCGATGCCGCTGACCATTTCACCGAGCTGGCCGACGCGCGTGGCATGGGTCAGGCGCGCACGCAGGGTCTCGGCCTCGCGGTTGGCGGCCAGCAGCGCGGTGCGGTCGACGATCTCGCTGATCACGAACTGCTGCTGGCCCTGCGCATCAGTGGCCACCGCGCTGTAGAGCATGGTGTGCATGACACTGCCGTCGCGCCGGCAGTAGCGCAGCTCGCAGCGGCACTCGCCGCTCTGCTCCAGCAGATCGGCCAGCAGCTCGGCCGCGTTCTCGCGGTCCTCGGCGAACACCAGACTCTGGTGCGCGCCGCCCAGCATCGCCGCGATCTGGTAGCCGAACAGCTCGGCGCAGGCGCGGTTGGCGCGCAGGATCATGCCGCGCAGATCGGTGATCAGCATGGCGGTGGGCGCGTACTCGAAAATCAGCCGCAGCTCTTCGGTGTTCTGCCTGAGCTGGGCCTCGTGGCGCTTGCGTTCGGAGATGTCGCGGATGATGCCGACGAAGCCGTGCACATTGCCGCTGACATATTCGCCCACCGACAGATCCACCGGAAACACCCGGCCGGCGCGGTCGCGGGCCTGGACCTCGCGGCCGATGCCGATGATGCGGCGCTCGCCGGTGCTGGCATAGCGCTCCATGTAGGCGTCGTGGCGGTTGGCGTCCGGCGCCGGCATCAGCATGCCGATGTTCTGGCCCTGCACCTCCTCGGCGCGATAGCCGAACAGGCGCTCGGCCGAATTGCTGAAGCGGATGATCCGGCCGCGGGTGTCGATCAGGATGATCGCGTCCACCGCCGCGTCCAGCAAGGCCCGCAAAGGGTCGCCGGCGATGCTCAAGGTATCGGCGTTGGACATGGGGCTCGGACTTCGGAAAAGGCGGGTCGTGCGGCCGGTATTTTTTTGACTATACCGGAGCGCGGCGGCAGCGACGAGCGGCGCAGACTGCGCCCCTGGACGAAATACCGTCCCTGCGCTCAGCTGCGACGGTGACGGACGTCGTTACCGCTGGTCGGAACCACGCTACCGGCGTACTGATGACGATCCAACCAGTCCAGCAGCTGGCCCAGACTCAGCGTGCCGCTGATGCGCGCCAGCTCGCGCCCCCGATCGAAACACACCAGCGTGGGGGCGTTGCGGATGCGCAGCTGCGTGACCAGGGCAGCTTCATCTTCGACATGACAAATCGCAAAACGCAAATCGCGGCGATGCCTCGCCGCCTGCTCGAACACCGCATCCATGAAGATGCAGGGCGTGCAGTTTCGTTCCGCAAAATGCACGACGATCATGCCGTCCGAATGGTTCACCTGCGCGGCATAACCCGCGGTGTTCAGCTCGAAGGGCGTCAGCGGGTGCAGCTCGCCGCCGCACCAGTTGCAGTTCGCGCCGCTGAGCCAGTCGCGGTGCGGCAGATCACGCAGCTTGCCGCAACGCGGACAGGCGATATGCATCAAGGCCGGGGTCGGCGCCGGAGTGGCGCTCACGTTCCGGACCTGGGCTGCAGGGGCCCTCGCTGGTGGCGGGACCGCGTGTGCGGACTCATTGGCTTTCATCACGATTCTTCTGGTCGGAGCCAAGTGTCACCGCCACGTGACGACGGGGCATTGATCCATGTCATGCCTGCGGAAAACACGTATCGGACAGGCCCATTGACGCCAATCAATGCCTTGAAAACTCACGCAAACGACACTCGCAGCTACGCCGATTCCAAGCGTTCATAAGGAAGATCAATCATGAGCAATGTCGATGTGCATGCACCGCCCGGCGCGGTGCCACGATATGACGACAAAGTCATCCTGCAGTTCGCGGTGATGACCGTCGTCTGGGGTATCGTGGGAATGTTGGTCGGAGTCTTCATCGCGGCGCAGTTGTTGTGGCCGCAGCTGAATTTCGATCTGCCGTTCCTGACCTACAGTCATTTGCGGCCCTTGCACACCAATGCCGTGATTTTCGCTTTCGGCGGCTGCGCACTGTTCGCCACCAGCTACTGGACGGTGCAGCGCACCGGTCGCACTGCGCTGTTCCTGCCCAAGCTGGCCGCCTTCACCTTCTGGGGCTGGCAGCTGGTGATCCTGCTCGCGGCGGTGACGCTGCCGCTGGGCCTCACTACCGGCAAGGAATACGCCGAGCTGGAATGGCCCATCGACCTGCTGATCGCGGTGGTCTGGGTGGCCTACGGCGTGGTGTTCTTCGGCACCATCGTCAAGCGCACCGTCAGCCACATCTACGTGGCCAACTGGTTCTTCGGTTCGATGATCATCGCCGTGGCGGTGCTGCACATCGTCAACAGCGCCGAGATTCCGCTGTCGCTGACCAAGTCTTACAGCGTCTATCCGGGCGCGGTGGATGCGATGGTGCAGTGGTGGTACGGCCATAACGCGGTGGGCTTCTTCCTGACCGCGGGCTTCCTGGGCATGATGTACTACTTCGTGCCGAAGCAGGCCGGCCGTCCGGTGTTCTCGTATCGCCTCTCGATCGTGCACTTCTGGGCGCTGATCAGCGTCTACATGTGGGCCGGTCCGCATCACCTCATGTACACCTCGCTGCCGGACTGGGCGCAGTCGCTGGGCATGGTGTTCTCGCTGGTGCTGCTGGCGCCGAGCTGGGGCGGCATGATCAACGGCATCATGACCCTGTCGGGTGCCTGGCATAAGCTGCGCGACGACCCGATCCTGAAGTTCCTGATCGTGTCGCTGTCGTTCTACGGCATGTCGACCTTCGAAGGTCCGATGATGTCGATCAAGACGGTGAATGCGCTCTCGCACTACACCGACTGGACCATCGGCCATGTGCACTCGGGTGCGCTGGGCTGGGTGGCCATGGTCAGCATCGGCTCGGTCTACATGCTGATTCCGCGCCTGACGGGTCGTCCGCAGATGTACAGCGTGCCGGCCATCAATCTGCACTTCTGGCTGGCCACCATCGGCACCGTGCTGTACATCACCGCGATGTGGATCGCCGGCGTGATGCAGGGTCTGATGTGGCGCGCCACCGAGGCTGACGGCACCCTGACCTACTCGTTCATCGAGTCGCTGAAGGCCACCTACCCGTTCTACGCCCTGCGTCTGTCGGGCGGCTTGGTGTTCCTCTCGGGCATGCTGATCATGGCCTGGAACGTGTTCCGCACCATGACCACGATGCCCAAGGCCCAGGCCGTGCCGGTCACTGTCAATACCGCTGCCGGAGCCAAGGCATGAAACACGAAACCATAGAGAAGAACATTGGCCTGATGGGCATCCTGATCGCCGTGGCGATCAGCTTCGGCGGCCTGGTGGAAATCGTGCCGCTGCTGTTCCAGAACGCCACCATCAAGCCCTCGCCGGGTCTGCATCTGCGCACCGCGCTGGAAACCGCCGGCCGCGATGTGTACATCCACGAGGGTTGCTACAACTGCCATTCGCAGCAGGTGCGCAATCTGGCCGAGGAAGTGCTGCGCTACGGCCCGGCCGCGCAGGCCGGCGAGTCGGTCTGGGATCATCCCTTCCAGTGGGGTTCCAAGCGCACCGGCCCGGATCTGTCGCGCGTCGGTGGCCGCTACAGCGACACCTGGCACCGCATCCATCTGGACAACCCGCGTGATGTGGTGCCGGAGTCGAACATGCCGGGCTATCCCTGGCTGGCCAAGCAGAGCTTCGCGCCGGGTGAAGTGGGCGCGATGATGAAGGTGCTGAAGCTGGAAGGCGTGCCGTACAGCGACGCCGACATCGCCGGCGCCGATGCCGAGGTGGCGGGCAAGACCAAGATGGACGCGCTGATCGCCTTCCTGCAGTCGCTCAAGGCCGTGCAGGCGCCCAAGACCGCGGACGCGGCCGCTCAGGCCAAGGAGAAGCAGTCATGAGCGCCGGCATCTTCACGCTGATCTCTTTCGTCAGCTTCATCTGTATCTGCATCTGGGCCTGGTCGCGTCATAACCGCGCGCGTTTTGCCGAAGCGGCACAGCTGCCGCTGGGCGATGACGAACTGCCGCCCTGCTGCCGTGGCCACCAGGCCGCCAAAACGGGGAACAAAACATCATGAACATCATGAGCAACGGCTTTTCGATCTACATCATCGTCATCGTGCTGGGCAGCCTCGCTGCCTGCATGTGGCTGCTGTTCGGCCAGAGCAAGGGCACCAAGGGCGAGAGCACCGGCCATGTCTGGGACGATGATCTGCGCGAGTACAACAATCCGCTGCCGCGCTGGTGGCTGAACCTGTTCGTGCTCACCACGGTGTTCGCGCTGGGCTACCTGGCCTTCTATCCGGGCCTGGGCAACTTTGCCGGACGCCTGGGCTGGACCGCGCACGGCGAGATGCAGCAGAACCTCGACAAGATCGTGCAGGCCCGTCAGGAGACCTTTGCCACGTTCAAGAGCAAGAGCGTCGATGAACTGGTGCAGGTGCCGGCGGCACTGGCCCTGGGCAAGAGCGTGTTCCTCAACAACTGTGCGGGCTGCCATGGTCCGGACGGTGCGGGTGCGCGCGGCTTCCCCAACCTCACGGACCATGACTGGCTGTACGGCGGCGACGGCGCCACCCTGGTGACCACCATCACCAATGGTCGCGGCGGCACCATGCCGCCCTTCGGCAGCACGCTGTCGGCGGAACAGATCGAGACCCTGGTGGCCTTCGTGCCGCACTGGTCGGATCCGGCGCTGCCGGCGGCCAAGCGCGAAGCGGGCCTGGCGCAGTTCCAGCAGACCTGCGCGGCCTGCCATGGCCCCGAGGGCAAGGGCAACCCGATGCTGGGCGCCCCCAATCTCACCGACGACACCTGGCTCTACGGCGGCGACGCCAAGACCGTGCGTGAAACCATCACCAACGGTCGTCATGGTCAGATGCCGGCGCATGAGACGGTGCTGACGGCCGACGAGATTCGCGTGGTGGCGGCGTATGTGGAAAGCCTCTCGAATCCGACCGGCGTGGCGGCTGCGGCAACGCCTCCGGCGCAGCCGTAATCGGAAGCCATCATGACCGAGCCAGGACAAGAAGAACTGTCCGAGCCAGGTGCCGACCTCATCGTCGGTGAAGCGGCGCGGCGCGGCCTGGGCAGTCGCCCAGGTCTGCGCCGCCTCGCGGCGATCAGCTGGTCGGCGTTTCTGGGTGCGAGCTGCATGCTGCCGGTCTGGCTGCTGGTGGGCGATGACTGTCTGCATACGCCCATCGCCTTCAGCCGCGTTGGCGGCGCCTTCGCCATCTGTTTTCTGCTCGCGTTGATTCCGGCTGGCGCGATGGCACTGCTCGAGTGCCGGCCCCGTGGAGCCTAAAGTGCAAGCCCATCCCGACCCGAAGCCGAGTTCAGAGGCCCAGGGTGAAGTCTTCCTGTACGAAAAGCCGGTCAAGATCCAGTCCCGGCGCAGTACCGGGCGCTACAGCTCGCTGCGTCTGGCGGCGATGCTCGCGCTGCTGGGCATCTACTACCTGCTGCCCTGGTTCACCTGGAACGGCGAGCCCCTGGTGTTTCTGGATCTGCCGCACCGGCGCTTCCATGTCCTGACCATGACCCTGGTGCCGCAGGATCTGATTCTGCTCACCGGCATTCTGCTCGCCGCGGCATTGACGCTGTTCTTCTTCACCACCCTGGCCGGCCGCCTCTGGTGCGGTTATGCCTGTCCGCAGACGGTGTGGACCGAAGCCTTCATCTGGTTCGAGCATCTGATCGAAGGTGATCGCCATCAGCGCCTGAAGCTCGACAAGTCGCCCTGGAATACCGAGAAGGTCTTGCGCAAGGGCGGCAAGCATTTCGCGTGGGTGGCGTTCTCGCTGCTCACCGGTTTCACTTTCGTCGCCTACTTCGTGCCGGCGCGCGAACTGTTCGGCGATCTGCTCCATGGTCAGCTCTCGGGCTGGCCGGCGTTCTGGAGCCTGTTCTACGGCTTTGCCACCTGGGGCAATGCCGGCTTCATGCGCGAACAGGTGTGCAAGTACATGTGCCCCTACGCGCGCTTCCAGAGCGCGATGTTCGACCGCGACACCCTGATCATCGCCTACGACGAAAAGCGCGGCGAGCCGCGCAAGACCCTGGCCAAGAAAGTCGGCCAGCCGGCGGGCGATTGCGTGGACTGCTCGCTGTGCGTGCAGGTCTGCCCCGTGGGTATCGATATCCGCAAGGGCCTGCAGTACGAATGCATCGCCTGCGCCGCCTGCGTGGACGCCTGCAACAATGTGATGGATTCGGTGGGCAAGCCGCGCGGTCTGGTGCACTACACCAGTTCCAATCACGATGCCGGCAAGCCCTATCACATCCTGCGCCCGCGCGCGATCGGCTACGGCCTGGTGTGGCTGGCGGTGCTGGTGGGCGTGGCGACGCTGATTCTCACCCACTCGCCGCTGCGCTTCGACGTGCTGCGTGACCGCCACGCCCTGTATCGCGAGCTGGTGGACGGCAGCCTGGAAAACGTCTACGTGCTGAAAATCACCAACGAGGACGAGCGGCCGCATCACTTCAAGGTGGACGGTCAGTTCCAGAACGGCCCGGTGGCCACCATCGTGCCCAACGAGTTCGATGTCCCGCCCGGCGCCACGGTCGCCAAGACCGTCAGCGTGCGCCTGCCGGCCGCCAGCGAGGACGAGCACGAGCGTGCCGAACACGCCGTGGCCACCCTGCAGCTGAATCTCACCGCCACCGATGCGCCGCAACTCAAGCGCAGCCGCACCGCGCGCTTTCTCACCGGAGACCCGCATGAAAACAAACACTGAGACCCAGACCCCAAGCGCCCCGGCGCGCATGCAGATGTCGCTGGAACTGCTGATCGCGCTGACCCTGCCCTTGCTGACCATCGCGGGTGGTATCACCATGATGCGCGTGGCGGCGACCAGCGGCTTCACCCAGATCGCGTCGCCGGCAGCGCACGTGGTCGTTCATGAGCACTAGGGTCTGTCGACATTGACTTTGCCCGCTGCCTTGCTGCCAGAAATCGCGCCAGGCAAGGCGCGAAACGCAGGCCTGGGTGGTGCCAAAGCCAGGTTTCGCAACGCCGCATGGCGCGATTTCTGGCGCAACCCTTCGGGACGGGGCTGTTTTGGCGCAGGGCGGCATTGGCAACCGCTGGCTTGGAATCATCAAGCGGCGCGTCTGCCGCCTTGCTCTGCGCCAAAACAGCCTCCGTCGCAGCGGACAAAGTAAATGTCAACAAGCCCTAAGACAGCACAGCAAGACTGGCAGGTATACGACCGCGAGGAGCTGCGCAGCAGCATCGCGGTCGCCACGGGATCACGCAGCGAGGTGCTGCTGGGTCTGGATAATGTGCATTGCGCGGCCTGTGTGGCGCGCGTGCGCAAGAGCATCCAGGACCTGGTGCCCGATCCGCAGGTGGATTTGAGCAGCCGCACCCTGCGCCTGAGTCACGATCCGGCACGTCTGCCGCTGTCGCAGTTGCTGCAGCGTCTGGATCAGGCCGGCTTCTCGCCGCAGGTGCTGGCGCAGGATGGCGGCGCGCAGCGCGAAGCCAAGGCCAACCGCCAGTCGCTGGCGCGCATCGGCATCGCCGTGATCGGTGCCATGCAGGTGATGATGCTGGCCTGGCCCGGCTACTTCGGCGAAGGCCAGGACGACGCCGGCATCGCCATGCTGATGCGCTGGGCGCAACTGATTCTGGCCACACCCGTGGTGTTCTATTCCGGCTGGCCCTTCCTGCAGGGCGCCTGGCAGGCGCTGCGCACGCGCAGCGTCAACATGGACGTGCCGGTGGCCGCGTCGCTGCTGATCGCCTGGGGCGCCTCCACGCTGCGCGTGCTGCTGGGTGCGGGCGATCTCTATTTCGATGCCGCCACCATGTTCGTGATGCTGCTCGGCGGCGGCCGCTATCTGGAAGGCCGCACCCGCGCCGTGGCCGGCGCGCGCTTGCGCCTGCTCGCCGCGCGTCGCGCGCTCACCGCCGTGCGCGAGGACGCGCAGGGCCAGGGCGAGAGCGTGCCGATTGCGCGCCTGGCACTGGGCGATGTGCTGCGCGTGGCGCCGGGCGAAACCCTGCCCGCCGACGGCGAGCTGCTCGATGATTTCGCGGCCCTGGATGAATCCCTGCTCAGCGGCGAAGCACGGCCGGTGACGCATCATCGCGGCGAAGTGCTGGCGGCCGGCAGTCTCAATGTCGGCGCCGGCGTGCTGCGTCTGCGCGTCAGCACCCTGGGCCAGGGCACCATGCTCTCGCACATCACGCGCCTGCTGGCGCAGGCCCAGGCGCACAAGCCCAAGCTGCAGCTGATTGCCGACCGCATCGCCGGCCGCTTCGTGCTGATCATTCTGGCCCTGGCCCTGCTCGGCGCCGGACTGTGGTGGCACGCCGGTGCCGACAAGGCGCTGTCGGTGGCGCTGGCGGTGCTGGTGGCAAGCTGCCCCTGCGCGCTGTCGCTGGCCACGCCGGCAGTGTTCGCCGCCGCCGCCAGCCGTCTCGCCGGCCGCGGCGTGCTGCTGGCCAATCCCGCCGCGCTGGAGCGCGTGCAGGAAGTGCAGGCGGTGCTGTTCGACAAGACCGGCACGCTCACCCACAACGCGCTGCAGCTGCAGATCCTGCAGCCGCTGGCCGCGCTGGACGAAACCAGCTGCCGGCGCATCGTCGCCGCCCTGGAACGCGATCTGCCGCATCCCATCGCCCGCGCCCTGGCGCAGCCCGAGGTTGCCGGCGCGCAGGACGTGCGCCTGGATGCACGCGGCGGCGTGAGCGGCAGTGTCGATGGCGCCGACTACTGGCTGGGCGCGCCGGAACATTCCGGCTGCGAGCTGTCCGCCTATCGCGCGCAGCTCGACGCGCAGCCCGAAGCCACCTGGCTGCTGCTGCGCCGGGACCAGCAGCCGCTGGCGCTGCTGGCGCTGTCCGCCGTGCTGCGCAGCGAGGCCCGCGAAACCGTGGCCGCGCTGCAGAGCGAAGGCCTGCGTGTGGAACTGCTCAGCGGTGATGGTCAGGCCCCGACCGAAGCCCTCGCCCAGCGCGTCGGCATCGGCGCCTGGCGCGCGCGCCAGACGCCGGAGCAGAAACTCGCGCGTCTGCGCGAGCTGCAGCAGCACCAGGAAAAAGTCATGGCCGTGGGCGACGGCAGCAATGACGCGCCGTTTCTCGCCGCCGCCGACGTAGCGCTGGCCATGCCCTCCGGCACGGCGCTGGCCCAGGCCCGCGCCGACGCGATCCTGATCGGCGACAGCCTGCAAGGCATCGTCGCGCTGCGCCAGGTGTCTGCGGCCAGCCGCAAGCGCATACGGGAAAATCTCAGCTGGGCGTTCGTCTACAACCTCGTCATGCTGCCGCTGGCGCTGGGCGGTCTGCTCACACCCTGGCTGGCCGCCCTGGGCATGTCGCTGTCCTCGCTGATCGTGGTGAGCAATGCCCTGCGCCTGGGCGCGGGCGGCGCCACAAGGAGTTCGTGATGGAAGCGCTCTATATCCTCATCCCGCTGGGCCTCACCATCATCTTCGCCGCCGGCGCGGCGCTGATCTGGGCGATCCACAGCGGCCAGTTCGAAAACCTGGAGCAGGCCGAACGCCTGGGTCTGGACGACGAATGAATCTGTTGCTGGCGATCAGCGCCGGTGCCGCTGCCGGCATGGCGGCGAGCCCGCACTGCGTGGCCATGTGCGCGCCGCTGCAGGCCATCCAGCTGCGTCGCGCGCAAGCCGCCGGCACGCTGTGGCTGCATGGTGGTCGCGTGCTCGGCTACAGCCTCGCGGGCCTGCTCGCCGGCGCGCTGGGCCTGGCGCTGTTGCAGACCCTGCCCTCGCCGCAATGGGGTCTGATCCTGCAAGCCCTGTCCGCCGCCGTGCTGCTGGCCATGGGCCTGCGTTACTGGCAGACGCCACGGAACGCCGTCTGCGCCGGCAGCTGTCATTGCCCGGCGCCAAACCGTCAGGCCGGTGCCCTGTTCACCTGGGGCGGTTTGCGCGTGCTGCTGCCCTGCGCACCGCTGTACAGCATGCTGTTTCTCGCCGCTGTCTCACGTGATCCGCTCTACGGCGGCATCAGCCTCGCCGCCTTTGGCCTCGCCACCATGCCGGCCCTGGGGGGCAGCAACTTCCTGCTGCAGCACTTCGGCACCCGCCTGGCCGCCGGCCGCGTCGCCGGTGGCCTGCTGATGGCCAGCGGCCTGCTCACCGTGGCCTTGGCCTTTGCGCACTGGCATGGCGGCAGCGGCTGGTGGTGTGCGACGCCGTAGGCCGCATCGCTCAGAAGTTGTACCGCAACCTCGCGCCAATCATGCGTGGCGCGCCCACCACGCGGGACTCGAAGGCCAGCAGGTTGTAAGTGCCGCTGGTGTAGGTCGTGTATTTCTCGTTGAGCACATTGGTGCCGAACATCACGAAGTCGATGGGTGAGGCCAGGATGTGGCTCCAGCTCAGATTCAGATTGAGCAGGCTGAACGCATCCAGCAGGCCATAGGGGCCCGAGCTGGATGCAGCAGAGCGCTGCCGACCGATGTAGGAGTACGTGACGCCGGCGTCGATATCGCCGATTTCCGCCGCTGTCGGCACACGCCAGCTCAGCGACGCAACATAGCTTTGCTTCGGCGCATAAGGCAGCTCGTCGCCGACGTCGGCAATCGGCGTCACCGAGAAGCCCGCAATCGGGCCGCCGGCATCGCGCACGCGCGCGGTCTGGTCCTCCTGTTCCAGCAGCTTGGTGTCGAGCAGCGAGAACGACAGCGCCAGGCTCAGGCTGTCGAGCAGCTGGAAGTAAGCCTCGCCTTCAATGCCCTTGATGCGCGACTTGCCGGCGTTGACGATGGTGGTGGTCTGCAAGGCGGTGGGCGAGACATAGCCCAGCTGCAGCTGCTGGTCGGTGAAGTCGTTGTAGAAGACCGAGAGATTGAAGCGGCCGGGAACCGGCCCGCCGAACTGGGTCTTGATGCCCACCTCGTAGGTGTCCACGCGCTCGGGCTTGAAAGTGTCGACGCCCGGATCGGCGGCGAGAATCACACTGCCCTGGCGATAGCCACGCACATACTTGGCGTAGGCCATATTGCCGCGAAACGGCTTGTAGTCGAACTCGAGCACGCCCGTCGGTGCCTTGCTGCTGGTATGCGGCGAGCTGATCTGCTCGGTGGGCGCCAGCGGCGTCGCCAGCGCCCAGGCGTAGCGGGTCTTGATGCCGTAACCCTCCGTGTGATCCCAGGTGTAGCGCAGGCCGCCGGTGAGATTGAACTCGTCGGTGATGTGCCAGGTAGTCTGCGAGTAGACCGCGCGGTTCAGGTATTCGGTCTTGTAGTGCTGTACCAGCACGCCGCCGACAGCACCCGCCAGGGGGTCATAGCAGTTGAAGCCGGACGGGGCGCCCTCGATGGTGGCCACTTCGCAGGACACCAGACCTGCAGAGTTGTTGCCGGAAAAGCCGTCGGGAAGGCTGTGCTCGTAGTAAACGCCGGTCTGCCACTCCAGCGCGTGATCGAAGGAACTCCCCTGCAACTGCAGCTCCGCCACATAGGTTTTCTGGCTGGTGACGGGGATGTCCGGATTCGGCACCGAGATGCCGGTCTTGAACTCGCGGGCCGGGTTCGGATCGATGGGCACACCGGCCAGGCTGTAGCGGAACTGCGTGCCGAAGATGTCGGAGCCATTCTCGGTGTGCAGATGCGCGTAGGCCAGGATGTTCTTGAGCTTGAGATCATCGTTGATGTCCCAGCTCAGGGTGTTGATCAGGCGCTTCTCCTTGATCGCGGTGACCGGCGTCTTGATGGTGCTCACCAGATCGTAGAAGCCGTCCTGTCCGGCAGCCTTCTGCCGGTCCAGCTGCTGCTGGCAGGGCTGGGCCTGCAGCAGCCCGGAGAACGCCAGGAAGAAATCACTGGTGACCGTATTGGGATTGCAGGCGTAGAGCTGCGAGCTGTAGCCGGTGCTGTCGGAATCGATGTACGAGACGATGGTGTAGTTCTGCAGCGCCTCGCCGATGTCCCAGAGCATGCTGAAACGTCCAGCCAGATAATCCGTACTGCCGAGATGATCTGCGCCAATATCGGTGATGTTGCGCAAATAGCCGTCGCGCACATTGCGGTCGATGGCCAGGCGCGTTTTGAAGTGCTCGGTGACCGGCACATTGATCACACCCTGTGCGCGGCGCGCATCCCATTCACCGCCGGTGAGTTCCAGGTAGCCGCCAAATTCGTTGCTGGGCTTGTTGGGTACCAGCAGCACCGCACCGCCCGTGGTGTTGCGGCCGAACAGCGTGCCCTGCGGTCCTTTCAGCACCTGTACGTTGGCCAGATCAAACATCGAGCCGGGACCAGCACCATCGCCCGAAGTCTGCGAGCTCTGGCCGCGCGGCGCCACCACCTCGGCCATGTAGATCGCCACCGAAGAAGTGGTGCGCAGCTCCTGCGTGAAGCCGCGGATCGAGAAGGTGGCGTTGTCGGCACCGAAGCGCTGATTGGTGGACAGTGAAGGTGTGTACGCCGCCAGATCCGATGAGTTGGTGATATTGGCGTTGGCCAGCTGCTTGGCGTCGAACACGGTGATCGAGATCGGCACTTCCTGCGCGCTTTCATCGCGGCGCTGTGCGGACACAATGACCTCTTCCAGCTTGGCGCCCGTATCACGCGTCGTCGATGGTGTCGGCGGTGGCGGCGGCGCCTGCGGCACGGCGATGGTGTTCAAAGGCGCCGGGTCTTCACCAGCGGTGGACTGTGCCTGCAAGGCCGGCGAACCCAGGGCAACAGCCAGCCCCGTGCCCAGCACGGATTTCCATGCGTTCATGCTCTCCTCCCCTCGTGGTCCGTGTCGATGACACGTCCTTTGCTGCTGCCCGGCACCGGCTTACAAGCGACTGGTGCTGCGGCTTGATGCCAGCGCATCAGACCCGGCAGCCGATAATTAGTGTCAGGACATTGCCTGCTATTTCGAGGGCACGTCAAGCTGATTCAATGGCGCGAATGATGGCACTGCGCTCAGAGGCAAATTCCGGCTCAGCGCCTGCCGGTATGCGGCGCGGCAAGGCACATTGGCCGCTCAGGCGGGCATCGTCGCGACGGTGCGGTGTCCGCGTCTGCGGTATTGCGCGGCGTGCGCTTCGATCAGCGCCACTGCGCGCGCCACACCTTGCTCGGCTGCGATGCAGCGGCCGAATTGCGCGGCCTTGTCGCGCATCACGGTGTCGCTCGCCACGCGCCGCAGCGCGGGCGCCAGCACCTTGGCGCTGAGCTTGGACATGCGGGGACCCCGCAGCCCGATGCCGAGCCTGGCGATGCAGTCGCCCCAGGCGAATTGATCCACCACCCGCGGCAGGATGATGCCCGGCACACCGGCGCGCACGGTGTTGGCGGTGGTCCCGGCGCCGCCGTGATGCACCACGGCCGCCATGCGCGGGAACAACCAGGCATGCGGCACATCATCGATGAACAACACATCGCGGCCGCAATCATCCGCACTCAAGCCGCCGCCGCCACCCGAGAGCAAGACCCCACGCTGGCCGGCCTCACGCAGGGCCTGCACGGCCTCGCGGGTCATGCGCTGCGGATCTTCGCCGCGCATGCTGCCGAAGCCGATGTAAACCGGCGCCGGACCGGCGGCGAGAAAATTCAGCAGCGCCTGCGGTGGCTGCCAGCCCGGGGCCGGATCAAGCTGCCAGGCGCCGGTGACGTGGCAGCTGGCGTCCCAGTCTGCCGGGCTCGGCAGGATCGAGGGGCTGTAGCCATGCAGAACCGGCGCGCCGCTGGGCTGGCGCGCGGCGAGCATCGCCGCATAGCTGTCCCAGGGCGGCAAGGCGAAACGCTGTGCACGCCAGCGACTGACCGCCGGACCGATGTTGTGACCGATGATCTTCAGGGCCAGACGATGCGTGAAACGGTTGTAGCCGGCGCCCAGCGAGCGGCGCAGCGGCAGATAGAAGCTGGGGAACTCGGCCGTGGGCAGCATCGGATGCAGGAAGGCCGTGGCCATCGGCAGATCCAGGGCATCGGCGATCTCCACGCCACCCGGCGCAATGCCGGTCTGCAGCACGAAGTCGGCATCCTGCGCAGCAGCCAGATAGTCCTCGCAAAGGCCGACCAGGTCCGCCAGGAGCTTTTCCTTGGGCTTGGGCGCGCCGGGCAGCGGCTTGCGGCCTTGCTTGCGCGCCTGTTCCGCCTCGCGCAGCGCCGCCACCAGATCGAAGCTGACCGGATACGCCGCGACACCATAAGCACGCACCCAGTCGCTGTAGCGCGGCGAACAGGCCAGCTTGGCCTGATGTCCGGCTTTTTGCAGACCGACGGCCAGCGCCAGGAACGGTTCCACGTCGCCACGCGAGCCCAGCGTCAGAATCGTGATCTTCATGTCTGCTTTTTGCCCCCGCCTGCCTTGCCTTCATCATGAACAGGCCGGACCCGGCCCCGGTAGCGCCTTTTTCTGATGCGGCTGTGCTCGCAAACCGCCAGGGCACGCGGGACGATGCCTCGCTCGGGCTAAAATGCACGGCCTTTTCATCTCACGGCTGCCCGCCATCGATACGCCCTCCTCACCCTGGCGCTTCTGCGTCGCCCCGATGCTGGACTGGACCGACCGGCATTGCCGGTTTTTCTTCCGGCAACTGTCGCGCCATGCGCGGCTGTACACCGAGATGGTCACCATCGGCGCGATCCTGCACGGCGATCGCGAGCGCTTCCTGCGTTTCGACGCCGCCGAACACCCGGTGGCGCTGCAACTGGGCGGCTCGGATCCGGAAGCACTGGCGCGCTGCGCGGCGATCGGCGAGCAGTTCGGCTACGACGAGATCAATCTGAACTGCGGCTGCCCTTCCGACCGCGTGCAGGGCGGCGGCTTCGGCGCCTGCCTGATGAACGACCCCGCCCAGGTCGCCAGCGCGGTGCGCGCGATGCGTGCCGCCACGGCGCTGCCGGTCACCGTCAAGCATCGCATCGGGGTCGATGACTCCGATGAATACGAATTCATGCGCCGCTTCGTATCGAGCGTGGCCGAGGCCGGCTGCACGGTGTTCATCGTCCACGCCCGCAAGGCCTGGCTGCAGGGTCTGTCGCCGAAGGAAAACCGCGAGATTCCGCCGCTGCGCTATGAGGCCGTGCACCGCCTCAAGCAGGAATTCCCGCAGCTCACCATCGTGCTCAACGGCGGCCTGCGCGATCTGTCCCTCTGCGCGGAGCATCTGCGGGATCTGGACGGCGTGATGCTGGGCCGCGAGGTCTACGAAAACCCCTATCTGCTGGCGCAGGTGGACGGCGCGCTGTTCGGTGACACGCAGACGCCGCCGACCCGCGACGAGGTGCTGGCCGCAGTGCAGGAATACACGGCGCGGCAGCTCGCGCAGGGCGCGGCGCTGAATCACATCAGCCGCCATATCCTGGGCCTGTACCGCAATCAGCCCGGCGGCCGCGCCTTCCGCCGCGTGCTGTCGGAGCGCGCCTGCCGCCCGGGCAGCGATGCGCGCCTGCTGGGCGAGGCACGCGCCGCCATGGACGGGTTACTATCGCCGCCCGAAAACCAGAGCGCGCAGCGCAGTCCCGCCGCCCCGGCCTGAAGCCGCCAGCGCGGGAACCGCCCGCCGACCGAACCTTTCATCACAAACTCTTCAACGAGGAATTCTCATGAGCAACGCCAGCCCCGTCCGCGTCCAGATCGACACCAACCTGGGCAGCATCAGCCTGGAACTGGACGCCGCCCGCGCCCCGCTCACCGTCGCCAACTTCGTGCAGTACGCCGAAGACGGCCATTACGAGGGCCTGGTGTTCCATCGCGTGATCCGCGGCTTCATGATTCAGGGCGGCGGCTACGATGAGCGCAACAGCCAGCGCAAGACCCGCGCGCCCATCGCCATCGAATCCAGCAACGGTCTGAAGAACGCGCGTGGCACCATCGCCATGGCGCGCACCAACAATCCCAACTCGGCCACCTCGCAGTTCTTCATCAACCACAGCGACAACGACTTCCTCGACTATCCCGGCCAGGATGGCTACGGCTACACCGTATTCGGCGCCGTGACCTCGGGCCTGGACGTGGTCGACAAGATTGCCGAGACGCCCACCGGCGCGCTGCCGCCCTTCGGTCGCGACGTGCCGCTGACGCCGGTGGTGATCAACAAGGTCAGCGTGCTGAAGTAAGCCGCCGTCGGCAGCATGATTCTGCTGCTCTCCGATCTGCACCTGCCGAGTACGCCCTCGCCGCTGCGCGAGGGCTTCCGGCGTCTGCTGCAAGGCCCGGCGCGGCAGGTGCAGGCGGTCTACATCCTCGGCGATCTGTTCGAGTACTGGGTCGGTGACGATCTGGGCCTGGACGATTACGCCGAGGAAGCCGCCGCGCTGCGCACGCTCACTGCCAGCGGGGTGCCGGTGTACTTCATGGGCGGCAATCGCGACTACCTGGTGGGCAAGCGCTTTGCGCAGGCCACCGGCGTGCAGCTGCTGCCCGATCCGCTGCGCATCGAGCTGGGCGGACGCGCCACCCTGCTCTCGCATGGCGACCGCTACTGCAGCGATGATCGCGCCTATCAGCGCTGGCGGCGCATCTCGCGCAACCGTTTCGGCCTGGCCATCTTCGGCCTGCTGTCACGGCAGCGCCGGCGCAAAATCGCTGCCTCGCTACGCGCGCGCAGCAACAGCGACAAGCGCAACAAGGCCGAGGCGATCATGGACGTGAACGCACAGGCCATCGCCGCTGCGATGCGCGAGCATCAGGTCACGCGCCTGATTCACGGCCACACGCATCGGCCGGCGGACCATCGCGTGCACCTGGGCACGCAGCGCGGCGAGCGGCTGGTGCTGGCCGACTGGCATCCGCAGCGCATGGAATATCTGCTGATCGACGAGCGGGGCGTGGCGCAGCGGCGCCTGCTGGAAGGCTGATCGCTCAGGCGCCGCCGGCGGCTTCGGCGTCCAGCAGCTTGTACTTGCGCAGCAGGCCGCGCAGCTGGTGATAGCTCAGCTGCAGCAGCTCGGCGGCCTTGCGCTGGTTGTAGCGTGCCTCGGCCATCGCCTGACGCAGCAGACTCACCTCGTATTCCGAAACCGCATTCTCGAAGTTCTGCGGCAGCTTGCTCGCCGGGGTCTCGGGCGGCGCTTCACGCAGGACCGGCGCGCTGACCCCCGTGCCCGCCAGCCCCGGCGAGAGTGCTGCGCGCGGACGAAACGGTGACCGGAAAGGATCGAACTCGATCTCCTCCACCACGCGCTTTTCGTTCTCCAGGCGATACACCGCGCGCTCCACCACATTGCGCAGCTCGCGGACATTGCCCGGCCATTCATGCGCCAGCAGCGCACGCTCGGCCGCCGGCGCAAAGCCGGCAAAGTATTCGCGGCCCAGCTCACGCGCCATGCCCTCGGCGAACTTCTGCGCCAGCAACAGGATGTCCTCGCGCCGCTCGCGCAGCGGCGGCACCGTGATCACGTCGAAGGACAGGCGATCCAGCAGGTCCTCGCGAAAGCGTCCGGCCTGCGCCAGCGCCGGCAGATCGACATTGGCGGCGCCGATCAGGCGCACATCGACCTTGATGGTCTCGCTGGAGCCCACACGCTCGAACTCGCCGTACTCCACCACGCGCAACAGCTTCTCCTGCAGCTGCAGCGACATCGAGGCCAGCTCATCGAGAAACAGCGAGCCGCCGCTGGCCAGCTCGAAGCGGCCGGTGCGTGCCCTGGCCGCGCCGGTGAAGGCGCCGGAGACATGGCCGAACAGCTCGGATTCCAGCAGCTCCTGATTCAGCGCCGCGCAGTTGAATTTCACGAAGGGCCGCGCCCAGCGCTCGGAGAGATAGTGCACGCGCGCGGCAATCAGCTCCTTGCCGCTGCCACGCTCGCCGATGATCAGCACCGGTTTGCGCAAGGGCGCGATGCGCGAGACTTTTTCCAGCACCGACAGGAAATTATCGGATTCACCGAGAATCGCATCGGGTGCTTCGCGCAGGTCCATGGCGGCATTCTGCTAGAAAGTGGCGATTTATACCAATACCTGGCTTAATCACCCGGGGAAGCCGGACCAAGGCCCGAACGCAGAAAATTTAATATCTTTCAAATCATGATGTTATTTAAATTTTTTAGCCTGGCACGGCCCTGGCTATATCCCTCCCGTCAATCACTCACACGGGAGTTTCACCATGTTCAACAAGCATCTGATCAGCGCCGCCAGCTCTCTGAGCCTGACGCTCGCCCTGTTCACCGGTATCGAGGCTTATGCCGCCAATCTGGCGCGCACGCCGTTGCAGGGCAGCACGCAGACCGCGCCGCAAGCCGGCTTCCAGAACGAGCTGAGCCAGGCACTGGAAAACGAGCGCCGTGAACTGAAGGACAATATGCTGGCGCAGACGCTTGCGCAGCTGCCGGAGTTTGCGATCGAGGCCCAGCAGCGTCAGGTGGCGCAGCGCTGAAAACGAGGCCGATGAGCACGGCCGGCCGCCAAACCCGCTCAACCGAGGACCAATGGATGGGTATTTTTTCAAGAACGCGCGATGTGATCGACGCCAACCTGGGCAGCCTGCTCAGCAAGGCCGACGATCCGGCGAAGATGGCGCGTCTGATCATCCAGGAAATGGAAGACACGCTGGTGGAAGTGCGCTCGACGGCGGTGCGCTTCCTGGCCCGCAAGCGCGAGCTGCAACGCCTGAGCGAGACCCTGAACACCGAAGCCGCCGACTGGGAAGCCAAGGCCGAGCTCGCGCTGCGCAAGGACCGCGAGGACCTGGCGCGCGGCGCCCTGGCCGCCAAGGCCCGCGCCGTCTCGCGCAGCCAGGAAGCCCGGCAGGAGCTCAAGCATGTCGATGAGGAAATCGGCAAGCTCGACGGTGACATCGCGCGCCTGCGCGCCAAGCTCAGCGAGGCCCGCCAGCGCCAGAAGGCGATCAGCGTGCGCAACCAGAGTGCCAGTTCGCGCCTGAAACTGCGCGAGCAGATGGACGATGGCCGCCTCGCCAGCACGCGCGCGGCGCTGGACGAGGCCGAACGCGCCACCGATGAGCTGGAAGCGCGCGTCGATGCCTATGATCTGGGCGCGGATCGCCTGCGCGACGAGTTCGCACGCTTGTCCGAGGACCAGCTGGAATCCGAGCTGGCACAATTGAAAATAAAGACCGGCAAACAACAGAAGCCGGAAAGCAATCGGGAGTAAACGGTGGAAGCCCTGACCGACATTCTGGTTCCGATGACCGCCATCATCGGCCTCTTCGTCGTCCTGCCTTATCTGTTCCTGCGCCACGCCGCGCACAAGCGCGAGCTGGAGCTCAAGCATCGTCCGCAGGTCGCCGATCCGCAGTTGCTGGAACTGGCGCAGCGCATGGAACAGCGCATCGAGGCCCTGGAGAAGCTGCTGGACGTGGAAGTCCCGGGCTGGCGGGAGAAGCACCGTGAGCAAGCCTAACGCCCCGCGTGACAGCGACGGCACGCTGTCGAAGATCCGCCGCTATCCGGGCGCCGGCTGGGTGGCCGGTGTCTGCGCCGGCATCGCCGACTACTTCGGCTGGAACCTCAAGCTGATTCGCGTGCTGTGGGTGCTGGCGCTGGTGTTCACCGGTTTCTTTCCGGCCGGCGTGGTGTACCTGGCGCTCTGGTTCCTGATGGATCCGGCCGATGGCCGCCCGGAGCAGCAGCCTTCGCATCGCAGCGACGGCGTGCGTCTGGCGACCCTGAACATCAGCCCCGGCGACGTGCGGCAACGCTTCGAAAAACTGGAACGCCGCCTGCAGCAGATCGAAGCCTGTGTGACGCAGGAGGA
The DNA here is from genome assembly GCF_900111015.1 of Solimonas aquatica. GTDB lineage: Bacteria > Pseudomonadota > Gammaproteobacteria > Nevskiales > Nevskiaceae > Solimonas > Solimonas aquatica. Next base: position 93,375 of record NZ_FOFS01000001.1, on the reverse strand, counting down.
GCTGGATCTGCGCCGCCAGTTCCGCAATCTGGAAACCTGAAAACAGCCCCGACCGTGGAAGAAAGAGCCGGCGTTCACGCCGGCTTTTTTTCTTTGTGCTGGCGTGTCGCAGCCAGTTCAAGGAAAATCGCCAACCACCATGCCGCGCAAACCCGCCCACGAACAATTCGACACGCAGAAAGTCATCGAGGAGCAGGCCTTTTCCTTGTTCGGCCGCTTCGGTTACGAAGGCGTGTCCATCGGCGATATCGCCAAGGCCGCGCGTCTGTCCAAGGGCGCCCTGTACTGGCACTTCTCCGGCAAGGATGCGCTGTACTTGAGCTGCCTGCAGCAGCTGCACGCCATCTTCGAGCAGTATGTGTTCACCCCGATGCGCAGCGAGACCGATCCGGTGCGCGGCGTCCTGCATGTGTTCACCGGCCTGCAGACGCTGATGCAGGACCCGCGCATCGGCAAGGGCGTGGCCGGTTACTGGCTGATCCCCTCGCGTCCCGAAACCGCGCCGCTGATGGCCGCGCAGCGCGCCTTCGAACAGAACTGCATCGAGACCCTGAGCGCGACGCTGGCGCGCGCCCAGCAGCAGGGTCAGTTCGATATCGCCGGCGAAGTCGAGCCGATGGCGCGCGCGATCATCGCCCTGATCGAAGCCTGCGTGGTGCCGATGCGCCAGTACACACCCGAGGAGATGCGCGGCATCCTCGCGGCGCTGGCACGCACCCTGTTCCGCGCCTACGCGCGCTCCGAAGAACTGCTGGCACTGGCACGCAGCGTCTGAGCCGCGCGCTGCGGACCGGCCCTCACCAGGATCCCAGGCCTTTTCGTGACGCGCACCACCGACCGCATCCTTCACGCCGTCATCCCGCTGGTCTATGCGCGCCGCACGCTGAGCTTCACGGTGCTGGCACTGTTCACGCTGTTCATGGCCTGGCAGGCCGCGCAGCTCAAGCCCGATGCCGGCTTCGACAAGCAGATTCCGCTCGATCATCCCTACATGCAGGTGTTCAAGCGCTATGAGCAGAGCTTCGGCGGCGCCAACCTGATCTCGATCGCCCTGATGCGCAAGGATGCACAGGGCGATATCTACACCCCGGAATTCATGGCCGCGCTGCATGCGCTCAGCGATGCGGTGTTCTTTCTACCCGGCGTGGACCGCTCGCGGGTCACGTCCCTGTTCACGCCCGGCGTGCGTTATCTGGAAGTGGTGGAAGGCGGCTTTGCCGCCGGCGATGTGGTGCCGCGCAATTACGCGCCCACACCCGAGATGCTGGCAAAAATCCGCAGCAATGTCGGCAAGGCGGGCCTGATCGGCCGTCTGGTATCGCTCGACCAGCGCGGCGCGCTGGTGGTGGCCGAGCTGCTGGAGCACAACCCCGTGACCGGAGCCAGGCTCGACTATGCGCAGGTGGCGCAACAGCTGGAAGCGATCCGTCAGCGCTTCCAGAGCGAGGCCTTCGAAGTGCGCATCATCGGTTTTGCCAAGGTGCTGGGCGATGTCTCCGAGGCCAGCCACGAGGTGCTGGGCTTTTTTGCCATCGCGCTGCTGGCCACCCTGCTGCTGCTCTGGCTGTTCTGCGGCTCGCTGCGCCTGGCGCTGTTGCCGCTGGCCGCGGCGCTCACCGCCGTGGTGTGGGAACTGGGTCTGCTGCATCTGGCCGGCTTTGGCCTGGACCCTTTCGCGATTCTGGTGCCCTTCCTGATTCTGGCCATCGGCGTTTCACACGGCGTGCAGTACGTGAACAGCTGGGCCCATGAGATCGCGCGCGGCTCGCCTTCGGCGCTGGACGCCTCGCTGGCCACGTTCCGCCAGCTGTTCATCCCCGGCACGGTGGCGATCCTCACCGATGTGATCGGCTTCGCCACCCTGGCCTTCATCCAGATCGAGATCGTGCGCGAGATGGCGATACACGCGGCGCTGGGCATGGCAGCGGTGATCGTCACCAACAAGCTGATGCTGCCCATCGTGCTGTCCTGGCTGCGCCTGCCCTCGGTGAACCGCTTCGTCGCCGCGCAGTGCCGGCGCGAGACTTTCGGCGAGCGCCTGTGGCGACCGCTGTCGGTATTCGCCAGCGCGCGCGGCGCAATCCCCGCGCTGCTGCTGGCCGGCCTCGCCCTGGCCTGGGCCTTGATCGAGTATCCGCAGCTGACCGTCGGTGATCGTCAGGCCGGCGTGCCGGAGCTGCGCCCCGACAGCCGCTACAACCAGGACTCGCGCGCCATCGTGCAGAACTTCGCCATCGGCGTGGATGTGCTCAAGGTGATGGCGGTGGGCGCGCCTTACGCCTGCGTGGACAGCGCCAGCATGGAAGCCGTGGACGATCTGGCCTGGCGCCTGCGCAACACGCCCGGCGTGCAATCGGTGCTGGCCCTGCCGCAGCTCGCCAAGCAGGTGCGCGCCGGCTGGTACGAGAACGCCCCGAAGTGGCGGGTGCTGCCGCGCAATCGCGAAGCCCTGGGCCAGCTGGTCTCCCCCATTCCCGGTTCCCTGGGCCTGGCCAACCCCGATTGCAGCGTGATGCCGCTGCTGGTGTTCATGCGCGACCATCGCGCCGACAGCATCGATCAGGTGATTGCCACTGTGAACCGCACGCCGCCAGCGCCGGGCCTGAAGTTCGAACTGGCCTCGGGCAATGTCGGCGTGATGGCCGCCACCAATGCCGAAATCCGCGCCCGCGAGCTGCTGGTGATCATCTGGGTGCACGCCACGCTGGGCCTGTTCGCCTGGCTCTCGTTTCGCAGCCTGGTGGCCGTGTGCAGCATTCTCACGCCGCTGATACTGTGCTCTCTGCTCACCTATGGCGTGATGGCGCAACTGGGCATCGGCATGAAACCGGCCACGCTGCCGGTGGCCGCCTTCGGTGTCGGCATCGGCGTGGACTACAGCATCTACTTATGGAGCGTGTTCGCACGCGAACTGAGCGCCGGCCACGGCCTGCGCGAGGCTTATTTCCAGGCGCTCTGCCATACCGGCAAGGCGGTGATTTTCACCTCTGCCTCGCTGCTGCTCAGCGTCTGCACCTGGCTTTGGTCCAGCCTGCAGTTCCAGGCCGACATGGGCCTGCTGCTGCTGTTCATGTTCAGCGCCAATCTGTTCGGCGCGATACTGCTGCTGCCGGCACTGGCCTGGCTGCTGCTCCGGCATCGAGCACTGAACCAAGGCCCGCGCGACGGCGTCCAAAGTATCTAGACGAGCCAAACCGATGAAGACCTCCGCATCCTGGCTGCTCACCGTCCTGGCCTTGGCGCCACTGGCTTCCGCCGCCGCCAAGGTGCCGACGGCGGAAGCCGCGCAGCTGGGCCAGAACCTCAGCCCCATCGGCGCCGAAGTCGCGGGCAATGCCGCCGGCACCATTCCGAAATGGAGCGGCGGCCTTTCGCAGCAGAGCATGCAGCGCGGCGACAACCCCTACGCCGCCGATGCGGTGCTGTACACCATCACCGCGCAGAACATGGCCAAGTACGCGGACATCCTCAGCGAAGGCCACAAGGCGCTGTTCGCCACCTTCCCGGATTACCGCATGAAGGTCTATCCGACCCGGCGCAGCGCCTCTTACCCGCCCTGGTTTTACGAGGCCACTAGGCAGAACGCCACGCGCGTGGAACTGACCAACGAAGGCTACGGCTTCTGCTGCGCCGCGCAGGGCTATCCGTTTCCGATTCCGAAGAACGGCACCGAGGTGATGTGGAATCACATCATGCGCTACAACACGCGCGGCCTGCGCGGCTACCTGGATTCCGCCGCCACCGCTGCCGACGGCAGCTATGTGATTCAGCGCGACTATGTGCAGCTGAGCTTCGTCTACAACGACCGCGAGGCCACGGTGGACTCGCTCAAGGGCATGAATCTCTACGCCCTGCAGAAAACCGTCGCGCCGCCGAATCTGGCCGGCGAGGCACATCTGCTGCACGTGCCCATCGACCGCATCAAGGACCAGACCGGCGTCTGGGTCTACAACAACACCGTCGGCCGCGCGCGCCGCATCGGGGAGGTGGGCTATGACAACCCGCTCTACGATGGCCTGATGACGCACGACCAGCTCGACATGTTCAACGGCCCGCTGGACCGTTACAGCATCAAGCTGATCGGCAAGAAGGAAATGCTGATCCCCTACAACAGCTACAAGCTCTACGATCCCAGGCTCAAGTACCGCGACATCGTCGCCAAGGGCCACATCAACCAGGAGCTGGCGCGCTACGAGCTGCACCGTGTCTGGGTGATCGACGCCGAGGTGCGGCAGGGCTTTGCGCACCGCTACAAGCGCCGGCGCTTCTATCTGGATGAGGACTCCTGGATCGTGCACGCCGAGGACATCTACGACGAGCGCGAGCAGTTCTGGCGCTGCGCCGAATCGCACTCCATCAACTTCGCCAACCTGCCGGTGATGATCAACGGCGTGCAGGTGCATTACGACCTGCAGTCGCGGCGTTACGTGATCATCAACATGAGCAATGAAGAGCCGAAAATGATGGAGTTCGACCTGGCCGGCAAACCCGGTGACTACACCCCGGCCACGCTCAAGCGCTTCGCTACCGCGCAGGCCAACTGAAACGCGAAAAGTCAGGATTTGCCCGACCGCCACGGGCTCTGTCTTCAGGGTCAATTCAGTTACTTGGCGTAGTTTTTCAGGCATCACGAAGCCGGCATCCCGCCGGCAGGGGTGGAGCCCGCCATGTACAAGTCTCTTCTGGTCACCGGTGTTTGCGCCGGCCTGCTCGCCGGACCGGCTTTTGCGCAGCCCTACGGCTACGACGACGGCAATGATCGTCCCGAATATGCCCGGGTGATCCGCACCCAGCCCGTCTACCAGAGCGTGCGCGTGGACGAGCCGCGCCAGGAGTGCTGGGACGAACCGGTGTCCTACGCCGACCCGCGCTACCAGAACAACGTCACCGCGGGCGGCCTGATCGGCGCCATCGCCGGCGGCGTGATCGGCAACCAGTTCGGCGGCGGCGCGGGCCGCGTGGCGGCCACCGCGCTGGGCGCGGTGGTGGGCGCCAATGTCGGCGCCGGTGCCGCCGCCGCCAACACGCCGTACGTGGCGCACGAAGGTTACGAGCAGCGCTGTCGCGTGGTGCCCAACTCGCATGTCGAGGACCGCGTGATCGGCTACGACGTCACCTATCGCTACGGCGGCCGCAGCTACACCACCCGCCTGCCCTACGACCCGGGCGACCACATCGCCGTGGATGTGGACGTGCAGCCGAGGGCCTACTAAAGTCCGCAGCGATGTCCAGGTTGACCCGAATCACGACGCTCATCATGGCCGGCGCGCTGATGCTCGCCGGCCATGCTGCATGGGCGCGTGACAATCAGGACCAGCCGCAGCAGCGCCGCCTGTTTGGCATCCTGCCGCCACAGTCGCAGCAGCGTCAGCAGGCCGCGCCACCATACGAGCAGCGCCAGGACGCACCGCGCGCTTACCAGGACTACGGCCAGGACCCGCGCCGTTATCAGGGCTACGGCTATCCGCAGGCCGATCCGCGCGCCCAGCCCCGCTACGCGCAGCCGCGCTATGCCGATCCGCGTTATGGCGGCTACGGTCAGGCCCAGACGCCGCAGGACCCGCGCAACGATGGCCGCTACCGGAATGATCCCTATGCCCGCGGCTACGACAATGACGGTCGCGGCTATCAGGATCCGCGTTACGCCGCACCGCGCGCTTCCGTCGATGACAATCGCAGCCGCTCGCTGCTGCCCGGCCTGCTGGCCCCGCGCCAGCGCGACTCGCGCCAGGACGGCTACGGCGGCATGAACTCCGATCAGGCGGCACGGGAAGTGCAGTCGCGCCACGGCGGCCGCGTGCTGTCGGTGCAGCCGGACGGTTCCGGCTACCGGGTGAAGACGCTCAAGGATGGCGAGGTGCGCATTTATCAGGTCTACCCCTGATAGCATGCGCATCTGATCCGGTCACCAAGGGGAAACAAGCATGCGGGCTCTGGTCATTGAGGACGATCCCGATCTGCGCGAGCAGGTCAGCCGCTTTCTCAGTGCGGAAGGCTTTGCCGTGGACAGTGCCGCCGACGGCAAGGACGGCGCCTACATCGCGCAGGAATATCCGGCCGATATCGCGGTGGTCGATCTGGGTCTGCCGGGCTTGTCCGGCATCGAGCTGATCCGCCAGGTGCGCAAGGCCGGACGCAAATACCCGATCCTGATTCTCACCGCCCGCGATGGCTGGCAGAGCAAGGTCGAGGGCCTGGAGGCCGGTGCCGACGATTACCTGGTCAAGCCCTTCCACAAGGAAGAGCTGCTGGCGCGCGTGCGTGCCCTGGTTCGCCGTGTCGGCGGCTGGGCGCAGTCGCAGCTGCAGAGCGGACCTTACATCGTCGACATCGGCGCCAAGTCGGTGAGCGTGGACGGCAAGCCGGTGGAACTGACCAGCTATGAATTCCGCGTGCTGGATTACCTGCTGACCCACGCCGGCAAGGTGATCTCCAAGAGCGAGCTCACCGAGCATCTCTATACCGAGAGCGAAGAACGCGACAGCAATGTGATCGAGGTCTTCATCCGTCGTCTGCGCGCCAAGCTCGACCCGGACAGCCAGTACAACCCGATCACCACGCTGCGCGGCTCCGGTTACCGGTGGGATTTGCCGCGCGCCTGATCGCGGCGCTGCCGCGAGTCCAGCTGCGCTCCTTCCGGTCGCGGCTGCTGGCCGCCACCGCGACCCTGCTGCTGGGTTTCGTCGTCCTGGGCGGCGTGGCCCTGGAAAAAGCCTTCGAGAGCGCCTTGCTGCAGTCGCAGCAGGACAAGCTCGAAGGCCTGATCTACGCCCTGCTGGCCGCCGCCTCCACCAACCGCCAGGGGGAACTCACCATCACCCTCGACGCGGTGCCGGACCGGCGCCTGCGCGAACCCCTTTCCGGCCTGCAGGCGGCGCTGTTCGACGAGCGCGGTGTGATGGTCTGGGCCTCCACCCAGGAGCTGCAGGCCACTCCGCCGAGCAAGCCGGCGGTCGGCGAATGGCGCTTCGAACACCTGCGCAAGCCCGACGCCTTTCGCCTGAGTTTCGGCCTGCGCTGGATCGACAGCGACGGCAACGAGCCGCGCCTGTTCACGGTCAGCGTGATCGACAACACCGCCTCGTACGAGCGTCAGGCCCAGGTGTACCGGCGCACGCTCTGGGGATGGCTGGGCGCCACCGCCGCGAGTCTGTCCATCGGCCTGCTCGTCATCCTGCGCTGGGGCCTTCTGCCGCTGCGCCGGATCGGCGATGAGCTGCACCGCATCGAGAAAGGCGAGCAAGGCGAAATCCTGGGCGAGTACCCCGACGAACTCAAACCGCTCACCCGCGATCTGAACGCCATGATCGTCAGCGAGCGCAGCCAGCAGACGCGTTACCGCAATGCTCTGGGCGATCTCGCCCACTCCCTGAAGACGCCGCTGGCCGTGCTGCGCGGCCTGGGCAGCGATCAAGAGATTCCCGATCCGCAGCGCCTGCAGCTCGATGAGCAGCTCAGCCGCATGCACCACATCGTCGATCATCAGCTGCGCCGCGCGGCCGCCGTCGGCAGCCGCACGCTCACCGAGCCGGTGGCGCTCAAGCCGCTTTCTGACAAGATCATGCAGGCGCTGGCCAAGGTCTATTCCGAACGCGCGATCCGCTTCGAGAACGAACTCGATGTGAATCTGCGCCAGCGCGCCGATCAAGGTGATCTGTACGAGATGCTCGGCAATCTGCTGGAGAACGCTGCCAAGTACGGTCAGCAGCGCGTGCGCCTGTCCGCGCAGAACGAGGCGCGTCTGACGCTGCTGCACATCGACGACGATGGTCCCGGCTGGCCGGATGAACCCCAGAAGCTGTTGCAGCGCGGCGTCCGCGCCGACACCCGCAAGCCGGGCCAGGGCATCGGTCTGGCCGCCGTGCACGAAATCGTGCAGGCCTACGGCGGCGAGCTGCGTTTCGGCCACTCGCCCCTGGGCGGTGCAAGAATCAGCCTGGTGCTGCCCTCCCGCTGAGCAAATCCCAAGGTTTTGTGCCGCCGCCGCGTCCGCCGGGGGCGGCATGAATGCTGCTTGTATACAAGAAAACGGGCAGCGGGGGCGCCATGGCGCGGCAGATCGAGGCACAGCCTTACCACCTGGCTTTTGCGCCGGAGAGCACGGCGCTGCTGATCATCGACATGCAGCGCGACTTCGTGGAGCCCGGCGGCTTTGGCGCGATGCTGGGCAATGATGTCGGCAAGCTGCGCGTGGCCATCGAACCGATCCGCCAGCTGCTCGCCGCCGCCCGCAAGGCCGGCCTGTTCATCCTGCACACCCGTGAGGGCCATCGCCCGGACCTGAGCGATGCGCCGCCTGCCAAGCTCAGCCGTGGCGGCGGCCCCCAGCGCATCGGCGATGCCGGCCCCATGGGCCGCATCCTCATTCGTGGCGAACCCGGCCACGACATCATTCCCGAGCTGTATCCCTTGCCTGGCGAGCCGGTGATCGACAAGCCCGGCAAGGGATCCTTTTGCCAGACCGATCTGGAACTGATTCTGAAGAACCGCGGCATCCGCACCCTGATCGTGTGCGGCGTGACCACCGAGGTCTGCGTGCACACCACGGTGCGCGAGGCCAACGACCGCGGTTTCGAATGCCTGGTGCCGAGCGATTGCGCGGCCTCCTACTTCCCGGAGTTCCACGAGGTCGCGCTGCGCATGATTCAGGCGCAGGGTGGCATTTTCGGCTGGGTGTCCGACTCGGCCAAAGTCATCGCCGCATTGAGTTGAGATAAGGGGGTCATCATGACGAGCAGCAACACGGTCAGCGCCACGCCCAAGCTTTGGGTGCCCGGCGACTGGAATGCCTTCTTCGGCTTCGGCACCAACATCCTGGTCAACATGCTCACGCTCACGGCGCTGCTGCGCTATGTGCTGAAGCTGCCGGATGCGCTGGTGTTCGGACGCATCCTGCCGGCCACCGGCCTGATGCTGTTTCTATCCACGATCTACTACGCCTATCTGGCCTACCAGCTGGCGAAGAAGACCGGCCGCAACGATGTCTGCGCCCTGCCCTCCGGCATCAGCGTGCCGCATATGTTCGTGGTGGTGTTCGTGATCATGATGCCGATCGCCGCTGCCAGCGGCGATCCGATCAAGGGCTGGGAGGCTGGCCTCACCTGGGTGTTCGTGCAGAGCTTCGTGCTGATGGCCGGCGGCTTCATCGCCCCCGCGATCCGCAAGATCACGCCGCGCGTGGCCCTGCTCGGCGCGCTGGCCGGCGTGTCCATCGCCTTCATCTCGCTCAAGCCGGCGCTGGACATGTATCTGGATCCGGTGATCGGCCTGGTCTGCTTTGCGATTCTGATTGCCAGCTGGTTCGGCGGCATGCGCTACTTCAAGGGCATGCCGGCGGGACTGGTGGCGATTGCGGTGGGCAGCCTGATCGCCTGGGGCGGCAGCGCGCTGGGCTTCTCCTTCGGCGGCATGAGCCTGGACAAGCTCGGCAGCTCCTTCGCCAGCTTCGGCTTCTCGGTGCCGCTGCCGGCAGTCAGTCATGTCTTCTGCGGCTTTGAATACCTGGGTGTGATTCTGGTCACCGCCATTCCCTTCGGCATCTATGACCTGGTCGAGGCCATGGATAACGTCGAGAGCGCGGAGGCCGGCGGCGATCATTTCCCCACCACGCGCGTGCTCACCGCCGATGGCGTGGTGAGTCTGGTCGGCTGCCTGCTCGGCAATCCCTTCATCAATGCCGTGTACATCGGCCATCCCGGCTGGAAGGCCATCGGCGGGCGCATCGGCTATTCCGCCGCCACCGGCGTGATGGTGCTGATCCTGTCCTGGTTCGGCATCCTGGCGGTGATGATGGCGCTGATTCCGGTGGTGGCGATCTCACCGATCCTGCTCTACATCGGCATGCTGATCGGCGCACAGGCCTTCCAGGAAACGCCGCGCAATCACGCCCCGGCGGTGATCGTGGCGCTGATTCCGCAGGTCGCGGCCTGGGGCAAGCTGCAGATCGACAATGCCCTGGGCGCGGCCGGCACCAATGCCGCGACCGTCGGCTTCGACAAGCTCGGCCAGACCGGTGTGCTCTACCACGGCCTGGAACTGCTGGGTGGCGGTGCCATTCTGGTGAGCCTGATCCTGGCAGCGATCACGGCGCTGGTGATCGACCGCCAGTTCAGCAAGGCGGCGGCCTTCGCCCTGGCCGGCTGCGTGCTGACCTTCTTCGGCTTCATGCACGGCGAGGCCATCGGCATCGCCAAGACCCTGCCGGTGGCGGGCGCCTATCTGATCGTCGCCGTCGCCCTGCAGATCTGCGCACGTTCGCTGGCCACGGCTGCGGCGCCCAGACCGGCGATGCCCAGCGGCGCCGAGCCGGCCTGAAAGCCGTCCTCATCTTTCCCAGAGCATAGAGACTCATGAGTTCACGTCATCTGGTTTCCGAACCCTATCCCTGGCCGTACAACGGCGATCTGCGTGCGGAGAACACCGCGCTGATCATCATCGACATGCAGACCGATTTCTGCGGGCCCGGCGGCTACGTCGACAAGATGGGCTATGACCTCTCACTCACACGCGCGCCGATCGAACCGATCGGCCGCGTGCTGGCGCGCTTCCGCAAGCTGGGCTTCCATGTCTTCCACACCCGCGAAGGCCATCGCCCGGATCTCGCCGATCTGCCGGCCAACAAGCGCTGGCGTTCGCAGCGCATCGGCGCCGGCATCGGTGATCCCGGGCCTTGTGGCCGCATCCTGGTGCGCGGCGAGCCGGGCTGGGACATCATTCCCGAACTGGCGCCCCTGCCCGGCGAGCCGATCATCGACAAACCCGGCAAGGGCTCGTTCTGCGCCACCGATCTGGAACTGATCATGCGTGTGCGCGGCATCGACAATCTGATTCTCACCGGCATCACCACGGACGTGTGCGTGCACACCACCATGCGCGAGGCCAATGACCGTGGCTTCGAGTGCCTGATGCTGGAGGACTGCTGCGGCGCCACGGACTATCAGAACCATCTGCATGCCATCAAGATGATCAAGATGCAGGGCGGCGTGTTCGGCGCGGTGGCCACGTCCGAGCAGCTGCTGCAAGCGCTGTCGTGAGTGCAGACCCTGCGGCAAAGAAACGCATCGCGCCGCTGAATCTGCCGCAACTGCTGGCGCAGGCCGAGGCGCAGGGTTGGCAGCCGTTCCACAGCGGCATCGACTGCTACCCGATCTACGCCGAGGGCGAGCAAGGCCCGGCGGCGATGCTGCTGCGCTACCAGGCCGGCGCGCACGCGCCGCCGCATCTGCATCAGGGCTTCGAACACATCCTGGTGCTATCCGGCAGCCAGACCGACGAGCGCGGCCGGCACGGCGTGGGCACGCTGCTGATTCAGGAACCCGGCAGCGAGCACCGCCTTTACAGCGAGGACGGCTGCGTGGTGCTGGCGATCTGGGAGAAACGGGTGAAGATGCTCGCCGGATAGTCACCCGGCGAGCACGCAAGGACTCAGGCGTCGTAGATCTTCAGATACACCAGCGTCTGATTGAGCAGCTGATAGGCGATCTCGCCAAAAGTGACCGGGCCGGTCAGCGTGCCGGTCTTCTTGCCTTCGAGCTGTGAGTACAGGTAGTTGAGAATGCAGTTGCAGGAGAACTCGGGGTTCACCAAGCCTTCCGGAATCTGCCGGGCAAAAGCCTGCTCATAGTCCGCCACCGGCTGCGCGAAACGATATTCCACGCTGCGGAACACCGGCGCATAAAGCTCCACCTTGCCGCTGGCGGCGTCGATGCTCTTGACGCTGACGTTGATCATCTCGCCGTGGTAATTGGCGACCAGCGGCAGGCGCGTGTCGATCTTGTTGCGCGTGAGGTACTGCGCAAAGTTGTCGGGCGCGCCGTTGACCGTGCAGGCGCCGACCGTGAAGCCCTCGTCCTCGAAGCGCAGCGCATCGCCGTCACCCTGCTTGAACAGGTTGAGGATGCCGATGCAGGCGAACTTGTCTTCCGGCAGCGTCGCATGCAGCGCCACGGCGCCTTCGCCGAGCACCTCACCGGTGGCACCGTTGAAGACCTTGGGCGCGGCCTTGCCCAGGTCGGCGAGATCGATGCCGGCGATCCAGCCGATGATCTGCTTCATGAACAGGCCCGGGAACTCCGGTGCATGCTGGCCGTAGCGCAGATGCGCCTGGCTCATGCCCGGAATGATCAGTACGGTGAAGCCGTGCTCCGGCGAGTCGGCGACGATCTGGCTGAGCTGGTCGACACCGTAGCTGCGGATGCTCACGCCGCTGACCTGTGGCATTTGCTGCTGCACGAAAATCAGTTCGCGGCTGAAGCAGCCGCCGGCTTCGTCCATGAAATAGGGAATGGTGCCGCCGATCCAGTTGCCCTGCGGCAGCTGTGCGAGCAGCTTCTCGTCGCCGGCCAGGTACAGGCACTCGCCTGCACGCAGGCGGGCCGCCACTTCTTCAGGTTTCATCATCATGTTCGTGGTTCCTTTTCCGATCCTTAGAAGAGCGTCTCGAGCTCGGCGGCGTAGATGCGTTCGTACTTGGTGAAAAAGGCGTGCACCTCGTCGATGCAGGCCCGCAGCGTCTCGGCCGAGCCGTTTTCAGCCAGCTTGCGCTGGCACTGATTGAGCATCATGTTTCCGGCAAACACGCGGAACTGCACCTTGACCTCGCCTTTTGCGAGTGCCGCCCATTTGGGATGCGATTTCGGGGGGATCATGAAATTTCCTGTCGCTGGTCCTTGCATATGAGAGGCCGTGTCTCGCCTGCCGCCTTTGCCTGACGCATCAGCCTGCTGACTCCGCAGAACCGCCGGAATCCCAAGGACAGGAAAACGAGGACGAACCGACCCCAAGCCCGCAGCTTTGCTGCGCGCTCGTATGCTAGGAATGGTTCGAGGACTTGAGCGCTAAGCGGCGACCGGCGGCACTTTTAGGAAGTGCTGCCGGTAATGGCGCAATTCGGCGATCGAATCACGGATGTCGTCGAGTGCCAGATGCCGTGACTCCTTGGCAAAACCACGTGCGATCTCCGGCGCCCAGCGCTGGCACAACTCCTTGAGCGTGCTCACGTCCAGATTGCGGTAGTGGAAGTAGCGCTCCAGCTGCGGCATCCAGCGGGCCAGGAAGCGGCGGTCCTGGCAGATCGAGTTGCCGCAGATCGGCGACTTGCCGGCCGGCACCCAGCGCTGCAGGAAGGCCAGGGTCGCGGCTTCGGCGGCGGCATCGTCGATGCGGCTCTCGCGCACGCGCTGGGTGAGCCCGGAACCGCCGTGCTGCCGGGTGTTCCAGTCATCCATGGCCGCCAGCTCCTGCTCGCTGCGATGCAGGGCCATCACCGGCCCTTCGGCGAGCACATTGAGCTGGGCATCGGTGACGATGGTGGCGATCTCGATGATGCGGTGCCGCTCCGGAATCAATCCGGTCATTTCCAGATCGATCCAGATCAGATTGGTCTCGCTCGCCGCCATGTCCAGTGCCCCGTTCCGGTCTTGAAGACCGGCAATGGTAGCGGCTTCCGACGGACGCGCGGGATGCCGGCTAGAATGCCGGCCCAAATATCAGACCGGAGCGAGAGCCCACCATGAGCGAACTGGCCACGCGACGCTGCAAGCCCTGTGAAGGCGGAGTGCCGGCGCTGGATCTCGGCGCCGCCGCCAAGCTCAAGGAACAACTCGATGGCCGCTGGAAATGGGCCCGCGAGGGCAAGGCCATCGAGGCCGTCTTTGCCTTCGACAACTATTACCAGACCAGTGCCTTCGTCAACGCCGTGGTCTGGATCGCCCACACCAGCGATCACCATCCGGAAATCAGCTTCGGCTACAAGAACTGCACGGTGAGCTACTGGACGCACGCGGTGAACGGCCTGACCGAGAACGACTTCATCTGCGCAGCGCGCATCGACGCCCTGCTGGCTTGATTGCCTCTGCAGTGAAGGCCCGCGTGCGGGCAGCCCCGCGCCTACAGGACGCGGCGATCGCTCAGGGCGTGGGCCAGGGTGCCGCCGTCGATGTACTCCAGCTCGCCGCCCATGGGCACGCCATGGGCGATGCGTGAGACGCGGATCTGCCGCGACTTGGCCAGCTCGGCGAGATAATAGGCCGTGGCCTCGCCCTCCACCGTGGGATTGGTGGCGATGATCAGCTCCTGCACCCAGCCCTGATCCAGCAGCGCTTCCAGCTGCGGCAGGCCCAGCTCCTCGGGGCCGATGCCATCCAGCGGCGAAAGCCGCCCCATCAGCACGAAGTAGCGGCCGCGATAGCTGGTGCCGGCGTCGATCGCCATCAGATCGGCCGGCCCCTCCACCACGCAGAGCTGGCCGGCCTGGCTACGCGCCGCACTGCAGTAGCGGCAGCTTTCGTCCTCGCAGAACATCCGGCACTGCGGGCAGCGGCCGATGCCGGACAGCGCCTCGCCCAGCGCGCCGCCCAGCAGCTGCGCCGCCTCGCGGTCACGGTCCAGCAGGTGGAAGGCCATGCGCTGCGCCGATTTGGGGCCCACGCCGGGCAGACGGCGCAGGGCGTCGATCAGGCGCTGCAGGCGCGGACTGTAGCTGCTCATGAGCGCCTGCCTCAGAAGGTCTGCCGACGCAGACCTTTTTCCTGCATCACCACCGAGGCCATCTCTTCCACCGACATATTGGTGGAGTCGATGTAAGGGATGCCCTGACGCTGATACAGGCGCTCGGCCTGGCGCAATTCATAGGAGCATTGCGCCAGCGAGGCGTAGCGCGAGCCGGGACGGCGCTCGGTGCGCACCTGGTGCAGGCGCTCCGGATCGGCGATCAGGCCGAAGCAGCGCCCGGCGTGTTCCTGCAGGGATTTGGGCAACACCAGCTTTTCCAGATCGTCCTCGGTGAGCGGGAAATTGGTGGCGAACAGGCCGTGCTGCAGGGCCAGATACAGGCAGGTGGGCGTCTTGCCGCAGCGCGACGGCGCAATCAGGATCACGTCGGCACGCGACAGATCGCGGGTGGAGGCACCGTCATCGTGCTCCATGGCGTAGTTCATCGCCGCGATGCGCGCGTTGTAGCGCGCGGTGTTGGCGCCGCCGTGGGCGCGGCCCTGGGCGTGCGTGGAGCTTTGCCCGATCTCGGTCTCCAGGATGTTCACGAAATGATCGAACAGGTCCAGGAACAGGGCGTTGGCGCCGCGCAGGATCTGCCGCACCTCGTCGTTGACCGTGGTGCTGAACACCAGCGGCCGGTACTCGCTCTGCGAGGCGACGAAGTTGATGTAATCGACGATGCTGCGCGCGCGCTCGGCCGAGTTGATGAACGGCAGCGTGTTTTTCTCGGTTTCCAGTCCGTCGAACTGGGTGAGCAGGGTGTTGCCGAGGGTCTCCGCGGTGATGCCGGTGCCGTCGGAGACGAAAAAGACCATGCGTTGTGCCATGCGCGCAGTGTCGTTTTTTTTGCCGCCGCTGGCCAGTGTGCCCGGGTAGGCGCGAAGCTTGCTCGCTTTTTTGTCAGAATAGCGCCCCCTGCCGGCACTGGCCGGCCGGGGCCACAAGACACACCCCATCAATAGACCATTAGAGAAGCGACCATCGTGACCCGCAACGTCCTCTGGTATTCCGAACTCGGCATGCATGATGTCGAGATCGTCGGCGGCAAGAACGCCTCGCTCGGCGAGATGATCCGCAACCTCGCCCAGTCCGGCGTGCGCGTGCCCAATGGCTTCGCCACCACCGCAGAGGCCTACCGCGAATTCCTGGCCTATGAGGGCCTGTCCGCGCGCATCGACGGCATGCTCAAGAGCCTGGACATCGAGGATGTCACCGCCCTGGCCAGGACCGGCAAGGCGATCCGCGAGGCCGTGCTCAAGGCGCCCTTCCCGGTGGCCCTGGAAAACGAGATCCGCAGCCATTACGAGCAGCTGGTGGCCGAATCCGGCCAGGCGATCTCGGTGGCGGTGCGCTCCTCGGCCACCGCCGAGGACCTGCCGGACGCCTCCTTCGCCGGCCAGCAGGAAACCTTCCTCAACGTCGACGGCATCGAGAACGTGCTGCACGCGATCAAGGAAGTGTTCGCCTCGCTGTACAACGACCGCGCCATCGCCTACCGCGTGCACCACGGCTTCGAGCATTCCGTGGTGGCGCTGTCCGCCGGCGTGCAGCGCATGGTGCGCTCCGACAAGGGCTCCTCCGGCGTGATGTTCACCATGGACACCGAATCGGGCTTCCGCGACGCGGTGTTCGTCACCGCCTCCTACGGCCTGGGCGAGGCCGTGGTACAGGGCTCGGTGAACCCCGACGAGTTCTACGTCTACAAGCCGAACCTGCGCGCCAAGCGCCCGGCGATCCTCAAGCGCGGCCTGGGCGAGAAGGCCAAGAAGCTGGTCTATTCGGCCGACCGCACGGTGGGCAAGACCATCGAGTTCCAGAACGTCACCCAGGCCGAGCGCAACCGTTTCTGCCTGAGCGATGCCGAAGTCGAAGCCCTGGCCGCGCAAGCCCTGATCATCGAGGACCACTACCAGCGTCCGATGGACATCGAGTGGGGCAAGGACGGCGTCGACGGCCAGCTCTACATCCTGCAGGCGCGTCCGGAAACCGTGCAGTCGCGCGCCAGCGCCAATGTGCTGCGCCGCTACAAGCTCAAGGGCAAGGCCGGCAAGAAGCTGGCCGAAGGCCGCGCCATCGGCCAGAAGATCGGCGCCGGCGCCGTGCGCCTGCTCAAGTCCATCGAGGAAATGAACCGCGTGCAGGCCGGCGATGTGCTGGTCACCGACATGACGGACCCCGATTGGGAACCGGTGATGAAGCGCGCCAGCGCCATCGTCACCAATCGCGGCGGCCGCACCTGCCATGCCGCCATCATCGCGCGCGAGCTGGGCATTCCCGCCGTGGTCGGTTGCGGCGACGCCACCGAGACGCTCAAGGAAGGCCAGGCCGTGACCGTGAGCTGCGCCGAGGGCGACACCGGCTACGTCTACGAGGGCAACATCGACTTCTCGGTCGATGAAATCGCGCTCGACAAGATGCCGGATATCCCGGTCAAGATCATGATGAACGTCGGCACGCCCGAGCAGGCCTTCGACTTCGCCGCCCTGCCCAACAAGGGCGTGGGCCTGGCGCGCCTGGAGTTCATCATCAACCGCCAGATCGGCATCCACCCGCAGGCCCTGCTGGAGCTGGAGCAGCAGCCGGCCGAGTTGCGCCGCATCATCGACCCGATGATCGCGCCCTACGGCAGCCCGGTGGACTACTTCGTCAAGCGTCTGGCCGAGGGCGTGGCCACGCTGGCGGCGGCCTTTGCGCCGGAACCGGTGATCGTGCGCATGTCGGACTTCAAGTCCAACGAATACGCCAACCTGATCGCCGGCAAGCGCTACGAGCCGCACGAAGAAAACCCGATGATCGGCTTCCGTGGCGCCTCGCGCTACATCGCCGCCTCCTTCCGCCCCTGCTTCGAACTCGAATGCCGGGCGCTGAAGTACGTGCGCGACGAAATGGGCCTGACCAACGTCAAGATCATGATCCCCTTCGTGCGCACGGTCTCCGAAGCCCAGCAGGTGGGCGAGATTCTCGCCGCCAACGGCCTGAAGCGCGGCGAGAACGGCCTGCAGCTGATCATGATGTGCGAGCTGCCCAGCAACGCCGTGCTGGCCGACCAGTTCCTCGATCACTTCGACGGCTTTTCGATCGGCTCCAATGACATGACCCAGCTGACCCTGGGCCTGGACCGCGACTCGGGCCTGATCGCGCATCTGTTCGATGAGCGCAATGATGCCGTCAAGGCCATGCTGCACATGGCCATCCAGGCCTGCCGCAAGCGCGGCAAGTACGTGGGCATCTGCGGTCAGGGACCGTCCGACCATCCGGATCTGGCCAAGTGGCTGCTCGACGAAGGCATCGAGACCATTTCGCTGAATCCGGACACGGTGGTCGAGACCTGGCTGTTCCTGGCCGGCCAGAAGTCTTAAAAACACGCCTCATGCGCAAGCTTTGTTCCGCAATGCTGCTCGCCGCCGGGCTCGCGTCCGGCGGCGGCGCAGAGGCCGGCGGCACGCCCGGCCAGTTCGACTACTGGGTGCTGTCGCTGTCCTGGATTCCGGAGTTCTGCAAGATCGAACCCGGCGACTCGCAGTGCAAATACCCGAGCAATGGCTTCTATGTGCACGGCCTCTGGCCGCAGTATGAGCGCGGCTATCCGGCCTACTGCGCGCCGCGTGAACAGGTGCCCGAGGACATGGTCCTGCGCCTGCAGCCGATCATGCCCACGCGCGAGCTCATTCAGTATGAATGGAACAAGCACGGCAGCTGCTCCGGCCTGTCGCAGGAAGAGTATTTCATGCAGCTGGAGCGGGCACGGCGCGCCATCGCCATTCCCGAGCAGTATCAGGCGCCGGAGCAGTATCAGGTCGACAGCGCCTTCAACATCAAGCAGGCCTTCCTGGCGGTGAACCCCAGCTTCGACGATCAGTCGCTGGTGCTGCAGTGCCACGGCAAGTTCCTGCGGGAGGTGCGGGTGTGCTTCAACGCCGATCTGGAACCGCGTGCCTGTGGCCGCGACGTCGAGGACAAATGCCGCGACAAGATCACCATCCGCCCCGGTCGCAACATCGAATAAAACAAATATCGCGCGCCGCCAAAAAAACCCTTCCCAAGCCGGCGGCTTTGGTTATAATGCGCGCCCCTAGCGTGTGGGGCTATAGCTCAGCTGGGAGAGCGCTTGCATGGCATGCAAGAGGTCGTCGGTTCGATCCCGACTAGCTCCACCAAATGTTGTTCTTTAGTTGGTTCTGGTTTTTGTCGGGTGCAGTGGTGGTGTGCCGTCCTTGGCGCCTCCGCCTGCCACGCCCTCCATGGCGTGGCGACTCGGCAAACGCGAATGTCCACTGGACATTCGCAAGCGGTTCGCCTCGTCCCCATCGTCTAGAGGCCTAGGACATTACCCTTTCACGGTAAGTACCGGGGTTCGAATCCCCGTGGGGACGCCACTTCAAGTGGCGTTTTTTTTCGTCCGCTTTCTCCCCTTGCTCCTCCTTGCGCGATGCGGCAGCGGCGCGGCAATGCGGCTGCCCGTCAAATTGCCGTCATCACCGTCCCCGACACTGAACGGCTCATGCACTCCGGCATGAATTCACACGGGGGAATCTTTCATGAAGCACGGGACTCGTATGCTGCTGGGCGCCATGCTGCTCGGCGGCGGCGGTGCGGCACAGGCATCTGGTATCGATCTGCTTGCGGTGGGCAGCATCAGCGGCGCTTATGAAGACCTGGCCCGCGACAGCGCCACGGCGCTGGAAAACGGCATTCCCGGCAACCGCCTCGGCGGCATGGGCTCGGGCCTGGCCTACGCCGGCGGCAGCACCTTCCTCATGCTTCCGGATCGCGGCCCCAACGCCAAGGCCTACAACAGCGGCGTGGACGACACCGCCTCCTACATCCCGCGCTTCCATACCCTGAACCTGGCGCTCTCGCCCAGCGATGCCGGCGCGGCCCTGCCCTACACGCTGACGCCGATGCTGCAGAACACCACGCTGCTCTACAGCCGCACGCGCCTGGTCTATGGCAGCGGCAGCGCCTACGGCCTGGGCAACGGCGCCCCGGTGCTCAACGATGCGCGGCACTATTACTTCAGCGGCCGTTCCGACAACTACGATCCCGCGCAGCCTTCCAGCAATGCCGACAACGCGCGCCTGGATCCGGAAGGCATCCGCGTCTCGGCGCATGGCAACAGCGTGTTCATCTCCGACGAGTACGGCCCCTATGTCTACGAATTCGATCGTGACAGCGGCCAGCGTCGCAGCGCCTTCAAGCTGCCCGCCAAGTTTGCGGTGCGCACGCTCAGCGCCAAGGGCGACACCGAGATCGCCGGCAACAGCGCCGGCCGCGTCGCCAACAAGGGCATGGAAGGCCTGGCCATCTCGCCCAATGGCCGTTATCTGTTCGGCGCCATGCAGAGCCCGCTGCTGCAGGACGGTGGCACCAGCGCCGCCTACACGCGCATCGTGCGCATCGACACCCTCACCGGCGCCACGCAGGAATACGCCTATGAGCTGAGCAACATCGGCAGCCAGAACAAGCCCAAGTACCCGACGGTGAGCGAGGTGCTGGCGGTCAACGATCACCAGCTGCTGGTGGACGAGCGCGACGGCAAGGGCCTGGGCGATGATTCCAGCGCCGCCTACAAGCGCATCTATCTGATCGATCTCAATGGCGCGGTCACGGTGGACAAGCTGGTCGGCGCCGATCAGCTGGCCGGCAAGGCGCCGGCCAAGACCCTGTTCCTCGATGTGGTCGCGGCGCTCACGGCGCACGGCTTCGACGTCAAGGACATTCCCGCCAAGATCGAAGGCATCGCCTTCGGCCCGGACCTGCAGTCGGGCAACCGCACGCTGCACACGCTCTACGTCGCCAACGACAACGACTATCTAGCCAGCGTCACCGACGGCAACCATCCCGCCGGCGCCGAGAATCCGAACCGCATCTTCGTGTTCGGCTTCGAGGCCGCCAGCCTGCCCGGCTATCAGCCGCAGCAGATCGATGAACGCGGCGTGGATCCCTTCTGCCTGCTGCGCTCGCTGCAGAACCACTGAAGCACTCAGGACCGCGACCGGGTTTGCGCAAGCCACGCAAGCCCGGTCGTGCGCGTTCAGGTTTCGTGCTGCGTACCCAGCTGTGATTCGTAGACGCGCAGCTTGCGGTACAGCTTCATGCGCGACCATTGCAGCGCCCGCGCGGCCTCGGACTTGTTCCAGCCGCAACGCCGCAGCGCCGATTCCAGACAGCGCAGTTCGTCGAGCCCGCTGACCTGGCTCTGCCGCCAGCGCATCAGCTGCGTCGGCAGATCGTGGGCGCGCAGCTGACCGCCTTCGCAATTGATCAATGCCGATTCGATGGCATTGCGCAGCTCCCGGACATTGCCCGGCCAGTCGTGGGCACAGAGCACGGCGCGCGCGTCCTCGCCCAGCTGTGGCTTGGGGCGCTGCATCAGCCGCGAGATTTCGGCGACGAAATATTCGGCCAGCAAGGGCACGTCGCCGCTGCGCTCACGCAGCGCCGGCACCTGTACGGGCGCGACATTGAGCCGGAAGTAGAGATCACTGCGGAACTCGCCGCTGGCGCACAGCTGTTCCAGATTGCGGTGCGTGGCGGCAATCAGGCGCACATCGACGCGCTGCGGACGCGTGCCGCCGATGCGATAAAACTCCTGCCCTTCGATCACGCGCAGCACCTTGGCCTGCGCGGCCTTGGACATCTCGCCGATCTCGTCGAGAAACAGCGTGCCGCCGTCGGCGAGTTCGAACTTGCCCGCGGCGCTGGCGTGCGCGCCGGTATACGCACCACGCTCATGACCGAACAGCTCGGCCTCGATCAGGTTCTCCGGCAGCGCGGCGCAGTTGAGACTGACCATCGCCTGTGCGGCGCGACGGCTGCCGGCGTGAATGGCGCGTGCCACGCATTCCTTGCCGCTGCCGGTCTCGCCCTGAATCAGCACCGTGCTGTCGAAGGCGGCAACGCGCTCGATACGCCGGCGCAACTCGCGGATGCGCGGTGACTCGCCGCACAGCGGCGAAGGCTGCAGCACCTGTGCACCGGCCGCGGTCTTGACCGCCGCGCCGCCGACGATCAGCTCGCAGACGCGTTCGCGCTCGGCAGGCCAGGCCAGCACATCGGCCAGACCGCCGCGCAGCGCGGTGGCATACAGACGCGCATCCGGATCCGGATGAATCAGCAGCGCGCTGGCCGGCAGCTGTCGCGTGCCGCGCCGCGTCAGCAGGAAATCCGCCAGTTCCTCCGGCGGCTTGGCGGTCACCAGTGCATCACAGGCCGACAGCCGTCCCGCCGGTTCGCAGATCACCTTCACGCCACCACCGCGCCGATGCCGCAGCGCGCTGGCCACATCCTGTGCAATCACGGCGTCGCTGTGCGAGGCCGCCAGCAGCGTCACTCCTCCCGACCGGTGCTGCGCGTTCATGGGCTTTCCCCTTGTATTGGACTGCCCCCAACCCTGCGCCTTGATGCCGCTGCCGGTCTTTGCCGGCCGTTAATCCCCTGATGAACCAAAGCGCCGGGCGAACATAGCGCAATCGGCGAGCGCCCGGTAAGTCCTGTGTCTCACTTGAACTGAAACCCGCACCGTAACGACGTGTCTCGCCTTGTACCGCCGCCATCATCAGTTCTGGCGGATGTGTCTCGCCACGCTGTAACACGAGCCAAAGTCATGCCAGTAACGGCAGACGCAAGTGCTTGAGTGCATTGACAGCAAGCACCTGGCCCCGGGCTTGCGGCGCTGTATTGCAAATCACAAGACCCGGGGGTGGAGGGTGGCGCTATCAGACGAGTCCGTGGCGCGCTATGCCAATCACTTCCGGATTGGACACAACGCCAGTGAATTCATGATCGAGTTCGCACAACGCTACGAGGCCGGCGGCAAAACGCAGCTGGTGGCGCGCCTGGTGGTGACGCCGCAATCGGCGCGCGAGCTGCACAGCCTGCTCGGCGAAAGCCTGCGCGATCACGAAGCGCTGCCGGCGCGCGCGCGCCGCAAGTCCTGATCGCCATGTCCGGTTACGACGCCATCGCCAATGTCGGCAAGAGCATCGAGCGCCTGCTCGCACAGGCGTTCAGCGAACGTCCGCCGGTGTCAGGCAAGACCACGCGCGCGGTGCTGGTGAAGACCGACGATCTGATGCCGAAGAACACGCACACCGCCATCGGCCCTTACGCGCTGTCGATCTTTCTCTATCGCATCGACTTCAACAAGGCCATGCGCGCGGCCTGGTCGGCGGTGGGCACCGCCGACGGCAAGGGACATCTGGCGCTGGATCTGCATTACCTGCTCACCGCCTGGGCCGACAACGCCGAACACGAGCACATGATTCTCGGCCGCGCGATGCAGGCACTGGAGTACACGCCGGTACTGTCCGGGCCCCTGCTCTACGCGCAGGCCACGCCGCATCTGGCCGACGAGCCGCAGGCCGCGACCACCGAAGCGGTGCAGGTGCTGCTGGAGGAAATCTCCACCGAAGCGCTGATGCGCACCTTCGACTCGCTGCCCACCGACTACCGTCTCACCGTGCCTTATGTCGCGCGCGTGGTGCGCATCGACACGCCGCGTGCGCGCGCCGCGCTGCCGGTGATCGACGCACGCTTCCAGGAGCGCGTGAGCGCATGATTCCGCCCACGCCGCTGCTGAGCGAGGACAACACCGTCGCGGTCGGCGACTGGCGTCAGCGTCTGGCCCTGGGCATCCGCCTGATCGATGCGCAGAGCGGCGCCGGTGCCGGCGGTGCGCTGCGCGTGCAGCTGCAAGGCATCGGCGATTACGCCTGCGATCAGACCCTGATGGCGCATGGTCCCGACCGCCACGCCCTGCTCTATCGGGATCGCGCCGGCAAGCTGCTGGATCACGCCATCGCCAAGGGCTTGGGCTACGCGCATCTGCTGCGCATCGAGGCGCCGGGCCAGCGTCGCTACGTGCCGCGCCGTCTGCGCATCGCGCCGCTGCTCGCCGCGCAGCAGCCGGTGCTCAGCGGCGCCAACATCCGCGAAGCCTGGCTCTGGCCAGGCGCCGACTACCCGCTGTCGCCCGGCGTCACCGCCCTGCGCGGCCGCGTGCTGCGCGGGCCCAGCCTGAACAGCGCCAAGCCGATTCCCTGGCCGCGCGTGTATCTGACCCAGCCCGATACGCAGGCCAGCTTTGCCGCCGCCACCATCATTGCGCGCGGTCATGGCGATGAACGCGGCGAGTTCCTGCTCTGCGTGGATCGCAAGGCCGCACAAGGCGCGGCGCTGAACAGTCCCTTCGCGGCGCGCCTGTGGGCCTTCTTCGCGCCGCCCGCCGCGCCCGGCACCGCGCTCGACAGCCTGCTGCCGGTGGAAGACGCCGGCAGCTTCGCGCAGAGCGATCTGCTGCGCGGCCTGAGCGATCCGCCCGCTTACACGCAAAACATCTCGCGCGTCATCCCGCAGCTGCGTCTGGGCGAATGCCTGAGCGGCGACGGGACCACGCTTCTGTTCACCTGATTCGCCGTGGCTTTACCTAAGGAGATTCGCAATGCCTGAGTATCTTGCCCCTGGCGTCTACGTCGAAGAAGTCAGCTTCCGCTCGAAGTCGATCGAAGGCGTACCGACCAGCACCACCGGCTTTGCCGGCCTCACCCGCTTCGGCCCGGTGCAGTACGCGGGCGGCCCCTCCAGCACCGAGCCACGCCTGATCACCTCGTTCACGGAATTCGAGCGCGTCTACGGCGGCCTGGAGCCGCTGCAGATCGCCGGCGACGAGCGCGTGAATTATCTGGCGCATGCCGCGCGCGCCTTCTTCGCCAATGGCGGACAGCGCCTCTACGTCTCGCGCGTTTTCACCGACAACAACTCGCCGCCCACGCCGGACCCGGCCAGCGCCCACACCGCCTCGCTGCAGGTCACGCTGTCCGATGGCAGCAAGGCCACCTGGCGCGCGCGCTGGCCCGGCGCCTACGGCAATGCACTGGTGGATGTGCGCCTGAGCCGCAGCAAGAATCTGGCGTTCAAGTATTCGGCCGATCCCAGCGACATCCTCAACCGCGCCAGCTGGGGCGTGCAGCTGCAGCGTGTGAAGAACGGCTCGGTGATCGAGCTGATCCGGCCGCTGCCGGCGGACCTGAGCACCCTGCCCAAGAGCAATGACCCGCTCACCGAATCCAGGCTCTATGTGGTGAGCGTGGACAGCAATGGCCAGCAGCGTTTCTACAGCAGCGCCGGCGGACCGGCGGCGGCGCTGCCCGATGACCTGGGCAATATGCAGGTGTATCTGGTGGAGATGGCGGTGCAGGTCTATGCCGACAACGGCCGCCTGGACAGCTACACCGAACTGGCGGCGCATCCCGATCAGCATCGCCACATCGGCAAGGTGCTGGAAGCCGATCATCCGGAGGACGAGAACGCCATCGTCTGGCTGGACTGGACGCCCGATCTCACCACCGATCCGTTTGCACCGGCGCGGCTGATGAAGGCACTGCGCGACGCGCCCAAGCGCCTCGCCGGCGGCAATGACGGCACGGCGGTGCCGGGCCCGGCGAGCTTCGAAGGCGCCGATGCCGATCCCGATCACGCCGAGGTCAAGGCCACCGGCCTCAAGGCCCTGGGCGAGATCGATGACATCGCCATCGTTGCCATGCCCGACATGTCCGGCTTTGCCAGCGACGATCTGATCATCGACGCCGCCGGCCGCCTGATCGCGCACGCCGAGACCGCGCGCTACCGCATCGCCGTGGTGGACGGCCCGAAGAACAGCTCGATCACCCAGATCCGTGAATTCCGCGGCAAGTTCGACAGCAGCTATGCCGCGCTCTATCACCCCTGGATCGAAATCCTCGATCCGCTGGTGCCCACCGCACCGGGCATTCCGCCGCGCAAGCTGCTGCTGCCGCCCTCGGGTTTCGTCTGCGGCATCTACGCGCGCAGCGACATCCAGCGCGGCGTGCACAAGGCGCCGGCCAACGAGGTGGTGCGCGGCCTCACGCGCTTCGAGGCCAACATCAACAAGCCGCGCCAGGACGTGCTCAACCCTGAAGGCGTGAACTGCCTGCGCTTCTTCGAAGGGCGCGGCTCGCGGGTCTGGGGCGCACGCACCATGAGCTCCGATCCGGAATGGAAGTACGTGAACGTGCGGCGCCTGTTCATCTACCTGGAGCACTCGCTGGACAAGGCCACGCAATGGGCGGTGTTCGAACCCAACAACGACCGCCTGTGGAAGAACATCCGCCAGACCATCGAGGACTTCCTGCTGGTGCTGTGGCGTGACGGTGCGCTGATCGGCGAGAAGCCCGAGCAGGCCTACTTCGTGCGCTGCGACCGCAGCACCATGACCCAGAACGATCTCGACAACGGTCGCATGATCTGTCTGGTCGGCATCGCGCCCTCGCGTCCGGCCGAGTACGTGATCTTCCGCGTCGGCCAGTGGACCGCCGACGCCAAGGCCTGAGGCTTACCAACTGCTAGGAGCACGACGCAATGGCCACGCAACGCGACAACCCTTACGGCGCCTTCAACTTCCTGGTCTCGCTCGGCAGCGGCGACGAGACCAGCGTGGTCGCCGGTTTCTCCGATGCCAGCGGTCTGGGCACGGAAATCAACTACTCCGAATACCGCAACGGCAACGAGTCCTTCAACACCGTGCGCAAGATCGCCAACACCTTCAAGCAGGAGGATGTGACGCTCAAGCGCGGCCTGGTGGGCTCCACCGACCTGTTCGCCTGGATGAAGAAGGTGCGTGAAGGCGGCGACGACAAGCGCCAGGTCACCATCACCCTGCTCGATGAGGCACGCGCGCCGGTGGCCTCCTTCCGTCTGCGCAATGCCCAGCCCAAGAAATGGGTGGGCCCGACCCTGGCCGCCAAGGGCGGCGGCGAGGTGGCGATGGAAGAGCTGCATCTGGTGCACGAAGGCATCACCTACGAATAAGAACCTGCCGCTCATGCTCGTCTCCGCCCGCCTGCCGCTCGGCGCGCCCGGCATCTACACCTTGCCGGAGCGCAGCGCACCGCGCCTGTCCGCGCAGCGCATGGATGTCTGCGCCTTCGTCGGCGTGGCGCCGCGCGGCCCGGCCTATGTGCCGCTGGTGGATCAGTCGCATGCCGATGGCGCAGCGATGATGCGCGAGTTCGCGCGCCCGCGAAAACGCAGCGTGGCGGTGGCGGTGAACAGCTTCGATGAGTACCGCCGCCTCTACGGCACTTACGAAGGGCCGGGCTTTCTGCCTCATGCGGTGGCGAGCTTCTTCGAGCAGGGCGGCAAGCGCGCCTACATCGTGCGCATCGTGCACGCGCAGCCGCCAGCCACGCCGCCGCTGAGCGCACCGGATCATCTGCAGAAGCTCGCCCTGCATCGTCTCGATGGTCTGCTCGCCGCCAACCGCAGCCTGGGCTTCTACGCGCGCAATGAAGGCAGCTGGGGCGACGGCCTGCAGATCGAGCTGCGCTTCGCCGCGCGCGGCCTGGCCTGCCGCAATGAAGCCGGCGGGCTGAGCCTGGCGCGCAACACCCAGCTCTGCGCCGGCAGCCTGCTGCGGCTCTGGTATGCGGGCGCCGATCCGGAGCTGCGCTGGTGCCGTGGCCTGAGCCAGCGGCGCGATGCCGACGGTCCGGGTTCACGCTGGCTGATCCAGTTCGACGCACCGCTGGCGCTCACGCCCGAGCGGGTCGAGGTGATCGAAGCCAGCCTCATGCTGCGCGACGCCGCCGGCTATCGCGAAACGCACTCGCAGCTGGGCCTGACGCCCGCGCATCCGCGCTATCTGGCCGATGTGCTCTGCAATGAGTCGGAGCTGGTCTGGCCGCATTACGACTGGGCGGCGGCCGAACTGCTGCCGGCCAGCGCCAACTGCGAGGCGCTGCGCGGCACGGCGGTTCTGCAGACAGCCGGTGTCGATGATTACGAAAACATCGTCATCGATGATTTCTTCGATACCAACTGGTCGGCCGCCGAGGAGCAGCCGGGCGAAGGCCTCTGCTGTCTGGCGCAGCTGAGCGATCTGACGCAGCTGCTGGTGCCGGACCTGTACCTGCCCGCGCAATGGGCGCGGCAGGGCAGCACCGCGCAGGCCGATCCCGCCAGTGCCGGCGGCGTGTTCGCCAGCTGCGTGAGTGTGGGCCAGACCGTGAGCACCGCCGCGGCGCCGGCCCTGCTCCAGAAGCTGGTGCTGGATCCGCGCAACAGCACCGAGCTGGATGAAATCATCCGTCGCCAGCAGCAGATCATCGACTTCTGCGAGCAGACGCATGATCTGATTGCCCTGCTGGATGTACCGCCGGGGCTGTCGCAGCAGCAGGCCGAGCGCTGGCGCGCGCGCTTCGACAGCGCCTGGGCCGCCGCCTATCACCCCTGGCTGCTGACGCCGCAGGGCGGCAGCGACACGCCGCGGCGCATCCCGCCCAGCGCCACCGCCGCCGGCCTGATTGCGCGCAAGGAGCTGGCGCGCGGCATCGCACACGGTCCGGCCAATGAGCTGGCGGCGGAGATCGTGTCGTTTGCGGAAAGCGTGCCCGCGCAGCGCGCCGAGGTCTTTCATCCCCTGCATCTGAACTGTTACCGCCGCGAGTGCGACGGCATTTATCTGATCGCGGCGCGCACGCTCTCGCAGGACCCGCAGTGGCGGCAGCTTTCGGTGCGGCGCCTGGTGCTGATGCTGCGCCGGACCCTGCTGCAGGAGACGCAGTGGGCGGTGTTCGAACCCAACGGCCCCAAGCTCTGGCGTGATCTGCAGCGCGCCATCGAAAACCTGCTGCGCCAGCTGTTCCGCCTGGGCGCCTTTGCCGGTGCCACCGAGGCCGAATCCTTCTTCGTGCGCCTGCGCCATGACACGCGCAACCAGGATCGCGGCGAGCTGATCGCCGAGATCGGCGTGGCGCCGGCCGAACCCATCGAATTCATTCTGCTGAGCCTGCGCCGCAGCGGCGACGGCACGCTGAGCCTGGAGGAATAGCCGGTGGAACAGCTGCTGCCCGCCTTCAAGTTTGAAGTGAGCCTGATCCGCGCCGCCACGCTGGTCTCCGGCGCGCAGGCCCTGGACGCGGCGCCACCGGCACCGAGTGGCGGCGATCTGCTGGGCAATGGCGGTTTCCAGGAATGCGCGGGTCTGGAGATCGAGATGGACGTGCAGGAATACCAGGAAGGCGGACGCAACAACGGCGTGATCAAGCGCGCCGGGCGCGGCAAGTTTCCGCTGCTGGTGCTCAAGCGCGGCATGTTCTTCGAAGACGCGGGCCAGGCCAATGTCGAGCTGTGGCGCTGGATGCAGGCCACCATCAGCGGCGTGCGGCCCATCGTGCGCTACGACGGCCTGATCTATGTGAAGAGCGCCGAAGGCGAGGTGCGCGCCACCTGGGTGTTCGAGCGCGGCCTGCCGGCCAAGATCAAGGGCCCGGAACTCAATGGCAAGACCGGCGAGCTGGCCATCGAAGAACTCAGCATCGCGCATGAAGGCCTGCATCTGCTGCTGCCGGGAGCCGGCGCATGAGCGGCGGTCTGGTCAAGGCGCAGCTCTGCGAAGTCTCCGGCGATGATCGCGGCCGCGAGATCGGCACGCCCATCGATGTGCAGTTCAATCCCACCACGCTGCGCGTGGCGATCAGCAACAAGTCCGCCGGTGGTCAGCAGGGCGGCAGCCAGGCGCGGCAGAGTCCGGGCACCGGCGAAATCTCGGTGAGCTTCGATCTGGTCTTCGACAGCGCCGACGAAGGCGAAACCGACACGCCGGTGCCGGTCACCCGCAAGACCCAGATCGTGGAGAAGTTCGTGCGGCCGCCCAGCGGCGGCAGTGCCTCCGCCGCACCGCCGCGCGTGCAGTTCAAATGGGGCAGCTTCCTGGTGCAGGGCATCATGGAAAGCGCCAACATCGATCTGGATCTGTTCGCGCAGGACGGCACGCCGCTGCGCGCCAAGGTCGCGGTCTCGATCAAGGGCCAGGATCCGAGCTATCGCTACGATCCCATCGTCTCCGGCGGCGGCCCCAGCGCGCAGCCACCGCCCGGGCCCAGGGACTCGCCACCCGGCGCGCCCGGCACGCGCGGCGGCGCCCCCACGCCCTCGCAGGTGGTGCCGGCCCTGCCCGGCGAAAGCCTGCAGCAGCTCGCCGCGCGCAAGGGCCTGGACCCCAATGCCTGGCGCGCGCTGGCCGATGGCATCGCCAATCCGCTGTCGCTCGCAGACGGTGTGGAAGTGGCCTTGCCCGGCGCACTGCGCGGCAGCAGCGGCGTGGCCAGAAGCAACAGCGCCGCGGCGCGGCCCGATCCCAGCGCCGGTCTGCCCCTGGTGCAGAGCGCGGCCCTGCCCGACGCCGGCAATGCCCCGCTGAGCCGGAAAAGCAGCGATGCCCTGGGCAGCGCGCAGAGCCTCGCGCGTCAGGGCGGTGTGAACGCCAGCATCGCGCAGGTCCGGGGCGCCGCACAGACCCGCGCGGTGGGCGCCAGCTTCCAGGCTTTCGGCATCGCGCAGAGCGCGCCCGCCAGCGATCCCGATGCCGGCGCCAATCTGCGTCCCTATGGCAGCGGCGTGCCGCTGCGCGCCACACGCGGCGCCGCCGGCAGCAGCGCACCGAGCAGCAGTGATCCCAGCGTGCCGTCCTGGCAAGCCCTGCCGCCGCGCCGCAGCAGCCCCGTGCGCGCGCCCGGCAGCAGCAAACCGCGCGACAACTGCCGCTGCCGCTGCAGCGACAAGCCCAAGCGCTGAACGGAGCCGCTGACCATGCCCGTGCATATCGGTGAGGTGAATTCAGACATCAGCGTGGAGGCGCCGCGCGGTGATGGTGCGGCGGGCGGCGCGGCGGCCGCGCCGCTGCCGGCGCTCAGCGAGCAGCAGCGCGCGCAGCTGCTGCGGGAGCTGCGCCGGCAGCTGCAGGCGCGCTACGCCGACCACGATCAGGACGATTGAGCCATGGCCGACGCCAGCAGCCCGCTCTACGACAGTACCCGTCCGCAGTTCTTCATCGCCGGCCGCGAGCATGAGGAGCTTGCCCGCGATGCGCAGAGCCTGGAGATCGAAGAGGACGGCTGCGGCCTGAAGCGCCTGCGCCTGTCGCTGGGCGCCATCGGCCCGCAGCGCGGTGTGCCGGATGAAACCCTGCTCTATCTCGATGGCCGCATTCTCGACTACGGCACCGAGATTCAGGTGTCCATGGGCCCGCACGCGCAATCGCGCACCGTGTTCAAGGGCCGGCTCAGCAGTCTGGCGCTCAGCGCCACGCAGGGCAGCGTGCCGGAAGTGCGCATCTGCGCCGAGGACGCGCTGATGGACTTTCGCATGACCCGGCGCTTCAAGACCTACGAAAACCTGCGCGATGCCGAAATCGCCGAACAGCTGGCCAGCGAGCACGGCCTGCGCGCGGCCGCCGATGCCGAAGGCCCCACGCACGCGCTGGTGCAGCAGTGGAACCAGACCGACCTGGCCTTTCTGCGCGAGCGCGCGCAGCGCATCGGCGCGCAGCTCTGGATCGACGACGGCACCCTGCACTTCTCCTCGCGCACGCAGCGCGCCGCCAGCGCACCGCGCCTGACCCTGGTGCAGGGCAACGAGCTGCTGGCCCTGGAGATCAGCGCCGACCTCGCGCATCAGCGCAGCAGCGTGCATGCCAGCGGTTACGACGAGATCGCCAAGGCGCAGATCGACGAGTCGGCACAGGCCAGCGACATCGCCGGCGAGGCGGCGGGTCATCGTCATGGCATCGAGGTGCTGGAGCGCGCCTTCGGCACGCGCGACAGCTACCGCGTGAACGACGTGCCCTTCGCCGGCGAGCAGGCGCAGAGCTGGGCACGCGCCGCGCTGCAGGCGCGCGCACGCAGCTTCGTGCAGGTGCGCGGCATCACCACGGGCTCTCCGACCATGACCGTGGGCGCGACGCTCGAACTGCAGCGCGTCGGCGCGCTGTTCGAAGGCGGCGATTACATCGTCACCCAGCTGCGCCATCAGTACGACACCAGCAGCGGCTTTCGCACGCAGTTCTGCGCCGAGCGCTGCTATCTGGGGAACGCGACATGAATGCGCCGCTGGCCGTGGAACGCAAGCGCTGGTTCGGCCTGTATCCGGCACTGGTCGCCGATCTGGTCGATCCGGATGGCCGTGGCCGCATCAAGGTGCGCTTCCCCGGCTTCGGCGAGGCCGGCGCGGAAGTGTTCGCCTGGGCCACGCTGCTCACGCCCTATGCCGATCAGGATCAGGGCCTGCAGATTCTTCCCGAGGTGGACAGCCAGGTGGTGATCGCCTTTGAGGCCGGCGATCCGATGCGGCCCTACATCGTCGGCGCCTGCTGGAACGGCCAGGCCACGCTGCCGCAGAACGCCGAGGCCGCCAACAACAAGCGCACGCTCAAGACCCGCAGCGGCAGCCAGCTGGAATTCGACGATACCGAGGGCGC
Organism: Solimonas aquatica; assembly: GCF_900111015.1. Taxonomy (GTDB): domain Bacteria; phylum Pseudomonadota; class Gammaproteobacteria; order Nevskiales; family Nevskiaceae; genus Solimonas; species Solimonas aquatica. The sequence continues at coordinate 61,607 of NZ_FOFS01000001.1, read as the reverse complement.
GGCCAGGATCACCCTGTCGATGCAGAGCGGGCATCAGCTGGTGCTGGACGATGCCGCGCAGGAGGTGACCTTCACGCACAGCAATGGCTGCATCCTGAAGATGAATGCCGCCGGCCAGGTCACGCTCAATGCCAATGTCTCGGTGGATGTCACCGCGCCGCTGATCAATCTCAAGTCGCCGATGGTGAAGGCCGACAGCGTGGTTCAGTGCAGCACCCTGATCGCCAACTCGGTGGTGTCCTCCAGCTACACGCCGGGCGCGGGGAACATCTGGTGAACGCGCCCCTCACGCAGAGCCATCGCTGGCAGCTGGTCGCGCCCTGGTATCGCTGGACGCGTGCCGCGCTGCCCGGCGACGGACGCTGCAGCGCGCCGGTGCTGCAGAAATTCGCCGGCACCGATTTCATCGAAAGCTTCCTGGCGCGGCCGCAGCATTCCCTGGTCTTCGATGCGCAGACCGATGTGGTCTCGCGCCTGGACGCCGCCGGCAATGCCACGCGCTGGGCCAGCCGCCTGGCCAGCAAGCTGCGCTTCGCCCTGCCCCTGCAGAAAGTGCTGGGCCTGCCGGCCGCCGTGCCGGCTGCAGCGGCGCCGGGCAAGGCCGCACAGGACGCGGCGGCGCAGGCGCAGGCCAAGGCCGAAATCGCGGCCGCACGCCTGGCGCCGAGTGCGCTGCGCAAGCTGTTCCTGCCCGCGCACGACCGGCATTACCTGATCGTCTGCGAGCTGCACTGCGAAAGCGCCGGCTTTCCCAGCGTGCCCAGACAGAAAGTCTGTCAGGCCGGCTTCGTGATCCGCCGCCGCCTGCTGCCGATACCCGCCGCGCTGCAGGCGCAGGCGCAAGCGAAGAACGAGGCATTGATCCAGGCCGAGGCCGCGCTCGCCGATCTGGAAGCGCTGGACGAGACGCTGCCGCCGGTGCCGGCGCAAAGCGATGCCGCGCGCTATGCCGCGAGTGTCGCGCAGCGCGCGAGTGAAGAAGCCAATCGCGAAGCCAGGCGCCGCGCGCTGGCTGGCGCGCAGGACTGGCGCGAGTATCTGGAGGCACAGCGCGCCAGCCTGGCGCAGCAGCGCGAGGAGCTGCAGCAATGGTTCATCGAACAGAAGCTCGATGCGCAGCTGCAGGCCTGGCTGCCCGATGCCGAGCATGGCGGCATGCGCTGGCAGACCCTTTCGCCCGAGCAGATCCACGCCGACAGCACGCACCATCTGGGCGAGCGCTTCTATCCGCTGCTGCCGCTGGTGCCCGACCCGCGTGATGCCGCGCACGATGCGGCCGGCCGCACGATCTACTTCGGCGTGGTGCCCACGGTGCTGGCCGAGCACGACCCCGATGGCCAGGCCTGCTTCGATTCGCACAGCACCTACGAGATCCGCTGCTTCGTGCGCCGTCACGATGTCACGCGCCTGCGCAAGGGGGTGCCGGACTGCTGCGGCAGCGTCACCTGGAGCCTGCCCAGCGAGCCGTATCGCCTGGCCCCGCCCTTCGATCTGATCGGCAGCTCGCAGCGGCCGATCAGTATCCAGATGCCGGATCTGCGCGAGCTGGCGGCGCAGGTGGCCTCGCGGCCGCGCGGCAAGTTCTCGCCGGTGAAATTCCTGCAGCCACAGCACCTGTCGCCCTCCGTCAAAGCCGGCACCGCCAGCGGCGGCATGATGGGCGGCGCGGCGATCTGCTTCTTCTCGATTCCGCTGATCACCCTGATTGCGATGTTCGTGCTGAATCTGTTTCTGCCCATCGTGGTGCTGATCTTCAATCTCTGGTTCCTGCTGGCGCTGCGCTTCTGCATCCCGCCGCAGATCGAGGTGGGCGGCGGCATCAGCGCCGACATCGCCGCGCAGCCGCCGGGCGTGGACTTCAATGCCGCGCTCGGCGTGGAGATCAATGGCGTGATGGTCGGCGCCGCCGATCTGCATGCGCAGCTCAAGGACGATCTCAAGCTGCAGCTGATCGCCGAAGGCTTTCCCGGCGCCGAAGCCGGCAGCGGCCTGGACAGCGTGGACAACGCGCAGCTGGCGGCGCTGGCACAGAGCTATGACGATGCCGCGCGTCTGCCCGCTGCGCCGGAAGAAGCGCCGGCGAGCCTGGGCACGCCTGAGCCGCTGATCTACGAGCCGACGCGCATCGCGCAGTGGCAGCTGAACCCGGGAGGCCGCGGATGAGCGCCGGGGATCGTCTGGAACTGCTCGGCCGCGGCCAGGGCCTGCCGCTGTTTCCGCTGGAAGGCGGGCGCATGGCGCGCGTGGAAGGACCGGAGAAGGTGCGCCAGTCCATCTTCATCATTCTCGACACCGAGCCCGGCGAGCGCGTGATGCTGCCGGAGTTCGGCTGCGGCCTGCGCCGCTTCCTGATGCAGCCCAACAACGGCGCCACGCGCGCGCAGATCGAGCGCGAGGTGCGTCTGGCCCTGCAGCGCTGGGAGCCGCGCATCCAGCTGGAGCAGGTGGACGTGCTGCCCGGCGCGGATGCCGCGCTGATCCAGATCGATGTGCAGTACCTGCACGTCTACAGCGGCCGTCGCGATTCCCTGGTTTACCCCTTCTACCTGGAGTGATGCGCCCATGCCGCTGATCGCCCCAGTCCTCGATGACCGCAGCTTCGATCAGCTCCGCCAGGAGCTGGTGGATCGCATCCGCGTCTACAACCCCGAGTGGACTGACTACAACCGCAGTGATCCCGCGATCACGCTGCTGGAGTTGTATGCCTATCTCGGCGAGGGCCTGCAGTTCCGTTTCAACCAGATTCCCGAAGCCACGCAGCTGGCCTTCCTCAAGCTGCTGAACCTGCCGCTGCGTCCGGCGCAGGCCGCCAGCGCCCTGCTGCGCTGCACGGGCAAGCTGCCCGGCGGCGTGGCGCTGGCCGTGGGCGATCAGCTCAAGGCCGGCAAGCTGCCCTTCACCGTCGAGACCGAAACGCAGATCTGGCCGGTGGATTGCGTGAGCGTCTCGCGTCAGGCCGACACCCTGCCCGACGAGGCCAGCGAGCCGGAGCTGCACGCGGCCGTGCAGGCCAGCATCGATGCGCTGGCACAGCGCGATGCGCAGCTCAAGAAGGTGGCGGCCTACCGCAATGTGCTGCTGGAAGCCGACGGCAGCTCGCCGGCGCTGGACTTCTCCGCCAGCGTCGATGGCTGCGTGTGGATCGCGGTGCTCAAGGACCCGGCGCTGACGCTCACGCCGCCGCAGGGCCGCGCGGTGCGGCTCAACATCGGTTATTCACCGGCGGCCGTCACGCCGACGCTGGCGCAGATCAGCGCCTGCGATGGCCCATCGGCGCGCGGTCCGGGCCTGCAATGGCGCGCCTCGCTGGCGGCGCTCGACGCGCAGCAGCAGCCACGCTATCTGAACCTGCGCGTGTCCGGTGATTCCAGTGCCGGCTTCACGCAGGAGGGCGTGGTGCGCGTGGAGCTGCCGGAGGATCTGACGCTGCTGGGCGTGCCGCAGGCCGACGATCCGGCGCTGGCCGGCAGCGGCGAATTCCCGCCGCAGCTGGACGAGGCCCGCGCCAAGCAGCTGTGGTTCTGGCTGCGCGTCTGGCGCAGCGATGAAAGCCGCATCGGCGCCACGCGGCTGATCTGCGTCAACGCCGTGCAATGCCGTCAGTTCAGCGCGGTGACGCCGGCCAGCGCCGAGCTGCTGGGCAGCGGCAACGGTCAGCCGCGACAGGGCTTCCAGCTCGCCAACACGCCGCTGCTCAGCGACGCACTGCATCCCGTGCAGCTGCAGGTGGAAGAGAACAAGGTCTGGACCGACTGGCAGCAGCAGGACGATCTCGACGCCAGCGGCGCGGATGATCGTCACTTCATGATCGATGCCGAAGCCGGCACGGTGATGTTCGGCGAACGCTTCCCGCAGCTGGGCGAGCGGGTGCGCGTGCTGGGCTATCGCTACGGCGGCGGCAGCGCCGGCAATGTGCCGGCGCAGGCCATCAACAAGTTCGCCACGGCGCTGGCGGCCATCGCCCCGCCGCCGGCGCCGATGCAGCGCGCCGCCAGCGGCAATTTCACCCTGGCCAATCCCTTTGCCGCGCAGGGCGGCGCCGACAGCGAGAGCATCGCCGAAGGCCTGCTGCGCATTCCCGGCGAGCTGCGCCGTCGCAGCCGCGCGGTGACGCGCGATGATTTTTCCGAACTGGCGATGATGACGCCCGGCGTGCAGCTGGGCCGCGCCGAATGCCTGCCGCTGTTCTACGCCCCGCAGCAGGTCTCGCCGCGCGCCGGCGTGGTCAGCGTGGTGATCTGGCCGGCGCAGGACGCGCTGCATGCCAATGCCCCGCAGCCCGATGCCTATCAGCTCAAGCAGGTCTGCCAGTGGCTGGACAGCAAGCGTCTGGTCACCACCGAGCTGTACGTGATTCCGCCCACGTACCGGCGCATCGCGGTATCGCTGGCGCTGAAGGTCAAGGACGGCTACGGCCTGGACGCGGTGCGCGACTGGACCGAGCTGCTGCTGCGCCAGTATCTGGCGCCGCTGCCGCCTTACGGCCCCGATGGTCGCGGCTGGCCGCTGGGCCGGCGCGTGTTCGACCGCGAACTCGAAGGCGCGGCGATGCAGGTCGAAGGCGTGGAATACGTCAGCGAGCTGCGCCTCGCCGCGCAGGACGCACAAGGCCTCTGGCAGACCCGGAGCAGCGTCGAGCTGCAGAGCTGGGAAGTGCCGGAGCTGGCGGCGGTGAGCATCGTCGATGACAACACGGCGCTGCCGGAACCGGGCGCCGATCTGCCGCCGCCCGACAGCGATCCGGCCGTGCCGATCCCTGTGCTGCGCGAGGCGTGCTGAGCGCATGAGCGCGGCCATGGCCATCACCACGAACACAACTTCCCGCTTCCCTCTCCCGCGTCGCGTAGCGATGGCAGCGAGTCTCGTAGGGCGGGTTAGCGCGCAGCGCGTAACCCGCCATTTGCCGCGCCGCAGGCGGGTTACGCGCTACGCGCTAACCCGCCCTACGCAGCTACGCTGGAGCGCGACGGGAGCAAACCGCCCATGCGCCTGACGCCAGCCGCCGGCGAACTCCTGATGCGCGAACGCGTGCAGTGGCTGCGCTGCGGCTTCGACGATGCCGCGCTGAGCGAGGACATCGTCACGCTCGCGCCGCAGACGCAGGCGGCGCTGAGCAGCGCCGATCCCGCACCCTACCTGGATGGCTACGCGGGCCTGGCCTTCGACCGTCATTGCCGCCTGTATCACGTGCAGCGCGAGGCCAGGACGCTGGAGGTTCTGCTCTGGGGCAAGCGCACGGCGCTGAACGTGCACGGCGACAAGCCGCAGGCCTACCGCCTGCAATCCTCGGCAAGCACCGCCGGCGATTTCGCCGGTGCCGGCGCGCTGCCCCAGGCACCGCAGGCCCTGGTCTGCGATGACAGCGACTATCTGTATTTAAGCGACGATCAGCCGCAGAGCGTGGACGGCCGCAGCTTCTACGCGCTGTGGCGCATCGACAGCTGGCAGCACGAAGTGGTGCAGCGCTGCGAGCTGCCGGCCAAGGTGCTGGATCTCTGCTACGCCGATGGCCTGGTCTACGCCCTGCTCGATGCCGATGCCAGCGGCGCGCAGTCGGTCTGGACCTTCAGCGCCTGCGCCGCGCCGCAGCGCCTGCACTGGCCGGCGCTGGCCGAGGCGCAGCGCCTGGAAGTGGCGCTGCGCGAGAACGCCGCGCCGCTGCTGCTGGCCCTGTGCCGCGCCGGACGGGCCGATGCCTATCTGATCGCGCAGGCCGACGCCCTGCTCAAGCTGCCCCTGCCCTATGCCGGCGATCTGCTGCTCGACGGCTTTGATGCACGCTACGGCTGGCGTCTGATCAGCGCCCGCCGTCCCGGCGAGGACTTTCTCTGCTGGCGTCTGCAGCAGCGCCAGCTCAGCCCGCTGCCGGCGCTGCAGGCACCGAACTACGATGGTCGCGGCATCGCCCGCTCGCCGGATGGCCGCGTCGCCTACTGGAGCGCGCGCGGCCTGCGCCACGCCGCGCCGGCACGCGCGCGTTATCTGGAAAGCGGCCGCGTCTATGGCTTTGCGCTGGACTGCGGCCATGAGCAGAACGAATGGGGCCGTCTGCGCATCGAGGCCTGCATGCCGGCCGGCACGCGCATCCGCTTCTACGCGCTCAGCCGCGATGATCTGGATTACCACGATGCGCTGAGCCGCAAGCCGCCGGCCGGCGAAACGCTCAGCGCCATCGAGCTCGAGGCGCAGACGCCGCTGGTCTCCAGGCTCGACTGGCAGCTGGCCGGCGCCGCGCAGGAACTCTTTGCGGCCGCCACGCCGCAGCCGCTGCGCCTGCAGCCCGCCGCCGGCTTCGCCTGGTACGACGCGCCGATCATGGCGCCGCCCGGCCGCTATCTGTGGCTGATGTTCGAGCTGCAAGGCAGCCTGAGCCAGACGCCGCGGCTGCGCAGCGCCCGCATCGAATACCCGCGTCATCAGCTGCTGCGCCAGCTGCCGCGCACGCTCTGGCGCGAACCGCAGGCCGCGGATTTTCTCGCGCGGTATCTGATGCCCTCGGCGGCGATGCTGCAGGACTGGGGCGAGGTCTCGGCGCAGCGTCATCGCCTGCTCGATCCGCGCATCGCGCCGCCCGAGGCCCTGGACTGGCTGGGCAGCCTGCTCGGCCTGGTCATGGATCCCTGCTGGCCGGAACGCGCCAAGCGCCGGATGCTGCGCGAGGCCAGCGCGCTGTTCGCGATTCGCGGCACGCCGGCGGCGCTGCAGCGCATGGTGGAAATCTTCAGCGGCGGCGAAGTGCTGATCATCGAAAAGTTCCGCCTGCGCCAGGGCGGCGTCTACGGCAATGCGCAGGCGCGCAGCGCCGGCGCGGTGCTCGGCGCCGGCTTTCGCGTCGGCGGCAGCCTGGCCAGCGAGGCGCCGGCCGGCATCGATGCGCAGGCCAGCGCCGGGGACTTCGCCGAGTTCGCGCACCGCTTCAGCATCACTGTGGTGGCGGATCTTTCCGACGAGCAGCTGCGCGCGCTGCGCAAGCTGATCGAAACCCACAAGCCCGCGCACACGATGTTCGATCTGTGCACCGCCGCCACCGGCGCGCGCGTGGGTCTGGGTCTGCACAGCGATCTGGCGGCGGTGATCGGCCACAGCTCGGGCTTCTCGCCGCTGATTCTCGATGAGGCCGTGCTCGGTCGCGGCTACCGTCTCGGCCGTCCGGCGCCGCAGAGCGCGCCTGATGCCGCCGCGCCGGGACAGTGGCAGCGCCAGGGAGACGCAACATGAGCCTGAGCATCGCGCGCTGGCGCAACCGCTTCCACAGCCCGCAGGCCCTGAGCGCGCAGCAGCTGCGCGCCTGGCATGAAGGTCTCGACGAGCTGCGCGAAGCGCCCGATCCCGTCCACGACAGCGAAGAGCTGATCTGCGTGCGCAGCCTGCAGCTGCGCGGCCGCCTGCAGGCCGAGGATGGCAGCGCCCAGGCCCTGGTCATGTTCCGCGCCGCACTGCAGGAAGCCCTCGACGCCGCCTTGCATGGCAGCAGCGCGGAACGGCATGTGCTGCGTTATCCGCAGCGGCGCGCAGCGCTGGCCGATCTGCTCTACCGCCTCGCCGCCAATGATCGCGAGCGGCTCTGGGCCTGGCAGCAGCTGCGCCTGCTGCCGGCCTGGGCCGAAAGCAGCAGCATCGCCGAGCTGCGCGAGTCCGCCGTGCAGAGCCTGGTCCGCGAAACCGAACTGATCTGGCCGGTGCTGATGCGCCTGCTGCAGGCGCAGCCGCAGAACGGCGCTTTCGCGCTGCTGCTGCGCGCCTACACGCCGGCGCAGTGGCGACAGCTGCTGCAGGCCTGTCCGCAAAGCCGCGCTTACCTGCAGCCGCCGGCAGCGGATGCGGCCACGCCGGCGCCGCTGCCGCACAGCGCCGAGCTGGCGCTGCTGCTGCCGCTGCTGCGCGAACAGCCGCAGCTGATTGCGCAACGCCGCGAGGCCCTGCTGGTTCTGCTCGCCGCCTGCGCGCAACCGGCCGCAGCAGGCGATGCCGCGCGCCAGCACACGCTGCAGGCTGCCGCCGCGCAGCTGCGCGCGATGACGCCGCCGGTGCCGGCGACCGCGGCGCGCCTGAGCGCACGCCGCCAGCTCCAGGCCGCCGCAGGCACTGCCGAAGCGGGCACCGCAAAGCCTGCGCCGGCGCGCGCAGGCACGGACGATGAAGCTTCTGCGCCGCGCACGCCGCCCGAGCTGCCGCAGGCTGCCGAATCGCAGAGCAGCGCGCAGGCCGGCCTGCTGTTCCTGCTGAACCTGCTGCCGGCAGCCGGTCTGCTGGACGGCGCGAGCCTGCGCAGCGGCGCGCTGAGCGCGCCACAGCTGCTGCGTCGTCTGGCCCTCGGCCCGCTGCAGATCGATGCCCGCGACCCGGCGCTGCGCGCCTTCTGCGGCGGCTGGTCTCCGGCCTCGGCGGACGAGGATGCCGCGCCGCTGTCCGAGGCGCAGCAGGCCGAACTGCAGTCACTGCAGGAACGCCTGCTGCTGCTGTTGCAGAAGCGCCTCGACTGGCAGGCTCAGGAACCCCCGCTGCTGCCCTGGCTGCTGCATCGCCGCGCCGGGATCGTGTTCGAGCCGGGCTGGATCGAGCTGCACATGGCCGCGCGCGAGGCCGATGTCCGCATCCGTCGCGCCGCCCTGGATCTGGACCCCGGCTACCTGCCCTGGCTGGGCTGCGTGATGAGGTTTGTCTATGACTGAGACCCTGGAACTGGCAGCGCTCACCCGCGAGCACACGCGCCTTGCGCTGGCACGGACCGGCCTGCGTCTGGCCGAAGCCTTGCAGGCGCGCTTCGGCAGCGCCGATGCCGGCGGCCAGGACACCGAACTGGGCGCCGCGCTGCGCTTCGCGCGCGATTACGCGCAGCGCAGCGCGGCGGGCGCGGCGCTGGCGCAACTGCCGCCGGATCATCCGCTGCAGCGGCTCACGGCGATGCTCGAAGAAGCGGCCCACGCACAGCTGTTTGCCGATCTGCTGCTGCTCGCCGCCCTGCCCGAGCTGCACGAGGGTTACGCCACGCTCTGCCGCCTGCTGCATGCGCGCGGTGAAAGCTGTGCCAGCGTGAGTCTGGCCCTGCACTGGCTGGAACATGAATGCGGTGACGATGAAGCGGCCGTGCAGGCGACACGCGAGGCCGTGGAAGAACTGCTGGTGCATACGCCGCTGGCCACGCTGGGCCTGCTGCAGCTGGAAGGCGAAGGCCCCTGGCACAGCCGCAATCTCCTGCTCGGTCCCGGCGTCTGGGCAGCGCTGCAGGCGCGCGCGCCGCAGCTGCCGCGCAGCGAACTGCTGCCCGGCTTTGCCAGCGTGCCCGGCCTGGACAGCTGGCTGGCGCAGAGCGAGGTGCAGCATGCGCTGCGCGCCCTGCGCGAAGGCGAGCCCTGCGCGATCGTGCTGCTCGGCGGCAGCGCGGCGATGCGCGCCACGCGCGCGCGCCTGTTGCTGGGCCAGCTGCCGCGCGCCGCGGTGCGCGTGCGCCTGCCGCCGGATGGCAGCGAGGCCGCCAAGCGCAGTCTGGCGCTGGAAGCCTGCTGCGCGGCCTTCGCGCTGCAGGCCTGTCCCTGGCTGGACCTCGACGAGGAAAGCCCCGATCAGGGTGGCCTGCGCTGGTCGCTGCCGGCGCAGCTGCCCTGGCCCGGGCCACTGCTGCTGGGCGCGACGCAGGAGAGCAGCCTGCCGGAACTGAACCTGCCGCTGCTGTGCCTGCGCATCGAGGCCCTGCCGGCGAGCGCGCGGCGCAGCATGTGGCGCAGCCTGCTGCCGCAGCTGGGCGAACAGGCCGGCCTGCTCGCGGCGCGTTATCCCATCGAACCCGATGAGGCGCGCGGCCTGCTCGGCGATCTGGCGCTGCGTCAGCGCACCGCCGAGCGCGAGGACGCGCGCCTGGACTTCGACGACATCGGCGACTGTCTGCGCGCGCGCAGCAGCTGGCGCGCGCGGCCCGGCGTGCGGCGCATCCTGCCGCGCGCGCAGTGGCGCGATCTGCTGCTGCCGCAGCGCGCCGCGCAGCAGCTCTCCGAGGCGGTGCTGCGCGTGCAGCAGCAGCTCACCGTGCTCGACGACTGGGGCTTCGAGCAGGGCTGCCAGAACCGTCGTGGCCTGCGCATGCTGTTCTTCGGGCCGCCCGGCACCGGCAAGACCCTGGCCGCCGAAGCCATGGCGCGCAGCCTGGGCGTGGATCTGCTGGCCGTGGATCTCTCCAGCCTGGTGTCGAAATGGCTGGGCGAGACCGAGAAGAATCTCGCGGCGGTCTTCGATCTGGCCGAGCGCTCGCGCGCGCTGCTGCTGTTCGACGAGGCCGATGCCCTGTTCGGACGGCGCAGCGAAGGCGGCGACGCGCACGACCGCTACGCCAATCTGGAAACCGCCTTCCTGCTGCAGCGTCTGGAGCGCTACGAGGGCGTGGCGATCCTCGCCACCAATCTGCGCGCGAGCCTGGATCAGGCGTTCATGCGCCGCTTCGAGTTCATCGTCGAATTCCCGGAACCCGATCAGGCCACGCGCGAACAGCTCTGGCGTCTGCATCTGCCGGCCGAAGCGCCGCTGCACAGCGACACCGACCTCGCCGAACTCGCCGACTGGTATGCGCTCTCCGGCGCGCAGATCCGCAACGCGGCGCTGGCGGCGGCCTTTCTCGCCGCCGCCCAGCGCGGCGGCGAGCGTCCGGCGATCCGTCAGACGCATTTTTTAAGTGCCATCGAGCGCGAGTACGAAAAAGCCGGCAAGGCCTTTCCCGGCCTGCCGCCGCGTACGCGGCCCGATGCCTCCCCCACGACTCATCTGCGGCAATAGGAGCAGCACATGCCAGCCCCCACGACCTTGAGTGCCTACTGGAGCGCCGAGCTGGCGCGTCTGGATGCCGCCTTGCTGGCGCAGCGCGCGGCGCTGGCCAATGCCCAGGCCACGCAGCAGAGCGCGCAGAACGATTACACGCAGACCGGCGATGCCCTGGACGCGGCGCGCAAGGCGGTGGACGCCGCGCGCAAGGCCCTGGGCGGCATCGCCATGCCTGCCGACAGCGATCCGCTGCTGCAGCAGATGCGCGACGCGGTGCTGCAGGCGCGCGTGCAGGCCGCGCTGTACGTGCAGCGCGAGACCGCGCTGCGTGATGCGCAGGCGCTGTGCCTGCGTCTGGGCGCGCGCCTGGACGCGCTGCAGGCGCGGCGCAGCGCCGCGCAGGCCGCGCGTGACGCCGAGGACAAGGCGCGCGCGCAGCGTCAGGACTGGATCAGCTCGGCCGGCAGCGGCGCGCTCAAGGACGTGCCGGCGCAGGCCGCAGCCCTGATCGCCGGCGTCGGCGCCGCCGCCAAGGCGAAGATCGAAGCCGACTTCCCCGGCAATGCCGATCCCAAGTTCGATCTGCTGACGCGGGTGCGCGCACGCCGCCAGCTCGGCGCCAAGCTGCTGACGCTCAGCCGCGATGACACCAGCGAGGCGCAGCGCCAGCAGCGTCTGAAAGCCGAGGCCTGCGGTCGCGACAGCGACAAGACCGCCGGCCTCAAGCTGGCCTTCGAGCAGGCCGTCGCCGCCTTGCAGAACCTGGCGCTGGCACCGCCGCGCCTGGCGCGCGACGAGGAAGTGCTGACGGCGCTGGCCGCGCGCAGCACCTCGCCATTGACCGCCGCGCAGGCCAAGCTGTTCAAGGCCGACGGCGATGCCGCCCTGCGCGGCGAACGCGAGGCGGCGCTGAAGCTGCTCAAGGATCGCGACGAGGCGCAGGCCGCGCTGCTGGATGCGCAGAGCGCTTATGGACGCGCCCTGCGCGCGGCGCAGATCGCCAAGCCCGATGCCAGCGAAGCGGCGCTGATCGCCGCCGATGCCGCGCTCAAGACCCTGCACGACAAGATCGATCCGGCGCAGACCACCCTGAACAACGCGGTCACCGCGCTGGCGCCCAAGCTCGCGCTGCTGCGCAGCTGGTTCGCCGCCGCCAGCGATGCGCTCTGGGATCCGCTCGACACGCTCGATGCCGCGCTGGATGAGCTGGACGCGTTCAAGAAGCTGGTGCCGGCCACGCTGATCAGCAATCTGAGCGCGGCCGAAGCGGCGCTGGCCGGCAATCTGGATGCAGTCTCGGCCGAGCAGCGCGGCCTGGATCTGCTGACGCAGGGCCTGGGCGAAAGCGCCGACGCCCTGCGCCGTGAAACCGAGCTGAGCACGCGCCGCGCGGGCAGCATCGCGCGCTTCGTCGCCGCCGTTTGAGCGCAGGCCCGCACTAAGGAGTACAAGACATGGGCGCACTGGAAAATCCCGGCACGGGCTGCGGCTGCGGCGGCACGCAGAGCAGCAGCAAAGGGCCCTGCGGCGATGCGCTGCCGGACAGCCCCGACTGCGCGATCCACTATCACTACGGCATGCTGCTGGGCGTCGATGACTTCCGCACCGAGCAGGGCTTTCATGTCGGCCGCCTGCGCCGTCATCAGCGCGCGCTGCACGGCTTTGGCGTGGTGCATGGCTATGCGGTGAGCTTCGATGCCGCGCAGCGGCAGCTGAAAGTCGGCGCCGGCTATGCGCTCGACCGCCTCGGCCGCGATCTGCAGCTGGCCGAGGCGCAATGCCTGGACCTCGCCGCCTGGTGGCAGCTGCATCGCGAGGATGAGGCCTTTGCCGACATCGCCGACAAGGACGATGCCAGCTTCGACGCCGAAATCCTGCTCTGCTATCGCAACTGCCTGTCCCGCGCGGTGCCGGCGATAGCCGATGCCTGCGCGCCGGGCAGCGCCAATCTCGCCTACTCGCGCATCTGCGAGGCGCCGCAGCTGCTGCTGGTGCGGCGCAAGAGCGGCGCGGCCAGCGAGGCGCCCCTCGCGCCCTATCACCTGCTGCGCCTGCTCGGCGGCCTGGACGCGCCGGCGCGTGATGCGCAGGGCTGCACGCTGAGCGATGACGTCTGGCTCGCCGCACAGCTCGCCGCCATCGCCATGCTCGCGAAGGCGCAGCTGCCGGCCGCGCGCGCCAAGCTCTGGCAGGCGGCGAGCGCACGCGCCGCCGCGGCCACCACGGACCCGCTGCCGCAGGCGAGCTGGCCCCCACCGGACGATGCCGGCGATGGCAGCGGCAGGGCCACCGCCGACTGCCTGGTGCTGGCACGGCTGTCCGGCGTGCATCTGCACAAGAACGGCGATGTCCTGCAGGCCGAGGTCGGCGGCATCGATATCGACGGCCGCCAGACCCTGCTGCCCGCGCAGCTGCTGCAGCAGCTGCCGGTCTTCTCCGGCAGCGATGTGCTGCCCGCCACCGGCCCGCTGCTGAAGAGCGGCGGCGCACAAGTCTCCGGCACGCAGCTGACGCTGCGCCTCGACCGCGCGCTGGATGCCGCCAGCGTGCAGTCCGGCGCCTTCGTGTGCAGCCAGCAGGATGCGGCCGGGCAGTGGCAGGACTTCACGCTCAGCGCAGCGGCCTACGACAACGCGCAGCAGCGCGTGAGCCTGACGCTGGATCACGCGCCCGCCGCCGGCCGCGCGCTGCGCGTCGGTATCCGCGGCAGCGGTGCCGCCGCCCTGCGCGGCAGCGATGGCAGCGCCGCCGGCATCCAGATGCCCGATGGCCAGGGCAGCGATTTCTTCTTCCCCGTTTCCGGAGTCTGATCATGGGCGACACCACCACCACGAGCGCGGTGCAGGACGGCCTGGCGAGCATCGAGAGCGATGCCAGCCTCACCCGCCTGCACTACTTCGACGGCAAGTATCTGCGTGCCGATGCCCTCACCCTGGAACAGGACTATCACCGTCAGCTGGTGCGCCTGAGCAATCTCGCCGGCGGCTGGGGCGTGGTGCATGGCCTGGGCCTGGGCTTGTCCGGCGACACGCTGAAACTCAGCTCAGGCCTGGCGATCACGCCGGCTGGCAGCACCGTGCTGCTGCAGCACGAGCTCAGCGCCAGCCTCGGCGAACTGATCAAGCGCGCGCAGCCCTCGCCGCCCAATCCCGACAGCGTGGCCGGCAATCAGGCCTTCGGCGATTGCGAGTGCAAGAAGAAAAAGGATGAGGGCTCCGGCGTGGCCAGCGTGGTCAGCGACTGGTACGAAATCACCGTGGGGCCCGTGCAGGCCTTGTGCGGACAGGAAGAGGTGTACGGCAAGCTCTGCGAGGACGCCTGCGTCACGGATTCGCAGCAGCCCTACTTCAAGGAAGGCCTGATGCTGCGCCTGCGACCCATCAGCCTGAGCCTGCCCGACAGCAGCGCGGTGAGCCTGGGCGCCACGCATCTGCGCAACCGCATGGCCAGCGCCTACTTCGCCAGCGAACCCTGGCTCAGCAAGTCGCTGCTCAACGCGCAGGGCCTGAACTGCGAGGTCTGGTGTCAGCCGGCCGCGCTGTACACGCGCGACGAGGTTCCCATCGGCCTGCTCGCGCGCCAGGGCGGCAGCACGCTGTTCATCGATGCCTGGAGCGCGCGACGCGAACGCATGGACGCGCAGGCGCGCGGCTACTGGCAGGGCCGCATGCGCATGCGGCCCTGGAACGTGTTCATCGCGCAGATCCTGCAGTTCCAGTGTCAGCTCTCCGGCGCCTTCGAGGCCGGCAGCACGGCGTTCACGCCCCTGGACAGCGACTGCGACAAGCTGCGCCAGCTGCTGATCGATTCGGCGCGCGAGCTGGAGGCCGCGCGCGCCAAGTACGAGGCCGGCAATCGCAAGATCATGGAACTGCTCGGCGGCAAGGAGCAGGCCGGCGAGATGATCCAGATGCTGGAGCAGCCTTATCAACGCATCCACAAGCTGGCCGGCAAGCTGGTCGATGCGCAGGGCGCGATGAAGACCTACACGCCCAACCGCCTGCTGCTCAGCAGCGGTTTCGTGGAACTGCCGCCGGCCGGCTATCTGCCGGTGCAGCTCAGCCAGCAGGCGATCAACGAGCAGATGCAGCGCCTGTTCGGCGAAGGCGTGAACCTGTACTTCTGCACCTGCCGGCCCGACGCCATCGCCGGCGCGGTTCAAGACGCCCAGCATCTGGACCGCATCAGCCTCACGCGCGGCCTGGATGATCCGGGCAACAAGGAGGACGTGGAGATTCTGGTTCCCGACGGCCAGCTGCTCGACGCGGTGTCCACCGACACCGGCCGCTACTGGCAGGTGGCGCTGCGCGCCCGCGAGCTGATGCGCCTGCTGCCCGAGCTGCTGATGGTGAACAGCAAGCAGGACCTGCAGCAGGACTTCATTCAGAAAAAGCAGAAGAGCGACGACAGCATCCGGATGGAGTCCTACCAGATCGACACCGAGGACGATGTCGAGAGCAGCGACTTCGCCGGGCTGGCGCGCAGCATGCCGCTGGAAACCGGTGGCGCGCGCCTGAGCCTGGTCTGCCAGCCGGATGCCGGCAAGCTGTTCTATGCGCGGCAGCTCAAGTCCGAGATGGAAAAGCAGCAGAGCGATGCGCAGGGCGCCATGGCCTACCGCAAGCGCACGCTCAGCGCCCTGTATGTGGACCTGAGCATTGCCGAAGACCCGTTCACGCAGGCCGAAGGCGAGGAGCTGCCCCTGAGTCTGGAGCTGCGCCTGCTCACCACGCTCGACGATGGTAGCGGCCAGCCGCAGACGCAGCTGCAAAGCTTCTTCGGCGAAGGCCGGCTCACGGTCGGCGCGCTGTACAAGGTCAGCGCGCGCATCCAGGGCGCCGAGGTGAGCATCCGCATGCAGCTCGCCATGACCGAGAAGACACCGGACGATGAGACCACCAAGAACGGCAGCTACACCCTGCCCCTGCGCCTGATGCGCCAGGGCGATGCGCGCAGCGGCACGCTGCTGGCCGCCGCCGGCGACAGCGACGCCGGACTGGGCGCGAGCTGGGGCGAGCAGCCGCGCGAGGCGGTGTTCGGCCCCTATCAGGACGCCTTCAGCGGCACCGTGTACAAGCAGGACATGCTGCATGAGAAAGTCAGGAAGCTGAGCTACGCGCAACAGTCCGCGCCCGACATCGATCCCTATGTGCGTCTGCAGGAGCTGGGCGCGGCGCCGCAGCCGGAAAGCCCGCTGCGCCTGAACGCGCTCAACACCCTGGCGCAGATCGCCGATGCCGCGCAGGACGATGCCTTCCTGGCGCGCGCACGCCGTCGCCTGTTCCCCGACAGCGCGCCGGCCGACGGTGTGCTGCGCGTGCGCGCCACGCGCGACTGGCTGGCCTTCCGCCGCCGCGCGCCGCTGCGCTGCGACAGCGACTGCGGCTGCCCGCAGGCCAGCAGCATCGACGCCTTCCAGACCTGGCATTACCGCGCCAAGTCGCGCGAGGAAGCGCTGAAGATTCTCAAGATGCTCAGCCTCGGCGAGGCGCCCGGCACCAGTCTGCCGACACCGCAGCGCGTGGATGTGCTGCATTACCACGATGCCGCCAGCTCGCCCACGGAAAGCCAGAACGAGATTCTCAGCGACTGGAAACAGGCGCAGCCCGCCGACTATCTGGCCGGCGTGCTGCTCTGGGAACGCGCGCCCGTCACCGGCCAGAACTGGCAGAACCATGAGCGCGCCAAACGCCTGCTGCAGCTCTTGCAGCCCCTGATCGAGTCGCGCGGTGCGCGCAGCGTGAAGTCGCTGCCCGAAGCGCCGTGGTTTGCACAGCGTGACTTCGACGGCGGCTTCCTGCTGGTCAGCTGCGATGAAGCGCCGCCCACCGACAACAAAGTCAGCAGCGATGCGGTGCCCGTCGCCGATGCCGTCGCCGCAGCGGCAGCCGCAGGCGCCAGCGGCCCGGCGGCGCCCAAGACCATCCGCAAGCCCAGCGCGCGCAAGCGCTGAACAAAGGCCCGCCATGGCCGCGCCCGCTGCGCCTGAGCAGAAGAAAAAACCCGCCGGTCCTGCGCCGGCGGCGGGCGCCGCGCCGGCTGCGGGCAAGCAGGCCAAGGGCGCTGCCGAAGCCGCCGGCAAGGCGGCGGACCCCGGCGGCGACAAGGCCAAGGACAAGACTCAGGACAAAGCGCCCAAGGCACCGAAGAGCGAGCCGCAGAAGGCCGGGCAGAAATCCGGTCCCGGCGAGGGCCAGAAGAAAGCCGCCGATGGCGGCGGCAAGGCCGGTGCGGCACAGGCGCCCGCCGGCCATGCGCAGCGCGCGGATCGCATGGCGGTGCGCGCCAAGCTGGAAGTGAGCCAGCCCGGCGATGCCGTGGAACGCGAGGCCGATGCGGTGGCCGATCGCGTCGCGCGCAAGCTCGACGCCAATGCCGCGGCACCGGACACGCAGCAGAAAAAGGACAGCAAGCCGGCCACGCCGGCGCCGGCCGCAGCGGCACAGAAGAACGCCGAAACCCCGGTGGCGCGCGCGGTGGCGCCGGCGCAGCAGCACGCCCCCGATGCGCTGGACGTGAAGACCAAGCGCGATGCCCAGGACGCCAGACCGCCGGCGCTGGACAGCGAGCAGATCCAGCAGCGCATCAAGAATCAGCTGGGACGTGGCCAGGCCCTGGAACCGGATCTGCGCGCGCGCCTGGAGCAGCAGTTCGGGCAGGACTTCGCGCAGGTGCGCATCCATCACGATGCGCAGTCGCATGAGCTGTGCAAGGGCCTGGGCGCGCTGGCCTTCACCAGCGGCAACGATGTGTTCTTCGCCAGCGGCAGCTACAACCCGAACAGCGGCAGCGGCCGCGCCCTGCTCGCGCATGAGCTGACGCACGTGGTGCAGCACCAGCGCTCGCCGATGGGCATCGCGCGGCACATCGATCCCGCCGCGCCGACCAGCTTCAAGTCCAAGGACGCCGCTGCCACCGCCGCCGCCCAGAAGAAGATGCTGACTCTGGAGATTCCGGCGGTGAAGGCGCGGCACCTGCCCTACTACCAGCAGATGCTCGGCACGCTGGCGCGCAAGGGCGACTACAAGCGCGGCAGTCCCGGGCAGGCCGCGAAATGGAAGTCCGGCGTGCAGGTGGACGAGGCCCGCCTGCGCGCACGCCTCCAGGGGCGCGGCATCACGCCGCCGACCACCAATGACAGCCCCTTTCCGCTGCAGCTGGGCAATGGCGTGAAGCAGGACATCACCATCGATGCCCTGAAGACCAAGCTGCAGATTCCCACCTGGAGCCGCGATGGCAAGGCCATCGGCACCGGCTATCAGGTGGACCACATCGTCGAACTGCAGGTCTCCGGCGAGAATGGCACCGGCACCGGCAACGATCTGAAGAACATGGAGCTGCTGGATCAGCCCAGCAACGGCAGCTCCGGCCCCATCATCAGCAACAGCATCCACAACAAGGTCGAGGCCTGGCTCAAGACCTTCGACCCGGTGCCGAGCAAGAGCGACTTCCTGGAGCAGCACACGCTGTTCTTCGAAAGCGTGGAAGCGACCCTGGCCGGTGGCGCCGCCGCCTCGTCCTGGTGGTATCGCGATGAAATCATCGACGCGCTGCCGGTGGAGGAGATCAAGCCCTCACCGCCCGATGATCGCGAAGGCACCGATCAGGAATTCCTGCTGCTGGCCGCGCCCGGCGGCGCGGTGATCCAGCGCATCAAGACCGATCCCAAGCAGGGCGAATACAACATCGACGGCGTGGCCAAGAGCGCCATCGCCGGCTTTTCGATGCACAGCATCAAGTTCAGCAATGCGCTGGCCGGACAGGGCACGATCAAGGGCGAATGGAATCTGGCGGAGAAGTGGAAGCCCGCCGATCCCCAGCAGACCATCGAACTCGCCGGCAACGGCAAGTATCGCGGCTATCCCGGCAAGCTCGGCGCGGCGGATCTGGAATTCAAGCACCTGAGTCCGGTGAAGTTCGGCTCGGTGGGCGTGGAGGACGGCCAGCTGCGCGCCGATGGTTCGCTGCAGCCTTCGATCTCCCTGTTCAAGACGCCCATCGAGGTCGGCCTGTACGGCAAGGATGTGCGCTTCCGCATGTCCTACGGCAGCGACAACCTGGAGCTCAAGGCGCCGGGCATCGACATCAACGAAGCCGAAGTCGGAGTCAGCTATTCGCTGAGCAATGGCTTCGGTGTCGACGGCTCGGTGTACTTCACCATCAAGAAATTCGGCGGCGGCCAGCTGCGTGCCGGCTGGAGCGAGGCGCAGGGCGTGAGCGTGGAAGGCACGCTGATGCCCGACACCGATATGTTCGACACCGCCACCATCAAGGCCTGGTGGCGCGAACAGGGCGGCTTCGGCGCCAGCGGTGATCTGGCCATCACCAAGCCCGGCAAGATCAAGGGCCTGAAGTCCGCGCATGTGAGCGCCAAGTACGATGCCGGCGCCTTCAAGGCCGATGGCAGCGCCGAGGTGGACATCCCCGGCGTGAAGAGCGTGAAGCTGGGACTGGAGGTGAAGCCCGAAGGCACCACCATCAGCGGCGAGGCCGATCTGGGCAAGCTGCCCGGCGTGGACGCCGCCAAGCTCACGCTCAAGCTGGAGGATCGCGGCGGCGAGTACAAGCTCTCCGGCAGCGGCGACATCACGCCCAAGCTGCCCGGCCTCAAGGGTCTGTCCGGCAATCTCAAGGGCAGTTACGACGATGGCCTGGTGCTGATCCAGGGCGAGCTGGGCTTCGACAACGGCGGCGTGTTCTCCGGCAAGGTCACCGCCGGTGTCACCAATGGCGAGGTGGACGACAAGGGCCAGCTGGTCGGCAAGAAAGGCGGCAAGAGCTACAAGGCCTTCGGCAATGCCGAGATCGACGCCAAGCTCACCGAAAAGCTCAAGGGCAAGGCCGGCGTGCGCCTGCTGCCCGATGGCAGCACGCGCATCAAGGGCCGTCTGGAACTGGCCAGCACCGATCTGTTCAAGCGTTATCCGCCGGAGAACGAGTCGAAGAAAACCTTGTTCGACATGACCTCGCCGCCGGTGCCGGTCCCGGGCCTGGGCATCACCGTCGGCAGCGTCGCCGTCGGCGTGAACGTGTCGATCAAGGGCGGCTTGTACAGCGATGCCTGGGTCGGACCCGGCACGCTCAGCGGCGTGCACATCGAGATCGCCGAATTCGATCCGCAGGCAGTGACCCTGGAACAGCTGCACTTCAAGGGCGGCGGCAAGTTCATCGTGCCCGGCTATGTGGGTCTCACCGCCGGCATCGATGCGCGTCTGGCGGTGAGCGCGGCCATCGCCAATTTCGGCGGCAGCGTCGGCATGACGGCGGAAGTGGGCGTCAAGCCGCAGATCGAGGCCAATGCCGATTTCACCTGGAGCCTGGGAGATGGCCTGGACGTGAAAGGCGATGTCGGCGTGAGCCTGAAGCCCGTGCTCTCGCTGGGCCTCAACGGCAAGCTGTATGCCGAGGCCAATCTGCTGGTCAACACCATCACGCTCTGGGAAAAGCAGTTCAACGGTCCGAAGGTGGAACTCGATCCCGGCATCTCGCTCGATGCAAAGATCAAGGCCGGCTACAACAGCAAGACCGACAAGGCCAGCCTCAGTCCGCCGGAGTTTTCGCTGCCCAAGCTCGATACCTCGGCGCTGATGGGCAAGGTGCTGGGCGGCGGTGCGGGATCGGAGAAGACCGAGACCCGCGAAAAGAAGGATAGCGAGCCGGTGGCGCGCAAGGCCGATGCCCATGCCGGTGCCCCGCCGGCGCAGAGCGCCCGCGCCGCCGGCGCCACGCCGGCCGCCGCCACCGCCATGCAGCAAGCCGCGGCGCCCAAGGCAGCGCCCATGCACACCGCCGCGGTGACGACGCAGCGTCCGCCGGCCGCCGCGCAGAACGCCGGCAACAAGGCCGGCAGCAAGGCGCAAGGCCAGAAGCCCGCCGGTGCCGCACAGGCCGGCGCCGGCCACGACGATCCGCTGTCACGACTCGGTCCCGGCGAAGCCCTGCCCGCCGAGGTGCGCAGCGAATTCGAGCCGCAGCTGCAGCATGAGTTCAGCGCGGTGCGCATCCACACCGACGGCGCCGCCGACGCCGCCGCGCGTGCGCTGCAGGCGCGTGCCTTCACGCGCGGCCAGCATCTGGTGTTTGCCGCCGGGCAGTACGACCCGCAGAGCCGCGAAGGCAAGCGTCTGCTCGCGCATGAGCTGACCCATGTCGTGCAGCAGGAAAACGGCGTGTCGCGCAGCATCATGCGCATCACCACGCCGCCCGGCGGCAGCAGCACGAGTCCGCCGCCGAGCAGCGCCAGCGTCGCCACCGTGGCGGCGCCCGCCGCCGGCAGCGGCGCACCCGCCGGTGGCGCGGGCAGCGGCGGCGCGGCCACGCCGGGTGCGCCCGAGTATCGCGTGAGCGTGGCCCTGCAGATTCCGCCGATCAAGGCGCGGCACTCGCCCACCTATGCCGCCAAGGCCGGCACCACGCCCAGCACCCTGCGCCGCCCACGCGGCTACAACGCCGCCACGCGCGCCACCGCGCAGGTCAGCAACTGGCTCAATGGCGTGCTCACCGGCACACCGCTCAACAACGCCGCGCTGACGCCCTATCGTCCGGCGCCGGGCAATCCCTGGAGCCTTCCGCTGCAGGCCGCCGGCGGCGCCACCGTGCGCACGCTCAGCGCCACCACCGATGCCGAGCTGATCCGCACGCTGAAGATTCCCGACTGGAGCATCACCGGCGCGAGCGAGAACTATCAGGTCGACCACATGATCGAGTTCCAGCTGGGCGGCCAGGACGACATCACGAATCTGGAACTGCTCAATCAGACGCATAACGGCAGCGTCGGTTCGTCCTTCAATTACGAAATCAATCGCGCGATCCGCGCCAGCCTGGTCAGCACACCGCCGCCCGCCTCGCCGGGCCTGAGCATCCCCGCCACGCCCACCGCCGACTTCGTGAAGGACAACTACGATGTCGTGTTCACCAGCGTGCAGATCCGCGGCCGCGAGTCGGCGCGGCGCGAGGAAGGCTCCAGCTTCTGGAGTCAGGGTGCGATCAATCAGCTGGAACATGTGACGCGCCTGTTGCCGGGCAGCAGCGGCAATCTCGCCGGCACGGCCTCGCAGATCGCGCTGCAGTCGCCCACCGGGGCGATGGTGATCGGCCGCTTCGCGGTCAGCGGCAACACGCTGACGGTGGGCGGCGCGCAGGCCGGCGCGATTGCCGGCTACAGCATCGACGCCGCCACGCTCGATCCGGGCATCACCATCGCCTCTCTGGCCACCACCACGCCGCCCGCAGGCGCGGCGGTGGGTCAGCTGGAGGGCACGCTCAATCTCGGCCCCGCCGTCACCTTCCCGGCCGGCATGCGCCACCGTCTGCCCATCGTCAAGGCACGCGAGAACTTCGCGGTGCGCATCGCCGCCACGCCGGTGCCGCCGGCCACCGCCACCGGCGGCGCGACGGCGGCTGCCGGCAGTGGCGCGGCAGCCCCGCCACCCAACAGTATTCCCGCGCAGTTCACGCCGCTGAGCCCGATGGCCATCGAGGAGCTGCGCGTGGGTCGCGGCGTGTATGCGCGTTCCTTCATCTCGCCCAGTCATCCGGCGCTCGCCGGCCTGCGCCTGCCGGCGGAAATCCGCGACGGCCGTCTGGGTCTCTACTACACGGTGGACGCCAGCGCGCTGGCCGAGCGCGTGCGCGTGCCGGGGCTGTCGGTGGACAGCGCCAGCATCACGCTCGGCTATGACGGCAGCAATTTCAGTGTCGCGGGCGGTGCGGAATTCACCATCCGCAACTTCGGTCAGGGCTCGCTGCAGGCCGGCGTGGACAGCGCCGGACAGTTCCAGCTGGAAGGCGGCTTTCGTGCCGATCCGCGTCTGTTCGACCGCGCCGATCTCAATGTCTGGTATCGCTCCACCGGCGGCTTCGGCGCCAGCGGCACCCTGGGCATCACCAATCCCAACAAGATCCGCGGCATCCGCAGCGCGCAGGTGACGGCGCGCTACGACCAGGGCGTGTTCAATGCCGAAGGCAGCGTGCAGCCCAACATCCCCGGCGTGCAAAGCGCGGGGCTGGCGGTGCGTTACGGCCCGGACGAAAGCGGCGGCAACTCGCTGCTGATTGCCGGCGATCTGAATCTGGCCGCCGGCATTCCAGGCCTCAGCGGCGGCCGCGTGCACGCACAGCTGCAGCAGCGCGACGAGGCCTGGCAGGTCTCGGCCGAAGGCGATATCCAGCCCAATCTGCCGGGCCTGAACCCCAATATCCACCTGCGTTACAACAACGGCCTGTTCGACGGCGAGATCCGCGCCAGCTACGCGCGCAGCATCTTCTCGGGCAACGTCAACGTGGGCCTCACCAATCGCGCGGTGAGCGACAACGGCGAGCTGTCCGGCGATCAGCCCGGTGATCAGCTGCGCCTCTACGGCAGCGGCACGCTCAATGCGCGTGTCACCGAATGGCTGCAGGGCGGTGTAGGCATCCGCGTGCGGCCCAATGGCAGCCTGCTGATCAGCGGCCGCATCGGCACGCCGGCGGCGGTGACCGTGTTCGATCAGTATCCGGCCGCGCCGCGCGACCGCCGCCGCCTGTTCTCCATGCCCACGCTGTCGATTCCGCTGGTGGGCGCGCCGGGCATGGGCGTGACGCTCAACATCAGCGGCGGCGTGGACGGTTATGCGCACATCGGTCCGGGCCAGCTGACCACGGCGGAAGTGAACGTGGTGGACTTCAATCCCGCGCAGCCCGAGAGCCTGCACATCACCGGTCATGCCAATTTCGAAGTGCCGGCCGCTGCCGGCGTGGACGCGCGCATGGATGCGGGCCTGGCCGCCGGCGCGGTGATTTCCCTGGAGGCAGGCCTGGGCGTGAGTGCCGGCGTGGCGGTGGAAACGCGCGCGCGCACCGGCGTGGATCTGGACTGGACCGCGAGCAGCGGCCTGCATCTGCATGCCGATCTCAATGCCTCGCTCTCGCCCAAGCTCAAGTTCGACGTGCACGGTTATGCGCGCGTCATCGCCGGTGCGCTGGGCGTGAACTGGGAACTCTGGCGCAAGGACTGGCAGCTGGCGCAGCGCGAGGTGGGCAGCAATCTCGCGCTGGGTCTCAACGTGCCGGTGGACTACTACAGCGACAGTCGCGGCGTGGTCTTCGACCCCGAACGCGTGCGCTTCCAGGTGCCCTCGCTCAATGCCGAGACCCTGGCCTCACTGCTCAATGACAACGGCAGCGCGCATACCGAGCAGGGCAGCGGCACGCGTGCGTGAGACGAAAAGGAAGTGCCTGAACGCTTCAGCGCCTGGCGCGCGGTGAGACGCCGTGCCAGCGCTTGTGTGCCTGCGAGAAGCTGGACAGATCGGCATAGCCCAGACGCTCGGCAATCGCCGCAAGGCTCAGGCGCCGTTCGCGCAGCAGCTCGCGCGCCAGGGCGCGGCGGCGCTGTTCCAGCAGCTGGCGGAAGGAGCTGCCTTCCGCCTGCAGGCGGCGCTTGAGACTGCGCTCGCTGGTATTGAGATGCCGCGCCATCTGCGCCAGATCCGGCAGCTTCATGCCCGGCGCTTCCAGATACTGGCGCACCGCAGCGGTGGTGCTGGTCTGCAGGCTGCGACGACGGACCAGCTCCGCGCACAGCTGCTCGCACATCGCGGCCGTGATCGGATTGGCATCGGGCAGACGGCGCTCCAGCAGCGCGGCTTCGAAGGCGAGCTGATTGCTGCGCGCACCGTGCAGCAGCGTCGCGCCGAACAGGCGCGCCGGCCCGGCCGAGGCCGGCGGTCTGCCCAGCCGCAGCTGGAAGCGCTGCAGCGCAAAGTCCTCACCCACCAGCTCGCGCATCAGCGAAGCCGCCGCGCTCATGTCCCGTTCCACCACGAAGCGGCGCAGCTCCGGGGTGAAGTCGGGTTCTTCGAACTGCAGCACGGCCAGCGCGGCTTCACGGCGGAACTGCAGCTGCGTGAACAGATAGGTCAGCGGCAGATAGCGCAGCGCCAGCTGCAGCGCATCCAGCGCGCTGGCGCTGCTGACCAGGCCGTAGCCCCAGAGCCCATAGGTGCTGAAGCGGAAGCGCGAACCCACGCTGATGCCGATGCCGGGCGGCGCCCCGCTCAGGCGCAGGAAGCTGGCGATCACCTTGAGTTCCTGCGCGGCGTCGATCTCCACGTTCGGATCGCCGAGCTGCGCCGGCGAGATGCCGCTGCCGCGCAGCAGCGCGGCCTCGGACAGGCCGCGCTCGCGGCCGCAATCCACCAGCAGCGCCACGCTGCCCAAACCCCGCTTGAAGTCCCAGAAGCGCATGGCAAACCGGCAAGAATTTGGCCCGTATTATAAAAAACTTGACCCGTTACGGTCTGGCCGGACCTGGCCCGGGAAAGGAACATAGGCGGCACTTTCGGGTGCCTACAAAAAATCACCGGGCCGCCAAGGCGGCGCCAGGAGAAACCATATGTTCCGGACCATCGCCGTCCTGTATCCGCGCTGCGCGGAGTCTTGTCATGTCCGCTGAAGCGCGCGAAGCCAAACCACTGGGCGCAGTGATCATCGGCGCCGGCTTCGCCGGCATCGGCATGGGCATCGCCCTGCGTCGCGAGGGCCTGCAGGATTTTTTGATCGTCGAGCGCGCGCAGGACGTGGGCGGCGTGTGGCGTGACAACCGCTATCCCGGCGCGGCCTGTGATGTGCCCTCGCACCTGTATTCCTTCTCCTTCGAGCCGAATCCGGACTGGTCGCATGTGTTCTCGGCGCAGCCGGAGATTGCCGCCTACCTGCAGCTCTGCGCGCGCAAGTACCAGCTGCTGCCGCATATCCGCTTCGGCACGGCGGTGCAGAGCGCGCGCTACGACGAAGCGCAGGATCTGTGGCAGGTCAGCCTGAGCGACGGTTCGGTGCTGCAGTCACGTCTGCTGATCAGTGGCGTGGGCCAGCTCAGCCGCCCGGCACTGCCCAGGATCGAGGGCATCGACAGCTTTGCCGGCCGCAGCTTCCATTCCGCGCAGTGGGACGAGCATTACCCGCTGGAAGGCAAGCGCGTGGCGGTGATCGGCACCGGCGCCTCGGCCATCCAGTTCATTCCCGAGATCGCCAGGCAAGCCAAGCAGCTGAAAATCTTCCAGCGCTCGCCGGCCTGGATGATGCCGCGCCATGACCGCGCCTACAGCGAGGGCGAAAAGCGCCGCTTCCGGCAGTGGCCCTGGTTGATGCGTCTGTACCGCCTGGGCATCTACCTGCGCTACGAGTCGCGCGCCCTGGCCTTCACCCGCTTCAAGAGCCTGATGAAGCTGGTGGTGGAGATTCCCTACCGCGCCACGCTCAAGCGCGAGATCGCCGATCCGGTACTGCGTGAAAAGCTGCTGCCGGACTATCCCATCGGCTGCAAGCGCCTGCTGCTCTCCGACAATTATCTGGAGACCATGACGCGCGCCAATGTCCAGCTGCTCACGCAAGGCATACGCCGTCTCACCCCACAGGGCGTGGAGACCACGGACGGCCAGGTGCATGAAGTGGACGCCATCGTCTACGGCACCGGCTTTGCCGCCACCGAGTTTCTGGCGCCGATGTCGATCAGCGGCCGCGACGGCCAGGATCTCAACACCGTCTGGCGCCAGGGCGCGATGGCGTATCTGGGCCTCACGGTGCCGGGCTTCCCCAACTTCTTCATGCTCTACGGGCCCAACACCAATCTGGGCCACAACTCCATCGTCTACATGCTGGAGAGCCAGATCGCGCATGTGCTGCGCTGCATCCGCCGCATGCGTGAAGTCTCGGCCAGCGCCATCGACACCCAGGCCGCCACGTATCGCCATTACAACGCGCACATCCAGAAGCGTCTGGCCGGCACGGTCTGGAACGGCTGCAAGAGCTGGTACGTGGATGCCAATGGCCACAACAGCACCAACTGGCCCGGCTTCACGCTCAGCTACCGCTGGCTCACGCGCCACGGCAGCCTGCGCCCGTATCGCTTCAGCAGCATCGATGCCCGTCAGGCAGGCAGCCTGCGCGTGGCCGCGCCGCAGAACGTGCTGGAGAGGGCCAGCGCTGCGCTGATGCGCGGCATCCTGCGCAGCGTGTTCCGGCCGCTGATCGGACCGCCTTTCGCGCCGCGTGTGCAGCGCGCCGTGGTCGATGCCCTGGTGCTGGCCATGCCCGGCCGCAGCGGCGCGCAGATCAGCCAGCGCAGCGTGGCGGGCCGACCGGTGGAAATCCTGCAGGCGCCCGGCACCGCGCCCAGGCAGGCGATTCTGTACCTGCACGGCGGTGCCTTCTGCCTGGGCAGTCCGCGCACCCATCGCAGCATCACCACGCATCTGGCCGCCGAATCCGGCATGGCGGTCTGGGTGCCCGACTACCGTCTCGCCCCCGAGCATCCCTGCCCCGCCGCCGTCGAAGACGCCCTGGCCTGCGTGCAGGCGATGAACGAGCAAGGCTTTCCCTGCGAGCGCATCGTCATTGCCGGTGATTCAGCCGGTGGCGCGCTGACCCTGGAGGTGGCGCTGCGGCTGCGCGACGCCGGCCAGCGCCCGGCGGGTCTGGCCATGATCTCGCCGGTCACCGATGCCCAGCTGCGCGGTGAGACCCTGGCCACGCACGCCGGCGAAGACCCGATGCTGCGCATCGGCTGGCTGCGCCAGGGTCTGGACTGGTATCTGGGTCGCGGCGGCGCGCGTCCGGCGCTGATCGACCAGGACTTCCGCGGCCTGCCGCCGATGCTGATTCAGGTGGGCTCGCAGGAGATCCTGCTGTCCGACTCGCTGCGTCTGAGCGAGCGGGCGCGCGCAGCCGGTGTCGAGGTGCGCTGCGAGCTGCACGAGGCCCGCTGGCATGTGTTTCACCTGCAGGCCTTCTACCTGCGCTCGGCGGTGGACGCGATTGCGGGGATCGCCGCCTTCGCGCGCCGTGTCACCGCTTCGGACACCTAGAAAAGCCGCGTCGTCCCGAAGCCACCGACAAAGGCGCGGCTCACGCGGCAAGCGTAAGCCGCGCCTTTTTTGCTCAGGAACCGCAGCGCCCGCCCGGCACAAAGAGCGCTTCCGGCGGATTCAGCTCAGCGCTCGTAGCGCACCGCCAGCAACTCATACTCCACCTCGCCCGCCGGCAGACGGATCTTCACCAGCTCGCCCACGGCCTTGCCCAGCAGCGCGCGGGCCACGGGCGAGTCCACGCTGATCCAGCCCCTGCCGCTGTCGGTCTCATCGGCACCGACGATGCGGTAGTGGCGCGACTCGCCCTCTTCATCGGCGACTTCCAGCCAGGCACCGAAGTAGGCGCGGTCGGTCTGCTTCGGATTGGGCTCGACGACTTTGACGTCCGACAGCCGCGTGGTGAGGTATTTGAGGCGCGCGTCGATTTCGCGCAGCTCTTTCTTGCGGTACTGGTACTCGGCGTTTTCGCTGCGGTCGCCTTCGGCAGCGGCGGCAGACAGCGCGCGCACCACCTCCGGCCGGCGCACACGCCAGAGTTGCTCGAACTCGGCTTTCAGACGCGCGTGGCCTTCAGCGGTGATGTAGGGCGAGGATTTTTCGGAAGGCGGGCGCCAGCGGGACATCGTGCTCGTTCGTCAGTGATTGCAGGACCGCCGCGTCAGCCCAGCTTGGGCGTGTCCGCCGGCACGAAGAAGTCTTCCATCAGCTCCGACTCGGGCGTGCCGGGCACGGCGGCGTAGCCGGAGAAATCACGCATGCCGCTTTCCCAGAGCACCACATCATCGATGCAGAAATGACCGGTGAATTCGCGCGCCGGCTTGCACAGGATGGCGTGCGCGGCATCGGCCATGATTTCCGGCTTGCGGGATTTCTTCATCAGGGCATCACCGCCGATCAGGCGGATCGCGGCGGTGGCGATGGCGGTGCGCGGCCACAGCGAGTTGGCGGCGATGCCCTCGCGCGCGAATTCCTGCGCCCAGCCCAGGGTGCAGAGGCTCATGCCGTACTTGGCGATGGAATAGGCCACGTGCGGCGCAAACCATTTCGCGCGCATGTCCAGCGGCGGCGACAGCGTGAGGATGTGCGGGTTGGCGGCCTTCTTCAGATGCGGGATGCAGTGGCGGCCAGCCATGTAGGTGCCGCGCGTGTTGATGCTGTTCATCAGATCGTAGCGCTTCATGTCGGTGGCCAGGGTGCCGGTCAGCGAGATGGCGCTGGCATTGTTCACCAGGATGTCGATGCCACCGAAGCGGCTCACGGTCTGTTCCACGGCGGCGGCGAGCTGGCTTTCGTCACGCAGATCGCAGAGCAGCGGCAGGGCCTTGCCGCCGGCTTTTTCGATGGCCTCGGCGGCGGAGTAGATGGTGCCTTCGAGCTTGGCGTGCGGCTCTGCGGTCTTGGCGGCGATGGCGACATTGGCGCCGTCCTGCGCCGCGCGCACGGCGATGGCCAGGCCGATGCCGCGCGAGCCGCCGGTGATGAACAGGGTTTTGTCCTTGAGTGACATGGCCGCCTCCTTGGTATTGACCGCTGATTGCCCGATGATAGACGCGCCCGAAAACCACCGGCACGCGCAGCACGCGGCGCTTACTCCAGCATCGCCGTGGCCCGCGCCAGGCGTTCGGCCTGCGCACGATTGAGATTGCGCAGCACCAGCGCCGCGATGCGCGGATAACGCTCGCGCAGACGTTCGAGGTCTTCGTGATCGAAGCGCAGCACGCGCACCGCGCTCAGGGCCTGGACATTGGCGGTGCGGCGCTGGCCGAAGTAGCCGGCCTCGCCCATCACCGCGCCGCGTCCCATGGTGGACAGGCGGCGATGCTCGCCCTGGCGTTGCACCCAGGCTTCGAGCTGGCCGTCCACCACCACATAGATATCGCGCGCGACATCGCCCTCGCGGATCACCAGCGCGCCGGCCGGATATTTCTCCAGCTTGGACATCAGCGCGAACACCCGCGCCTGACGCAGGCTCAGGCCCGCCAGCAGCGGAATGGTCAGCTGCGGCGCCTCGCCCAGATCCAGGCGCAGGATGTCCCACCAGGTGACGATGCGCAGCTTGGAACTCAGCGCCGGGGTGAGCGTGATGTTCATCACCCAGGCCAGAAACAGCGTGAAGGCCGAGAGCAGGCCGAACTGCACCTGCGAGTTCAGCGAGCTGCCGGCGAACACCAGAAAGCCCGAGCACAGCGCCACGGTGCTCAGCGTCACCGGCCGCAGGATGGCGCGCAGCGCGCTGCCCACCGCCGGTGCCTCGTCGCCTCTGGCGCGTGCGTCGAGATTGAAGCGCGCCATGAACTGGATGGTGTCGTCCACGGCGATGCCGATCACGATGCAGGCCACCAGCGCCGTGGTCGGGCTCAGAGGAATGTCGAGCAGGCCGAGCGTGCCGAAGTAGATCGCCACCGGCACCACCGTGGGCAGCAGCGCCACCAGACCGGCACGCGCCGAGGTGAACATCAGCGCCAGCAGCATCCAGATCAGTACCGTGGCCAGGGCGATGGATTCGAACTGCCCGGAGGCGATCTGCCGCACCATGCGCGATGCCACCAGCGGGCTGCCGCTGACCACGCCGTCCAGGGGCTGCGGCATCGCCGCCAGACGCTGGTCGATGCGCGCCACCAGCGCCTCGATCTCGGCGGAGCTGTCCACTTTCACGCGCAGGGTGATCAGCGCCGAGCGGAAGCGTGGATCGATCAGATGCCGGATCGCATCGCTGCCGCCGAACACCAGCAGCTGCTTGATGGCGGCGGCGGTGTCGGGAATGCGCGCGGCGTCTTCGCTGGCGTCGCCAAACGCGCGGTTGATCAGCTTCAGATGATCCACGTACGAGACCACCGCGCCCACTTCAGGCTGCGCGCGCAGCCAGTTCTGCAGCTCGTCGATCCGGCGCACGCTGGCGGGATCGGTGAGCGCGTCGTTGACATGCGTCTCGATCAGAATCGAGAGCAGATTGGCGCCGTCGAAATCGCGGTTGATGGTTTCGAAGTCGCGGCGCACCTCGCTGCTCTTGGCGAAGCTGCGACTGAACTCGGCGCCGGCCTGCACGCGCGAGGCGAAGATGCTGTTGACCGGAATGGCGATCAGGGCCACGGCGATGATGGCCGTGCGCCATTTCTGATCGAAGCGCGCCAGCGCATCGCCAAGACGCTCGAACCACAGACTGGCCGGTGGCGGACGGCTGGGCCGCCCGCAATTCAGCAGCGCCAGCAAGGACGGCAGGAAACTCAGGCTCAGCCACACGCCATAGGCCGAACCGAGACTGGCCAGCACGGCGAAGTGACGGATCGCCGGCAGATCGTTGAGCGTGAGCGCCAGAAAGCTCGCCGCCGTGGTGCCCGCCGACAGCGTGAGGCCCAGGCCGGCGCGGTTGAGCACCCAGCGCGTGCGCGTGCCACGATCGCCCAGGCGCGGATGACTCTGCGCATCGAAATGCGCCGCCAGCAGATAGATGGTGAAGGACAGCGCCAGGGTCAGCACCAGCGCCGGCACGATCGCCGTGACCAGATTCACCGGCACCTTGAGCAGCACGGCGGTGGCGGCCGTCCACAGCAGCGTCAGCGCCACGGTCAGGGCGGCGGCCAGGGTTGCACGCAGATTGCGGAACGCGAGCAGGAGCAGTGCCAGCACAATCACGAACACCGCCGGCACCGTGAACTTCAGGGCATCGAGCAGGGCGCGCGCGGTGGCAGCGCGGCCCACCACCGTGCCGGTGATGTACACCGGCACATCGCCGGCCACCTCGCGCGTGGCCTCGCGCAGCAGGCGATCAAAGCCCAGCTCCAGGAAACGCTGCTCGCTCAAGGCCGGCACCAGCAAGGCGAAGGCGAGCTTGCGGCCATCGCTGGACACCAGGGTGTTGCGATACAGCGGATGCGCGGCGATGGCCTCGGCAAAGCCGGCGACGAGCGCGGGGTCGTCCTGCGCCTGCTGCGTGAAGCTGCGCACGTCCAGCTCGTCTTCGTGCGACACCATGTTCGGCGCCGTGGCCAGCGACAGCACGCCCGTGACTTCCGGCAGCTGCTGATAGCGCTGCGTGAGCCGCTGCGCCAGCGCCATGCCCTCCGGCGTGAAAATCGCCTGAGGCTGCACCGCGACGATGATGGTTTCGCTCTCGCCGAAGGCGCGCCGCACGCGCTGATCGATGGCGCGCTCGGGGCTGTCCGGCGGCAGCAGGCTTTCGATGGAAGGATCGATGCGCACGCGCAGGCTGGCGTGCTGCGGATCGACGACCACCCAGGCCGCCGCCAGCCCCAGCAGCAGATTGAGCAGCACCACCGTCCAGGGGCGGCCGGCGATCCAGTTCACCAAAGCCTGCATGGAAAACACGGGCTAGGGCCTGTCAACGCCATGGCAATGGCTGCGACGGAGGCCGTTTTGCCGCAGGGCAAGGCGGCAGACGCGCCGCCTGGTGATTCCAGGCCGGCGGCTGCCAATGCCGCCCTTCGGCTCCAGTCGTCCACGTGGGGCCCCGTGCCATCCGGCTTGCGCCGGAAATGGCACCCAGCGACGTTGCGGGACTTGGCCTTGGAACCACCAGGGCCTGCGTCCCGCGCCTTGCCGGGCGCCATTTCCGGCAGCAACGAAGCGATCGTCCATAGCGTTGACAGGCCCTAACCACCCACGAAGAAACTGGCCGGATTGAAATAGCGTCCCAGCAGATCCTGATCCGCGCTCACGCCCAGCACCTTGAGCTGGGTCTGCGAGCCGGCCTGCAGGTCGCGCATCACGGCATTGCCGGCGTACCAGAAGCGGCCATCCTGGCGCAGCTCGGCCGGCGCCACTTCCAGCCGGCGGCGCACCATCTTGCCGTCGCTGAAATCCACGCGCAGGGCCACGCAGGTCTTGGCATCCACCCAGGCACGCAGCTGCTGGATCTGCGAGCCATCGTTCGCCGCCGGTGGATTCACGCTGAGCACGTAGACGCTGCGCTGATTGAGCGTCTCGCTGCCTTCCAGCCTGGCATCGCTGCCGGCAAAGGCGCCGGTGATCTGGCGCAAGTCGCCATAGGTGATGTCGGTGCCCCACAGCGAACCGTCCATGGCCGCGCCGTTGATGCGGCGCACCTTGGCCAGCGAGGGCAGATACACGTACATCTCATCGCGTACGGCGCCGTCCTTCTGCCGCAGCAGGTAGGCGGCGCCGTTCATGTCGGCCGGCGACTCGATCCGCATCATCGCCTGCAGCAACTCGTTCTCGCGGCGCGCGTACAGGCGGCCACGCAGCTGCCGGCTGCCACCATTGCCATCGACCGCGCTGAGTTCCACCTGCTTGACCTGCAGCGTCTGCGGCACGTTGGCGCGCATGCACTGCAGCACGCTTTGCGCCGTGGGCGCCTCGGCAGCCGACAGCGCTGGCACCAGCAACAGTGCCACCCTCGCCCCCAGCTTCACTGCAGTCCGCATACCCCGCTCCCTTGGCTCGTGCCGCGCGGCATTGTGGCATCGCCGCAAAATTCCCGTCTTGCCCGCACCGCCCTATAGTGCTGGCATGATGGCCGCACTTGACTCCGACCAGACACCGCGCATCGGCCTGATCGGCGCCGGCGCGGTGGGCTGCGTGCTGGCCCTGCATCTGGCGGAGAGTGGCCGCTGCCAGCTCTCGCTGCTGGCCCGCGAGCGTGACGCCGCCCGGTGGCAGACGCTGCCGCAGCTGCGCCTGCGCACCGCCGCCGGTGAACGCGCGCAGCCCAGGCCCCGCTTGTGCACGGCCGGCGAGCTGGCCCAGATGGATTATCTGCTGCTGTGCGTGAAGCAGACGCAGCTCGACGCGGCGCTGGATGCGCTTCCGCCCCTGCCGGCGCACTGCACCCTGGTTTCCACCCTCAACGGTCCGGCGGCGCTGGCGCGCATCCGCGCACGCCGGCCCGGCCAGCGCCTGCTGGCGATGCCGGTGATGTTCAACGCGCAGCTGCTGGCCCCCTTGCACGCACAGCTGAGCACCACGCCACGCGTGCTGATCGCGCGCGAGGAAACCGCGCTGCGTCGCGCCTTCGCCGGCAGCGCCATGCGCGTGGGCCGCAGCCACGGCGAGCCCTCGCTGTGGGGCAAGCTGCTGATCAATCTCGCCAATGCCATCGGCGCGCTCACGCATACCGGCTTCGCCGAACTGCTGACGCAGCGCGAGCTGCGTCGCGCCTATGTGCAGGTTCTGGATGAGGCGGTGGCGGTGCTGGAGGCCAGCGGAACGGCCTACGCGCTGCCCATGCCGCTGCCGTTTTCGCTCTATCGCCGCCTGCTCGCGGGACGCAGTCCCCTGCCCTGGTGGTTCGCGCGGCTGCGCAATGGCCTGCGTGCGGGTGCCTACCCCTCGATGGTGGCGGACCTGGCGCAGGGCCGCGACACCGAAGTGCGCGAACTCAACGGCGCCATCGTGCAGCTGGCGCAGCAGCTCGGCCGCGATGCGCCGGCCAATCGCCGCCTCTGCGAGCTGGTGGAAGCAAGGCGCGGCCAGGCGCCGCCGGTGTATCTGAGCGCAGCGGCATTGCTGGCGGCGCTGGCGCCAAACTGAGCGCGCTCAGGCCCGGTCCGCTGCGAAGGCCAGCACCTCTTCCAGTCGCGCGCAGCCGGTCAGCAGCATCAGCAGACGGTCCACACCCAGTGCCACACCGGCGCAATCCGGAAAGCCGGCCGCCAGCGCTTCGACCAGATGCGCGTCATACGGCGGCACCATGCGCTTCTGCTGTGCGCGCCAGGCCTGATCCGCAAGGAAGCGGCGCCGCTGCTCCTGGGCATCGGACAACTCGTGAAAACCATTGGCCAGCTCGATGCCGCGCCAGAACAGCTCGAAGCGTTCGGCCAGCGGCGGCTCACCGTCACGCACGCGCGCCAGCGCCGCCTGCGAGGCGGGAAAGTCGTAGAGAAACTGCGGCGCATCCTGGCCCAGGCGCGGGCTGATGTGCTGGCTCATCCAGAGATCCAGCCAGAAATCGCGATCCGCCAGATCCGCCGCATCCAGCTGTTCGGGCTCGGCGATCCCGGCGGGCCCCAGCTGCGCCCGCAGCTGCTGTGCACTCAGGACAAAAGGATCGAAGCCGGCGTGGCGCACAAAGGCCTCGCGATAGCTCAGGCGCTCATAGCGGCAGTCCGGCGCGCCGCAATGCCGCAGCAGCGCCTCCACCTCATCCATCAGCCGCAGATGGTCGTAGCCGGGCTGATACCACTCCAGCATGGTGAATTCGGGATTGTGATGCCGGCCCTGCTCATCGACGCGGAACACCGGCGCCAGCTGCCAGATCGGCCCGCTGCCGGCGGCGATCAGGCGCTTCATCGCAAACTCCGGCGAGGTCTGCAGCCAGCGCCCATCGCGGGTGGCAAAGCTGTCGATGTGACGGTCCACCGTGGCGTGCGCCGAGAGAATCGGCGTCTGCACTTCCAGCAGACCGTGCTGCATAAAAAAAGCGCGGATCGCAGCCAGCAGCTGCGCCCGCGCTTTCAGGATTGCGATGCTGGCGCTGGGCCGCCAAAGCGCCTCAGGCCTCACGCCGCGCCCCTCGGATGTCGATTACTTGCCGACGCGGCTCAGATACTCGCCGGTGCGGGTGTCGACCTTGATCTTCTCGCCCTCGTTGACGAACAGGGGCACGCGGACCACGGCGCCGGTTTCCAGCTTGGCCGGCTTGGTGCCGCCGGTGGCGGTGTCGCCACGCAGACCCGGATCGGTCTCGGCCACCACCAGTTCCACGGTGTTGGGCGCGTAGACGACCAGCGGCGCTTCATTCCACAGCGTCACGCGCACGGTCTCCTCGCCCTTGAGCCACTTGGCGGCATCGGCCATCGCGGCTTCACCGGCCTGGATCTGCTCGTAGCTGACCGGGTCCATCAGGGTCCAGAACTGGCCGTCGTTGTACAGGTACTGCATGTCCTTGTCTTCGACGTCGGCGGCTTCCCAGCTGTCGCCGGACTTCAGGGTCTTTTCCAGCACGCGGCCGGTCTTGAGGTTGCGGATCTTCAGCGTGTTGGTCGCCTGACCCTTGCCCGGCTTGCGGTACTCGTTTTCGATGACGGAGTACGGATCTCCATCGATCAGAACCTTGGTACCGGCCTTCATTTCATTGGTGCTGACGGACGCCATAAGACTCTCGCTGCGATGACAAATTCGGATGGGCGATTTGCCGCGCCGGGTGCCGGGCGGCGAAAATCGGCGGGCATGATACCGTCCCACCCCCAAAACAACCAGAGCGAGACCGCGCGCGCACCGGCCTGGCAACACGAGCTGCGTCAGGCTTTTAGCCGTCCGGCGGAGCTGCTGGCGTATCTGGGACTGGACCCGGCGACACCGCAGCTCGCCGCCGGCCTGATGCGCGATTTTCCCCTGCGCGTGCCGCGCGCCTATGCCGAGCGCATGGCCAAGGGCGATGTTCACGACCCGCTGCTGCGCCAGGTCTGGCCGGCGACGGAGGAAGCGCGGCAGGTGCCGGGCTTCGTCAGCGATGCGGTGGGCGACCTCAAGCGTGCGCGCGGCGGCGGCCTGATTCATAAATACCAGGGCCGCGTGCTGCTGATCGCCACCGGCGCCTGCGCGGTGCACTGCCGTTACTGCTTTCGCCGCCACTTCCCCTATTCCGGGCAGCTGGCGGTGCGCGCGCACTGGCAGACGGCGCTGGACGAGATTGCGGCGGATACCAGCATCAGCGAGGTGATTCTCTCCGGCGGCGATCCGCTGTCGCTGGCCGATGACAAGCTCGCCGAGCTGGTGCAGGCCCTGGACGGCATCGCGCATGTACGGCGCCTGCGCCTCCACACCCGTCAGCCCATCGTGCTGCCCTCGCGCATCGACGAACGCCTGCTGGGCTGGCTGGACGCCACGCGCCTGGCCACCGTGTTCGTGCTGCACGCCAATCATGCCCGCGAGCTGGATGACAAGGTGGCGCAGGCGCTGAGGCCCCTGCGCGAGCGCGGCATCAGCCTGCTCAACCAGAGCGTGCTGCTGCGCGGCGTCAACGACGACGCCGACACCCTGGCGGCGCTGTCCGAGCGCCTGCTGGAATGCGGCGTGCTGCCCTATTACCTGCACCTGCTCGACCGCGTGCAGGGCGCGGCGCATTTCGAAGTGTCCGAGCCCGAGGCGCAGGCGCTGATGCGCGCGCTCTCGGCGCGGCTGCCGGGCTATCTGGTGCCGCGTCTGGTCCGCGAGCTTGCCGGCGAACCGGCCAAGACGCCGGTGCCCTGGTAGGAACGGCGCGCAAAAGAAAAGCGGCCACGCGGGCCGCTTTTCCGGAACACCGACACCTGTTTTCAGACCACCGTCGCCTTCTGCAGCGCGGCGATGCGCTCGTCCAGCGGCGGATGCGTGGAGAACAGCTTGGCCAGCTGACCACCGCTGAAACCCTGCGCCACCATGTT
Organism: Solimonas aquatica; assembly: GCF_900111015.1. Taxonomy (GTDB): domain Bacteria; phylum Pseudomonadota; class Gammaproteobacteria; order Nevskiales; family Nevskiaceae; genus Solimonas; species Solimonas aquatica. The sequence goes on along the minus strand of NZ_FOFS01000001.1, from coordinate 24,670 downwards.
CGCCGGCAGCGAGGACACCGGCTCGTGCGCGGCCTTGAGGCGCTGCAGGGCGGCAATCATCTTGCGCTTGCCGGCCAGATGCGCGCCGCCGGCGTCGGCGCGGAACTCGCGCTGACGCGAGAACCAGGCCACGATCATGCTGGCCAGGATGCCGAACAGCATTTCCAGAATCATCACCGTGAACATGTAGCCGATGCCGGGGCCGCGCTCGTCCGAACCGCGACGGAACACCGCCTGATCGATGACATAACCGACCACGCGCGCCAGGAACATCACGAAAGTGTTGACCACGCCCTGGATCAGGGTGAGCGTCACCATATCGCCGTTGGCGACGTGGCTGATCTCATGGCCGAGCACGGCCTCCACTTCTTCCTGGGTCATGTTGCGCAGCAGGCCCGTGGACACCGCGACCAGCGAGCTGTTCCTGCTCATGCCGGTGGCGAAGGCATTGGGCTCCGGGGCGTCGAAGATGGCCACTTCCGGCATGCCGATGCCGGCGGCGCGGGCCTGACGCTCCACGGTCTGCAGCAGCCACATTTCCTGTGAGCTGCGCGGCTCGGTGAGCACCTGCGCGCCGGTGCTCCACTTGGCGATCATCTTGGACATGGCCAGGGAGATGAAGGCGCCACCGAAGCCGAACACCAGGCAGAAGCCGAGCAGGGCCTGGTAGTTCAGGCCGTTGGCCGTCAGCCAGCGGTTCACGCCCAGCAGCGAGGTCACGAGGCTGAGCACCAGCACGATGGCCAGGTTGGTGGCCAGGAACAGGAATATGCGTTTCATGGTGTGAAGACTGCCTTTGTTCAGTCGGTGAGACAGGGTCGATTGTCAGTTGCCTTCGCAGGGCCCGGCGGGCCGACAAAGGCAACTGTTAAGCAACCCGCGTTCTCACAGATGCCTCACTGGGGGCTTGGACCCGGATTTCAAGATGAAAGTTTCCTGAAAGCTTGGGACAAGACCCGCCGCACCTGCCGGCTCATGCCTCCGGCTCCATGCGCTCCACGCGCTGGAAGCCGCGCGGCAGATGGCTGCCGCGGCTGGCCCGCGCCCCGCTGTAGTGCGCCAGGTCCGAGGGTTTCAGGGTCAGGGTGCGCTTGCCGCAGACCAGGGTCAGGGCCGCTCCGGCCGGCAGCACGCAGGAAGCCAGGATGCGGTCCTCGCCCTTGAGCGTCACCAGCTTGTTGCCCTTGCCCTTGGCCAGTTCCGGCAGCTCGCTCAGCGGGAACACCAGCAGGCGGCCCTCGGCGGTGGCCAGGGCGTAGCTGTCGCGGGTCGGATCGGCGACGCGCGCCGGCGTGAGCACCGCAGCGCTGTCGGACACGTTCACCACCGCCTTGCCGGCCTTCAGGCGCGACTCCAGATCGCCCAGCTTGGCGATGAAGCCGTAACCCTCGTCGCTGCCCAGCACCAGCTTCTCGCTGCCCTCGCCCATCATCAGGCCCATGATGCGGCCACCGTCCTGGATGTCGAGCTTGGTGGTGATGGGTTCGCCCTGCGAGCGCGCCGAGGGCAGCTCGCGCGGATTGAGCGTGTAGCAGCGGCCCTTGTGGTCCAGCAGCACCAGCAGCTGATTGGTCTTGCCCTGCGCCGCGAAGGCGAACTCGTCGCCGGCCTTGTAGCTGAGCGCGGTGGCGTCCAGCTCATGGCCCTTGCCGGCGCGGATCCAGCCGGCCTTGGACAGCACCACGGTGACCGGCTCGGCCGGCAGGATTTCCGTGGCTTCCAGGGCGGCGGCCGGCGGCCGCGCGTTGATCGGGCAGCGGCGCTCGTCGCCGTACTTCTTGGCGTCTTCCTTCAGTTCGTCGGCGATCAGGTCTTTGAGCTTTTCGTCGTCGCCGAGCAGGGCTTCGAGGCGATCCCGTTCGGCGGCCAGTTCGGCCTGCTCGCCCTTGATCTTCATCTCCTCCAGCTTCTGCAAGTGACGCAGCTTGAGGTCGAGAATCCATTCGGCCTGCGCATCGGAGAGCGCGAAGGTGCTCATCAGCTTGGCCTTGGGATCATCCTCGAAGCGGATGATGCGGATCACCTCGTCGATATTGAGATAGGCGATCAGCAAGCCTTCGAGGATGTGCAGGCGCTCGTTGACCTTGCCCAGGCGGTGGTTGAGGCGGCGCGTGACGGTGGCGAAGCGGTACTCCAGCCACTCGCTGAGGATGTCGCGCAGGTTCTTGACCTTGGGCCGGCCGTCCAGGCCGATCATGTTGAGATTGGCGCGGTAGCTGCGTTCCAGATCCGTGGTCGCGAACAGATGCGCCATCAGGGTGTCGGTATCCACGCGGTTGGAGCGCGGCACGATCACCAGGCGCGTGGGGTTTTCATGATCCGACTCGTCGCGCAGGTCTTCCACCAGCGGCAGCTTCTTGGCGCGCATCTGCTCGGCGATCTGCTCCAGCACCTTGGACGGCGAAACCTGGAAGGGCAGATTGGTGATGATGATGTTGCCGTCCTCGTCGCGCTCCCAGCGCGCGCGGGCGCGGATCTGGCCGTTGCCGGTCTGATAGAGCTTCAGCAGATCATGCGGCTCGGAGACGATTTCGCAGGCGGTGGGGAAATCCGGGCCCTGCACGAAACCGCAGAGCGTCTCCACCTGCGCATTGGGATGCTTGAGCAGGTGCAGGCAGGCGCGCACCAGTTCGCGCAGATTGTGCGGCGGGATGTCGGTGGCCATGCCCACGGCGATGCCCGTGGTGCCATTGACCAGGATGTTGGGCAGGCGCGCGGGCAGCAGGCGCGGCTCGTCCAGCGTGCCGTCGAAGTTCGGCTGCCAGTCCACCGTGCCCTGTCCCAGCTCCGCGAGCAGGGTCTGCGCGTAGGCTGCCAGGCGCGACTCGGTGTAGCGCATGGCCGCGAAGGACTTCGGATCATCCGGCGCACCCCAGTTGCCCTGGCCGTCGATCAGCGGATAGCGGTAATTGAAGGGCTGGGCCATAGTGACCATGGCCTCGTAACAGGCCGAGTCACCGTGCGGATGGAACTTGCCGATCACATCGCCGACGGTGCGGGCCGACTTCTTGTGCTTGGAGGTCGAAGACAGCCCCAGCTCGCTCATCGCATAGACGATGCGCCGCTGCACCGGCTTCAGACCATCGGCGATATGCGGCAGCGCGCGGTCCAGCACCACGTACATCGAATAGTCGAGATAGGCCTTCTCGGCGAACACGCGCAGCGGCAGGCGCTCGGTATCGAAGCCGGAATCGGCGGCGTCTTGGCTCATGGGAGATTGGGGTCGGAAGGACTGCGGATGAGACGGATTTTACGCAATGAGCGCAGGGAATCACGTCTTGCAAGACGGCGGGCTTTGTGAGTGTCCCGCGCAGCGCCGCCTGCGCCCGCCGCACAGCGCGGCGCCGGAGCCGCCGCCACGATCGAAACCAGGGCGCGGATCACCGCGCCGGCGCCGTCCTGCCTTGCCTGCTGCGCTCAGCTCGCGTTGCCGCGATCCCGCACCACCTTGAGTTCCGGCTTGCGCGCGCCACGCTCGCCACTGCCCGGCAGCGGCGGCTGGGCGCGCAACTGGCGCACACAGGCATCGAGCGTCTGGCTGATCTGGGTCTGGTTGCGGATCATCTCGATGCGCGGCCAGGTGGCGCGTTCGCCTTCCAGCATGAAGCGCTTGATCGCCTCCATGCTCGGATTGCTGGTGACATTGGCATAACGCCAGAGGCTCACCTCCGGCACGATGTTGATGTTGCCGCGGTATTCCTGATCGAGAATCGAAGACGCCACGTCCAGGGTGCGACGCACGCCACCGATCGGCAGGTTCTGGCGCACCAGATCGACGATGCTCTTGCTCTGCCCGCGCAGCGTGGAATAGAGGTAGTCGCGCGCCGTGGTGCGCAGGCCCTTGCCGCCGGGCTCGCTGCCGCCGACGAAGGGCAGCACGTGCGGATTGGTCTGGCTGACGATGAAATGATTGACGTTGTGCAGGCGACGCATGCGCAGAATCGGCAGGTCCGATTTCAGCGAGCCGTCGTTCCAGCGCAGCAGCGGCATGTAGGGCACACGCTCGCCGTGTTCGTCCTGCGTCATCAGCATCACCGGCGGAAACAGCAGCGGCACCGCACAGGAAGCCAGCACCGCCTCGCGCACGTAGAGATACGGGAAGGTCAGATAGTTGAGCAGGCGCGGCTGCTGGTTCACGCCCGCCGGCGAGACCGTGATGTTGGTGACGCGGCCGGAGATGCGCTCGGCCTCTTCAAACGTCAGATCACGGACATTGGCGGCAATGGCCTTGCGCAGCTGGTCCTGATCCATCAGCGCGCGATGACGCATGATCTCGCGCATCGGCAGCAGGCGCCAGAAATGGTAGTAGGCGGCTTCCGGATCGAGCAGCGACTCCAGCTCGTGCGGTGCGCGCGAGCCGACCGTGGCGCAGACCACCGAACCGGCGCTGGAGCCCGACATGATCTGCGGCACCACGTTCTCGCGGTACAAGGCCTTGACCACGCCCACATGAAACAGGCCCAGCGTGGCGCCGCCGGACAGCATCAGCGCCGAGCGGCCGTAGCTCAGCTCGGTTTCCTCGAAGAATTTCAGCTTGGCGGCATGCGGGAGCTCCGGCAGATCCTGCTCGCAGAGCCAGCGCAGCGCGGCGGACACTTCACCGGCGTATTCGCTGATCAGCTTCTTGCTGCCGACGCGCGCATGGGCGTAGAGCTGCGGGTTGCCGAGATTGCCCAGGTTCCAGTGCAGGCCCTGCCGCAGATGATGAATCAGCTTGGCCACCGCGCCATCTTCACGGTACTGGCGGATCTGCCGCAGGCGCGAGCGGATCAGCCGCCAGTCGTAGTCGTGCGAGGTTTCATCCTCGCGCCACTCGTCCCAGCCTTCACGCTTGTCCAGCGCCGCGGCGGCCTCACGCCAGGTGGCGTAGTCCTTCGCGTGCTGCATGACGCGCATCAATTCACGATCACGTGCATCCACTGACGCACTCCAAATTTGGCTGGCGGCCATGGTGAAGAAGAGCGCCCGGTACATCAAGCCATAAATTCACACCGGGACACTACGGGATTCCCCTACGTGGAAGCCCTCGCATCCTGCATCGGCCGCAAGAGCGATGCGCCATAATACGTTGACGGCCGCAAACTGCGCCGCTGGTCGTGACGGCGGCGGTTTGCGGCGGGAATCGAGAAAACCCAAGGTCCGGCGCCCGTCACCGCATCGCCATGGACCATAGCGGAGGAAACGGTTTTGCAAGCCGAACGTATCGAGATCGGCGCGGCGGTGCCGCGTCGTCGCAGTGCCCTGCTCGCCGGCCTGGGTCGCGTGATCCTGCGCCTGGCCGGCTGGCGTCTGGACATTGCGATTCCCGACGAGCCCAGGCTGCTGGTGATTCTGGCGCCGCACACCTCCAACTGGGATTTCGTGTTCGGCATGGCGGCCTTGCTGCGTCTTGAACTGCCGGTGCACTGGTTTGGCAAGCACACGCTGTTCGCGCCGCCGTTCGGCGCGCTGATGCGCAAACTCGGCGGCATTGCCATCGACCGCAGCAGCGGCAGCGGCGTGGTGGCGCAGAGCGCCGCCGCCTTCACCCGCAAGCAGCAGCTGCTGATCGGTCTGGCGCCGGAGGGCACGCGCTCACGCGTGGAAAAATGGAAGCGCGGTTTCTACCACATCGCCCGCGAAGCGCAGGTACCGGTGCTGGTGGCCTACATCGACTATCGCCGCAAGTGCATCGGCACCGGGCCCCTGATGCGTCCGACGGGCGACTGGGATGCGGACATGCGCGAGATCTTCGCCTTCTATCGCGGCGTCACCGCCAAGCGCCCGGCCTTGTTCGCTACCGAATGAGCGGTGCGCGCACGCGCGTGAGCAGCAGGCCGCCGATGATGAAAAACGGCAGCAGGCTGAGAATCGGCAGACGCTGGTTGTCCACCAGCAGCGCGGTCTGACCGACCACGAAGGGGCCGAGCACCGCGGCGAACTTGCCGAGCATGTTGTAGAAGCCGAAGAACTGTCCGGCCTGATCGGCCGGAATCAGGCGTGCGTAATACGAGCGCGACAGCGACTGGATGCCGCCCTGCACCAGACCGATGGCCGCCGCCATCAGGAAGAACTGCGTTTCGCTCAGCAGGAAATACGAGCCGCAGGTGACGCCGGCATACACCAGCAGCGCGACATAGATCATGGTCTTGGTGCCGACGCGCTCGGCGAGCACGCCGAACAGCACCGCCGCCGGAAAGCCGATGAACTGCACCATCAGCAGCGCCAGAATCAGCGAGCCCGGCGCAAAGCCCAGCTTCACGCCGTAATCCACCGCCATGCGGATGATGGTGTCCACGGCGTCGATGTACAGCCAGTAGGCGCAGAGAAACAGCAGCACCGGCCGCATGCCGAGAATCTGCCGGAAGGTGTGCATGAGGGCCTGCCAGTCGCTGCGGCCGTTCTCGTGCGGCGCCGGCCGCTCCCGCACGCAGGCGAACAGCGGCAGCGAAAACAGCAGCCACCAGACGCCCACCATCAGGAAGGACCAGAGAATCGCCTCGGCGCCGCTGGCCAGGCCGAAGAACTGCGGCTTCTGGTACATGAAGACATTGAGCGCGAACAGCAGACCGCCGCCCAGATAGCCCAGGCCGTAACCGAGTGCGGAAAGACGGTCCAGCTGCTCTGGCGGCGCGACGCTGACGATCAGCGAGTCGTAGAACGAGGTGCCGGCGAAAAAGCCGATGGAGCCCAGGGTGAACAGCGTCAGCGCCAGCGGCCAGTTGCCCTGCGCCACCGCAAACATCGCCGCCGTGCTCAGCGCGCCCAGCAAGGTGCTGAGAAACAGAAAGCGCTTCTTGTAACCGTGACGATCGGCGATGCCGCCCAATAGCGGCGCCATCAGCATCACCACCACGCTGGCCAGCGAACTGGCCACGCCCAGCCAGAAGGTGCGCTCGCCCTGCGCCAGATCCCTGGCCCAGTAAGCGGCGAAGAACAGCGGAAAGAAGCCCGCCATCACGGTGGTGGCGAAGGACGAATTCGCCCAGTCGTAGAACGCCCAGGACCAGCGTGCGCGCTTGTCATTCATGAGCAAGGATCAAAAAGAGAGCAGAACTTCTAAAGTTCCAGGGCCAGCACCAGCGCATCCTCGCGCCCGTCCGTGGCTGGATAGTAGCCGCGCCGCCGGCCGATCTGATTGAAGCCGAAACCGGCATAGAGCTGTTGTGCGCCGAGGTTGGACACGCGCACCTCCAGCAGCATCAGCGTCACGCTGGCAGCGCGCGCGATCATGATCAGATGGCGCAGCAGAAACGCCGCGAGACCATGACGACGCTGCCCGGGCGCCACGCAGATATTGAGCACATGCGCCTCGCCCGCCGCCATGGTCATCAGCGCGTAGGCCAGCACCTGCCCTTGCGCATCGCAGACCACCCAGGCGCTGTAGCCGACGCGCAGACAGTCCTCGAAGATGCCGCGCGTCCAGGGATGCGTGTAACTGGCATCCTCGATCGGCATCACCTGATCCAGATGCTGCGGCTGCATCGGCCAGAGCTGCCACAGCGCCTGCGGCTGCGCGCTCAAGCCTGCCCCTGCAGCTGGCGATGGATCTTCTTCAGGTCTTCCCAGCTCTTGGCCTTCTCGCGCGGGCTGCGCAGCAGATAGGCCGGATGATAGGTGACCAGCACCGGCGTGCCGCTGGCGCCGTAGCGGTGCAGCGGCCCGCGCAGACGCGAGAGCGGCTCGTCGCTTTCCAGCAGACGCTGCGCGGCGATGCGGCCCAGGGCCACGATCAGCCTGGGCTTCACCAGCTCGATCTGGCGATCCAGATAACGCCGGCAGGCCTCCACCTCGTCCGGCTCCGGATCACGGTTGCCGGGCGGCCGGCACTTCACGACATTGGCGATGAACACCGCGCGCTGCGGATTCTGTTCGGCGCGGCTGCGGCCGATGGCCTTGAGCATCTCGTCGAGCAGCTTGCCGGCGCGGCCCACGAAAGGTTCGCCCTGCGCATCCTCGTCGGCGCCGGGCCCCTCGCCGACGATCATCAGCGGCGCCTGCTCATGCCCGACACCGAACACGGTGTGGGTGCGCGTCTCGCAGAGCTTGCAGGCCTGGCAGTCCTTCACCACCGCCCGCAAGCCCGTCCAGTCGGCCGGCACCTCGAGCGCTTGCGGCCGTACCGGCGCGGTCTTGGCGGGCGCCGCTGGCGCCTCGGGCTTGGGCTTGGCTCTGGGCATGCTGAAGGCTCGCGCGGAATCGGGAACGGACGGCAGCGCGCGCGCAGGCGGCGCCTCGGCCACGGGCGCTGCGCACGAGGCCGGCTCGGTCTGCGCAGACCCGGCCGTGCGCGGACGCCAGGCCTCGATGCCCAGCAGTTTCAGATAGCGTTGTCGGCGCACGGCGTCCATGCCGACATTGTAGCGACCGGGTGAACGCGGGTCGCGGGGCCGCTCAGCAGGCCGAGAACAAGCGCGCGAACACACCGCGACCGCTGCCGTCGTCGCCGAAGTTCTGCCAGGCAAATACCAGATTGCCGCTGGCATCCGCCGCGACATCGGCAAACAGCGAAGTGCCGGGCTGCGCCGCCGTGTCGGCACGGAAGGCCTGATCCAGCGCCGCGCCGTTCAGGCCATAGCACTGCGCGTAAACGCCGCTGCTGTGCGCCGCCACCACGATGCCAGCACCGCCCAGCGCGATTTCAGGATTGCGCAGCAGCGCGGAATCCAGGCGCGTGGCCTTCATCAAGGCCCTGCCGCCGGCATCGTAGCTGCGCAGGTACACGCCGCTGTCGCTGCCATCGCCGGCCGCACCGGTTTCCCAGGCCAGGGCGAAGTTGCCGGCGAAGTCGGCGGCGATCCGCGGCCGGTCGACGATCAGGCTGGCATCGGCAGGACTGACCCGGAAGCTGCCGCCGCGTGCCTTGCCGGCGGCGTCGTAGCGACGCGCCCAGATGCTGTCGGCGCCGACAAACCAGGCCAGCACGAAATTGCCGCTGCCATCCATGGCCACCGTCGGCACGCGCAGCAGATACAGCGGCGTCTGATACACGGTGATGAGTTCGCCCTGCGCGGCGCCGCTGGCGCCATAGCGGCGCGCGTACAGCGTCTTGTTCTGCACCGTGGCGCTGCCCAGCAGATTGTCGCGCTCGATCCAGGTGATCACGACGCGGCCATCGGCCGCCATCGCCACATCGAACTGCGTGTAGACCGGATGCTGGTCGGTGTCGACACGGAACTCGCCGCCGCGCGGATTGCCGGCGGCATCGAACAGGCGCGCGTAGAGCTGGATGCCGATCTTGTCCTGGCTGTTGCTGAGCCAGACCACCACGAAGGCGCCGACGGCGTCGGCGGCGATGCGCGGCGCAAACTGGCGGTTGTCGCGGTGCTCGTTGACCTGGAATTCATTGCCCAGCGGCAAGCCCTGCGCGGAATAGCGCCGCGCGTAGACGCCGTTCTGGCTGCCGTCCTGGCCATCGCTGTCCCAGGCCAGCACGAAGCCGCCGCCGGGGCTGCGCGCCAGCGCCGGGCGCTGCTGATCACCGCTGCTGTACTGATTCACCTGGAAGGCCTGGCCCTGCGCAAGCGGCGCCGCCGTCGCGCTCAGCGTGCAGAGACAGCCCAGCAGCAAGGCAAGTGTGCGTTGCATGGTGCCGGCTCCCGGATGCTCAGCGTGAGAAGGACAGCAGAAAGCGGATGAAGGCTTCGCTGGCGTTCAGGTCCTGGCTGGTGCGACCCAGCGAAGGCGAGAAGTCCACGGCGCCGGGCCAGGTGTGACCACCCTGGCGCACGGTGTAGAGACGCACCGCCTGGCCCTGCCGGCAGCCGCCGTAACGGTCCAGCTCGATGCGGGTGCCGTCGTTCACCGTGTCCGGCAACTGCTCGTGCACCGGCAGGGCATCGCAGCCATTGAGCTGCGCCCAGAACGCGGCGGAGTCCGGCGAGGACATCAGCGTGGCATCGCCGTTGTAGGCGCCCACCGGATCGAGCTCGCCGTTGACGAAGGCCATGGGCACCGGCGCCGCGGTGCTGCAGCGGGGCGCCAGGGTGCGGATCAGCTGGCCGCCGACCAGCGCCGCGCCGGCGATTTTCTCGGGTCTTTCGCAGGCGTAGCGGATGGTCATCATCGCGCCGCCCGAATAGCCGCCCATGTAGATGCGCCTGGCGTCCAGACCGTAGGCGGCCACCGCCTCGTCGATCACGCGACTGAGAAACTTCACATCGTCGGGCACCGAGGCGGCGCCCAGCAGCATCTTGTAGTTCCAGTAGCCGTTGACCGCTTCGGGAATGATCACCCAGATGTCGTGATCGCGGACCAGCTGCGCGGCGCCGACCAGATCGGCCATGTTGTCGGACTCGCCGCCGCGATATGGCAGCAGCACATAGGCGGCCCGGGGCGCCACGCTGTCGGCGCGGGGCCGCAGATAGAGCACATGCCGCAGCTTGGTCTGGTCGCGGAGGTCGCGGGAGAACGCCAGCACGTTTTCAGCGGGCGTCACCGCCGCCGGCAGCGGACCGGCCCAGACGCTTGCCAGTATCAGCAGCAGACCGCAGCGGGCTCTCTTGCGCATGGCTTCCCCCTTGGCAGAGCAAGGGGGAAGCTAGCAGGGCACCGGCCGCCCGTCAGCGGCAAAATTGACTGTCGCGGTCCTGGGGCCTGTCCACAGTCACTTTGCACGCAAAGTGATGGCGAACAGAGCTCAAGTCTTGCGTTTGACGTTGAACGGGGAAAATGCCTGACACTCGGGCATCAGCGACAGGGTGTTGATGTTCACATGCGCCGGACGCGTGGCCACCCAGTACACGGTGTCCGCCACATCCTCGGGCGTCAGCGGCTGCAAGCCCGCATAGATGGCCTCGGCCCGCGCCACATCGCCGTGGTAGCGCACCAGCGAGAACTCGGTATGCGACATGCCCGGCTCGATATTGGTGACGCGCACGCCGCGCCCCACCAGATCGGCGCGCAGATTGAGCGAGAACTGCCGTACGAAGGCCTTGGTGCCGCCATAGACATTGCCGCCCGGATACGGCCATTCGCCGGCCACCGAGCCGATGTTGATGACATGCCCGCGACCGCGCGCGACCATGCCCGGTGTCAGGGCGCGGGTCATGTAGACCAGGCCTTTGATGTTGGTGTCGATCATCCGCTCCCAGTCGGACAGCTCGGCCTCATGCGCCGGCTGCAGGCCCAGCGCCAGGCCGGCGTTGTTGACCAGCACCTCCACCGCCGCCCAGCCGGCCGGCAGGCCGTCCACCGCCGCCTGCACCGCTGGCTGCTCGCGCACGTCCAGCTCCAGCGGCAGCACCCGCTCCTCACCCAGTTCCTGCACCAGCGCCTGCAGGCGCTCCGCGCGGCGGCCGCTGGCGATCACGCGATGGCCCTCGCGCACGAACTGCCGGGTGATCGCCGCACCGAAACCGGAAGTGGCCCCGGTAACCCATACCGTCATCATCTGCTGGTCATCCTTACGCTGATTGGAGAGTGTTCACACAGGCCGGGTATTCTGGCTTGTCAGCCAGTCTTTGCGCATGAGGGTTTCGCTACCATGGCGGTCATCAAGGCCGGCATGCTGCGTGCAAGGCATAGTGGCCGCGAGCCAATCCAAACCAAGGGTGAAACTACCGTGACCAAGCGGGTGGTATTCAATCAGAAGGGTGGCGTGGGCAAGACCACCATCGTCTGCAATCTGGCGGCCATCGCCGCTGCCGAAGGCCTGCGCACCCTGGTCATCGATCTGGACACGCAGGGCAATGCCACACAGTACCTGCTCGGCGCCCGCGCCACACAGGTGGACCGCAGCATCGGTGACTTCTTCGAATCCACGCTGTCCTTCTCGCTGGCACCGGCGCCCTTCGTCACCTACGTCAGCGGCACGCCCTTCGAGAATCTGGACCTGGTGGCCTCCGATCCGCGCCTGGAGGAACTGGCGATCAAGCTGGAGGCCAAGCAGAAGATCTACAAGTTCCGCGACGCCCTGCGCAAGCTCAAGGGCTATGACGCGATCTTCATCGACACGCCGCCGACGCTGAATTTCTACTCGCGCGCCGCGCTGATCGCCGCCGACAGCGTGCTGATTCCCTTCGACTGCGACGAGTTCGCGCGCCAGGCCCTGTACACCCTGCTCGCCAACATCGAGGAAATCCGCGCCGACCACAACGAGGAACTGCGCGTGGAAGGCATCATCGTCAACCAGTTCCAGGCGCGTTCCAAGCAACCGCAGCGCATCGTCGATGAGCTGCGCGCCGAGGGCAAACCGGTGCTGGCGCAGATGCTCTCGTCCTCGGTGAAGGTCAAGGAGTCGCACGAGCTGCACAAACCACTGATCAACCTCGACCGCTCGCACCGCGTGACGCAGGAATACCTGAGCCTCTACCAGGCGCTCCAGCACGGCTGAACCCTGGGGTCTGCCGACGACGCTTGAACAGGCCCTGGCAATCGGCGCGCAAGGCGCTGTGGCCGTCCGTTGCCGTCGCCATGCGGTGCCCGGCCCGTCTGCCTGAGCACCGATGCCCCGCAAGGGCGGGCGCCGCTGAAGACACAGATTCAGCACATCGCACAAATGCGTGAGGAGTTGCTGCCGGCGCCGCGCTAAAAAGACAAGGCTGCAAACGACAGGCGGGGAGGAGAAATCATGACATCGCTGCTGATTCACGCCGGCCTCGGCGTGCTCTGCTTCATGCTGTTCCTGCGCTTCAACCGGCATCTGTATCGCGGCGGCTGGTCCGGGGCGGGCCCGAGCTGGAACGAGCGGCTGTGTTATCTGCTGGCGGTGGGCTCGGTGTGCACCGGCTGGTATTTCAACACGCAATATGTGGAAACCTACGGCGAGCAGGCCGGCTGGGTGCATTTCACCAAGATGCTGTTCACCAATCCCGCCGCCGGTTCCGGCTCGCAGGATCTGATCGTCACCAACACCTTCCTGTTCCCGCTGTGGACCATGATCGATGGTCCGCGTCGCGGCCTGAAGCACTGCTGGATCTATTTCGTGCTGAGCCTGTTCACCAGCTTCGGCTTCGCGATGGGCCTGTACCTCGCCGCGCAGGAGCGACAGCTGCGCTGGAATCAGGCGCAGGGCGTCTGAACCGCGTGAAGCCCAGGGCGGGGCCGATGCCCGCCCCGGCAATGCGCTTCAAGCGCTGAGGCCAGGGCTTTCGCCTTCCGGCCTGAAGCCGGAAGGCGCGGCGCTCACTGCGTCAGATCATCGAAGAAGCGCTTGGCCTTGCCCAGCCAGCTGGAGGCTTCCGGATGGTGCTTGCCGCCGCTCTTGTCGAGGGTCTCGCCCAGCTGACGCAGCAGTTCCTTCTGCTGCTTGGTCAGGTGCACCGGGGTCTCCACGAACACCGTGCAGTACAGATCGCCCGGCCCGGAGGTGCGGATCGAACGCACGCCGCGACCGCGCAGACGGAACTGCTTGCCGCTCTGCACGCCCTCGGTGATGTCGATCTCCACCTCGCCGTCCAGGGTCGGCACCTTGAGCTTGCCGCCCAGCGCCGCGGTGACCACCGAGATCGGCACCGAGCAATGCAGATCATTGCCGTCGCGCTCGAAGATCTCGTGCGGCTTGACCGTGATCTGCACGTAGAGATCGCCGCTGGAAGCGCCGCGATCACCCGGCTCGCCCTCGCCGGTGAGGCGGATGCGATCGCCGGTATCGACGCCGGCCGGAATCTTCACTTCCAGGGTCTTTTCGCGACGGATCTTGCCGGCGCCGCGACAGCTCTTGCAGGGGTCGGTCACCAGGCTGCCGCGACCACGGCATTGCGGGCAGGTCTGCTGCAGCACGAAGAAGCCCTGCTGCACACGCACCTGTCCGCTGCCACGGCAGGTGCCGCAGGCGCCCGGCTTCTTGCCGTCGGCGGTGCCGTGACCGTTGCAGCTCTCGCATTCGCTCCAGGTCGGGATGCGGATGCTTTCGGTGGCGCCGAACACCGCCTGCTCCAGGCTCAGCTCCATCATGTAGCGCAGGTCTGCGCCGCGGCGCGGGCCGGCGCTGCGTCCGCCGCCACCGCCGCCATTGCCACCGAAGATGTCGGCGAAGACATCGCCGAAGATGTCGGCGAAGCCGCCGGCGCCGCCGAAGCCGCCACCGCCACCACCGCGATTCAGGCCCTCGTGCCCGTACTGGTCGTAGACCGCGCGCTTGTTCTCGTCGGACAGCACCTCATAGGCTTCGCTGACTTCCTTGAACTGCTCCTCGGCAGCCTTGTCGCCCGGGTTGCGGTCCGGGTGAAACTTCATCGCCAGCTTGCGATAGGCCTTCTTCAACTCATCGTCGCCGGCCTGCTTGGCCACGCCGAGCACTTCGTAGTAGTCGCGCTTGCTCATGATCAATCTTGCTTGGAATCCTGAATTTTCGACTCGATGCGACGGTCCGGCAGAAACCAGATCAAGGCCACCGCCAGGTACATCAGGCAGGCCAGATAGCGGTTGTAGAACGCAAGAGCGATGCCGGCAAGGTACAGCGCTATGGAAATCTTGCCCTTGAAATCGCGGCCCAGGGCGCTGGCCAGCAGGGAGTCGCGGCCATGCTCGCGCACGATCTCATGCTGCAGCCAGGGCCAGGCCAGAGCGGGCATCAGCAGCGACAGTCCGTAGACCGCCACCGGCACCGTGTCGAAATGGTTCTCGCCCATCCAGGCGGTGGTGAACGGCACCAGGGACAGCCAGAACAGCAGATGCAGATTGGCCCACAGCAGCCGGCCGTTGACGCGGTGCACCGCGTGCATCAGATGATGATGGTTGTTCCAGTAGATGCCCACGTAGAGAAAGCTCAAGGCATAGCTGGAAAACACCGGCCACAGGGCTCCCAGTGCCTCCAGGGTCGGCGCATGCGGGGGTTTGAGCTCCAGCACCATGATGGTGATGATGATGGCCAGCACGCCATCGCTGAACGCTTCCAGTCTGCCCTTGCCCATCCCCCGCCCCCGTCAAAAAACGTCATGCCCGCGTGAGCGGGCATCCAGTGCTGCGGGGCTGGATCCCCGCTTGCGCGGGGATGACGCGAGACCTCACTTCTTGTCCTTGACCTCGGTGAACTCGGCGTCCACCACATCGCCGTCGGCCTTGGCCTGCGCACCGCCGGCCGCGCCGGCTTCGCCACCGGCCGCCGCATTCTCGCCCGCCGCCTTCTGCGCATAGACGCGCTCCATCAGCTTGGCGGAAGCCTGGGCCAGGGCCTCGGACTTGGCGGTGATGGCGTCCTTGTCGTCGCCCTTGACCGCCTCGCGGGCCGCCGCGATGGCGTCCTCGATGCTCTTCTTCTCGTCGGCCTGCACCTGCTCGCCCAGATCCTTGAGCGACTTCTCGACCGCGTGAATCATCTGATCGGCCTGGTTGCGGGCGGCGATCAGCTCGTTGAACTTCTTGTCTTCCTCGGCGTGGGCCTCGGCGTCCTTTACCATCTTCTGGATCTCGTCTTCCGACAGACCCGAGTTGGCGGTGATGCGGATGCTCTGCTCCTTGCCGGTGGCCTTGTCCTTGGCGGTGACGTGCAGGATGCCGTTGGCGTCGATGTCGAAGATCACCTCCACCTGCGGCACGCCGCGCGGCGCCGGCGCGATGCCGGTGAGGTCGAAGCGGCCCAGCGACTTGTTGGCCGAGGCGATCTCGCGCTCACCCTGGTAGACCTGGATGGTCACCGCGGTCTGGTTGTCGTCGGCGGTGGTGAAGGTCTCCGACTTCTTGGTCGGGATGGTGGTGTTCTTCTCGATCAGCTTGGTCATCTTGCCGCCCAGGGTTTCGATGCCCAGGGACAGCGGGGTCACGTCGAGCAGCAGCACGTCCTTGCGGTCGCCCGAGAGCACCGCGCCCTGCACCGCAGCGCCGACGGCCACGGCTTCATCCGGGTTGACGTCCTTGCGCGGCTCCTTGCCGAAGAAATTCTTGACCGCGTCCTGCACCTTGGGCATGCGGGTCTGACCGCCGACCAGAATCACCTCGTCGATGTCGGAGGCTTTCAGGTTGGCGTCGCGCAGCGCGATCTTGCAGGGCTCCATGGACTTGGAGATGAGATCGTCGACCAGCGCTTCGAGCTTGGCGCGGGTCAGCTTCATGTTGAGATGCTTGGGGCCGGTCTGATCCGCCGTGATGTAGGGCAGATTGATGTCGGTCTGGGTGGAGCTGGACAGCTCGATCTTGGCCTTTTCCGCAGCTTCCTTGAGGCGCTGCAGGGCCAGCGGGTCCTTGTGCAGGTCGATGCCCTGCTCCTTCTGGAACTCGGCCGCGATGTATTCGATCACGCGCAGGTCGAAGTCCTCACCGCCCAGGAAGGTGTCGCCATTGGTGGCCAGCACCTCGAACTGCTTCTCGCCGTCCACGTCGGCGATTTCGATGATGGAGATGTCGAAGGTGCCGCCGCCGAGGTCATACACGGCGATCTTCTGGTCCTTCTTGCCGCCCTTGTCCAGGCCGAAGGCCAGGGCCGCGGCGGTGGGCTCGTTGATGATGCGCTTGACTTCCAGGCCGGCGATGCGGCCGGCGTCCTTGGTGGCCTGGCGCTGGCTGTCGTTGAAGTAGGCCGGCACGGTGATGACCGCTTCGGTCACCTTCTCGCCGAGATAGTCCTCGGCGGTCTTCTTCATCTTCAGCAGCACTTCGGCGGAGACCTGCTGCGGCGCGAGCTTCTTGTCGCGCACCATCACCCAGGCGTCGCCGTTGTCGGCCTTCACGATCTTGAACGGCGAATGCTTGATCGCCTTCTGCACCTCGGCGTCCTCGAAGCGGCGGCCGATCAGGCGCTTGACCGCGTAGAGGGTGTTGAAGGGATTGGTCACCGCCTGGCGCTTGGCGCTGCGGCCGACCAGGGTCTGGCCGTCATCGGTGTACGCGACGATGGACGGCGTGGTGCGCTCGCCCTCGCTGTTCTCGATGACCTTGGTGTTGTTGCCTTCCAGGATCGCCACGCAGCTGTTGGTGGTGCCGAGGTCGATGCCGATGATCTTTGCCATGTGAAAACTCCGAGAATACCGTTGCTACCGCTTATCTAGTGCTGCAATGCGGCGATTCAAGGGTGAATCCCGCAGCAAATGTGAGCCGTTTTTCAGCCCGGCGCCTTGGCCACCACCACCATCGCCGGACGCAGCAGACGCTCGTGCAGGCTGTAGCCCTTCTGCATCACGCTGAGCACATGATTGGCCGGCAGCTGGTCGCTGGGCGCCATGGTCATGGCCTGGTGGAATTCGGGATTGAAGGGCTGGCCTTCCGGATTGATCTGCTTGACGCCGTTCTTTTCCAGCACGCTCATCAGCTGGCGGTAGGTCAGCTCCACGCCCTCGGCCATGGCCTTGGCCGGACCTTCGGCGCCGGCGGCGGCCTTCAGGCCCAGCTCCAGGCTGTCGGCCACCGAGAGCAGCTCGCCGAGCAGCTTTTCGGCGGCGTACTTGAGCGAGCTGGCGGCGTCGCGCTCCAGGCGGCGGCGGGTGTTTTCCAGATCGGCCGCGGCGCGCAGCTGCGCGTCCTTGGCAGCCTGGGCGCGTGCCTCGGCATCCGCCAGGGCGGCCTTGAGCACGGCCAGTTCGTCGTTTGCAGGGGCAGCCGCTGCGGCCGCCGGTTCCACCGGTTCAGTCATTGCGCTTCACAGACTCGAAATTGGACGAGGGGGACAGCCAAAAGGGGCGACATCATAGCCAAGCTGTCCGGCTGGCGGGGCCGCTTTCTCCCAAACGACGCCGCCTGTTGGCCTATTGGGGGCTCAGCCCTCGCCTTTCAAGCCGGCCGACAGCAGTCTTGCGGTTTCCCGCACGATGGGAATGATGCGGTGATAGGCCATGCGCGTGGGGCCGATCACGCCCAGCACGCCGGCGACCTTGCCATCCACGTAGTACGGCGAGGTCACCACTGAGCATTCGTCCAGCACCCGGTAGCCGGACTCGTCGCCGATGAACAGCTGCATGCGGTCAGCGTTGAGGCACTGGTCGAAGAGATTGAGCAGATCGCGCTTGGTGTCCAGGGCATCGAACAGGGCGCGCAGGCGCGCCACGTCCGCCAGTTCCTGGAAGCCCATCAGGTTCGGCCCGCCCGCCACCACGTAATCGGAACTGGGCTGCTCCGGGCGCAGGGCCTGCTCGGCCATCGCCGCCGCCTCGCGCAGCAGCAGGTTCACGCGCGCCTGCGCGTCGGCGGCCTCCTGCATCAGGGCCTGACGCAGGCTGACCAGATCACGGCCGGCGAAGTGCTCGTTGAGCGCGTTGGCGTAGCGCTCCAGCTCATCGGCGGCATAAGGGCGTTCCGTGTGGATGATGCGGTTCTGCACCTCGTGCTGGTTCACCACCAGAATCGCCAGCACGCGGTTGCCGGACAAGGGCAGGAACTCGATGCGGCGCAGCACCGTGAGATTGCGCCGGGGCACGGTGACCACGCCGGCCATCTTCGACATCTGCGACAGCATCCGGGACGCCGCCTGCACCATCTCGGTGGGCCCGTTCTGGCGCGGCGCCAGTTCTTCGGCAATGGCCTCGCGCTCGGCCTCCGACAAGGCCTCCGGCGCCAGCAGGCTGTCGACGAAGTAGCGATAGCCGCGCGTGGTGGGGATGCGCCCGGCCGAGGTGTGCGGCGAAGCCACGAAGCCCAGCTCGTCGAGATCGGCCATCACATTGCGGATGGTGGCCGAGGACAATCCGAGATTGGCCATGC
Source organism: Solimonas aquatica (assembly GCF_900111015.1). GTDB lineage: Bacteria > Pseudomonadota > Gammaproteobacteria > Nevskiales > Nevskiaceae > Solimonas > Solimonas aquatica. The sequence continues at coordinate 6,121 of NZ_FOFS01000001.1, read as the reverse complement.
GCGAGAGCGTGCGCGAGCCCACCGGCTGGCCGTCGTGGATGTAGCGTTCGACGAGCAGCTTCAGCAGTTCGGCGGCGCGATTGTCGAGAATCGGGGACATGCCTTAAACATGGCGAATTTGTGACGCAATTTCAATAGGCTGAGGACGGCTTCCGACATCGGCCGGCGGCGCATTCATGCTACCTTTGCACATCCTTTTGTCCCAGCGCGCGCATGCAGAGCTTCCAGACCGTCGGCATCATCGGCAAGCGGCACGATCTGCAGATCGTGCCCACCTTGCAGCAGCTCTGCACCACGCTGCGCCAGCTGGACCGCAAGCTGCTGGTGGAAGCCGGCACCCCGACCAGCCAGAACCTGCCGGCCGACATCATCCGCCTGCCGCGCGCCGAACTGGCCAAGGCCTGCGATCTGGCGGTGGTGGTGGGCGGCGACGGCACCCTGCTCTCCGCGGCGCGCGACCTCGCCCCTTCCGGCGTGCCCATCGTCGGCGTCAACCAGGGCCGGCTCGGCTTCATGGTCGATGTGCGCCCCGAGGAGATGCGCGAGACCTTCGCCGCGATCTTTGCCGGCGACTATCTGCGCGAGGAGCGCCTGCTGCTGCAGGTGCATCTGCCGCGCCAGGGCCGGCCCGATGTACACATGCTGGCGATCAACGATGTGGTGATCCGCAACCAGGCGGCAATCCGCATGCTGGAATTCGACACCTGGCTGGACGAGGAATTCATCTCCTCGCATCGCGCCGACGGTTACATCGTCTCCAGCCCCACCGGCTCCACGGCTTATGCGCTGTCCGGCGGCGGCCCGGTGATGCATCCGGGCCTGCAGGCCCTGGCCCTGGTGCCGATCTGTCCGCACACGCTCTCCGACCGGCCGATCATCATCGGCTGCGAACAGACCGTGCGCATCAGCCTGCGCGGCGCGCCGGGCGTGGCCGCCATGCTCACCTGCGACGGCCAGACCGCCGAAACCCTGCGCGCCGGTGAGAGCTTCGAGGTGCGCAAGGCGGCCTTCCCGCTGACCCTGGTGCACCCGCGCAACTATTCCTACTTCAATCTGCTGCGCAACAAGCTGCACTGGGGCCGTGGCCCGGCCCTCAACGGCAGCAGCCTGTAACGCGCATCTTCCGCCGCATGCTCAAACATCTGCACATCAAGAATCTGGCGATCATCGACGAGCTGAGCCTGGACTTCGCGCCCGGCTTCACCGTGCTCACCGGCGAAACCGGCGCCGGCAAATCGATTCTGATCGACGCCATCGGCCTGATCATCGGCCTGCGCGCCGACGCCGCGCTGGTGCGCGCCGGCCAGGAGAAAGCCGAAATCAGCGCCAGCTTCGAACTGGCCCGGGACGCCACGGCCAAGCGCTGGCTGGCCGAACAGGAACTGCTCGATGGCGAAGACGAAAGCCTGCTGCTGATCCGCCGCGTGGTCTACGCCGAGGGCCGCACCCGCGCCTTCGTCAACGGCCAGCCGGTGAACGCCGGCGCGCTGCGCGAACTGGGCGAGCAGCTGGTGGAAATCTTCGGCCAGTCGGAAAGCCAGACCCTGCTGCGCAGCGAGGTGCAGCGCCGCATCCTCGATGACTACGGCGAGCACGGCGCGCTGCTGGACAAGGTCGCGGCGGCCTGCGCCCTGTGGCAGGACGCCAGAGGCGAGCTGGAGCGCCTGCTGAGCAGTGATGGCAGCGATGCCGCGCAGCTGGAATTCCTGCGCTTCCAGATCAGCGAGCTGGAAGCGCTCGGCCTGAGCGAGCACGAGATCGAGGAGCTGGAGCGCGAGCATCGCGGCCTGGCACACGGCAGCCGCCTGCTGGGCGAAGGCGGTCAGGCCCAGGAGCTGCTCTACGGCGGCGAAGACTGCATCTACGACCGTCTGAGCGAGGCGCAGCGCCTGCTCTCCGGCCTGCTGCCGCTGCTGGACAGCCTGCAGCCGGCGGTGGACGCGGTGGACGCCGCGCAGGCGCAGACCCGCGAGGCCGCCGACGCCCTGCGCCGCGCGCTCGACCGCCTGGACCTGGACCCCGCGCGCCTGGCCGAGATCGAATCGCGCCTGGGCGCCATCCACGATCTGGCGCGCAAGCACCGTCTGAAGCCCGCGCAGCTGCCCGAGCATCTGCAGAGCCTGCGCTCGCGTCATGAGGAAGCCGCGCATCGCGATGCCCGCATCAGCGAGTGCCAGCAGCGCCAGCAGCGCGCACTGGAAGCCTTCCGAGGCGCAGCGCAGAAGCTCAGTCAGGCGCGGCGCAAGAGCGGCGAACGCTTCGGCCAGGCGGTGAGCGCCATCGTCCGGCGTCTGGGCATGCCGCATGCGCAGCTGGTGGTGGCCGTGGAATACGAGAGCGAAGCGACCCCGCGCCCGCACGGCGCCGATCAGCTGCGCTTCGACTTTTCCGCCAACCCCGGCCAGCCGCCGCGCGCCCTGGCCAAGGTGGCCTCCGGTGGTGAGCTGTCGCGCGTGTCCCTGGCCATCCAGGTCGCGGCCCTGGCGCAGCACGGCGTGGGCACCATGATTTTCGACGAGGTGGACGCCGGCATCAGCGGCGGCGTGGCCGAGATCGTCGGCCAGCAGCTACGCGCGCTGGGCGAGCGCCGGCAGGTGCTGAGCGTGACGCATCTGGCGCAGGTGGCCGCGCAAGGCCACGCGCATCTGGCGATCCGCAAGCAGGTGGTGAAGCAGCAGACCTACACCCGCGTGCAGGCCCTGGACCCGGACGCCCGCGTGGACGAGATCGCGCGCATGCAGGGCGGCGTGGAAATCTCGCAGGCCACCCGCGAGCATGCCCGGGATCTGCTGGCGAAGTCGCGGGCGTGAGACATCTGACGTCAGACGTCAGACGTCAGACGATGCAGCGTTTCGCTATTGAAACCCGGTGTCATGCCCGCGCAAGCGGGCATCCAGTGCGCTCTGTCTGGCGGCTGCAGCGCCTGATCGCTGGATTCCCGCTTGCGCGGGAATGACAAAGCGTCTTCTCTTTCGCCTCACCCCTCTGCGCCCTCAGCCCTTGCCCACCTTGCCGGCCACCCGGTTCTTCGGCCGCACGTACAGCACCAGGCTGTGCTCTTCCACGTCGTAGCCGTGCTTGGCGGCGATGCGCTGCTGGATTTCCTCGATCTCTTCGCTGACGAACTCGATGACCTTGCCGCTGTCCAAGCACACCATGTGGTCGTGATGCGGTCCGCGCTCCAGCTCGAACACCGCGTGCCCGCCCTCGAAGTTGTGACGGCGCACCAGGCCGGCGGCTTCGAACTGGGTGAGCACGCGGTAGACGGTGGCCAGGCCCACGTCTTCGTTCATCTCGATCAGGCGGCGGTAGATGTCTTCGGCGGAAAGATGGCGCGCGTCGCTGTTTTCCAGCATTTCCAGGATTTTGATACGGGGCAGCGTGACCTTCAGGCCAGCGTTGCGTAGATCGGAGGATTCCATGACCTGTGCGCTCGACTCGGGGGTTTCCGTTATTATCCCCCGCCTGAATCTCGCGGCAACACATTTATTTACCAATCGAGCCCCGATGCGCTTCTTCTTTCTCGCCCTAGTGGCGCTGGGCCTTTCGGCCTGCCAGATCGTCTACAAGCTGCCCACCCGACAGGGCAATGTCATCGAGCAGAAGCAGCTGGAGCAGCTCAAGCCGGGCATGACGCGTGAACAGGTCAGCTATCTGATGGGCACGCCGGTGGCCTCCAGTGCCTTCCGCCCGAATCGCTGGGACTATGTGAGCTATTACCGTTCGCCGCGTGGTGAGTCCTCGCAGCGCGTGGTGAGCCTGTATTTCAAGGGCGATGCCCTGGAGCGCATCGAAGGTCAGGTGGCCGCCAGCCAGGCCAAGGCCAGCGACACGCCGGACGTACAGGCCGTGGTGGAAGGCGAGAACAAGGCCGCCAAGGGCAAGGCCGACACGCGTGAAGCCAATGACCGTGCCGCCGCCGGCGCGGCCAAGCCGGACATCGGCCAGCCCGCACCGCCCTGATTCAGCGCTTGCTGCGCGTCGCCGCCCGCGCGCGGCGCGCGGCTTTCGGGTCCACCGCCAGCGGCCGGTACAGCTCCACCCGGTCTCCGCCGCGCAGCACCTGGTGCAGCTCGCAGGGCCTGGAGAACACGCCCACGCGCAGGGGCGCGTCCCTGGGGATCGCAAAGGCCTCGCACACGCCGCTGGCCGCCACCGCCATCTGCACCGTGCTGCCCGCCGGCAGGCGCAGCCGCTTGAGCCACTGCCGCTCGGGCAGTGCGTAAGCCACTTCCACCTCGATCTGCGCCGCGTTCACGCCACGCTCCACAGCGAAATCAGCCAGTCGATGATGCCCAGCGCATACAGCAGCACCACGATCAGGCCCAGGCGCGCCGGATAGCGCAGCAGGCCGAACCAGAGCTTGTACAGCCAGGGCTGCAGTTCCGCGCCCCAGAGCGTGCGCACCAGATCGCGCGGCATGATGCTGACCACGAACACGCAGATCAGCAGCCCATCGATGGGCGCAAACCAGCTGGCGGTGAGCAGCTGCACCCATTCGAAGAAATTGCGCCCCCACAAGCGCAGATCCTGCATCACGCTGAACGACAGCAGCGTGCCCAGGCCCACGAACCAGATCAGCAGCGCCGCGCAGGTGGCGGCGAACACGCGCGTCCAGCGCTGACGGTCCATGAAGTAACGGCTCACCGGCTCCAGCATCGCCGTGGCCGAGGTCATGGTGACGATGAACAGCAGGAAGTACAGCGCGGTGGCGAACAGCGAGGCGCCGAAGTCGCCGCCCACCGCGCGCGGCAGGGTTTCGAACATCAGGCTGATGCCGGTGCCCGGCTCCAGGCCCGCGCCCAGCACCACCGAGTACACCGCCAGACCCGCGAGCAGGCTGAAAGCGGTGTCCACCAGAATCGCCGCCACCGCGATGCGGCGGATGGGCGCCGACACCGGCAAATAGCTGCCCAGGCCCATCATAACGCCCATCCCCAGGCCCAGCGTGAAGAAGCCGTGATGCAGCCCTTCGATCACGCCGCGCCAGGTGAGTTTTTCCGGATGCGGGGCGATGAAGTATTCGTAAGCCGCCAGGCCGTCGCGGTTGCGCATTGCATAAAGACACATGAGCACCGCGATCAGCAGCGCCGCCGGCACCATGCGCCGCGCCGCACGCTCCACGCCTTCGCGAAAGCCGTGCGAGACGATCACGCACACCGCCACCATGAACAGCGTATGCCAGGACAGGCTGCGCTCCGGATCCTGCGCCACGCCCAGAAACACCGCGCGCGCACCCTCCTGCGTGAGCTGACCAAAGCTGCCGCTGGCGGCGCGGAAACCGTAAGCCAGGCTCCAGCCGGCGATCACCGAGTAATAGGACAGAATCAGCCCCGCCGTGAGCAGGGCCAGACCGCCGATGCCCAGCCACACGCGCCGCGCCTTGGCCGCTTCCACCAGGCGCGCATAACCGGCGATGAGGTCATCGCGCATCCAGCGGCCCAGCATCCACTCCGCCAGCAGCAGCGGCAGACCCACCAGCGCCAGGCCCAGCAGATACACGCCCAGAAACAGCACGCCACCGTATTCGCTCATCAGATACGGCAGGCGCACGGCATTGCCGACGCCGATCATGGCGCCCACCGCCACCCACAGGAAGGCAGGGCTGGAGCTCCAGTAACCGTAGCTGCTTTCACGGATATTCATGCGCCAAGTGTATCCGCTGCACCGCGCGTCCCTATAATCCGCGCATGAGCAAGAAAGAGGACGAAGCACCCGAGCGCCTGATCGCCGTCAACCGCCGCGCGCGGCACGACTACTTCATCGAAGACCGCTACGAGGCCGGCCTGGTGCTGCAAGGCTGGGAAGTGAAGAGCCTGCGCGCCGGCCGCGCGCAGATTGCCGAGGCCTACGTCACCCTGAAAAACGGCGAAGCGTTTCTGATCGGTGCGCACTTCACCCCGCTCAAGCAGACCTGCACGCACGAGATTGCCGACTCCACGCGCACCCGCAAGCTGCTGCTGCACGAGCGCGAACTGTCCAGCCTGATCGGCAAGGTGGAACGCGCCGGCTACACCCTGGTGCCCCTGGACCTGCACTGGCACAAGGGCCGCGCCAAGCTGGAAGTGGGCCTGGCCAAGGGCAAGAAGGAGCACGACAAGCGCGCGGACATCAAGGAGCG
>NZ_FOFS01000019.1 GCF_900111015.1 Solimonas aquatica | reverse complement strand
CTGCGCTGCTCGGTGCGAGGCAAAGGGGGGTAGGTCACAAGCAACAGCGCAGCGACGCGTATGGCTCGAAGCTGCTGTTGCTGTAACTTTTGACCTTGGGGTCCCCGTCTCTGGCGCTGAGCTGTGCGGCGAGCGCAGGGGAGAGCCGCCCAGGAAGGGCGGCTCAGTTGCGGCCACGCCAGGGATGGCGTGTCCGCAACGGCCCCGAGCACGTTGCACAGCTCAGGCACCGGCGTAGCGGGCGCCAGAGCCGGGGTGTGCTTTCTCTTGCTTACTTCTCTTTGCACAAGCAAAGAGAGCAGAAGCGACCTACGGGGGAGCTTCTGCGGCCGCCGCCGGAGGGCGGTGGAAGAAGGCAATAGATCGAGAGACCAAGCTGGCCAATAAACAGCCAAGCCCTGGCGGGTTACGGCGCTCGCGCGCCTAACCCGCCCTACGGTTAGTACGGCGATGCTGCAGCGAGAGACCTCAGCGTGCCAGCAGGTTGAGCGAACGTGCGCGGGCCAGGGCGGCGGCGCGTGAGGAGACGCCGAGCTTGGTGTAAAGGTTGTACAGATGCCACTTCACCGTGGCCACCGAGACACTGAGACGATCCGCCAGCTGCTGATTCGACAAGCCCGCCTCGATCAGACTCAACAACTCCATCTCGCGCGCCGTCGGCGTTTCCAGCAGCTGACTCTTGCCCTGCAGATGACCCAGCTGCTCCAGCAAGGCGGGATTGGACAGCGGCAGGCCACGGCAGATGTCGATGAAGAACTTGCGCTCCTCTTCCAGCGCAAAACCCCAGGCCTGCGGCTTGGTGTCGTTGACCAGACCGGCAATCAGCTCGCCGCGGTCACGGAACGGCCGCAGGATGCGGCGCCGCGCCGCCAGACTCACCGCGCGCGTCAGATGCCGCGTGGCCGGCTGCGGATTGTGCGAGCACACCGCAATCGCCAGCTCGCACAAGGCCAGCTCCACCTGCCGCGCAATACAGCCCTCGGCACGCGCCAGACGCGTGGCCTCGGCCACCAGCGTCTCCGCCTGCTTGAGCTGACCCGAGGCCAGGGCCAGATCGATCTGCGCGGCGCTGAACAGATCGCGCGCGCGCGGCAGCTCCAGCCCTTCCAGCTTGGGCATGACGCCGCCGCCCAGACCGATCTGCGCCGCCTCGGCCAGCGCCTCCTCGACGCGGCCCAGCCGCAGCAGTCGCTGCACCATCAGGCAGGACAACATCACGCCCAGCGCCGGCGGATAACTGCTGGCGATTTCGCGAAACTGCGCCAGCGAGAGCAGCCCGCTGTCCCGGCCCGACCAGAGCTTGAGCGCGGCATCCAGACCCAGCGCGGTGGTTTCGAGAATGCCGTGGCTGTGGGCCCAGCGCAGGCCGATGTCCAGCAGCGGCCGCGCTTCTTCATCGAGATTCATCTCCACCGCGACCTTGGCACACACCATGGCCACCGTGGCACTGATGCCGGAGTGCTCGCCCAGCGTCGCCTGCGCGCGTGCCAGCACGGTCTTGAGCTCGTCGTAGACGCCGGCGTAATCGCCCTCGGTCACGGCGATCATGGTGTTCAGCAGCGCCACCCAGCCCTGACCATAGGCGCTGCCGGTCTGCGCGATCGCCGCCTGGGCTTCACGCGCCATCTGCCGCGCTTCGACGAAGCGATGCGCGCCCGTGAGATAGATCGTGGCCACGCAGGCCATGGTGGCAACGTCGAAGGGATCGTCGGCATGGCGCTCGGCGAGCCAGACGCTGGCGCGCTGATACCCTTCCGCAAGACGATGGGTGTAGATGGCGATGCAGATCTGCACCACCTCCACGCGCCGGCGCAGCTCGGCCAGTTCGGCGACATCGACGCCGGCGCCCAGCTCCTGTTCCAGACGTCGCGCCAGGCGCTCGCCGTGCTGGCGCGCGGTTTCGTAGCGCCGGTGGAAGACCAGCGCCCAGGCGTACCAGTAGTCCGCTTCCCAGCCCAGCGGCTGTCCGGCCGCACGCAGCTGCTCCACCCATTCGATGTACTGGCGCAGATCGCCACGGTCGCGCACGAACATCGCCGCGACGCGGTCCAGCACCGCTGCGGCCAGCGCGCCGGAATCGGCGGCCAGCGCGTAGTCGATGGCGTCCTGCCAGTGACCGCCGCTCTCGCACCACTCGGCGGCACGCGCCAGCGCCTGCCGGCGGCTCGCCTCGGGCAGCTGGCGCTGCGCCTCCTTGATCAGGAAGTCGCGGAACAGACCGTGCAGGCGATACCAGCTGCGGTTGCGGTCCAGCGGAATCATGAACACATTGCGCTTGAGCAGCAGCTCCAGATGCCGCGCCGCCTGCTCATCGCCGGTGGCGTGACGGCACAGCTCCACACAGAAGCTGCGCAGCGGCGCGATCCGCAACAGGAAATCGCGCGTCTGCGGCGCAAAGCCGGCCAGCACCTGCCGGTTGAGCAGATCGGCCAGGTCTTCGTCGCCGCCGGAGAAGCGCGCCAGTGCCTCGCGCGGACGCTCGGCGCCGGTGAGGATGATCTGCACCAGACGCACCGCCGCCGGCCAGCCCTCGGTCTGCTCCACGATCCCGGCCAGCGCGTCCTCGCCCAGCTGCGCGCACAGCTCGGTGCCGAGCAGATCGCGGATCTCGTCGGGCTGCAGGCTCAGCTGTGAATAGCGCAGCTCCTGCACGCGCGCTTCCAGCTTGGCGCGGGCAAGATTGAAGGGCACTTCGTCGGTGCTGGAAAACAGCAGGTACAGCGAAGCCGGCGTGCGGAACACCAGGCGGTCGAGCAGCAGGCCCAGGGTCTCGTCGTCACAGTAATTGAGATTGTCGATGCAGATCAGCGAGGGCTCGGCGATTTCCGCCAGCGCCGCCAGCAGGCTTTCGACACGGCTCTCCAGCGGCTCGTCGCCATGAATCAGGGCCTGCGTCGGATGCACCTCGGCCTGGCCGCTGCCCAGCGCATTCTCCAGCAGGCCGAGCAGGCGCTCCATGGAGTGGTCGCGATCATCCAGCGAAATCCAGTAGCTGTTCAGTCCGCTCTGACGGAAATGGTGATACACGCTGCTGGCCAGCACGGTCTTGCCGTAGCCGGTGGGCGCCATCACCATGGTGAGCTTGCGCTCCGGCGTGGCGCCACGGCAGAGCGCCTCGAACACGCGGGTGCGCACCAGCGGAAACGAGAAGCTGGGCGGCTCGCGACGGCGGCGCGGATTTTTACGCGCGGATGGCACGAGTTCGTTGGCCATGCTGGCTGATCTTGATGTCGGCAAAAAAAGATTGTGCATCGATTCGCCGCGCACGAGTAGTCCCATGACTCAGGAAGACCCTTCCCGAAAGCCTGGCATGCAAAAAAATACGCCGGCAGCGTAGCGGCTGCCGGCGAGTAACTCCCCAATGAGGAGGATCTGCAGGGGAGTGAATCAGAACTGGTAGGCCAGACGCACGGTGACTTCGTCCGCGAAGTCCAGAGTCGACACCAGGTTGTTGGTGGGCTTGCCCCAGAGATGACCGTTGACGTAGTTGTAGAAGGCTTCGATGGTGACGCCCTTGCCGGGATTCCACTGCAGCACCGGCTGCACCAGGATGCCGCCCTGCGGATCGAGCAGGCTGGCCATTTCCACCGCCCAGATCTTGTTCGGGAACGGCTGCAGGAAGCCGAACACGATATAGTTGGCGTTGTGGCCCAGACCGGTGGAGACATGATCCTGTTCGCTGCCGTAGCCGTTCAGGTGGCGGCCCACCAGATCGCTGCGATTCTTGGTGAGCGCCTGGAACACCATGTAGGTGCCCGGGAAGTCGGCGAACAGACGATGCCATTTGTCCACCACCAGCGAGATGGTGTACTCGTTCTGACGGATGAAGCGGTTTTCCAGGCCGGTGTTGGTGTAATTGCGGTCCGGCGTGTACTGCGCTTCCAGGTTGAAGATCAGCTGGTTGAGAAAGTCGTTATCGCTTTCATTGACGTAGCTGACGCCCAGGCCGAACACCTTCTCGCGGTGATAGACGCGCTCGATATGGCCACGCAGCGAACCGCCGGCAGCGATGAAGAAGGTGTTGAGCTCGGCATCGGCCTGACGCCGCGACTCGGTCTGGCTCACCGTACCGCCGAATTCGGTGGGCAGATCCACGTCCGTGGCGAACACGTCACGCGAGGCCGGGAAGGGATCGATGGCCGCGTTCAGGCCGGTGAGACCGTTGAGACGCACATCAGCGGCGTAGTTGAACCATTCATCCGCCGAGTACACACCGCCGGGCGCGGCATCGAACGGCGTTTCGGCCAGCGCCTCACCGATGTTGTCGTAGAGGCGGCACAGTGTGGGCGTATAGCCGCTGCCGCAATTGGGCAGCTTGGCGTTGTACACGGTGTTGACCAGCGAACCCAGCGCACCGGACAGCGGCTTGTTCACACCCGAGCGCGTCCAGCGGAAGGTGCCGTCGGGGTTGTAGCGATACGCCGCCATCGCCTGCCAGCCCCACTGGCCATAGTCGGCCTTCAGGCGGATGCCGTAGTTGAGCTTGTCGTCATAACCGAACTGGTGATAACGGTCATGCACCGTGAACTGCACCGGAATCACGTTGTAGGGCGTGCCGGGGTTGGGATAGACCGTGGGCTGGAACTTGGCGATGAAGGCGTCGGCCAGAATCTCGTCGGTGGCCTGATAAGTCATGCGCAGCGAGAGCTGCGGCTGACGCTTGTCGGAAAACTCTTCCAGACCGCGATCCAGAATCAGGTGACGGCGATAGTCCAGGCCATTGGGCACGTCGAAGACGCGGAAGAAGATCGACTGGCCCCAGGCGATCGACTGGTTGCCGAAGCGCACATTGACCGGACCGCTGCTGTAGTCGAGCACCAGCGCCGGGAAATACACCAGGTAGTTGCGGCCGGAGATTTCCAGCGGATTGGGATGGTGGCTGCCTTCGACGCGATAGGCGAAGTAGTTGGGATTGCGGCTTTGATACAGCGCCGGCTCGCCGCCGGTGATGCCGCCCTGGAACGCCTCTACCGAGTGCGCATCAAAGCCGTCGATGACATCGGGCTGATAGATGGCGCGGATGCGACCGATGATGTTCCAGTGACTGTTGATGGACAGCTGCGCTTCGGACTCGCCGCGCAGGATCATGTAATTGACCGGGTCCACCGAGGACTTGAAACCGAACTCGCTGCGCTGGATCTGGTCCGAGAACAGCACGCCGTCCAGGCCCAGCTGCTGCGCCACCGGACCGATGATGGGCAGCTGCGTGGTGTTCAGGCCCAGGGCCAGATTGCCCCACTTGCCGGCACCCAGCGCCAGGGCCGGCGGCAGATACGCGGTGCGATTGGCTTCGATCTGGTTGAAGGGATTGCCTTCCTGGTTGTTGCGGTTCTTGGCCTGCGTGGTGCTGTAGGCCGACTCGGCGCGCACGAAACCGTTGACGCGCAGATCCATGTCGCCCAGCAGCTCATCGAGAAACCCACCGCCTTCCTGGGCGATGGCCAGCGCCGGCGTCAGCAGCAGCCCGGCGGCAAACTTGCTCAGCTGTCTCATTTTTTTGTCCCCTCCCTCGTTTTTGAAAAGCCCGGCGCTTGGCGGCGCCGGCTTCACGGTGCGAAACGGATGATTCGTCCGGAATGTCCAACCGCGTAGGCTTCGCCGCTGTCGGGCGCGGTGGCGGCGGCTGCGTACCAGCCGGTCTTCACGTCCAGGGTGCCGACCTTCTGCCAGCTGGCGCCGCCGTCGCTGCTCAGCAGCAGCTCACGCATCGCGGTCACCGTGACCTTGCCGCTGCGACCCACCGCCACGCCCAGCAGATTGGCCTTGGTGTCGGCGGCCACGCGCGCCCAGCTCGCACCACCATCGCGGGTCTTCAGCACCAGACCGAGCTGGCCCACGGCATAGCCCTCGCCGTCCGCGCCGATGTCCATGGCGAAGATCGAGGCGCGGCCATCGGGCGACAGATCGCCGCGATGCAGCAGCGTCCAGCTGCGGCCCTGATCGTCGCTGCGCAGGATGGTGTTCATCTCGCCCGCCACCAGGATGTGGCCGGCCTCGTCCACGCGTACCGCGTACAGATGCGGACTGAAGCCGTCGCCCAGCGTCTCCGCGAAGCCCTGGAAGTAGGAATTCCAGTCCGGCGAGCGCGCACTCCAGCTGCGACCGGCGTCTTCCGACACCAGCAGCGTGCCGAAGGAACCGACCGCCACCGCCTGGCCTGCAGCATTCATGCTCACCGCAAACAGACGTTCCTGCGTGCCGCTGTCCACCGCCTTCCAGGCCGAGCTGCCGTCCTTGCGCAGGATCTGGCCCATGATGCCGACGGCGATACGCTGCGAACCCTGCACGGTCACGCCCAGCAGGCTCAGACGGCTGGGCGCCGCCTCCGGCTGCCAGCTCTTGCCGCCATCGGCGCTGGCCAGAATCTCGCCGCCGGCGCCCACCGCCACGGCATTGCGGCCGTCGAAATCCACACTGAACAACGCTTGATGCGGAATGCCGCTGACCACGTCCTGCGGCACCACGCTGGCGCCTGCCTGACAGGCAGCGAGCGCCAGCAAGACACAGCAAATACGCTTGGCTGTCTTGATCACGATGTCACCCATGAGTCTTGAAAGAAGCCGGGCGGCGGCGTCCCGCGCGCCGCCCGGTCGAGGCGAGTGGTGCTTACACCTGACCCAGGCGCTGGATCGCCTGCTGGGTGAACCACTTGTTGTACATCTCCTCGTTGTCGGCCTTGAACACGCTCTTGTGGCCACCGGCGCACTGTTCGAGGTGACGGGCGCGGCTCATGCGATGCGTCTGCATGTCGTAGGACATCACGTAGACCCAGGACCAGGCCGGCGTCTTGCCGTCGGCACCGAACACGGTCTTGCCGCCCTGCTTGTACTGGCCAAAGCCGGTTTCGAAATTCACCCAGGGCTTGTCCTGGCGGTCGAAACGGATGTTGCCGCAGTACATGTTGTTGCGGACGTCGATGTAGGCCAGACGACGGCCGACCGGCGCGCGCGGATAACCCGTGGGCTTGGACTCCAGAATCACCACTTCCGGCGCCAGCTCGAAATCGGCATCCCAGAAATGCGTGCCCTTGGGACCGCCGTGCGTGCCGCACACCCAGTTCGGCTTGTCCAGGCTCATGGTGGTGTTGAAGGCGCCGAGCATGGGCTTGCGCGCGATGATCTTGTACTCGCCCCAGGTGCGCATCGGGTCGCCCGCCGCCCAGGGATCGGAGAGGAACCAGGTCACGCCGGGAATCAGCGGCTCGAAGCGCTGATTGGTGGGGAACTGGCGCACGCGCTTGAACTGCGGCAGATAGCCGTACAGCTCCGGATACTTGCGCTGGTCGTAATACCAGGTGCTGAGGAAGGAGCTGCCCGCCACGTCCTGCGAGGCGGTGAAGGCCACGGTCTGGAAGCGCAGCAGATCGGTGCGGCCCTTGAAGGGCTTGCCGTCCATGCGCGCCTGCGCCTGCAGCTCCACCCACACCAGGTCATAGCTGTAACCGATGCTGCCATCGGGATTGAGCACGGTGTCATTGACCGCGTACTGGTTGTAGTCGCCACGGCCCCAGCTCAGGCAGAGATTGGCCTGCACCTCGTCGCCGGTCTTGGGGTCAGGGAAAGGCAGGCCGCCGCCCCAGGTCTTGCCGTCCTGCGTGACCACGTTGCCGTCGGCATCGAACTTGGCCGGGCTCTTCACGCTGCGCAGCGTGGCCTCGTAGAACTCGCCGGGGAACATCGCGGTCCAGTCGGTGCAGGTTTTCTTGATGCGGAACTTGCGACCCATGGTCTTGACCTGCTCGTAGACACAGGGGTCGAGCAGATCCTTGACGATTTCGACGTTGTCGGCACTGATGGTGTCGCCGGTCTTGATCTTGCCCTTGGTGTAGGCGTCGATCGACATCAGCTCATCGGGATAGGCCTTGCTCAGCTCGCCCTGTGCTGCGAACACCTTGTTCAGCGGCATCAGTGCGCCGGCGCCCATGCCGTAAGCGACGTTCTCCATCAGCTTGCGGCGGCCGTAGTTGAAATCATACTTCCTGATCCACATACGCTTCTCCTCTTTCATGCCTCGCCCGCGTAGTCCGGGGGGCGAAAACCGGGCCTGTCTGTACGGCGCCGGCCAGCGCCATTTCTTGTTTTCAGCTGCTTGGGGGAGACGTCCGCGCGCGGTGATGTGGCAACGCGCGGACGCTGGTACTCAACTCACTTGGCAACCGCCATGTTGGCGCCCGGCGCGTCCGGCTCCGGCGTCATGAACTGCGACAGGTCGATGTTCTCGCCCACCGCCAGGTCTTCGCGCGAAGCGAACTTGGGCTTCACCAGCCAGACCAGCAGCGGCAGCACCACCAGCGACAACACCATGTTGATCAGCATCACCGCGACCAGCAGGATGCCCATGTCCGACATGAACTTGAGATCGGACAGGAAGTACCAGGGCAGGATGCCCAGCAGCATGATGGTGGCGGTGAACATGATCGCCTTGCCAGTGGTGGTGAGCGCCGCGGTGATGGCCTCGCCCCAGTCGTGATCACGCGCGGTGAACTCCTCGCAGATGCGCGAGAGCAGGTAGATGCCGTAGTCGATGCCCACGCCCACGCCCATCACCGCCACGATCACCGCGTTGATGTCCAGGCCCACGCCCAGCCACTTCATGGTGGCCAGCAGCAGGAAGTTGGAGAGGTTCACCGGAATCAGCAGCAGCAATGCGGCGACCACGGAGCGATAGGCCATGGCCGAGATGATGGCGATGGCCACGTTGACCAGGCCCAGAATCAGCCAGTGATAACGTTCCACCACCACGTTCATGGCCTGCTGCAGGGCGATGAAGCCGGTGGCCAGGCGCACGCGGAACTGCGGATGATCCACGCCCACCGCTTCCACCGCATGGCGCGCGCTGGCCAGGGCGGCGTCCACGGTCTCCTGCTTGTTGTCCTTGTACCAGAGCGAAATCGTGGAACTCTGGAACTCGAAGTCGGAGATGTGGCCGAAATTCACCGGGTTGGTGCCGAACACCACGGCGGTGCCCGCCGCGCGCACCGCCGGCACGGTAGGATCCAGCGGCAGCCACTTCGGATTGCCGCCGGAGAACAGGCGGTTGCCTTCCATCATGTAATCGTTGAACGACAGCGTGGCGCGCGGCGGCATCTTGGTGTCGGCCTCGACCATGGCCTGGATCTGCGCCGCCACCGCCGCGGCTTCCGGCGTGCGCGCAACGCGGTTCTCGCGATCACGCTCCTTGGCTTCGAGCACGATCTCCAGGGTGTTCATGCCCGGGAAGTGCGCGTTGATGGAACGCACCGCGGTGTTGAAGTCGGAGTCGTAGCGCAGCAGATTGCTGCCTTCCACCGGGTTGCCGATCTTGATCTGGAAGGTTTCGTAGATGGAGATCGCGCCCACGATCACCACCACCACCGTGGTCAGGCGCGCGGCCGGACCATAGGTGAGGCTGGCGATGCGGCGCAGCAGTCGCTTCTGGAACAGATGGATGCCGGATTCCTTCTCGGCGCCGCCGGAGATTTCCTCGACGTTGTTCGGCACCGGCAGATAGGAAAGCAGGATCGACGCCAGGAACACGCCGGTGGGAATGATCCACAAGGCCCAGGCGCCGCAGAACAGCGCATGGTTGTACATGGTCTTGATCGGCGCGATGGCGATGAAGATGATGCCGAACACGTCGGTGAAGATGCCCAGGATCGAGGGCACCATCATCACGCCCATGGTCACTTCCGCGGCCTTGCGCTTGTCCTTGAGATGCGAGAGCACCTCGTAGTAGCGCTCGGTGTACTGGATGCAATGCGAGAAGGTGCGCGCCACCAGCAGCAGCGGCACGATCATCAGCAGCGGCTCGATGGGCCGCGCCAGCCAGCCGATGAAGCCGAAACCCCACAGCGCCGCCACGCCGGCGCAGACGATGGGCATCACCACGCCGGCGATGTTGCGCATGTACAGCACCAGCGCCAGGGTCAGCAGGCCCAGGGTCACGCCGAAGATCTTGTAGGTCTGTTTCTGCAGCTTGTACACCCAGCCGGTGAGTATCGGCTGGCCGGCGACGTAGACCTCGTGGTGTTCGTCGCGCGCCTTGGCGGCGAGGTCCTGCACGAACTCGAAGGCCTTGCCGTAGTCCACCGAGTCCAGGAAGGTGGCGTTGATCAGCGTTGCGGTCTCGTCGCGCGAGACATAGAAGGTGCGCGCATTGGGCGACTGCTCGATGCGGCGGCGGAAGTCCTGCACTTCCTCATCGGTCTTCGGCACGTGATCGTCCATCAGCGGACGCATGTCGATGCCAAAGGGCGTGGATTCGGCGTAGCGCAGCTTCTCCGTGGAGATGGAGATCAGCTGGTCATGATCGATGCCGGGGGCCAGGTCGATGTCGCGCGTGAACTTCCAGACCTTGGCCAGGGTTTCGGAATTGTAGATGTCACCGTCCTTGCGCTTGATCATCACCGACACGGTGAGCGGATTGCCGAAGTTCGGATGGTCGTAATAGACCTGCACGAACTCGTCGTCCATCGGCAGCAGATCCTTGAAAACGGTTCTGATCTCCACCCGCGGAATGCCGGCGACGAAGGCCGCCGTCACCAGCAGGAAGAGGATCGATACCAGCCCGCGATGGGCCATGATCCAGCGAGCCAGACGAAAACGCAGTGAGTCCATCTTCCCCTCTCATTCTTTTGTGATCCGCTATCGGCCAGTGCCGACGGCCTGCATCATGAATGTCCGTCTGCGTCGCAACCCAGCCTTTGGTTAGGGCCTGTTAACGCTATGGCGGTCGCTGCGACCGCCATAGCGTTAACAGGCCCTAACGGGGTTGGGCGCACCAGGATGGTTCATGACCTCCTCAGTACCGTGATGCTGACTATCGAAACTTAAGGGCGGCCGCGACCCAACCTTTGGTATTGCGCCCCCATCCGCGCCGGCGCCGAGCATCACCCTCATCGCTTTGATCATTCGCAACAGGAGAGATCGCTCATGAGCACCAGCTTGCGTGCGCAGGTGGCCGTGGTCCGTCAGGCGGGCGGACCTTTCCATGTGGAGCAGGCCGATGTTGCAGCGCCGCGTGGCGACGAGGTGCGCGTGCGCATGGTGGCCACCGGCATGTGCCATACCGATCTGGTGGCGCGTGACGGCTTTCCGGTGCCGCTGCCCATCGTGCTGGGGCACGAGGGTGCGGGCGTGGTGGAGTCGGTCGGGCCGCAGGTCAAGCGCGTCAGGCCCGGCGATCATGTGGTGCTGTCCTTCAATTCCTGCGGCAGCTGTCCCAGCTGTGCGCAGCAGGCGCCGGCGCACTGTTACCAGTTCATGCCGCTGAACTTCGGCGGCCTGCGCGCACCGGACAACAGCAGCCCGATGACGCAGGAAGGCAGGATCCTGCACGGTTATTTCTTCGGTCAGTCTTCATTCGCCAGCTATGCGGTGGCGCGCGAGATCAACACGGTGGTGGTGGATCGCGACTTGCCGCTGGAGCTGCTGGGCCCGCTGGGCTGCGGTCTGCAGACCGGCGCGGGCGCCGTGATGAATTCCATTGCGCTGCGCGCCGGCCAGTCGCTTGCAGTGTTTGGCGCGGGCGCGGTCGGCCTGGCGGGCGTGATGGCGGCCAAGGCACTGGGCGCGAGCCAGATCGTGGTGGTGGAACCCAATGCCGGCCGCCGCGAACTGGCGCAGCGTCTGGGCGCGACGCTCACGATCGATCCCAAGGCCAGTGCCGACGTGCTCGCCGAGCTGCGCGAACGCAGCGGCGGCGGCGTGAATCACGCGTTTGACACCACGGGTATTCCGGGGGTGATTGCGGTGGCGGTGGAGACGATGCTGCCGGGCGGGGTGCTGGGTCTGGTGGGCGTCTCGCCGATGGATGCGATGCTGCCGGCCAACATCATGAGCCTGATCTCGCGCGGCGTGACCATCAAGGCGATTCTCGAAGGCGATGCCGATCCGCAGACCTTCATTCCGCAGCTGCTCAAGCTCTATCGCGAAGGACGCTTCCCCTTCGATCAACTGATTGGCAAGTTCGCTTTTTCGCAGATCAACGAAGCGGCGAAGGCGTCGGAAGACGGCTCGGTGATCAAGCCGGTGCTGGTGTTCTGAACATCATAAGCTGGCGTTCTGAACGTCATACACCGTAGGGCGGCTTAGGCGCGTGAGCGCCGTAACCCGCCGGGCGTTGCTGTTGTTTGTTTTGTTTGGCTCCTGATCTATTGCCTTCTTCCACCGCCCTTCGGCGGTGGAGTCACTTCTCTTTGCTTGTGCAAAGAGAAGTAACCAAGAGAAAGCACACCCCGGCTCCGGCGCCGGCTTCGCCGGTGCCTTCGCTGTGCAACGTGCTCGGGGCCGTTGCAGACACGCCATCCTGGCGTGGCTGCAACTGAGCCGCCCTTCCTGGGCGGCTCTCCCCTGCGCGCGCCGCACAGCTCAGCGCCAGAGACGGGGACCCCAAAGTCAAAAGCAACAGCCTAGCAACGCTCATCGCTCGAAGCTGCTGTTGCCGTGTCTTTTGACCTACCCCCCTTTGCCTCGCACCGAGCAGCGCAGCGAGCGCAGTGGGAGAGCCGGACACGAAGTCCGGCTCAGTTGCAGCCGCGCCATGGATGGCGCGTCTGCAACGGCCCCGAGCACGCGAGCAGCGCAGGCTGCCGGCGCCGCGACAGCGGCGACGGATGCGAGGCGTAGGGCGTGCTTTCTCTTGGGTACTTCTCTTTGCACGAGCAAAGAGAAGTACCTCGGGCGCCGACAGGCGCACGAAACCAAGGCGCAATTGAGCGGCACGCCAAGCAGCAACAGCAAACCCCGGCGGGTTACGGGTGCACGGGCGCCGGGCCGACCGACGGGGGGCTCGGCAGCAGGGCCTCAGCGCGCAGGCTTGCGCAGCAACACCACTTCACCGCTGCCCACACCTCGCGGATCCGCCGCCGCCTCCAGCTGATCCTTGGCCACGGTCCAGCTCACCACCTGCAGATTGCCGTAAGGCGCCTTCACCTGCGTCAGCACATGACCCAGGGCCTTGAGCCCGGCCTGCTGTTCCTCGGATAGCGCACCGAGTTCGTACTGGACCTGATCCGGCAGGTATTGATGATGAATGCGCCCTTCGGCCACGATGCTCGGCGCGCTGTCGCCGCGTATCCAGGCGGCGATCCCCAGGGCCACCATGGTGGGAATGCGACTGCCGCCCGGTGTGCCGATGATCAGCAGGCCGCGCGGACCTTCGACGAAACTCGGCACCATGGAAGACAAGGGCCGCTTGCCCGGCGCGATGGCATTGGCCTCGGAACCGATCAGACCATAGGCATTGCTGGCCGTGGTGCTGGCGGCGAAATCGTCCATCTCGTCATTGAGCAGCACACCGGTGCCAGCCGCCATCACGCCCGAACCGAAGGGCAGATTCACCGACAGCGTGCCGGCGACGCGATTGCCCTGCGCATCCAGCACCGAGAAGTGCGTGGTGTTGTGCCCCTCGCCGCCCAAGGGCACCGGCTTCAGCGCCGCACTGGGCGTGGCGTGCTGCGGATCGATGCCAGATGCCAGCTCGCGGGCATGCGTGCGCGAGATCAGCTCCGGCGTGGGCACGCGCACGAAATCCGGATCGCCCAGATACGAGGCGCGGTCGTGATAGGCACGGCGCAGACTCTCGATCCACAAATGCCTGGAACGCACCGAGCCATCATCCTGCCAGCCGAGAATTTCCAGCTGCTGGAACAGCTGCGCCAGCGTCACACCGCCGGCCGAAGGCGGCGGCAGCGTGGTGATGCGATAGCCGCGATAGTCGAAACGCAGCGCCTCACGTTCGATCACCTGGTAGGCATGCAGCTCCTGCGCCGTCCAGTTGCCGCCCTGGCTGTTGACGGTCTTGAGCAGGGCCTCGGCCACCGGCCCCTGATAGAAACCATCGCGGCCTTTCTGCGCGAGCAGCTGCAGGGTGTTGGCCAGATCGCTCTGCTTGAGCAAGGCACCGGATGCCAGCGGCTTGCCATCGGCAAACAGCACCGTCTTGGCGGTGTCGGACAGATGCGGCGCCATCTCGCTGATCGCCCGCGCCAGCTTGGGATCGATGGCGAAGCCGTCACGCGCATAGGCGATGGCGGGCGCCAGACTCGCCGCCAGCGGTTTGGCGCCGTAGCGCCGCGCGATGTGTTCCAGCGCCGCCGGTTCGCCGGGAATGCCCGCCGCCAGCACGCCCCAGCGCGAACGATCGGCCTGCGCCTGACCCTTGTCGTCCTGATACATGGTGGCGCTGGCCGAACGCGGCGCCACCTCGCGGCCGTCGATGAAGATGTCGGCATCGTCACGGGCGCGATGCAGCAACCAGAAGCCGCCGCCGCCCAGACCCGAGCCGGTGGGCTCCACCACCGCCAGCGCAGCGCTGGCCGCCACTGCGGCGTCGAAGGCATTGCCGCCTTCCGCCAGCACTTTCATGCAGGCCTGCGTGGCCAGCGGCTGCGCGGTGGCACAGGCATAGCCCGGCGGCGTGGCGGGTGTGGCCGCCTGGCCCAGCAGGGGCAGACACAGCAAGAGGAAGCCGAAGCGGGTTTTCATCGCACACTCCAGTGTTTCACGCATTCGCAAGCTCAAGGCTTGAGCCCGCGTCAGCGGAAAGGGATTCGGCTCAAAGCCGGATCAGACGCCGGTATTTGTCCAGCAGCTGCGCGGGCGTCTCTTCATGCTCGGGGTCCAGCGGGATGCAGGACACCGGACAGATCAGCTGGCACTGCGGCTTGTCGAAATGCCCGACGCACTCGGTGCACAGATCCGGATCGATCTCGTAGATCTCCACGCCCTGGCTGATGGCGTGGTTTGGACACACCGGCTCGCAGACGTCGCAGTTGATGCACTCATGGGTGATCTTCAAGGCCACAGCCGCACCTGCTCACTTGCGCCCGAAGCGTTCCTTGAGCACCGGGATCACCGGCTCCGGCACCAGCTTCTCCACCGGTGCGCCGAGATTGGCCAGCTCGCGCACCAGCGAGGAGGACAGATGCGCGTACTCGGGCGAGGGATTCATGATCACGGTGTCGAGCTTCGGATACAGATCGCGGTTCATCACCGCCATCTGCTTTTCGTAATCGAAGTCGAAGGTGGTGCGCACGCCACGCACCAGCACGGTCACGCCATGCTCGCGGGCAAAGTCCACCACCAGACCGGAGAAGCCCTGCACTTCCACATTCTTGTGCTTGCGCACCACCTTGCGGATCAGGCTCACGCGCTCTTCGAGCGTGAACTTCGGATTCTTAGCCACGTTGTGGCCCACGGCCACGATCAGGCGCGGGAACATCTTGGCGGCGCGCTGGATGATGTCGTAGTGCCCGAAGGTGATCGGGTCGAAGGTGCCGCTATAGGCCGCGATGACGCTCATGTCGGATGTCCTGGACGAAGCCCGACGCGCCTCGCGCGTGGTCTTCATCAGCTCTTGCCGGGGTGCTGGTAGGTGGCGAGCGCGAAGCATACCTGACCGGCCTGCTTCTCACGCACCAGGCTGTAGCCCGCCGGCAGCTCCGGCTGCTTGCCCTCCGGCCATTCCAGATAGACATGGCTGCCCTGCGGCTTGAGCGCGCGCGGCAGCTCGGCCAGGGCGCGTTCGAGCAGACCCTTGCCGTAGGGCGGATCGAGAAACACCAGATCGTAGCGATGCCAGGTCTGGTCCAGGTAATAGATCGCATCCAGCTCCACCACCTCGGCGTGCTGCGCATGCAGCAGCAGCAGCGCATTGCGGATGGCATTGGCCTGGCGATGGCCCTCCTCCACGAAGCAGCAGCTGCCGGCACCGCGCGACAAGGCCTCGATGCCCAGCGCACCGCTGCCGGCGAACAGGTCCAGACAGCGCGCACCCTCGATGCGCGGCGCCAGCCAGTCGAACAGGGTCTGGCGCACGCGATCCGGTGTGGGCCGCACGCCGCTGGCCGGATCGAATTCGACCAGCCGCGAGCGCCACTGCCCGCCGATCACCCTGAGTTTTCCTTCGCCGCGACTGGCCATCAGTGCGCTCCCTGGCAGACTCTCAAGCAACATTCCCGGTCTTGATGTCCGCCCACTGTATTCAGGCGCGCGCGCACGTCAACCTCGGCCGCGCCATGCGCATGGCGCGGCCGGCGTTGCCGCCTCAGTCCGGCATGGCCCGTCCGCCGCGCGGCTGCTCGCGGATCGGGCGCACCGGCCGCACTTCCACGCAGCCCACCTGCGCGGGTGGAATCTTCGCGGCGAGCTGGATCGCTTCGTTCAGATCGCGCGCTTCGATCAGATAGAAGCCGGCGAGCGCCTCCCTGGTTTCCGCGAAGGGACCGTCGGTGAGCGACAGCCGGCCGTTGCGCACGCGCACGGTGGTGGCGGTCGCGGTGGACTCCAGCGCCTCGGACGACAGGCAGTGGCCGCTGTCGCGCAGCGCGGCATCGCAGGCCAGGCACTCGTGATCGTCCATCGCCGCGATCTTGCCTTCCTCGCCGTACACCAGGCACAGGTATTTCACTGCTTCTGCTCCTGCTGCGCGCGCGTGAAGGCTTCCAGGTCCATGTAGCCCAGCTCCCAGATGTGGCCGTCCAGATCCTTGAAGCCGTGCCCGTACATGAAGCCGTGATCCTCCGGCTCTTTGTAGGTGCTGCCGCCGGCGGCGATGGCCTTGGCCACCAGCTCGTCCACCTGCGCGCGGCTGGGCAGCATCAGGCACACCAGCACCTCGGTGACTTGCCGTGCATCGCTGATGGCATGCGGCGTGAACCGCGAGAAGTGTTCGTGACTGAGCAGCATCGCGCAGCTGTTCTCGCTGAGAATCACGCACACCGCCAGCTCATTGCTGAACTGCGGATTGAAGGCAAAGCCCAGCTGCGTGAAGAAGTCCCTGGTCTTCTGCACGTCCTTGACGGGCAGATTGATGTAGACGCCGCTGGCGCTGAGTGTCGGGTTCATGGGTTCTCCTCAATGTTGGGCGTAGGCGCGCTTGAGCGCTTCGATATCCAGTTTCTTCATCGGCATGAAAGCCGCCATCACGCGCTTGACCCGCGCCGGATCGGGGTCCTTCATCATCGGCGGCAGCATGCTGGGCGTGATCTGCCAGGACAAGCCGTAGCGGTCCTTGAGCCAGCCGCATTGCTGCGCCGCCGGATCGCCGCCTTCACCCAGGCGCTGCCAGTAATAATCCAGCTCTTCCTGGGTCTCGCAGAACACCTGCAGGGACGCCGCTTCATTGAACTTGAACAGCGGCCCGCCGTTGAGCGCGGTGAACGGCCGCCCCCGCAGCTCGAATTCCACGGTCAGCACCGTGCCGGCCGGCATGCCGTGCGTTTCCTGGCCGGTATCCGGATAGTGGCTGATGCCGGTGATCCTGGCCTGGTCGAAGATGGAAACATAATGACGGGCCGCCGCCTCCGCTTCACGATTGAACCAGAGGCAGGGCGTGATGGGCAGTTTCATGACTGAACTCCTGTGGGTTCGGCGGCGCTCAGCGTTTCGGTTCCGGCGGCGGCATTTTCCGCATCGCCTCGGCCATCTGCTCCGGCGTCAGATCGCGCACATGGGTGGCCAGCGACCAGCGATGCCCGAAGGGATCTTCCAGCTGTCCGTAACGGTCGCCCCAGAACATCTCGCTGACCGGCATCAGCAATCTGGCGCCGGCCGCCACTGCCTGCGCAGCCTGCGCATCGGCGTCTTCCACGTACAGATGGATGGTGACCGGCGAGCCTTTGAGCGCCTTCGGCCCCACGCTGCCGAACTCGGGGAACTCATCCACCAGCATCAGCACCGAATCACCGATGCGCACCGAGGCGTGCATCAGCTTGCCCTCCGGCCCGGGCAGGCGCATCAGCTCCACTGCGCCAAAGGCCTTCTTGTAGAACTCGATGGCCTGCGCCGCGCCGGCGCAGACCAGATGCGGGGTGATGCTGTGCATGCCTTCGGGAATCTTCTTCACTTGTGCCATGAGCTTTCTCCTGTGATGTGTGTGCAGAACACTCAGCTGGACTGACTGGGCAGGTCCAGGGCCAGAAAACGTGCCAGCGCCTCGCTGGGTTCCAGATCCTCGCTTTCAAACAGCTGGCGTACCTCGATCTCGCCCTCGCCGCCGTCGATGGCGGGATTGGGAAAGCGCCGCGTCCAGGCCATGGCCTCTTCGCGCGAGTGGGTGCGGATCAGGGTATAGCCGGCGATCAGCTCCTTGGTTTCAGCAAAGGGGCCATCGACAAAGCTGCGCTGCTCGCCCTGATAGCGGATGCGCCAGCCCAGGGCGCTGCGCTGCAGGCCCGAGGCGTCGAGCAGGATGCCCGCCTGCGCGAGTTCTTCGTGGAATTTGCCCATGGTCTCGAACATTTCCGGCTTGGGCATCACCCCGGCCTCGGAATCTGCCGTGGCTTTGACGATGATCATGAATCGCATCTTGCAATCTCCAGGTCTGTGCCGATGTCCGCCGCGACGATTTTCTGCGGCGCTCATGACAGAGTCGGACGGGACTGCGGCGGATCGACAGCCTGCGAAAACTTTTTTTGCGGCTCAGCCCGCTTCGAGCTCGGCCAGCCGGCGGCGCAGGAACCGCTGCTCGGGTTCCTGGCGGCTCAGCGCCAGGGCACGCTGGTAGGCGCCGTGCGCCTCGGCCGTGCGGCCCAGGCGCCGGCACAGATCGGCGCGTGCGGCGTGGGCCAGGTGGTAGTCGTCCAGCTCGCCCTGCGCCAGCAGGGCATCGAGCGCATCGAGCCCGGCCTGCGCGCCATCGCGCATGGCCAGGGCCACCGCGTGGTTGAGCGCGACGATGGGCGAGGGCTGCGCGCGCAGCAGCAGTTCGTACAGGCCGACGATCTCGGCCCAGTCGGTCTGCGCATAGTCCGGCGCCTGCGCATGCACGGCGGCGATGGCGGCCTGAATCAGATACGGCCCCGGCGGGCGCAGGCGCGCCAGCGCCAGCAGCGCGCGCCGCACCAGCTGCGCACCTTGCGCAATCTGCGTCTGGTCCCAGGCGCTGCGATCCTGATGTTCCAGCAGCACCAGCTCACCGTCCGGCGTGCTGCGCGTGGCGCGCCGCGCGTCGTGCAGCAGCATCAAGGCCAGAAGGCCCATGGCCTCCGGTTCCGGCAGCAGCTGCACCAGCAGACGCGCGAGCCGGACCGCCTCGTCGCACAGCTCATGACGGGTGAGCGCCGCACCGGCGCTGGCGGCATAGCCTTCGTTGAAAACCAGATAAATGGCGCGCAGCACCGAATCCAGGCGCTCGGCCAGTTCGCCGGGTGCCGGCACCTCATAAGGAATGCGCGCGTCGCGGATCTTGGCCTTGGCGCGCACGATGCGCTGCGCCAGCGTCGTCGCCGGCGTGAGAAAGGCGCGCGCGATTTCCTCGGTGCTCAGGCCGCAAACCTCGCGCAAGGTCAGCGCCACCTGCGCATCGAAGCCCAGGGCCGGATGGCAGCAGGTGAAAATCAGGCGCAGGCGATCATCTTCCAGGCCTTCGTGATCCGCCTCGATCTCGCGCTCGGCCGCGCGGTCATGCACATCCAGATCCAGGGGTTCGAAGCGCGATTCGCGGCGCAGCCCGTCGATGCCCTTGAAGCGGCCGGCGGCAATCAG
The DNA here is from genome assembly GCF_900111015.1 of Solimonas aquatica. Lineage (GTDB taxonomy): Bacteria > Pseudomonadota > Gammaproteobacteria > Nevskiales > Nevskiaceae > Solimonas > Solimonas aquatica. The sequence goes on along the minus strand of NZ_FOFS01000019.1, from coordinate 36,942 downwards.
CCAGGCGCGGGGATGATCCGGCAGGCCGGCTTGCGGCCACTGCTCCAGCGCGGCACGAAAGGCTTCATGCAGGGCTTCCTCCGCGCGGTCGAAATCACCGAACTGGCGGATCAGCGTGGCGAGCACCGCGCGGGAATGTTCGCGGTAGGCGGCATCAACCGCCGCGCGGGCCTGCGCCGGGCTCATGCACGAGCCCTGGCATCGCGGCGAGACTTAAACCTGCGTGCCACCGATGGTGATGGCATCGAGCTTGAGCGTGGGCTGGCCCACACCCACCGGCACGCTCTGGCCGTCCTTGCCGCAGACACCGACGCCGGTGTCGAGCTTGAGATCATTGCCCAGCATCGACACCCGCGACAGCGCCTGCGGGCCGTTGCCGATCAGGGTCGCGCCCTTCACCGGCCGCGTCACGCGACCGTTCTCGATCAGATAGGCCTCGGAAGCCGAGAACACGAAATTGCCCGAGGTGATGTCCACCTGGCCGCCGCCGAAATTCACCGCGTACAGGCCGCGCTCGACGCTGGCGATGATTTCCTGCGGATCGCTCTGGCCGGCGAGCATGTAGGTATTGGTCATGCGCGGCATGGGCAGCTGCGCATAGGATTCGCGCCGGCCGTTGCCGGTGGGCGCCATGTTCATCAGGCGCGCATTGAGCTTGTCCTGGATGTAGCCGCGCAGCACGCCGTTTTCGATCAGCGTGGTGCACTGCGTGGGCGTGCCCTCGTCGTCCACGCTCAGCGAGCCGCGACGATTGGCCAGGGTGCCGTCATCCACAATCGTGCATAGCTCCGACACCACCTTCTCGCCGATGCGTCCGGAGAAGGCCGAGGTGCCCTTGCGGTTGAAATCGCCTTCCAGGCCATGGCCCACCGCCTCGTGCAGCAGCACGCCGGGCCAGCCCGGCCCCAGCACCACCGGCAGCTGCCCGGCCGGCGCCGGCACCGCTTCCAGCAGGGTCTGCGCGATGCGCACCGCCTCGCGCGCATAACGCTCCGGCGTGTCATCGGCGAAAGCCTGCTCATAAGTCAGGCGCCCGCCGCCGCCGGCATGCGCCTGCTCGCGGCGACCCTGATGTTCGATGATCACCGACACATCCATGCGCACCAGCGGCCGCACATCGCTGGCGAAGGTGCCGTCGCTGCTGGCGATCAGCACGGTTTCGTAGCTCGCCGCCAGCGAGCACATCACCTGAATCACGCGCGCATCCGCCGCGCGCGCCGCGGCATCGGCGCGCTGCAAGAGCTTGAGCTTCAGATCCGTGGGCCAGGCCGCGATGGGATCCACCGCCGCATACAGCGGCGTGACCGCGCGCGGCGCAAAGGCCTGCACGCTGCCGGTCTGTCCGGCGCGGACGATGGCATTGGCGGTCTGCGCGGCGTCGGCCAGCGCGGCGAAGGCGATGTCGTCGGAATACGCCAGGCCCTGCTTGTCGCCTGACACCGCGCGCACCCCCACGCCGCGCTCGACATGGTGCGCGCCGGACTTCACCACGCTGTCCTCCAGCGACCAGGTCTCGGTGATCGCATGCTGGAAGTAGAGATCGGCGGCATCCACGCCGGGCTTCATCAGCCGCCCCAGCACCTCGGCGATACGGCGCTCGTCGAGTTCGGCGGGGTCGAGGAAGGTCTGGCGGGCGAGGGAAAGGGTGTTGGTCATGGTGCTGCCATGGTAGCGGATTGCTGGGGATTCGCTAGCACCCTCGCGAGCGCATCAGCGGTGTTCGGCATCAGGCCAAAGAATGTTGCCCCTCGCGATGTGGGTCACCGGAAACCGGTCAAGGCCCGAGGATCGCAAGTCTTCAACAAATCGAGCCGCAACCGTGGCATGCAAGTGGTGCTCCTTAGCTACCTTGACCGCAGCAATGGCACTCTGCCAACTGCCGCAACCAGCGCCGACTGCTTACGCAGACCGGATTTCTCGAGCGCACGCTTGAGCTGGGTCTGAACGGTGCTGACCAAAACGCCGCGTTCTCTCGCAATCTGCGGTAAGGTTTTGCCCTCGGCCAGACCCAGTGCGACATCGGTCTCACCAGCGGAGAAACGGAACATTTTTCCAAGAATCGCACGCAGGCCGTCAACGCCAGCGCTGGGGTCTTGGACCAAGATCAAAACCGACGCCTTATGCCCCAAATGGGGATAACGAAATGGCGCGATAGCGAGCTGTAGCGGCGCGCCTGAGGCCCGATTTACGACCAGCCCCTCCTCATGGGACTCTGCGTCTGGGCTGTATGCCACCTGTCTCACGACCATATGCAAATGCTGGGTTATGCAGCGGACGCTGGCACTGATCCGCCGACCCGCCCCATAAGAAAGACCATCGCCCTGTCGCAGAAGCGCAAGCACCGCTTCGTTGGCGAACAGCACTCGGCATTCTGAATCCACAAGCAGGACACCCATCACAAAGCGATCAAACAGGGCTTCTGCCGTTTTGGCACGTCGCTCTGCTCGGGCTAGTCGCGACCGAACCTCAAAAAAATGGCGTAATTCCGGCGCGACACTCTGCAAAATCGCCTCATCCACAGGACCAAAGGCGCCTTGCCTTTTGTTCCGCTGGACACCTATGACACCTGTACCCGTTTTGGCAGGCAGAACGATGCCCACGCAATGACGGGACTCCAGCCCGTGAGGCCTCGCAAATTCATTGCAAATACGGGTTCGCTCAAACTCGGCAAGAGAGAGGTACCGATCAATGCTGACAGCTCGATTGACGGCACGTTCCAATCCGATCTTCGTCCACGGATCTTCATTAGCGAATTCGGTCATGTAGATCGGCAGGTGCTCTGGACCGAAAGCGTTATAGGTGAAATTCTCGATGACACCATCCTTCGGTTGATGTAGCACGATGCAACTCATCCCGCCGACTAGCGTCGCAATTTGCCGGGGAAGTTCGTTGAGCGCGTCATCATTCAGCGCTGCTTCTCTCAGACACTCAGTCAGCGCTTCCCGGCGTCCTTTTTTCATAACCGCCCCCGACTTTTCAGCCAATTTCACGCCCCCTACGCACCAACATCAACTTATCAGCTCACGTGGCATTTGTCCCTTGAAATGGGGACGACTTATGCGCTTTATGAGAGCTACTTTGTCGTTGGGAGAAAGCAAAAGGGGAAGCAGTGGGGGATAGGCCGGAAGCAAGCGGCGTCGAACTACGTCGACGTTGGACGTTTGCCAACGCTGTCTTCGAAGAAGACCGGCATTTGCTCAGCGTTGGCGGGGAAGCCGTCAGGCTTGAGCCCAAGCCCCTGGAACTGCTCAAACACCTGCTGAGCAATGCCGGCAAGGTACAGACCAAGGACGAGTTGTTCGAAGCCGTCTGGCCGGGACGGGTACTCACCGAGAATGTGCTCACCAAGGCCATCGCCCGCCTGCGCCAGGTGCTGGGCGACCACGATCAGACGGTCATCAGCACCGAGTACAAGTACGGTTACCGGCTTGCGGCACCGGTGCAGGTGGAATGGATCTCTCCTGCACCTGAATCACCGTTTCCCGCTCTGAGTGCCGGCGACCGTCCGCCGCAAAGACCCTGGTGGAAACTGGAACGACGCCTGGGTATTGGCGGACAGGGCGATGTCTGGCTGGGCGTCCATGAAAAGACCGGTGAGCGCCGCGTCTTCAAGTTCGCCTTGCGACCCGATGCCCTCAAGGCGCTGAAACGGGAAATCACCCTGCACCGCCTGCTGCGCGAGTCCCTGAGCGAGCTGGCGCCGATACCGCGCCTGATCGACTGGAATCTCGAAGAAGCACCCTACTTCGTCGAATCGGAATGGATAGAACCGGGCAGCGTCCTGGACTGGCTGGACGGACGCGAACTCGGCGCGATTGACCTGAAGCAGCGCCTCGAACTGATCGCCGCCATCGCGGAAGCACTGGCCAGCCTGCATCAGGTCGGCGTGCTGCACAAAGACCTGAAGCCCGCCAACGTGCTGATGAAGATCCAGCCCGACGGCGGCTACCGAATCTTGCTCTGCGATCTGGGCAGCGGTGATGTTCTGGCGCCCGAAGTGCTGCAGAAGCTGCAGATCACCATGGCCGGCCTGAGCCTGGACCTGCAGCGCGATCCAGGCTTTGCCACTCCGCTCTATCTGGCACCGGAGATACTGTCCGGGCAGGCACCGACCATCAAGTCGGATATCTACGCGCTGGGGGTGATGCTGTATCAATTCGTCGTGGGTGACTTGAACAAACCCTGGTTGCCAGGCTGGGAACGCGAGGTTCACGACGAGTTGCTGCGCGAGGACATTGCTCATTTCGCCGATGGCCACCCCGAACGCCGGGCGGGGGATGCGGCGGTGATCGCGCAAGCCTTGCGAACGCTTCCGGCGCGGCATCAGCAACGAGAGGCCGATGCTCAAGCCAAGGCTGAAGCCCAAGCTGCAGCCTTGGCACTGACGCGCCTGAGAGCCCGCCGCAATACACTGGGTGTTTTGATGCTGATCCTTAGCATCGGCATCGTGCTCAGTGGCTGGCTGTACTGGCGGGCAGAGCAGCAACGGCGTCGCGCCGACACCGCCGCTGAGCAAGCCAAAGCCGTCAGCGACTATTTGAGCAAGGATCTCTTCGCACCAATCAACGACCGTCAGGAACCGGTCATGTACATGTCGGTGGAGCAGTTTCTGCGCATGGCGGCGGAAAACATCGACCGGCGGCTGAAGGCCGAACCGGCTATCGCTGCAGACGTACATTCGGCGCTCGGCACTTCCTTCATCCAGCTGCACCTGGCAGATGATGCGGCGCGGCATCTGCGAACTGCGCTGCAGATATCGGAGCAGCTCGACGGTCTGGGCGCCAACACCACCCTCCGGCGGCGTGACGAATTGATCACCATGGAATGGGTGCTGGGACAACTCAGAAGCACGATCAATCAGCACGATTCGGCTTTTCGCCTCGGCGTTGCGCGTCTGGGCGCACAGGACCCCGATGTGCGCCGCGTGCAGTTCGCTTTGGCGGCCGCTCATTACTGGCTTGGCGAATGGCCACTGGCCGAACAGCAACTCAAGCAAAGCCTGATGACGGAATCCGGACAAGAGCCGCTTGACCCTGAGCGGCTCGGCAGCATCGAACTGGAGCTGGGACGCTGCCAACAGGATCTCGACCAGTTGGGCGACGCCGAACGCACGCTCACAGCTGCCATCGGCCATTTTTCGGCGGCGCATGGGGACAGCCATATCGACGCTGCCAGGGCGCGCGTCAGCCTGGGGCTGGTCCTTCTCGGCACGGGCCGGTTGCCCGAGGCGCGGCAGGTTCTGAACCGAGCCCTGCACGATAGCCTGCTCTGGAGCAGCGAAAAGACCTGGCATGTACTCAACGCGCGCGCCGCCCTGGCGCAGCTGCAAGCGGAGAGTGGCGACCCAGGCGCAGCGCTACCCACACTGCTTTCAGTCGTAGCTCAAAACGACGACGCCACCCTGGATCAAAGCGGTCCGATTCGCATCGCACTGAGTTATGTCCTGCTCAGGCTGGGCCAGCCCATGGCAGCCACGCAGACACTGCAGCTCGGCATTCATCATGCGCAGCGCGACTTCGGGCAGGACAGCCTGCAGGCGCGGCTGCTCAATACCCAGCTTCTGATGAGCTTGGTTCTGGCTGGAGACAAGCCTGCCGCCACTGAGCTTCTGCGCAAGGGGCTGCAGCTGGACGAGCTTCCCGCTCAGCATCTCATGCGACTCCAGCTGACGGCGCTCAAATCCGCGCTTTCTGCTGCCCGGGGCGATGCCGAAATCGCAGCGGATGCAGTCACGGCCTATCGGCAGCGCTTTGGCGCGAAGCACTGGCGTACCCAGCTGCTGGAAGCCGGGGTGGCAAAAGCGCAGTCGCGATCTGGACCCTGAGCGCCCATGGAAATCTCTTTCGCGCTGACCTCCCGCTGCAATGCTCGCTGCGTGCACTGCGCCAGCAGCTGCGGGCCGCACCGTGATACCTGGCTGGAGGTTCAGGAGGTCAAACGCCTGATCACAGAAGCCGCTGCGCTCAGCACCGGCGACGCGCTGCGCGTCGATTTCACCGGCGGCGAAGTGTTTCTCGATTTTGATCGTCTGCTCGATCTGGTGCGATTTGCCAGTCAGCTCGGCGCCGAAGTGGGATGCGTGAGCAATGCCTACTGGGCCACGTCCGACGCCTCGGCCAGCGACAAGCTCCGCCGCCTGGAGCAGGCCGGCCTGAGCACGCTGGCGATCAGCACCAGCCGATTTCACCAGGCCTTCGTGCCGCTCTCCAGAGTGGAGCGCGCCGTCCGCCTCGCACGCGCCACCGGTCTGCTCACCGAGCTGAAGGTTATCTTCACCCAGGATGAGGCGGGCACGCAGGGCGCGGCCCTGCAGTGGAGCAAGGCCATACCGGCGGCCGTGCATATTCATTCTCCGATATTGCCTTACCTCAGTACCGGGCAAACGCTGCCTGAAGCTTCCTACCCTCGTATGCCGGGACTGCCGCGCGAGGTGTGCCCCGGCCAGAGCCTGGCCATCAGCGAAAACGGCATGGCCTACAGCTGTGCCACCCCCGGCGCCGACCACGATTTTCTGTCGCTGGGCGACAGCCGCGCCATTGCGCTGGCCGAGCTGCAGCATCGGCTGCAGCAGGGCGCCAAGCAGCGACTGCTACGCGAGCATGGGCCTGCCTACTTCGCTGGCGCCGCGATCCTTGCGGGTGATGGTCAGCATCTGCGCGAGGCATATGCCAATGCCTGCGATCTGTGCCTGCACATCGCGCATACGGACGTTCTGGCACAGGCGGCGGCGTCCTTGTGCGAGGCCCTGCACCGCGCCCGGCACGGCCCGACCCAGTCTCTTGTCCCCATGTTAGGCAAGACCGGCGCACCCGATCTTGCCGACTGTTCAGGCTGTCCATCCCAACCAGGAGACTTATGAGCATCGAGATCATTGCGGTTGAAACAAACGAGAATCAAATCATTGAGCTCATCGCAAAGGTGATCGACAATGCCTGCCTGCGCCAAGCGCTGGTCGATGACGCAAAGGGTACGGCCAGGAAAGTACTTGGAAATCCTTTCCTCAAGCTGCAATCAGAGCACAAGCGTGGCCTCAAGAGTTTAGGTGGTGGCTATTTTGTTTGGGCGGATGAACAGCTCAACCTCCAACAGCCGCCCACGCCTGAGCAACTTGCACAGGCGATGCTCGCCCCGGAACGCCTCTCGGAGAACACAGTTAGTCAAGGCGGTACAAATATTGAAATCAAAGCTCCGCTCACCAAAACGGTCACGAGCAAAGCCGCTTTCCTCGCAAATCTGCGGAAAATTCTTGCGGCCAACTCCGTAACAGTCATCGACTGAATGGCACAAGGCCATTACCGTGTCACGGCGATCAGCAGCGCCAAGCTTGCCAACAGTGTCTCACTCATGAGGCGTCCGCCCGCCGAGTGCCAGCCTAGGGACCTCTGCAGCTGATTCGTCTTCATTGCCGGGCGCCGGAAGGTTCAGGTTGCAGCGGGAACATCCGCAGCCATCCCAAGAACTTCCGGCGTCTGCTTTTCAGACAAGCACTTAACCGCCGGCAGAAATCTTTCACAAGTCCGTCACCACCTCGTCAGGACTAATTTCCCGCCCGCTTTCATCGTGAACCCCGTCGCCGCGCAGCACACCGGCGATCAACCAACAGGGGATGATCATGAAAGCGCATTTTCGAGTGGCGGCCGGACTCTGGCTCGCGCAGGCCTTGCCCGGCACCTTGGCGCACGCGGCCGATGCGGCGCCGGTCGTTGAGGCCAAATGCAGCCAAGCCGCGCCCAAGCTGCCCGCCGCAAAAGCCGGCGGCAGCGTGCAAACCCTCCCGGAGGGTCTGGTGGCCGAGCTGGTCACCTATTTCAGCGTGGCGGGCACGTACATCAGTAAGGAAGCGGACGACGCCAAGACGCTGGCCTGCGTACGGGAGGTCAATGCCTTTCTTCTGGACCTGAACACCCGCAAAGACCTGCCGGACCTGCAAAGCCCGCCGGCACTGCGCCTGCTCTACCCCGCCATCAGCAGCCTGTCCAGCGCCTTGAGCGAGGACGCCAAGAAAAGAGCCGCCGCAACGAAGGGCAAGGACGCCTCCGACGACACCAAGCAGGCGGCGGCGGACAGCGCTGATGCCAAACGCCGGCTCGCGCTCATGGGGGAGGCTGCACGCGAGGCGCTCGACAATGGCGCCGGACATTACGCCTTCTACTTCGGCAGCAATCAGCAGCTGCTGGGCAATGGCGACTGGGTGAGCGGCTATGCCGCGATGTACCGATCCGAGAGCAGCCTGATCAATATTGGGGACTACGGCTTCTTCGGCTGGCTGCCCGAGCTGCGCACCTTCACTACCCTGGAATACTTCACGCGCAGCAGCAGCGCCGCGCAGACGGACAGCAGCAGTAGCGGTAGCGGTAGCGGCAGTAGCGGCGGCAACAGCGACGTCGTCAGTCCCTTCGACAAGAAAGGCGGCGTTGCCAATATCCAGGTCGGCGGAAACTTCATGCGCCCCTCCGACTTCTTTGGCCTCAGCTTCCGACTGGGATACGAAAGCCTGCCGGTGGATGGCAACAAAAGCATGATGGCGACGCTCAGGCCCAACTATTCCGCCGGGGTCGTATTCCGTCAGCCCTATCTCGATTCGTCCGTCGGTCAAATATTCATTGGCCTGGCGCGTGACAAGCGCTGGGCCAAGGAGGACATCGGTGCGGACGAGACCAGAAACCGCTATGAGCGCATCGTGCTCTCTGGCCTGCTGGAAATGGTGAAGTTCGGCAATGGCGCCTCCGTGGCCACGCGTTTCTACGCCAGCATGCCGGCGGCCGGCATGTCGCGCAGCGCACAGGCCACCGACTCCGAGCTTCGCCTCAGCATCCTGCTCGGCTACGACCTCAACGCACTGCGCTCGCTGGCGGTGTCGCCATGAGCCCAAGGCCGCTGATCAGCCTCTAGCTGCTTAGCACATCAAAAGATCCACCCACCCTCATTCACAGGCGGCGCCCGCGCGCCGCAGGAGTTCTCTGATGCTCGAAACCATCCTTGACCGCGCTTTGCAGCAACTGCATCGCGGGGAGACCACCAGCACCGTTCACCAGTTCTGCCGACAGCTGAGCGAGCTGCGTTTGCGCAGCGACGACCAATACTGGAACGAGGTGGCGCGGCCCTTCTGCGCGCGCCACGAGATCAACCAGATTTTGCTGCAAGACCCGCATACCGCACGCGCACGCGAGAAACCGCGCGGCTACGCCGGCGATGCGGTGATGCTGGACCATCACTACTTCCGCACACCGCCACCGGACATTTCTGATATCGGCCGCCGCATCTTTGAAGGTACCACTTCAACAGTCGGCGCCGAAGGCGTGCGCTGGCGGTTGCAGTATCTGGCGCAGGAGATTGATCGTCTCGCCGCCGGCGGACGAGAACCGCGCATCTTATCCCTGGCCTGTGGCCATCTGCGTGAAGCCGGCATGAGCGCAGCGCTGCGCGCGGGCCGCATCGCGAAGATTTACGCCGTTGATCAGGACGCCGAGAGCCTGGCTGTGGTGCGACAGGACTACGGCAGCCTCGCGGTCGAGATCATCCATCGGCCGATGCGCGACATCCTCAATCGTGCGCTGCCGCTGCCGGCGCTGGATCTCGCTTACGCCGCAGGCCTCTACGACTACCTGCCGGAACCGGTGGCGCAGACCTTGACCGCCTGTCTGTTCGACAGGCTCGCGCCCGGCGGCAAGCTGATCGTGCCGAACTTCCTGGCCGACAACATGGTGCGCGGCTACATGGAGTTGTTCATGGACTGGAACCTGATCGTGCGCAGCCCCGCGCAGATCGAGGCGCTGGACGCTGCCGTGGACGCGGCGCAGATCGCGCAGCGGCGTTATCACCAGGACCCGTTCGGCACCGTCGGCTATCTGGAACTGGTGAAGCGCGGATGAGCGCCTGGAACTATGCGCGCCTGCTGCGCCTGCTGCTGGATCACCGCCGGGCGGTGATCGGCAGCGGAGCAGTGCTGCTGCTCCTGGTCTGCGCGGCCCTGCCGTATCCGCGCATCTACATCGAGCTGGACACCATGCTGCCGGAGGAATCCGAAATCACCCAGACCATCCGCAGCGCGCAGCAACTGTTCGGCCCCAGCGACTACATCGTGATCGGCCTCAGCCGCGACCACGGGCCATTGCTGGATGAGAAGGGCGCCGCGCAGCTGGCCACGATCCACGCCCTGCTGCGCGCCCAGCCCGGTGCGCGCAGCCTGGATGTGATTTCGCTGCTCTCGGAACGCGCGCGTGTGGTGCAGACACAGGACGGCGACATGCAAATCAGCCGCATCCTGCGCAATGCCCAGGACTGGCGCGACGCCGAAGCGCGGGCGCGACAGAGCCGCCTGTACCACAGCCTGCTCAGCGAGGACGGTCGCGCCACGCTGATTCTGTTCCGGCTCAAGGAGCCGGCGCAGGGCAAGCGCGCCTACCTGACCGATCTGCAGCAACAGCTCGCCGCGATCACCGAACCGGGCTTCACCGTGGTGGTCGGCGGCCAGCCCAGCGTGTTTGCGCAGCTAGAACGCTATACGCAAAACATCTTTCTGGTGCTGCCGTTCACGCTGTTGCTGATCGGCCTGATTCATTACGAGGCCTTCCGCACCCTGCAGGGCATGATCTTTCCGCTGATCACGGCGGTGGCCTCGGCCGGCATCGCAACTGCCGTGATCACGCAGGCCGGCATGCGTCTGGACGGTTTCAACACCAGTGCGCCGATCATCATCGTCGCGCTCACCGCCGGCCACGCCGTGCAGATGCTCAAGCGCTTCAATGAAGAGCTGCACAAGCTGGCCGCTGAGATGCCGGCCGCGAATCCGGACTGGCAGGCGATCAACCGCCTCGCCATCGAACGCGCCTTCGTCGCTGTGGCACCGGTGATGGTGGCGGCCTCGACGGTGGCTGCCGCCAGCTTCGCTTCGCTGATGATCTTCAAGACGCCGGTGATCCGCAGCTTCGGGCTTTATGTGGCGCTGGGCATCGCCGCCGGCCTGTTGATCGAGCTGATCTTCATCCCGGCGCTGCGCCTGCTGCTGCCCTGCCGCCAGCTGCCCGCCGGTGAACAGCGCTACAGCCTCTGGGATCGCATCGTCGCGCTCCTGCAGCGCAGCAGCAGCGATGCGCGGCGCGGCCGCACCATCCTGATCTCGCTGTTGCTGCTCAGCGGCTGCGGCCTGCTGGCCGCGCAGGTGCGGGTGGATAATTCCGTGGCCGAATACTTCGCGCGCTTCACCACCATCCGCAAGGCCGAGCAGACGCTCAACGCGCGCTTCTCCGGTTCCAACGTGCTTTATCTTTTGTTTAAAGGCCAGGGCGCAGATTCGGTGACCACCGCGCAAACCGCCAATCTGCTGCGCCGCATCGAGGCCTGGCTGCAGACGCAAGCGCAGATCGGCGCCACGGCTTCTTATGTCGATGCCGCCGCCGAAGTCGCCTGTGGTTTCGAGCCCAGCGCCTGCCGCAGCGGTGCGCTGGACTGGAACACCGACGCGCTGCGCCAGTATCTGCTGCTCTACGAGAGCGGCGCCGGCAGTGAAGCCCTGGCCGATGTGCTGAGTCCGGAGCGCGATGCGGCGCTGATCCGTGTGCTGGCCCGCACCGACTCTTCGATCTATATCGAGCAGCTGTTCCACGGTCTGCACCAGCAGTTCGACGCCGAACTGCCGCCCGGCATCCGCATGCAGCTGGGCGGAACCGGCGCCACCACGCTGGCGCTGAATCGCAAATTCATCGAAGCCAAGCTCGCCAACATCCTGCAAGTGCTGGGCATCGCCAGCCTGGTCGCGGCACTGCTGTTCCGCAGCCTGCTCACCGGCCTGCTGATTGCCATACCGCTGCTCGCCGCCACCTTGTTTGCCTTCGCGGCAATGACCACGCTGGGCATTCCCTTGAATGTCGCCACGGTCTTCATCGCCGCCATATCGGTGGGCATCGGCGCGGACTACGCCATCTACTTCGGTGTGCGCCTGCGTGACTTCCTGGTGGAGTTCGAGGGCGATGTCGAACGCGCCACCACCGCCACCTACCGTACCGCCGGCAAGGCCGCATTGTTCGTGGCCAGCGCGGTGGCCGGTGGTTATCTGGGGCTGGTGCTGTCCGTGGGCTACAACGTGCATCTCTGGCTCGGAGTGATGGTGAGCCTGGCCATGCTCGCCAGCGTGATCGCCTCGCTGACGCTGTTTCCCGCCCTGCTGCTGAGTTTGCGGCCCAAAGCCATTTTTGGAGAACCCCGCTCATGATCCGTTTGCTGAGCCTGTCGTGCCTGCTGCTGGCCTTTGCCGGAAACTGTCAGGCCATCGAGAATGCGCCGGACGCGCTGCAGCTGATGCAGCGCAGTGCCGCCACCGTCAAACTGCGTGGTGCGCGCATGAACATGGTCTTCGAACTGCGCAACGCCAGCGGCAATCTGCGCAAGCGCGAAGTGGAAACCCTGATCCGCACCCAGTCCGACAGTGGCGAATCCAGCCGCCGTGCGCTCTATCTGCTGCCGGCGGAGGTGCGCGGCCTTGCCAGCCTGCTGATCGAGCATCAGGGCCGTGACGATGAGCTGTGGGTGTATCTGCCGGCAGCCAAGCGCCTGCGGCGCCTGCTGGCGGACGGCAAGCGCGACAGCTTCATGGGCACGGTGCTGAGCAATGCCGACGTACTGGGCCACAAGCCCGAGGACTGGCATCACAATATCGTCGGTGAAGACGAGTACGAGGGTCATAAGTGCTGGCGCGTGGTGTCGCTGCCACGTGGCGATGCGGTGATTCAGAACAGCGGCTACTCGCGTCGCGAAAGCTGGATCGATCAACAAACCGCGTTCAACTGGCGCATGGATACCTGGGATGAGCAAGGCCAGGCGCTCAAGCGCATCGAGAACCATCGCGTGCAGGCCATCAGCCAGCAGCCCGGCGCGTTTCAGGCTTATGAGGTCAGCGCGCAGCAGCTGCAGGATCAGGCCAGCAGCCGCATCCTGGTGCAGGACTTCGTGTTCCTGCCGCAGCTGAAAGCCGAAGCCTTCGCGCCCAATGCGCTGCAGCAGGATGAATAGGATCGCCGCAGCCTTGCTGCTGGTATTGCTGCAAATGGGCTCGGCAAGCGCTGCGGATTCGCCGGATGCCGAAGCTGCAGCGCCTGCCACCGGCGATGTCAGCGCCGAGGCTGTCGCCGCACAGCGGCCACGGCGCACCGAATTGCTCGGCACCCTCAGTTTCTCGGACTGGTCAGGGACACGCACGCTGGATGCCTCGCGTGTTGCAGCGGTGATGCAGCTCGATGGCAGACTTAAACTGCCGCTGCCGGGCGGGCTGACGCTGCGCGCCAGCAGCTATGGCGAGCGGGTGCAGGCCGACGACGAATCCGCCGCCACGCACAGCAAGGCGCTGGCGCGCGAGGCCTACCTCGACTATCGGCATGGCATGCTGCAGCTGGCCGCCGGCTGGCAGATCATCCGCTGGGGCCGTACCGAGGTGCTCAACCCCACCGACAATCTCGCGGCCCGCGACTACACGCGCCTGGTGGACAGCGACGATGCCCAAAAACTCGGGCTGCCGACCGCGAGCCTGCGATACAACTGGGGCCCGCACGCGCTGCAGGCACTCTGGCAGCCGCTGTTTCGCGCCAGCCGCATGCCCTTGCCGGTAGTGCCCGGGCTTCGCTATCAGGATGAGCGAGACGCGCATTCACTCGGTGCCGGCGGTCTGCGCCTGGATACCCGCGACGAGCGCGGCGGCTGGTCACTGTCTTATTTTCAAGGGCCGGCGAAGCGGCCCAATCTGCTGGTTTCGGCACCAGATCTGGCTACCGGACTGCTGCGCTTGAATCATCCCGACAGCGCGATCTTCGGCGGCGATTGGGAGTGGATCAAAGGCAGCTGGGCCTGGCGCGGCGAGGCCGCGTATACACGGCCGCGACAGCCGCGACGCGAAGATCTTTCGCAAGGCGAGGCGTTTCTCGATGCAGTGTTTGGCGTGGAGCACCATCTGGGCAGCAGCTCGGTATTCCTGCAAGCACAGTGGCGCCGCATCCTGGACTACCGCGATCCGGCGCTGAACCCGGCACCGCTGCGCAGCCTGGCCTATGCCCACGCCAGTCTCTCGGAAGCGCTGTACGCGCAGAGTCTGGGCATTGGCGGCGGGCTGTCCTACTACACGGCGGATCAGCGCAGCGCGCTGTCGCTGGATGCCGCCTGGCAGCCCGCGCATGGCGATCTGGTCGTCCGTCCACGCCTGCGCTACCAGCTCAACGATCAGCTCAGTCTGCTGCTGGGCGCTGACTATTTCGCCGGTCCGTCACTGGGTCCCTACGGCCGCCTGCAGCGCAACAGTGTGATCTTTGTGGGCCTGAGCAGCAGCGGCCTCTGGCAGCGCTAAAGCCCTACAGCCGCCGATGACTCAGCGCCGGAAAGCCCGCGCGCAGTTCGCTCTGGCGCTGCGCATCGCGCGTGGCCAGCACCACGCCGGGACCTTCGGCGCGTGTCGCGATCACGCTGCCCCAGGGTTCGACGATGAGGCTGTGACCGTAAGTGCCGCGACCACCGGGATGCGTGCCGCACTGGCCCGGGGCGATGACATAGCAGAGGTTTTCCACGGCGCGCGCGCGCAGCAGCAAGTCCCAGTGCGCCTCGCCGGTCTTCACGGTGAACGCCGCCGGCACGCAGAGCAGTTCGGCACCGGCCGCCACCAGACGCCGGTACAGCTCGGGGAAGCGCAGGTCGTAGCACACCGACAGACCCAGACGCCCCACCGGCGTATCCACCACCACCGCCTGCGCCTGACCGGGCGCGATGGAATTGGATTCGCGATAACGCTCGCCGCCGCTGCCCGGCACTTCGATGTCGAAGAGATGAATCTTGTCGTAGCGCGCCACGCGCGCGCCATCACTGTCGTAGACGCAGCTGGCCGCGTACACGCGCTCGCCGCCGTCCTGGCGGATCGGCAAGGTGCCGGCGACGATCCACAAGTCCAGCTCGCGCGCCAGCTTGCTCAGGCGGTCCTGGATCGGGCCGCTGCCATCGGCCTCGCCGTGCGCGAGCTTGTCGCGATCACGCGCGCCCATGAACGCGAAGTTCTCCGGCAGCGTGGCCAGACAGGCGCCGGCGGCAGCCGCTTCGCGCAGCAGCGTCTCGGCCGCATCGAGATTGGCGGCGACATCGTCGCCGCTGTTCATCTGCAAAGCCGCGATGATCGAAGAGCTCATTTGCGCTTGCCCGAGTTGTTGCCGCCGTTGGTCTTGCCCGACTTGGCTTCGCCGCCCTGCCGCGCGTCGCGCCCGTCCACGCGTTCCACCTTGGGATTGTCCCAGCTGCCGCTGAGGTGATAGCTCAATTGCGTGACCTGGTCCAGTGGCTTGTCGAGCACTTCCTGCGCCAGCAGCACCAGCGCGCCCACCGCCGGACCGCCGAGCAGGGCCGCGCCCAGGGTCACACCCGAGGACACGCCGGGATACACCGTCACGTACTGATCATAGTCGCGCGCGGCCAGGCCGATGCGGCCATGCATCTGCATGCGCAGCGAAGGTCCCTTGATTTCCAGATCGCGGGTATTGGCCGCGCCATTGCCCAGATCGAACTGGCCGCTGATGGTGTCGAAGGCCAGGCCCTGATCGACCACGTCGCT
Source organism: Solimonas aquatica (assembly GCF_900111015.1). Classification (GTDB taxonomy): domain Bacteria; phylum Pseudomonadota; class Gammaproteobacteria; order Nevskiales; family Nevskiaceae; genus Solimonas; species Solimonas aquatica. The sequence goes on along the minus strand of NZ_FOFS01000019.1, from coordinate 21,368 downwards.
GAAATTGAGCGTGAGCCGGCGTGGCAGCGCGTAGAAGTTGATCAGGCCCAGCACGCGGCTGGCGCCGGGCTTCACCGCGCGCAGCTGGCCGTCTTCGGCACCAAGCTCGATCTTGCCGGCCGCCGACTGCCAGTCGAGTCCGCCCGCCGCCGGCGTCCAGCGCAGCTGGCCATTGGCGTGGCTGCTCTTGGCCGAGAGGCTGGGCGCGTAGTCCAGCGCCTTGAGCAGGGCTTCGATATCGCGGCTCTGCAGTTCAAAGCGCAGCTCGCCCGTGGAGCGCCCCTCGCTGCGCCGCCACTGCCCGCCGGCCTGCAGCTCGGCGATGCCGCCGCTGACATTGAAACGATCCAGGCGCTGACCGCCGGCGATGCGCGCGCTGTTGAGCGTCAGCGCGCCCAGCTCGGTGTCGCCGGAGAAAATCCCCGCGCAGCTGATGTCCAGTTCCGGCCATTGCGTGGGATCCAGCGGTGGCTCGCTGCTCCTGGCCTTGTCGGCACTGGCAGCCTCGGCCTCGCCCGGCGGCGTCTGCGGACGCACGCGCAGGCGATCCAGCCGCGCGGTGAGCCGGCCGGGCGCCGGTCCCTGCCAGTCGATCGTGCCTTGCGCGCCTTCGCCGCTGAGCGTGATCTGCCAGCCGTTGTTCTGCGGCCGGTAACGCAGATGCGTGGCCTCGCTGAGCTGGTGCTGCCAGCGCAGATGATCGACATCCAGCTCCAGGCTTTCGATCTGCGGGGCGCCGCCGCCGGTGCCGCTCATGCCGGCGATGGCGGGAATCCAGGTGGCCAGGTCCGCGGTGTCGGCGTGCCCGTCGATGAAATACTGGCCGCGCTGCGGCGGCGAGGCGCTGTCAGCACCGAAACGCAGATGCAGACCGTCCAGGCTCTGCCCCTGCTCGCCGCTGCCCAGCAACAGCGCGCCGCTGAGCTTCTGCGCGTAATTGAAACCGATCAGTTCCGGCTTGCCGCCGATGCGCAGGTTCAGCGGCGCGGCCAGCTCGGCGCTCTTGCCCAGGGGCTCGGGCAGCTGGATGTCGGTGCCGCGCAGATCGCTGCTCAGATACAGCGCGGTGTTGCCATCCTGGATCGGCAGCTCGGCATGCCAGGCGCTCTCGCCCTTGAACATGGGCCGCAGGAAGGCGGGAATCAGCGCGCTGGCGCCGCGGCCATCGGCGTCGGGACTGAAACTGAAATCACCCTGCACCACGCCATGCGTGCCGGCGCGCGGCACGATGCGCACACTCAGCGGGATTTCCTCGAAGCGCGCACTGAGCCGGTCGGCGCTCACGCCCTGATCGTCGAAGCGCAGGCTGCCGCTGATGCCGGCCAGCGGCTGTTCCAGGCGCCCCACCATCAGCTGCACCTCGTCCAGACTCACCGTGCCCTGCACGCTGCTGCTCTTGATGTCGTGCACCGGCAGGGTCAGATCCAGATCCACCGCCGCCGAACCGGCGGCGCGGGTTTCGTCCACCAGACCGCTGAGCCGCTCGTGCAGGGGCGTGGCGCGCAGATAGTCGTAGTAGCGCGCGATCTCGCCTTCGGTGCGCGCCGAGACGCGCAGGATGCCGTCGTCGAAGTCGTCGAAACGGGCCAGCGCGCGACGCACCGGATTGCCGGCGATCTTCAGCGACTGCGCCTCGATCGACAGGCTGTTGCCGGAGAAGCTCAGGTGCGCGGCCACGTCCTCCAGCTTCGGCCAGTCCGGCGCGAAGGCCAGGGTCACGCCCAGCGCGTCCAGATCCAGCTGCCAGCTGCCGGTGGGACGCTGGTGATACGGAAAGTCCGCGAGCGGCCCCTGGATGCGCAGCTCGCCGTGCGAGACGCGGCCTTTCTTCAGACTCTGCTGCAGGTAGTCGCGCAGATGCTGCGGCCAGTGCAGCGGCATGAAGGGCTTGAAGGCTTCCACGTCCTGCGCGCTGAAGCGGGCCTGCAGATCCAGCACCGCATCGTGCGGATGCTCGGCCGGCAGCTCCAGGCTCAGGCGCCCGTCGCCGCTGCTGCCGGCCAGCACCCAGGCCAGCTGCGGCACCGCCAGATGCCAGCCTTCGGCGCTGCGCTGCCACTGCAGCAGGGCGCTGAGACTGTCGAAGGACACGTTCTGCGCCATCACCCCGGGCAGCTGCAGCGACAGCGGCAGACGCTGCAGACGCAGGCTGCCGCCGCTGTCGCTGGCGGAGAGCTCCCCGCTGAGGCCGCTGAAGCCGGGGCGGTTCTGCTCCGGCTCGGCGGCGAAGGCCAGCTGTTCGAGCTGCGTGGTCAGGGTGTAGCGCAGGGTCTGGTTCTGGTCCTCACGCAAGCGCAGCACCAGATTGCGCAGGTTGCCGGACAAACGCGTCAGCTGCCGCGCCGCGCCGTCGGCTGCGGTGGTGATGCCGAACCAGGGCGCGATCCGGCCCAGGCGCAGCTCGGCGGCGTCCACGTCCAGCTCGCCGCCTGCGTCGCTGCGCCGGTAGCGGATCGCACCGTGCGCCAGGCGCTCATCGTCCAGCCGCAGATCGCGCAGATCCAGATACCAGGCGCCGTCGGCCTCGCCGCGCAGCTGGCCGCGCAGGCGCGCGCGCCGCGCCTGCGCCACGCGGCCGGCCTGCGCCAGCACCAGCGGTCCGGAATCCAGAACCAGATCGGCGAGCTTGACGCGCTGCTGGGCAAAGCTGCCTTCGATGCCGAGATTGAGATTCTGCGCCGCCGCGACCGCGCCCTCCGGCAGCCAGGCACGCAGCCAGCCCTGCGGCTGCAGGCGCTTGAAGCGCAGCTCGAAATCGCCGTGCCACTGCGCCGGCTCGGCGAGCGGGCCTTCGACATCGGCGGAGAGTTCCAGCAGATCGCCGTAAGCCGCCGGCAGATGCAGCGCGCCGGACAGCGCGAAGCCCTGGCTGGTGAGATCCAGCTCCATCACGCCCAGGCGCAGCAGCTGCGGCTGCGGCCCCAGCTCCGGCGCGCTCAGGCTCAGCTCGCAGTTCTGGATGCGCAGATGGCGGAAGCGCTTGAGATCGCGCGCCAGGGCCTCGCGCCAGGCCGGGTCGTCCTCGCCACCGCCGAAACCGGCGATGCGCCAGCGGCCCTGCGCGTCGCGCTCGGCGCTCAGGCTGATGCCGGACAGCTCGACATGATCGGGAAAGACATTGCCGGTCAGCAGGCGCAGCGGGTTGAAGCCCATGCTCAGGTGCTCGGCGGACAGGCTCTCCTCGCCGCTGTTGCTGAACAGGGTGATGTCATCCAGATCCAGGCGCGGCTCCAGGCCGCGCCAGCTGAGATTGATGCCGCCGATCTGCACCGGACGGTCGGCAACCCTGGTGATCCAGGCCGAAAGATCGGCGCGATAACTGGGCAGCGCCAGCACCGCCACCTGGAAGAGACCGCTGATGGCCGTGGTCACGATCACCACGCCGGCCAAGAGCGAGATCGCCCAGGTCCACCAGCGGCGTTTGACGCGTTCCATCGAGAGCGGTTTCGGGCGGCTTGCTTATGGGGGGATGTATTGTCGCGTGCCGGCCGGCGCGCGGCCAGTTGTCAGACCCGCCCCGATCAGCTGCGGTTCACGCAAGCCGCTCACAGCGGCACGACATCGAAGGTCTCGCGCGTGTACGCCGCCTCGGCCTGCAGGCGGATGGGCCGGTTGAGTGTGGTTTCCAGCATCGCCAGGTCCGCCGATTGCTCATCCATCAGCTTTTGCACCACGGCCGGCGCCGCCAGCACCAGAAAGCCCTTGGCCTCGAACTGCCGCGCGGTGCGCTGCACCTCGCGGGTGATTTCGTGGCAGACAGTCTCGATGGTCTTGAGCGTGCCGCCGCCGGCGCAGGTGGGACAGGGCTCGCAAAGGATATGGCCCAGCGACTCGCGGGTGCGCTTGCGGGTCATCTCCACCAGGCCCAGCGGCGAGAAGGGATAAATCTGGGTGCGCGCCGGGTCATCGGCCAGCGCCCGCTCCAGGGCGCGCAGCACCTGCCCGCGATGGTCGGCCTCGGCCATGTCGATGAAGTCGAGAATGATGATGCCGCCCAGATTGCGCAGGCGCAGCTGCCGGGCGATGGCCTGCGCGGCTTCGAGATTGGTCTTGAGCACCGTCTCTTCGAGATTGCGATGCCCGGTGTAGGCGCCGGTGTTGACGTCGATGGTGGTCATCGCCTCGGTCTGGTCGATGACCAGATGCCCGCCCGACTTCAGCTCCACCTTGCGCTGCAGGGCGCGGTCGATATCGTCCTCCACGCCGTAGAGATCGAAGATCGGCGCGCTGCCCTCGTACAGCTCGATGCGCCCCGCCGCCTGCGGCACGAAGCTCTGCGCAAACTGCTTGACGTTGTGGTACTCCTCGGCGTTGTCGATGCGGATGCGTTCGACATCGGTGCCCATCAGATCGCGCAGGGTGCGCATCGCCAGCGGCAGATCGCCGTGCACCAGGGTGCCGGGCTTGGCGCCGCGCGCCTGCGTGCTCACCGCCTGCCAGAGCCGCAGCAGAAAGGCCAGGTCCGCCTCCAGCGCCGCCGGTTCCACGCCGTCGGCGGCGGTGCGCGCAATCACCCCGAACTGCGGCGCCAGACGCTGCTGCAGCTCTTCGAGAATGCCTTTCAGACGCGCGCGCTCGGCCTCGTCTTCCAGGCGCGCCGACACGCCGACATGCGGCTCGTGCGGCAGCAGCACCAGATAGCGCGAGGGAATCGACAGCAGCGTGGTCAGGCGCGCGCCCTTGCTGCCGATGGGGTCCTTGATCACCTGCACCAGCACCTGCTGGCTTTCGTGCAGCAGCTGCGTGACCGCCGGCAGGCTCTCGCCATTGACCGGCGGCGGCAACATGTCGGCCACGTGCAGGAAGGCGGTGCGCTCCAGGCCCACTTCCACGAACGCGGCCTGCATGCCGGGCAGCACGCGCTGCACGCTGCCCTTGTAGATATTGCCGGTGAGGCCGTGGCGCGAGGCGCGCTGCACGTGCACTTCCTGCGCGGCGCCGGCCTGCACCAGTGCCACGCGGGTTTCCTGCGGACCGATATTGACCAGGATTTCGCTGCTCATGTCGGCGTGGCGAGAAGGTGGATGTCGAATTGTTCCAGAAGCGCGGCAGTTTCGTGCAGGGGCAAACCCACCACGCCGCTGTAGCTGCCCGTGATCTCGCGCACGAACAGCGCGCCCAGCCCCTGAATTGCGTAGGCACCGGCCTTGCCGAGAGGCTCGCCGCTGTCCCAGTAGGCCTGCGCCTGCGCGCTGCCGATCCGCGCGAAACGCACGCGCGTGACACTCAGCGCCAGCGCTTCCTGCGCGCCACGCTTCAGCGCCACCGCCGAATACACCTCATGTTCGCGATCCGAAAGCGCCGCCAGCATCGCCAGCGCGTCCTGCCGGTCCCGCGGCTTGCCGAGAATGCGGCCGTCCAGCACCACATCGGTATCCGCGCCCAGCACCGGCAGGCTCGCATCGCCGCGCGCCTGCGCCTGCTGCCAGCCGGCGCGGGCCTTTTCCAGCGCGATGCGCCGCGCGTAGGCGGCGGCCGCCTCGCCGGGCTGCACCCGTTCCGGCACATCGGCCGGGTGCACCACGAAGCGCAGGCCCAGTTGGCGCAGCAGCTCGGCGCGACGCGGCGAGGCAGAGGCCAGAATCAGCTGCGGCGCGGCGCTCATGCGCGAGCCGCAGACCGCAGCCACCAGGCCAGCACCAGCTGCAGCGGCAGCACGGCGGCGATCCAGGGCAGGTTCTGCTGCGCGCCCGGCAGCGCCAGCCACAGCAGCGCGGCCAGACCCGCGAGCGCCAGCAGCAGGCTCAGGCGAGCGGCCCAGCGCGCCGGCTGCCAGTCCGGGCGGCGGCGGCGCCAGAGCGTGGGCAGCAGCAGCAGATAAAGCGGATTGAACAGCAGCAGATTGTGATTGGCCCACATCACCCAGTGATCGGTGAGCGTCCACACCGCCAGCATCACCAGACCGATCAACCCGAGCTTGAGGCTGGCCAGCGTGCTCAGCAGCGCGTCCGCATAACGCGCCGCAGTGTGCCGGCGCAGACGCGCCAGGCCCAGCAACAGCAGCGCAAAGCCGAGGCCCAGCGCCGTCAGTGGCGCGCGCAGCGGCAAGGGCCTGGCCGGCGTCGCCCAGCGGCTGGCCTCCAGCAAGGCGAATTCGCGTGCGATCAGCGGCCGCGCGCGGCCCTCGGCATCGCGCAGCTGCACGCCGCGCAGCGCTTCCATCAGCGACATGGGCACGAAGCCCTGCTGCCAGCGGCTGATGGCGCCGTCGCCGGCAGCGCCCATGATCAGGTCCATGCCGAGGGCCAGCGGCAGCACCGGCGCAATCAGGCGCGTGGCTTCGAAGCGATAGCTGCTGTCCGCGGCCTGCGCCTGCAGCGCCACGCGCAGCTGCCCGTCGCTGGCCATGTCGATGGCGTCGCGCACCCGCGTCGAGCAGTTGGCGAGGAAATAGTCGTAGTGGTACTCGGCGTTTTCCGGCAGCGCGTTCCAGCGCAGATAGTCGGCCAGACGCCGCGCCTGCGCGGGTGTCAGGTTCAGCTGCTGCACGCGCAGCCAGCGGTCCTCGGCGGCGTATTGCGGCAGAGCCTCGCTGAAACGCTGCACCGCCAGACGGTACTGCATGCGGCCGCGCGCGAAGTTGAGAAAGAAATTCTTCTGCGCGAAATCAAACACACCGTAGTTGTAGAGCAGCGCCTCGCCGCTTTCGTCACGCACCAGCAGCGCGTTATGGCCGAAGCGCTCCCAGTACACGGGACCGGGCCCGAAAGTGACCAGCGCGATGCGCGGCGCCTCGCCGCCGTCCTGCGCCAGCACCGCCGCCGGCAGCAGGCCCAGCAACAGCAGCACGCGCAGCAGCAGGCGCGCGACGGCCGACAGCGGGGCGCGCACGCGCATCGGCTTCAGGCCGGGGCGACGGTGACGAGAAACTGGTGCACGCGGCGCTTGTCGGCGCGCTGCACATTGAAGGACAGGCGTTCCAGCTGCACGCTTTCGCCGCGCTTGGGCATGTGCCCGAACAGATGCAGCACATAGCCGCCGATGGTGTCGAAATCACCGGTGGGCAGCTTGGTGCCGAAATGCGCGTTGAACTCCTCGACGCTGGTCAGGGCGCTGACCAGATAGCGGCGCTCGTCCTGGCGCAGGATGCGCGCGCCTTCGGCTTCGTCGTACTCGTCGTCGATCTCGCCGACGATCTGCTCCAGCACGTCCTCGATGGTGATCAGGCCGGCGACGCCGCCGTATTCATCCACCACCAGGGCCATGTGATTGCGGCTGCGGCGGAACTCCTTGAGCAGCACGTTGAGGCGCTTGGACTCCGGCACGAAGCCGGCGGGACGCAGCAGGCGCTGCAGGTCGAAGTCCGGCGCGCCGCCGCCGGGCACGGCTGCCGCATAACGCAGCAGATCCTTGGCCAGCAGGATGCCCAGCACCTCGTCCTTGGACTCGCCCACCACCGGAAAGCGCGAGTGACCGGATTCGATCACCACGTCCAGCACTTCGGCCAGGGTCCAGTCGCGCTCGATGGTCACCATCTGCGCGCGCGGCACCATGACATCGCGCACGTGCAGCTCGGCGGTCTGCAGGATGCCCTCGAACATCGACATGGCATCGGCATCCAGCAGCTGCGCCTCGCGCGCATCGCGCAGCAGGCCCAGCAGATCCTCGCGGGTGCGCGGGCCTCCGGCCAGACGCTGGGTGACGCGGCGCCACCAATGGCTGCGGCCGCCGTCCTGCTGCTCCTTGAGACTACTGTCGTCGTTCATGAATAAGGGTTGTCGAAACCCAGGGTTTTGAGAATTCGGATTTCCCGCGCCTCCATGCGCTGGGCCTCGGCGTCCTGCTCGTGATCATAACCCTGCAGGTGCAGGCAGCCATGCACGACCATGTGCGCCCAGTGCGCGCGCGCCGGCTTGGCCTGTTCCCGGGCCTCGCGCGCCACCACGTCCGCGCAGATCACCAGATCGCCCAGCACGCCGGGCCCGCCCTGGAAGGACAGCACATTGGTGGGCTTGTCCTTGCCACGGTAATGATGGTTCAGGGCGCGGCTTTCGGCATCGACGACGATGCGGATGGTCAGCTCGCCGTAGCGTCTGGGCAGGGCGGCGAGCGCGAAGCCACGCAGGCTCGCGGCACTGGGAATGCCGGCGGCCGGCACGCCGACGCGCTGCACGACGATGGCATCCGTCGCCGGGGCCGTCGCGCGGCTCAAGCCTGCGGCTCCTGACTCTCGTGCTGCTCGTAGGCCTGCACGATGGCCTGCACCAGCGGATGACGCACCACGTCTTCCTTGCGAAAGGCGGTGAAGCTGATGCCGGCCACGCCGGCCAGCACCTTCTGCGCGTGACGCAGGCCGGAGAGCTGGTGCTTGGGCAGGTCGATCTGGGTGAGATCGCCGGTGACCACCGCCACGCTGCCGAAGCCGATGCGGGTCAGGAACATCTTCATCTGCTCGACGCTGGTGTTCTGCGCCTCGTCGAGAATCACGAAGGATTCATTGAGCGTGCGGCCGCGCATGAAGGCCAGCGGCGCGACTTCGATGACGTTCTTCTCCACCAGTCTCGCCACTTTTTCAAAGCCCAGCATCTCATAGAGCGCGTCGTAGAGCGGGCGCAGATACGGGTTGATCTTCTCGGCCATGTCGCCGGGCAGGAAGCCGAGCTTCTCGCCCGCTTCCACTGCCGGGCGCACCAGCACGATGCGGCGCACGCGGTCGCGCTCCAGCGCATGCACGGCGGAGGCCACGGCCAGATAGGTCTTGCCGGTGCCGGCCGGGCCGATGCCGAAATTCAGGTCATAGGTGACGATGTTCTTCAGATACAGCTTCTGCTGCACGCCGCGGCCGCGGATCACGCCGCGCTTGCCGCGGATCACCACCTCGCCCTGGGTGCTGCGCGGTTCTTCCTCGTCCTGCGGCTCTTCATCGCCCAGCTGCGCCACCAGGGCCAGATGCACGTCCTCGGTGGTGACGGTGTCATTGCCGGTGAGATTGAACAGCTCCTGCAGCACCGCCTCGCCGCGCGCGATGTCGCGCTTGGCGCCGAGCAGCTGGAAGCGGTTGCCGCGATTGCGGATCTCGATGCCCAGGCGCAGCTCGATCTGGCGCAGGTGCGCATCGAAAGGGCCGCAGAGATTGACCAGGCGCTGCGCCTCGTCGGGTTCCAGCGTCAGTTCCTGACGCGCCTGCTGTACCGCGCGGGGCGTGGGGCTCATGCGCAGACCCGGTCCGTGAGCAGGCGGCCGCGCAGGGAGTTGGCGGCGGCGGCGGTGATTTCCACGTCCACCAGCTGTCCGATCAGGGACTCGGGGGCGTCGAAGTTCACCCAGCGATGATTGGACAGACGCGCCGCCAGCTGACCGCCGCCGCGCGTCGCGGCCTTCTCCACCAGCACGCGCTGACGGCTGCCGACCAGGCCGGCGCGGAAGGCGTCGTCGTACTCGCGGATGCGTGCCTGCAGCATCTGCAGGCGGCGGTTCTTGGTGTCGGCGTCCACGCCATCGCGCAGATTCGCCGCCGGCGTGCCGGGGCGCGGGCTGTAGACGAAGGAAAACGCGCAGTCGAAGCGCGCCTCGTCGATCAGGTTCATGGTCAGGACGAAGTCCTCGTCGCTCTCGGTGGGAAAGCCGACGATGAAGTCCGAGGACAGCGACAGGTCCGGCCGCGCGGCGCGCACGCGGGCGATCTTGTCGAGGAACTGCGCGCGGGTATAGCCGCGCTTCATCATGCCCAGGATGCGGTCGCTGCCCGACTGCACCGGCAGATGCAGGAAGGAGGCGAGCTTGGGTTCGTCGGCATAAGCCTGGATCAGCGCATCGGAGAATTCCGCCGGATGCGAGGTGGTGAAGCGGATGCGTTCCAGGCCCGGCAGCTGCGCCAGATAGCGGATCAGCAGCGCCAGATCGCAGAGTTCGCGACTCTCGCCCATCTTGCCGCGATACGCATTGACGTTCTGGCCCAGCAGGGTGATGTCGCGCACGCCCTGCGCCACCAGCAGCGCGCATTCGGTGAGCACATCATCCAGCGGCCGCGACACTTCTGCGCCGCGCGTGTAAGGCACCACGCAGAAGGTGCAGTACTTGGAGCAGCCTTCCATGATCGAGACGTAGGCCGAAGGCCCGCTGGCCTTGGGCTCGGGCAGGCGGTCGAACTTCTCGATCTCGGGGAAGCTGATGTCGATGCTCGGGGCCTGGGTCTGGCGGGTGCGGTCCAGCAGCTCAGGCAGGCGGTGCAGGGTCTGCGGGCCGAACACGATATCGACGATGGGCGCGCGCGCGGTGAGCGCCTCGCCTTCCTGCGAGGCCACGCAGCCGCCGACGCCGATCACCCGCCCCGGCGCGGCCGCTTTCCACTCGCGCCAGCGGCCGAGTTCGGAGAACACTTTCTCCTGGGCCTTCTCGCGGATCGAGCAGGTGTTGAGCAGCAGCAGGTCGGCCTCTTCGGGCTGCTGGGTGCGCTCATAGCCGTGCGAGGCCGCCAGGACTTCGGCCATCTTGGCCGAGTCGTAATCGTTCATCTGGCAGCCGTAGGAAATCAGGTACAGCTTGCGCGGCGTTTTGGGTTCTGCGGCTTCGGACATGGCGGCGGCGGTCGGGCCGTCAGGAGACACGGGTCGCATAGTATAAGCGACGGGTCAGCTCAGCCTTTTCACCCAGTCCGCCACCCCCTGCTCGCAGTCGGCCCAGGCCTGTTCGAAGGCCGCACGCGGGCGCTGGAAGGGATCTTCGACGTCGGCATCGTTCTGCCACTTGAGCAGCTTGTGCACGCGGCCGCGCAGCTGCGGATGGCGCTGGTGCAGCCAGCGGCTGTGGCTCTCGTCCAGGGTCAGAATCAGATCGGAAGCCCCCAGCAGGTCCGCTGAAGCCTGCCGCGCGCGATGCGCGGAAATGTCCAGGCCGTGATCCGATGCCACCGCCAGGGCCTGCGCATCGGCCGGCCAGCCGACCAGCGCGCCGGTGCCGGCAGAACCCACCACGATGCCACTCGCCTTCAGCTCGCGGCGCAGCAAGGCCTCGGCCATCGGACTGCGACAGATGTTGCCGGTACAGACGACGAGGATGGACTTGAACATGAGTGGCGGCGAAGTGGGGGAAACCCGGGCTTGCGAGCTTAGCGCCTGACTAGGGTCTGTTGACATTCACTTTGCCCGCTGCGACGGAGGTCGTTTTGCCGCAGGGCAAGGCGGCAGACGCGCCGCTTGGTGATTCCAAGCCAGCGGCTGCCAACGCCGCCCTGCGTCAAAACGGCCCCGTCCCGTAAGGGTTGCGCCGCAAATCGCGCCAGGCAAGGCGCGAAACGCAGGCCTTGGTGGTTCCAAGGCCAAGTTTCGCAACGCCGCATGGCGCGATTTGCGGCAGCAACGCAGCGGACAAAGTGAATGTCAACAGACCCTAATGACGCATCCGTGCACGATACGGGCAAACCCCGAGAAACCGCTACGGATTGGCGCGCAGGGCTTAAGGGTTTTTAAGAATTCCGTACCTAGCATGGCCCTGTCACCGGTCATGCTGCAATCCCGCTCCGCCCGTCGCGACCGAACCGCGCAAGGGCGGCGAATTGTCACCATGCCCGTCAACGTCGTCGCCGTTCCCCCAAGCTGCCACCGACCACAATGACATCAAGAAATCGCGCTTCCGCGCTTGCCTGTTTGTTGCTCGTCAGTCTCTGTTTCCAGCCTCAGACGGCGCTCGCCGCCGACGCCAGCAACGGCAAGACCCTGTACACCAGTTCCAGCATTGCCGGCACCGCCTGTTCCAATTCCAGCTGTCACGGCAGCCTGCCGGGCACCAAGAACAAGATCCAGCGCGGCGCCAACAGCGCCTCGACCATCCTCAGTGCCATCAACAGCAACACCGGCGGCATGGGGATCTTCCGCAACAAGCTCAGCAGCACGCAGCTTGATGACATCGCGGCCTATATCGCCAACCCCAATCTCAGCGCCACCGCCGCGGTCTCGCCCACCAGCCTGAGCTTTGCCTCCACCTCGGTGGGCAGCAGCAGCGCCTCGCAGACCGTCACGCTGACGAACAGCGGCACGGTGAGCCTGAGCGTCTCTTCCATCAGCATCTCCGGCAGCGATTTCGCCATCGTCAGCGGCGGCAGCTGCAGCGCCGGCAGCAGCGTGGCCATCGGCGCTTCCTGCACGGTGCTGACGAAGTTCCAGCCCACGGCCAGCGGCTCGCGCAGCGGCACGCTGAGTCTGGTCACCGGGGCCGGCACCAAGTCCGTGGCCCTGAGCGGCACCGGCGCCGCAGTCAGCGCGCCCACCGCGCAGATTTCCCCCGGCAGCCTGAGTTTTGCCAGCACCGTCGGACAGGCCTCGGCCGCGCAGACCGTCACGCTCAGCAACACCGGCACGGCCGCGCTCAGCCTCAGCAGCGTGGCCATCGGTGGCACGGCGGCCAGCGACTACAGCATCGCCACCGGCACCAGCTGCAGCAGCAGCGGCAGTGTCGCGGCCGGCGCTTCCTGCGTGGTGCTGCTCAAGTTCACGCCCGGCGCCACCGGCACGCGCAGCGCCAGCCTCAGCATCACCCACAACGACAGCAGCCACAGCCCGTCCACGGTCACGCTCACTGGCACCGGCACGGCCTCGGCCGCCGGCCAGCTGTCGGTGGATGCCAGCAGCCTGAGCTTCTCTGCCCAGGCGCAGAACACCAGCAGCAGCGCCAAGACGGTGACGGTGAGCAACAGCGGTTCGGCGGCGGCGCAGTTCAGCAGCCTGAGCCTCTCCGGCACGAACGCCGGTGATTTCGCCTTCACCAGTCCGGGCGGCGCCTGCACCGCCAGCACCTCGCTGGCCGTGGGCGCCAGCTGCACCATCAACGTCACGTTCACGCCCAGCGTCAGCAGCGGCACGCGCACCGCCAGCGTGCAGATCGTCTCCAACGCCATCAACACGCCGGTGACCATCAGCCTGAGCGGCACGGCAGGCTCGGCCTCGGCGCCGATTCCGGCCTTCAGCCCCAGCACCCTGGACTTCGGCAGCGTGGGCGTGGGCAGCGCCGCCGCCGCACGCACCATCACCCTGAGCAACAGCGGCACGGCCAGCCTGAGCATCAGCAGTCTGAACGTGAGTCCCAGCGACTACTCGCTGAGCCACAACTGCGGCGCGTCCCTGGCGGCCGGCAGCAGCTGCGCGCTGCAGATCGGCTTCACGCCCAGCGCCAGCGGCAGCATCGCCGGCACCCTGAGCCTGAGTTCCAACGCCAGCGGCTCGCCGCTCACCGCCGCGCTGTCCGGCAGCGGCGTGGCCGGCGGCGCGACCTTGAGCTGGTCGCCGGACACGCTGAGCTTCTCCAGCACCGTGGTCGGCGTGCGCACCGCGACGCAGAGCGCCACGCTGAGCAATACCGGCAGCAGCGCGGCCAGCCTCACGGCCATCGGCCTGGCCGGCAGCAATGCCGGCGACTTCATCATCGACAGCAACGGCTGTACGGCCGGCAGCAGCCTCGCGCCCGGCGCCTCCTGCACGGTGGCGATGCGCTTCGCACCCAGCGCCGCCGGCAGCCGCAGCGCGCAGCTCAGCCTCAGCCTGAGCAGCGGCACCGCGGCCCCGCTGAATCTCAACGGCACCGGCGTGGCCAGCGGCTCGCCCCTGCTCACGGCCTCACCGACCAGCATGACGCTGAGCAGCCTGCCCAATCAGCCGCTGCAGCCGCAGGCGCTGGTGATCGCCAACGAGGGCGCGGCGCTGCTGACCGTGAGCAGCTATCTCATCCCGCCGTCGCTGACCCTGGAAACCGGTGGCAGCGGCGGCGGCGATTGCGCAGCGGCGCCTTACACCCTGCAGCCCGGCGCCAGCTGCACGGTGATGGTCACGCCCGCCACCGGCGGCAGCATCGATGCCCAGCTGCAGATCCGCAGCAATTCCTCCGGCGGCACCGTCACGGTGATGGTGAGCGGCACGCCCAATACCAATGTCGGCGGAGGTGGCGCGCTCCTGCTGGGCCGCTATGACACCCCGCTGCACGCCACGCTCAGCCTGCTGCTGCTGTCCGCACTGCTGCTGGCGCGGCGCCTGATCCCCCTGGCCTCCAAGAAGAGAACGCATTCATGAACACGCATCGCCTTGGCCGCGCGCTGCTCGCCGGCCTCACCGGGCTGCTGCTGGCCGGCAGCGCGCAAGCCGCGGAAGTCGGCAAGCCGGCGCCGGACTTCACGCTGGCGCAGAAAGACGGCAACAGCCTGAGCCTCACCCAGCTGCGCGGCCGCGTGGTGTATCTGGATTTCTGGGCCTCCTGGTGCGCGCCCTGCCGGCAGAGCTTCCCCTTCATGAACGAGATGCACGCCAAGTACGGCAAGAAAGGCCTGCGCGTGGTGGCGATCAATGTCGATGAGCAGCGCAGCGATGCCGAGCAGTTCCTGAAGCAGACGCCGGCGCAGTTCACCGTGCTGTTCGACCCCGCCGGCAAGGCGCCGGAACAGTACAAGCCGGACGGCATGCCCACCTCCTATCTGATCGACGAGCACGGCAAGGTCCTGATGGTGCATCCCAGCTTCAAGGAAGCCGACCGCGCCGAGCTGGAACGCCGCATCGGTGAAGCGCTTGCCCAAGGAAATCCCGCCCCATGAAACCGCTCAGCCTGATTGGCGCCCTGCTGGCGCTCAGCCTGTTGCAGGCCTGCAGCCTGCAGCCCCCCAAGCCCTGGCAGAAGGGCATGCTCGCGCGCCCGGAAATGACCATGGGCGGCGATGCCCTGGAACAGCGCTTCGACGAACACATCAGCGCCAGCAAGCAGGCCGCTTCCGGTGGCTACGGCGTGGGAGGAGGCGGCTGTGGCTGCAACTGATCGCAAGGAGGGACTCGGCGGCATCCTGCTCGCGGCACTGGCCCTGCCCGGCCTCACACCGTACACCGCCGCCGCCGAGAACGCGCCGGAGCACGCGGTGCTGGCCTTCAAGGAGCTGTACTACCACGACTACCAGTCCGGCCTGCAGCGCATCACGGTCAACGCCCCCTCGCTGTCGCTGAGCCTGCCGATGGGCACGGCCTGGGGCGTGGAGTCCTCCGTGGTGACCGACTCGGTGTCCGGCGCCTCGCCGCGCTACTACACCACCAAGTCCGGTGCCTCGCACATGGACGATCTGCGCACGGCAGGCGACGTGAAACTCACCCACTACCGCGCGCGCAGCGCCTACAGCGTGGGACTGAGCTATTCCACCGAGCACGATTACACCTCGCGCGCGGTCTCGCTCGACGGACGCTGGGCCA
This sequence comes from Solimonas aquatica, assembly GCF_900111015.1. GTDB lineage: Bacteria > Pseudomonadota > Gammaproteobacteria > Nevskiales > Nevskiaceae > Solimonas > Solimonas aquatica. Next base: position 6,216 of record NZ_FOFS01000019.1, on the reverse strand, counting down.
GCGACGACAACAACACCACCTTCAATGCCGGCGTCGGCTATGCCGATGACAGCATCGACACCGAGAACGGCGCCGCCGACAACGAAAGCCGCCGCACCTGGCAGGGCATCGTTGGCGTCACGCGCGTGCTCACCGCCACCGACATCGTGCAGCTGCAGGCGGGCTACAGCAGCGGCAGCGGCTATTACAGCGATCCTTACAAGCTGTTCGACAACCGCCCCGATTCGCGCCAGCAGGAGACCGCCCTGCTGCGCTGGAACCATCACTTCAAAGGCCTGCGCGCCAGCCTGCGCAGCAGCTATCGCTACTATCACGACAGCTTCGGCATCCGCGCCCACAGCCTGGGCGAGGAGTGGGTGCAGCCGGTCGGCAACAGCCTGGCCTGGACCAGCGCGCTGCGTTACGACACCCAGAGTGCGGCCGACTTCTACGTCGATCCACCGGCCAGCGGCAGCTTCCCGACGCTGCCGGACGGCGCCTACTCCACCCTGGATCAGCGCATGGCGGCGTTCGGCAGTCTCACCTTCGGCCAGAAGCTGGCCTGGCAGGCGAGCCCGCACTGGAACTTCGACATCAAGGGTGAATACAGCGTGCAGCGCGCCGGCCTGCGCTTCATCGGCAATGGCTCGCCCGGGCTCGACACCTTCTACTGGTACGCCGTGCAGCTGGGCATCGCCTACCGCTTCTGAGCGGATGCGTCCCTCGATGCCGCACGCATCGGGGGACGCCCGGGCCGCGCCTTGAGCGCGCGCAATTCACGGATAAGTTCTTAACAAGCGCCGCTATCGCGTTGTATCGTCCGCGCATGCCAGACACCCGCGACAGTCTCGAAGCCGAATTCGGCGTGATGGCCTGTCGTGCCCAGATCCGCATCTGGGGGCTGGACGATGCCGCGGCGCAGGATGCGATTGCCGCCGGCATCGCCGAGGCGCGGCGCATCGAATACAAGTATTCGCGCTACCGGAGCGACAGCATCGTCTCGCGCATCAATGCCGCCGCCGGCAGCGGCGCGCGCATCGAGGTGGACGAGGAAACCGCGGGCCTGCTCGACTTCGCCGCGCAGCTGCACGTGCAGAGCGAAGGCCGCTTCGACATCAGCAGCGGCGTGCTGCGCCGCGTGTGGAACTTCCGCGAGCCACGCCTGCCTGCGGCCGGGGAGATCGCCGCGCTGCTGCCGCTGGTGGGCTGGCAGCAGGTGCAGTGGCTGCGCCCGCACATCGCCCTGCCGCGCGCCGGCATGGAGCTGGACTTCGGCGGCTTCGGCAAGGAATACGCGGCGGATCGTGTCGCCACCGTCCTGCAGGACGCCGGTGCGCGCGGCGGCTATGTGAACCTGGGCGGTGACATCCGCGTGCTGGGCCCGGACGCCGAAGGCCAGCCCTGGCGCTTCGGCATCCAGCACCCGCGCCGCGCCGAGGAGGTGATTGCCGTGCTCGCGCTGGCGCAGGGCGCGCTCGCCACCAGCGGCGACTACGAGCGTTACTTCGAGATCGACGGTCGTCGCTACTGCCATCTGCTCGATCCACGCAGCGGCTGGCCGGTGCAGGACTACCAGTCGATCAGCGTGCTGGCGCCGCTGTGCCTGGTGGCTGGCGCGCTGAGCAGCATCGCCATGCTCAGCGGCGCCCAGGCGCCGGCTTTTCTGCAGAGCCAGCACGCGGCCTTCCTTGCCGTGGATCAAGCCGGCAGGCTCCAGCATCAGGGCGTCTGAGAACCTATCCGTGCGTTGCGAACGTCTGCGGCAAAACGACCTCCATCGCAGGCGCGCGCAATTCACGGATAGGTTCTAAAGTGTGCCTGCCGCGCGCCAGCGCACAAACCGCCTACGCGGACGTCGGCAGGATCAGCAAGCTTCAGACACCACAACCGGGAGAGCGTCGTGGCCGAACTACATCCGTTTCACCCCATCATCTACGTGCGCGGCTTTGCCGCCACGCAGAGCGAGATCGAAGACACCGTCGCCGATCCCTACATGGGCTTCAACATCGGCTCCACCAAGTCGCGCACGGTGTGGACCGGCGAGGTGAAGAAGTATTTCTTCGAGTCGCCCCTGGTGCGCCTGATGAGCGATCACGACTACCAGGATGTGTTCGTCGATGGCGATGATCTCTCCGAGGCGCGGCGCTTCGACGCCGGCGTGCCATACCGGTGCATCGTCATCTACCGTTACTACGATCAGGCCTCGCAGGACTTCGGCGACGGTCAGGGCACGCCGGCCATCGAACAGTTTGCGCGTGGCCTGAACGATCTGATTCTGCGGCTCAAGCAGAAGGTCTGCGACAACCCCGCCAATGGCGTGAGCAGCGATCAGTTCCGCTGCTATCTGGTCGCGCATTCCATGGGCGGCCTGGTCTGCCGCTCCTTCCTGCAGAACCCCGATCCGGCCTTCGACGCCGCGCAGGCCAGCGTCGACAAGCTCTTCACCTACGCCACGCCGCACAACGGCATCGACATGCGCATCGTGCGCAATGTGCCGGGCTGGCTGAGCTTTGGCGACGTCAACAACTTCAACCGCGAGCGCATGGCCAAGTATCTGTACCTGCCCAAGGGCGATGATGTGGCCGTGCTGCGTGACTTCCCGCCGGAGCGCGTCTTCAATCTGGTGGGCACCAATCCGCGCGACTACAAGGTGGCCGGCGGCCTGTCGTCCTGGGCGGTGGGTGAATCCAGCGACGGTCTGGTGCGCATCGAAAACGCCACCACGCACGGACCGGACAAGAGCGGCACCGACCTGCAGTCGCCGCGCGCCTTCGTGCATCGCAGCCATTCCGGCTATTACGGCATCGTCAATTCCGAAGAGGGTTATCAGAACCTCACGCGCTTTTTGTTCGGCAAGCTGCGCGTGGACGGCATCCTCGATGTGGACGACATCAGCCTGCCGGTGGAAGTGCAGAAGGAACTCAAGAGCGGCAAGGATGTGAAGGCTTCCTACCAGTTCGAGATTGCGGTAAGCGTGCGCGGTTGCCAGTGGCAGCTCACGCGCCGCGACGTGCGCGAGAACTCCGCCATCTTCCGCAGCTACGACGAGCTGTTCCCCGAGACGCAGGGCGAGAAGCGCGCGCCGGATCGCAAGGCCAGCCCGCATCTGTTCTCGGTGTTTCTCGATCCCGACAAGAGCGTGAAAAATTCCGGCGCGGTCAGCTTTGCGCTGGATCTCAAGGTGCTGGTGCCTGACTACACCATCGACGGCCTGCTGTTCCTGGACCGCCACTACGAGGGCGGCTTCATCTATCGCGAGCTGATCATCGTCGAAGCCATTCCCGACAAGACCGCGCTGGGCGGCTGGCGCATCAAGTACGGCTATCAGGACCTGAATCCCGGCAAGCCCGGCTCCAGCGCCAACACCTACGCCCTGGCCGACAACAGCGGCATCGGCTTCGACATTCCCATCCAGCAGAACACCAATCCGGGCCTGACCGGCAAGCTGCGCATCGAGGCGCGGCCCTGGAGCTGAAACGCGCTTGCGGCCAAGGTCGCTCCTGCAGTCGCCTGTTGCAGGAGCGGCCTCGGCCGCGACATCTGCCTTACCCCGCCGCTCAAGGCGCAATCACCACCTTGCCGCTGACCTTGCGCGCCATCATGTCCTGCAGCGCCTGCGGCGCTTCGTGCAAGGCATAACGCTTCGACAGATAAGGCTTGAGCGAGCCATCGGCCAGCCAGGCGAACAGCTGCGCAAAGTTCTCGGCATTGAGCTTGGGCTCGCGCTGCGTGAACGCGCCCCAGAACACACCGACCGCCGAAGCCCCCTTGAGCAGCAGACGGTTGGCGGCCAGATTCGGAATCGGCCCGGACGCAAAACCGATCACCAGATAGCGGCCGTTCCAGGCGATGCAGGACAGGCATTCCTCGCCCAGCGCACCGCCGACCGGATCGTAGATCACGTCCGCGCCCTGGCCTTGCGTGAGCTGCTTCACCGCATCCTTCAGTGATTCCTTGGAGTAGTCGATCAGCGCATCGGCGCCCTGCGCCTGGCACAGCGCGAGCTTCTCGGCGCTGGACGCGGCGGCAATCACCCTCGCGCCCATGCGCTTGCCCAGCTGCACCGCCGACAGACCCACACCGCCCGAGGCACCGAGCACCAGCAGGGTCTCGCCGGCCTTGAGCTGGCCGCGCTGCTTGAGCGCGTGATACGTGGTGCCGTACACCAGCGGAAACGCCCCCAGCGCCACCAGATCGATGCCCGCAGGCACCGGCAGACAGTTGCTATCCGCGGCACAGACCTGCTCGGCAAAGCCGCCGACATTGACCAGCGCCGCGACGCTGTCGCCCACCTTCAAGCGCTTCACCTCACTGCCCACTTCCAGCACGCGCCCCGCAACTTCGGCACCGGGAATGAAGGGCGGCTCGGCGCGCAGCTGATACTTGCCCTGGATGATCAGCACATCCGGAAAATTCACGCCGGCGCCGGCCACGGCAATCCTCACCTCACGCGCACCCGGCTTGGGATCGGGCACCTCTTCCAGCCGCAGCAATTCCGGACCGCCCAGCTGCTTGCAGATCACCGCTTTCATTCCAGTTTTCTCCTCGGGCTCGTTTGTCATCCGTGGCGTTACATCCTGAGTCGATTATGACGGAAGGACTGGTCCGGGTCCTTCAGGGCAGCGGCGCCTACGGCCGGCGGTGCTGGCGACGCACCGACGCGATTCATCTGAGAGACGTCGCACAGATAAGCCGGTCTGCATTCGGCATCTTCTGCAGCACAAGATCAGGACGCCGCAAAGCGGCAGCACCGCAGTTTCGACCTGAAATCAAAAACGGCTGCATGGGGGTTCGCATGAACAAACTATCTCTGGCGCTCAGCGCAATGCTGTTGCTGTGCACGGTCGCGCGCGCCGGCGCGGCGACTGATCCACAACGCGAAGAAATGCAGCGCACCCTCAACGCGCAGACCATGGCCTCGCCGTTCAATGCCGGCGACATCAAGAAAGCACAGGAATACGCCGAGGACGCGCTCAAGAAAAACATTCCGCCGCCCGCCCAGCCGCCTGCCTATTGGCAGCCCGGCTGGAGCTGCGCCAGTCTCGCCGGCTACGCGTACTACAGCTACTACGACTACCGCGACTGCGTCTATTACCACCGTTATTACGGGCACTACTGGTAGACCGCCTGCTTCACGCCTGCGCAGCCGCCAATCCGGCACGCGCAGCCTTGTCCTTCAAGCCTGTTCCCCTAGGGAGATTCGTCATGAGCCGACATAAAACCTTTCTCCGCCTCCTGTCGCTGGGCGTCGCCCTGAGCCTGCTCGGCGGCTGCGCCGCCACGCAGGTGGCGCTGTCGAAAAAAGACCTCGACGTGCAAACCAAGACCAGCACCTCGGTATTCGTCGATCCGGTGCCTCGCAACCAGCGCACCATCTTTCTGGACGTGCGCAGCGGCGTGATGGAATTCGACCGGCGCAACTTCTCGCAGTTCGTCAAGCAGCAGTTCGCCAGCAACGAGAATGGCTACCAGATCGTGGACGATCCGGATCAGGCACACTTCCAGATGCTGGTCTATGTGCTGAATCTGGAAAAGGCCAGCCCCACGGCCGCACAGGCAGCCTTGCAGCAGGGCTATGTGGGTGGTGGCGAAACCATGGCCGGCGCTGCGGCCGGTGCGGTGATCGGCTCACGCAGCGGCAATACCTGGACCGGCGGTGTCGTCGGCGGCCTCGCTGCCACGGGCGTTTCGCTGGTGGCCAATTCCCTGGTCAAGGACGTCACCTACATGCTGGTGGCCGACATCTCCATCCGCGAACGCGTCGCCCAGGGCGTGTACGTGCGCAAGGACACCCAGATCGACGCCCGCGTCTCCGACGCCGGCTCCAGCCAGCAGCGCGTTTCAGAAGTGAGTAACCGCAAGGACTACCGCACCCGCATCGTCACCACCGCCAACAAAGCCAACCTGGAACTGCCGGAAGCGACGTCCCCCCGATTTTGAGTAGCACTGGCATTTGGAGTCCAATCCCATGAACAAGGAGATTGGACGTGAAGAAGCGATTTACCGAAGAGCAGATCATCGGGTTTCTGAAGCAGGCGGAAGCTGGCATGGCAATCAAGGAGCTGTGCCGCAGGCACGGCTTTTCCGAGGCGAGCTTCTATCTGTGGCGGAGCAAGTTCGGCGGCATGGACGTGTCGGACGCCAAGCGGCTGAAGGCATTAGAGCTGGAAAACGGCCGGCTGAAACGACTGCTGGCTGAGGCGATGCTGGAGAACGAGGCGACCAAGGAAGCCTTGC
>NZ_FOFS01000018.1 GCF_900111015.1 Solimonas aquatica | reverse complement strand
AGTCTTAAAAAAAACCCTGCACGCCAGCGAGCAAGAGCGCGCCGACGTGCAGAAGGCACGACGTGATTGGCAGGCCCAGCAAACTTCGCTGGATCCAGAAAAGCTGGTTTTCCTTGATGAGACTTGGGCGAGCACGAATATGGCGCGACGCTACGGTCGCGCCCCCAGAGGGCAGCGCTGCGTCGCATCGGTGCCACACGGGCACTGGAAAACCACGACGTTCATTACCGGCCTGCGCCATGACAGCGTCACGGCGCCGCTGGTCATCGATGGCCCTATGGATGGCGCGACATTCCTCGAATATGTGCGGGAATTCCTGTGCCCGACGCTACGATCCGGTGACATCGTTATCGCCGATAACCTGGGCAGCCACAAAGTCGCGGGGGTGAAGGAAGCGATCACAGCGCGGGGCGCAACCATCGTCTATCTGCCGCCGTACTCCCCTGACCTCAATCCCATCGAGAAACTCTTCGCCAAGCTCAAGGCCTTGCTGCGCAAGGCCGCCTTGCGTACGGTCGACGCCCTCTGGGATCACATCGGCGAGCTACTCGACGCCTTCACGCCACAGGAATGCAGCAACTACTTCGCCTCATCAGGGTACGTAAACAGATAACTCGAAAATGCTCTAGAAGCGCTGGCCTTTCAGCCGCGCCGTACCGCGGATCAGGCCATCGAAGGCCTTCACCAGCCAGGCCGGCAGCTTCACGGGCTTGGCCAGCATCTGCGCGATCATGCCTTTGTACTTGTCGGAGTACGGCGGGAACATCAGGTTCGGATCGCCCACCGGCGGACCCTCTTCCACCACCGCACGGGCATTGCTGCATTCCAGGAAGGTGTAGCGCCCGCCGATGCGACCCTGGCCGCTGGCATTCACGCCACCGAAGGGCAGATGCGGGTTGGTGCCGGACTGGATCAGATTGTGGTTGACCACGGTGCTGCCGGAACTGGTGCGCGCCAGATACCAGTCGATGGCCTCGCGCTCCTTGGCAAAGATGTACGAACCCAGGGGCTTGGGGCGACGGCGGATGGTGGCGATGGCGTCCTCGCGCCGCGTGAACGGCAGCACGCAGATGATGGGCCCGAAAATCTCCTCCTGCATGATGCGCATGTCCTCGCTCACGCCGGTGAGGATGGTGGGCGAGATGTAGAGATCATCGCCATCGGTCTCGCCGCCCAGCGCCAGCTGCGCGCCCTTGGCCAGGGCATCGTCGAGCAGGCTCTTGATGCGTTCGAAGTGCCGACGGTTGACGATGCGCGGCAGATCGCCGCTGTTCTGGAAGCCGCGACCATCGGCGTTGTACATCGCGGTCATCGATTTGCGCAGCTCGGCGACGAATGGCGAGAGCACGGCCTCATGCACCAGCGCATAGTCCGGCGCCAGACAGACCTGCCCGGCATTGGCCACGCGCCCCCAGGCCAGCTTGCGTCCGGCTTCGGCAGGATCGGCGCTGGCATCGACAATCACCGGATTCTTGCCGCCCATCTCCAGCGTGACGGTGGCGAAATGCTCGGCCGCTGCACGCAGCACGATGCGGCCCACGGCATGGCCGCCGATGTAGAAGATGTGATTGAAGGGCAAGGCCAGCAGCTGCGTCGCGGCATCGGCCGCGCCCTGCACCACCGCAAACTCGTCCTCCTCGAACACGCGCGCGACGATGTCGGCCAGCACCTGCGCCGAATGCGGCGCGAGTTCCGAGGGCTTGAGCAGGAAGGGACAGCCCGCCGCAATCGCACCGAAAGCCACCACGAAACCTTCGGCAATCGGCGCGTTCCAGGTGGACAGATGCAGCACCACGCCCTTGGGCTCGTAGCGCACATAGCTCTTCTTGCCCAGGCTCATCAGCGACACGGGAATCGCCTGCGTCGCCATCCACTCGTGCAGATGCTGCGCGATGAACTCCGCCTCGCTCTTGATCATCAAGAGCTGCATATCGACATCGGTGGCCGACAAGCGCAGCTCCCGATGTCCGGCTTCGAGAATCGCCGGCCGTGCGTCGAGTATCGCCTGCAGCAGCTTGCCCAGCTTGGCCGCGCGCGTGGCGGCCGTGGTCAGCGCCAGCTCGCGCGACTTCTCCAGCATGCGCGCGTACAGGCCCGCGTAGGCGTTCTGCTCCCTGAGCACGGCGTTCATGACGCGAGGGCCTTCAGTGGCCGCCGCGCGCTGCGGCTTCGGGGCTGAACATTGCCGGTGTCAGCGGCGTGTTGATGCGCCACCAATCCTCGCCACGTTCGTTGGTGAGATAGCCGGCCTCGTAAGCCTTGGAAGTGAGGTCGTGATACACCGAGGCGCCACGGTGATAGGCCTTGGACTCCTGCGAGTAGAAGTAGTTGACGAAGGCCACGCGCCAGAGCTGACCACGGCCGTCGTAGTTGTCGGCCCACAGCGCCAGCCAGCTGTCCTCATCGGCGTAGAGACGACGTTTGCCGTAGATGTGGCGGAAGCCGTCCTTGAGCGTGCCCTCGACGATCCACACGCGATGCAGCTCGTAGCGCACGTAGTCGGGATTGATGGTGTTGGGCTTGATCAGATCCTTGTACTTCACCGAAGGATCGTTGGCCTTGAAGTTGTTGTACGGCACATAGATTTCCTTCTTGCCGACCAGCTTCCAGGTGTAGCGCTCGGGCGAGCCGTTGAACACGTAGTCATCATCCACCGTGCGCAGACCGGCCGGCGGCACCGGGTAGTCGCAGCAGACTTCCGGCGCCTGACGCACGCGGCGGATGCCGGGGCTGTACTGCCAGGACATGGTGGCGTCGTTCTTGAAGTCATTGGGCTGATAGCCCACGGCGGTGAAGCCCTTGTCGCGCTCCGGCAGCAGATAGCTGGTGTAGAAGTAGGAGTTGATCTTGTCCTGATAGCTGGCGCGCTTGGCCGGGTCCGGATTGTTGCCCAGGTTCAGGGTCATGAACTTGTTGCGGCCCCAGGCGATGCTGCCGTTGGCATAGACATCGGCGATATCGCAGACCGCTTTTTCCGACCAGGCGCGATGCGGATTGATGATGTTCCAGATCGCCTCCAGGCCGCTCTGCGGAAACGGAAACGGAATCGCGCCGGTGGTGCCGCTGATGCCATAGCCGTCATGAACCAGCTCCGCGCTCACCGCGTTCTTCTTCACGGTGTCGCAGACCCAGTCGGCATTGCGGAAATCGCGATGGCTGGGATACACGTCCATGCGATACGACTGCGGATACTGCTTGAACAGCGCCTTCTGGCCTTCGGTGAGCTTGTCCTCGTACTGCGCCATGTTCTGCGCGGTGATCGAGAACGAAGGCTTTTCATCCTTGTAGGGGCCGGGATCGAAACCATAAGGCTTGGACAGGCCCGGCCAGGTGCCCTGGTACTTGCCGGTGTACTCGGCCACGCCCGAGGCGCTGCCGGCGCGCTCGGCGCCCATGCAAGTGAGCTTGGGGCCATTGAGCTCGGCGGCCTTGTCGGCGCCGACCTTGGCCTGCGCCGGCAAGGCCGCCAGCGCGGCGAGCGCGGCTGCGGCAAGCGCTGCATTCAGCTTCATGTGTTCTCCTCGGCGGTGGTGAACCGCGATACGCAGTTTGTTCGATGCCTGTTCCCGCATCGTGCCAGCGATCTTAAAAGCTCTCTGTGCGCATGCCTCGTCCGAACCGAGTACATCAGCCCGGGTAGGGTTCGAAGGAATCCTTGGGCGAGCCGCATTCGGGACAGACCCAGTCATCCGGCAGATCGGCGAAGCGCGTGCCCGGCGCAATGCCGTGATCGGGCATGCCCTTGGCCTCGTCATAAATGAAACCGCAGATCGCGCAAATCCACTGCTGCATGGGGAAGCCCTCCTGCATTCGGGAAGCTGGAGTGTCCAGGTCTTGTACCTCCGGCGGCTTCCCCCGGTCGGACGAGAAGCAGATGCCGCCCGCTCCATCATGCCCGCGCCGGCGGGCTGCCCGCTGGCGCGGGCACGACTGGAAAACCCAAGAAGCTTCAGTCCGCCCGATGAATCAGCCGCCCCTCGCGCCAGCAGGCGCGCACGCGGGCGCGATCCAGTGCGCCGCGCAGGCTGCGCCAGTCCTGTTGCAGCAGGCATAAATCCGCAGGCGCATCCGGCGCCGGCAGCAGCGGACCGCGCTGCGGCTGCGTCAGCGGCGCCGTGAACAGGGACAGCGCTTCTTCCGGGCTCAGCGCCTCGGCTTCGCCCAGCAGCACCCCGCCGGCGCTGCGCCGCGTCACAGCCGCCTGCATCGCCGCCCAGGGATCGAGGGCGCCGAAGGGTGCATCGCTGCCGGCCGCCAGGGGCACGCCGGCGGTGATGAAGCCGCGCAGGCGATACAACCAGGGCTGATCCTGCGCCTCCACCTCGCGCGCATAGGCATCGCCGCGTTCGGCGATGAACTGCGGCTGCGTGATCACCCGCAGCTTCAGGCGCGCGATCCAGTCCATCAGTTCCGGCGGCGTCACCGCCGCATGCTCGATGCGATCACCCGGCTGCGCGCCGGCTTCTTCCAGGGCCGCCAGCGCAAAGCTCAGATCGGTGCGCGTCACGCAATGAAAGGCGGCGGCGCGTCCCGCCGCATGCGCGGCGCGGATCTGCGCACAGAGCACGTCGAAGCCGGGCAAGTCGTGCTCGTGCAGGTGAAACTTGTGCGCACCCACCACCAGGCCCGGCAGCGCGCGCTGCGCATCCAGGCTGGCATCCCCCATCAGCATCAGCTTCTGCAGCAGTTCGCCGCGCGCCTGGGCGTCTGCGAAGTGCGCAAAATCATCCGGGCTGTTGTGCGGCGTGGCATCGCAGAGCGCCACCACGCCGCGCGACGCAAGCTCGCGGCTCAGCGCGTGCAGGGGCGGGCGCTGACGCGGCACGCGCGCGCGCAGCCACAGATCGGCATCGTAGAAGCGCCCGCTGAGCCGGCCCTGCACGCGCTCGCCGGGATGATCGCGGTCCGCATCACGCAGCCCGATCTCGCGCAGCGCGCAGCGATTGAGTATCCACAGGCGGCCGCTGCGATGCTGTACGCGCAGCGGCCGATCCGGCACGCAGTCCTGCAGAAAATCGGCATCCAGCTCGCCGGCCACCGACTCGTGATAACCGATGCCACGCAGCCAGCCCTCGCCCTCGCGCGCGGCCTCGCGCAGACGCGTGGCCAGCTGCCCGGCATTCATCACCTGCGGTGGCCCACAGACGATCGCGGCACGCGCGGCAGCGGCCGATTGCAGATGCAGATGATGATCGCGCAGGCCCGCCACCATCAGGCCGCCTTGCGCATCGAGCACCTCCTCAGCGGGCTGCGGCGGCAGCTGCGCGGCCAGCGCCACGAGCCGCGCGCCTTCGATGCGCAGATCCACGCGCCGCGCATCCACCAGGCTCGCATTGCGGATCAGCACGGGACCGCCCAGTCGCGCAGCAGGCTCTGCGTGTCCGCGCCCAGCGCCGCGGCAAGCGCAGGGGCGCGGCGCGGCACCGGCGTGGCCGGCGTGCCGGCGGCCGCCATCCAGCGCACGTAACGCTCGCGCCAGGCGGCAGCCTCCGGCAGCCGCGCAGACTCGACGATATGCCGCAGCACGCCACACAGCGAGACCTCGATCAAGCGTCCGCCGCCGCTGGCATGACTGGCCCAGGCCGCGAGCGCCGCGTGCAGGCCGGCGAGCGGATCGGCAATCGCATCACCGATGAACATGCGCTGCCCGCAGGCCTGCGCCTGGATTGCCGACAAGCCTGCGCCCACCCCCACGTCATCGCCGTAACCGATGCGCAGTTCCTGCTCGGCGCTGCGCCCGTAGGCGCTGATCGCGATCCAGCTCAGGCGCGGCTGCTCGGCCAGCAGTTCTTCGGCGACGATGCCCAGCTGCCGCAGCGCGCGCGGCCGCGAGCCTTCGATGACGATGTCGGCGTGCGCGATCAGCGCCCGCAGCTGGGCACGGCCTTCGCGGCTGGCGAAGTCCAGCGCCACGCTGCGCTTGCCGGCATTGAGCAGATCATAGAAATCGCGATTGCCGCGCCGCGCGCCATCCGGGCGCTGCCAGCTTTCCAGCTTCACCACCTCGGCGCCGGCGAGCTGCAAGAGATGTCCGCACAAGGGCCCCGCCCACAGCGAGGCCAGCTCCAGCACGCGCGGCGGGCGGCGCGGCGCGTTCACGCCATGCAGCGGCGCGCCGTGCAGGACACGCAGCCAGGGCACGGCTTGCGACGCTGCATCCACATCGGCGGCACAGGCCAGGCCCAGCAGCTGCGCGCGTTCCAGCAGCTCATCGCGCGCCTGCAGAACCAGCCTCGCCTGCAGCGCCGACCAGTCGCCCACATCCACCGCCTGGCCATCCTGCAGCCAGGCCGGCAGCAGCTCCCAGTCTTCTTCACGCGGCAGGCTCAGGGCGATGCCGCCCTCGCGAGTGTCCAGCAGGTGGCAGGCGCCGCCGGCGCTGATGGCGCCGCCGCGTGTGAGCTGCATGAGCGCGGCACGTTCACTCAGGAGCTGTGCGCCGGAGAAACCGCGCAGGGCCGCCGCGCCGCTGAGCTGTGCGAGCGCCGCCAGCGCGGCATCGGCGCAGGACGGCAAAGGCAGGGGACAGAGCTGCGGCGCACCCTCGGGCTCGCCACAGAGCGGCATCAGGCCGGACTGCGCCCAGGCGATGGCGGGATGGCGTTGCAGGCCCGGCGGCGCGGCGGCGCTGTGCAAGGGCCCGGCCTGCAGCTGCGCCAGCAAATGCTGCGCATAGCGCGTGGCGAAATCCGCCTCCGCTAGCGGGCTTGCTGCTGTTGCCACAGCGCTTCAGCGCGCTGGCTCAAGGCCTGCGTCATGCCGGCGAAGCCCTCTTGCAGCTGGCGGCGGAACAGCGCCAGCACCAGGGGCTTGAGCCAGCCCTGCAGATGGAAATAGGAGCGATAGCGCGTGCGCTGCGCGTCCAGCACCTGCAGCTCATGAAAGCGCAGCGAGGACAGCGCGCCCAGGGGCACGGGCTTCATCTGGTAGGCGAAGCCGCGCCCCGCCTCGTAGCGCAGCATCCATTCGCGCTGCGTCTGCGGGCGGCGCATGAGCTTCACCTTCATGTCGATGGGCGCGCCGGGCCTGAGGCTGGAGCGGCATTCGATGCAGAAGGGATTCCACTCGCCGTAGCGCGGCAGATCGCTGAGCACCTGCCAGACCAGCTCGGCCGGGGCGGCGATATCGATGCGTTGTTCGATGATGAATTTCATGCGTGCCTGCCCTGCCTTGGCGGTCATGCCCGCGTCAGGCACGGGCAGTCAGTCCGAAGACGGCAGCTGCTTGGCCTGCTTCACCTGCAGCGCCTCGCCGTTGAGCGCCAGGCTGCCGGCGCCGCCCTTGGTGCAGAGCACTTCCAGGGATTCATCGGCGTTCACATAGCGCTTGCCGATCATCGTGCCGCCGGCAAATTCCGGAGCCGGGGTGCCGCCGCCCGTGGCGGTGGGCGCAATCATTTCCACGCCGCCGCAGCTGAGCACATGCTCACCGGCCGGCGCCTTCACCAGCATCACCTGCGTGTCGCAGACCGCGCTCTTGAACCGCGAGCCCGCCTTCAGAACCGCCGCCATACCGTCTCTCCCAAAAAGCTTGATGTGTTGCAAAGCGTGCATGGTCCGACACCACCGCCGCCCCGGCAATCCCCCGTATGGCGCGGGCGCATGACCTGGGCGGCAAGCCCGCACCCCGGCGCGGCTAAAGCCCCCGGCCCCAGTGCGCGATCTGCGCCATCAGGCGCAGGCGCGAGGCAAACAGGAAATGCGCATGACCCGCGCCGGCGGCGATATGCAGGGCAATTTCCGGGCAGGCCGTGAAGGCCGCGGCAATGGCGCGCGGCTCACCGGCCATATCCTGCTCGCCCAGGCCCAGAAACAAGGGCACGCGCAGCTGCGCGGCCTCGGCACTGACATTGCCCGGCAGCATCGACAGCGTGGCCGGCTGCGCCAGCAGCGGCGCGCCGGCCCGCTTGAGCGCCGCCACCGCACGCGGATCGGCGCTGCGTCCGCCAAAGATGCCGCGCGACTCACGCGTGCTCTGCGGCTGCGAATAGGGCTCGGCGAACAGCTGGCGCGTCAGCGCCGGCAGCTGCGCGCGCAGCGCTTCCAGCGACTGGTTGCGCCACTGCGCCGGCACGTATTCGGGCAGCCCGCGCGTGGAAAAGCCCAGCAGCACCACGCCGGCATGCGGCGCATGCTCAGCCTGCTGCAGCAGGGTCATCATCGCGCCCATGGAATGGCCGACGCCGATGCTGGGCAGCTTCAGCGCCGGCAGGCCCGGCAGCTCGCCGGCCTGCAGCCGCGCCTGCAGGGCTTCATAAGCGCGCTGACTGGCCTGGGTGAGAAACGCCGGCGTGCAGCGCCAGCCGTCCTCGGGCCGGCTGCTGTCGCCCACGCCCAGGTAATCGACGCTGGCCACCACATAGCCCTGCGCGCTGAGCGTGCGCGCGAAGCTGAAGCTGGCGTCGCCATCCTCGGGCAGCAGGTCGTAGTAGTGGCGGTTCATGTGTCCGCCGGGCAGACACCAGAGCAGCGCCCGGGGCGCTGCGCCAGCGGGCGGCAGAAAGACATCCACGGCCAGACGCAGCGGCGCCTCGCCGGGCGCGGCAAGACCGGTATCGAAGCTCAGCTGCAGCGGCATCAGTCTGCCGCGAGCACCGCGCCGGCCATGCCCGAGGACAGCAGCACGTGCTCCACCTTGCGGCGCTTGACCTGGTTGTGCGAGGTGCCGCGTATCTGCCGCACGCCCTCGATCATGCTGTTCATGCCGTGGATGTAGGCCTCGCCGGAAAGACCGCCATTGGTATTGGTGGGCAGCGCGCCGTCCAGGCTCATGCCGCCGGACTTCACGAAGTCCTTGGCCTCGCCCGGCTTGCAGAAGCCGAAGGCTTCCAGCTGCAGCAGCACATGCGGCGAGAAGGCGTCGTAGATCATCGCCGCCTGCATGTCGGCGGGCGAAAGACCCGTCTGCGCCCACAAGCGTTTGGCCACGCCGCGCGCTTCCGGCATCACGGTGAGATCGGCGTGGTAGTAGTTGGAGATCACTTCCACGTTGTAAGGAATGCTCTGCGCGGCACCGACCAGGCGCACGGGCTTCTGCTTGAGATCGCGGGCACGCGCCAGGCTGGTGACCAGAATCGCCACGCCGCCATCGGATTCCTGACAGCAGTCCAGCAGGCGCAGCCAGGGCTCCTGGATCCACTTGGAGTTCTGATGGTCTTCCAGCGTGATCGGCTTGCCGTAGAACCAGGCGTGCGGATTGTTCGCCGCATAGGCGCGCTGCTGCACGCTGATGTAGCCGAGGTCGCGGTTCGTCACGCCGTACTGGTGCATGTACGCCGCCGCCTGCAGCGCACCCCAGCTGGCCGGCGTCATCGCGCCGTAGGGCACGCACCAGAGCAGCGAGCCGGTGCCATTGCCGGACTGGTACTGCATCTGTTGCTGCTGCGGGTTCTGGCCGAAGCGGTACTGGCTGCGCTCGTTCATCGCGCGCCAGATCAGCACGTTGTTGCACAGGCCGGCGTTGACCATGGCCATCGCCTGGTACAGCGTGGCCGCCGCCGCCGCGCCGCCGCCGGGAATGCGCGTGGTATAGGCCAGATCCTTCACGCCCAGGCAGCGCGCGAGATTGACCTCGTCGCTGTTGTCGATGGTGAAGGTGATCATGCCGTCGATGTCATGCGGGCTGACGCCGGCATCATCGCAGGCGGCCTTGGCGCATTCGGCGGCCAGCTGCAGCTCGCTGCGCCCGGAAGCCTTGGAGAATTCGGTGTGGCCGATGCCGGCAATCGCCGCTTCGGTGAACTGACGCGCCATGGTGGTTCTCTTTGTCTTACGCGCTGCGCGGCTTGAACACCGGCACCTTGTGATTGTTCATGGTCGGCGCAAAGGCCACCTGCACCGGCAGGCCCGGCTTCATCTGCTCGTAGGCCACCTCCACCACGTTGGAGACCATGCGGATGCCTTCCTCCAGCTCGATCACCGCCACCACCGGCGACTCCTTGAAACCGAAGGGCATGGGATGCCGCGGAATGGTCCAGCCCACCACCGTGCCGCGCCCGCTCAAGGGCACATGCTCACGCTTGAGACTGAAGCACTGCGGGCACATCGGCCGCGGCGGAAAGGTGTAATGCCCGCAGTCGCCGCAGCGCTCGCCCAGGAATTCCTCGCGGTCGGCGCCGTCCCAGAAGAACTTGGCGTCGAGCGTGACGATGGGGGGAATGCGCGTGGGTTTGGTTTCCGGTTCGCTCATGATCTGGGGCACGGTAAGAGTCTTGCCGGATCATAGCCAGACCGCTGGCCCACGCCTGCTACATATGGGTTAGCCCCGGCCCCGGCGTGATCTTCAGAATTCGAGATCCAGCGCGCCGCACAGCCAGTCCAGCAGCGGCGCCGCCAGGGTGAAGTGGCGCATCAGGGTCTTGAGCACATCCGGCTGGCAGAGCGCCTCATCCGGCAGGGCCGCCGAACAGACGAAGTCCTTGCGCTTGAGGTCCTCGATCAGTTCGTGATTCTTGGCAAAGCCCGCCGGCGGTCGCGACAGGCTGTCGCCGGTCATGACGAAGGTTTTGCGAAAACGGGCATCGCCGGTGATCTTCTTCCAGCTCGCCGGATTGCTGACCATGTAATCACGCACGCGCTTCACGCTCTCCGGCATCGGATGCCAGAGCCCGCCGCCGACAAAGCATTCGCCCGGCTCGATGTGCAGATAAAACACCGGCGCATCCAGCCGCCCGAATGCCGCCGTGCCCGCGCCGCCGCGCGCCTGCTCGCGGGTGGCGCGGTGATAGAAGCTCATGCCCGCGTGCGTCTTGTACGGCGTCTTGTCGCCGGAGAAGCGCGTGTCGCGGTGAATGCGGAACAGCGAGCCGCCCACCGGCTTGGGGTTGGCCACATAGCAGTCGCTGATCTTGCGTAGCGGCTCTGCCAGATCCGTGATCAGCCGCAGGCAGGGCTGCTTCAACTCAGCTTCGTAGCGCGCCTTGTTGGCCTGGAACCAGTCACGCTCGTTATGGCGCTTGAGATCGCGCAGGAACTTGAAGCTGGCGGGGGTGAAGTAGCTGGGGGTTTTGCTCATGAAGAAATTGGCTGTTTGCTGAAGATGCTTGAATGGCATCTTCAAACAAGCGGCTCTTGCACACAACGGCAGAGGCGTCATCCGAAAAAAGGGACATCTGCGGCAGATCGATGCATGTCCCCGCGCTGCCGGGAATGCTCATGCCACCACTCGCGTAGCCCGTAGCCCGGATGCAGCGAAGCGCAATCCGGGGGCACGCTCTGCGAATAGTGCACTTCCGCAGAAATCGGCGGACCGCATGGACGGATGACTCGCCACATCGCCATTTCATCGCCATGTCCGCGCGCAGGGTCGCCGGACGCCGGGGACCGCAATGCCGTCGATCCTGGTTGCGGTTTCCGGCAGCGCGCTCCCGGATTGCGCTGCGCTGCATCCGGGCTACGACGGCTACGACGGCTCAGGGGCGGACGATGGCTGGTCTTGGCTCATGTCGAGGCACGGAAAGATGCGCGGCTGCGCCCAGCCTGGCCGCCAATGGTCGCGTCAGGAGCTTTCGCGATGCGCGCTGGGGCTGCGCCCCGCCTCGCGCCGGAAGGCGCGCGTGAAGTTGGCGGCGTCGCTGTAGCCCAGCTCATAGGCAATCTGCGTCAGGCTCAGTTCGCCGGCCTCGATCAGCGCGCAGGCCTTTTCATGCCGCACGCGCTTGGCCAGCGCGCGGAAGCTCTCGCCCTCGCGCTGCAGATAACGGTCCAGGGTGCGCGGCGACAGGTTCAGGGTCTGCGCCAGCTCGGCCTGCGTGGGCATGCTGCCGCCGGCTTCGCGCAGCATCATCGCCACCCAGTCGGAAATCTTGCCGCCGGCCACGGCCTTACGCACCAGCTCCTTGCAGCGCTCCTCGGCCAGACGCAGGGCGGACGGGTCGGCCATGGCCAGCGGGTAGGCGGTGAAGTCACCACTGAACACCATGCGGATGCCGGGCATCACGTCCCAGCCGAAGTGACAGCGCGCGCCGTCCAGCTCGCTGTAGCGCGCCGCGTGGGCTGGCTCGGCATAAGAGAGATAGATCTCGCAGGGCGGCGCGCGGCCGCCGAGCAGCTCGCGCAGCTCGCAATGCGTGGCGAACACCAGGGCCTCCAGATGAAACTGCAGGCAGAGGTGGCTCATGGGCTGCGTCGGCGAAAAGCTCACCTCGGCGCGCTCGGCACTGGCGCGGTAGCGCATGCGAAACGCCGGCATGATCAGCTTGAAGTAGCGTGCCGCCAGCCGCAGGGCGTAGTCGGCATGCGGGCTGCTGAGCATGCCGTAGCCCACCATGCTGTGCGAACCGAGCTTGAGCGTGCGCCCGACCTCGATGCCGAAGTCGCTGCGGCCGGTGAGGCGGAAGGCTTCGTTGACCAGGATCTCCACCTGCTCGAAGGGCAGGCTGGCGTCGGGACGATCCAGGCGCTCGATGCGGATGCGCGCGGCCGCCAGCAGCTGCGGCACGTTCACCCCCATGCGCAGCAACACCTCGGCGGCGCGCAGGTAGTAGCGCGCAGGCACTTCCACAGGGGCGGCGGTCTTGCTCACCCCGCTAATGTCGAAAAATGACAGGCCCAAGTCAAGAAATGACAGGGTCGCGCAGGCCTTCCCCAAGAAAAATGGCTGCACGCAATGACCGGCGTCATTGCCATATGAACCAGCGGGATTCGGAGGAAGTTTCCAAATGACGACACAAAGTCTCAATGCGGCCGATGTGCAGTGGACCGACGGCAAGCGCTACCTGTGGCTGCTGAGCCCCATGATTCCGGTGCTGGCGCTGGCCGGCTTCGCCCTGTTCCTGGCCACCGGCTGGGGCGTGTTCACCTGGTCGGCCTTCATCCTGCTCTACGGCGTGATTCCGCTGCTGGACTGGCTGGTGGGCGTGGACCAGAACAATCCGCCGGAAGCGGTGGTGCGCGCGCTGGAAGAGGATCGCTATTACCGCAACATCGTGTTCGCCTTCGTGCCCATGCAGTACGTGGTCACCGCGCTGGGCGCCTGGCTCGCGGTGCGCGGCGATCTCGCCATCTGGGAATATGTGGGCGTGCTGTTCACCACCGGCGCGGTCAACGGCGTGGCGATCAACACCGCGCATGAGCTGGGCCACAAGAAGGAAAGCGCGGAGCGCTGGATGGCCAAGCTGACGCTGGCGCCGGTGGCCTATGGCCACTTCTTCATCGAGCACAACAAGGGCCATCACAAGAACGTGGCCACGCCGCATGATCCGGCCAGCTCGAAGATGGGCGAGAGCTTCTGGGTGTTCCTGCCGCGCACCGTGTTCGGCAGCCTGCGCTCGGCCTGGAACATCGAGAAGGAACGCCTGCAGCGCAACGGCAAGAGCGTGTTCAGCTCGGGCAATGAAAACCTGCAGGCCTGGGCGATGACCGTGGTGTTCTTCGCGGCGCTGACGCTGTGGCTGGGCTGGGCCGCGCTGCCCTTCCTGCTGCTGCAGGCCGCTTACGGTGCCTCGCTGCTGGAGACCGTGAACTATCTGGAGCACTACGGCCTGCTGCGTCAGTTCGACGCCCGCACCGGCCGCTACGAGCGCTGCCAGCCGCATCACTCCTGGAACAGCAATCACATCGTCACCAATCTGTTCCTGTATCAGCTGCAGCGCCATTCCGATCATCACGCCAACCCCACGCGCCGCTATCAGGCCCTGCGCCACTTCGAGAACACCCCGCAGCTGCCCTCCGGCTATGCCTCGATGCTGCTGCTGGCCTACTTCCCGCCGCTCTGGTACCGCCTGATGGACCCCAAGGTCGCCGCGCACTTCAAGGGCGATCTGTCCAAGGCCAACATCTACGAACCCAAGCGCGCCAGGCTGATGGCCCGCTGGCATCGCGCCGCCACGGCCAAGACCAAGGCATCGAGTGCAGTGGAAGAAGCGGTGGTCGCGACGCCGGTGCAGGCCACGCGCTTCCAGTGCCCCAACTGCGAGTACATCTACGACGAAGCGCAGGGCTGCCCGCATGAAGGCTTCGCACCCGGCACGCGCTGGGCACTGCTGCCGGCTACCTGGCCCTGCCCGAGCTGCGCAGTACGCGAGAAGCCGGACTTCAAGCCCCTGGCGCCAGACGCCTGAGCCCAACATCTGCAACACCGCCCTCGGCGCGCCACACGCGCCGGGGGCTTTTGCATGAGGTAGTCTCGCCACACGGACAATCCGCCCGGCGCAGCGGCCATGCCCGCAGCGTACGCCGCCGGGCGAAGATGGCCCTTCAAAATTCGGGAGAGCAGAACCATGGAATACGATGTGCTGATCATTGGCGCCGGCCTGTCGGGCATCGGCACCGCCGTGCATCTGGCGCAGCAATGCCCGCAGCTGAAGGTGGCGATTCTGGAACGCCGCCAGAGCGTGGGCGGCACCTGGGATCTGTTCCGCTATCCGGGCATCCGCTCGGACTCCGACATGCTCAGCTTCGGTTTCGAGTTCCGTCCCTGGCTCGGCTATCAGGTGCTGGCCGCCGGCGGCTCGATCCGCGATTACGTGCGCGACACCGCGCGTGAGTACGGCATCGAGCGCAACATCCGTTTCGGCCTGAAGATCACGCGCACGCGCTGGTCCAGCGACACGCAGCGCTGGACGGTGAGCGCGCTGGAAGAGGCCAGCGGCCAGACGCGCGAGTTTTCCTGCCGCTTCCTGATCAGCTGCACCGGTTACTACAACTACGATCAGGGCTATCAGCCGGAGTTCGCGGGTCTTGCGGACTTCAAGGGCCAGTTCATCCATCCGCAGAAATGGCCGGAGAACCTGGACTATCGCGGCAAGCGCGTGGTGGTGATCGGCAGCGGCGCCACCGCCGTGACCCTGGTGCCGGCCATGGCCGAGCAGGCCGCGCAGGTCACCATGCTGCAGCGCTCGCCCACTTACATCTTCTCGATTCCCGCGCAGGACAAGATTTCACAGCTGCTGGGTTATGTGCTGCCGCAGCAGTGGGTGTACCGCTTCGGCCGCTGGCGCAACATCTTCCTGCAGCGTTCGATGTACCGCCTGGCGCGACGCTATCCGAACTTCGTGCGCGGCTTTCTGCTGCGCGGCGTGCGCAAGGCGCTCGGCGGCGAAGAACACATGGCGCACTTCACGCCGCGCTACCAGCCCTGGGACGAACGTCTCTGCGCGGTGCCGGACGGTGATCTGTTCGCAGCAATCCGCGCCGGCAAGGCCGATGTGGTCACCGACCACATCGAGCGCTTCACCGCCAACGGCATCCTGCTGAAATCCGGTCGCGAGCTGCCGGCCGACATCATCATCTCGGCCACCGGCCTGCAGGTGCAGCTGTTCGGCGGCGCCGAGCTGGAAGTCGACGGCAAGCTGATGCAGCCGCAGCAGCTGATGACCTACAAGGCGGTGCTGGTGCAGGACATCCCCAACATGGGCATCCTGTTCGGCTACACCAATGCGCCCTGGACGCTGAAAGCGGACCTGGCCGCGCGTTATCTCTGCCGTCTGCTCAATCACATGCAGCAGCACCAGGTCGCGGTGGCCACGCCGCGCGCACCGGCCGGCGAGATGGTGCCCGACAAGAACATCTTCGATCTGGCTTCCGGCTATGTGCAGCGCGTGGCGCACACCCTGCCGCGACAAGGCCGCGATCTGCCCTGGCGCGTGCTGCACGACTACGAACGTGACAAGCCGATGCTGCTGGAAGAACCCATCGCCGACAGCGCCCTGGAGTTTCAGCCTTCAGTGGCTGCCGCGAAAGCGCTGCTGCGTTCGGCGGCCTGAACGTTCTGGCGCCCGCACAAGAAGAGAATCACGCAGAGGCGCCAAGGCGCAAGAAAGCAAGGCACATTGCTTTTCATGCCCGCGCAAGCGGGCATGACCGCGATTGAAGTTCAGACGCCGAATCGCGCATCAAGGCTTTGCACTTTTTGCGCCTCTGCGTTCTTGGCGCCTTGGCGTGATTCTTAAAAGTTCCTTACGCCGCAAGCCAGCCGCGCGTCCCTACAGATGCGCCTCGTGCACCTGCAGACAGGTGTCGTCGCGCCGGGCCACCGGCTGCAGCCAGGCTTCGATCTTGGGCAGCTCGTAGCGGAAGAAGTAGCGGCAGGCGGCGAGCTTGCCTTCGCGCATCGTCTCATCGGCCTGCGCCAGCGCGCTGAGCGCGACGTCCAGCCAGATCCAGGCCAGCACCAGATGGCCGAAGCCCTGCAGATAAAGCGTGGCATTGGCCAGCGTTTCTTCGGGCCTGCCACCGGCCCAGGCTGACTGCGTGACGCTCAGCAGCTGCTGCAGGGCCGCGCTCAGGTCCGCCGCTTCTTCGCGCAGTTGCCCGCGTCCGCCCGCCTTGCGGATCGTCGCTTCCATCTCGACGCTCAACAGCCGCAGGCCCTGGCCCTTGGCCATGGTCACCTTGCGGCCGAGCAGGTCCAGCCCCTGGATGCCGTGCGTGCCCTCGTGAATCATGTTGAGGCGGTTGTCGCGCCAGTGCTGCTCCACCGGAAAATCGCGCGTATAGCCATACCCGCCGTGCACCTGGATGGCGAGGCTGTTGGCTTCCAGACACCACTGGCTGGGCCAGCTCTTGGCCACCGGCGTAAGCATTTCCAGCAGCAGTCCGACACGCTGCGCTTCTTCGGCATTGCCGCTGTGCTGACGGTCGATCAGCTGCGCGCAGTACAGCAGCAGCGCCAGCGCGCCTTCGCAGTAAGCCTTCTGCGCCAGCAGCATGCGCTTGATGTCGGCGTGCTGGATGATCGGCACCTGCTGCGCGCCGACATCCTTGCCACCGGACTGCAGCGGCCGGCCCTGCCGACGCTGCTGCGCATAGTCGAGCGAGGCCTGATAGCCGGCCATGCCCAGCATCGCCGCGCCCATGCCCACGCCCACACGCGCCTCGTTCATCATGTGGAACATGCATTTGAGGCCCTCGCCCTCGGCGCCGACGCGATAGCCGATGGCGCCCTCGCTGCCGCGTGGCCGATATCGGCCTTCGCCGAAATTGAGCAGGGTGTTGGTGGTGCCGCGATAACCCAGCTTGTGATTGAGGCCCGCCAGCGCCACATCATTGCGCTCGGACGTGCGCACACCCTCCGCCGTCACCAGATACTTGGGCACGATGAACAGCGACAGGCCTTTGACCCCGGCCGGCAGACGCCCCTGGGCATCCGGCACCTTGGCCAGCACCAGATGCACGATGTTCTCGCTCAGCTCGTGCTCGCCTGCGGAGATCCACATCTTGTTGCCGCGCAGGCGGTAACGCGGCCCCAGCGGATCCTGCTCGCCATCCTCGCCATCGGGCTGCGCGCGGGTGGCGACATCGGAGAGACTGGAGCCGGCCTGCGGCTCGCTCAGGCACATGGTGCCGAACCAGCGCCCTTCCAGCTCGGCGCGTGCAAACACGTCCTTCTGCTTGGCCGTGCCATGCGCGAGCAGCAGATTGGCATTGCCGACCGTGAGCATCGGATAGGCAAACATGGCGATGCTGGCCATCGCAAAGAAGCTGTTGCCGGCCAGCTCCGCCACGCGCGGCAGCTGCAGGCCGCCCAGCGCCGCATCCTGGCTCGCGGCCAGCATGCCGGATTCGATATAAGCCCGCACCGCCTGGGCGGTGACCGCCGGCAGCTGCACGCGCTCGCCGTCGAACTGCGGCTCCTCGACATCCACCTGGCGGTTGTGCGGCGCGAACTCGCGCGCGGCGATGCGCTCGCAGTTCTCCAGCACCGCGGTGATGCTGGCGCGGTCCAGATCGGCAAAGCGCGCGCGGTCCGCCAGCTTCTCGACCTGCAGCCAGTCGAACAGCAGGAACTGCAGATTGCTCAGATGGTTCATGGTGCGTCCTGTTTGCGCCTGAAATGACCGCCGACGGCCCTGTGCCCCAGGCAGCGAGGCATCTCGCCGGATCATAGCGCCGCGACGGGTGGAGTTCCGGCGCGCGGACGGTCATCATGCGCCCCGCAGTCCAAGGCCCATCCGCAGTCCGGTCGGCCACCGCCTCAGGCTCACAGGCCGCCTTCACCGCCCGCTCATGCCCAGTCCCCTGCTCACCCTGCCCGTCCACCAAGCCCTGTGCGCGGCACGCGATGCCGGCGAAACGCAGCTCACCTGCTCGCTGGATCTGCAGCGCACGCAGACGCAGCTGCAGCTGGCTCGCGAACACTGGCAGTGGCAGGAACAGCGCTATCCCTACCCCGAGCGCTGCAAGGACCGCACGATCTACTACTGGGACGGACAGGCGTTTGCGCCGCTGTCGCGTTACGGCACGGCGCTGATCAAGCTGGTGCCCACCGAATGGGGCGCGCCCACCTTCGAGATCGACGGCATCAAGATGCTGCCCAGCGCGCAGCTCTCGCCTTACGAGGATGCCCGCAACAAGGTGGCGCTGATCGCGCCGCGCGGCAAACGCATCCTCGACACCTGCGGCG
This sequence comes from Solimonas aquatica, assembly GCF_900111015.1. Lineage (GTDB taxonomy): Bacteria > Pseudomonadota > Gammaproteobacteria > Nevskiales > Nevskiaceae > Solimonas > Solimonas aquatica. Next base: position 50,792 of record NZ_FOFS01000018.1, on the reverse strand, counting down.
GCCTGGGTTACTTCGCGGCCTGGTGCCTGCAGGAACAAGCGGCCTCGATTCTGTCCTTCGAGAAGAATCCCGATGTGATCTGGCTGCGCACGCACAATCCCTGGTCACCGGATCATGAAGCGGTCTCGCCCCTGCAGCTGCGTCATGCCGATGTGAGCCAGGAGATCAGCGCGCTGCCCGATGCCAGCTTCGACGCCATCCTGCACGACCCGCCGCGCTTCGGCATTGCCGGCGAGCTGTATTCGCAACGTTTCTACGGCGAGCTGGCGCGCGTGCTGGTGGCCGGCGGCCTGCTGTTTCACTACACCGGCACGCCCAACAAGCTCACCAGCGGCCGCGATGTGCCGCGCGAAGTGAGTCAGCGTTTGACGCTGGCGGGCTTTGCCTGCGAAGTGGTAGGCGACGGCGTGCTGGCGCGCAAGGCAGCTCGCGCGGCATCAAGGCGGGCGGGACGATAGCGAGAGCCCCCTCTCCCCAACCCCTCTCCCGCGAGGGGAGAGGGGCTTCAACTTGCGGCCGGATCAAAGCTTTACTGATACCAGCGGAACGTTTCCCCTCTCCCCTTGCGGGAGAGGGGCCGGGGGAGAGGGGTGGCTTTGCCCCCTCAACGCGCCAAAGGATTCGGCGTCGGCTCCGCGAGCTTGCTCAGGGTGTTGCGATCCGTGTGATGAAAAGGCTCGCTCTGGCCACGGATCATCAGCACGGTGTCCTCGTCGTAGGACCAGGTGCCGTCGGCATTGATGCTGACCTTGATGCGGAACTCGGTGGTGCGGAAGGCGTGCTCCAGGAACGGCGCCGAACGGATGCCGAAGCTCACATCTTCGAGCTTGGCCACCACCTCGAAGCTCTTCGCATCGGCCGCCGCCTGGCCATAAGCCATCACCACCTGCCCGCGCGGAATGGCGATGGTGTGGATGATGCCGCCGGTGGCCGGCTCCCAGAGCCAGTAGCCCACCTGATCGTGATAGGTCTTCACCTGCCCGGGCTTGGTGATATGCGTGTGGTAGCGCAGGCCGTAGAGCAGCTGCGGGCCATTGGTCTGCGGATCGATGGGTTGCAGCTCGATGCGCTCCACATAGGCCTGCTTCTTCGGGCCCTCGGCCTTGGGCTTCACGTCCAGGCCGCGCGTGCCTTCCCAGACGCCGGCCATGCCGGCCAGCGGGCCGAGATTGCGCAGGGTGTGGACGTCGACGTCGGAAGGTTCGGTGTAGATATCGCTGGGAAATTGGCTCATGGCTCACCTTGGCGGACTCCGCCGCATGCTAAGGGCAGCCCCCCGCGCCGCTCAAGCGCGCGGCTACTGCATTCGGGCGAAGGGCCGGCGGCAGTAACACCGCACAATGGCCGAGGTAAAAAAGACCAGTTCCCGGGGGAGAAAGCGATGCCCAGTATTCTGCGGCGGTTTTTTGCGGTGGCACTGCTCGGCGCTGCGCTCAGCGCACAGGCCGCCAGCGAGATCGACAACGCGGCGCTGGCCAACGAAGCGGACAGCGCGAACTGGGCCGCTTACGGCCGCAGCTTCAGCGAGCAGCGCTTCAGCACCCTGGACCAGATCAATCGCGACACGGTCAAACGCCTGGGCCTGGCCTGGTCGCTGGACCTGCCGGATGTCTGGAACGTGTCGTCCACGCCGCTGGCGGTGGACGGCGTGCTGTATCTGGCCGTGGGCTTTTCCGTGATCAAGGCCGTGGACGCGGTCAGCGGCAAGCTGCTGTGGAGCTACGACCCCAAGGTGGACGGCCAGAAGATGCGCATGGCCTGGGGCATCCGCGGCCTGGCCTTCTGGAAGAACAAGGTCTACGCCGGCGTGCAGGACGGCCGTCTGTTCGCGCTCGACGCCAAGACCGGCCAGCTGGTCTGGGAAACGCTCACCACCACGCCCGGCGACAACCGCTACATCACCGGCGCGCCGCGCGTGTTCAACGGCCATGTGCTGATCGGCCACGGCGGCGCCGACTTCGGCCATGTGCGCGGCTATGTCACCGCCTATGACGCCGACACCGGCCGGCAGCTCTGGCGCTGGTTCGCGGTGCCGGGCAATCCCGCCGACGGCTTTGAAGATCCCTCGCAGGAACTGGCGGCGAAGACCTGGACCGGGCAGTGGTGGAAGTTCGGCGGCGGCGGCTCGGCCTGGAACGCGCTCACCTACGATCCGGAGTTCAACCGCGTCTACATCGGCACCGGCAATGGCGGCCCCTGGAACCGCAAGCTGCGCAGCCCGGGCGGCGGTGACAATCTGTTCCTGTGTTCCGTGGTGGCCCTGGACGCCGACACCGGAAAATATCTCTGGCACTACCAGACCACGCCCGGCGAGACCTGGGACTTCAACTCCACCATGGACATGGTGCTGGCCACGGTGCAGATCGAAGGCAAGCCGCGCAAGGTGCTGATGCACGCTCCGAAGAACGGTTTCTTCTACGTGATCGACCGCGAGACCGGCAAGCTGATTTCCGCAGAGAAGATTGGCAAGGTGACCTGGGCCGAGCGTATCGACATGCAGACCGGCCGGCCGGTGGAAGTGCGCGGCGCGCGCTATGAAAACGGCGAGTCGCTGATCTGGCCGGGCTCGGGCGGCACGCACAACTGGCAGCCCATGGCCTACAGCCCCGACAGCGGCCTGGTCTACATCCCGGCGCGCGAGCTGCCCGGTTACTACGATGATCGCGGCTACACGCCCGAGAACTACGACATGGACCGCGACGGTCCCATGGGCGTGCACGGCTTCTTCGACGACATTCCCAAGAACGCCGGCAGCAGCTCGCTGCTGGCCTGGGACCCGGTGCATCAGAAAAAGGCCTGGGAGAAGCCGCTGCCCGGCGCCACGCCCGGCGGCGTGATGGCCACGCATGGCGGCCTGGTGTTCCAGGGCCAGAGCGACGGCCAGCTCATCGCACACGACGCACAAAGCGGCGAAACCCTGTGGCGCTTCGACATGGGCGTGGGCACGCAGGCACCGCCCATCACCTATTCGGTGAACGGCAAGCAATACGTCTCCGTGCTCGCCGGCTGGTCCGGCGGCCTGATGGTGCTGGGCTCGCTCAGCGCCCAGCACGGCTGGGTGGGCCGCGAACACCCGCGCCGCCTGCTCACCTTCGCACTCGACGGTGATGCCAGGCTGCCGCCGTCCGCCGCACCCTCGATTCCGCAGCCGCTGCACGATGCCGGCTTCAAGGTAGACAGCGCGCTCGCAAGCCAGGGCCGCACGCTCTATCAGAAGTGCACGATCTGCCACGGCGTGGCCGCTGTCTCCGGCGGCTACGCGCCGGACCTGCGCGCTTCCGCGATTCCGCTCAACACCGCCGCCTTCACCACCATCGTGCGCGACGGCGCCCTGCAGTCACGCGGCATGCCGCCGTTTGCCGAGCTGAGCGACGCCGACGTTCAGGCCCTGCAGCACTACATCCGCCAGCAGGCCGACGACAAGCCCAGCGCCTGGGAACAGGTGAAGAGCGCGCTGAGCTTCATCTGGCTGATGATCAAGATGCAGCTGCTGAAATGGGGGCTGATGTAGCCGTCTTCTGCACTCAGGCATTCGACTTCGAGCGACAAGGCGCGTAAGCTCGCGCGCCCCTTGCAGCTGCGCTTGCACGCAGCCGCCGCGCACCACGGCACGGATGCCTGGCTTTAGCGGCTTATCGCTTTTCCCCCGAGCAGCGGGCGGAGTCAGCCGGACTTGGCGCTGTTGCGCGCCCGACCCGCTTCCGCCCACACCGGCCACCACCGCAGTTGATGGCACCGCAAACGCCATCCCAGACGGAGCGCATGTCCATGGCCACGCCCAATTACCGTTTCGAGAAGCGCCAGAAAGAACTGGCGAAGAAAAAGAAAAAGGAAGAGAAGGAGCTGCGCAAGACCGCAGCCAAGGCGAGCGATACCGAAGCCGCCCCTGGCCAGACGCCGGAATCCGACGCTGCGCCCTCCACCTGAAGCAGGAGTATCCCGATGGCCAAAGCCCATTATCTGATCAAAGTGATTCATTCCGGCCGCGAGAAAGACTACTTCGACTTCTGGCGCCGCAAGCTGGCGAAGAACGCCGCCGGCGAGCCGCTCAGCGCCGAGCTGGTGGGCTTCGACGTCAGCCAGCTGGCCAACAACGCCGAAGAAGCCGTCACCGCCGTGCGCCGCAAGCATCCGAACCTGCAGATCGACACGCAGAGCACGCAGTTGCAGGAGTGAGGGGGCGCGGCTGGGGTTGGCGGGCTGCGGCGCCTAGCTGGGGCTCAGCCCCGTACCACTTTCAAACCTTGTGGCGTTGCGAGCCTTGGTTTGGGGATTACCGAAGTCTGCCTTGAGGACGACGTCTGGTCCGGATGTTTGTCAGCCGGAGCCAGATCCGCCGGCCTTCTCGGCGGACTCGCCCGCCCGATTCGAACGGCGCAGCCGGCTCCCGCGCGGATCAAACATCAAAGATTTCGCGGCCGTGGAATCACGCTCATTCCTGCTCTTTGCCGCCTGGTAGAGCAGGGAGGTTCAATTCCCGTAGAAACGCATTGTGCTTCTGCGTGGCGGCGCGAATCTTCTTTTCGATCTCCACCAGATGCTGATGCGTGGCATGAAGATCGATCTCCTTCTCCGCCACGGCGGTGCTGATGTAGCGGGAGATGTTGAGGTTGTAGCCTTCCTCGGCAATGCGCGCCATGGACACACGCTTGGCGTAGCGTGGCTCCTCGCGGCGGTACTGGTAGGTGCTGACAATCTTCTCGATGTGCGCGTCACTGAGGGTGTTCTGGCGCTTGCCCTTGTCGAAGTGCTCGGCGGCGTTGATGAACAGCACATCGTCCGGCTTCTTGCACTTCTTCAGCACCAGGATGCAGACCGGAATGCCGGTGGAATAAAACAGGTTGGCCGGCAGGCCGATGACGGTATCGATATGCCCATCCGTGAGCAGCTTGGTGCGGATGCGCTCCTCGGCGCCGCCGCGAAACAGCACGCCATGCGGCAGGATAATGGCCATCACACCCTGGTCTTTCAGGTAATGAAAGCCATGGAGCAGAAACGCGAAGTCGGCAGCGGACTTCGGCGCGAGGCCGTGGTTCTTGAAGCGCACGTCTTCGCCCATGGCCTCCTTCGGCTCCCAGCGATAGCTGAAGGGCGGATTGGCGACCACGGCATCGAACTTGGGCATCTTCGCCGGGTTGGTTTCCCGAAGATAATCCCAGTCATTGAGCAGAGTGTCGCCGTGGTAGATCTCGAACTCGGTGTCCTTCACCCCGTGCAGCAGCATGTTCATGCGCGCGAGGTTGTAGGTGGTGATGTTCTTTTCCTGACCGACGATCCGGCCGATCGTGCCCTGGTTCTTCCGAACCATCTTGCGCACATTCAGCAGCAGCGAGCCGGAGCCGCAGGCAAAGTCGAACACGCTGCCCAGGTGCTTCACTGTGCCAGTTTCCGGCGCCTGGCTATCCAGCGTGACGATGGCGGAGAGAATGTCGGAGATGCGCTGCGGGGTGTAGAACTCGCCGGCCTTCTTGCCGGAGCCGGCCGCAAACTCGCCGATCAGGTATTCGTAGGCATCGCCCAGCACATCCACTTCCGTGGAAAACTCGGCCAGCCCACGGGCAATCTCCTTGATGATCTCGCACAACCGCTTGTTCTTGTCGGCATGGCTGCGGCCCAACTTCTCCGAACCCAGATTGATCTCGGAAAACAGGCCGTTGAAGGTGCTCTGGAACGACTCGTTCTCGATGTACTTGAAACCTTCGCGCAGGGTTTCCAGCAAGTCATCGCTCTGCCGCCTGGCCTGCGCGACGATGCTGGCCCAGAGATGCTCGGGCTTGATCACGTAATGCACCTTGCGGCGCATCTGCTTTTCAAATTCGACAGCGTCTGATGAGTTGGCGGCGTACCAAACGGCCAGCGGCACGCGGGTATCGTCTGCGGACAGTTTGGGGTAATCCGGCCCCAGTTCCTTCTTCGCCGCCGCCTCGTAGTTGTCGGAGAGATAGCGCAAAAAGAGAAACGCCAGCATGTAATCGCGGAAGTCGTCCGCGTTCATCGCACCGCGCAGTTGGTCGGCGATGTTCCAGAGCGTCTTGCCGAGTTGTTTTTGGTCTTTGTCGTTCATGAAGAGGGCAATCAGGATTTCTTGGGGCGACGCTTGATCGTGGCTTCGAGCTGCTTCAACTCGGCCTCGTCCGCCGCGTCGTCTGCGAGGGCTTCCTGCTGCTTGCGCCGCGCATCGAAGCCCTCGTAGCGCGCCTCGGTGGCGACTTGCATCTGTTCGTGGCTCACGCTGCCCTTGCCCGCGAGCAAGGGAAAGCCGTTGGAGGTGATGATCTGATCGACATTCTCCTTCCAGAACGCCATGCGCGTCTCCTTGCGGTTCTTGGCGCGCAACTCGGCGGTTTCCAGAAAGATCACCACGAGCCGGTTCAGGGTGTCGATTTCATCTTCCGTCAGATAATTCTTGGCGACGAGGATGTCCGCCTTGCGCACCTTGCTGCCCTTCCAGCTGAGTAGACCAAAGTTGGCATCATCCGGATTGGCGCGCGCCATCACCAGCTCGGCAGCCGTCTGGCGGGTCACCGCATAGATCAGCAGATTCTGCACCGTGGCAAAGAACTGCTGGGTGGCGCGGTCGGTCTTGTCGTAGTCGACGCACAGCGCGAACAGATCGCGCACTTTCTGGTAGAAGCGCTTCTCAGAGGCACGGATGTCGCGAATGCGCGCCAGCATCTCGTCGAAGTAGTCCGGGCGGCCGTCCGGGTTCTTCAGCCGCTCGTCGTCCATCGCGAAGCCCTTGAGCAGGTACTCCTTGAGGATGGTGGACGCCCAGCGACGGAACTGCACGCCACGCGGCGAGCGTACGCGGTAGCCGACCGCCAGAATGGCGTCCAGGTTGTACAGCGTGACGGGCCGGCGGATCTCGCGCTCGCCTTCGACCTGAACTGTCAAGGATTCCTTGACAGTTGCCGCAGGGTCTAATTCCCCGTCTTCAAAGATATTTTTCAGGTGAAGGGAGATGTTCTGCTTGCTGGCGTCAAACAGCTCCGCCATTTCGAGCTGCGTCAGCCAGACAGTCTGCTGATCAGCCCGCAGCTTAATCTGGCTTTTGCCGTCTTCGGTGGTGTAGAGGATCAGCATCAGGACGTTCCGCTGTTAGGCGCGCTGGGAAACAGCTCCGGGTTGAACGGATAGCGCGCGATGAACCCGTGGAGAATCTTGCGGAAGTAACGCTTGTTCTCCTCCAGCATCTCCTGCGGCTCATATAGCGAGTAGTTGCCGTGGCTCATGATATTGACGAGGCGGGTGTGAAGCACTGCGTCACTATCGTCATCGTCCTGCCGGATGCAGGCGGAGAAGCCCTTGTGCCCGTGAAAGCTCGCGGTCTTCTCCATCACGCTGCGCAGCATGTTGAAGTGGTGCGTGAACAGGCGTCCCGACTGGTCCGCCCGATAAAGCTCCGCCAGCGCTGCCACGTGGTGGAAATAAGGTGTATCTCCAGTTTCGCGCAACTCGTAGCCGCCCGGCGCGGTCCGGCTCAGGAAATACTTGCTCGCGTTCCTGAACTCGTTCCACAAGACGTTGAAGAACAGTGGGTGGTGGGTGGAGATAACCGTCTTGAGTCGATTGCCCTGGCGCTTGAGCATCTGCGCGAGATGATTAGCGACGGTAATCGCATTGTGCTCATCGAGCGACGAAATCGGATCGTCGATGTAAACGTACTTCACCCAGCGGTACGGACCGCTGCCGTCGTCGTCCATGGCGAGCTGCACGATGGCGAGGAAGAAGCACCAGATGAAAATATTCTCTTCGCCGCGAGAAACCTTGATGTCATACAGCGTCGTTGTGGTCGCCGCCGCGCCCTCGCCCGTCGTGATATCGCGCGAAAAGCTCACCTCCCATACTTCGGTATCGATCCGGAAATCAAAATCCGCATAGCGACTCAGCAGTGGTCGGATGCGGTTATCCATCTCCAGATCGTCGAGGCCAGCAAAGAAGGTGGAATCCCGGTTGAGCTTCAGTACCCGCTCACGATCATCCACGAGATCATTGTCCCAGGAGAACAGGTCTTCTGTGAAGGCATTGAAGTAAAGCGTATCGCCCCGCCAGACGTTGACCTCGATACTTTGCCCATCTTCCGTCTCGATGGGCTCGTCAGTCTCAGTTGTTAACCGCTCAGTTTCGAGGCGCTTTCCTAAGTCCTTGAAGGCCGTGGAGAGGCGCGTCTTGCCGGTGCCGTTGTAGGCGTATAGCAGGATGCACTTCTTGTTCTGTAACTCCTGACGGAGGTGCGTGGCCAGTTCGGTGAGGTCGGCGAACGGCATGGCGCTTAACCCTCGGCCTCAACAGGGGAAGGGAAAAGCTGCTGCATGAGCCCTTTCTTGTGGGTCTTGAGGGCTTCGAGCTGGTCGCTTTGGGCGGCGATCAGGTCGTCGAGGGAGGAGAGGCAGGAGGCGATGCGCTGTTGTTCTGCGACGGTTGGGTGAGCGATGGCTAGGGACTTGATGATGTCTGCGTTGAGATTTTTAACGCCGCCTCCAGCCGCCTGATCATTGAAGAAACTTTGGCTGCTTGGCGCGCCGATGGCGTAGTAAAGAAAATCACGGTCAATCAACTTCGAGAGACAAGTCACTGCAATCCAGCCGTCGTGGATGCAGGTTCTGATCTTCAGGATGTATGGCCGACCGAAACTCATTGAGTTGGACAGAATTAGGTCGCCTGGGAAGACCTCTCTAGTCTTGCTGAGAGCTTCTGGCCGAACGCGCTCTTCAGTTTGAGTTACGAACTTCGATTCTTTATCGACGTCACCGATTTTTAGCCAGTTCAATCCATCTGGCAGCTTGGTCAGATAGCCATCGATGGGGCGAGGAGAGCCTCCGCGAACAATCGTCGAGAGGCCGCCCAGTATCTTCTGCTCCCACTCCGGCGCGTCCTGAAACTCGGGAAAGCGGAGGCGGGGGAGGGTTTCGCCTTCGCGGGGGAAGAGTTGCTGCATGAGCCCTTTTTTGTGGGCCTTGAGCGCGTCGAGTTTTTGGCTTGCCGCATCGATCAGCTCGTCCAGCGTGCTCAGGCACTCGGCGATTTTTTGTTGTTCGGCTTTAGTAGGCGCTGAGATTGCGACCTTGAGGAACGCCTCAGGTGAAACTCGCTTCAGCGTACTGCTCGTTCCGGTTCGCTCGATTTCAAGACGCTGATAACTCGACTTGAGCCAACTCAGAAAGAACGCCGGCGCATGTTTGGTGTTGAACGAAAACGCTGGAACGTCTGACGATGAGGCGAAACCATCCAGCTCAGCCGGTACGACTCCAAAAGCGCCGTTGAGCAAATCTATTTTCGAGAAGATGAATTGACCGGCACGGCGTTGGAAGTAGCTCGCACCACCAGTGAGTGTTGTCTTCTCATTTTTTGTCACGCCATTTGCATGGAGTCTGACGGTAAGAAGTTTTTCCTTCTCAAAAGACGCCGCCTTTTCAGCTCTATCGGCGAGATCAAAGAAATCACCAACCGGGACTGATTTCCATTCGCCCTCAAACTCCGGGAATCGCAGCTTTGGTGTGAGCGCGTCTGAGGCTTTCATTATTCGTATGCGCTCAATCCGGAAATCTCCCGCCCCGCCGCCCGCTTCTTGAGCACGGGCAGCAGCGCGTCCATCAGTGCCAGTTCCTTCACGCGCCGTTCGCGCCATCCCAGACCCAGCGGCGCCAGCAGCTCGGTAAGCTGCTCACCGTCAAACACCATGCGTTGCAGAATGGCGTCGGTGAAGGCTTGCAGCCGCTCGGGCACAAGGCCGTGCTGAGTGGCGATGGCTGAAAGCTCCGCGCTCAAGCGCTCCGCCTTGAAGCGGACGTAGCCGGCCTCGATCTGTTGCAGCGTCTCGCCGCTGCCCTCCCGCAAGGTCCAAACGTAGTCAGTAATCAGCTCGCGCTCGTCGATGAACTTGGCATCGGCGGCAATCAGGCCGATGAGCTGTTCGCGGTTCATGCTCTGCCGGCCCGGTGTCTTCGAGGAGAAGTTGGCCAGCAGCTTCATGATGTAGTCGTAGTCGATAAGGGCGGAGGCGAACAGCACGAACTCGAAGTCGAGCTGGTCCACCTGCGGGATGGGCGCCTTGTCGCCGGTCTTGTTCTGCTGCTCCTTGAGGCGCTGGGCAGTGCCCAGGTACACGCCGCGATAGGCATTGAGTTGATCCGGCGGCAGCAGGGCTTCCACTTGCGCTTTTAGCTCGGGCTTCAGGTCCGTGTACTGGTCGAGCTGGGTCTTGAGGCGCTGCACCTCGCGGAAGCGCTCGATGAACATGGCGCGGGCTTCGTCGCCTTTGAGCGCCGGCACGCTCTCCGGTGCCGGCGGCAGGTCCTGCGATTGCAGGAAGTCGCCGAGCTTGGCCAGCGCGTCCTTGAGCTTGTCTACGACGGTGGGCGCCGGGTCCACCAGCCAGATCTCGCGGGCCTTGTCGCTCTTGCCACCGGAGAACAGGGTGATGGCCTCGTCCACCTGCTTCTGCTGGGCGCGGAAGTCCAGAATCTGGCCGTGCGGCTTGGTGGCGTTGAGCACGCGGTTGGTGCGCGAGAAGGCCTGGATCAGGCCGTGGTGCTTGAGGTTCTTGTCCACGTACAAGGTGTTCAGGTACTTGGAGTCGAAGCCGGTGAGCAGCATATCCACCACCAGGGTGATGTCGATCTTCTCCTCGCCCTTGCGCGGCAGGTCGGCATTGGGGAACTGCTGATCCTTGATGCGCTTCTGCACGTCCTGGTAGTAGAGATCAAACTCGCCGATGCTGTGGTTGCTGCCGTAGCGGGCGTTGTAGTCGGCGATGATGGCCTTGAGCGCTTCCTTCTTGCGCTCAATCTCGCTTTTCTTCTTCTCCGCGTCTTCGCCGGCCTGAATGGCGTACTCGGACGACTCCTGGGCCAGGTCTTCCTGGAGCTGCTTCACATCCGGATTGCCTTCTGCCGGTGGCGAGAACACGCAGACGATCTTCAGTGGCACAAAGGCCGGATCGGCCGCCTGCCGCTCGCGCTGAAGACTCTGGAACAACTCGTAGTATTCGATCGCGTCGCTGATCGACGCGGTGGCGAACAGGGCGTTGAAGCGGCGCGCCTGGGTGGCGGCCTCGTGCTTGTCGAGAATGGCTTCAACGATGGCGCGCTTGGTGAACGTCTGCCCGGCGGCCGGCAGTTCCTTGCCCTCGGCACGAAAGAAGTCCACGTGAAACCGCAGGACGTTCTTGTCTTCGATGGCGTGGGTGATGGTGTAGGCGTGCAGCTCGCGCTGGAACAGGTCTTCGGTGGTGCGGAAGGAACCCTGCTCGCCCTCGAACTGCTTCTGTGAGGCGTTCTGCTCGAAGATCGGCGTGCCGGTGAAGCCGAACAGCTGCGCCCGCGGGAAGAAGGCCTTGATCGCTGCGTGGTTCTCGCCGAACTGCGAGCGGTGGCATTCGTCGAAGATGAACACGATGCGCCTGGATGCCAGCGGTGCGAGCAGCTCGCGGTAGGTTTTCTTGTTCTCGCGCAGGCGCTGGGTGTTGCGGGCGCTGCTTTCGTCCAGCGCCAGGCCCAGCTTCTGGATGGTGGTGACGATGACCTTGTCGGCCTTGTCGTCGGACAGCAGGCGGCGGACCAGGGTGGCGGTGTTGGTGTTTTCCTCCACGCAGCCTTCCTGGAACTTGTTGAATTCCTCGCGCGTCTGGCGGTCCAGGTCTTTGCGGTCCACCACGAACAGGCATTTTTCGATCTGCTCGTTCTCCTTCAGCAGCGTGGCGGCCTTGAAGGAGGTGAGCGTCTTGCCGCTGCCGGTGGTGTGCCAGATGTAGCCATTGCCGCAGTTCTGCTCGATGCAGTCCACGATGGCCTGCACCGCATAGATCTGGTACGGCCGCATCATCAGCAGCTTCTGCTCACTCTGAATCAGCACCATGTAGCGGCTGATCATGCGGCCCAGCTCGCACTTCTGCAGGAAGCGGTCGGCGAAATCGTCCAGATGGCTGACGGGCTTGTTGTCGCGGTCGGCCCAGCGATACACGGGCAGAAAGCGCTCATCGGCATTAAAGGTAAAGTGCCGGGCGTTGTTGTTGGCGAAGTAGACCGTGTCGGTGCGGTTGCTGACCACGAACAGCTGCACGAAGCAGAGCAGCGTGCGGGTATAGCCATTGCCCGGATCGTTCTTGTACTCGACGATCTGCTCCATGGCCCGGCGCGGGTTGACGCTCAAGGTCTTGAGCTCCACCTGGACCACTGGCACGCCGTTGATCAGCAACAGCACGTCGTAGCGGTGGTGGCTGTAATCGGTGTTGATGCGCAGCTGGTGGATGACCTCGAAGTCGTTCTTGCACCAGTCCTTGAGGTTGACCAGGGTGTAGGTCAGCGGGGTGCCGTCCTCGCGGGTGAAGCCGTTTTTCTCGCGCAGCACACGGGCGGCGGTGAACACGTCCGGGATGGTCAGCTCGTCCAGCAGGCGCTTGAACTCGCCATCGGTGAGGCGGACGCGATTGAGCGCCTCAAACTTCTGGCGGAAGTTGGCCTCCAGCGCCGCGCGGTCGCGGATGTCCGGACGCTCGGTGTACTTGAGGTCACGCAGCTTCTCGATGAAAGCCGTCTCGATGTCCTGCTCCTTGAGAACAAGCGGCTGGGATTCGGGGGGCTGCGGATAGGGGGTCTCGGAGGGCATCAGAGAAGCGGGAGATCGCGCGTCTTCAGTCAGAAATATGGGCAGTATAGAAGGGCTTAGCCCCGGAAGTTTAAGCGGGCCGGCCCAGGATGAGAACGCAAGCGCGGCAGGCGCGTCCAGGGGCGGCCATCAGCTGATGTGACAAACAGCAAATAGGGGCCTGCGGACCGAGCAGCCGCTTGATCGCCTGGGCGCAATGGTCTGATGGTGAGCACGCACTGCAGGCGGTTTTGGCACCCGCCCTCCCGGATTCCGGCTCGCAATGGCAACAACCGCCATCGCCTCATCCTCCGCCAAACTCCGCCAGGGTCTCGCGCAGCAGCGCCTGCAGTTGTGTGAGCGCCGGCGCCTCCACCGGAAAGTGCCCCGCCTTCTCCAGCATCAGCAGGCGCTTGGGCGCGGCGATGCGTTCGAAGAAGGTCAGGCTCAGGCCCGGAGCGGTCCAGCGGTCGGCGGCCGGGTGGGCGAGCACCACGGGCACTTCGCGAAAATCTTCAGGCTCGCAGGCGGGCACGGATTGCAGATAGCTGCGCAGAAATCCCAAGGCGATGCGGCTGCCGCCGCCGCGTGGATCATGGCGGCACAAGCGCGCCAGCCGCGCGTCATTGGCGATGCGTGACATCGGCGTCAGCCAGCGGATCGGCAGGCGCAGGCGATCCGACAGCGGCGCCAGCATGCGCAGCAGCGCCGGACTGATGCGGCCCAGCCAGGGCCAGCGCGCCAGGCCTTCGCGCACCTGCGGCAGGCGTGGGTCGAGCAGGCAGGTGACGATCAGGCGCGCGATGCCAGGGCATTGCGCGACCAGCGAATACGCCAGCATGCCGCCGATGCTGGCCCCCAGCAGCAGCAGGGGCCGCGCATCGCGCTGGCGTTCCTGCGCGATGAATTCGCGCAGGCAGTCCAGCCAGTGCTCGTAGCGCAACGCCGCGGGGTCGGTCATCTCGCTCAGGCCATAGCCCGGCAGATCGGGCAGCAGCACTTCATAACCCAGTTGTGCGGCGAGCGCGGCGAATGGCCAGAGCGCGGCGGAATGTCCGCCGGCACCGTGCAGGATCAGCAGGCGCGCCGCTGCCTGCGGCTGGGGCACGCAGGCGATGTGCAGGCGCCCGGCCGACCATTGCCACCAGCGTGATTGCGGTTCCGGCGCAGTCTTGCGCCATGCGGGCGGCAGGAAGGCGAGATAGCGCTGGTGATCGATCATGTGGGTTTTTCTTGGAAGTGCGCGGCGGCCAGTGGCTTTATGATCAGGCCCGAAGCGCAGCCGGAATACTCGCATTCGCCCATGCCCACCCAGATCCGCAAAAGGCCGCGCCAACAACGCTCTAACGCGAGCTGGCTCGCCATACTCGAAGCCGCTGCTCAGCTTTTTCAGCAACACGGCTTTGCAGGAACCAGCACCAACAAGGTGGCGGCGCGCGCCGGTGTCTCCATCGGCACGCTGTATCAATATTTCCCGAACAAGGAGGCGCTGCTGCTGGCGCTGGCCGAGCAGCACCTGAGCGAAGCGGGTGCGGCGCTGCAAGGCTGCTTCGAACAACTGCGGCGAGCCCCCTTGGACGCCGCCCAGACGCTCGATAGCCTGATCGATGCAACCGTGCAGCTTCACCGGCATCAGCCGCAGCTGCATCGCCTGCTGTTCGAGTTCGCGCCACGCAGTGAGGCCTTGATGCAGCGTCTGCGCGCGCTGGAGCAGATGCTGGCGGCGGCGCTGGCGCCGGAGCTGCAGCGGCTGGGCATCGCCGGCGAGCAGCCGGGCTTGCGCGCGCTGTTGATCGTTCAGGCGGTGGAAGCGCAGGTACATGCCGCCGTGCTGTCACCGCCGGCGCAGGGCAGCCAGGCCTGCATCGCGCAGATCAAATCGCTATGGCGGCGGATGGCGCAGGCCGGGGCCTTGCCTTGAGATGCGGCGCCGCTTGCGCGGGCACCACCGCTGGTTGTGCCTGGATGGCTGACGGCGAGCATGGCGAATAGTCGCCATGCCCTGCCGCGCAGGCCTACTTCTTGGCCTGGCTCTCCAGCATGCTCGCCATGCCGGGCTTGGGCGCGCCGGCCTGCGGTGAGGCGGGACGTGGCGGCATGCGCGGCATGCCGACGAAGCCGATGGCGAACTGCTCTTCCATGGTCTTCATCTCGTCCTCGCTGTAGCCCATGCCGGCGAGGATTTCCTGGGTGTGCTCGCCCACCAGCAGCGGCCGGCTCTGAATGACGCCGGGCGTGTCGGAGAGGTCCACCAGCAGACCGATCTGATCCAGCTTGCCCACCACCGGATGCGGATAGGAGACGGTCCAGCGACGCGCGGCGAACTGCGGGTTGTCGTGCAGCTTGCGTGAGAATTCCGGATCGACGATCTCCACCGGTACGCCGGCGGCATCGAGCCTGGCGAACCCGTTGGCGGCCGTGTCGCCGGCCAGCTTTTCTGCGATCAGCTTCGCCAGCGCGGCATCGTTCTGCGCACGCGCCTCGAAGCTGGCAAAGCGCGCATCGCGCAGCAGCTCGGGCATGCCGAGCACGCTCAGCAGCGCGTCCCAGTGCGCGGCGCTGTGCGCGAGCAGGCAGAGCCACAGATCCTGCGTCTTGTAGAGACGATGGCCCGCGGAATAGCCGATCTGATCACCGGCGATGCGCGGCCGCGCAAAGCCCTTGCCCTCCGGCGTGGCCACCGCATACGAGGTATTGAGCAACGCGGCGTTGATGATCGAGGTATCGACGAACTGGCCTTCGCCGGTGCGGTCGCGGTGATACAGGGCGCTGATAATGGCGGTGGCGGAGAGAAAACCGTTGCCGGTGTCGCCGAAGCTGGTGAAGCTCCACAAGGGCCGGCCCACTTCACCGTTTTCGCCCGCGCGGCCCATGCCGCCGTCCTCGAACTGGATGCCGGACAGGCAGGCACCGGTCTGGTCATTGCCGGGCAGCGCCGCGCGCGCACCGCGCTCGAAGCCGCGCGTGTGGCAGTAGATGAGCTTCGGATTGAGCTGCTTGAGAGATTCGTAGTCGATCTTCAGACGCTCGGCGGCGTCGTAGCGCATGTTGTGCTGCACCACGTCCGCCTGCTTGACCAGCTCCAGCAGGATCTTCATGGCGCGCGGGTCTTTGAGATTGAGCGTGATGCTCTTCTTGCCGCGATTGGCCATGTAGGCGATGTGCACGCGATGCCAGAACAGATCAAACAGGCCGTTGACCTTGATCACCGTGGCACCCAGATCCGAGAGCAGCTGCGTGCCGAAGGGACCGGCGATGGCCAGACCCAGATCGAGCACGGTGATGCCGGCGAGCGGCGGCTTGCCGCTGCCCTGGCCGTTGCTCGCCGCCGTCGCTGCGGGCCTGGCCTCGGCCAGAATCTTCGCGGCGAGCGCCTTGATCTCCTCGGTGTCGGCGCCGGCAGCACGCGCGGGCGCACCCGGCTTGCCTTGCGTGACACTCATGTTGAAGGCATTGCCCACGGCGCGGATGCGGCCCAGCTCGGCATCCTGCATCTCGGTCACGCAGCCATCGGCGAGAAACGCAGGATCGGCGAGTGATTCCTCGATGCTGCGCACCGGCTGCATGGTCATCTCGGCGGTGGCGGCGGCTTCCACCCAGTCTTTCACCGGGAACTTGGCGACGGCCTCGGCGAGTATCGGCTGGTAGTGCGACATCACCAGGATTTCTTCCGGACCGGTGCCGAAGCGGTCGGGATCGTTCTGCACGGTGAGATCGGGCGTGGCATTGAGCGTGTCGCCCTGCGCGGCCTGCAGGATGAAGCGCGGGTTCGGCACCCAGTTGTGCAGCCAGTGTCCGTCCTTGGCCTGGAAGTGCCCCTTGGAGGATTTGCTGTTGAGAATCCAGGTGTCGAAGCCGGGCGCATCGGGCTTTTCCGCGCGCTGCCAGACACCGGCGGCACCGGCCAGCGCGCCTTGCAGCAGCGAGGTCTCCACCCACTGGCCGCGACCGGTCTGTTCGCGCGCACGCAGCGCGGCGGCAATACCCATCGAGGCATTGAAGAAGGCGCCGAGGCTGGGCCAGTGCGAGGCCACGAACAGCGGGCCTTCGCGCGGCGCGCCCTGCACGGCGTCCTGCGGAATCTCCAGATCCGGGAAGGGATCGGGCAGGCCGCTCATGTGATTGAGCGCGCCTTCCGGCCAGCCGCGCTGTTCGAACATCAGGCCCGTGCGGGCCTGCACCAGCGCATCGTAAGCGGGACGATCACTGTGCGCGTTGTCGCGGCCGTAGCCGGTGATGGAGCAATACACCAGACGCGGATTGCGCTTGGCCAGCGTGGCGTAGTCGATGCCCAGCTTCGCGGTAGTGCCCGGCGAGAACGACTCCACCAGCACGTCGGCCTGGGCGGCCAGGGCCAGGAACAGCGCGCGCTCCTGCGTGTTTTTCAGATCGAAGATCGCGCGCTTCTTGCCGCGCTGCCAGACCTTGTAGCCCAGCTGATTGCCGAACGGATCGCCGCCGGGCGGTTCGATCTTGGTGACCTCGGCGCCGTTGTCGGCGAGCAGCATCGCCGTCATCGGTCCGGCGATGCCCCAGGACAGGTCCAGAACTTTCAGCTTTTCGTATACGCCAGCCATCTTGATTGATCCTGTTTCGCGCTCAGCCCAGACCGAAGGTCTTCAGGGCATTGCCGGAAGTGATTTTCTTGCGATCCGCCTCGGGAATGCCGGCTTCCCTGAACTGACTCACCACCTGCTTGCGCGAGTGCGGCCAGCAGGTGGCGGGATGCGGAAAGTCGGTGGACCAGTACAGGCAGTCCGGACCGAAGTAGTCGTAGCAGGCCTTCAGCCCCGAAGGCTCATACATGAAGGTGGCACCGCACTGCGCCTTGAAGGTTTCCGAAGGCGGACGCTTCACGCCGGGAAACTCGTAGTGCTGATGCATGCGCGGATCGAGCAGCTCGCGGAAGAACCAGGGCAGCCAGCCCAGGCCCGGCTCCACGAACAACACCTTGAGCCGGGGATATTTCTCCAGCGTGCCGGTGAGAATCCACATGCAGATGCTCTGCGCCAGCGGCGCCCAGGCCAGGCCGGTGAAGATGCCCTTCTGCGGCGTGGGATCGCGGCGGAATACGTCCCAGAGCTCGGCCTTCAGGTCCAGATGATTGAGCACGGCAAGACCGGCTTCTTCGATGGTCTTGAGCAGCGGCTCGTAGCGCGCATCGTAGATGTCGGGCAGACCCAGATCGGACGGAAACGGCGAGATCTGCACGCAGCGCGCCTTCTTGTCGCGCGCCAGGCGCGTGACTTCCTTCACCGCGAAATCGATGTCGTAGAGCGGCAGCTGGTAGGCCG
Source organism: Solimonas aquatica (assembly GCF_900111015.1). GTDB lineage: Bacteria > Pseudomonadota > Gammaproteobacteria > Nevskiales > Nevskiaceae > Solimonas > Solimonas aquatica. The sequence continues at coordinate 32,913 of NZ_FOFS01000018.1, read as the reverse complement.
TCATCAGCCGCACCGGATCGTGCGCGGCGAAGTCGGCCATGGCGTTGTTGTAGCCCTGGAAGACTTCCTTCCAGTCGCTGCCCATGAGCGAAGGATTGACGATCTTGGCGCCGGCCAGCTCGGGAAAAATCACCTCGGCATAGACGCCGTCGCGATCCATGGCCTTGAGCTTGGCCGCCGGTTCGAAGTGCCCGGGGTCCTGCGAGGCTTCCGGATCGACGAAGTCCTCCAGCTCCAGATTCTTCTGCCCGCCGCGCAGCACGCGGGCGGCGTATTCCTCGGCCTTGCGATTGGCTTCATCCCAGACCGGCTGCAACTCGCGACGCAGCCGCGCCTTCACCCAGTCGTCGCTGAAGTGCACATGCGAATCCACGGAAACCAGGCGTTCGGTGGCCAGCTCGCTCATGTCCCGCTCCTCCAAGATTTGGAGAGAAGCCTAGGCCCCGCCCCGAAGCGGGACATGCCTTAAACGGGTGAGATGCAGGCGCCCCAAAACAGCAGAGCCCGGCACCGCCATCCGGGGTGCCGGGCTCTGTCGAGCAAAACGGCCGGCGGCGCGCGCGACGCCGCCGGCTCAGACTTCAGTTGACGGCCAGGCGATAGCGCGGCTCGTCCTCGTTGGCGCTGTACAGCACGCCGTTGCAACCCACCCAGTAGGTGCCCTGCGCCACGTTCTCCCACTGCTCCGGGTCCGCGCCCAGGCCCAGCAGCGTGCCGCGGATGTAACCCGCGCATTGCGCGACGCTGATCAGCGCCTGGAAGCGGCCCTGCTCGTCATACAAGGAACCGATCCCCATGGAATCGAACTCGATATACCAAAGATCATCCACCCCATTGCCATGGCGGTTGTATTCCGGCTCATCGCTGACCTGCACACGCTGGCCGCCGGGAAAATGAAACGTGAACCCGGGCATCGGCGAACTGGACGTGCTGACCACCTGCCGCTCGTTCATGAAGCGCCTGACCGAGTTACTTCTGTCCGGCATCACCGGCAGTTCAAGCGAACCTGCGACCACCCGGCTGAAAGCGCGATCTTTGAACAGCTGTCTTTTGGTATTGGGGGATTCGATGCTCATTTGTCTGACACCGTCGGGACTGTGTGTCAGATGATCCCTTACTCCACTGAGTCCTGCCTGAACTCAAGCCTCAAAATTTGCGCTTTTCCGGAAAATTTGAGGCCGCTCATCCCCGCTCATCGCGCCGTTCGTCGGACGCAAAAAATTCACGCGGCGCGGCGCTCGTTCAAGATCAAAAACGGTCGTTTATTTTTTGCACCACAACGATCTGCAATCACAGTCACTTCTGCACTCAATCAGGGCAGATCCGCAGGCGGATGTGCCAGCTGATCGGCGGCACAGACATCGAAAATCGCCGCCGCATCACCGGCCGTCGCGGCAAAGATCGCGGGCCGGCAGTAACTGAGCTGCGGCTGATAGTCCGCCATCACCGTCGCCACGCTTTCGCCCTTGTCGACGCTCTGAATCGCCTGCGCAAAATCCGCTGCCGGCAGCATGTGGCGATAGATCAGCAGGCCATCGACGAACGGCCCCCAGGGCAGCCAGTCGATGTGCTGCGCGGCGCTGGCATTGGCAGGACGATCCGCAGCATCCGATACCGCCACGGTGACATAACCCTGTGCATCCGGGTGCGTCTGCTGGTCGGCGACGCAGGCGGTATAGCGCTGCGTGAGGAATTCGTTCTGACAGATCGACCAGTAGCGCAGCTGCTCCTGCCCCGGGGGCACGCCGCTCATGCCGCGCCAGGCCGGCGCCTTCAGGCGCATCAGCATCAGCTGGCCATAGCGCCGTGAAAAGCCGCTGGTGACATAGGCGTTGTCGAGATTGCTGAGAAAGCCGCCATCGCCCAGCGGCAGTGCGGCGCCGAGATTCTGCAGCGGCAGGGGAATCACGTTGCCGAGTATCGCCAGCAGCGAATCGGGCAGGCCGTAGAAGCGCGCGATGCGCGGCGGATACACCGCCGTGGGAAACGGCAGCGGCAGGCTGTCGGGGTAATCGATGCCCAGCAACAGGGCGTTGAGTCCCGGCGCCGGCAGCAGGCCGCCCAGCGTCGGCAAGGGCGGCGTGGCGCAGTCCGGCAGACGCGCCAGCTCACGCGCGCCGTCGGCCGATTCGATGGTCAGCTGCGGCAGGCCCACGCCACCGTCGGCGCCGTAGGCGGCATCCGGCAGATACACGCGGTACAGCAGCGGCACCAGATTGTTGGGCAGCTGCAGCGGGCCGGCCGCCAGCTCGCCGCCGTAGAGCACATTGCTGGCGCGCGTCGCCGGCGGCGCACCGTATTGCAGATAGGCGGTGTAGCGCGCGCCGGGCAGCGCGGCGGGATTGCGCAGCGGGTTCTCGCCGGCACGCAGCGGCGTGATCGCAACATCGGTGAGCACATCCAGTGCGCGCAGCAGTGCGTCGTAACTGTTGTACGAGGAATAGCGTGCGGCGGGAAAACGCCCGTCGATGCGCACGCGCGTCTGCGCCGTCAGCGGCAGCAAGGCCACCCAGTAAGTCGCGGCGCTGTCGGGAAACGCGACATTGACGGTGTCGGCATCGGAAATCAGCGTCCAGCCGCAGCCCAGACCCAGCGGCAGACTGAGCGCCTGCGGCCAGGGCGCGTCCTGCAGCTTCAGGCTGCCGGCATCGGCCGCAGGCTCGCCGCTGCTGCTGCAGGCCAGCAGGCCGGCAACGCCGAGCAGCGCCAGCGTGCGCAGGATGATTCGCTTCATGTCCCCCCCAAGCGCCCCCGGCGACTTGTTGCGGCGGCTCGCACCCGCCCCGTTCAGGCGCGCGCCGGTGCCTGTTCCGCGCTCAGACGCCTGAGCAGCGGCACCGCCAGCAGCATCAGCACGCCCGCGCCGACACCCACCAGCGTCATGTGCAGAAACTGCGCAGGCATCTGTTCGACGCTGCCCCCACCCACCTCGCCACCAATCAGTCCGGCCGCGACATTGCCCACCGCCGAACCCAGAAACCAGGTGCCCATCATCTGCCCCACATAGCGCGGCGGCGACAGGCGCGTGACGTTCGACAGACCCACCGGCGACAGGCACAGCTCGCCGGTGGTCTGCAGCAGATAGGTGAAGAGAATCCAGCTGGGGCCGACGCGACCGCCGCTGTTGATCACCAGCTCCGCCGCCGCCACCATCACCGCAAAGCCCAGGCCCAGCTGCAGCAGTCCCAGCGCGAACTTGGCCGGCGCGGAAGGATTGAGATTGCGCTTGGCCAGCGCCACCCACAGCCAGGCGAAGAAGGGCGAGAACAGGATGATGTAGATCGGCTGCGCCGACTGATACCAGGAAGTGGGATGCATGCCGGCCGGGAAGTAGCTGCCGAACAGCGAGCGGTCGGTGTAATCCTCGGTGAACAGATTGAGCGTGGTGGCGGCCTGTTCGTAGCCGGCCCAGAACAGCGCCGCGCAGATGAAGAACACCGCAATCACCGCCACGCGGCCGCGCTCCACACGCGACAACGGCGCAAAGATCAGCACATAGCCGAAGTAGGCCACCGCCAGCGCCACCATCGCGCTGCCGGCCAGCTGCGCCAGCCGCGTGACCGGCACCGCGAGCACACCGCTGAACAAGAGCAGCAGCGGCAGTGCGATCAGGCCGGCGCCCAGCGCCAGCAGGCGCAGATCGCGCGCGCGCTGCGCCGGGTCCGCCACGCTGATGCGTCCGGCCTCGCCCAGATAGCGCTCGGTATAGCGGAACTGGATGACGCCCAGCAGCATGAACAGACCCGAGAGCGCGAAGCCCAGGCGCCAGGACCAGCCCTCGCCGGCGGTGCCGACGATGAAGGGCGAGAGGAAGGCGCCGATGTTGATGCCCATGTAGAAAATCGAGAAGCCGGCATCGCGGCGCGCCGCCGGCTGGTCTTCGTACAAGGCGCCCACCACCGCCGAGATGTTCGGCTTGAGCAGACCGACGCCGGCGGTGATCACCGCCAGGCCCAGGTAGAAGAGATCCGCTCCGGCCGGCACCGCCAGCAGAAAATTGCCCAGGGCGATCAGCATGCCGCCGTAGAACACGGCGCGGCGCGCACCGAGCAGGCGATCCGCGATCCAGCCGCCGGGCAGACAGAACAGATACACCGCGCCGGTATAGAGCCCGTAGATGGCGCCGGCCGATTCGCGATCGACGCCGAAGCCGGGATTGAGCCCGGTGGGCGGGGCGATCAGGAACAGCACCAGAATCGCGCGCATCCCGTAATAGGTGAAGCGCTCGAACATCTCGGTGAAGAACAAGGTGGCCAGACCGCGCGGATGCCCCAACCAGGTTTGTGTGCTCATGCGAAGAATCGGGTGCTCAGGCCTCGGGTGGCGATCGGGCGGGGGACTGCCGGGCACTATAGCCGGGCGCGGGCGCTGATCGTGAGGCGGTGAATCCACCCAGGCGCGGGGCCGCCGCCACGCCCGCAGCGGCGGCCCGGCCCTGCGCCTCTGCCGAGCGGAAAAGCGACTCGAAAGGCCCTGCCTCGCGCGCGCGGCTTCTGCCGCCCAGCCCGCCAGCGCTGCGTTAAACTCTGCCGGCTCGACAACAAGAGCCCGGCGTGGCCGGAGACAAGGCGACGTCGGTACACGGCGCGCTGCGGCAAAGTACGGGTTCGGCAAGGAGACGCATGCGCGCTCTGCTCAATAGTCTGCTGTATACGCTGGTGTGGTGGCTGTTCCGTCCATTTTCGGGTCTGGTGCGCTATCGCTGCGCACCTTATCCCTTGCGTGAAAACCTCAAGATCGATCCCACCAAGCCGGTGGTCTACATCCTCGCGCAGCGCTCCTGGGTGGATCTGTTCGTGCTGGCGCGCATCTGCCGCGAGCTGGTGCTGCCGCCGCCCAGCCGCACCGGCTCGCACTTCCCCACCGTGGAACGCGCCGGCGTGGTGTACATGGACGCGGTGCTGGAAATGCGCATGCATGCCACCGAGCTGATGCGCCTGATCGAAACCGGCATCGCCACGCAGAGCTTCGATGCGCAGCTGATTCCGGTGTCGATCTTCTGGGGCCGCGATCCGGGCAAGGAAACCAGCCTGTGGAAGCTGCTGTTCGCCGACAGCGTGCAGGCCGGCCGCGTGCGCAAGTTTTTCATCATGCTGTTCAACGGCCGCAATGTGCTGGCCAACTTCGGCCTGCCGCTGTCGTTCCGCGAGTACGTGGATCGCGGCAGCGACGCCAGCACCTCGATCCGCAAGCTCAGCCGCGTGCTGCACTTCCACTTCCTGCGCGCGCGCACCGCGGCCCTGGGGCCGACGCTGCTCGCCCGGCGCGTGGTGATCGAAGGTCTGCTGCAGGACGAACAGGTGCGCCACGCGGTGAACCACGCCGCCGGCAAGAACGGCATGACCCTGGAGAAGGCGCGCGCCTACGCACGCAAATGCGCCGAGGAGATCGCCGCCGACTACTCCACCACCAGCATCAATTTCCTGGAACGCTTCCTGACCCTGGTGGTGTTCAAGCGCGTGTTCTCCGGCATCGATGTGCGCGGTCTGGAACGCGTGCGCGAACTGGCGCAGCGCTTCGAGCTGATCTACATGCCCTCGCACCGCTCGCACGCGGACTATCTGATCGTCTCCTACTCGCTGTATCACGCCGGCATCGTCTCGCCGCATATCGCCGCCGGCGTCAATCTCAATTTCTGGCCGGTGGGCGGCCTGCTGCGCCGCTGCGGCGCGTTCTACCTGCGCCGCAGCATCTCCGGTGATGCGATCTACACCGCGGTGTTCCGCGCCTATGTCGATTCGCTGATGCGGCGCGGCTACGCCATCGAATTCTTCCCCGAAGGCGGCCGCAGCCGCACCGGACGCCTGCTGGCGCCCAAGACCGGCCTGCTGTCGATGGTGGTGGAAGCCGGTTTGCGGCAGAGCGCGCGCCCGGTGGCCATCGTGCCCACTTACATCGGTTACGACCGCGTCTGGGAAGTGTCCAGCTACACCAAGGAGCTGCGCGGCGGCGCCAAGACCAAGGAATCCGCCGAAGGCCTGCTCAAGGCCGGCAAGATTCTCAACCGCTCCTACGGCAAGGCCTATGTGAATTTCGGCGAGCCGATCGTGCTGCGCGACTACGCCGACATGCATCTGCCGTTGTGGCGCGAGGCGGTGGCCAGCCGCGACAACCCCATGCCCGACGGCTTCAAGACCTTCGTCGGCCAGCTGGCCTGGGAGAACAGCCGGCGCATCAATGCCGCCGCCGTGGCCAATCCGGCGAGCCTGTCGGCCGTGGCCCTGCTCGCCGCGCCGCAGCGCGTGGTGGCGCACGACGAGCTGGTGGAGCAGATCGGACATCTGATCTGGCTGCTCAAGGGCGAGCCCTACAGCGAACATCTCTACATCCCGGAGACCTCGCCACAGAACGTGGTGGAGCTCAGCGCGCCCATCGGCGGCATCGCCCGCGTGCCGCATCCCTGGGGTGATCTGCATGGCGTGAGCAGCCGCGAAGCGGTGGCGCTCACCTACAACCGCAACAACATCCAGCACCTGTTCGCGATTCCCTCGCTGATCGCCAATCTGTTCCGCACCCGCTCGCTGCTCGCCGATGAAGCCGTGATCATGGGCGTGCGCGCGCTCTACCCCTTCCTGCGCACCGAGTTCTTCCTGCGCTGGGAGCCGGACCAGATCGAGAGCGTGGCCAAGGCCTGGATTCAGGTGATGCTGGGCCTGGGCCTGCTCAGCCGCGAGAACGAGCGCCTGCGCCGGCCGGACGCCGACCAGCCGCAATACTCCACGCTGGCCATGCTCGGCCGCGTGCTGAGCGAAACCCTCGAACGCTACTGTATGACGGCCTTGTTGCTGGCCGAAGAACGTCGCAGCCAGGCCAGCCTGAAGCGCGAAAAATTCGAAGAGGATTGCCGCTTGCTGGCCGAGCGCATGGCCATCCTCACCGGCCGCGATGCACCGGAATTCTTCGACAAGACCCTGTTCAAGGGTTACCTCAACACCCTGATCGACATCGGCCTGGTCACGGTCAGCAATGACCGCACGCTGGCGGTGGACGCCCGCATCGAAAGAATCGCCGAACGCTCGCTGGAACTTTTGTCCGACGAGACGCGTCAGATGCTCGCCCAGCTGCTGTCGCGACGCCGCGCCGCCCAGGCGCCTGCCGAAACGCAGACAGCCGAGGTTAAGTCTGCGTAGACCATTTGGCTGGCGACAGGCGGGGAGCATGCCGCATAATCCGCCCCGACCGGGGGCCGCACGCCCCCTTTATTGCATCTGCAGATTTCACCGGAAACCCCAATGAACAAATCGTTTCGCGCTCTGCTTGTCACGCTCGCGGCCGCCGCCCTGATCAGCGCCTGCGCCACGAAGGAAGACAAGGCCGCCGCCGGCGCGGCGACCGGTCTGGAGACCGACGCGCAGAAGTTCGGCTATGCCATCGGCATCGACCTGGGCAAGTCCCTGCAGCCGGTGAAGGAAGACGTGGATCTCGCCGCCCTGAAGGCCGGCCTGGATGACGCCGCCGCCGGCGCCACGCCCAAGCTGGACGATCAGGCCCGCGAGCAGATCAAGACCACGGTCGCACGCAAGATGCAGGAGCGTCAGCTCAAGCAGCGCGAGGAGCAGGCTGTGAAGAACAAGGAAGAGGGCGAGAAGTTCCTGGCCGAGAACGGCAAGCGCGAGGGCGTGAAGACCACTGCCTCGGGCCTGCAGTACGAAGTGCTCACCGAAGGCAAGGGCGATCACCCCAAGGCTTCCGACAACGTCACCGTCAACTACAAGGGCACGCTGATCAACGGCGAAACCTTCGACAGCTCCTATGATCGCGGCCAGCCGGTGACCTTCCCGCTGGGCAATGTCATTCCGGGCTGGACCGAGGGCGTGCAGCTGATGACGCCGGGCTCCAAGTACAAGCTCTACATTCCCTCCGCCCTGGCCTACGGCGAGCGCGGCGCCGGCGTGAAGATCGGCCCCAACCAGACGCTGATTTTCGAAGTCGAGCTGATCTCGGTGGAAAAAGCCAAGTAAGCGCGCTTCGCTGTGCAGACAAACGCCGCCTCCGGGCGGCGTTTTTTATTGCCGCCGGACTCGCCTACCATGGCGCATCCTCATCAGCCGGGAAGCAAACATGCGCCAGCGTAGCGGCCGTTGTCTGTGCGGGGCGGTGCAATACCAGATCGATCAGGAGCCGCTGGCGGTGCGCGTGTGCTGGTGCCGCGACTGTCAGCGCCTGGCCGCCAACGGCACGGTGAACATGGCGGTGGCGGATGCCGGGCTGCACATCCGCGGCACGCTCAGCGAACATCTGGCCACGGCCGAAAGCGGCAACCAGATGCGCCGGCGCTTCTGTCCGGCCTGCGGCTCGCAGCTGTTCTCGAATTCTTCGGGCCGGCCGGGTTTTACCGTGGTGCGCGTGGGCACGCTGGATGATCCTTCCTCGGTCAAGCCGACGATGAACATCTGGGCGCGCAGCGCACCGTCCTGGGCCTGCCTGGACCCGGCGCTGGAGCGCGTCGAGCAGCAGCCGGCGCCGCCGCCGGCACGCTAGGGCTCAACGCAAGGCCTTGCTCAGGCGCAGGCCGTCGGCGCCGTCGTCGTAATAACCGCGCAGCAGCGCGCTCTGCGTGTAGCCCAGATTCGCATACAGCCCGCGCGCGGCGGCATTGTCTTCACGCACTTCCAGTGCGATGCGTTCGCAGCCGCTGGCGCGCGCCTCGCGCTCGGCGGCGCGCACCAGACGCTGCGCCAGGCCCTGCCCGCGCGCCGCCGGACTCACCACCACCGAATAGATGCGCGCCACCTTCGAGTTGCGCCGCGTGAGCAGAATCAGCGCCGCGATGATCACCTGCGCCTGCACCACCCAGACCCGCGCAGCGGGGCTGCGCAGCAGATGGCGCACGCTGCGCAGGGACATGCGATCCGAAGGAAAATGCCGCTCCAGATCGAGAATGCCCAGGGCATCGGCAGGCCGCGCCGCCCGCAGCCGCAAGGTGCGTCTCAGGGGCTGCGCCTCACGCGCGCGACTCACCGCGACTGCTCGCGCGTGCGCTGCTCCAGCCGGCGCGCGAAGTAGGCCATGATCTTCTGGTACAGCGTGTCCTTGAGCACCAGGTCTTCGACGCCGAAATCGACATTGGGGTTGTCGTTGACCTCGATGACCTTCACCAGCTTGCCGAACTGTTTCAGGTCCACACCGTACAGGCCCTCGCCCACCGCGCGCGCGGCCTGCACCGCGACATTGAGCACCTGCGCCGGCACGTCCTTCACGTCCAGGGTTTCGTGCGAGCCTTCCAGCACCGCGCCATTGCCGCCGCGCTTGACCACCTGCCAGTGATCCTTGGCCATGTAGTAGCGGCAGGCATACAGCGGCTGGCCATCGAGCACGCCCACGCGCCAGTCGTACTCGGTGGGCTCGTAGGACTGCGCGATGATCAGATCCGAACGTTCCAGCATCTCGGTGGCGGCGCGCTTGAGCTCGGTCTCGCTGTCCACCTTGATCACGCCCTTGGAGAACTGCGAGTCCGGCTGCTTGAGCACGCAGGGGAAACCCAGCTCGCGCGCCGCCTGCTTCACATTGCGTGAATGCAGCAGCAGGGTCTTGGGCTGGGGAATGCGATGCCGCTCCATCAGCTGCGCGAGGAACACCTTGTTGGCGGCGCGCAGGATCGACAGCGGATCGTCCACCACCACCAGACCCTCACGCGCGGCGCGGCGCGCGAAGCGGTAGGTGTGATGATTCACCGCCGTGGTCTCGCGGATGAACAGGGCGTCGAACTCGGCGACATGGCCGTAGTCGGACTTGTCGAGAAACTCGACGTCGAAGCCCAGGTCCTCGGCAGCCTTTTCGAAGGCCTTCAGGGCGCGGGCATTGGACGGCGGTTCCTTCTCGTCCTCGTTGATCAGAATCGCCAGGTCGTAGCGCGCCGAGTCGCGGCGCGTGCGCGGCGTACGCTTGCGCGCGAAGTAGTCGCGCGCCGCCTCGTAGAGAAATTCCAGATGCGAGCCCGGCACCTCGCCCAGGGCGATGGGCCCCAGCGTTTCCACGCGCCACTCATCGCCCCGGTACACGAAGCGCGCCTGCAGCAGCGGCGCGGGAAACAGATTGAACAGCGCCCGCGCCAGACGCTCGTGGCGCTTGGCCAGCGATTCACCGAAGTAGACGTTGAGCAGGTATTCCGAAGAGCCGATGGGCGAGAGCGAGCGCTGAATCAGCTCCTCGATCTCGTCGTTCAGGAAGCGCGGCGACTCGGCCAGCTTCAGGTCCTGGATGGTGGTGATTTCCGGCAGCGGCTTGTGGCCGCGCGCACCGGCCAGCAGCGACACGTAATAGCCGGTGGTCTGATAGCCGAAGGAGCGGCACAGGTTGTAGACCCGCAGCTTGCGGGCACGCGTGTGCAGCTCGTGCGTGAGGTAATCCCAGGCGGTGACGACCTCGATGCCGGGAATCAGCACCGGCCAGTCATTGCGGTCATCAACGACGACGATGCCGCTCATCGCGTGGCGGCACGGCTCGCGCCGGCCAGCTGGGGGTCTTCGGGCATGAGAAAAACGCAGGGGAAATTCGCGGGCGCCATGCTAGCAGAGCGCGCGAGCGCGGCGCAGTGCTAACCTCCCGCTTTCGTGCAAAACGGAGCTTGGCGCATGCGGCGGATGGTGGCGGGCCTTTCCCTGGCGATGGCAGGCGTGACAGCTGCGGCCGCCGAACCTGCCGCGATCCTCAGCGTGCAACGCAGTGAAGGCAATGTGCTGGCGGTGAGCGCGCAGCAGATCGCGCTGCCGCTGTCCGAGCACAGCCCCATCCCGGTGAAGACCCTGCTGCGCAACGATCTCGAAGGCCGGCTCGCGCTGGTGGTCAACGGCGGCGGGCATCTGGTGCTGGGCGGCGACAGCGAGCTGCTGGTGCAGGATCTGCAGCCCGGCGAAGCGCCGGCGCGCTCGGCGCTGCTGCGCCTGCAGCTCAAGAGCGGCGCGCTGCTGGTGGACGCGCGCAAGCTGGAACAGGCCGCGCCGGCGGATGTGCGCCTGCAGCTGCCGCTGCTGTCGATGCGCATCTACGGCGGCAATGCCTGGCTGCAGTCGGGCCCGGACGGCGACGAGGTCTGCGCGCTGGCCGGCGCCGTGGAAGTGGACACGCCCAGCGGCCATGACCGCCTGGACCGTCCCGGCGAATGCCTGCGCTGGTACGAGCAAGGCGGCGAGCACCTGGGCCCCGGCCGTCGCCAGGGTCTGGCGCTGGATACGCTGCGCACCAGTTTCAGCGACGACCGCGAAGCACAGTACGCGGCGCGTCAGGCGCTGACCCAGCCCGGCACCACCGCCAGGAGCACACCGCCCGCAGTGGCGACGACGCCCCCTGTCGTGCCGCCGCCCATACCTGCCGCACCGGCCCCGGCGCCGGTGGCTCCTGCGGCGGCGCCCGTCACGCCGCAGCCAGCCCCGGCTCCAGCCAGCGAAGAAACCATTGCCAGCCCGGCGCCCGCCGCACCTGCGGCGCTCACGCCGGCGCCGGCCCCACCGCAGGCGGCGACGCCGACGCGCTGGTCCCTGGTGCTGGGCAGCTTCAACGACAAGGCGCTGGCACAACAGGCCCTGACGCGCTGGCGCGCGCGCGGCTTCAAGCTGCGCCTGCTGCAGGCCCCGGGCGTGAATCAGGTCTATTACCGCGTGCTGGCCGGGGAATATCCGAGCCGCGCCGCCGCCGACGAGGCGCTGCGGCGGCTGCAGCGCAAGGCCGAGTTCAAGAACGCCTGGGTGCTCGGCGCTTGAAGCGCGCTCACCAGCTGCGCTGATACTGCGGCGGCACCTCGATCTTCACGCCCAGCGCCGCGGCGGCGCGACGCGGCCAGTAGGGGTCACGCAGCATCTCGCGCGCCAGCATCACCAGATCGGCCTGCCCGCTGCGGATGATGTGATCGGCCTGCTCGGGCGCGGTGATCATGCCCACCGCGCTGGTGGCGATGCCGCTGCGCCGGCGGATCTCGGCGGCAAACGGCGTCTGGAAGCCCGGCCCCACCGGAATCGGCGTGCGCGCCAGCGTGCCGCCGCTGGAGACGTCGATCAGGTCCACGCCGCTGCCGCGCAGCGCCTCGGCCAGCGCGCAGCTCTGTTCCAGATCCCAGCCCTGCAGCCCCTCCGGCGCCCAGTCGGTGGCGGAGATGCGCAGCAGCAGCGGCAGACGCTCCGGCCAGACCGCGCGCAGCGCCGCGACGATGCGCAGCACGAGGCGGATGCGGTTTTCAAAGCTGCCGCCGTACGCATCCTCGCGCTGGTTGGACAGCGGCGAGAGAAACTCATGCAGCAGATAACCATGCGCAGCGTGCAGCTCGATCAGCTCGAAACCCGCATCCAGCGCACGTTTGGCGGCGGCGGCGAAGTCGGCCACCAGCGCATCGATCTGGCTCAGGCTCAGCGCCTGCGGCACGCGGCTGTGCTCGTCGAAGGCCAGCGCCGAGGGCGCGCACACCGGCCAGCCACCCTGCTCGTCCGGCACATTGCGACCGCCGTTCCAGGGCGCGGCGATGCTGGCCTTGCGCCCGGCATGCGCGAGCTGGATGGCCGGCACCGCACCGTTCTCGCGGATGAACTGCGCAATCGGCGCCCAGGCCTGCGCCTGCGCCTCGTTCCACAAACCGGTGTCGGCGGGCGAGATGCGCCCGGACGGCTGCACCGCGCTGGCCTCGGCCATCACCAGCCCGGCGCCGCCCACGGCGCGGCTGCCCAGATGCACCAGATGCCACTGGTTCGGCTCGCCGTCCTGCGCCGAGTACTGGCACATGGGCGAAACGGCGATGCGGTTGCGCAGGGTGAGGTCGCGCAGCTTCAGAGGCGTGAACAGGCTCATGAGGGTTTCCGGAAAATTCAGGCGCCGCGCAGCAGCGACAGCGCAATCGCAAACATGGTGAGGGCGATCAGCATATCAAGCGCCCGCCAGGTGGCCGGCTTGCGGAACAGCGGCGCCAGATAGGCCGCGCCAAAGCCCAGGCCATAGAACCACAGCGCCGAGACGCTGGCCGCGCCCAGCGCAAAGGCCGCGCGCGGCTCGGCGGGATAGCGTCCCGCGAGGCCGCCGACCAGCAGCACGGTGTCCAGATACACATGCGGATTGAGCCAGGTGAGCGCCAGCACCGTGAGCAGGGCCTGCCTGCGACTGAGACCACCGCCGCTCTGCGCCTCCAGCGCGCCGGGCCGCAGCGCGGCGCGCGCGCTGCGCAGGCCGTAGACGATCAGAAACGCAGCGCCGATGTAACGCACCGCCGTGACCAGGCGTGGCAGCGACTGCACCAGACTGCCGAAGCCGGCGCAGCCCAGGGCGATGAGCAGGGCATCGGAGACGAAACACAGCGTGGCGATCAGCAGCACATGCTCGCGGCGCAGGCCCTGGCGCAGCACGAAGGCGTTCTGTGCGCCGATGGCGACGATCAGGCCACCGGAGAGTGCGAAGCCTTGCAGGTAAGCGGAGAGCAGCGGGGGCATGGATTTTCGTATCGTCGTCGCTGCTTGCCGCCTTGCCGCTGCGTCGCGCTCAGGTGCCGCGTGCAGCGAGTGATTGAGACGCCCCCTCTCCCGCAAGGGGAGAAGGGCTCTGGCCTTGCGTCAGCATCGCACCTTTCATTGCGGAGCAAGCCGGCTCCCCTCTCCCCGTGCGGGAGAGGGGCCGGGGGAGAGGGGGAAACAAGCCCTCAACCCAAACGCAGCTCAGTCACCCTTGTCCGCGCGCTTGCGCTCATGGTGAGCCGGAGCCAGACGAACTGCCTTGAATGGCAGTTCGTCCCGGCGAACGCCCGGCCAAGGATGGCCGGGCAGGCGAGGCTCACCGCAGACGGTCCCGCCATGGACGGCCTTCAGTCACCCTTGTCTGCACGCTTGCGCTCGTGTTCCTTCAGGAACTTCTTGCGCACGCGGATCGACTGCGGGGTCAGTTCCACCAGCTCGTCGTCGTTGATGAATTCCAGGGCCTGCTCCAGCGAGAACTTCACCGGCGGCGTCAGGATCACGTTTTCATCCGAGCCCGAGGCGCGCATGTTGGTGAGCTTCTTCTCGCGCAGCACATTGACCACGAGGTCGTTGTCGCGCGAGTGGATGCCGACGATCTGGCCTTCGTACACCTCGTCGCCCGGCGAGGAGATCATCTTGCCGCGCTCCTGCAGGTTGAACAGCGCGTACGCCGGCACCTTGCCCTGATCGTTGGAGATCATCACGCCGTTGTGGCGCTGGCCGATGTCGGTGGATTCGGTCTTGGGGCCGAAATGGTCGAAGTTATGGAACAGCAGGCCGGTGCCCGAGGTCATGGTCATGAACTGGGTCTGGAAGCCGATCAGGCCGCGCGAGGGCACGATGTATTCCAGACGCACGCGACCCTTGCCGTCCGGGACCATGTTCTGCATCTTGCCGCCGCGTTCGGCCAGGCCCTGGATGGTGCCGCCCTGGTGCTGCTCTTCCACGTCGGCGACCAGCGATTCGTAAGGCTCCAGGATTTCACCATCGACTTCCTTGGTGATGACCTGCGGACGCGCCACCGCCACTTCAAAACCTTCGCGGCGCATGTTTTCCAGCAGGATGCCCAGGTGCAGCAGGCCGCGACCGGAGACGCGGAACTGGTCGGGCGACTCGCCCGGCTCCACGCGCAGCGCCACATTCGTGCGCAGCTCGCGCTGCAGACGATCGCCGATCTGGCGCGAGGTCACGAACTTGCCTTCCTTGCCGGCGAACGGTGACTTGTTCACCTCGAAGATCATGCTCATGGTCGGTTCGTCGACCTGCAGCGTGGGCAGCTGCTCCGGCGCCTTCGGATCGCAGATGGTTTCCGAGATGCCGAGTTCTTCGATGCCGGTGATGGCGATGATGTCGCCGGCCTGCGCTTCGGGCACTTCCACCTTGTCCAGGCCCATGAAGCCCAGCACCTGCAGCACGCGGCCCTGACGCACGGCGCCGTCGCGGTTGACCACCGCCACCGGGGTGTTGGTCCTGATCTTGCCGCGCTTCACGCGGCCGGTGCCGATGATGCCGACGTAGGTCGAGTGCGCCAGCGAGGTGATCTGCATCTGGAACGGACCGTCGGTATCGACATTGGGCGCCGGCACCTTGTCGACGATGGTCTCGAACAGCGGCGTCATGTCCCCTTCGCGGGTGTCGGCCGAATGGCCGGCATAGCCGTTGAGGCCCGAGGCGTAGATGAAGGGGAAGTCCAGCTGCTCATCGGTGGCGCCGAGGCGGTCGAAGAGTTCGAAGACCTGATCCACCACCCAGTCCGGGCGCGCGCCGGGGCGGTCGATCTTGTTGAGCACGACGATGGGCTTCAGGCCCATGTTGAAGGCTTTCTGCGTGACGAAGCGGGTCTGCGGCATGGGGCCGTCCACCGAGTCCACCAGCAGCAGCACGGAATCGACCATCGACAGCACGCGCTCCACCTCGCCGCCGAAGTCGGCGTGTCCCGGGGTGTCGACGATGTTGATGCGGTACTCGATGTCGGTACGCTTGTCGGTCCAGCGGATCGCGGTGTTCTTGGCCAGGATGGTGATGCCGCGCTCACGCTCCA
The DNA here is from genome assembly GCF_900111015.1 of Solimonas aquatica. Classification (GTDB taxonomy): domain Bacteria; phylum Pseudomonadota; class Gammaproteobacteria; order Nevskiales; family Nevskiaceae; genus Solimonas; species Solimonas aquatica. The sequence continues at coordinate 17,445 of NZ_FOFS01000018.1, read as the reverse complement.
GGTCATTGGAGTCCATGATGCGCTCGCCGAGCTGCTCACGGGCATCCAGGGTATGCGACTGGCGCAGCAGCTTGTCTACCAGCGTGGTCTTGCCGTGGTCGACGTGCGCGATGATGGCGATGTTGCGAAGATTCTGAATCACAAGAAATACCGATCAAGAAAACCAAAATTGAAAGTCCCGGCCATGGACGGCCGGATCTTGTACAGGAGGTACCGACATCTTGCACTGGACGTGCAAAAGCGCGTGATTGTACGCGCCCGCCGATGACCGCGATAGGGCAAAAAACCGCCAGCCCCCGCCCGGCCACCCGCCGGACTAGTGCGCGGCGGTGGGTGAAGGGCCTAGAATCGGAGCCTTCACGTTCTATTCATATACCGCGCATGAGCGCCGCACAGAGTTTTTGGCGCCTGATTCTCGGCAAGAAGCTGGACCCTTTCGATCCCAAGACCCGCCAGCACATCGTGCTGGTGGCCTTCCTGGCCTGGATCGGCCTGGGTGCGGACGGCCTGTCCTCCTCCTGCTACGGCCCCGAGGAGGCGTTCCTGGCCCTGGGGGAATACCGCCACATCGCCCTGTTCCTGGCGGTGGCCACGGCGCTGACGGTGTTCATCATTTCGCTCGCCTACAACCAGGTGATCGAGCTGTTCCCCTCCGGCGGCGGCGGTTACAAGGCCGCCACCCAGCTGATCGGCCCGCGCGCCGGCCTGATCTCGGGGTCGGCGCTGATCGTGGACTATGTGCTGACCATCGCCATCTCGGTGGCCAGCGGCATGGACGCGCTGTTCAGCCTGCTGTCCAGCGAGGCGCTCAGCTACAAGCTCATCACCGAAATCGGGGTGATCATCCTGCTGATCGTGCTGAATCTGCGCGGCATGAAGGAATCGATCATGGTGCTGGCACCGATCTTCCTCGGCTTCTTCCTCACCCATGTCTTTCTCATCGTCTACGGCATCCAGTTCCACTCCGAGGGCCTGCTGACCCTGGCCGACGACACCTGGGCGGAGACGGCCCGGCTTTCGCAGGAGTCCGGCTGGATGTTCACCGTGGCGCTGTTCCTGCGTGCCTACTCGGTGGGCGCCGGTACTTACACCGGCATCGAGGCGGTCTCCAACAACATCAATATGCTGGCCGAACCGCGCGTGCGCACCGGGCACTGGACCATGGCCTACATGGCCCTGTCCCTGGCCTTCACCGCCGGCGGCATCATCCTGCTCTACCTGCTCTGGAACGCGCAGCACACGCCGGGGCAGACGCTCAATGCGGTGACCTTCCGCGCAATTCTGGAAAGCCTGCCCTGGTCGGCCGAGAGCGCCGGCACCGCGCTGTGGGTGGTGCTGCTGCTGGAAGCGGGCCTGCTGCTGGTGGCGGCCAACACCGGCTTTCTCGGCGGACCGTCGGTGCTGGCGGCGATGGCGGCGGATCGCTGGGTGCCGCGCCAGTTCCGCCAGCTGTCCAGCCGCATGGTCACCCAGAACGGCGTGCTGGTGATGGGCCTCGCCGCGCTGGCGGTGCTGCTGCTCACGCGCGGTCAGGTCGGTGTGCTGGTGGTGCTGTACTCGATCAACGTCTTCCTCACTTTTTCACTGTCGCTGTTCGGCCTCACCGGCCACTGGTGGGAACAGCGCCGCTTCCGCCTGGACTGGAAGCTGAAATTCTTCGTCGCCCTGGTCGGCTTCGTGGTCTGCGTGTCGATCCTGATGGTGATCCTGTTCGAGAAATTCATGCTCGGCGGCTGGGTGACGGTGCTGATCACCAGCGGCGTGGCCGGCATCTGCCTGTTGATTCACCGTCACTACGAAGGCGTGCACCGGCAGATGCAGCGCGTCGATCAGGTCTACGCGGTCAAGCCCGACTGGGACGAGGAACTCAAGGCCCTGCCCGCGCGTCCTGAACTGGAAACCGCCGTGCTGCTGGTCGGCAACAGCCGCGGCGCCGGCATGCAGGCCCTGCGCTGGGTGCTGGACAACTTCCCCGGCCGCTTCGGCAATTTCGCCTTCGTGTCCGTGGGCGAGGTGGACAAGGAAGCCTTCAACAGCGAGCGCACGCTCAAGAGCCTGCGCGCGCGCATCGAAAACTCGCTCAACTACTTCACCAGCTTCTGCGCCAGCCGCGGCCTGGCCACCAAGACCTATCAGGGTTACGGCGGCGACCCCCTGGGCGAGCTGATGGCCCTGCTGCCGCAGGTGTTCGTGGACTTCCCCAAGTGCACGGTGTTCGCCAGCAAGCTGGTGTTCGGCCACGAGACCCTGGCCACGCGCTGGCTGCACAACCAGATGCCGCTGGCCGTGCAGCAGAAGCTGGCCGCCGAAGGGCGCAGCATGATCGTGGTGCCGCTGCACGTGCCGGAACTGCCGCCGCCACCGCCGCGGCCGAGCATTCGCTAAAGCCACGGATTAAGCTCGGGGCAGCCTTCCAAATGGTGCCCTCATGAGCCGCATTCTCGATGTCCTGCAGGGCCGCCCGCGTGATCTGGGCGGCTTCACCGTGCGCCGCGTACTGCCCATCGGCCACCGACTCAATGTCGGTCCCTTCATCTTCTTCGACCACATGGGACCGCTGCGCCTGCCGCCGGGCCAGGGCCTGGACGTGCGCCCGCATCCGCACATCGGGCTTGCCACCGTCACCTATCTGTTCCAGGGCCGTTTTGAACATCGCGACTCGCTGGGCACGGTGCAGACCATTTCACCGGGCGATGTGAACTGGATGACTGCCGGCGCCGGCATCGTCCATTCCGAGCGCAGCCCGCAAGACGACCGCGCCAGCGGCGCCGCGCTGCACGGCATCCAGTCCTGGGTGGCGCTGCCGCGCGAGTTGGAAGAATGCGCGCCTGCGTTTGCACATCACCCCGCCGCCAGCCTGCCGCGTCGTGAACAGGACGGCACGAAGCTCTGCGTGATTGCCGGCGAGGCCTACGGCCTGCGTTCCCCCGTGGCGGTGGCCACGCCCACGCTCTATGTGGAAGTACAGCTCACCGCCGGCGCCACACTGGCGCTGCCCGAGGAACACGCCGAGCGCGCGCTGTATGTGGTGGACGGCGAAGTGCAGATCGAAGACCAGCGTTTCAGCGAAGGCGCGCTGCCGGTATTCGCGCCCGGCGTGGTAAGCGTGCAGGCGCTGCGCGACACACATCTGATGCTGCTGGGCGGCGCGCCACTGGATGCGCCCCGCAAGATCTGGTGGAACCTCGTCTCCAGCCGGCCCGAACGGATTGAACAAGCCAAGGACGATTGGAAAGCGCAGCGTTTTGCGAGGGTGCCGGGGGAGACGGAGTTCATTCCGTTGCCGGAGAACTGAGTCGCGACGTCTCACGCAAAACGTAGAGAGGGTTAGGCCGCAGGCCGTAACCCTCCTTGAGGGTGCATCGCGGCGGGTTACGCGGCGATGCCGCTAACCCGCCCTATGGACTGCCAGCCAGATTATTGGGCAGCCTTTTGTCATCTATTTTTAGTTAGTCATCACACATGAGCATGCTATGCGTCAGCACTGAACTCTCAAGCTCGGAATGGGCGTCGTGGGTTCAGGCCATCGGCACAATCCTGGCCGTTATTGCCGCAGCTTGCATCGCCGCCTGGCAATCCTCAATGCAGCACATGAGCGCCCTCGCCCTTCAAAAGGAGGAGCGGCGCGCAAGGCGTGTTGAACTGGCGAAGACGTTTTTGGCTCTCTGCACAAACTGCGCAAAGGCAGCGAGGCACTTCACTGAGCAGATGCACGATCGGGAGGCGGTGTTCAAGATCGCAACGCGCGAAACGTACTTCGACTTTAGTGAACTGCAGGCGCTCCAAAATGCAACAAGTAACATCCCGCTGCACGAACTACCGCATTCCCTCGTTAGCCTTGCCATGGTGCTCGGCGCCACCGTACGGCAGTACGCCCAGTTAGTGGATATGGCTGTGGCGCGTCATCGCTCCATGAACGCAGATGAGTTCGCGCATCTGTTCACGACGTTGCGCGAAATAACTGCAAGCCTGGAGGCCACACGAGACGATGTCAACGCTCTCAAGAAGGCCGACGGTGATGCCTAACTCGGCGTCGCAGCCGATGCTTAGCATTCGTGCTTGGCATCGGCTGAACTTAGTCGTTGAACCTAAGGGAGGGCCATTATCATGAAGAAACCGCTTGCTGCATTTGTCGCAATCTTAGGGTTTACCAGCTCTACTGCTTACGCCAGTTGCCAGTGCGTCTGTATGAGCGGCGAGGTTCAAGCCGTGTGCAGCAGCACGCTGGACATTGAGCCAATTTGTTCGTCACGGATTTGCCCCATAACACCACCATCGGTTGAGCCCATACAGCAGCCGCGGGTGCCGCCAGTCGGTACATCCAATTGTGTTCAGCGCCAGGTCTATAACGAATACACCCACAGGTATGAGTGGAAAGAGGTTTGCTATTAGGCCCAACAACTCGCTGCAGTGCGGCGGCACCACCTCGCTTCGCTCAACGGGTGCCGCGCCTGAGCGCGGGCGTTGAGAGGAGAAGGGGTCGGAGCAAATAAGACTTAAAGTCAGCACACCGTGACCCCAAAATCCTTCGCCTTGGTCGTCGCCACCATCGGCCTCGCCTTTGCCGCAGCTTTCGTCTGGATCGTAATACCGCCGTTGCTGCAGCATCCCGACATCCTCGGCGCTTTCGCTGCTGGCTTCGTGAATCCCTATTCCTCGGGCTATGCCCTTGATGCCATCTGTTGCTGGCTGGTGCTCGCGGCCTGGGTGGCTTACGAGGCCAAGGCGGAAGGAATTCGGCATGGCTGGATTGCGCTGGTGCTCGGGCTGGCGCCCGGCGTGGCGACGGGCTTTGCGTTTTATCTGCTGCTGCGGATGCGACGGCGTGGAACGACACGCGGTCACCGCAGGCAGGCCGAAGACGCTTAACACCCGGCGGCGGCTTACGCGGCTGCGCCGCTAACCCGCCCTACTTTTCACTCCACCAGCTTCACCTTGCCCGCCGCCACGCGCGCTTTCTCGCGCGCCTGATCGACGTTCTCGCCCAGGGCCAGGGCCACGCCCATGCGGCGCTTGCCGATGATTTCCGGCTTGCCGAACAGGCGCAGCTGGGTATCGGGTTCGGCCAGCGCGGCTTCGGCGCCGGCAAAGCGCGGCGCCTTGCGGTCACCGGCGAACAGGATCGCGCAGGAGGCCGAAGGCCCGCGTGCGCGGATGTTGGGAATCGGCAGGCCGAGAATGGCGCGCGCGTGCAGGGCGAACTCGGAGAGATCCTGCGAGATCAGCGTCACCAGGCCGGTGTCGTGCGGGCGCGGCGAGACTTCCGAGAAGATCGCTTCATCGCCCTTGATGAACAGCTCCACGCCGAACAGGCCGCGGCCATTGGGCTGGCACAGCGAATCCACCACCCTGGCGGCGATCTCCTGCGCCTGCTTGAGCACCTTCTCGCTCATCGCCTGCGGCTGCCAGGATTCGCGATAGTCGCCGTCGATCTGCAGATGGCCGATGGGCGCACAGAAGCTGATGCCGCCGATGTGCTTGATGGTGAGCAGGGTGATTTCGTAGTCGAAGGGCACGAAGCCTTCGACGATCACGCGGCCCTGCCCGGCGCGGCCGCCGGCCTGCGCGTAGTCCCAGGCCTTCTGGATGTCGTCCGCCGTCTTCACCAGCGACTGGCCCTTGCCGGAGGAGGACATGATGGGCTTGACCACGCAGGGCAGGCCCATGGCCTGCACCGCCTCACGGTACTCTTCGACGGTGCCGGCGAAGCGGTAGGGCGAGGTCGGCAGCTTGAGTTCTTCGGCGGCGAGACGGCGGATGCCTTCGCGGTCCATGGTCAGGCGCGCGGCGCGCGCGGTGGGAATCACCGTGTAGCCCTCGCGCTCGAGTTCCTGCAGCGTGGGCGTGTGGATGGCTTCGATCTCCGGCACGATCAGCTGCGGCTTCTCCAGCTCGATCACGCGCCGCACCTCGGCGCCGTCGAGCATGTTGATGACATGGCTGCGGTGCGCCACCTGCATGGCCGGCGCATCCGCGTAGCGATCCACGGCAATGGTCTCCACGCCCAGGCGCTGCAGCTCGATCACCACCTCCTTGCCCAGCTCACCCGCACCCAGCATCAGCACACGCGTGGCTCCATCGCGCAAAGGGGTTCCAAACTGGGCCATGGGCATCTCCTGAAGTGGGCGCTAAGAAAATTTTGCTTGCCTGAAGCCGGCGCGGGCCAGAGACTAGCGGCCCTAATTGTAGACGGATGCCACGCGCGCACATGAACCGCCGGACCAAGATCGTCGCAACCTTAGGCCCCGCCACTGACGATCCCGCAATATTGCGCAAGCTCTTGCGCGCCGGCGTGGACGTGGTCCGTCTCAACTTCTCGCACGGCAAGCTCGCCGACCAGCAGCGTCGCGCCGCCGCGGTGCGCAGCGCCGCCGCCGAGCTGGGCCTGGACATCGCCCTGCTGGCCGATCTGCAGGGCCCGAAAATCCGCATCGAGTCCTTCGCCAAGGGCGCGGTGGAGCTGGCCGAGGGCCAGCGCTTCACCCTGGACACCGCGCTGGCCGCCGATGCCGGCGACGAGCAGGCCGTGGGCTGCGCCTACAAGGAGCTGCCGCAGGACGTGCGCGCCGGCGATGTGCTGCTGCTCAACGACGGCGTGATCTCGATGCGCGTCGATGCCGTGGAAGGCACGCGCGTGAGCTGCACGGTGCTACTGGGCGGCACGCTGTCCAATCGCAAGGGCATCAACAAGCAGGGCGGTGGCCTCACCGCCGCCGCGCTCACCGACAAGGACAAGGAGGATTTGAAGGCCGCCGTGGCGCTGGACGTGGACTTCATCGCCGTGTCCTTCCCGCGTGATGCCGCCGACATGGACCTTGCCCGCCAGCTGCTGCGCGACGCCGATGGCAACGCCATGCTGGTGGCCAAGATCGAACGCGCCGAGGCCCTGGGCAATCTGCGCGAGCTGATCGCCGCCAGCGATGTGGTGATGGTGGCGCGTGGCGATCTGGGCGTGGAGATCGGCGACGCCGAGCTGCCAGGCTGGCAGAAGCGCATCATCGCCGAGTCGCGCGAGCAGAACAAAATGGTGATCACCGCCACGCAGATGATGGAATCCATGATCAGCAATCCGGTGCCCACGCGCGCCGAGGTGCTGGACGTGGCCAATGCGGTCATGGACGGCACCGATGCGGTGATGCTGTCTGCCGAAACCGCCGCCGGCAAATATCCGGTGAAGACCGTGGAGGCGATGGCGCGGGTCTGCGCCGGCGCCGAGCTGACCCTGCCGCCCAGCCAGCCGCGCGACAGCCTGCGTCAGGACGCGCACTTCGCGCGCACCGACGAGGCCATCGCCATGGCCGCCGCCTGGACCGCGAAGAACATGCACGCGCAGGCCATCATCGCGCTCACCGAATCCGGCAGCACCGCGCTGATGATGGCGCGCACCGAGTCGGTGATCCCGATCTACGCGCTCACGCCGCGCGAGCGCACGCGCCGGCGCATGGCCCTGTGTCGCGGCGTGTATCCGGTGGCCTTTGCCAAGGGCGGCGACGCGCCGAACGTGGTGCGCGAGGCCATCGAGGTGTTGCGCTATCGCGGCGTGCTCGCCGAAGGGCGGCGCGTGCTGATCACCAAGGGCGACGGCGCCGGCTCGGGCGGCACCAATCTGCTCAAGATCATGACGGTGGAAAACCACAGCTGAAGGGCGAGCACAAAGCCCCGCCGAGGGCTAAAGTGGGGCCATCCCGGCGCGTCATTTCGACGGAGGCTCGCAGATGAACCACAACAGCCGCCCCACCCCGGAGCCGGCCGCAGCCCGCCCGACAGCCCGCAGCGTCGGCGCGGATGAACAGACCAGGCCCCGGCCGGCACGGACGCCCCGAAAGAAGAATGGCGGCGCCATGCTGCGGCCGCTGACCGTCATCGGTCATCGCGGCGCGCGCGGACATGCCCCGGAGAACAGCCTGCTGGCCCTGGACACCGGCATCCGCCTGGGCGCGCAGTATCTGGAATTCGATGTGCAGCTGGCCGCCGGTGAGCTGTGGCTGCTGCATGATCTCACCGTGGACCGCACCACCCGCAGCAAGGGCCTGCTCAGCACGATGAGCGCTGCCCGGATCCGCGCGCTGCGCGACAAGAGTGGCGAGCCGCTGCCCACGCTGCGCGAGGCGCTGGACCTGATCGAGAACCGCGCCGGCGTGAACATCGAGCTGAAGAGCTGGGGCGGCTGCGCGGCCGCCGTGGCCGAGGTGCTGCGCGAATACATCAACGAGGGCTGGCCGGCGGAGCGTTTCCAGGTGTCCTCGTTCCACCATCCCGAACTCTGGGAGTTTCACCAGCTGATGCCCGAGGTGCCGATCGGCATGCTGGTCTGCGGTGTGCCGCTGTCCTGGGCCGGCGAGGCCGCCGAACTCGGCGCCAGCGTGCTCTCGGTGTCCGCCGAGTTCGTCGACGCACAGCTGATTGCCGACGCGCATGCGCGCGGCCTGCAGCTCTGGGTCTACACCGTCAACGACCGCAAGCAGCTGCGCGCGCTGCGCGCGCTGGGCGTGGACGGTGTGTTCAGCGACTACCCGGAGCGCGCGCTCAAGGCGTAGTCACCGCCACCGGTCTGGCCAGCTTCGGCAGCAGACGGCGGCGCAGCCAGTTGCTGAGCCACTGCTCGCAGATGCGCCAGCTCAGATGCGCCGCGATCAGCGCCATGGGAATGGTGAGCGCCACCAGCGTCAGCCACAGTGCCAGACTGCCGGGCGGCAGCTTGTGCTTGAGCACCATCGCCAGGGTGGCGATGATCGGGCTGTGCCAGAGGTAGAGGCTGAAGCTGATGCTGCCCAGATACTACAGCACGCGGTTGCGCAGCACCGCCGCCAGCAGGCCGCGACCTTCGACGGTGGGCGCGAAGAACAGCAGCGAGAGAATCAGGCAGGCCGCCATGCCCAGCATGCCCGGCGCCGAAACCTGATGATCGTCGGCATAGGCCCAGAGGATGAGATTCCAGATGCCGATCCAGGCCACCAGCGCCAGCAGCGGCCAGCGCCAGTTCTGCAGCAGCGCGCGCAGCGGCGCGCGATACAGATACACGCCGGCACCGACGAAGAAGAACACCACGCCCGGATAGAGCACCGCCGCCACCATCGCCACCATCACGCAGAAGCTGGCGGCCAGGGCCTGGCCGAAGCGCGGCGCCAGCAAGAAGGCGCCGCTGGCGGTGAGATAGAACAGCGCCTCGAAGCTCAGCGTCCAGCCCACACCCAGGGCAATGGGCAGCGGCAGCACGCCGGGCAGGAAGAACAGATTGGAGAGAAAGTGCAGCGGCATGCTCGCCAGCGAGGCGCCATCCAGGAAGTTCGGACTGATCAGCGGCTTGAGCAGGAACAGCGGCAGCAGAATGCCCAGGTAGGCCGGCTGCAGGCGCAGGCTGCGTTCGAGCAGGAACAGGCGCACGCTGTTCTTGCGGCGCAGGCTCTCGGTGATCAGATAGCCGCTGATCAGGAAGAACACTTCCACGCCGTAGCGGCCCAGATGCAGGAACTCGCCGAACCCCAGAGACAGCGCCTGCGGCCACAGCCCGTAATCACGCGGCAGCGTGAAGCAGTGGCAGAGCAGCACACTGAACGCCGCCACACCGCGCAGACCGTGAAGATAAGGGTTGAACTCCGGCTTGGCCTGACTCACGGACTTGCGCTCTTTGATCGTTGTGGGGGTACACGAAACTTTCGCACTGCTTTCACGCCGGCGTAAAGACCGGCGCCTAGGGTGGAGGCGTCATGGCGCGCTATCCACAATTGTTCGTCGTCGGCGCCGCCAAGGCGGGCACCAGCGCGCTGCATCACTATCTGGCGCAGCATCCGGAGCTGGGCATGTCGGCCTTCAAGGAGCCGCACCACTTCGCCAGCTTCACGCCCGATCCGCGCCTGCGGCACATGATCCGCCGCTACGAGGACCCGGCGCAGTATCTGGCGCTGTTCGCCGCGCACGCGCAGCGCCGCATCTGGGGCGAGTCCAGCCCCTCCTATCTGTTCGACGAGCAGGCGGCGCGCCGCATCCACGCACGCGTGCCGCAGGCGCGGCTCATCGTGCTGCTGCGCGATCCGGTGGCGCGTGCGTACTCGCACTACCTGATGGACTGCCGCGAAGGCCTGCAGCGCGAAGCCTTCTGGCCGGCCCTGCAGCGCGATTACGCCCTGCCCGGCAAGACCTGGGGCGGCGCCGGCCACTGCTATGTGGAGCTGGGCTTCTACGCGCGCCAGCTGCGCCGCTATCTGGATCTGTTCGCCCGCGAGCAGCTGCTGATTCTGGAATTCGCCGAACTCTGCGCGCAGCCGGCCACCACCTTGCGTCGCGTGGCGGCGTTTCTGGACATCGACCCGCAGGGCTTTGCCGCCGTGCAGGCGGAAGCGGTCAATGCCTATGCCCAGCCGCGCCATGCCCTGGGCCGCCGCCTGATGGCGCAGCAGGGTCTGCGTCGCGCCGCACAGGCGCTGCTGCCGCCCGGCGCGCGCCGCTTCATCCGCGAACGGCTGCTGCTGCGCCGCAGTGCCAAGCCCGCCATCGAACCGCAGGCCCTGCACTGGCTGCGCGCGCTGTATGCGCCCGAGCTGCAGGCGCTGGAGGCGCTGCTCGGCCAGGCCCTGCCCAGCCTGCGCCTGGAGCTTCCCGAACACCCGCACGCGCTCCCGGACCTCAGCCCGCAGCCGGCTTGAGCGCCGGCAGATAAGGCTGCAGCAGCGGCATCAGCAGGCGCGTGTGCTGCAACTGACATTCTTCGTTCAGGTGATACAGGCTGTCGAAGAAGCAGTCGTGCGGATACTGCGAATGCGAGGGCAGATCCACGAAGTGCTGGCCGTGGTCCAGGTAGATCGCCCGCACCTTGTCGATCACCCCGGGCGGAATCTGTATCTCCTCGCTCATCTGCGGCAGGCCGCCGACCACCGTCACGCCGTGCGCGCGCGCCCAGTCGAGAAACAGCTCCAGCTGCTGGGTGAAGTAATGCCGCTGCGGATCGAAGTGCGCGGCATCGGGAATGCGGGGCTTGAGCGCCAGCAGCGCCGCATAGCCCTGCGCCTGCGCGGCACTGTGTCCGGTCTCGTCGCCCCAGGCGTTGAGATTCTGCGCGCCGAACTCGCGGCTGGCGCCGGCCTTGCGCTTGAGCCCGACCGCCGCCAGCGCCATCTCGGCGCTGGAAGACACCACATAGGGCAGATTGAAATAGAACAGCGCGTGCAGCTGGCGATACCAGGACATCTTCGGCAGCGTGGCGCGGTCATAGCTGAACAGATAGGCGGCGTCGCGCTGGGTGGCGACGAACTCGCGGCTCCACAGATATTGCTCATAGGCCGGCGGCACGTAGACCACATCGCCGGCATGCAGCAGCGGCTCGAACTTGGCCACCATCAGATCGATGCCGACGTCGGCGATGAAGCCTGCGTTCACGCAGGGCACGCCGCTGAGCTGCTCGGCCAGTTCGCAGCGCAGGCCGAAGCGCACATTGCTGCCGCCGAAGAACACCAGCTTGGGACCATCGATGGCCGCCGCGCGCTGCAGCTTGATCTGGAAGTAGTCGCGGATGGTGCCCACCGACAGCGGCTTGTGCAGCACACAGGCAAACAGCAGCGCGTAGAGCAGCAGCGAGCCGAGCATGGCGGCGATGATGGCCAGCAGGGTGCGCGGCGAGGACAGCGGCAGATCGGGCTTCTGGTTCATGGTCGCCTGCGCCTCAGAACTGGAAGTAGAGGAACTGCGCCGGCACGCCGGCGAACAGCGCGCCCTGGATGGCGAAGGCGAAGCACAGCACCAGCAGCAGCACGCGCCGGCGCTGCGAAATCTCCGCCATGTTCTTGAAGCCCAGGGTCAGCAGCACGCTCAGCGCCAGCATCGCGCTCAGCTCCATCAGGCCCAGCACCGTGCCGCCGGCCAGATGCGGCAGCACGCGCACCGGCGTGATCCATTCCTTCAGCACCGGCACGAAGGCCAGCAGCTGATCCGGCAAGGCGGCGCCGTAGACACCGGCCATGCCCTTCCAGATGTCCACGGCGGTGCTGACATTGGCGGCGCGGAACAGCACCAGCCCCAGGCACCAGGTGAGCATGGTCAGCGCCCAGGAGGCGTACACCTCCCACCAGGCGCCGAGCTGGATGTTGTTCGCCTCACGCCAGCGCATCCAGGACAGGTTGATGATCATGGCGATGCCATGCGCGACGCCGAACACGAAGAAGGTCCAGCCGGCGCCGTCGCCGTGCCAGAGCCCGCACATGACCATGGTCAGGAACATGTTGAGCTTCTGCCGCGTCGGGCCTTTGCGGTTGCCGCCGAGCGGGATGTAGAAGTACTCGCGCATGAAGCGCATCAGCGTCATGTGCCAGCGCCGCCACAGCTCGGCCATGCTGCGCGACTTGTACGGCGAGTCGAAGTTCTGCGGCAGCTGCACGCCGAACATGCGCGCCAGGCCAATGGCCATGTCGGCGTAGCCGGAGAAATCGAAGTACAGCTGGAAGGTGTAGCCCAGCGCCGCGGCCCAGGCCTCGAACAGGCTCAGATGCGTGCCGGCCGCCGCCGCTGCGAACGCCGGATCGACCAGATGGCCGATGGGATCGGCGATGGCCACCTTCTTGAACAGGCCGAGAAAGAACAGCGGCAGGCCGAGATTGAAGTTGGCCAGCTGCGGCGTGAACACCTTGGGATCGGCGAACTGCGGCAGCATCTCGCGGTGATGCACGATGGGGCCGATGATCACGTGCGGGAAGAAGGTCACGAACAGCGTGAAGCGCAGGAAGCTGGGTTCGCTCTCGCCGGCGCGGTGCGAGTCGATCAGATACGCCATCTGCTGGAACGTATAGAAGGACAGGCCCAGGGGCATGATCACGTGATGCCAGTTCCAGCCCAGGTCCAGCCAGTGGTCGAGCTTGTCGACCGTGGGATTGGAATACTTGAAGAACAGCAGCACGGCGATGTTGAGCGTCACACCGATGCTCAGCCAGACGCGGCGATGCTCGCCCGTGGAGACGCGCTTGCCCAGATAGAAATTGCCGAACAGCGAGCCCGCCAGCACCCAGAGCTGCCAGGGGTTCCAGTAGGCGTAGAAGAACAGCGAGGACGCCACCACCCAGCCCAGCGCGATCGACGGGCCGCGCCAGCGCCCGAGGATGAAGAACACGCTCAGCGCGATCGGCAGGAAGATGCAGAGAAATTCGAAGGAGTTGAACAGCATCGCGGTATCTGTGTCTTTAACTGCCGGTAGCGGGCGCGCGGCGCAGGCGCGCGCGCAGATTCTGCAGGGCTTCGCGTTCGGCTGCGCCCAGCAGCCGGGTCCAGCAAATCAAGAACCAGGCCAAGAGCCAGACGCCGGCCAGCAGCAGACGCGGCGCCAGCGGCAGCGGCGCGAAGAACGGCAGGAAGCTGGCGATCAGCAGCGCAAGGCCCGGCACGCTGCGGCGCAGCGCCGCCGCACTCTCCGGCAGGAGCCGGCCGCTGGCCCAGAGCAGGAACACGAACTCGATGAGGATGCGCGCCAGCCAGACCAGGGCCGCGCCCTGAAGACCGGCGACATGAATCGCCCAGAACAGGGCCGGCAGATAGAGCGGCAGTTCCAGCATCGACAGCTTCGGCACCCAGTCCGGCCGCCCGCCGGCCTGCACCAGGGCCAGGGTCACGAAGTTGAAGCTGTTGATGAACACGCCCAGGGCGAACAGGCGCAGCAGCGGCCCGCCGATGCGGCCGTAGTCACCGCCCAGCCAGAGCTGCATGAACTCGGTGGCAAAGGCCGCCAGCAGCAGGCACACCGGCGCGATCATGAACACCACCGACTTCATGGCCAGCAGGAACAGCCGGGCGGCGCGCGCGCGATCGGTGAGCAGATGGATGCTCAGCGCGGGAAACAGCACGCCCACCACCGCCGCAATCACCGGCCACAGGCGCGTGGTCATCTGATAGGGCACGGAGTAGTAGCCCAGCAGCGACAGCGCCACGGTGGCGCCGATCACGAAATGGTCGGTATAGCTCAGCAGCGGTCCCAGGATGTTGCCCAGGGTGATCCAGCCGCCGAACACGAACAGCGCGCGCAGCTCGCGGCGCTGCCAGTGCAGGCGGCTGCGCACCTGCGGCAGCTGCTGCCAGCAGGACTGCAGGAAGGCCAGGGTGGCCAGCACCTTGCCGGCCGCCAGCGCGGCGATGATCCAGCCCATGTCGTGGGTGAAGGGCAGCAGCAGCAAGGGACCGAGGAACAGGTACACGCCGCTGAGCACGCGCACCACATTGATCAGATCGAAGCGCTGCAGCGCCTCCAGCACGCCGCGCGCGACCGTGCCGAGAATCACGAAGGGAATGCTCACCGCCAGCACCCGCATCACGCTGGCGGCCTCGGGCTGCAGCTCGGGCGGCATCTTCATCACCTGCTGCACCAGCGGCGCCGCCAGCAGCCACACCGCCAGGCCCGAGGCCAGCGACACCGCCAGGGCGAAGATCGCGGCGGTCCCAAGCAGCCCCGGCAGGCTGTCCTGCCGCTGCTCGGCGATGCGCGCCGAGACCAGCTGGGTGAGCGCGCGGCCCAGGCCGAAGTCGAAGATCGTGAAGTAGCCGACGAACACCCAGGCCAGCGACAGCAGGCCGAAGCGCGCCGCGCCCAGGGCCTGCGTCAGCAGCGGCACCGCCAGCAGCGCCACCAGCGCCGGCAGCACCACGCCGGCGAGATTCCAGACCACGTTGCGCGCCAGCAGTCCTCCCCGTGTGAGGCTGGCGGCGTCCTGCCCGGCGGTCACTGCAACAACATCCCGCGACAGGCGGGCCTGCGCCGGCGGGCGCCCGATGGCTGCACGCTAAAATCCCCTGTTCGCAGTCATGATCGTCACAGCATAGCCAAGAAGCGGTAGCGGGGCTGTAAGATGATGCTGCTTCCCTTCTTTCGTTAAACCTGACCGCCTTGGACACACTCGCCGCGAGCCCGATCCGCCGCACAGACCGGCGCCTGTCGCCCGTGCCCACCCTGCTCACCCTGATGCTGCTGGCCTGGTGGCTGCTGTCCTTCGTGGACTCGGCATTTCAGCAGGCGCAGATGGCGGTGTTCGCCGACAACGTGATCATCCCGCGCTGGAGCCTGGATGCGCTGATGCTCTGCGCCCTGGGCTGGATGGTGCTGCAGCGCGGCTGGCAGCCGCAGCTGCCCACCGCGCTGCTGACGGCCTGGGCGATGTTCGGCGCCTGCCTGCTGGTCAGCGCGGTGTTTCTGGAAGCGCGCTTCGGCGGTGTGCTGGACGATCTGATTCCCACCTATTACCGCATCTACTTTCTCAGCCTGCTGCTGCCCCTGGCCACCGCCCTGGAGGGCAGCTTCAAGCCGCAGCGCATGGAAGTCCTGCTGATGCTCGTGGCCCTGCCGCTGGCCGGCATCGGCCTGGACCAGTACCTCAAGAACGATCCGGTGCTGCCCACGGTGGCCAATGGCAACACCTGGCAGGTCTATGCCTGGAAGCTGGAGGATCAGGTCCGCGCCTTCTCGCTGTTCAATTCCGGCTGGTCCTTCGGCCACTTCATGATTTTTGTCGGCCTGATCGCGCTGTATCGCAGCGTGCAGCGGCGCCAGCACTGGCTGCTGGCGCTCGCCTATCTGGGCATCAGCGCGTTCTGCGTCTACATCTGCCGCACCCGCACTGCCTATCTGGTGGGCGGCGCGGCCATCGTCAACGCCGCGCTGATGCTGTGGGTGCCGCCACGTCATCGCGAACGCCTGCTGGCCCTGCTGCCGATGTTCTGGCTGTTCGTCGCCTACATGGTCGCCAGCGGCATCAAGAACGTGCTGCATTTCCTGGGCATCGGCGGCGATGGCGGCGTGCTCAATTCCGCTTCGCTGGATGCCCGTCACGAGTCCTGGGCGCAGTATGCGGAGGTCTGGTTCCACGACTGGGCCAATGCCCTGTTCGGCGCCGCCGTCACGCAGAAGGACAGCGGTCAGATGTTCGGCGAATCGACGGTGCTGATCGACAATGCCTTCATCGCCATCGGCGCGCAGATCGGTCTGGTGGGCCTGCTGCTCTGGATGTTCATGTTCTGGCGCACCTGGCGCTTCCTGCTCAGCGAAACCCTGCGCCGCGAAGACGCGCTGAGCCTGGCCATTGCATCCGTGTGGGCGGCCTGGCCGTTCTCGCTCATGTTCAATGCCAGCAGCGTGTACTACTGCCTGCTGGCCCTGCTGGCGGTGCTCAGCCGCAGCCCGCAGCTGCCGCAGCCGCTACGGCGCCGCCAGACCGCTGGCGCGCAGCTGGGCGAGCAGGCGCTCCGCCACTAGGCGGTGCCCGGCCGAGCCCAGATGGGTATCGTCGGGCAGATACAGATCGCGCGTGCCGGCGCGTAGCGCAGTCTCGAAATCCAGGTCCAGCCTCGGCATCAGCAGGTTCGGATTGGCCGCCAGCGCGGCGATCACCGGCGGGTAATCCCCGGCCGGAAAATCGCGCACATAGGGGCGATAGGCGCTGAGCTTGTCCGGCACCATCAGCAGCACGAAGCGCGTGCGGCCGTCGGCTTCCACTTCCTGCTGCAGGGCCTGCAGGGCGCAGGCCTGCTGCGCCAGGAAACGCGCGGGCAGCCCGAGCTTTTCCAGATCGTCACGGAACACCAGCAGCTCGCCGGCGCGACGGTTGCTGAACAGGTCCTCGCGCGTGAGCCGGTAGTGCAGGGCATCGATGCTGCCGGGCGCAAACTGGCGCAGCAGCAGGTGCTTGAGGCGATGGCCGCCCAGCGACAGGTCGAGCCAGGCGCGTGGCGGCTGCGGTCGCGCGAAGTCTTCTGGCGTCGCCTGCAGCGGGCGGATCTCGAGCACCGGCTGACGCGGCGCCGGTGGCGCGCCGCAGCCGTAGCGGCGCGCGGCGGTTTCGGTGATGCGTTCCAGGGCGGTGACGGTACGCTCGGCGATTTCCAGCACGAACAGCTTGGGCGGATGCGCCTGGTAGTCCGCGCGCGACAGCACTTCTTCGACCGTGTGTTCGCGGCGATGCAGGGCGGCGATTTTCCAGCCGGTCTGCGCGGCGAGCACATTGGGCCAGTAGACGCCGGGATCGGTCTGCTCGGTAGGCCGGTGCACGGTCATGGAGTCGCCGAGGATCAGCACCTGGGTGTCGGCGTCGTAGTGATCAGGCGTGAACAGCGGCGGGCGGTAGCGCTGCTGCGGCGCCTCCCAGCCGAACTCGTCCTCGCGATAGCCGCCCAGGCGGGTGAGATCGCCCAGGTACTGCGGCGTGGTGAAGCCAAACCAATAGATCGCCGCACCGACCAGCGCATAAATCGCCAGCAGCGCGAGCGCATAGCGCTTGAAGGCGTTCATGTCTGTGATTCTCCATCGTAGGGCGGCTTAGGCGCGCGAGCGACGTAACCCGCCAGGGTTTTGCTGTTGCTGCTTGGGCTGTTGCCTGATCCGGCCTTGGTTTCGTGCGCCCTTCGGCGCCCGAGGTACTTCTCTTTGCTCGTGCAAAGAGAAGTACCCAAGAGAAAGCACGCCCTACGCCTCGCATCCGTCGCCGC
>NZ_FOFS01000013.1 GCF_900111015.1 Solimonas aquatica | reverse complement strand
CTGCTGTTGCTGTTGCCGTGGCTTTTGACCTACCCCCCTTTGCCTCGCACCGAGCAGCGCAGCGAGCGCAGTGGGAGAGCCGGACACGAAGTCCGGCTCAGTTGCAGCCGCGCCATGGATGGCGCGTCTGCAACGGCCCCGAGCACGCGAGCAGCGCAGGCTGCCGGCGCCGCGACAGCGGCGACGGATGCGAGGCGTAGGGCGTGCTTTCTCTTGGGTACTTCTCTTTGCACGAGCAAAGAGAAGTACCTCGGGCGCCGAAGGGCGCACGAAACCAAGGGCAGATCTAGCGACTAGCTAAGAGCCAAGAGCGATGGCTTACGGTGCGCACGCGCCTTGTCCTCTGCTGAAGATTACCTGCGGGTGCGCGGCACCAACTTACTGACTCGTCATCTTCTTTGCTTTGCGCTTCGTCGCAGCTTTCTTTTTCGCGGCCGGTTTGCGTGCTGGCTTCGGCGCTGCCGGCTTGGCCGCCGGTTCGGCTTCACGCAGAGTCTTGGCAATGTGCTCGCCGTCTTCCGCCAGCTCGAACTGATCCGAGATCAGCTGCCCGATCTGGCGATTGATGCTGCGGATCGCGTCGTAGACCATGCCGATGGTGCGCCGCTGCTTCTCGCGCAGCTTCAGCTTGTCATCGCGCAGCAGCCCGCCTTTCTCCAGCATCTCGAAAGGCAGATCGGCGATGTACTGATGAATCTGCTCCACCGAAGTCGCGCCCCGGTCGATGGCCTGCTGCGCCAGATCCTTGAGCAGCTCGATGCGTTGCAGCTTGTTCATGCCTCAGGCTCCGCTGGTCGCCGGCTTGAGCGCGGCAGGCGAGGACGGTAGCGCATGACGCAGCACCTTGCCCAGCACCGTGCCGTACTGGCGCCAGATGCTGGCGTTGTTGTAGGGCAGGCCGTACTTGCGGCACACCGCTTCCACCTTGGGTGCGATCTCGGCATAGCGCGCCGCCGGCATGTCCGGGAACAGGTGGTGTTCGATCTGATGGCTCAGATGCCCGCTCATGATGTGAAACCAGCGGCTGCCCTTGATGTTGGCCGAGCCGATCATCTGCCGCACATACCAGTCACCCCGCGTCTCGTTCTGGCAGTCCTCCTCGCGGAACACCTTCGTGCCTTCCGGGAAGTGTCCGCAGAAGATGATGGTGTAGGCCCAGAGATTGCGGATCAGGTTCGCCAGGAAGTTGCCCAGCAGCACGCGCGGCGCATTCCAGAAGCTCAGCAGCGGGAACAGCACGTAGTCCTTGATCAGCTGCTTGCGGATCTTGCGGCGGAAGGGCTTGGCGCGCTGCTGCATCTGCGCAAAGCTCATCTCGCCCTTGAAGTAGCGCTCGGCCTGCACATCATGGCCACCCACGCCCCATTCAAAGGCCAGGGCCAGCACCGCGTTGGCGATGGGGTTGAGCAGATACAGCGGATGCCATTTCTGTTCCGGCGAGAGCCGCAGGATGGTGTAGCCGTAGTCGCGATCCTTGCCCAGGATGTTGGTGTAGGTGTGATGCTCGTAGTTGTGGAAGTGCTTCCACATGCCCGAATCACAGACATTGTCCCAGTCGTAATCCTGCGAATTGAGCTTGGGATCGTTCATCCAGTCGTACTGACCATGCAGTACGTTGTGGCCGATCTCCATGTTTTCCAGAATCTTCGCGTGCGCCAGCGCCGCCACGCCCAGCACGAAGCTGATGGGATCAAAGCCGAAGGCCAGCAGGCCGCGACCGGCGATGGCGCTGCCGCGTGCGATCTTCACCATGCTGCGGATATGCGCGGCATCGCGCGCGCCGAGGCTGGACATCACCTCGTCGCGGATGACGTCGAGGTCCTTCTGCAGTTCGGCGATCTGCTTGCGGCTCAGGGTATGGGTGCTCATGGCTTTAAGGCTTCGGTTTCAAAGATCGAGTTCCAGATCCGACTGCGCGCTGCTCACGCACAGGCGGATCCATTCATTGGGCTCACTGCTGACGGTGCCGGTCACCAGGTCCTGCACGGTGCCGCTGCGCTTGCGGCATTGGCAGCTGCGGCAGATGCCGATGCGGCAGCCGTAGGCGGGTGCAAGGCCGGCGCGCTCGGCTTCCGTGAGCAGGGCCGCGCCGCGACGGCTGGCAAAGCCGGCGCCACTGCGCTGCAGCTGCACCTGCACGGCCGGCGCATCGGGTGCCAGTTCAAGCGGCGCGGCGCCAAAGCGCTCCAGGTGCAGGGGCGCTGCGTCGGGAAGGCTCTGCCAGTAGCTTTCGACGTTCCGCATGAAGCCGGCCGGCCCGCAGAGATAGCTCAGGCGCTGGGCGTGGTCCGGCGCCAGCGCCAGCAGCTGCGCGGCTTCCGGGCGGGACTGCTGCGCGCTGTACCAGCGGATCAGACGCAGCGCCGGCCACTGCGCGGCGAGCGTGTCCAGCTCCTGGCCGTAGATGCAGTCCTGTTGGCTGCGGCAGACCTGAATCAGGCAGATACTGCCGGGCGCCGCGACGCCGCGTGCGTGCAGGGTCTGCAGCAATCCGCGCATGGGCGTGATGCCCGAGCCGGCCGCGATCAACAGCAGGCCGGCGGCCGGCAGCGTCGTGGGCGGAGTGAAGTCGCCGCTGGCCTGGCTCAGCTCGACCACCGCGCCCAGCGGCAGCTCATCGTGCAGATAAGACGAGACCTTGCCGCCGGCCTGACGCTGCACCGTGATTTCGATGCAGCCATCGGCCTGCGGGGCGGTGGACAGGCTGTAGGCGCGTTCGCAGCGCACACCCTTGATCTCCACGCTCAGACGCAGGTGCTGGCCGGCGACGAAGCCGCGCCACCAGCGATTGGGCTTGAAGCGCAGGCTGCAGCAGCTGGCGGTCTCGGCCTGACGGGCGACCAGGCGCGCCTTGACCGTGCCCAGGCTCAGCAGCGGGTCGATGCCGGCCAGCATTTCTTCGAGGGCGTGACGGTCATTGAGCGGATGCAGCCAGCCGGCACGCCAGAAGGCAGAAGTGCGGGGGGCAGTGAGTACGCTGGACATCGTGACTCCGGATCGGCTTTGAGTGAACAAATGTTTACTTAAAACCGGTTTGTAGTCAACAACTGTTCACTGAATGCTCTGTGTCAACTCCGGATATTTGGTAAATGTCAATAAAAAACAATATAGTGCTGCCGTGAACAAAGACCAGGACCCGTGATGGCCAAGCATGTGGAACCCCTGCCGGTAGCGGTGCTGAGCCGCAGCGAGCGCAAGCAGCACACCCGCGAGCGCCTGCGCGAGGCAGCGCTGGATCTGCTCAGCCGTGGCCAGAGCTTTCCGGGCCTGAGCCTGCGCGAGGTGACGCGTGAGGCGGGCGTGGTGCCCACGGCCTTCTACCGGCACTTCCGCGATCTGGACGAGCTGGGGCTGAGCCTGGTGGAGGAGGCGGGGCTGGTGCTGCGCCGTCTGCTGCGCGAGGCGCGCCAGGCCGGCCTGCCCACCGAGGACATCATCCGCAGCTCGGTGCGCATCTATTCGGCCTACGTGCGTGCACACCCGCGCCAGTTCCGCCTCGCCGCCAGCGAACGCGCCGGCGGTTCGCCGCTGCTGCGTCAGGCGATCCGCAGCGAGGTTGCGCACTTCGTGCGCGAGATGGCGCAGGACCTGCGCCTGCTGGGCTTTCGCGCCGATCTGCCCACTGCCGATCTGGAGCTGATCTGCAGTCTGGTGGTCAATACCATGCTGGGGGCGGCCGGCGAAATCCTGGATCTGCCGGAAGGCCAGGGTCAGGCCGCGCGCGAGCTGGAAGAGCGCTTCGTGGGCCAGCTGCGCCTGATTTTTCTGGGGGCCGAACGCTGGCGTGCCACAAGCGCTAGCGGCCCGTAGCCGAGGCCGGCCCCAGCCATCGTGGGGGCAGGGACGCGTTGCCAGGGCGGACCGGTTAGAATACGCGCCCTTTTTGTCACGCCCGTTTCTTTAAAGGACCGCCCCGCCATGTTCGAGCGCGCCCCCCGTCTTGCCGACTTCGACCCTGAACTGAACCGCGCCGTGCAGGCCGAAGCGGCGCGGCAGGAAGCCCATATCGAGCTGATCGCCTCGGAAAACTATTGCAGCCCGGCGGTGATGGAAGCCCAGGGCAGCCAGCTCACCAACAAGTACGCGGAAGGTTATCCCGGCAAGCGTTACTACGGCGGCTGCGAGTTCGTGGACATCGCCGAGCAGCTGGCCATCGACCGCCTCAAGAAGCTCTTCGACTGCGACTACGCCAATGTGCAGCCGCATTCCGGCGCCCAGGCCAATGCCGCGATCTTCCTGGCCATGGTCAATCCCGGCGACACGGTGATGGGCATGAACCTGGCGCAGGGCGGTCATCTCACGCACGGCAACCCGGCCAACTTCTCCGGCAAGCAGTACAAGATCGTGCCCTACGGTCTGGACCCGGAAACCGGCCTGATCAATTACGACGAGATGGAGCGCATCGCGCTGGAGACCAAGCCGAAGATGCTGATCGGCGGCTTCTCGGCCTACTCGCGCGTGAAGGACTGGAAGCGCATGCGCGCCATCGCCGACCAGGTCGGCGCCATCTTCTGGGTGGACATGGCGCATATCGCCGGTCTGGTCGCCGCCGGTGAATATCCCAGCCCGCTGCCCTACGCGCACGTGGTCACCAGCACCACGCACAAGACCCTGCGCGGCCCGCGCGGCGGCATCATCCTGTCCAAGGGCCAGAGTGAAGAATTCAACAAGAAGCTCAACTCCGCGGTGTTCCCGGGCATCCAGGGCGGTCCGCTGATGCACGTGATCGCCGCCAAGGCCGTGGCTTTCAAGGAAGCGCTCGATCCGGGCTTCAAGACCTACCAGAAGCAGGTGGTGGCCAATGCCCGCGCGATGGCCAAGGTGTTTCTGGATCGCGGCTACAAGGTGGTGTCCGGCGGCACCGACAATCACCTGTTCCTGCTCGATCTGATTGCCAAGAACGTCACCGGCAAGGATGCCGAGGCGGCGCTGGGCAAGGCCCACATCACCGTCAACAAGAACTCCGTGCCCAATGATCCCAAGTCGCCGTTCGTGACTTCGGGTCTGCGTCTGGGTTCGCCGGCCTCCACCACGCGCGGCTTCAAGGAAGCCGAGATGGCCCAGGTCGCCGGCTGGATCGCCGACATCGTCGATGCCATGAGCGCCGGCGATGCGGAAGGCACGATCACCAAGGTGCGCGGCGAGGTGGAAGCGCTGTGCGCACGCTTCCCGGTCTACGGAAAGCGTCCGGCGTGAGGAGCGCGGCGTGAGGCGTAAGGACAAGAGTACGGCAGGCGGCTGTTCGCGCTGCACGCCTCACGTCTGCCGCCTCACGGGCGTCTAGCCCATGCAATGCCCCTTCTGCAAAGCGCCCGACACCCGCGTGGTGGATTCGCGGCTGGCGGAGGACGGCACGCAGGTGCGACGACGGCGCGAGTGCGAGCACTGCGGCGGGCGCTTCACCACCTTCGAGCGCGCGCAGCTGACCATGCCCAATGTGGTCAAGCGCAGCGGCGTGCCCGAGCCGTTTCGCGAGGACAAGCTGCGCGAGGGCATCGGCCATGCGATCTACAAGCGGCCGGTGTCGCCGGAGGCGGTGGATCACGCGGTGGAGAACGTGATGCGCAAGGCGCGTGGCAGCGGCGAGCGTGAACTGCCCTCGCGCCAGATCGGCGAGTGGGTGATGGAAGAGCTGCGCGATCTGGACCATGTCGCCTACGTGCGCTTCGCCTCCATCTACCGCGCCTTCGAGGACGTCAACGCCTTCCGCGAAGAGATCGAGCGCCTGCAGTCGCAGCCGACCGCCGAAGAGCGCCGCTCGCAGCTGCCGCTGCTGGAAAACGAAACGCCCGCCAAGCGGCGCAAGAACGCCTGAACATGAGCAGCAGCGCCGCCGCAGCGGCCGAATACATGGCGCGCGCCCTGCAGCTGGCTGAGCAGGGCCGCTGCAGCACGCATCCCAATCCGCGCGTCGGCTGTGTGATCGTCAAGGACGGTCGGGTGATCGGCGAAGGCGCGCATCTGCGCGCCGGTGAGCCGCATGCCGAGGTGCACGCCCTGCGCGCAGCGGGTGCGGCGGCGCGTGGCGCCGAGCTCTATGTCACGCTCGAACCCTGCTCGCATCATGGCCGCACGCCGCCCTGTGCCGATGCCCTGATCGCCGCGGGCGTGGCCAAGGTCTGCGTGGCCAGCATCGATCCCAATCCCAAGGTCGCCGGCAGCGGCGTGCAGCGCCTGCGGCAGGCCGGCATCGCCGTGGAAACCGGGCTGCTGGAGGCGCCGGCGCAGGCGCTCAATCGCGGTTTCTTCTCACGCATGCAGCGCGGCCGGCCCTGGCTCACGCTCAAGCTCGCGGCCAGCCTGGACGGACGCACGGCCATGGCCAGCGGCGAGAGCCAGTGGATCACCGGCGCCGCCGCCCGCGCCGATGTGCATCGCCTGCGCGCCGAGGCCGGCGCGGTGCTCACCGCCTCCGGCACGGTGCTGGCCGATGATCCGCAGCTCTCAGTGCGCGACTACGCCACGCCGCGCCAGCCGGATCGCGTGGTGCTGGATGGCGGTGCGCGGGTGCCGGCCACGGCGCGTGTCTGGGGCGAGGGCGCAGCGCGCTGGTGGCTCACCGCCGAGGCGCAGCCGGCACCGGCCGGTGTGGAGAACCTCGTCATTGCGCGTGATGCGCAGGGGCAGCTGAGCCTGCAGCATGCGCTCAGCGCGCTGGCGCAGCGCGGCGTCAACGAGCTGCTGGTCGAATGCGGGCCGCGCCTGGCAGGCAGCCTGATGCGCGAGCGGCTGGTCGATGCGCTGATCGTGTACCTGGCCCCCAAGCTGCTGGGCGAGGCGGCGCGGCCGCTGCTGACGCTGCCGGGGCTTGAGACACTGGCGCAGGCGCCGCAGCTGCGCCTGCTGGATGCGCGCAGCGTCGGCCAGGACCTGCGTCTGCACTATGTTCCCTTGTGGTAATCGGAGTTTTCGAATGTTCACCGGCATCATCGAGGCCCTGGGCCAGATCGAATCCGTCGAAAATCACGGCGGCGACCGGCGCATGGTGTTCGCCGCGCCCGGCTATCTGCGCGGCGTGCGCATGGGCGACAGCATCGCCGTCAACGGCGTCTGCCTGACCGCGATTGCCTTCGACGAAAACCGCTTCACGGCGGACCTCTCCGGAGAGACCCTGAGCGCCACCACGGCTGGCGGCTGGCAGGCCGGGCGCCGCGTCAACCTGGAACGCGCGCTCACGCCGGACAAGCCCCTGGGCGGGCACCTGGTCTCCGGCCATGTCGATGGCGTCGGCCAGCTCGTCGAGCGTCACGAGGAGGACCGTTCCACGCGCATGGTCTTCGAGGTGCAGGCGGCGCTGGCGCGCTATGTGGCGCGCAAGGGCTCGATCTGCATCGACGGCATCAGCCTGACGGTGAACGAAGTCGATGGCCGCCGCTTTGGCGTTAACATCATCCCCCACACCCTGACGCATACCACGCTGGGGGGTCTCAAGGCCGGCGATGCCGTGAATCTGGAAGTGGACCTGATCGCGCGCTATCTGGAACGCCTGCTGGAAGCCAGGAGCTGAACATGAACAAGCCGGTAAAACTCGACACGCCGCGGCCCACGCATGGGCCGCTGGGCAAGCTCGATCCCATCGAGGACATCATCGCCGACTTTCGCGCCGGCAAGATGGTGGTGCTGATGGATGATGAGGACCGCGAGAACGAGGGCGACATCCTGATGGCCGCCGAGCTGGTCAAGGCCGAGGACATCAACTTCATGGCGCGCTTCGGCCGCGGCCTGATCTGCCTGACGCTGACCCGCGAGCGTTGCCGTCAGCTGCGTCTGCCGCAGATGGTTTCGCGCAATGAAGAGAATCACAAGACTGCGTTCACGGTGTCCATCGAAGCCGCGCAGGGTGTGACCACCGGCATCTCCGCGCATGACCGCGCGCACACCGTGCGCACCGCCGTGCAGCGCGAGGCGCGGCCCGAAGATCTGGTGCAGCCTGGCCACATCTTCCCGCTGATGGCGCAGCCCGGCGGCGTGCTGACCCGCGCCGGCCACACCGAGGCGGGCTGCGATCTGGCGCGTCTGGCCGGTCTGGAACCGGCGGCGGTGATCGTCGAGGTGCTCAACGAGGACGGCACCATGGCGCGGCGCGGCGATCTGGAAAAGTTCGTGCGCGAACACGATCTCAAGCTCGGCACCATTGCCGATCTGATCCGTTACCGGCTCGACAATGAGCACACGGTGGAGCGCGTGGCGGAGACGCACGTCAACACCGAGTTCGGCGAGTTCCGTCTGGTGACCTATCAGGACACCATCGACAACACCGTGCATCTGGCCCTGGTGAAGGGCGCGGTGGATTCGGACAAGCCGACCCTGGTGCGCGTGCATCTGCGCAACACCCTGCAGGACGTGCTGGGCGTGCAGCATGAAAACTTTCCCTGGCCGCTGCGCCGCGCCATGAAGCGCATCGCCGAAGAAGGCAGTGGCGTGGTGGTGCTGCTGCGCAAGTCCGAGTCGGCACGCGAGCTGGTGCAGCAGATCGTGGCCCTGAACATGCCCGATGAAGTGCCGCACGATCAGCGCCCGCTGCTGCGCACCTATGGCATCGGCGCGCAGATCCTGTTCGACCTCGGCGTGCGCCAGATGCGCGTGCTGTCCGCGCCCAAGCGCATGCAGGGCATTTCCGGCTTCGGTCTGGAAGTTCTGGAGTACGTGGCTTGTGACTAAGCTTGTGAAGAAGAACGTGAAGAAGAAAGCCGCTGCGCAGCTGCCGGCCGATGCCAAGACCGGCTATGCCGCGCCCGATGAGGCCAGGCCCGGTGAATTCGCCAAGGCGCGCATCGCGCTGCTGGCCACGCGCTGGAACACCGATATCGTCGATGCCCTGGTCGCCGGCGCCAGGCAATGCCTGCTGGACTGGGGCGTGGCCGAACAGCGCATCGAGCTGATCCGCGCGCCCGGCGCGTTTGAAGTGCCGCTGGCCTGTCAGCTGCTGCTGGAATCGCGCTTCGACGGCGTGGTGGCCCTGGGCGCGGTGATTCGTGGCGACACCCCGCATTTCGATTACGTGGCCGGTGAGTGCGCGCGCGGCCTGATCGAGGTGCAGCTGAAAACCGGCAAGCCGCTGGGCTTCGGTGTGCTCACCGTGAACACGGTCAGGCAGGCCAGGGAGCGCGCCGGTCCCGGTCGCGCCAACAAGGGTTATGAAGCGGCGGCGGCGATGCTGGAAATGCTGCGTCTGCGCAAGGAGCTGTCATGAGCGAGATGCCTGCCAATGCGCAGCCGCAAAGCCGTCGTGGTCTGGCGCGGCGCCTGACCGTGCAGGCCCTGTATCAGTGGCTGCTCAATGAAACGCCGGTGGAGATTCTGCTCAAGCAGTTCCGCGAGCAGGAAGAGGGCCTGGGTCGCGCCGATCCGGCTTACTTCGAAACCCTGCTCAACGGTGTGATGCAGGAGGCGCCGCAGCTGACCCTGGCCATCGTGCCGCATCTGGATCGTCCGCTCGCGCAGCTGGATCCCGTGGAGCACGCGATTCTGCTGCTGGGCGCCTACGAGATCGCGCATCGCAGTGATGTGCCCTGGAAGGTGGCGGTGAACGAGTCGGTGAACCTCGCCAAGATGTTCGGCGCCGAAGACGGCTACAAGTTCGTCAACGGTGTGCTGGACAAGCTCGCGCACGATCTGCGCGCCGACGAAGTCCGCACCGGCCTGTAAAAACGCATGGATGAGTTCGCGCTCATCCGCCGGTACTTTGCCGCGCTCACGCCGGCGCACCCGGCGGTGGCGCTGGGCATCGGCGATGACTGCGCGCTGCTCACGCCGCCGCCGGGCGAGCAGCTGGCGATCAGCAGCGACACCCTGATCGCCGGCCGGCATTTTCCGCGCGACACCGCGCCCGCCGACATCGGCCACAAGGCGCTGGCGGTGAATCTCTCCGACCTTGCCGCGATGGGCGCGCAGCCCCTGGCCTTCACGCTCGCGCTGACCCTGCCGCAGGCGGATGAGGCCTGGCTCGCCGCTTTCGCCGAAGGCCTGGGCGCACTGGCGCGTGCCTCCGGCATGGCCCTCATCGGCGGCGACACCACGCGCGGGCCATTGAGCATCAGCATCACGGTGCTGGGCAGCGTGCCCCCGGGGCGGGCGCTGCGCCGCGACGGCGCGCAGCCGGGCGATCTGGTCTGCGTGACCGGCACGCTGGGCGATGCCGCGCTGGCCCTGCAGCAGTTGCAGGTCGGTCAGTCGCCAGACCCGGTACTGCGTGCGCGCCTGGACCGCCCCAGTCCGCGCAACGCCGCAGGCCTGGCCCTGCGCGGCCTGGCGCACGCCGGCATCGATATCTCCGACGGCCTGTGTGGCGATCTGGGCCATGTGCTCGATGCCAGCGGCCTGGGCGCCGAGCTGCAGGTCGGGCAGCTGCCGATGTCAGATGCCTTTGCCCGTTCGGTCATGCCGGCGCAGCGTCTGCGCCTGCAAAATGGCGGCGACGACTACGAGCTCTGTCTCTGCCTGCCGCCGGCGGCGCTGGCGCAGGCCCGCGCAGCTTGCGGCGCGCTGCCGCTGAGCGTGGTGGGGCGCGTCGTCGCGGCACCCGGCTTGCGTATGCTGGATGCGTCCGGCGCGCCGCTGCCGGCGCCGGATTCCTATCAACACTTCTAGAACGACAGGCATGGCCGAGCATCCCCGCATTCCCAAACCGCCGGCGCAGCTGATTCTGTCCACGCCCGAACATCTGCTGGCCTTCGGCTTCGGCGCGGGCCTGGCGCCGCGTGCGCCGGGCACCTTCGGCACCCTGGTCGGCGTGCTGCTGTTCCTGCCCTTGCTGTGGCTGCCCTGGCTCTTGTACGCCGGACTGGTCGCGCTGCTGTTTGTCGCCGGCTGCTGGATCTGCGGCGAAAGTGCGCGGCTGCTGGGCGTGCACGATTACGGCGGCATCGTATTTGACGAGATCGTCGGCTATCTCATCGCCGCCGCGCCGCTGGTTTATGCCGCACCCGCCGGTCCCGGCGGCTGGGCGCTGGGCATGTTTCTGGCATTCGTGCTGTTCCGGCTCTTCGATATCGCCAAGCCCTGGCCGATCCGGGTGCTGGATCGCCGCGTCGGCGGCGGCCTGGGGATCATGGCCGATGACGTGCTCGCAGGCCTGGTGGCGGCCCTGTGTCTGCTCGGAATTCGCCGCCTGATGGCCTGATTTGCTTGGCCTTATTGCCAGTTTTGATTGTTCGCGCGGCGCTGCGTCAGAGACCGTCACGTAATACAATGATGGACTTGAAATCGGGTAGGCCGTGCGATGCCGGCCGCAGCCAGCCACTTTAGGAAAGCGAGCGAATGTCTGTAGAACGCGATGTGATGGAGTACGACGTGGTCATCGTCGGCGCCGGTCCTTCCGGACTCGCGGCGGCCTGCCGTCTGAAGCAGAAGGCGGCGGAGGCGGGCAAGGAGCTGGCAGTCTGCGTGGTGGAGAAGGGCTCGGAAGTGGGCGCCCATATCCTCTCCGGCGCAGTGCTCGAACCGCGTGCGCTCAATGAGCTGTTTCCGGACTGGCAGCAGCGCGGCGCGCCGCTCAACGTGCCGGTCAAGCGCGACGAGGTCTACTTCTTCCTGAGCGAGACCAGCGCCCTGAAGGCGCCGGGCCTGTTCATTCCCAAGCCCATGCACAACGAGGGCAATTACGTCATCTCGCTGGGCAATCTCTGCCGCTGGCTGGCCAAGCAGGCCGAAGACCTGGGTGTGGAGATCTACCCGGGCTTCGCGGCGCAGACGCCGATCATCGAAGACGGCGTGGTCAAGGGCGTGACCATCGGCGACATGGGCATCAACCGCGAAGGCGAGCACAAGGCCGACTTCGCGCCCGGCATGGAGCTGCGCGCCAAGTACACCTTCTTCGCCGAAGGCTGCCGTGGCCATATCGGCAAGCAGCTGATCGCCCAGTACCGGCTCGACAGCGAGGCCGATCCGCAGCATTACGGCATCGGCATCAAGGAAGTCTGGACCATCGATCCGGCCAAGCATGAGCCGGGCCTGGTGATTCACGGCGCCGGCTGGCCGCTGGGCAATGACACCCCGGGCGGTGCGTTCCTGTACCACTTCGAAAACAATCAGGTGCTGGTCGGCCTGATCGTGCCGCTGTCGTATTCCAATCCGCATCTGTCACCCTTCGACGAGTTCCAGCGCTTCAAGCACCATCCGGTGATTGCCAAGTATCTGGAAGGCGGCACGCGCACCAGCTACGGCGCACGCGCGCTGATCAAGGGCGGCCTCAACTCGCTGCCCAAGCTCACCTTCCCGGGCGGCGTGCTGATCGGCGACGACGCCGGCACGCTCAACTTCGCCAAGATCAAGGGCAGCCACACCGCGATGAAGTGCGGCATGCTGGCCGCCGATGCCGCCGCCGAAGCGCTGCTGGCCGGCGCCGAGGGTGGCGACGAGCTCAAGCGCTATCCGGAGCTGTTCAAGGCCAGCTGGCTGCACGAGGAGCTGTACAAGAGCCGCAACTTCGGCGTGCTGCTGCACAAGTTCGGCGTCTATATCGGCGGTGCGCTCAACTACATCGAGCAGAACTGGTTCGGCGGCAAGTTCCCGTTCACGCTGCATGATCTGAAGCCTGACTATCAGACCCTGAAGAAGGCTTCCGAGGCGCCGCGCATCAGCTATCCGAAGCCCGACGGCAAGCTGTCCTTCGACAAGCTGTCCTCGGTGTTCCTGTCCAGCACCAATCACGAAGAAGACCAGCCTGTGCATCTGCAGCTCAAGGACCCGAGCGTGCCGATTGCGCAGAACCTGCCGCTGTACGATGAACCGGCGCAGCGCTACTGCCCGGCCGGCGTGTATGAAGTGGTGGGCGAGCCGGGCGCCAAGCGCTTCCAGATCAATGCGCAGAACTGCGTGCACTGCAAGACCTGCGACATCAAGGATCCGGCGCAGAACATCAACTGGGTGGCGCCCGAGGGCGGCGGCGGACCCAATTACGCGAATATGTAAGACGGTAAAACCATAAGCGTGCCGCCTGCGCGCGGCGCGTATTGCTCGAAGATTTCTACAGCATCCGTAGTTCAAGAGGGAAGAAATGAAAGCCTTAGTCAGCGTCAAGCGCGTGGTGGACTACAACGTCCGCATCCAGGTGAAGTCCGACGGTTCCGGTGTGGTCACCGACGGCGTCAAACACTCGATGAACCCCTTCGACGAAATCGCCATGGAAGAGGCGGTGCGTCTGCGTGAGAAGGGCAAGATCACCGAGATCGTGGCCGTCTCCATCGGCAGCGAGAAGTCCGAAGAAACCCTGCGCACCGCGCTGGCCTTCGGCGCCGACCGTGCGATCCTGATCAAGGAAGCCGGCGAAGTGCAGCCGCTGACCGCCGCCAAGGCCCTGGCCGCCGTGTTCAAGAAGGAAGGCGCGCAGCTGTTCATCGCCGGCAAGCAGGCCATCGATGACGATGCCAACCAGACCGGCCAGATGGTGGCGAGCCTGCTCGACATCGCCCAGGCCACCTTCGCCTCCAGGGTGGACGTGGACGGCGGCAAGGCCGTGGTGACCCGCGAAGTGGACGCCGGCCTGGAAACCCTGGAAGTGGATCTGCCGGCGGTGATCACCGCCGACCTGCGCCTGAACGAGCCGCGCTATCTGAAGCTGCCGGACATCATGAAGGCGAAGAAGAAGCCGCTGGACACCACCACGCTGGGCGATCTGGGCGTGACCGCCGCCGCCGGCATCAAGACCACCAAGACCAGCCCGCCGCCCTCGCGCTCGAAGGGCATCGTCGTCAAGACCGTCGATGAGCTGGTCGCCGCGCTGAAGGCCAAGGGCCTCCTCTAAAGGATTGGGTGAAGACACATGAGCAAGATTCTCGTCATTGCTGAACACGCCGAAGGCAAGCTCAACGCCTCGGTGTCCAAGACGCTCGCCGCCGCCGCCAAGATCGGTGGTGAGGTGGATGTGCTGGTGCTGGCCGCCGATGGCGCCGCCGTCGCCGCGCAGGCCGCGCAGCTGGCCGGCGTCACCAAGGTGCTGGTGGTGAACAACGCCGCCAACACCCAGGCCCTGGCCGCCCTGCTGGCGCCGCAGATCGTGGAAGTGGCCAAGAGCGGCTACACGCATCTGCTGTTCCCCGGCACCACCTTCGGCAAGGACCTCGCGCCGCGCGTCGCCGCCAAGCTCGACGTGCAGCAGGTTTCCGACATCATGGCCGTGCACGGCGCGTCCAGCTTCGACCGTCCGACCTACGCCGGCAACGCCATCACCACCGTCGAGGCGCCGGCCGGCATCGTGGTCGCCACCGTGCGTCTGGCCTCGTTCACCGCCGTCGCCCAGGGCGGCAGCGCCGCAGTTGAAACCCTGAGCATCAGCGCCACGCTGCCGGGCCACACCCGCTTCGTGAAGCTGGAAGCGCAGAAGTCCGAGCGTCCCGACCTGCAGTCCGCCGCCCGCGTGGTTTCGGGTGGTCGCGCCATGGGTTCGTCCGACAACTTCAAGATCATCTACGAGCTGGCCGACAAGATCGGCGCCGGCGTCGGTGCCTCGCGCGCCGCCGTGGACTCGGGCTATGTGCCGAACGATATGCAGGTCGGTCAGACCGGCAAGATCATCGCCCCTGAGCTGTACTTCGCCATCGGCATCTCCGGTGCGATCCAGCATCTGGCCGGCATCAAGGATGCGCGCACCATCGTCGCCATCAACAAGGATGCCGAAGCGCCGATCTTCGAAGTGGCCGACTTCGGCCTCGTCGCCGATCTGTTCACGGCGGTGCCGGAGCTGAGCTCCAAGCTGTAAGCGCGGCTGGCGGTACACACAAAGGCCGGGAGCGATCCCGGCCTTTGTCGTTTCCGGCGCTTTTTCTGCAAGCCTGCGCGCCTGCCGGATCGCGCCAAGAAAAAGGCCCCGCGTTTGCACGCGGGGCCTGGTCAGGGAACGCCTTACTTCGTCGTTTATTCGATGACCGTCAGTTCCACGCGTCGGTTGTTCTCGCGGCCGGCGTCGGTTTCGTTGCTGTCGATCGGGCGCGTCTCGCCGTAACCCACCGGGCGCATGTGATCGGCCTTCACGCTGTGCTCGACCAGATAACGCTTCACCGCAATCGCACGACGCTCCGAGAGGCCCAGGTTGTAGCTGTCCGAACCGATGTTGTCGGTGTGACCCGCCACTTCCACGCTCACGTTCGGATAAGCCTGCAGGGTCTGCGCCACCTGATCCAGGATGCGCTTGGCTTCTGCAGTCAGGCGGTCGGAGTCGAACTCGAACTTCACGCCCTTGAGGATGAAGCTCTTCTCCAGCGCGCAACCGTTGGCATCGACCTGCTCGCCCGGACGCGGCTTGCGGCAGTCGCCGACCAGCGCGCAGCCATTGGGCAGCACCTTGGCGCCCGGCGGGGTGTGCGGGCATTCATCCAGATAATCCGGGATGCCGTCGCCGTCGCTGTCCAGCGGGCAGCCATCCGGACCCACCGGAATGCCCTTGGGCGTGTTCTTGCAGCGGTCGAGATCGTCCGGAATGCCATCGCCATCGGAATCGGCGCTGGAGCAGCCGTCGGCGTTGACCTTGGTGCCGGGCGGGGTGCCGGGGCACTTGTCGAGGTAGTCGGGCACGCCGTCGCCGTCGCTGTCGAGCGGGCAGCCTTCCGCATCCACCTGTACGCCGCGCGGCGTGTTCGGGCACTTGTCGAGACGATCCGGCACGCCGTCGCCGTCGGAGTCGATCTCGCAACCATCCGCGCCCACCGGGATACCCTTCGGCGTGTTCGGGCACTTGTCGAGGTAATCCGGCACACCGTCGCCGTCGCTGTCCAGCGGGCAGCCATCGGCATTCACGACCACGCCCTTGGGCGTGTCGGGGCAGCGGTCACGCCAGTTCGGCACGCCGTCGCCGTCATCGTCGTTCGGGTCGGGGCCGAAGCGGTAACGCAGGCCCACGGTGCCGCTCCACAGATTGAAGGTTGCATCCTGCACGGCGCCCTTGGAGCTGGCGAAGTCGAGGTTGTAGCGCACTTCCGTACGCAGATCGAAGCTGCGGCTGAGATTGAAGATCAGGCCGATGCCGGCGCCCGCGCCGCCACCGGTGAGCTTCTCCTGCAGGAAGTGGATGTAGTGGCCGTTGAGGTTGCCGACCAGGTAAGGACGGATCGCGGACTCGTCGCTGGTCAGGTAACCCAGCAGGTTGAAGCCGAGCACACCGCGCTTGTAGTCATTGGCCTTGATCAGGTCGCTGACGTCGTAGTAGCCGTAGCCGCCTTCGACTTCAACACCGAACCAGGGTGAAATGGAGCGGCCCAGGGCCAGGGAGCCCATGGGACCCGAGCCCGTGTCAGAGAAGAGGACGCCCAGCGAAGGCGCGATATACCAGCGCGCATCGTAGTCCACACCCCTGGGCAACTGCGTCTGAGCCATGGCGCTGGTCGCCCAGAGCGCGACGGCAGCAAGCAGCCAACCGAGTTTCCGCATTCCCAATCTCCCGTCCCTAGATGAGTCGCCGTTCCATCGCGAAATTGGCAATGAAGGGCGTCGAGCGCTTCTTACATCCTTACGTGTTTGTCTGTACTTCTTGTGCGGGTTTTCAATCGCACACAAAGTCTTGCTGATACTGTACCGCAGCAATTTCTGGATTATGATTGCTTCGCTCGGCGCCGTAAACACACAGTGCGGACTCCGATCAATATAATCTGGCCGGGAAGCGTTCCAAACAGGGAGTGTGAAATGAAAGCGGTTCGATTGCTTTTGGCTGCGCTGGGCCTCTTGGCCCTGGGCGCCTGCAGCGGGGGATCAGTGCAGGCTCCGGATTTCGAGTCTTCGCTGGACCAGCTGACGCTGAGCCTGGCCACGGGGCAGTCCGCCACGCCGGCTTTGGGACAGACTGTGCAGCTGTCGCTGCAAGGTCATTACAGCTGCCAGCCCGGCGTGGATTGCCCGAGCAGCAACACCTCGGCTGTCACCAGTGCCGACTACACGGCCTCGCCGGCTAACTCGGCAACGATCAGCAGCGCGGGTCTGGTGACCACCAAGGCCGCCGGCACGGTGATCATCACGGCGAGCAAGAATGGCGTGACCAGCAACTCGGTGACGCTGAACGTCACGCCGCCGGTGCTGACCTCGGTGGTGGTGCGGGTTCCGAACGACGACGGTACGCCTTCGGCCAATCCGGCGACGGGCGCTTCGCTGAATCTGCCGCTGGGCTCGACGCTGAAGCTGAAGGCCTATGGTGTCTACTCGGACAGCAGCATTTCGAATCTGCCCAGCGATGCGGTGGTGGACTGGACTGCGGCCGATACCGGCAAGCTCACGGTTTCTCCGGGCAGCAATCCGAATACTCAGGCGGACAAGGTCACGGTAGCGACGCCGGTGGCCACCGGCACCACCACCGTGAGGGCGGCGACCACGCTGGCCAGCACCGCGACGCTGCCTGACGCCACCGTGACGGTGGTGGTTGGCAATGCCGCGCTGACCGGCATCCAGGTCGATCTCGATCCGGCAACCGCCAGCATCGGCACCGGCAATACCAAACTGTTCAAGGCCATCGGCATCTTCGGTTCCGGCAGCAGCGCCACGACCGCGACGCTCGATCCCAGCCTGCTGAACTGGACCAGCTCGGATACTGCGGTGGCGACTGTCGATGCGACTGGTACCGCCACCGGCGTGTACACCGGCGCGGGCAGCAGCAATGCCTTTGGCAACACCACCATCACCGCGACGCTGAAGAACACCAGCGGCATGAGCAACAGCACCGCCACGGCGGCGCTGCTGGTGGGCAACAGCACCGTCGGCTGCACCACGCCGTTCCCGACTAACTCGCCACCTCCAACGGTAGCCTATGGCGGCCTGTGCAGTGGCGGCTTGCTGTGCAACGTCAGCGATGAGATCAACATCGTGGATGCCGATCCGGAGAACTACGGCAAGATGTCCACGCTGGTGGGCCTGCTCACCCTGGGCACCATGTCGGTGACGGTGACGGCACCGACCGGCACTCAGTTTGCGGCCAGCACCACAACGCCGCGCCGCGTTGGTTTCATTGTCGGCAACGATACCGGCTTGCTGGCGCAGGTGGATCTGGCGGCGCAGTTCACGGTTGACGTGCTGAGTGGCGGTACGGTGGTGGAATCCACCAGTTCGACGACCACGCCGAACTCACCGCTGACGGTGGATCTGCTGGGTCTGCGTCTGAGCGGCGCCGATACCGCGCTGGTGTCCATGCAGTCGCACAACAACTTCGACGCGATTCGCCTGACCTACAACCCCGGCGTTC
Source organism: Solimonas aquatica (assembly GCF_900111015.1). Lineage (GTDB taxonomy): Bacteria > Pseudomonadota > Gammaproteobacteria > Nevskiales > Nevskiaceae > Solimonas > Solimonas aquatica. Next base: position 164,679 of record NZ_FOFS01000013.1, on the reverse strand, counting down.
TGGCCGTCATCGGCACGCGGCAGGTCTACGCCGCCTGCTCGACGGCAACCAGCGTCACGCCGTGATGATCTGAGCGGGACAGGTAAAAAAAGGGCGCCCTCGCGGCGCCCTTTTTTGTTTTGCCGATCCGCTCAGTGGCTCGCGGCAAGCCCGGCGCGGAAGCGCCGGTAATCCGCGGCGACGTGATAAGGATCTTCCAGCATCGGCAGATGGCCGATGCCCGGCAGCACCACAAGCTGCGAGTTCGGCAGCGCCTTGTGCAGCGCTTCACCGCCGCTGACATCCAGCACGCGATCCAGCTCGCCCCAGACGATCAGCGCCGGCGTGGCCAGGCCCGCGGCGGTCTGATCGAGTTCCGGCATGCCATCGACCAGTGACTTGAAGATGCGCGTGTGCAGCGGATAGTTGGCGGCGGCGGCCAGCGCCAGCTCGTGCTTGAGGCTGTAGGGCAGGGGCGGCTGCCTGGCCATGGCGATGTCCATCACCCCGGCGAACTGTTCCGGCGTCTGCGCGAACAAGGCCATGTCGCCGTGCTCGCGATAGCGACGCAGCATTTCCGATTCCTTGGCATGGCCGCGCACGCCGGCGGGATCCAGCAGCCACAGACTCTGCACGCGCTCGGGATGCTGGCGCGCGTACTCCAGCACGATGGCGCCGCCCATGGAGTTACCGCCGAGATGAACCTGCTGCAGATGCAGGGCATCGAGGAACTGGCCCAGATGCTCGGCCTGCGCCGTGATGGAGTAGTCGCCGTCCAGCGGTTTGTCACTGGCGCCGAAGCCCGGCAGATCCAGCGCAATCACGCGGTAATCGCGCAGGAACATGGCCAGCATGCCGAAGTTGTCCTTGTCGGCGCCGATGCCGTGCACCAGCACCAGCGGGACGGCGTCGGTGCTTTGCGAATCGAGATAGGCGATGCGGAATCCCGGAATCTCGGCTTGCGCAGGCTTGAGGCCTGCCAGCCGGTGTTGCAGCGCGAGCGTGGCGCGCGCCATGGGCGCCGGCGCCAGATGATCGGCTGCCAGATAGACGACCGCGAGCAGAGCCAGCCCCAGCAGGCTCTTGAGCAGCAAACGCATGGTGTTCCCCTTCTTGAATGGCGATGAATGAAACGAAACCGCGAAATCCTCAGTGCCGCGTCGTCTGTGCGGGCGTCGCAAGCAGGCGCTGCGCCTGCAGGCCGAGCGCTTCGTAGAACAATGCGCAGTGCGCGACGATGCTCTCCAGCGGCTCGCGAAAACCGCCGAAGGCCCAGTGCATGATCAGGTGCAGCGTGGAGCCCACCAGGCCGTTGGCCAGCAGCTCCACCTCGACGCCGTGCGCCGGCAGCTGCGGATACATCGCTGCCACCAGCTCGCCGACGATGCGCACAAAGCTTTGCGTGGCCAGGCGCGATTGCGCGCTGACCTCGGCGCCGATATCCAGCACATCGATCAGCAGGATGCGCGACAGGCGTGGATCGTCGCGCAGGGTCTGCAGCACCGCGCGGATCGCCTGACGCGAGAGCTGGCTGATGTCCTGCGGCGCGCTGGCGATGGCCACGGTCACCGCGTTGCGCAGACGCGCAAAGGCCTGCTCGTAGACGGCTTGAAACAGCGCTTCGCGATTGGCGAAGGATTCGTAGAAATAGCGCTCGGTGAGCCGCGCCTGCGCGCACAGCTCGCGCACGCCGCAGGCGGCAAAGCCGCGCGTGCCGAACAGTTCGAGCCCGGCCTGCACGAACTGCTCGCGACGCTGGGCCTGACGTTCGGCCGGCGCCAGCCCACGGAAACGGCGGCCCTCGGGTGCGGCCTTGGCGGCTTTCTTTCGTGCCGGTGCGGGCGCCTTGGCGCCGCGTCCGGATTTGCGTTTTTCAGGCATGCGGCAATGTTGACATGAACTGTTGTCAAATTTAAAGTGACAACGTCTTTTGTCAAATTTCAAAGAGCCGCGCGCTTGCGCGGCGATTCAATTCGGATAGCCAGGGGAGCGTCGATGAAATCGTTTCAGGACAAGGTGGCGGCCATCACCGGCGCCGGTTCCGGCATGGGCCGCGAACTGGCCATCGAGCTGGCCAAGCAGGGCTGTCATCTGGCCTTGAGCGATGTCAACGAGCAGGGCCTGGCGCAGACCATGTCGCTGCTCAAGGCTTATCCGGTGCGGGTGACGAGCACGCGCCTGGATGTCTCGCAGCGCGAGGCGGTCTACGCCTGGGCCGATGCGGTGGTGCGCGAGCACGGCAAGGTCAATCTGATCTTCAACAATGCCGGCGTGGCGCTGGGCAGCACGCTCGAAGGTGTGGCCTATGAAGACTTCGAGTGGATCATGAACATCAACTTCTGGGGCGTGGTCTACGGCAGCAAGGCCTTCCTGCCGCATCTGCGCGCCTCGGGTGATGGCCACATCATCAACACCTCCAGCATCTTCGGCCTGTTCGCGGTGCCGGCCAACGGCTGCTACAACGCCAGCAAGTTTGCGGTGCGTGGATTCAGCGAATGCCTGCGCCAGGAAATGGAATTGACGGCCGCGCCGGTGAGTGTGACCAGCGTGCATCCCGGCGGCATCAAAACCAACATCGCCCAGGCGGCGCGCATGTCCAGCAATCTGGACGGGCTGCTGGCCAAGGACGGGCAGTCCGCGCGCGACAACTTCGACAAGCTGTTCATCACCTCGGCCAATCGCGCCGCGCGCATCATTCTCAAGGCGGTGCGGGGCAACAAGCGCCGTGTGCTGGTGGGGCCGGATGCCAAGTTCATGGATCTGCTGGTGCGCCTGCTGCCCAGCGCCTATCAGCGCCTCGTCACCGCCGGCGCGCGCATGCAGGCGCGTCGCTCGCTATAAGAACAGCTGCTGCTGGCCGCGATAGGTCGGCCAGCGATCCACGAGCTGTTGTTCACGCACGACCAGCAGTTGCTCGCTGCGTTCCAGCAAGGCGAGAGTGTCCTGGCTCGAAAAGAATACCGGCTCGCCGAGCGTCGGCCGCGTGCCGGTGTCCAGGCGCAGGACCGGTCCGTCCGCGACCGACCGGAGCAGGCTGACGCCGCCCGGCAGCTGCACTTGCAAGGGCAGGCCACCGCCATGACAGACCCGTTGCGCATCGCCGGCACAGCGCAGCACCGGTAGGGCCAGCAGCAGCGGCGGCAGTTCATCGTTGCTGCCGCGCAGCAGGGCGTCGCCGACGCAGAGCTGCGTCAGGCCGCGCGCGCGCTCGGCGCCGGATTCCGGGTGCAAGGCACCGAGCATCAGCTCCGGCTCGAAGCCGACGTCGTGCAGCGCGGCGAGAAAGGCTTCGCGGCGTCTGATGCCAAGGCTTTGCTGGCGCTCCAGACGCTTGCGCTGCGCCAGACCGGCGAGCCCGGGCTGCAGGCGCTGTGCATCGCCGGCAAAACGATGCGCCAGCACGCCGCGCAGATGCACCAGCCCATTGCTGGCGCCGATGCGCTTGGCCAGACGCACGGCCTGCGTCGGTTCGCGCAGCGCGCTGAGCTGCGGCTGGCCGGCACGCGGCGAACCCAGATGCAGGTCCAGCATCAGTTCCAGCCGGCAACCCAGTTCGCGTGCCGCGTCCTCGGCCGCGTCGATCTGCAAGGGATCATCGATGGCCAGGCTGATGCGCCGGCCCAGCGTGGCCTGATGGGCAATGGCGCGCAGCTGTACCGGATCGAGGGTGGGCTGGCTCAGCACGATGTCATCCAGGCCCTGCGCCGCGAGCCAGATGGCTTCGCGCGGATCGTGGCAGAGCAGGCCCTGCCAGCGCGGATCCAGGTCGAGCAGGTGACGCAGCATCGGCAGGCAGCGCAGCGAGGAACTGAGCAGGCGCAGCGGCAGGTCGCCGGCTTCGCGCAGCAATTGCGCGGCGCGAGCCTCCAGCCGCTCCAGACAGAGCAGCGCCGCAGGCAGGCGCTGCTTGTGCAGCGCGCCGGCCAGCGCCGCGTAGCGTTCGGCGGCCGAGGGGGCAGGGCGGTTCATGGCGCGACACTTTAGCGGGAACGCGAGCCGGCGGCCTGCGCCCTGCGCCGTGACGCGGTGCTGCGATCAGCCGCGGAACACCGGCCAGCGCTCGACGATGCGGCCGCCGCGCAGCGCCAGCAGATCGCCGAACTCCAGAAGCACCTCCTCCGTGACCGTGGGCCGCAGGAACACCTGATCCTCCACGCGCAGGCCGGCGGCCGGCGAGGCGTTGACGATTTCCTGATTGGAGCTGTGTCCGAAGCTGGCATTGAACTGCAGGCCCGCCGGCGCTTCGTACTCGGCCATCCAGTTGCCGCCGTAGATGAAGTAGGTCTGGCGCTGGTTCACATCCCACCAGGAGATGAGGCGCGACTTTTCATCCAGGCCCGGCAGCTCGATGGCGCCGGTGGCCTTGAGCACCGGCGTGGCGATGTATACCGCCGGCATGTGCGCGGCCAGCGTGTCCAGATCGTAGTGCGAGGGCTTGAGCAGGCCGGTGCCGATGGAGACCTCGTTGCTGATCTGCTCCTCGCCATGCAGCTGATAGGTCGGGCTGCCGGCGCTGTTGAGCGTGAGGCTGTCCTGCCACAGCTGCGGGAACTCGCGGCGGACGAGCGCGACGCGCTCCTGGTAGATGGTCAGCGAGCGTGCCAGCAGTGTCTCGCGCGACGCGACGAGGGCCGGGATGGCGACGATATGCGGGTCATAGCCCATGAAGCCGGCAAACTGCAGCTGCTGCGGGTGCGCCGCGATCAGGCTCAGCATCTGCTGCAGGGTCTGCGCATCGCGCACGCCGCCGCGGTGCAGGCCGACGTCGATCTCGATGTTCACCCGCAGCCGCGTGTTCAGACCCTGCGCCAGCTCCAGGTACTGCTGCAGGCGCTGCGGGGTATCGAGCAGCCACTGCAGCTGTCGGGCCGGATCGAAGCCGCCCTTGAGCTGTTCGTAGAACAGCGCCGCCGAGCGCACCGGCAGCGGCTTGCCGAGCAGCAGATCGGCATCGGGAAAATACTGCGCGTCGTGATTGAGAAAGGGCTGGTGGAAGGACATCAGCCGGCGCGTGCCGCAGCGCTGCGCGATGTATTCGATCAGCGGCGCGCTGGGCAGGGACTTCTCGACGATGCGGTAATGCTTGCCGCTTTTCACCATGAAGGCCTTCACCACCTCGATGTTGTGGTCGAGGCGGTCGAGATCGATCAGCAGGCTCGGCCGCATCGGGCCATGCGCCTTGAGCTCGGCATTGAGCTGGCGGAAGTAATCGTTGTAGGGCGCGCCGTGATCGCGCGGCCTGAGTGCCGCCGCGCCACCGGCCAGCAGCGCCGCGCCGCCCAGCAGGAAGCTGCGGCGCTTCACGGGGCGACTCCGAACAGGCTGCGCAGATGCGCATTGAGAAACACGCCGCGCGGGTCGAGTTCGCGGCGCAGTTCGGTGAATTCCTTGAGGCGCGGATACAGCGCGCTGAGCTGACGGAAGTTGAGCGAGTGCAGCTTGCCCCAGTGCGGACGGCCGCCGTGCTTCCAGAAGATGGGCTCCACCGCCGCGAAGTAGTTGTGGTAGTCCATCGTGTAATGCTGATGCACGGAGATCGCGCAGCGTGCGCCGCCCTCGAACATGCTCAGCGGGATGTCCTCGCCCTTCACATAGCGATACTCGATGGGAAACCAGGTGGGCAGATGCTTGTCGCGGATCAGCTTGAGAATCTCGCGCAGGCAGGCCGGGCCGGCTTCGGCCGGCACCGAATATTCCATCTCGTTGAAGCGCACATTGCGGACATTGGCGAAGATCTTGTACGAGTCGTCGACGCGATCCTCGAAGCGGGCGGTGCGCGCGATCAGATTGAGAATCGCGGTGCGCGCCGCCGGCCAGTCGCTGCCGTACTTGTCCAGTTTCTCGATGGCCTTGACGTAATCATTGCCGCCTTCCGAGCCCGGATCCTTGGCGGGTGTGGCGGGGTCTTCGGTTTCGTTGTGCGAGATCGCGGCGGCGTAATCGGAGTTGGTGAGAACCTGCATCTCCCAGTGCTGGTTGTCGCGGACCAGGTTGTGCACATCGTCGAGCAGGTCCTCGGTCCTGGCCACCCACATGTGCTCGCGCAGGCGAAACGCCTTGCGGTTCTGCAGCCGCACGCGGGTGATGATGCCCAGCGCGCCCAGCGCGCAGCGCGCGGCATTGAACAGCTCCGGGCGGTGCTGCGCATCGCAATCGATGATCTCGCCCTGCGCGCTGAGCAGGCGCAGGCCGGCGACCTGTCCGGAATAGGAGCCGTAGCCGATGCCGGTGCCGTGCGTGGCGGTGGAGATCGCGCCGGTCAGGGTCTGGTAATCGATGTCGGCCATGTTGGGCAGCGCCAGCCCCGCCTGCTTCAGCGGCTCGCCCATCTGCGACATCGGTGTGCCGGCGGCGAACTCCGACTGCAGCTGCTCGGGATCGTGGCCGAGCATGCCGCGCAGGAAGGCCAGCGAGACCAGCGTGCCATCGGTGGGCACCAGCGGACTGAAGGAGTGCGAGGAACCCACCGCGCGGATCGGACCGCTGCTGCTGCGGATCAGCTGCGCGAGTTCGTCCTCGCTCTTGGGCGCCAGGCGGGCCAGCGGAATGCAGGACTGCGCGCCCGACCAGTTGCGCCAGGGAATGATGCGCCCGGCCTGCGCCAGTTCGCCGAAGGCACTGCCGCCCAGCAACAGGCCCAGGCGGCCGAACTGCGCGAGCAGCTCACGTCGGGTGATGGTCATGCCATGCTCCTCACTGCAGCTCGCTGCCGGACATGAAGGCGATCAGCGAAGCAAAATCATCCTCGCTGCAGCTCATGCACATGCCCATCGGCGGCATGCCCAGATAGCCGTTGATGGTGTGGTCGAGCAGGCTGTCCTTGCCTTGCGCCAGACGCGGCGCCCAGGCCGCGGCATCGCCCGCCTGCGGCGCGCCGGAGCCCGGCGCGGTGTGGCAGTCCCGGCAGCTGGATTCGTAGAGCGCCGCCAGCGCCGGATCGGCCGGCGAGGCCTTGCTGGCCGCAGCGGGCGGCGGCGCGGAACGGCCGCAGGCTGCAAGCGCGAACAGCAGCGCGACGAGTGGCAGGCGATGGGCTGTGATGTTCATCGTGTGGCCTGGCAAAGGAAATCCTCAGGGCAGCTTGCCGCCTTCGACGGCCAGACTGCGCAGTTGTTTGAGCACCCGGTTGCGCTGGCTCTTGCTGAAGGGGCTGGCATCGAGCAGCTCCATCAGCCACAGGCCTTCGGTGGCCAGATACACCAGCGCCGCGCGTTCGAAAGGCACCTCGCGCGCCAGCTGCTTCAGGCGCGCCGCGTAGAACTCGCGTACCGGGGCCATCAGCTGCGGATTGCCGGTGACCACGCCCAGCAGTGCGCGGCTGACGCGGTCGTTGTCCAGCGGATCGCCGACGCTGGCCTGCAGATAGGCCAGCAGCTCCTGGCCGTGTCCGGCCGGCAGCCTGGCGCGCTGCGCCGCGCGCGCCTGATGCGAGCGCTCGATGGCACGCGTCACCAGCGCCTGCAGCAGCGCGTCCTTGCTGGGGAAGTGGTACATGAGCCCGCCCTTGCTCACCGCCGCGGCCCGGGCCACGGCATCGAGCGTCAGGCGTGCCGCGCCTTGCTCGATCACCACGGTTTCGGCGGCGTCGAGCATCGCATCACGCGCACTGGGACGGCCTCGGGCTTTGCGGGCGGCGGGCATGGCGGCGCGCTGGGATTCTCGCATCGGATGGAGTCCTGACCTTAAAACAGGCGGATGCGAATTACTATGCCGACTGGTCGGTAAATTAAACCTAAGCGGGCGCCGCCGGGCTTCAGCGGCGCACGGTCCAGAAGTCGTCGGACAGGTTGCGGTTTTCCAGATACGCGTAGGGCATCGTGAAATAGCCTTGCTGGCCCCAGTCGCGAGCCCAGGAATTGCGGACCAGGAAGCGCCGCGCCCTGTCGTCGTAGCCCACCGCCATCACCGCATGACCGCCGAGTTGCGCCTCATGGCGTGCCGGCATTTCCAGCACGCCGCTGCGCGCCACGCGGGCCGATTCGAAACTCTCGTAAATGGAAAAGCCGAATACGAAGGGATAGCCCTCGGCCAGACAGTCGCGCATTTCCTCCAGCGTTTCCAGGCGCTGATAGGAACGGATGCAATGCCGGGTGGCCTGACGATAAGTGGGCGGTGGCGGCCGGACCTGGAACTCGCGGATGCGATACGGCCACAGCGCCTCTTCGCAGACGCCCTGTCGCACCAGGGTCTTGATGCCGTTGCGCAGCGAGGCGCCGGCGTCGCGCTCCACGCTGTGTTCGATGACCCGTTCGTTGTAGTAGACGAACAGGCGGCTCAGATTCACCAGGCGCTGGCCCGCACGCAGTTCCAGAAACTCCAGGGCGCTGCTCAGGGCATGCGCGGTGCAGCTGCCCAGGCTGCCTTGATTGTCCACGGGCGGGCAGTGCGCACGCAGATCGACCTGGCGCGGCAGGCGCCGCCGGCGACCGTGCACGGCGGCGTAGGGATGATCGCGATGATCGGGCAGGTCCGGCTGCCAGCCGTACCAGGGCACCCGATGCTGGCTGGCCTTGCGCAAGGCAGGCATGACGAGACTCCTTCGGGGGGAAGAATCGTCATAGCTTGCGCGAGCCGGCGCGCGCGCTGCTGTGAAACGGTGCTAGCTAGTGTGAAACGGATCCAGCGTCACGCCGCTAGATGCCACCGCAGCCGAGCAGGCCGCCATCGACGGCGAGCGTGGTGCCGGTCACATAGCTGGCCGCATCCGAAGCCAGATACAGAATCGCCGGCGCGATTTCCTCGGGCTGCGCGTAGCGGTCCAGTGGAATCTGCTTGAGCACCGAACTCAGGATCTGCTCGTTCTTGACCAGGGCCGAGGCGAACTTGGTGTCGGTGAGGCCCGGCAGCACGGCGTTGACGCGCACCTTCCAGGGTGCGCACTCGCGCGCGAAGGACTGCGTCATGTTGATCACCGCCGCCTTGGTGATCGAATAGATGCCCTGCATGTAGCCGGGCTTCACGCCGTTGACGCTGGCGATGTTGACGATGGCGCCGCCGCCTTGCGTGCGCATCTGCTGCGCGGCCAGCGAGGACAGTTCGAAGTAGCCGCGCAGATTGACCTGCACGGTCTTGTCGACCATGGCCATCGGCGTTTCCGCGACGTGGCCGAAGAAGGGATTGGTGGCCGCGTTGTTGACCAGCACATCGAGCCGGCCCAGCTGGCGCACGGTCTCGGCGACCAGGCGCTGCAAGTCCTCGCTGACGCCGGCATGCGCGGCAATCACCGTGGCCTTGCCCTGGCGGGCGATGATCTCTTCGCGCACTTTTTCCAGGTCCTCGGCCTTGCGCGAACTCAGCACCACGTGCGCGCCCTGCTGCGCGAGCAGATGCGCGGTGGCGGCGCCGATGCCGCGCGAGGCGCCGGTGACGACGGCGACGCGGCCGTCCAGATCAAACAGTGCGGTACGCATGACTTGCGGGCTTCCTCGAAGGCGATGGCTGAATCAGCGGACCTGGATGCTGCCCTGCAAGGCAGTGCCCAGCGTGCGGTTCTGGCGGTCGCTCAGCGCCGCGCCGATCTGCACGCGGTAGACGCCGAGATCGGCGAGCGGAAACACCAGCATGCTGGGATTGACGCTGTTGAGTTCCCAGTGCCCGCTCACCGGCTTGCCCGAGGCGTCGAGCACCTTGATCGTGGTGTTGGCGCTGTCGGCACTGGCGAAGGGCGCATTGCCCATCACCACCAGCGCACGGCGAAACGCCGCGGAGCCGGCATAGATCACGCTGAAGCCGGACGACGAGGCGGTGGACTGCCACCAGGCCTTGCCGCTGTCCTCGGCTTCATGGTTCGGGCTGCTGGCCTTGCCGGTCTTGGTGGCGGCCTCGGCCGGCCTGGCCTTCGGCGCCGGCTTCTTTTCCACCGCCGGCGGCGGTGCCTTGGGCGGCGGTACGACCTTGACCTCCGCGGCGGCTTCGCTGCTGGGCTTCTGGGTGTCGGCGGGTGGCGGCTCGGCCGCGACTTCGGCCGCACCCTGCGCGGCGGCGGGAGCTTCGACGGCAGCCGGCGCGGGCGCTGGCGGCGCGGCTTCGGTGGAAGGGCTGCTGCCCTCGTCACCGCTGGCCGCGGTGGCCGCGAACACCTGCTCGGCGGGCACCAGGCCTTCCATCTTCACCTCGACATGGTGGTAAGGCCTGAGCCATTCCAATGCGAGGTAGAGACCACCGCCGACGACCAGCGCCGCGATAGCCAGTTTCAAGCCTGCGTGCTTGCTCATGCCTTTTCCCTGAAGTGTGATCAACCATTCATCTGTGCCGGCGACAGGGCCGTGCCATATGCGTTATGGACCTTCGCAGCCTGCGATGAAGCGGATGGGTCGCGGCTGCAGGTACTGATGTGAGGGCGGCAATATGAGCAGCACCCCCGCGCGAGTCAATGGCAGCTGCGTCGACAGGCCGTGTTGGCGGAGCGGCGCTATTGCTTGTTGCAGTGCGTCGCGATAATTCGGGCATTCCTTTTGCCCTTTACTTACTGGAGCCGCGATGAGCGACCGCTACCTGGACTTCACGCATTCTTCTTTCGGCAAGAGCCTCGCCGGTCTGCTGGGCCTGCCCTCGCCGCCGCGCCTGAAGCGCGCCAGCGCGGCCTGGGCCGGCAATGTTCTGGAAGATCGTCCGGTGCTGGTCGGCGCGGCCAGCGGTTCGCAGCTGGCGGCGCCCCTGCTCGCGGCGCTGGCCGGGGCCGGCGCGCCGCTGCGCATCGTGCCGGAGCTGCCGGGTCTGGGCGTGATCAAGACCGCCGCGGCCGAGCTCAAGCTCTCGCTGCTGGGCAATCCCGCCGCCGAGTCGGGCGAGGCGCGCAATCATGCGCTGCTGTTCGACGCCAGCGGCCTGAGCTCGCCGGCGCAGCTGCGCGAGCTGTACGACTTCTATCAGCCGCAGCTGCGCGGTATCGCCGGCAACGGCCGCATCCTGGTGGTATCGCGCGCGCCGGAATCGCGTGAGGGCGTGGCCGGCAAGACCGTGTCCACCGCGCTGCGCGGCTTCATCCGCTCGCTGGCCAAGGAAGTGGGCAAGAACGGCAGCACCGCCAACCTGCTGGAAGTGCAGGCCGGCGCCGACGGCGCGCTGGATGCGCCGCTGCGTTTCTTCCTGAGCGAGCATTCCGCCTTCATCAGCGGCCAGGTGCTCACGATCAGTCCGCCGGCCAAGAAGGGCCCGCCGCTGCCCGGCAGCCTGGAAGGCAAGGTGGCGCTGGTCACCGGCGCGGCACGCGGCATCGGCGCGGCCATCGCCGCCACGCTGGCGCGCGAGGGCGCGCGCGTGATCGGCGTGGATCATCCGTCCGCCGAGGGCGGCCTGGGTGAAACCATGGCCAAGCTGGGCGGCGTGGGCCTGGCGCTGGACGTCACGGCGGCGGATGCCGCCGAGCGCATCGTCACCGAGGTCAGCGGCAACTACGGCGGACTGGACGTGATCGTGCACAACGCCGGCGTCACCCGCGACAAGATGCTGCGCAACATGCCGCCGCATTTCTGGGATCTGGTGCTGAACATCAACCTCAATGCCATCCTGCAGATCAACGAGGGCCTGCTGAAGAACAAGGGGCTGCGTGAAGGCGCGCGCGCGGTGTGCATCTCCTCCATCGGCGGCATCGGCGGCAACGCCGGCCAGACCAATTACGGCGCCACCAAGGCCGGCGTGATCGGTTATGTGGAAGCCATGGCGCAGACCTTTGCCGGACAGGGCGGCGCGATCAATGCGGTGGCGCCGGGCTTCATCGAAACCGCGATGACTGCTGCCATGCCCCTGGGCCCGCGCGAGATCGGCCGTCGCATCAACTCGCTGTCGCAGGGCGGTCTGCCGCAGGACATCGCCGAGGCGGTGGCGTTCTTCGCCTCGCCGGCGGCCGATGGCGTCAACGGCCGTACCCTGCGCGTCTGCGGCCAGAACTTCTTCGGCCAGTAAGACCGGCAGGGACGGCGCCCGGCGAAAGTCGGTTATGCTTGCGCCCCCCAAGAACTTATCCGTGGATTACGCACGCTAGCGTTGCTGCCGAAAATCGCGCCGGGCAAGGCGCGAAACGCAGGCCTTGGCCCAAAAGCGATTGAAGGGGCCAAGGCCAAGTTTCGCAACGCCGCGCGGCGCGATTTTCGGCGCAACCCTTCGGGACGGGGCCGTTTTGCCGCAGGGCGGCGTTGGCAGCCGCTGGCTTGGAATCACCAAGCGGCGCGTCTGCCGCCTTGCCCTGCGGCAAAACGACCTCCGTCGCAAGCGCGCGCAATTCACGGATAAGTTTCAAGGCTGCGGTCCACGAGGGCCGCAGCCTTTTTGAGTTCATGCCGCTGCCGTGAGATCGCTTTGAAGGGCCCGAAACACAAGCTGGAACGCATCGCCGAGTCGCGGCTGCCGACGCCGTTCGCCGAATTCCGCATCGCCATCTACCGCTCCGCCGATGGCAAGGAGCATGTGGTGGTGGCGCTGGGCGAGCTGTCCGGCGAGCCGCCGCTGATCCGCATCCATTCGGAATGCCTGACCGGCGATGCCCTGTTTTCCCTGCGCTGCGACTGCGGTGCGCAGCTGCAGTCGGCGCTCAAGCGCATCGCCGAAGAGGGTCGCGGCGCGGTGCTGTACCTGCGTCAGGAAGGTCGCGGCATCGGCCTGGGCAACAAGATCCGCGCCTATGAGCTGCAGGATCGCGGCGCCGATACCGTGGAAGCCAATCACCAGCTGGGCTTTCCCGACGATGCGCGCGAATACAGCCTGGCCGTGGAACTGCTGCGCGAGCTGGGCCTGTGCCGCATCCGCCTGATGACCAACAATCCACGCAAGCTCGACGCGCTGGTGCGCGATGGCGTGGAGATCGTGGCGCGCGTGGCCATCGAAAGCGGCCGCAATCCCTACAACGAGAAATATCTCGACGCCAAGGCGGCCAAGCTCGGCCATCTGCTCGGGTCCGAATAAGCATGTACGCCGCCGCCCGCAGCCTGTTGTTCCGGCTCGATGCCGAGCACGCGCATGAGCTGACCCTGGATCTGTTCCGGCGCCTGCCGCGTCTGGCCACGCTGCCTTTCGCGCACGGCCATGTGCAGGATCCGGTGGAGCTGCTGGGGCTGCGCTTCGCCAATCGCGTGGGCCTGGCTGCCGGCCTGGACAAGAACGGCGAGTGCCTGGCGGCCTGGAGCCGGCTGGGTTTCGGTTTCGTGGAGATCGGCACGGTGACGCCGCGTCCGCAGCCCGGCAATCCCAGACCGCGCATGTTCCGCCTGCCGCGCGAACAGGCGCTGATCAACCGCCTGGGCTTCAACAACAAGGGCGTGGACTATCTGCTGCAGCGCGTGGCGGAAAACGCGCAGAACCCGCAGGGCTTTCGCGGCGTGCTGGGCATCAACATCGGCAAGAACTTCGACACACCCATCGAGCGCGCCGCCGAGGACTACCTGATCTGCCTGCGCAAGGTCTATCGCGCCGCCAGCTATGTGACGGTGAACATTTCCTCGCCCAACACCAAGAACCTGCGCGAGCTGCAGGGCGAGGCGCAGCTGCGCGAGCTGCTGCAGCTGATCAAGCACGAGGCCGTGGGCCTGGCGCGCGAGCACGGCAAGCGCACGCCGATCCTGGTCAAGATCGCGCCCGATGTCAGCGAGGAACAGCTCGACGCCATCGCGCGTGTGGTGCGTGAATCGGGCATCGACGGCCTGATCGCCACCAACACCACCATCAGCCGGCCGCTGCCGGCCGACGAGCCGCTGGCGGCGGAAACCGGCGGCCTGTCCGGCGCGCCGCTGCGGCCCCTGGCCCAGGCCACCCTGCAGGGCCTGCGCCAGCGCCTCGGACCGGATTTTCCGCTGATCGGCGTCGGCGGCATCGACGCTGCGCAGGCGGCGCGTGAACGCGCGGCGGCCGGCGCGCAGCTGATTCAGGTCTACACGGGTTTCATCTATCGCGGCCCGATGCTGGTGCGCGAGTGTGCCGAGGCACTCAAACAGCAGGCATTGGGCTGATTTCGCGCTTGCCGCTGTCACAAATGATTCGCTAGAGTGGCCTGACTGAACCGGGTCTGTGGTCAAAACAAGCAATCGTGTCACCAAAAGCGCCGCAACCCGAGGCGCGCAAAAATCTGACGAGAGGGTTAGGCAATGCGCTTAATGCAGGTGTGCGCGGCTGTGGCCGTGTTGTGGGCGGGCAGTGCGGCGGCGATCGGTCCCGACAGTTACGACGACATTCCGTACTTCGGTGCGTCCTACCTCTACGAGCTGCCGGACTCCGACCGCGATTCCGACAACGGACAGGGCTTCCAGCTGCACTTCGGACTGCCGCTGCAGGAACAGGGCCTGCCGCGCCTGACGCCGGAACTGACCGTGCACAGTCTGGCGCGCAAGCGCGATGTCGACGGCAAGAAGGACTATCAGACCGCCGTCAATCTCGATCTGATCTACGACCTGGGCAGCCTGGGTGAGGGCTACAAGTTCAAGCCTTATCTGGTGGGCGGCCTGGGTGTGGTGCAGAACGATGTGCGCGGCAACAAGCACGAACGCCTGGGTGTGGACTTCGGCGCCGGCCTGATGCTGCCGCTGGCGCCGTGGCTCGACTGGCACGGTCTGGCGGCGCGGGTGGAAGCGCGCGCCCTGGTCTCGATCAACGACGACAGCACCGAAAACGCCTATCCCATCGACTACCGCGTCACCGCGGGCCTGCAGCTGCCGCTGTTCTTCCTGTTCCCCGAGCATCACCCGGTGGTGCCGGCGGCGCCGGAGTGCGAGCTGGCGGTGGTGGACCCGGACACCGGCCGCGCCGACTGCAGCGCCGATTCTGATCACGACAGCGTGCCGGATTCGGCCGACCAGTGCCCGGGCACCGTGCAGGGCATGGCGGTGGACAGCCGCGGCTGCCCCTCGGCGCCCGCGGCTGCGGAGGCGCCGCTGCTGAGCGTGCAGTTCCAGGAGAACAGCTCGCAGCTCGATGCCGAAGCCACCAAGCGCCTGGACAGCGTCGCCTCCACCTTGCAGGCGCAGGCCAATCTGTCGCTGCAGATCATCGGCAACGCCGACAGCCAGGGCGACAAGAGCTACAACCTGATGCTCTCGCAGGAGCGCGCCGACGCCGTGCGCCAGTATCTGATCGGCAAGGGCATCGACGGCAGCCGCCTGGTCACCAGCGGGCGCGGCGAGTTCTATCCGGTGGCCTCCAATGCCTCGCCGGAAGGTCGCGCCGAGAACCGCCGCGTGGAGTTCAAGCTGATCGTGCCGTAAGGCCCGGGCAGGCTCATGAAGACGCAGCCAGCTTCGGGTGGCTGCGTTTTTTTATTGCCGCGATTGCGCTGCGGGACTGGCAAGCCGGCCGCCGCTTGCCTATCGTGTCGCCATGAATGGTGAAGCGCATGGGCAGCCGCAGGGCACGCCCTCTCCTTGTATCGGTGTCTGTCAGCTGGGACCTGAGCAGTTCTGCCTGGGCTGTGGGCGCAGCCTGGAGGAGATTGCGGGCTGGCTCAAGGCCAGCGAGCAGGACAAGCGCGTGATCTGTGCTCACGCCGCGCAACGCCTGCAGGGTTCAGCTTAAGCAGAACAGGGGAGATCGATGCGCAGTCAGCTGCCGCAGCGCGAGGACTTCGCGCATTTTCATCGTCTGGAAACCCGCTGGTCGGATCTGGACATGCTGGGCCATGTGAACAATGCCCGCTATTTCAGCTTCGACGAGTCGGCGCGCCTGGATTACTTCGCGCCGCTGGCCTCGGCGCCGGATTTCTGGAAGAAGGAAGGCTTCATCCTGGCCCGCATCGGCTGTGACTTCCTGCAGCAGCTGCATCATCCGGCCGTGGTCGAGGTGGGTTTTCGCATCACGCGCATCGGCCGCAGCAGCATGGACACCGAGGGCGCGATGTTTGTCGGCGACAAGCTGATTGCGGTGACGCGCGGGGTGCTGGTGTGGTTCGACTACGCCAGCAACCGTGCCGCGCCGGTGCCGCCGCACGCGCGCAGCTTCATCCGCGGCAAGGAGAAGCTGGCGCCGGAAGAGACGGCTTAGCGCCGCGCGTCAAAGCGTGAAGCCGCACGCCAAAGGACAAGACGGCAAGAAGCAGCAGTCGCCAGGAGCCAGCCTGTCATTCCCGCGCAAGCGGGAATCCAAAGACCGCTGATGGCGTCTTGCCCGCCTGCCTGCCGGATGCCCGCTTGCGCGGGCATGACAGTCCTTGTTTGGCCTGCGCCTCTGCGCGATGCCGTTGCTGCGAAGAACCCTCAGCAGTCGCGCGCCTGGCTCGCAGCGTTGCCGGTGTAGCTGGCCGGCGTCATCTGCAGCAGGCGCTGCTTCTCGGCTTCCGGCAGGGCCAGGCCCGAGACGAATTCGCGGATCGCTTCGCGGCCCACTTTCTGGCCGCGCGTGAGGCGCTTGAGCTGCTCGTAGGGTTCGGGCAGGCCGTAGCGGCGCATCACGGTCTGGATCGCTTCGCCCAGCACTTCCCAGTTCTGATCCAGATCCTGGCCCAGGCGCCAGGCGTCGGCTTCCAGCTTGCCGATGCCCTTGAGCGCGGCCTGGTAGGCGATCAGCGCATGCGCCGCGCCCACGCCCAGATTGCGCAGCACCGTGGAGTCGGTGAGATCGCGCTGCCAGCGCGAGATCGGCAGCTTCTCGGCGAGGTGCTGCAGGATCGCGTTGGCAATGCCCAGATTGCCTTCGGCGTTTTCAAAGTCGATGGGATTGACCTTGTGCGGCATGGTGGAGCTGCCCACTTCGCCGGCCACCGGACGCTGCTTGAAGTAGCCCACCGAGATGTAGGCCCAGATGTCGCGGCAGAAGTCGATGAGGATGGTGTTGAAGCGGCTGAGCACATGGAAGTACTCGGCGATGTAATCGTGCGGCTCGATCTGCGTGGTGGCCGGGCTCTGCGTGATGCCCAGGCCGTCGAGGAACTGCCGGGCCACGGCCGGCCAGTCGATGTCCGGATACGCGGCGTAGTGCGCGTTCCAGTTGCCGACCGCGCCATTCATCTTGCCCAGGATCGCCACCTGGGCGAACTGCTCGCGCTGGCGGCGCAGGCGCTGCACGAACACCGCCATCTCCTTGCCCAGGGTGGTGGGCGAGGCCGGCTGGCCGTGGGTGCGGGCCAGCATCGGCTGCTCGGCATAGGCATGCGCCAGCTGGGTGATGGCGTGAATCACCTTGTCCAGCATCGGCAGCAGCACCTTCTCGCGCGCATCCTTGAGCATCAGGGCGTGCGAGAGATTGTTGACGTCTTCCGAGGTGCAGGCGAAGTGGAAGAACTCGCGGATGGCGGCCAGCTCGCCGCTCGCGCCGATCTTTTCCTTGAGGTAGTACTCCACGGCCTTGACGTCGTGGTTGGTGGTGTCCTCGATGGCCTTCACGCGCTGCGCTTCATCGATGGTGAAGTTCGTCACCAGCTTGTCGAGCTTGCTGTAGGACTCCGGCGAGAGGCTGGCCACCTCGCTGATCTGCGGATGCGCGGCCAGGGTCTCCAGCCAGCGGATCTCGGCCAGCACGCGGTAACGCATCAGGCCGTACTCGCTGAAGATGCCGCGCAGCTGCACGGTCTTTTCGGCGTAGCGGCCGTCGATGGGGGAGATGGCGGAAAGCGAGGTCAGATTCATGGGCCTGGGGTTCAAAAGGGAGCCGGATCAGTTCAGCGCCCGGGGTAGGGGTGCTAGGCTGGCCGGGTATTTTATCCGAGGCGGCCGTCCGATACGGCCGAAGGCGCATGACAGCGGAAACGCAGGTCTACCGCATCGAGCAGGACAGTTTCGGGGAAATGAGCGTGCCGGCCGAGGCGCTCTGGGGCGCACAGACCCAGCGTGCCGTCGACAACTTCCCGGTTTCCGGCCTGCGCATGCCGCCCGGTTTCATCCGCGCCCTGGGGCTGATCAAGGCCGGCGCCGCCGAGGTCAATGGCGCGCTGGGCCTGCTGCCCAAGAGCGTGGCGCTGGCCATCGCCCGTGCCGCGCAGGAAGTGGCCGACGGCGCCCATGACGCGCAGTTTCCCGTGGACGTGTTCCAGACCGGCTCCGGCACCTCCAGCAACATGAACGCCAACGAGGTGATCGCGCGCCTGGCCAGCCAGCGCCTGCGCCGCAGCGTGCACGCCAACGACCAGGTCAATTTCGGGCAAAGCTCCAATGACGTGATTCCCACCGCGATTCACGTCGCGGCGGCGCTGGCCCTGCAGCAATCGCTCAAGCCCGCGCTCAAGCGCCTGCAGCAGACCATCGAGGCGCGCGCCCGCGAGTTCAAGGGCGTGACCAAGACCGGCCGCACGCATCTGATGGACGCCATGCCGCTGCGCCTGGATCAGGAGCTGTCCGGCTGGGCGCAGCAGATCCGCCATGCGCTCGCGCGCCTGGACGCGGTGCAGCCGCGCCTGCTGCAGCTGGCCCTGGGCGGCACCGCCGTGGGCACCGGCGTCAATGCCGATCCGCGCTTCGGTCCTCGCGTGGCAGCCGCACTGGCGCGGCGCAGCGGCCTGCGCTTTCGCGTGGCCGACAATTATTTCGAAGCGCTCTCTGCGCAGGACACCGCCGCGGAGCTGTCCGGCCAGCTCAAGGTGCTGGCCTGCGCGCTGATGAAGATCGGCAATGATCTGCGCTGGATGAACTCCGGGCCGCTGGCGGGCCTGGGCGAGATCGAACTGCCGGCACTGCAGCCGGGCTCCTCGATCATGCCGGGCAAGGTCAATCCGGTGATTCCGGAAGCGGTCTGCATGGTCTGCGCGAAAATCATCGGCAACGATGCGGCGATCACGGTGGCGGCGCAGTCCGGCAACTTCCAGCTCAATGTCATGCTGCCGCTGATTGCGCACGAGCTGCTGCAGAGCATCGAACTCGCGGCCAGCGCCGCGCAGCTGCTGGCGGAGCGCGCCATCGCCGGATTGCGCGTGCGCCGCGAGCATCTGCGCGAGGCGCTGTCACGCAACCCGATTCTGATCACCGCGCTCAATGCCCGCATCGGCTACGAGAAGGGCGCCGAGATCGCCAAGCAGGCGTATCGGGAAAACCGGCCGATTCTGGAGGTGGCGGTGGAGGCCACGGGGCTGCCCAGAGCGGAACTGGCGCGGCTGCTGGACCCGAAGCGGCTGACGCAGCCGGGTTGAGCGGGTTTCACAGAGGGGGCTTTCCCCCGCTAGGACAGCCGCAGCAGCAGCGCCACGCCGCCCTGGCTGTATACCGGGCTCAGCTGCGCCTGCGGCAGTTCCTCGCGCAGCCCCGCGAGCTTGTCGATGCGCACGAACACCAGCTGTCCCACTTCCGGCAGGCCTTGCGGCGTGGGCGCGCCGCGATAGACGCTGAAGGTGGGCAGATAGGTGCGATACATCACCGCCGGCAGATTCAGCTCACGGGCCTTGAGCGCGGCCTCGCGCGTCGGTTCCTGATAGGCCTGCGCGAAGCGCGGCACGGCGATGCCCCAGAGCAGCACCGCCTGCACGCAGCCGGCCAGCAGCAGCGCCAGGCGCCAGCGCCTGGGCGCGATCCAGATCGCATACAGCAGCGCCGCCACGGCGAGCGAGGCCAGCACCACGTAGAGATGATCGAACTGCTGCGCCGCCAGCTCGAGCACGCCACGCTCATAGGCGCGCTTGCTGCCGGCGGCGAGGCGCGGCAGCAGCCAGGGCAGGCTCAGGAGTGCGCCCGCCAGGATCAGCCCGGGCAGCAGCGCCGCACGGCGCCATTTCACCTGCGCGTGATGCCGGCCCATCAGCACGAACAGCGGCGTGCAGCCGTACAGCAGGTAATGCGGCAGCTGCGTGGAGGAGCCGGAGAAGATCAGCAGCACCAGCAGGAACCAGAACAGGCAGTAGCGATCCAGCGCATCCCCGCCGATGGCGCTGCGCGCCAGCGACACGCGCAGCAGTCCGGTGTAGGGCAGCAGGATCAGCGGCAGCACCGCGAGGTAGTACCACCAGTGCCCGCCGTGGCTCTGCAGGGTTTTCTCGTAGCGGCCGATGTTGTGGTCGAGCAGGAAGTGCCGCAGGAACTCGCCCTGATCGTACTGATACGAGGCATACAGCCACGGCCCCACCACCACGATCAGCAGCAGCCAGCCCAGCGGATTGAACACCGCACGCAGCCAGTCGCCGAAACGGCCATGCGTGACAAAGAGCAGGAAAGAGGCGGCGCCCGGAATCACCGCTGCCACCGGGCCCTTGCACAGCAGGCCCAGGGCAATGGCCAGATACACGCGCAGCAGCACGCTGCGGCGCGGCTGCTCGAACCAGCGATAGATATCCAGGCCCGCCCAGGCGATGCAGAAATTGAGGATGGCATCGGCGGTGGCGGCGTGGCCGATCACGCTGCTCATCAGGCCGAAGCCCAGCGCGGCGCTGGCGATCAGGGCCTGACGCGGCTGGGTCTCGCGCTCCTTGACGAAGCCGTAGAGCAGCAGCAGCCACAGGCTCGCGGCGATCAGCGAGGGCAGGCGGAAGGCAAACTCATGCGCGCCGAAAGCCTTCACCGCGCCGGCCTGCAGCCAGTACGAGAGCATGGGCTTGTCGTAGCGCGGCTCGCCGTTGAGCGTGGTGGTGACGTAGTTGCCGCTGTCGATCATCTCCAGCGTGGCCTGGCTGAAAGCGCCTTCGTCCAGATCGAACAGCGGCGCGCTCCAGCCGTTGAAGGCGAAGCCCAGCAGGATGATCAGCGGCAACCACCAGCGCTCAGACATGGGGCTGCTTCCAGGACGGCGCGCTCGAGGCCAGCTCTGCCGGCGGCAGTTCGCGCGGCGCATACAGCACGCGCGAGACCATCTCGGCCAGAATGCCGGTGGTGATGAACTGGCCTGCAAACATCAGCAGCATCACGCTGATCAGCAGCAGCGGACGCGAGCCGATGGACTCGCCCAGTGCGAACTTCACGAAGGCCAGATACGTCATGCCCAGGCCGCCGAAGAAACCCAGGGCCAGGCCGATGGAGCCGAAGAAATGCCCGGGCCGCGCACGGAAGCGCAGGAAGAAGAACACCGTGAGCAGATCCAGAATCACGCGGAAGGTGCGCGAGATGCCGTACTTGGACACGCCATGGATGCGGGCGTGGTGCGCCACCGGAATCTCGGCGATGCGCTTGGGCGAGGTGACGGTGGCCACCCAGACCGGAATCAGGCGGTGCATCTCGCCGTACAGGCGCACGCGGCGGATCACGCTGGTGCGCATCAGCTTCAGGCTGCAGCCGTAGTCGTGCAGGTTCACGCCGGTGACGCGCGCGATCAGGCGGTTGGCGATCATCGAGGGCAGCTTGCGCGACAGCCAGGCGTCCTGACGCTTGGCGCGCTGGCCGCAGAGCAGGTCCAGCTTGCGCTCCAGCAGGATGTCCACCATGCGCGGAATGTCCACGGGGTCGTTCTGCAGATCGCCGTCGAGCGTGCAGATCAGCTCGCCGCGGGCGTGGTCGATGCCGGCCTGCATGGCGGCGGTCTGGCCGCTGTTGCGGGCCAGGCCGATGTAGTTCACATGCGCGCCGTACTGCGCCACCGCCTGCTCGATGCGCTCGGCGGTGGCATCGCTGCTGCCGTCGTCCACCAGCAGCAGCTCCCAGTTGCCCTCATACGCGGCCAGGCCTTCGTGCACGCGCGCCACCAGGGGCTGGATGTTGTCCTCCTCGTTGTAGACGGGGATGACGATGGACAGATTCGGTTTGCCCGCACTCTGGTTCTGGCTCATGGCTGTTTTTGAAGTTTGTGCAGTTCAGGAAGAGAGATCAGCGCGCAGCCCAGGGCGGTGCCCAGCAGCAGCAGATGCAGGGTGACCGCGCCGGCCAGGGACTGGTTCCAGTTGCTGAGCACGGACAGGCCCAGCATCACGCCGGCCTCGAAGGTGCCGGCTCCGGCCGGCGCGTGGAAGGGCAGCAGGGTGCTGGCATCGCCGCCGATGGCACCGAGCATGGCAGCCGCGTAAGGCAGGCCGGTGAGCACCTGCAGCACGGCGGTGAAGGCGGCGAGCTTGGCGATCCAGGCGGCCCAGGTCAGCGCCAGCTCGCGCAGCAGCACGCCCAGGCGCTCGGGCACCGAGGCGGCGATCACGTGCAGCCTGGGGATCTGCAGCAGCCGGCCACGCAGCAGGAACAGGCCGAAGGGCAGCAGGGCCAGGCCGGCACCGCCCAGCAGCGCCAGGGTGGCCAGCTGCTTGGGCAGCAGGTCCATCAGCGCAATCAGGGTCAGCGCCGCCACGCAGTGCAGGTCCAGCACCCGCAGCCAGACCAGCACGCTGCCACCCAGGGTCCAGCTGGTGCCGAAGCGCCGCCGCAGCAGCCAGGGCAGGCTCAGCTCGCCCAGGCGCGCGGGCATCAGGATGTTGGCGGCATTGTGCAGCCAGAGCAGGCGCAGGCTGGTGCCCCAATGGCCGCGCGGAATCTCCTCGCAGCTGCCGTAGAGGCGCAGCGCGCGCAGCGCATAACTGGCCAGCATCAGCAGCAGAAAGCCGGCCAGCAGCAGGGGCGAGAGCTGCAGCGCCGCCGCCAGCAGCTTGGGCCAGCCACAGAGCCATTGCACCAGCGCGATGTACGCCAGCGCCACCAGCAGCAGGATCAGGCTCTGGCGCAGGGCAGGGGTAAGGGCTTGCATAAGCGGCGGATTATAGACGCTCATGCTTGCGGCGAAGCCCTGCGGGACAGCGCGCGGCTCCTGCTGCGCCGCGCCGGCAGCGGCGAGGTCAAGGCGCAGGCGCGAGATCGTGCTGCGGCGCTGAGCCTTCAACTCCCTCTCCCTCATCGCGCAGCGATGGCGGAGAGGGTTGGGGTGAGGGTGCATCCGCATGCGATGCGGCCCGCTGGTGGAAGCCACCGGCTTGTCGCCCGCCGTCGCCCTGTGAAACGATCCGGGGCTTCGTGCGCCGCTGCTGCCGGCGGCGCAGCCCAGACAAACAAACCGAAGGAGCCGATGATGACCTCCGTCCGTATCGCGCTGGCCGCCGCCTTGCTGATGGGCGCCGGCCAGACCCTTGCCGCTGACACCGCCATGTCCAAAGACAATCCTTTCGCCCAGCCCAGCAGCCTGCCGTACCAGCTGCCGCCCTTCGACCGCATCCACGACAGCGACTTCATGCCCGCCTTTGCGGCCGGCATGGCCGAGCAGTTGCGCGAGGTGCAGCTCATTGCCGACAACGCGGAGGCCCCGAGCTTCGACAACACCATCGTCGCCCTGGAGCGCAGCGGCCGGCTGCTGTCGCGCGTATCCACGGTGTTCTTCAACCTGAGCAGCTCCGACACCAACGACACCCGGCAGAAGATCGAAGAAGAGATCGCGCCGCAGCTGTCCGCGCATCAGGACAGCATCCTGCTCAATGCCAGGCTCTATGCGCGGGTCGCGGCCCTGTATGAACAGCGCGACACGCTCAAGCTCGACGCCGAATCGCAGCGCCTGCTGGAGCGCTACCACACGCGCTTCGTGCGCGCCGGCGCGCAGCTCAGCGAGGCGCAGAAGGATCAGCTGCGCAAGCTCAACAGCGAACTCTCCGAGCTGACCACACGCTTCGACCAGAACCTGCTCAAGGAAACCAAGGCCGGCGCGGTGGTGGTGGACAAGGCCGAAGACCTGGCGGGCCTGTCGGAAGGCGAGATTGCCGCCGCAGCGGATGCCGCCAAGGCACGCGGCCTGGACGGCAAGTACCTCATCACCCTGCAGAACACCAGCGGCCAGCCGGCCGAGCAGTCGCTGCGCTCGCGCGCCCTGCGTGAAAAGCTCTACCGCGCCTCGGTGACGCGCGCCAATCACGGCGGCGATTCCGACAACAAGGCGGTCATCGCGCGCATCGTGCTGCTGCGCGCACAGCGCGCCGCGCTGCTGGGTTACGGCGATCACGCTTCCTATGTGCTGGAAGACGAAACCGCGCGCACCACGGCGGCAGTGAACAAGATGCTGGGCCAGCTGGCGCCGGCGGCGGTGGCCAATGCCCGTCGCGAGGCAGCCGACATGCAGAAGCTGATCGACGCGGATCGCGGCGGCTTCAAGCTCGCACCCTGGGACTGGTCCTACTACGCCGAGAAGCTGCGCAAGGCGCGCTACGACTTCGACGAGTCGCAGATGAAGCCGTACCTGGAGCTGGAGAACGTGCTGCAGAACGGCGTGTTCTACGCCGCCAATCGCCTCTATGGTCTCAGCTTCAAGGAGCGCAAGGACCTGCCGGTGTATCTGCCGGACGTGCGCGTGTTCGAAGTGTTCAACGCCGACGGCACGCCGCTGGCGCTGTTCCTGGCGGACTACTTCAAGCGCGACTCCAAGCGCGGCGGTGCCTGGATGAACGAGTTCGTCTCGCAGTCCGCACTGTTCGGCACCAAGCCGGTGGTGGTGAACAATCTCAACATCCCCAAGCCGCCGGCCGGCGAGCCGGTGCTGCTCACCTTCGATGAGGTGACCACCCTGTTCCACGAGTTCGGTCACGCCCTGCACGGCATGTTCTCCAATGTGCAGTACCCGTATTTCGCCGGCACCAATGTGCCGCGCGACTTCGTGGAGTTCCCCTCGCAGGTCAACGAAATGTGGGCCACCGATGCGCAGGTGCTGAAGAACTACGCGCGTCACTACAAGACCGGCGAGGCGATGCCGCAGGCCCTGCTGGACAAGGTGCTGGCCACGCAGAAGTTCAATCAGGGCTTTGCCACCACCGAGTATCTGGCCGCTGCGATTCTGGATCAGCGCTGGCACCAGCTGCCGATCGCGCAGGCCGAGATCAAGGACGTGAACCTGTTTGAAGCCCAGGCCCTGCAGAAGGCCGGCGTGGCCATGAGCCAGGTGCCGCCGCGTTACCGCAGCACCTACTTCGCGCATGTGTTTGCGGGCGGCTACGACGCCGGCTACTACGCCTACATCTGGAGCGAGGTGCTGGACGCCGACACCGTGCAATGGTTCAAGGAAAACGGCGGCCTCAAGCGTGAGAACGGCGACCGCTTCCGCAGCCTGCTGCTCTCGCGCGGCGGCAGCACTGATGCCATGACCCTGTATCGCGCCTTCCGTGGCCGCGATCCCGACATCAAGCCGCTGCTGGAACGTCGCGGTCTGGATCAGCCGGCGCCCAAGAGCAAGGCCAGGAAAAAGGTTCAGTGATGAAGTTTTCGCAAGTGCTGGCGCTGGATGATGCCGCGCCGGTTCCGGAAAGCTGGGCGCAGGGACGCACCTTGTTCGGTGGTCTGCAGGGCGCGCTGCTGCTGCGTGCCATGCGCCGCCTGGTGCCTGGCGAGATTCCGCTGCGCAGTCTGCAGGTGAGCTTCATCGCGCCGGTATCGCCGGGCGTGCCGCGCATCGAGGCGCGCCTGCTGCGCAGCGGCAAATCCGTGGTGCAGGTGGAAGCGCGCATCCTGGATGGCGACAACGTGGCTTGCCTGGCGGTAGGCATCTTCGGCCGTGCGCGTGAATCCAGCATCCGCCTGCAGCCCGCCGCGCCGCAGAATGTCGCGCCGCCCGAGCAGACGCCCGAGCGCGCCTACAAGGCCGGGCGCATGCCCGAGTTCCTGCAGCACCTGCAATTCCGCTGGGTGCTCAATCTGCCCTGTTCGGGCGCCAGCGAGGCCCGCACGCAAACCTGGGTGCGCTTGCTGGACGAAGCGCCGGTTGGCGAAGCCCAGCTCATCGCCCTGGCCGATGCCATTCCCACGCCGGCGATCTCGCTGCTGCGCCAGTCGCCCATGGCCAGCTCCATGACCTGGACCCTGGAACTGCTGCGGCAGGACTACGACGCCGATCCTGCCGGCTACTGGCTGATAGACGCCGAGGCCAATGCCGCCGCCGACGGCTACGTGAACCAGACCGCGACGCTGTGGAGCCCGGACGGCAAGGCCGTGGCCCTGAGCCGGCAGACGGTGGTGGTGTTTGCGTAAGCCTTGCAGGCTCACGCGTTTTAACAGTCTCAAGCGCTGGCATCCAGCAATCGCAGCCAACGCAGCAATCGCAGCCAGCCCGCAAAGCCGGCGCTGCGCTGTTCCCCTCTCCCCTCGCGGGAGAGGGGTAGGGGAGAGGGGGCGCTGGCGCAGCCAGCGTACCCGCCGCACAAACGCATCGCAGTCCTGATTCCATAAGCGTGGATCTCTTCCAACCCAGCTCAAGCTTCACGCGCATCGCACTGCACGATGCCGATGTACGCCTGCTGCCCGCCTTTCTCTCGCCAACCGAAGCCGCGCAGCTGCAACAGCAACTCATCGCACAAACGCCCTGGCGCTGCGACGAAATCTTCGTCTGGGGCAAGCGCCATCTGCAGCCGCGACTGGTCGCCTGGTACAGTGATGAAGGCTGCCGCTACACCTACTCCGGCATCCAGATGCAGCCCCTGCCATGGACGCCGCTGCTCGCCGATCTCAAGGCCCGCGTCGAACAGGCTTGCGAGGCGCACTTCAACAGCGTGCTGCTCAACTACTACCGCAACGAGCGCGACAGCATGGGCATGCACAGCGACGACGAACCCGAGCTGGGCCCGCAGCCCTGCATCGCATCGCTGAGCCTGGGCGAAGAACGCGTGCTGAGCTTCGCCTCACGCGGCATCGGCCCGCGCCGCACGCTGCGCCTGCCGCTGCCCTCCGGCAGCCTGCTGCTGATGCAGGGCGACACCCAGCACCACTGGAAGCACGGCATCGCCAAATCCACGCGCCACATGGCGGCGCGGGTGAATCTCACGTTTCGGCGCATTCTTCCGCCGGCTTGAGTGTCCGCTGACTGGAAACTGTTTCCTCCGATTGCTGCGGGTGCTATACCTTTGCCGTGACGCCTCAGGCTGCGAGAGCTTACTGGACATGAAATGCGTCGTTTTGCGTTGCCGATTTTCTAGATTTAGAGCGTTTGTCGGAGCAGTGATGATTTTATCGGACAGGACTGCGGTTTATTAGAAACGCTTGGCATCATCGAAATTTTTGAGCTCATCATGACGGCTGTTACCGCCACCATCGCTCTGCTGATTTCGCTAGCGAGCTTTGCATTCAGTGTTTATCAGTACCGCATTCTTCAGAAGGTGCGCGTCGGAGAGAAGGCAAGCGTAATGCTGCGTCTTGCGTATGATCTTAGGCGAAAATCTGAAGATCTAAAGCATAAGGTCGACTCCACAGATAACGTCCCTGACTATCCAGAATTGTTCGCCAAGGTAGATACATTCGTTGGAGAAGGAATCAAAGGCCTTATGCTCTCGCAAAAGCTATCGTGGGACGAGCTGCTCAAGATTGAGCAGCGTCTCCTTCCGCTTGAGCTAGAACTCGACCTCTTCTACAAGCAGGTCGTGGAAGCAGGCAGATTCAATGACGAAGTTCGAGCCTATGAGAAAGCCAAGGCGCAGAAACATGAACTCTAACCATCGCATGCAGCCAGCTTAGCCCGGATGCAATGAAATGAAATCCGGAATTGAGGCGGTCGACGCCACTGCCGTGCTCAGGTTTGGCAGTTATTTTTGTTCAATCTGAGAAGCCGATGAAGTCATTCGCCGAGATTGTCGAGAAAATCCGCACTGAACGCGGATTACCAAAGGAGAAGGTGCCCGCGTTTGATCCTCGTAATGGCAACGAGTCGGCAATATTTTTGTTTCTCCTGGAGGCTCCTGGTGCAGGCGCAGTCACGTCTGGAATTGTCTCTTTCGAGAACCACGATCAGACCGCAAAAGAATTCCAGCGGCAATTGGCAGCAGCGGGCATTTCTCGTGAGCAGATCGCCATTTGGAATACTGTTCCATGGTATGTCGGGTCAGAGGGAATCGAGAGAATCAGGGCGGCACAGGGATCTGATATACAAGCAGGACTTCAGTATCTGGAGCCTGTAATTCGCGCGATGCCGAATCTGAGGTACATCGTGCTTATGGGAGGTGCCGCGCGCCGTGCGCATGTGTTTCTGTCGCGAATAACCACAGCGCGGATCGTAAGTTGTCATCACACTTCGCCGAAGGTGAGTGCCAACAATAAGTTGGCAAGAGACGAAAACATTGCGGTGCTCAGGTTTATCAGCCAGCGCAGCCCAGATGCAATGAAATGAAATTCGGGCTGCCATGGTTCGAAAAGAGCCGCGCATGAATACAGTCACGAGCGGCCAAGCATCATTCGGCGCTGGTAATTGAAACCATCCAAGGCAAGATAAAAAGCCTCACCCCACCACCGGCGCCAGATCACGCGCCGTCTTGCCGCGATACTCGCACAGCTCATAAATCCCGCAGCGCGCGCACTCGGGTTTACGCGCCTTGCAGACGTAGCGGCCGTGCAGGATCAGCCAGTGGTGCGCATCGCGCGCGAACTCCGCCGGCGTGAACTTCAGCAGGCGGTCTTCCACCTGACGCACGTTCTTGCCGGGCGCGAGGCCCGTGCGGTTGGCGACGCGGAAGATGTGCGTGTCCACGGCGATGGTGTGTTCGCCAAAGGCAGTGTTGAGCACCACGTTCGCGGTCTTGCGGCCGACGCCGGGCAGGGCTTCGAGTGCTTCGCGGCTGCGTGGCACTTGGCTGCCATGCTGTTCAATCAGCCGCTGGCAGAGGCCGATCACGTTCTTGGCCTTGGTCTGATACAGGCCGATGGTCTTGATGTATTCGCGCAGGCCGGCTTCGCCCAGGGCCAGAATCTTCTCCGGCGTGTTGGCGACGGGAAAGAGTCTGGCGGTGGCCTTGTTGACGCCGACGTCGGTGGCCTGCGCGGAGAGCACCACGGCCACCAGCAGTTCGAACGGCGTGCTGTAGTGCAGTTCGGTGGTCGGCGCGGGATTGGCGGCCTGCAGGCGGCGGTAGATTTCCTGGCGCTTGGTGGGGTTCATGAGGATTGGTTCTGTCGCTTGGCCTGCGCCGCCGCCAGGGCGCGTGCCACGGGGTCGGCCAGATTGCGCAGACGCGCTTCGCGCTCGGCGCGGGCTTCGTCTTCCCAGCGTTGCAGGCGGGCCGCGCGCGCTTCATAGCGCTGCCGATACTGCGGCGCGGTCTGTTCGACGGGCAAGGCTTCGCCCACATCCACCATGCTGATGCAGTCCACCGGGCAGGGCGGGATGCACAGCTCGCAGCCGCTGCATTCCTCGGCGATCACGGTGTGCATGAGATTGGCGGCGCCGAGAATGGCGTCGGTGGGGCAGGCCTGGATGCACTTGGTGCAGCCGATGCACACGGCTTCATCGATGCGCGCCAGCAGACGCCGCGTGATGGCCAGACCGTTGACGGGATTCAGCGGCAGCGCTTCGCGTTGCAGCAGCGAGGCCAGCGCCTGCACGCCGGCCTCGCCGCCGGGCGGGCATTGGTTGATCTCGGCTTGCCCGCTGGCGATGGCCTCGGCATACGGACGGCAGGCCGGATAGCCGCAGCGCGTGCACTGCGTCTGCGGCAGCAGGGCGTCGATCTGTTCGATCAGTGCCGGCAGGCTCACGGCGAAGGCGCGCTTACTTCACCCGCATGCCGGGCTGCGCGCCCTCGTCGGGAATCAGCACGAAGGGCCGGCCGCCCTCTTCGCTGGCGGCCAGCACCATGCCTTCGCTCATGCCGAACTTCATCTTGCGCGGCGCGAGATTGGCCACCATCACGGTGAGCTTGCCGATCAGCGCTTCGGGTGCGTAGGCCGACTTGATGCCGGCAAACACCTGGCGCTTGCCCAGCGCGCCGAGATCCAGCTGCAGGCGCAGCAGCTTGTCGGCGCCCTCCACCTGCTCGGCGTTTTCGATGCGCGCGATGCGCAGGTCCAGCTTGGTGAAGTCGTCGATGCTGATGGTGCCGGGTTCGCTCACGGGTTCACTCTTGGCCTTGGCGGATTTGGCCGGCACCGGCGAGGGCGGCGGCGGCAGACTGGCGGCGGCTTCTTCGCCGAGCATGGTGGTGATGGACTTCTGTTCGATGCGGGTCACCAGCGCCTCGTAGGGCGCGATGCTGGCGCCCAGCAGGGGCTTGTGCAGATCGGCCCAGCTCAGCGGCTCCACGCGCAGGAAGGCTTCCACCTTGGCGACAATCGCCGGCAGCACGGGCTTCAGGTAGATGCTCAGCTGACGGAAGACGTTGATGAAGGTGGTGCAGACCTGATGCAGCCGCTCGCGCTGGGTCTCATCCTTCGCCAGCGTCCAGGGCGCCAGCTTCTGGATCTCGGCATTGGCGTCGTCGGCCATCAGCATGATTTCGCGCAGCGCGCCGGCAAAGTCGCCGTCCTGATACAGCTTGGCGATGGCATCCGCCTCGCCGGCCAGGTCTTCGAACAGCTGGCGATCATGCATCTGCACCGCGAGGCGGCCGTCGAACAGTTTTTCGATGAAGCCCGCGCAGCGGCTGGCGATATTCACGTACTTGCCCACCAGATCGCTGTTCACGCGGTTGGCGAAGTCGGTGAGATTCAGGTCCAGATCATCCACGCCGCTGCCGAGCTTGGCGGCGAAGTAGTAGCGCAGATATTCCGGCTGCAGATGGTTGAGATAGGTGCGCGCCTTGATGAAGGTGCCGCGGCTCTTGCTCATCTTGGCGCCGTCGATGGTGAGATAACCATTGACGTGCAGCTTGCTGGGCGTGCGAAAGCCTGCGCCCTTGAGCATCGCCGGCCAGAACAGGCCGTGGAAGTTGACGATGTCCTTGCCGATGAAGTGGTGCAGCTCGCTGCTCTGGGCCTCGGCGGCCCAGAAGTCCTCGAAGTTCAGGCCGGCCTTGTTGCACAGGGCCTGGAAGCTGGCCATGTAGCCGATGGGCGCGTCCAGCCATACGTAGAAGAACTTGCCCGGCGCGTCGGGAATGGCGAAGCCGAAGTAAGGCGCATCGCGCGAGATGTCCCAGTCCTTCAGGCCGGCTGCGAACCATTCCTTGAGCTTGGCCTTCACCGAAGGATGCGCCACCTCGCCTTCCAGCCACTGCTCCAGAAAGCTCTGGAACCTGGACAGCTCGAAGAAGTAGTGCTCGGAATCCTTCATCACCGGCGTGGCGCCGGAGACCACGGAGCGCGGGTTCTTCAGATCGGTGGGCGAGTAGGCGGCGCCGCAGTTCTCGCAGTTGTCGCCGTACTGATCCGCCGTGCCGCACTTGGGGCATTCGCCCTTGATGTAGCGGTCCGGCAGGAACATTTCCTTCACCGGATCGTAGAGCTGCTGGATGCTGCGCCGGGCAATGGCGCCGGCATCGCGCAGGCGGCGGTAGATCAGCTCGCTGTAGTGACGGTTCTCTTCCGAATGCGTGGAGTGGTAGTGATCGAAGCCGACCAGAAAGTCCGCGAAGTCGCGCGCGTGGTCTTTCTGGATGGCGGCGATGAAGGCCTCCGGCGCCACGCCGGCCTTTTCGGCGGCGAGCATGATCGGCGTGCCGTGCGCGTCGTCGGCGCAGACGTAGTGCACCTGATGGCCCAGCAGGCGCTGGAAGCGCACCCAGATGTCGGCCTGCACATAACCCACCATATGGCCGAGATGGATCGGGCCATTGGCGTAGGGCAGGGCGTTGGTGACGAGCAGTCGCTTGGTCGGGGAGCTGGGCATGGCGGCGCGCGGTATTCGTGAAGGGCGGGATTATCGCACGCATGAAAAAGGCGGCCACCAGGGCCGCCTTTTTCTCCAGCTCGCTTGTGCCTGTTCAGCCGGCGTTGCTGTTGCTCTCCGAACCGTTCTTCTGCGGTTGGGTGGCGTTCTCGAACAGCTTGAAGTAGTCCGAGGCCGGCGCGGTGGCGCGGTACGGCGAGTTGCCGGCCGGCTCCTGCGTGCCCGGCTCCGAACTGGGCGCGGGCTGTGGCGCCGGCTCCGCCGCGCTGGGCTCGCTGGCAGGCGGCTCCGGCTCCGGCTGCGGCGCAAGCTCCACCAGCACCGGTGCCGGCGCGGCCGCTTCCGCCGGTGCCGCGGGTTCTTCAACAAGCGGCGCGGCCGGCTGCGTCTCGGTCAGCACGGGCGTCACGGTTTCGACCGCTTCGGGCGCGGCCTCGGCCACTGCCGGCGCTGCGACTTCAACGGCGGCCGGCTCGACCACCGCTTCCAGCGGCTTGAGCTCGACCAGCACCGGCGCAGGCGCCGGCTCGACCTCGGCGGGCGACTCGACTGCCGCAGCTTCCTGCGGGGCGGGTTCCACCACCACCGTCACCGGGGACTGGGCCGGGGCCGGCGCGGCGCTGCGCTCTTCACGCGGAATTTCGCGCAGCAGCGGCAGCTGCTGTTCGATCGGCGTGTCCTGCGCCTCGCCGGTGCTCTGCAGCTGCGGTGCGTCTTCGGACAGCGCGTCGGCGGCTTCTTCCTCGCCTGCAATCAGCACCACGGCGGCGCCGGCAGCCGCAGCGGCTTCGCCGTTGCGCTCGCCACGTTCGCCACGCTCGCGACGGTCGCGGCCACCACGACGGCGACGACGGCCCCCGCCTTCGCGACCCTCACGCGGCGCCTGCTCGTTGCGCGGCTGCTCGCCGTTCACGGCGGCTTCGGTCACGGCGCCCACTTCCAGCAGCATCACTTCCTCGCTCGGCGTTTCCGGCTTGGGCTCGGGACGCGGCTGCGCCTGCGGAGCCGGCTGCTGCGGATTGCGCGGCTGCTGGTTCTGCTGCGGGCGCTGCTGCTGGGGCTGCTGCTGCGGATTGCGCGGCTGCGGGTTCTGCTGCTGCGGACGCTGCTGCTGGGGCTGTTGCTGCGGCTTGTTCTGCTGCTGGCCACGCTGCGGATTCTGCTGGCCGCGCTGCTGGCCGCGATCACCGCGATCATTGCGCTCGCCACGCGCATCGCGACGGTCCTGGCCACGCTGATCGCGACCGCGACGGTTGTCGTCGCGACGCTCATCGCGGCGGCCATCACGACGCTGCGGCTGCGCGGGTGCGGCAGCGGCCGGCGCGCTCTGACGGCCGAAGCCGAGCAGGCGCAGCAGCTTGGTCCAGAAGCTGTCGCCGTTCACCGCCACCGGCTGCATGGCCACGGGCGCGGCCACCGGCGCCGGCTGCGGGGCTTCCACCACCGGCGCGGGCGAGGACGGCAGAATCTGCTTCACCGCCGGCTCGGCCAGGCTGCGGGCCGGCGCGGCGCCGGTCTTCACCAGCTCCTCGACGGGCTTGGCGTTGAAATCCTCGCCGAGCAGATAGCTGCTGGCGCTGTTGTTTTCCTGCTGCAGATGATCGGCGCGGACGCGCTTGATCTCGTAATTGGGCGTCAGCAGGCTGGCATTGGGCACCACGGTGACGGCCACGCGGTTGCGCGCTTCCACCTCGCGGATCGCCATGCGCTTCTCATTGAGCAGGAAGGTGCCCACGTCCACCGGCACCTGCACGATGATGCGGCCGGTGCGCTCCTTCATGGCCTCTTCTTCGATCAGGCGCAGCACCGACAGCGCCATCGACTCCACGCTGCGGATATGGCCACGGCCGGCGCAGCGCGGGCAGGGCACCTGGGTATGTTCGGAGAGGCTGGGGCGCAGGCGCTGGCGCGACAGCTCCAGCAGGCCGAAGCGCGAAATCTTGCCGAGCTGGATGCGTGCGCGGTCCATCTCCACGGCGCGTTCCAGGCGCTTTTCCACTTCGCGCTGGTTCTTGCTCGAATTCATGTCGATGAAGTCGATCACCACCAGGCCGCCGAGGTCGCGCAGGCGCAGCTGGCGGGCGATTTCGTCGGCCGCTTCCAGATTGGTGTTGAAGGCGGTGTCTTCGATGCTGCCGCCGCCGGTGGCCTTGGCCGAGTTGATGTCGATGGCGGTGAGCGCCTCGCCCACGTCGATCACGATCGAGCCGCCGGAGGGCAGGCGCACGTGGCGCTCATGCGCGGTTTCGATCTGCGATTCGATCTGGTAGCGCGAGAACAGCGGGGTTTCTTCGCGATAGAGCTTGAGCCGCTGCAGGTGCGCGGGCATCACATGCTCCATGTGCGTGCGCGCCTGCTCGTAGATCTCGGGGTTGTCGATGATGACTTCGCCGATGTCCGCACGCAGATAGTCGCGCAGCGCGCGCAGGATGATGTTGTTTTCCTGATAGATCAGGAACGGGCCGGAACGCTCGGCGGCGGCTTTTTCCACCGCGCTCCAGATCTCGATCAGGTAGTTGGCATCCCACTGCAGCTCTTCGACGGTGCGACCCACGCCATTGGAGCGGATGATCACGCCCATGGTGTCGGGGATTTCGAGCTTTTCCAGCGCTTCCTTGGCTTCCTCGCGCTCATCGCCCTCGGCACGGCGCGAGACGCCGCCGGCCTTCGGGTTGTTGGGCATCAGCACCAGATAGCGGCCGGCCAGGGACACGAAGGTGGTCAGCGCCGCGCCTTTGTTGCCGCGCTCTTCCTTCTCGACCTGGACGATGATTTCCTGGCCTTCCTGCAGCTGCTCACGCAGATTGCCGGAGCCGGACTTGAAGTACGAACGCGCGATTTCCTTGACCGGCAGGAAGCCATGGCGCTCGGCGCCATAGTCGATGAAGCAGGCTTCTAAGGAAGGTTCGACGCGGGTGATGCGGCCTTTGTAGACGTTACCTTTTTTCTGTTCGCGGGCAGCGGTTTCGATATCAAGGTCTTGGAGCTTCTGGCCATCAACGATGGCGACGCGCAACTCCTCGCGCTGTGTCGCATTGATCAAAATACGCTTCATGTACAAATTCCTCTGAGGCGCAGCCGTGCTGGCAGGACGCTCGAGCTTGGACAGAGCGGTGTTGTTCGCTGGTCGTCATGGAGCTTTTCCCGGCGCAGCTGCTGCGCATTGTGTCGTTTGGATCGGGGCCGCGACGCTCTGACATCGTCGCGGAATTGGTTCGGAGTGGGTGTCGGGCTGGTACAATTCGAATCCGCCCTTCACCTCAAGTGTCTTCCGTAACCGTAGCTTCGGGAACGGAAAAGACTCGTTCCCTAACCCACGGATTGGCTATTTTGACACAAGATCGCCCGCAAGTCAGATATGTGTCGGTGGGGGCCAAGGAAGACGGCCAACGCATCGACAATTTTCTTTTAAAACAATTGCCTGGTGTGCCGAAATCGCACGTTTACCAGCTCCTGCGCTCGGGTCAGGTCCGGATCAACGGTGGCAGAGTCAAGGCTGAGCGGAAGCTGGCCAAGGGTGACGAGATCCGTATCCCGCCGGTGCGCGACGTGGACAAGTCGCAGGCGGTGCGTCCGCCGGACGCCATGCTCAACCGCCTGCGCGCGACCATCATCCATGAGGATGAGCACTATCTGGCCATCAACAAGCCGGCCGGCGTGGCCTCGCATGCCGGCAGCGGCATCCCGTACGGCGTGATCGAGGCGATCCGCGCCTGGAACAAGTACGAGTTCATCGAGCTGGCGCACCGCCTGGACCGCGACACCAGCGGCGTGCTGCTGCTGGCCAAGGACCGTCCGGCCCTGCTGCGCGCGCAGCGCGCCTTCAAGTACGGCGACACCGAGAAGCGTTACTTCGCGCTGCTGATCGGGCGCTGGCGCGGCGAGGATCGCGACGTTGACGCTGCCTTGGTGAAAAATCGCCTCAATGGCGAACAACACCGCGTGCAGATCGACGAAGAAGACGGCAAACCCTCGAAGTCGCGCTTCTCGCCCAAGGAGCGCTACCGCGACGCCACGCTCTGCGAGGTGCAGATCTTCTCCGGCCGTACCCACCAGATCCGCGTGCATGCCCTGGCGCTGGGCCATCCGGTGGCCGGCGACCAGAAATACGGTGAGCGCACGGACAACAAGCCGCTGCGCGAGCTGGGCCTGAAGCGCATGTTCCTGCATTCGCACTTCCTGAAGCTGCTGCCCGACGGCACTTTCGACAAGCTGATCGTCAATGCGCCGATGCCGGACGAGCTGCGGGACGTGCTGAGCCGGCTGCCGAAAATACGCTCCTGATCCAGGCAGGCCATGCACCGCGTCAAACTGCTGATCTTTGATTGGGACGGCACCCTGTCCGATTCCGCCGCGATGATCGTCGGCGCCATGCAGCGCGCGATCACCGACCTGAACCTGCCGCCGCGTCCGGACCAGGCGATCCGGGAGCTGATCGGCCTGGGTCTGAATGAAGGGCTGACGCTGCTGTACCCGGACATCGAGCTCAAGGCCTTGCGAGGCTTGCTGGACAGCTATCGCGCGCAATGGCTCAGCGAGGGCGCCGGCGAGGCGCCGCTGTTCCCCGGCAGCCTGGAGGCCCTGCAGCGCCTGCACGGCGAGGGTTATCGTCTGGCGATTGCCACCGGCAAGAGCCGCCGTGGCCTCAACCGTTCCCTGCGTCATCACGGCGAACTGGCCGGCTTGATCATCAATTCACGCACCGCCGACGAGACCCTGTCCAAGCCCGATCCGCTGATGCTGCGCGAGCTGCTGGCCGACGAGCAGCTGCAGCCCGAGGAGGCGCTGATGATCGGCGACACCGAATACGATCTGGCCATGGCCCGTGCCATCGGCATGCGTTCGGTGGGCGTGCTCTGCGGGGTGCATCATCCGGAGCGCCTGCTGGATGCCGGGGCGCATTGCTTGTTGGACGGTGTCTGTGATTTGCCGGGCTGGCTGAGCACGGCGAGGGCATGAGGGCATCAGCAGCTAGCAGCTGTTACCGCATTTTCGGGGTCGCTTGGCTTCTGTGGCTTTTGTAGGGCGGGTTAGGCGCGCTAGCGCCGCCCTGCGTCTTTATCTTTCTGTGATGTGGTGCTTTCAGCGCAGGCGCAGCGCCAGTACATCGCAGGGCGCGCGGTGGACGAGATTGTCTTCGGTGTGGCTGAGCCAGGCGGCCAGACCTTTGCGTGGCTGGTGGCCGACGATCACCAGGTCCACGCCCTGTTTCTGCACCAGCTGCTCGATCTGCGTCACCACCGTGCCGGTGCTGACGTGCGCGCAGTCTTCCGGCAGGTTCTGCTTGCGGCACAGCGCCAGCAGCTTGCCGCGCGCCTCTTCTTCCAGCTGCTGGGTGACGTCATAAGGGGTGGTCATCAGCAGCTCGCCACTTTCGATCGGCGTGTACTCGATGACGTGCAGCAGGCTCAGGCGGGCGCCAAAGTGCTGGGCCAGAACGTGGGCGCGGTCCAGGACGGCGAGACCGGCGTCGTCGAACACGATGGCGGCCAACAAGTGTTGGTAGGGCGGCATGATCGACTCCGATGCGTACGGGCGAGCCGGCAGTATCACCCACCCGCGCGCGCGGTCAACTGCGCAAAATCAATGCCCGGCGGACGGCAGCAGCGCGGCCAGACGCGCGAAGTCGCGCGCATGCAGGCGTTCGGCGCGGATGCCGGGGTCGATGCCGGCGGCGCGGATGGTGTCCGCATCCGCCACGCCGCGCAGGGCATTGGCCAGAGTCTTGCGCCGCTGCGAGAAGGCTTGCGTGATCACGCGGTCGAACTGTCTCTGGTCGGCGATCTCGAAATCCGGCGCGCGCGGAATCAGGCGCACGATGGCCGAGTCCACCTTCGGTGCCGGCTTGAAGGCGCCGGGGCCGACCTTGAACAGATACGCCACTTCGCAGCGCGCGGCCAGGGCCACGCTCAGACGCCCGTAAGCGTCCTCGCCGGGCAGCGCCACCATGCGCTCCACCACTTCCTTCTGCAGCATGAAGTGCATGTCATGAATCACCGCGCTCTGCTCCAGCAGATGAAACAGCAGCGGCGTGGAGATGTTGTAGGGCAGGTTGCCGACCAGGCGCAGACGCTTGCCGGGCTGCGCGAACTGCGCATAGTCCACGCGCAGCGCGTCGGCCTGCAGGATGTGCAGCTTGTCGCTGTGCGCGCAGGCCTCGCGCAGCCGCGGAATCACGTCGCGATCGATCTCCACCACCTGCAGCCCGCCGGTTTTCGCCAGCAGCGGCGCGGTGAGCGCGCCCAGGCCCGGGCCGATCTCCACCAGCACGTCCTCGGGCTGTGGATTGATGCTGCGGATGATGCGCTCGATCACCTGCGGGTCGTGCAGGAAGTTCTGGCCGAAGCGCTTCTTGGCCTGATGCTCGCTCATGTGCTTTTCGTGCTCAGCGTGATCGCCAGCTGCAGCGCGGCGCGCAGGCTGCCGGCATCGGCCTGGCCGCTGCCGGCCAGATCCAGCGCGGTGCCGTGGTCCACCGAGGTGCGCAGCATGGGCAGGCCGAGGGTGATGTTGATGCTCTCGCCAAAGCCGGCGTACTTGAGCACCGGCAGGCCTTGATCGTGAAACATGGACAGCACCGCGTCGGCGTCCTTCAGGTGGCGCGGCGTGAACAAGGTATCGGCGGGCAGCGGGCCCTGCGCAGCGATGCCCTCGGCGCGCGCCTGCGCGATGGCCGGCGCGATGATGGCTTCATCCTCGTGGCCCAGATGGCCGGACTCGCCGGCATGCGGATTCAGGCCGCAGACCAGGATGCGCGGCTGCGCAATGCCGAAGTGCTGCTGCAGATCGTGATGCAGGATGCGCAGCACCGCGAGCAGCAGCGGCTGGCTCAAGGCATCGGCCACCGCGCGCAGCGGCAGATGGGTGGTGGCCAGCGCCACGCGCAAGGGCTTGTCGCCCACGGTGGCCAGCATCATCACCGGCAAGGGCGCGCCGCAGCGTTCGGCGAGAAATTCGGTGTGGCCGGAGAAGGGGATGCCGGCGTCGTTGATCACGCTCTTCTGCACCGGCCCGGTGACCAGGGCCTGGGCCTGATGCTGCAGGCAGGCGTCGGTGGCGCGGCGCAGGGTTTCCAGCACGTAAGAGGCGTTGCGCACATCCAGCTGTCCCGGCTGCGCCGGCGTTGCCAGGGCCACCGGCAGTACGCGCAGCGTGCCCGGCGGCAGCGGTTGCGCCGGGGCGCCGAGATCCGCAGGCAGCAGCTTCAGCGGCAGCTGCAGCTGTGCGGCGCGCTCTTGCAGCAGCGCGACATCGGCCACCGCCACCAGCTCTGCAGGCCAGGCCTGCTGGGCGATCACGCAGAGCAGGTCCGGCCCGATGCCGGCGGGCTCGCCCGGGGTGATCAGAATGCGCGGCGTGCTCATCGGCGGCCGCCCGGCTCCTGGCCGCCTTAGCTGTTCTGCGCGCTGGCCGCAGCCGCGGCGTCTTCGGGCAGGCGGAATTCGACGTAGGCCTCGTTGCGCAGACGGCGCAGCCAGACGTCGTATTCCTCGCCAGCCTTGCGGTTGCCGATGGCGGTGCGGGCGCGGGCGCGGCGCTGGTCGTCGGTGACGTCGCGCTCGCGGCGCTCGATCACGCCGGCCACATGCCAGCCGAACTGGGTGTGGAAGGGCTGCGAGATTTCGCCGGGCTTGAGTTCGTCCAGGCGCGCCTGGAATTCCGGCACGAACACGCCGGGCGGCTGGAAGCCCAGATCGCCGCCGCTGTTCTTGGAGCCGGGGTCGTCGGAGAATTCCTTGGCGAGCTTGTTGAAGTCCTCGCCGGCCTGCAGGCGGGAATACAGATCGCGCGCGAACAGGCGCGACTGCTCGTCGTCGCGGATCGCATTGCTCTGAATGAGGATGTGGCGGGCGTGGGTTTCGGTGACGGTCTTGCGCTGCTCGCCGCCGCGGCTGTCGGCGAGCTTGAGGATGTGATAACCGCTGCCGGTTTCGATGATGTCGCTGACCTCACCCTTCTTCAGTCTGGCGGCGGCCTGCGCGAAGGCCACCGGCAGATCACTGCCCTTGCGCCAGTCCAGATCGCCGCCCTGCAGGGCCTGCTGGCCGTTGGAGTTGGCGATGGCCAGCTGCGCGAAGTCTTCGCCGGCGCGGGCGCGCTTGATCAGCGCCTCGGTTTTCTTGCGCAGCTGATCGCGCTGGCTCTGGTTGGCGCCGTCGGGCACTGCGATCAGGATGTCGGAGAGGCGGTATTCGCTGTTGCCGCTGCCGCCCTCGGATTTGAGGAAGCCTTCCACGTCCTGGTCGGTGACCACCACATGGCTGTCCACTTCCTTGCTGCGCAGGCGCTGGATGGTGACTTCGTCACGAATCTGTTCGCGCACCGCCAGATAGTCCATGCCGTTCTTGCGCACGGTCTCGGCAAAGCCGGACAGCGACAGGCCGTTCTGCTTGGCGATCTGGGTCAGCACCTCGTTGAGTTCGCGGTCGTCGATGCGGATGCCGGCCTGCTGGGCGCGCTGGGTCTGCACGCGCTGCTGGATGAGGCGCTCCAGCACCTGCTGGCGCAGCACGGCCTCGGGCGGCGCGCCCAGGCCACGCTGGCTGATCTGCTCGCGGGCACTGGCCATGGCATCGTCGAGCTCGCTCTGCAGAATCACGCCGTCGTTGACCACCACCAGGATGCGATCCAGGGGCGCGGCGGCGGCCAGGGCCAGACAGGGGGCGAGCAGCATCAGCAGCGCGGCCAGGATGCGGCGGGACGGCAGGCGCGGCAGCGGGATCATAGGCTTGTGAGTCCGGGTTAAGGCTGGCAGGAAAGGCGCGGATTATGGCGCAAGGCGGGTGGCTTAGTAGACATCGTTGTCGACGCGAAGGTTCGGGAAGCCCGAGCCGAGCTGGCCGAGTCCCTTGAGTTCGAGCTGGATGTAGTAGCCGTTATCGAAATTGCCCTGGGAGTCGACGATGTGGCGGCGGAACGCAAAATCGACGGCCCAGCAGCAGGTGTCGAAGCGCAGGGCGGAGTAGGTGTCCAGGCTCTGGCGGTCGCGCAGCGAGTAGCGCCAGCGGCCGGAGAAGCTGAAGCCATAGGCCAGCGGCGTGATCGCCAGCAGGTCGGTCTGCTCGAAGCTGCCGCTGCGATACCGGTAGGTCGCCTGGAACAGCTGCTTGCCGTCGCCGGTGTAGCGCAGGGCTGCGGCATTGCGGCTGAAGCGTGCATCGGCCGGCGACCACTGCGTCTGCAGGCGCGTGCCCCAGTGCTCGGAAAGCTTGTAGTCCAGACCGCCGACGAAGTCGGTGGCGCCGCTGTCGGGCGGCGATTCACCGGGCAGGCTCACGCGCGGCGCGCTGA
Organism: Solimonas aquatica; assembly: GCF_900111015.1. Lineage (GTDB taxonomy): Bacteria > Pseudomonadota > Gammaproteobacteria > Nevskiales > Nevskiaceae > Solimonas > Solimonas aquatica. The sequence goes on along the minus strand of NZ_FOFS01000013.1, from coordinate 124,119 downwards.
TGCGGTACAGCTGGCCCAGGGTCACTGCCGCCTTGACGCTGCCGTCGCTCATGTCCAGCTGGCGGCCGGTCAGGGCGAGCGCGAATTCGTTGGCGTCGGAAATGCGGTCCAGTCCGGAAAAGCGGTTGCGCGCGAACAGCTGCGTGATGTCGAAGTCCGGCTCGCCGCTGTCGAACACCGGCAGCTCGCTCTGGTCGCGGTACGGCACGTAGAGATAGAAGAACTGCGGCTGCAGGGTCTGCGGCGTGCCGTCGGCGAGCTGGCGCTCGAAGCGCAGGCCGTATTCGGTGCTGAGCACCGGCAGGGTGCGGCTGGGGCTCTGCGGCTGTCCGGCCGTGGCGTCGTGCAGCGCATAGCCGGTGTAGCGGTAATCGAGCTGGGTCTTGCTGTACCAGGCCACCGAGTCGCGCTCCATCTTCAGGTACGGGTCCAGGTCGTAGCGCAGACCCTGTACGGAGTTGGAGCGGGTGAAATTGCTGAACTCGCCGATGAAGCCGGCGCGCGTGTGGTAGTAGCTGTTGCGGGTCTGCGCGTTGAAGACGAGCTGCGGCAGACGCCGGTACGGTTCCTCGCCGGCCACCAGATTGCTGGCGATCTTCTGGTAGTCCTGCACCAGGGCCTGGATCGAATACGAGGCCGGGGCCTGATAGGTGAGCCTGGCGCTGCGCTCCAGATACGAGATCGAACTCAGGTCGATGGTGCCGCCCAGGTCTTCGAAATACGTGGGATCGCTGACGTTGGCGTAATGCGTTTCCAGGGCCAGGCGCCGGCTGATCAGCTCCTCGTGATTCCAGTAGAGATAGTCGCGGCGGCTGTCGGTGGCGCGGTCGTGGTTCAGGACCTGATAGCCCAGATCGCCCTCGGCGCGCGGAAACAGATAGCGACCGGCGCTGTTCAGCGCCAGGCCACGGTCGGACATGAAGCGCGGGGTCAGCGTCAGGTCGTAATTGGGCGCCAGATTCAGATACAGCGGGGTGCGGATGTCGATGCCGGTGCGCTTGGTGTCGGCGATCACCGGAAACAGCATGCCGCTGTGGCGCGCATCGTCCACCGGGAACTGCAGCCAGGGCGAGTAGAAGATCGGCACGTCCTGGAAGCGCAGCTGCGCGTTGCGTGCGGTGCCCACGCCCTTGTCCTGGTCGATGTCGATGCGGCTGGCTTCCAGATACCAGCTGTCGTTGCCGGGGGCGCAGCTGGTGAAGCGCGCATCGGCAAGGCGCGCGGTCTTGTCCGCGCTCAGCCACAGACGCCGGGAATTGCCGCGCGCCGGATGCGAGAGCAGGGTGAAGGCATTGTCCTTGAACAGTCCGCTCTTGTCGGCGAAGCTGATTTCCGCCTGCTGCGAATCCACCAGCAGGATCTCGCTGCGAAACAGCGACTCGCTGTTGATGATCGCGACTTCGCGGTTGTTGTCGTAGTCGATCTGGTTGGCGCTGACCTCGGTGAGGCCGCGGCGCAGCTTCACCGCGCCCAGCAGCTTGGACAGGCCATCCTGCGACAGGTCCACCTGGTCGGCGGTGAGCGTAACCTTGTCATCGCCGCTGGCGGTGAGCGGCGGCAGCGAATCACTGAGCTGCGCGCAGGAGGCGTTGATCTTTTCCTCCGGCCGCTTGCCGTACTGCCCCAGCGTGGGCAGGGTGTTTTGCGCAAGCGCCGTCGACGCCAGCAGGAGCGCAAGCGCGGGACAAGCCAGTGGCAGCAGTCGCAGGGAAGACAAAGCGGTGAAGGGCTGGGGGTGGAGCGAAAGACGCAAGTATCGGCGCAGGCTCGCCGACAGTGCAACGGCGGCACATCCGCGCTTCAGTTAAGCTTGCCGCCGGGCCGGCCCCGCGTGGCTGGCGTCCTCGCAAGATCATGACGACGAATTTTCCGTGAGCCCCGATTCGCCCCTGGACGAGCGCGCGCTGCGCGCCCGTGACTGGGCTGGCACGCAGCTGTCCCTGAGCGCCGCCAGCCGTTTTGCCCCGGCTTCCGCCGACGCCAGCTTCCGCCGCTATTTCCGCATCGAGGATCAGGGCGCCAGCTGGGTGCTGATGGACGCCCCGCCCGAGCGCGAGGACTGCGCGCCCTTCATCCGCATCGGCCAGCTGCTGCTGGACGCCGGGCTCAATGCCCCGCGCGTGCTGGCACAGGACCTTGCGCAAGGCTTTCTCTTGCTCAGCGACCTGGGCCGGCAGACTTATCTGCAGGCCTTCACCGAGGACAATGCGCAGGCGCTGATGGACGATGCCATCGCCGCGCTGATCCGCTGGCAGCTCGCCAGCCGCGCGGAGGTGTTGCCGGAATACGACGAGGCGCTGCTGCGGCGTGAGCTGTCGCTGTTTCCCGACTGGTATGTGGCGCGTCATCTCCAGCGCGAGCTGAGCCTGGCGCAGCGCGAGGCCCTGCGCGGCGTGGAAGACCTGCTGGTGGCCTCGGCCCTGGCGCAGCCGCGCGTCTATGTGCATCGCGACTACATGCCGCGCAATCTGATGCCGGCCACACCCAATCCCGGCATCCTGGATTTCCAGGACGCGGTGTACGGCCCCATCACCTATGACCTCGCCTCGCTGATGCGCGATGCCTTCTGGTCCTGGCCCGAGGCGCGCATCGAGCGCTGGCTGGCGCTGTACCAGCAGCAGGCGCGTGCCGCCGGCCTGCCGATTGCGCCCGAGCCGGAGTTCCGCCGCGCCTTCGACTGGATGGGCCTGCAGCGGCATCTGAAGGTGATCGGCATCTTCGCGCGCATCTGCTATCGCGACGGCAAGCCGCATTACCTGGCCGATGTGCCGCGCTTCATCCGCTATGTGCGCAGCGTCGCCGTGCGCTATCCGCAGCTGGCGCCGCTGCTGGGTCTGTTCGACGAACTGGGCCTGGTGGCCGCCGCGTGAAACCACGCGCGCTGATTCTGGCCGCCGGTCGCGGCGAGCGCATGCGTCCGCTCACCGACACCACGCCCAAGCCCCTGCTGCAGGCGGGGGGCTGCGCGCTGATCGAGCATCATCTGCATGCACTGGCCGCCGCCGGCGTGCAGGAGGTGGTGATCAATCTCGGATGGCTGGGCGCGCGCATCCGCGAGGCGCTGGGCGAGGGCGCGGCCTATGGCCTGCAGATCCGGTATTCCGAGGAAGGCTGGCCGGCGCTGGAGACCGGCGGCGGCATTCATCAGGCTCTGCCGCTGCTGGGCGGGCAGCCCTTTATCGTGCTCAACGGCGATGTGCACTGCGACTATCCGCTGGCGCCGCTGCTGGCGCAGGCGGCCCACTGGCCGGCGCAGCGCCTCGCGCATCTGGTTCTGGTGGCCAATCCGCCGCACAACCCGCAGGGCGATTTCTCGCTGCAGGACGGCCTGCTGCGGGAGCCGCCCGGCGCAGAGCGTTACACCTTCAGTGGCTTTTCGGTGCTGCACCCGCAGCTGTTCGCGGGCTGCACACCGGGCGCCTTCCCCCTGGCGCCGCTGCTGCGCGCGGCCGCGCGCCAGCAGCGCGTCTCGGCCGAGTACCATGCGGGTCTGTGGTCGGATGTCGGCACGCCCGAGCGCCTGACGGCGCTGCGCGCGCAGCTGGACGCCGGCCACACCAGGGTCGGTTGACATTTACTTTGCCCACTGCGTTGCTGCCGCAAATCACGCCAGGCAAGGCGCGAAACGCAGGCTTTGGCCCAAAAGCGATTGACGGGGCCAAAGCCAAGTTTCACAACGCCGCATGGCGTGATTTGCGGCGCAACCCGAAGGGACGGGGCCCCAGGTGGACTACTGGGGCCGCAGTGCGGCGTTGGCAGCCGCGGGCTTGGAACCACCACGCGGCGCGTCTGCCGCCTTGCCCTGCGGCAAAACGACCTCCGTCGCAGCGGGTAAAGTGAATGTCAGCAGACCCTCGATAGACATGACAGAACAGCACGAGACGATGAACGCCGAACTCAAGACCCGCGAAGCGCCGCTACCCGAGCCTGCACTGCTGCGCGAGCGCATCGAACACGCGCTGGCGCGGGCGCGCCAGGGCGGCGCCAGTGCCGCCGAGGCTTCGCTCTCCGCCTCGCGCGGTTTCAATGTCAGCGTGCGTCAGAACGAGATCGAGAGCCTGGAGTTCCAGCAGGACCGCGACTTCGGCCTCACCGTGTATCTGGGGCATCGCAAGGGCAGCGCCACCACCGGCGACTGGAGTGATGCAGGCTTGAACGCCGCCGTGGACGCGGCCCTGGCCATCGCCCGCGCCACCGGTGAAGACCCTTGCAACGGCCTGGCCGATGCCGAGCTGATGGCGCGCGAGTTTCCCGATCTGGATCTGGATCATCCCTGGGATCTGAGTGCGGATGCGGCCGTGGATCTGGCGCGCGCCTGCGAGGCCGCGGCCTTTGCCGTGGATGCGCGCATCAAGACCAGCGAAGGCGCCGGCGTGAGCAGCCATCGCGGCGTCTCGGCCTATGCCAACAGTCACGGTTTCTTCGCCGCGCGCAGCGGCAGCCAGCACTCGCTGAGCTGCGCGGTGGTGGCGGGCGAGGGCGAGGACCTGCAGCGCGACTACTGGTACAGCAATGCCCGCGACGCCAGCCGCCTGCTCGCGCCCGAGGCCATCGGCCGCAAGGCCGGCGAGCGCGCGGTGGCGCGTCTGAACGCGCGCAAGCTGTCCACGCGCAGCGCGCCGGTGCTGCTGCCGCCGGAAATCGCGCGCGGTTTCTGGAGTCATTTCATCGGCGCGATTTCCGGCAGCGCGCTGTATCGCAAGGCCACCTTCCTGCTCGATGCGCTGGGCCAGCCGGTGTTCGCGCCGCATGTCAGCCTGCGTCAGCAGCCTTATCTGCGCGGCGCCGCCGGCAGCGCCGCCTGGGATCAGGAAGGCGTGGCCACGCGCGAGCGCACCCTGGTCGATGCCGGTCGCCTCGAAGGCTGGCTGCTGGGCAGCTATTCGGCGCGCAAGCTCGGCCTGCAGACCACCGGCAATGCCGGCGGCGTGTACAACCTCATCGTCAGTCACGGTGATCTGGACTTCGCCGGGCTGCTGCGCGAGATGAAGGAAGGCCTGGTGGTCACCGAGCTGCTGGGCCACGGCGCCAATCTGGTGACCGGCGATTACTCGCGCGGCGCGGCCGGCTTCTGGGTGGAGAACGGCGAGATCGCCTATCCCGTGGACGAGCTCACCATCGCCGGGCATCTGAGCGAGATGTTCAAGGGCGTGGTGGCGGTGGGCAAGGATGTCGATGCGCTGGCCAATGTCCGCACCGGCTCGGTGCTCATCGAGAAGATGACCATCGCAGGGCATTGAGGCGCGCCTGCCCGGATAGGGCCTTTGCGCCATAATCCGGGCTCATGAATTCCGAACTTCCCGACTTCCCGCGCATCCAGCACCAGAGCCTGCAGCTGCAGGGCCTGCTGGCCGAGGGCGTGTTTGCCGATTGCGGCGGCATGGCGCTGTTTGCCGGCACCGTGCGCAATCACCATGAAGGCAAGCGCGTGCTGCGGCTGATCTACACCGCCTATGCGCCGCTGGCCGAAAAGCAGATCCGCGAGATCGAACAGGCGGTGGCGGCCAGGCATGGCGCGCCTTATGTGCGCGTGCTGCATCGCGTCGGTGAACTCGCCATCGGCGAAACCGCGATCTACGCCATCGCCCGCGCCGCGCATCGCGCCGAAGCCTTCGCCGCCTGTCGCGAGGCGGTGGACCGCGTCAAGCATGAAGTGCCGATCTGGAAGGAAGAGTTCTACGCCGATGGCAGCAGCGCCTTCGTCGAAGGCTGCTGCATCCGCCAGGACGGCGATGAGGATGGCGCGCCGCTGGCGCCGCCGTCGCGCTCCACGACATCACCCGGCAAGCCGCCCGCATGAAAGACGTCAGCCTCAAACCCGACAGCCAGCGCCGTGCCACCGCCAGCGCCGAGCTGCTGGCGCCGCCGCACTGCCTGGAGATGCTGCGCACGGGCCAGACCGAGAAGGGCGATCCGCTGAAGACCGCGCGTGTCGCCGGCATCCTCGCCGCCAAGCGCACCGATGAGCTGATTCCGCTCTGTCATCCGCTGCCCATCTACCGCGCCGATGTCGAGTTTGAGATCGAAGCGGACTGCGTGCGCGCCATCGCCACGGTGGAGACCATCGCCGCCACCGGCGTGGAGATGGAAGCGCTGACCGCCGCCAGCATCGCGGTGCTGACCATCTACGACATGCTCAAGCCCTACTGCGAGCCCGCCGAGCTGTGCATCCGCAGCTGCAAGCTGGATGAAAAGCTCGGCGGCAAATCGCATTTCGTGCGCCAGCTGCCGCGTGCGGTGCCGGCCGCGCTGCTGGTGATTTCCGATGCGATTCTCGCCGGACGCAAGCCGGACGAAGCCGGGCGCGGCGTGGAACAGGAACTCCGGCAGGCGGGCTTTGCGCCCCTGCATTACGAGCTGCTGCCGGATGACGGCGAGCAGCTGCGCGCGCGCGTCGAAGCCTTGCGCGCCGGCAACGCGCTGATCATCACCCTGGGCGGCACCGGCCTGGGCAAGCGCGATCTCACCGTGGACGTGCTGCGGCCGCTGATCCAGCGCGAGCTGCCGGGCCTGATGGAAGCCGCGCGCAGCTTCGGTCAGCGGCGCACGCCGTATGCGGCCTTGTCGCGCGGCGTCGCCGGGTTTTGCGCGGACAACACGCTGCTGGTGACGCTGCCCGGCAGCCGCGGCGGCGCGCGCGAGTCGATGGCCGCGATTCTGCCGGCGCTGGTGCATGTGTTCGCGGTGCGCCGCGATCTGACGCTGGGCAAATAGGTCTTCTCCGCCATGAGCGAATCCGACTGCGGTCACGGCGTGCTGCTGGCGCTGGACGAGGCCATCGCGCAGTACCACCGCCAGCTGCGGCCGCTGCCCGTGCAGCGCGCCGCGCCCGATGTGCTGCGCGGCCAGATGCTGGCGCAGGAGGTGTTTGCGCAGGTCGATCTGCCGATGTTCACGCAGAGCGCGGTGGACGGTTACGCGCTGCGCAGCGCGGACACGCAGGCGGCCAGCGCCGCGCAGCCCGCGCGTCTGCCGGTGGTGGCTGAGGTGCGCGCCGGCGTCGAAGCGGCGGCGCCGCTGGCGCCGGGCGAGGCCATGCGCATCTTCACCGGCGGCCGTGTGCCCGAGGGCGCCGACACCATCGCGCGTCAGGAAATCGTGCATCGCGACGGTCAGCACATGCTGCTCGCCGCGGCGCTGCCGGCGGGCACCGATATCCGGCCGCGTGGCGAGGAGCTGCGCGCCGGCGCCAGGGTTGCCAGCGCCGGACAGCGTCTGCATTCGGGGCTCATCGCGGCGCTGGCCATGGCCGGCGTCGGCGAGGTGGCGGCGTATCGCGCGCCGCGCGTCCGCGTGCTGATCACCGGCGATGAAATCAGCAGCGCGCCGGCTGGCGGCGCGCAGGTGTTCGACGCCAACGGCCCGCTCACGCGCAGCTGGTTTGCCGAGCGCGGCTATGCGCTGCCGGAGTGCCGCCTGGTGGCCGACACCCGCGAGGAGCTGCATGCGGCGCTGCGCGAGGCCCTGGACGAGGCGGACCTGGTCATCACCACCGGCGGCGTGTCGGTGGGCGATTACGATCTGGTGCGGCCGGTGTCGGTGGCACTGGGCGTGAAAGAGATTTTCTGGCAGGTGGCGCAGAAGCCCGGCAAGCCCCTGTACTTCGGCCTGCGCGAGGAGGCCGGCGCGCAGAAGGTGATCATGGGCCTGCCCGGCAATCCGGGCGCGGTGCTGGCCTGCCTGCAGGTGCATGTCGCCGAGGTGCTGGCGGCGCTGGGCGCGGGCGAGCGGCCGTGCTGGCGCGCCGGCGTGCTGACCGCGCAGCTGCGCGCCGACAGCCGCGAGCAGCTGCTGCGCATGCGCCTGGCGCTGGACGAGACCGGCCGCGCGCAACTCACGCCGCTGCCGCGCCAGGCCTCGCACATGCTCAGCAACATGGCCCAGGCCAGCGCCCTGGTGCGCATCGCGCCCGGCCGCGCCGTGCAGGCGGGCGAAACCGCGCAGTGGGTGGCGCTGCCGTAGGGCATCAGCAAAGCTGCGCGGGCGGGTCAACACCCTGCGCAAAAGCCCTTATAATCCGTTCGTTCCGACTGCGGATTCGCGGCGGAACCGCCATCCCGCCGAAGCGCGGGATTTTTTCTTTCACCCTTTGAGACCGCGTCAAACTCAGCGACGCTAAAGGCCAAGCCGATGTCCACGTCCGTCACGCGCCAGACCTTCGATCAGGTCATGGTTCCCAACTACAACCCCGCCGAAATCATCCCGGTGCGCGGTCAGGGATCGCGCTGGTGGGATCGTGACAACCGCGACTACCTCGACTTCGCCGGCGGCATCGCGGTCTGCGTGCTGGGCCATGCGCATCCGGCGATGGTGCAGGCCCTGCACGAGCAGTCGCAGAAGCTCTGGCATCTGTCCAACGTGCTCACCAATGAGCCGGCGCTCAAGCTGGCGCAGCGGCTCACCGAGCTGACCTTTGCCGACCGCGTGTTCTTCTGCAATTCCGGTGCAGAGGCCAACGAGGCCGCCTTCAAGCTCGCGCGCCGCTACGGCAACACCAGCTCCGGCGGGCGCAAGAACAAGATCATCTCCTTCTTCAACGCCTTTCACGGCCGCACCCTGTTCACGGTCTGCGTCGGCGGCCAGGCCAAGTACACGCAGGGCTTCGAGCCGCTGCCGGGCGGCATCCAGCATCTGCCCTTCAACGATGTCGCGGCCCTGGAAGCGGCGATGAGCGACGAGGTCTGCGCGGTGGTGCTGGAGCCGGTGCAGGGCGAGGGCGGTGTGCTGCCGGCCACCAGGGAATTCGTGCGGGCCGCGCGTGCGCTCTGCGACAAGCACAAGGCCCTGCTGATTTTCGACGAGGTGCAGACCGGCAATGCCCGCAGCGGTACGCTCTACGCCTATCAGCAGTACGGCGTGCAGCCCGATGTGCTGACCACCGCCAAGGGTCTGGGCGGCGGCTTTCCCATCGGCGCGATGCTGGCCACCGAGGCAGCGGCGCAGGCCCTGGCGTTCGGCACGCACGGTTCCACCTACGGCGGCAATCCGCTGGCCTGCGCGGTGGCCGGCGCGGTGCTGGAGGAACTGGTCAAGCCCGAGCTGCTGGCCAACGTGCAGGCGCGCTCGCAGCAGCTGCGCGAAGGCCTCACGCAGATCGGCGAGCGTTACGGCCAGTTCAGCGCGCCGCGCGGCATGGGCCTGCTGCTGGGCGCACCGCTCACGGACAGCTGGAAGGGCCGCGCCAAGGACATCGTCAACGCCGGCCTGAAGCAAGGTGTGTGGCTGCTGGTGGCGGGTCCGGACGTGCTGCGCTTCGCGCCGGCGCTGAACATCAGCGCGGCCGACATGGCCGAGGGTCTGGCGCGTCTGGATCGCGCCTGTGCGGCGCTGAAGTAAGAAGTAAACCGCCGCTGCGGCTCGACGCGGCCCCGCTTCGCCTCGTGCGAGCGGGGCCGTCTTGTTTTTCAGCGCGCCGACACGGCGGCGATCAGCACCAGCAGCGACAGGAACAGATTCACCGCCACCAGCCGGCGGATCGAGTTGAGCGCCGCAGCGGCCGCCGGCCATTCGCCGGCCTGGCTGTGGTGGCGCAGACGCGGATACAGCGCGCCGTAGACATAAGCGAAGATCGCAGCCATCAGCAGGCCCAGGCCCATCATCGCGTGCCAGCCGGGCGGTGCGTCGGCAAAACCGACATTGAGCAGCATCTTCAGGCCGCTGCCGATCAGCAGGATCAGCGCCAGACTCACATAGCGGAAGAAGCGGTGGAAGGTCTGCGTCCACAGCGGCAGACGCTGCGGCGGCTGCAGCAGCTGCACGGCGGCGGGGCGCAGACAGAAGTAGGCGAAGAACATGCCGCCCACCCAGATGATGACGCTGGCCAGATGCAGGAGCAGCAGAACGGCGTGCATGGTGTGCGGGCTTCCGGTGCGGGGCCGATCAGCGATTCGGCAGCAGCACCTGCGCGCCGCCGTAGTCGTAGATCACGCCGTCTTCGATGATGTGCGCGATGCGCGCGCCATTGGCCAGGCTGTCGCCTTCCTTGTAGCGCTGGCCGCCGACCATGATCCAGCTGCGGCCGGCCTCGCTGCTGTAATTGTGGATTTCGAGATTGAACTGCGGGAACTGCGCGCGATAGGACTCGGGCATCTCGCCCAGCTTGCGCGCCGTTTCGTTGACGGGCGCCGGATTGCCGTTGTCGGCGGGCGCGGTCTCGCGCGCGGGCGCCGGCGGCAGCGCCGGGTCCACCTTGATCACCTGGCGCTGGTCCAGGGGCGAGGTGTTGGGCGCGCTGGCGGCGGCCTGGTCCTCGGCGCTGCGGCTTCGGGCGCGGATCACGGTGGCGCCATCCTGCTCGGCAGCGGATTCATCGCTGGTCATCACATCATCGAGGCTGCTCAGTCCCTCGCCATTGCGGATGGCGGTGGCCGCATCCATCGCCGGCAGCGGGATGGCTTCGCGTGGGCTCGGCGCGCTGGCGGCGGCGGGCGCTGCCACTGGCGCTGCGGGCGCCGGCGCGGCACTGGCCACCGGCGCGGTTGCTGCGGGCGGCGGCGCGCGGTGATCGCGCAGCGCCAGCAGCAGCGCGGCGACGGCCACCGCCAGCGTCAGCAGCGCCAGCACCCAGATCGCCGGCGGCAGCCGCGCGGCGCCGGCGGCGATGCCGTGGCTCAGGCTCTCCACGCCCGGCGTCCTGCCGGCGTGGCGCTCGCGTTCCGCGCGGCGCAGGGCGTCGAGTATGTAGCTCATGGTTTCTCGCGGACCTGGAGGGTCGGCGTGTTGGCCTGGCCGCTGCTGAACGCAATCAGCGTGCGCGTGCCCACCACGCCGTCCACCTTCATGCCGTGCTCGATCTGGAACTGGCGGATGATCGCCGCCAGTTCCGGCGTGTAGCGATCGGGAACCGGGGAGGGCAGACGGGTGAGCTTGAGTTCGGCCAGACGGCGCCAGAGCCAGACGATGGGCGCGCCCCGGCTTTTCTGGTCGATGCGCCGCTCGCCCAGTTCACGACGCCAGAGCAGCAGGTAGTCACCGCTCCACACGCTCTCCAGGGTTTCGCGGGCCAGACGCACCGGGCCCAGCGCGGTGCCCAGGGTGGCATCCTTGTCGCCGAGCGCCGTGACCAGGAAGTACTGTGCGCCCAGCTTGGGCAGATCCAGGCGCAGCACCGCAGGATGGTTGAGCAGGCGCAGATCGTCCCACTTGCCGCTGTCGCGCAGGCATTCGAGCTTGCGCTTCTTGATGTCGCTGCACAGCTTGCGGCCGTCATCGACTTCGAAATCCGGCTCCCAGAGCTGGATCAGGCGGCCCATCACCGTGGCCAGCGGCTCGCTGGTCTTTTCCAGCATGTCGAGATCGGCCACCGGATCGACCTTCACCGCTGCCGGGCTGGCTTCGGCCGCAGGCGCGGCCGCTGCCGGCGCCGCTGCGGGGGCCGGGACGCCGGCCGCCGGCACCGCTGCCGTGGCCTGGGGCGGGTGCTGACGGGTGAAGCTCCAGACCAGCAGGCCGATGCAGATCAGCAGCGCTCCGCCCCAGCCGACCTCGATCAGGCGCCAGCGGCGGCGGGCCTGCGGATCGAAGACCTCGGGCTGGTGGCCCACCGCCTCACGCGCGGCATTGCGCACGATGGCGGGCGAGACGCGGCGCGCGTTCTGCGCATAGGCGCCGAGCAGGGCGCGGTCGCAGATGATGTTGATCAGGCGCGGGATGCCGCCGCTGTAGCGGCGCACGGCGGTCATCGCCGCCGGCGTGAAGATTTCGCCGGGCGCGCCGGCGATGCGCAAGCGATGCTCGATGTACTCGGCGGTTTCGCGCGCGCCCAGCGGCGTCAGGTGATAGCGCGCGGAGATGCGGCTGGCGAGCTGGCGCAGATCGGCGCGCGCCAGCAGCGCCGAGAGTTCCGGCTGGCCGACCAGCATGATGCGCAGCAGCTTTTCCTTGGCGGTTTCCAGATTGGTGAGCAGGCGCACCTGCTCCAGCACCGCCGGCTGCAGGTTCTGCGCCTCGTCGATGATCACCACCGTGCGCCGGCCCCGGGCATGCGCCTGCAGCAGATGCGCATTGAGCGCATCGATCAGGGTCTTCAGGCTCAGCTGTTCGCGCGCGTAGGGCACGCCCAGCTCGTCGCAGAGCGTCTGCACGAATTCCTGCTCGGACAGGCGCGGGTTGTGGATATAGGCCACGTCCACGTCCTGCAGCTTCTGGTCGAGCAGGGCGCGGACGATGGTGGTCTTGCCGGTACCCACCTCGCCGGTGAGCTGCACGAAGCCGCCGTACTGGCCGGTGCCGTAGAGCAGATGGCCCAGCGCCTCCTGGTGGCGCGACGACATGTACAGATACGCCGGATCCGGCGTGATCGAAAACGGCAGCTCCCGCAGCTGGAAGAATTGGAGATACATGCCTTGAGCGGTCTGCGTTTATTGAAGAGCGCGGGATTTTAAGCGCGATGGCCGGTGGGCATGCTCAGCGCGTCCAGGCCTTGCGCATGTCCACGTGCCAGATGCCGTCTTCCAGATACGGCTTGGAGCCGACTTCGAAGCCCATGCGCCGGTAGAAATCCTCCAGGTGCTGCTGCGCGGAGATGGCGATGTCCTGCTCCGGATAGCGCTCATGGCAGGCGCGCACGCCGGCCTGCAGCAGGCTGCGCGCCAGGCCCTGGCCGCGCGCCGAAGGCGCCACCACCAGGCGGCCCAGGCCGGGATAACGCGACTTCAGGCCCGGCGGCAGCAGGCGCAGATAGCCCAGCAGCGGACCGGCCGGATCGCGCGCGCAGAGATGCTCGCAGCGCGGGTCCAGGCCGTCGAGTTCGGAGAAGGCGCAGTTCTGTTCGGTGACGAAGGCGTCCACGCGCAGGCGCAGGAAGGCGTAGAGCGTGTCCGGGTCCAGGTCCTGCCAGGGATACCAGCGCCAGTTCAGATTCAGTCGCATCGTCTACATGAGTGTGGGGCCTGCGGCTTCAGGCCAGCTGGAAATCGTACACGTTGCCGAGCTCCAGCAGCACGCTCAGTTCGTCGAGCGCGGTATAGGTTTCGGCCAGCAGCTGCGGATCGGCCAGATCGGCGAGGCTCAGCCGGTCGCGGTAATGGCGATGCACCCAGCTTTCCAGCCGGCGCGCCTGCGCCGCATCGATCCAGCATGCCCGATTGACCGCCAGACGCTGGCTCTGGTTCAGCACCACGCGCAAACGCAGGCAGGCCGGGCCGCCGCCGTTGTGCATGGACTGGCGCAGATCGAAGACTTCCACGCCGCTGATGGGATTGTGCTCGTCGGCGATCAGGCGCTGGATGCAGGCCCAGACCGCCGCCTGCTCGCGGCACTCCGCCGCCACGATCAGGCGCATGCCGCCGCCCGGCAGGCAGACCAGCTGCGAGTTGAACAGGTAGGAACTCACCGCCTGCGCCAGACTGACTTCGCTGGCCTCGATGCGCACCAACCGCGGCGCACGCGATCCGGGCCAGGCGGCGCGCAGGCCGGCGAGCAGGGCCTCACCGTGCAAAAAGGCCTGCTCGTGATACAGCAGCAGCTCGCGATTGCCGACGGCGATGACATCGTTGTGAAACACGCCGGCGTCGATGGCGGCGGGATTCTGCTGCACGAAGAAGCAGCGCGCCTCGTAGAGTTCGTGCAGCCGCGCCACCGATTCGCTGGCCAGGCGCGTCTGCCGGGCCGGATAGCGCTGCGGTCGCGGCGCGGCGGCGTCCGCGGCGCCATACACGAACAGCTCCAGGCCGGGCTCGCCGTAATCGCTGCACAGGCGGGTGTGATTGGCCGCGCCCTCGTCGCCCAGCGCCGGCACGCCGGGCAGCGGCGGGTGGTGCACGAAGTGCAGGGGATCGGCGAACACCGCGCGCAGCACCCGCGCCGTGGTTTCGGCCTCGATGGCGCGATGCAGCTGCGTGCAGAGATTGGCCGGCGTGAAGTGCACGCGGCCGTCGGCGCAGTCGGCGCCCGGTGAAACCGTGGCGGCATTGGCAGTCCACATCGCCGCCGCCGAGCCGACCATGCCCAGCAGTTCCGGCGCCTGTCGCGCGACCCGTTCCAGAATCTGGCGATCGCTGCCGCTGAAGCCCAGGCGGCGCAGGCTGGGGATATGCGGACGCGGCTGCGGCGGCAGCAGGCCCTGCGCCAGACCCAGCGTGGCGAGGGCGCGCATCTTGGCCAGACCCTGCAGCGCCGCCTCGCGCGGATTGGAAACCTGCGCGGCATGCAGCTGGGAGGCGAGATTGCCGGCGGCCAGTCCGCCGTAATGATGCGTGGGGCCGACCAGACCATCGAAATTGGCTTCCACCGCAGTTGCTTCGACGCCGCCGTCCATAGACTGACTTCCGCCGCATCAAGACGATGCGTCCGATTCTACGCGTGCGCTTGCGCCGGCGGCGTCGGGGATTTCCGCTATTGCAGGCTGTCCAGAAAGCGCGCGGCGTCCTGCGTGATGGCCTCGCGCCGTGCCGCCGGCAGACGCTGCAGCGTGCGATAGGGCATGGCCAGGCGCGGGTTGCCGCCCAGCTTGTCCTGGTGGCGCTGCAGAAAATCCCAGTAGAGATAGTTGAAGGGACAGGCCTTGGGGCCGTTCTTCAGGCGCACCTGATACACGCAGTGCCGGCAGTAGTCGGACATGCGCTCGATGTAGGCGCCGGAGGCCGCATAAGGCTTGGAACCCAGCAGACCGCCGTCGGCGTGCAGCACCATGCCGTGGACGTTGGGCAGCTCCACCCATTCGAAGGCATCGGCGTACACCAGCAGATACCAGCGCTGCACCTCGAGCGGATCCAGTCCCGCCAGCAGCGCGAAGTTGCCGATCACCATCAGGCGCTGGATGTGATGCGCATAGGCATGCTCGCGGGTGTTGCGGATGCATTCGCGCAGGCAGTTCATCTGTGTCTGCCCGCTCCAGAAAAATTCCGGCAAGGGCCGCTGCGCCTCGAGATGGTTGCGCTGCGCGTATTCGGGCATGAAGGTCCAGTAGATGCCGCGCACGTATTCGCGCCAGCCCAGGATCTGCCGCAGGAAACCTTCCACGGCATTGAGCGGCGCCGCGCCGCGGGCATGGGCCGCCAGCGCCGCCTCGCAGACCTCGCGCGGCAGCAGCAGGCCCAGGTTCAGGGCCGGCGACAGCGCGCTGTGAAACAGCCAGTCCTGGTTCTGGCGCATCGCATCCTGGTAGTCACCGAACTGCGGCAGGCCGTGGGCGATGAAGGCATCCAGCTGTTGCAGCGCCTGCTCGCGCGTCACCGGCCAGGCGAAGGTATCCAGCTCGCCGAAGTGATGGCCGTAACGCGCCCGCACCAGCGCCATCACCGCCTGCGTGAGTTCATCGGGCGCAAAGCCCAGGCGCGGCGGCGGCACGACGTCATCGCCCAGAGGCTTGCGGTTGTCGGCATCGAAATTCCAGGCGCCGCCCTCGGGCTGATCACCGTGCATCAGCCAGCCGGTCTTCTGGCGCATGAGGCGGTAGAAGAATTCCATGCGCAGCTGACGCTTGCCCCGGGCCCAGCGCTGGAACTCGGGCAGCGGGCAGAGGAAGCGCTCGTCCTCGCGCAGCTCCAGCTGCAGGCCGAAGCGCTGCGGCCAGCTGCGCAGCATCTCCAGCACCCGCCATTCGCCCGGATGCGTGACGATCAGCCGGCGACTGCGGTGGCGCTCCAGGGCGCGCGCCAGCTCGGCGCTGAAGCTGCCGCGATTGTGCGGATCATCCAGGCGCACATAGTCCACGCGCACGCCCCGCGCGCGCAGCCGCTGCGCGAAGTGGCGCATGGCGGCCAGCACCAGCACCAGCTTCTGCTGATGGTGCGGCACATAGCTGGCTTCCTCGTGCACCTCGAACATCAGCACCACGTCCTGCGCGGGGTTCAGATCGCGCAGGGCGCTGAGCGAGTCGCTGAGCTGGTCGCCCAGCACCAGTCGCAGCGTGCTCATGGTTGCTTGCGCGCACGGCGGCAGCGCGCCGAGCAGTAGCGGACCTGCTCCCAGCAGCGCTGCCATTTGCGGCGCCATTGAAAGGGGCGCGCGCAGTGCGCGCAGGTTTTTTCGGGCAGCTGGGGTTTGCGGTGCATGCCGCTGATACGGCGCGCCGCAGGAAGCGGATGCCGGGGCTAGTGCAGCGCTGCCAACAAACCGTTAGTTCTGGCCGGCGCTTTTCGCGCAGCTCTGCGTTGTTCATCGTCGCCGTAGTGCCGGCTACGCCTCCGACTCACGCCTTGATCTGCGCGAAAAGCGTTCAGCCATCTCCTAACGTTTCGTTGGCAGCGCTGCACTAGGGCCGCAGACTCTGGCCGAAGCGCTGCAGGCGGGGCAGTCCGTGCTGCTGCAGGTCGGCAGAGGCCAGGATGAATTGTGCGCGACCGATCAGCAGCTCGCGCGGCACCAGGCCGAAGTATCGCGAGTCCGCGCTGTTGTCGCGGTTGTCGCCCAGCATCAGGTAATGATCGGGCGGCACCTGCAGCGCCGCGAAGCGGTCCACGGGCAGGGCCCCGGGCGGACTCAGCCACTGCACCACATGCCGGCCGCCGAGCAGGTTTTCATCCAGGCGCAGCGCGCCGATCACCCGGCCGTCCG
Source organism: Solimonas aquatica (assembly GCF_900111015.1). Taxonomy (GTDB): domain Bacteria; phylum Pseudomonadota; class Gammaproteobacteria; order Nevskiales; family Nevskiaceae; genus Solimonas; species Solimonas aquatica. The sequence goes on along the minus strand of NZ_FOFS01000013.1, from coordinate 107,622 downwards.
GCAGCGCCTCCCGGGCTTCGGACAGCGCCGCATAGCGGGCGGCCTGGCCGTTGATGATCAGGGTCTTGTCGCGCATCTCCACGGTGTCGCCGGGCACCGCCACCAGACGCTTGATCAGACGCGTGCCGTCGCGCGGCGAGAAGAAGGTGACCACATCGCCGCGCTGCGGCTCGCCGGTGTGGGCGAGCACGACATTGCTCAGCGGCAGCTTGAGGTTGTAGGCCAGACGGTCGACAAACACCACATCGCCTTCCAGCAGCGTGGGGCGCATGGAGCCGGAGGGAATCGGATTCCAGTCGGCCACCGCGGTGCGGAACAGGCCGAACAGCAGCGCCAGGATCAGGAAGCCTCGGTTATTGCGTATCCATTGATTCATCGCATCTCATCCCTGGGGTCCGCAGCAGCAGACCGGCGCGCGGCGGCGCAAGTTCCCGCGAGGCCCTGCACGCTCAGGGTGGATCGCTGCGCAGGCCCAGGTAACGCGCGAAGCGCGGCAGGCCGCTGGCGGTGAGGCCGTTGTAGGCGTAGCGGATGCGGCTGCCCGGTGCGGGCGGCTTGCGACGCTGCGCGTCACTGAAGCCGCTACCGATACGAAACCGGCGGCCATCATCGCTGCGCACTTCCAGTGCGCCCATCAGGCCCGCAAGCCGACCTTGTCCCGGCACGGTGGCGATGACCAGGGCTTCGGCATCCTCATAGGGCTTGAACTTGCGCAGGTCCTCGCTGCGTCCGCTCACATAGCGCGATGCGCCCCGATGCAGCATCAGGCCCTCCCCGCCGGCGGCGACGACGGCTTCGAGGCGGGCTTGCAGGGCGTTGGCATCATCGAGCCGGAACTGTTCGACCGCCTGCGCCGCGGCGCCGAGCGGCAGGCTGCGCAGCGTCTGCAGGCGCTGATCGAAGCTGCCGGCCGTCTCCGGCAGATCGAAGATCATGTAGCGCAGGCTGCGCCAGCCGGCGTCATCGTCAGAGCCGTTGCGCACGATGCCGCTGGCACGCTCGAAGGCGCCGCGTCCGGCCCACAGCTCGCCATCCAGGCTGAAAGCCGGCAGTTCGCGCGTAAACCAGTCCGGCGCGGCGATGGCATGGCCGCCCCGGGTCCAGAGCCGCTGGCCATCCCAGCAGGCGCGCACGCCGTCGAGTTTTTCGCTGATCCACCAGTCGGCGAAATCCAGTGGCTGTTGCTTGCTGTACACCTGCGCGAGCATCAGGCCGCGGGGCTGGGGGTGTGCGGTCGGGCTGAGGCCGAGGCTGCCGAGGGCGAGCAGTTGCAGCAGGACTTGGCGGCGGTGCATGGCGGTCTCCTTGGAATGCGGGGATGAGCGCTGGCGAAGCAGACTAGTCCTGCGTTCGGGACTGAGCTGAGAACTGCGGCTCGCTGTGGCTTTGCTGATTGTTGCTGCGTGTGTCTCTTGATCTATTGGCTTCTTCCGCCGCCCTCCGGCGGCGGCGAGAAGCGCTCCCGTAGCTCGCTTCACGCTTTTCTTTGCTTGTGCAAAGAGAAGTAAGCAAGAGAAAGCACACCCCGGCTCTGGCGTCGGCTGCGCCGGTGCCTTCGCTACAGGCTGTGCTCGGGGCCGTTGCAGACGCGCCATCCTGGCGCGGCTGCTCTTTCGCCGGACTTCCCTGTCCGGCTCTCCCCTGCGCGCAGCCTTCCGCTCAGCGCCAGAGACAGGGACCCCAAAGGCAAAAGCCGCAGCAAAAGCAAAGCAGCAGGCGTAGCCCGGATGCAGCGCAGCGGAATCCGGGGACTCATCGCCCACCGCCATCAACAGCCCCGGATTGCGCTTCGCTTCATCCGGGCTACACAGGCTTCTGCCTGGCCTTTCAGCCCCCTTTTGCATCGCGCCGGGCGGCGGCGGGCGGTGAGGGGTGTGAGGGCTGGGCTTTCTAGAGCTGCATGCCGGGTGGCAGTTGTGCTGGCAGGCTGGCTTGCGGGGCTTCCTGGCTGGCGACTGGATAGTTGCAGTAGTCCGCGGCATACCAGGCGCTGGGATGATGGTTGCCGCTGGCGCCGGTGCCGCCAAACGGCAGTGCGCCGGAAGCGCCGGTGGTGGGACGGTTCCAGTTGAGTACGCCGACACGGGCGCGACGCGCGTAATGACGATACTCGGCCTCGTCCTCGCCGAAGAAGCCGGCGGCCAGACCGTAGCGCGTGGCATTGGCGATGGCGATGGCTTGGTCGAGTTCGCGATAGCGGATCAGCTGCAGCAGCGGTCCGAAGTGCTCCTCGTCGGGCACGTCGATGCCGCTGACCTCGATGAGGCCAGGGCTGAGAAACGCGGCGCCCTGCGGCAGACGCTGCATCGGCAGCAGCGCGCGGGCGCCGAGCGCCAGCAGCTGGTCTTGTGCCTCCAGCAGCTGCTGCGCCGCGCGCGGCGAGATCAGCGGACCCATGAAGGGCTGCGGCTGGTCTTCGCAGGCGCCGACGCGCAGCGTGGCGGTGGCGGCCAGCAGGCGCTGCAGGAAGGCCTCGCCCCAGTCGCCTTCCGGCAACAGCAGACGCCGCGCGCAGCTGCAACGCTGTCCGCTGCTGAGGAAGGCCGAGAGCAGCACATCATGCAGCGCAGCGTCCACGGCCTGCAGCGGCCGCACGATCAGCGGATTGTTGCCGCCCATTTCCAGGGCCAGGATGCGCCGCGTGTCGCCGGCGAACTGGCGATGCAGCAGCGCGCCGGTGCGCGAGCTGCCGGTGAAGAACAGGCCATCGAGTTCGCCGTCGGCGGCAATCGCCGCGCCGGTGTCGCGCTCGCCCTGCAGCAGATTGAGCAGGCCCGGCGGCAGACCCGCGTCCTGCCAGCAGGCGACCATGGCCTCGGCCACGGCCGGCGTCTGTTCGCTGGGCTTGAAGATCACTGCATTGCCGGCGAGCAGGGCAGGGACGATGTGGCCATTGGGCAGATGCCCGGGAAAGTTGTAGGGGCCGAACACCGCCACCACGCCGTGCGGACGATGCCGCAGCACCTGCGCGCCGTCCTGCCGCGTGCCGGCGCGCTCGGCCTGCGCGCGGATCGACAGCTCGATCTTGCCGATCATGCTCGTCACTTCGCCGCGCGCCTCCCACAGCGGCTTGCCCACTTCACGTGCGATCAGCAGCGCCAGCGCCTCGCTGCGCTGGCGCAGGCATTCGGCGTAAGCGCGCAGCAGCGCCTCGCGCCCGGCGGGCTCGCGCTCGGCCCAGGCGCTCTGCGCCACGCGCGCCGCAAGAAAGGCCTCGTGCACGTCACGGACATCCGCGCTGCGGCCCTGCCAGAGCAGGGTGCCATCGGCGGGATTGAAACTCTGGAGCGGCGCGCCGCGCCCTTCGCGCCACTGTCCGTCGATGAACAGCTGCCCCGTGTGCATGGCTACAGGCAGGCAACGCGCGCGAGTTCGCCGCTGCGCAGCTGCAGCGCGTCCAGCATCCCGGCGTCCAGACGCGGCGCCTCCGTGCTTTCATCGAGCTCGCCCAGCACGCAGCGCCAGTCGCGCAGGCGCTCCGTCGCGATCAGATGCGGCAGGCCCTTGGCCCCGCCTTCGCGCGCACTGATCAGGCGTGAGTGCTTGACGCTGACGATCTCCGCCAGCGGCGCTTCGACGGCGGGGCCGGCATCGAAGATGTCCACATAACCCTGGTAGCGAAAGCCCTCGCGCTCCAGCAGGCGCAGCGCCGGCGCGGTTTCCGGATGCACCTGGCCCAGGGCGGCCTGCGCGTCCTCGGGCAGCAGCACGGTGTAGATCGGATGCTGCGGCATCAGCTCGGCAATCATGGCCTTGTTGCCGCGCCCCACGGCGTGCTCGGCATCGTCGTAATCGATGCTGAAGAAATGCCGGCCCAGGCCATCCCAGAACGGTGAGCGGCCGTGCTCATCGGAGATGCCACGCAGCTCGGCAACGACCTTGCTGCCGAAGCGCTGCGGATGCGCGGCCATGAACAGGAAGCGTGAACGCGCCAGCAGCTGGCCCAGACCGGCGGCGCGCGCATCACGGCGCAGGAACAGCGAGCAGAGCACTGCGGCTCCGGTGAGATCGTTGGCCAGATACAGCGTGGGCACGCGCCGGTAGACCTGCAGGCGGCGGCTGGCATGCACGGTGAGGCCGACGCGGTAGTTGTAGAAAGGCTCGTCCAGACCGCAGGCGGCCTCGATGGCGCAGCAGCCCAGCAGCTCGGCGCGCTCGCCATCTTCCAGCACGAACATGTAACGCTCCAGACCCGGGGCCTGCACGCTGCTCGCGAACGAGGCCAGCGAGCGCTCGATCTTGCGCTGCAGGACACTGCGCACCGGCGGCAGCGAGGTGAAGCCGGTGCCGGCGGTCTGCGCGAGATGGAGCAGACCGTCGAGATCGGCTTCGGCAATCGGCCGGATGATTTTCATGACCAGCTCAGCGCGCCGCTGGCGAAGCGCAGCAGCAGCAGCGCGGACAGCTGCGCGCGCTCGGCGAGACTGGAATAGCGCATGGTTTCCTTGGCGGAGTGGATGTCGCGGCCCACCACGCCCATGTTGTCGAGATTGGGCAGGCCCAGGGCGGCGAGGTTGTTGCCATCGCAGCAGCCGCCGGTGGGCTTGAAGCTCAGCGGCAGTTTCAGTGCCTGTCCGCAATCGCCCACCCAGTGCATGAGCCGCTGCTGGGCCTCGTTGATCAGCTTCGGCGGACGCGTGAAGCCGCCGCGGATCTCGAAGCACAGGCCGTCGCCGCCCAGCTCCGCGCAGATGCGGTCGATCTGGTTGCGCAGCCAGGCTTCGTCGGCCGGCGCACTGGTGCGGACATTGAAGCGCAGCAGGCAGAAGTCGGGCACCACGTTCACCGCGCCGCCGCCGCGCACATAGCCGGGATTGAGCGTCACGCCCTCGCGCTGGCCGTTGAGGGCCTGCAGGCGCGTGGTGAAATGCGCGGCCGCCACCAGGGCATTGCGGCCCTGTTCCGGGTTGCGTCCGGCGTGCGCGGCAATGCCGTGCACCAGCACTTCGAAATTGCCGCTGCCCTTGCGCGCCGAAACCAGACAGCCGTCGGGCAGGGAGGGTTCGTAGATCAGGCCGAAGCGGTGGCGCGTGGCGGCCTCGGCCAGCAGCGGCGCCGAGGCGACACTGCCGATCTCCTCATCGGGATTGAGCAGCACCTCCCAGCCGATGCGCTCGCGCTGCGGGCTGCGCTCCAGGGCGGCCAGCGCCAGCCACAGGGTCAGCAGCCCGCCTTTGAGATCGGCCACGCCCGGACCATGCACGGTGTCCTCATCGGCGAAGCGTGCGGTCTGGAAGGAATGGTCGCGCGGATAGACCGTATCCAGATGGCCGGCCAGGAACACCTGCAGCCGCGCCTGCGGCCGCTGCCGCAGACGCAGGGCCGGACCGATCTTGCGACGGGTCTGCGCGCCGCTGTCGGTGGTCAGGGTGTAAGCCGGCAGTTCCAGCCATTCATGGCTGGCGCCCAGCTGGGTGAAGCGCGGCAGCAGGCGCTCGGCCACCGCGCGCACGCCGCCGGCATTGAAGCTGCCGGAATTGAGATTGGCCAGACCCAGCAGCTCCTCGCGCAGGCTCGGCGCGGTGTCGGCAATCCACTGCAGCTCGCTGGCGAACGATCCGGACATGGGCTCTCACAGGCTTGGCGCGGAATCTGCTGTAATCGAGCCCATCTTCGAACGAACAAGGCCGCAAGCGCCTGAGGAATAACCCGTATGCATCCGGTGCCCGCACGATGAGGCGTAGAGAACTGCTGACCGGCGGTGCCGGTCTGCTGCTGTGGGGGGCGCTGGGCGGGCGCGCGGCGCTGGCGCAGACGCTCTGGGAGCAGTCCGCGCTCAAGCAGATATTGAAACGCGGCGAGCTGCGCGTGGGCATGGAAGCCGGCTACATGCCGTTCGAGATGCGCGACAAGAGCGGCAAGATCGTCGGCTTCGACGTGGATCTGGCGCGGCTCATGGCGCGTTACATGGGCGTGAAGCTGAACCTGGTCAACACCCAGTGGGATGGCATCATTCCGGCGCTGCTCACCGCCAAGTTCGATCTTCTGATGTCGGGCATGACCATCACCCCCGAGCGCAATCTGCAGGTGAACTTTGCAGACCCCTACGTGAGCATCGGCCAGACCGTGCTGATCCGCAAAGGCCTGATCGGCACCATCAGCAAGCGCGAGCAGCTGGACGATGCCAAGTACGTGATCGCCACCAAGCTCGGCACCACCGGCGACATTGCCGCGCGCAAGTACTTCGCCAAGGCGCGCTTCAAGGCCTTCGAGACCGAGGCCGAGGCGGTGCTGGAAGTGCGCAACGGCCGCGCCGATGGCTTCGTCTACGATCTGCCCTTCAACACCATCTACGCCGGCCGCTATCCGGGCGAGGTGGGTTTCTTGAACGAGACCTTCACCGACGAGCCCATCGGCTGGGCGATCCGCAAGGGTGATCCGGACTTTCTCAACTGGCTGAACAATTTCCTGCGCGTGATCCGCGCCGATGGTTCCTACGATGCGCTGTACCAGAAATGGTTCCAGAGCACGGCCTGGCTGAAGACCGTCAATGCGCAGTAATCCCCTGGCAGGGCGCGCCGGCGCCTGGCTCATTTACCTGGTGGTGCTGGGCGGGATCATCGGCGGCCTGTATGTCGCCACCCAGCGCATCGACTACAGCTGGAACTGGCAGCGCATCCCGCAATACCTGATCAGCAATGAAGGTCAGGAACGCGTCGCGCCCTTCGACGGTTTCGTGGCCGTGGCGGAAGATGGCCACAGCCTCACGCTCAAGGAGATGAAGGGCTCGCGCAGCATCACGATCCGCGACTTCGATGAACTGCTGGTCGGCGATGGCGATCTGGTGTTCGAGAACGATCCGCTGGCGCGCAAGCGCGGCCTGGTGGCCGGGCCGCTGCTGGTGGGCCTGTGGATGACGCTGAAGATTTCCGCGCTCTCGCTGATGGCGGCGCTGGTGCTGGGTCTGCTGATCGGCCTGGGCCGGGTCTCGCGCAACAGCGCGGTGAGCGGTCTGGCCGCGACCTATGTGGAAGTGATCCGGGGCACGCCGCTGCTGGTGCAGATCTTCATCTTCTACTTCTTCGTCGGCACGGTGATGGAGCTCTCCGCCTTCACCGCCGGTGTCGCGGCGCTGGCGGTGTTCACCGCCGCGTATGTCGCGGAGATCATCCGCGCCGGCATCGAGGCGGTGCCGCGCGGCCAGATGGAAGCCGCGCGCAGCCTGGGCCTGAGCCTGCCGCAGGCCATGCGCCATGTGATCCTGCCGCAGGCCTTCAAGCGCACCCTGCCGCCGCTGGCCGGACAGTTCATCAATCTGATCAAGGATTCCTCGCTGGTCTCGGTGATGGCGCTGACCGATCTCACCAAGGCCGGTCGCGAGGTGGTGAGTTCCACCTTCAGTCCCTTCGAGGTCTGGTTCACCGTGGCGGGGATGTATCTGCTGCTCACCGGCTTGCTCTCGTATCTGGTGCGGCGTCTGGAAAAGAGGCTGGCGCATGACTGAGTCGCAGGTGTTGATCGAGGTGCGCGAGGTTGGCAAGGTCTACGGCAATGGCGTGGTGGGCCTGCGCGGCGTGTCGCTGCAGGTGAAGCGCGGCGAGGTGGTGTGCATCATCGGCCCTTCGGGTTCGGGCAAGTCCACGCTGCTGCGCACGCTCAATGCCCTGGAGCCGATCAGCGCCGGCGAGATCCGCGTGCTGGGCGAGTCGGTGCACGATCCGCGCACTGACCTGAACCGTCTGCGTGCACGTCTGGGCATGGTGTTCCAGAGCTTCAATCTGTTTCCGCATCGCACGGTGCTGGACAATCTGATGCTGGCGCCGCGCGTGGTCAGCGGCGTGAAGCCGGAACGCGCCCGCGAACGCGCGCTGGCCCTGCTGGCCAAGGTCGGTCTGGCGGACAAGGCCGACATGCATCCGGGCCAGCTCTCCGGCGGTCAGCAGCAGCGTGTGGCCATCGCCCGCGCACTGGCGATGCAGCCGGAGATCATGCTGTTCGACGAGCCCACGTCGGCGCTGGATCCCGAGAAGGTGGGCGAGGTGCTGGATGTGATGAAGGTGCTGGCCAGCGAGGGCATGACGATGTGCGTGGTGACCCATGAGATGGGTTTTGCGCGTGCGGTGGCGCATCGCGTGGTATTCATGGAAGCCGGCGAGATCGTCTACGAAGACGCGCCGGAGCGTTTCTTCACGGCGCCGGCCAATGAGCGTTTGCGGGCGTTTCTGGGGCAGGTGTTGAAGTCGGCGTAAGACTGAGCATCAGCATCCCATGCCAGCCATCGTAACCCGCCAGGGCTTTGCTGTTGCTGCTTGGCGTTCCGCGCAATTGAGCCTTGGTTTCGTGCGCCCTTCGGCGCCCGCGGCAGAAGCTCCCCCGTAGGTCGCTTCTGCTCTCTTTGCTCGTGCAAAGAGAAGTACCCAAGAGAAAGCACGCCCTACGCCTCGCATCCCTCGCCGCTGTCGCGGCGCCGGCAGGTAAGCGCTGCTCACGTGCTCGGGGCCGTCGCATACAGGCCATCCATGGCCTGTATGCAACTGAATCGAACATCCTGTTCGATTCTCCCCTGCGCTCGCTGCGCTGCTCGGTGCGAGGCAAAGGGGGGAAGGTCAAAAGCAAAGCAACAGCAGCTTCCAGCGATGAGCGTCGCTGTGCTGTTGCTTTTGATGTTGGGGTCCCCGTCTCTGGCGCTGAGCTGTGCGGCGAGCGCAGGGGAGAGCCGCCCAGGAAGGGCGGCTCAGTTGCGGCCACGCCAGGGATGGCGTGTCCGCAACGGCCCCGAGCACGTTGCACAGCGAAGGCACCCGCGCAGCGGGCGCCAGAGCCGGGGTGTGCTTTCTCTTGCTTACTTCTCTTTGCACAAGCAAAGAGAGCAGAAGCGACCTACAGGGGAGCTTCTGCGGCCGCCGCCGGAGGGCGGTGGAAGAAGCCAATCGATCAAGAGCCAAACCCAGCAGCAAACAACAAAGCCAAAGCGGCGGCTTACGGCGCTCACGCGCCTAAGCCGCCCTGCGCTTGGCTATGGTTTTGTGCGTGCATCAATCCGCATCGAGTGTCGAACGCGCGATGATCTCTTTCATGATCTCCGAGGTGCCGGCCAGGATGCGGTGGATGCGCTCGTCCTGATACATGCGGCAGATCGGATACTCTTCCATGTAGCCCGCACCGCCATGCAGCTGCACGCCCTCATCCACCATGCGGCCCTGCAGCTCGCTGGTGTAAAGCTTGGCGCGCGCCGCATCGGTGGCACCGAGCTTGCCGAGATTGTGCTGTTCCACGCAGCGGTCCACATAGACCTGCGCGATATCGATCTCGGTGTCCAGCGCGGCGAGCTTGAAGCGCGTGTTCTGCATCTGGCTCAGACGCTTGCCGAAGACCTTGCGGTTGCGCACGAACTCGCGGGTCACGTTCATCGCCGCGCGTGCACCGGCCAGATTGCCGACGGCGGCAATCAGACGCTCCTCGGCCAGACCCTGCATCAGATGATAGAAACCGCGATTCACCTGGCCCAGCACATGGCTCTTGGGAATCTTCACATCGCGGAAAAACAGCTCGGCGGTGTCCTGCGACTTCATGCCCATCTTCTTGAGCATGCGCCCGCGCTCGAAGCCTTCCATGCCGCGCTCGACCAGAAACAAGGTCACCGCATGAGCATTGCCCGGATCGGTCCTGGCGGCGACGATCACCAGATCGGCGAGGATGCCGTTGGAGATGTAGGTCTTGGAGCCATTGAGCAGCCAGTAGTCGCCCTTGTCCTCGGCGCGCGACTTCATGCCGGCCAGATCGGAGCCGGCATCCGGCTCGGTCATGGCGATGGCCAGAATGGTCTTGCCGCTGAGGATGCCGGGGTAGTAGCGCTGCCGCTGCTCCTCGCTGCCGAAATGCTGCAGGTACGGTGCCACCAGGCGGCTGTGCAGAGTGATGAAGTAACCCGTATCGCCATGCAGGGTGTTCTCCTCCATCAGGATCTGCTCGTAGCGGAAATCCTTCAGGCCCAGACCGCCGTAGCGCTCGTCGATCCACATGCACAGATAGCCCGCCTCGCCGGCCTTGAGAAAGGCCTCGCGATCGACGATGCCGGCCTCGCGCCAGCGCTCGCTGTGCGGACGGATCTCGGTCTGGAAAAACTTGGATACGGAGTCGCGGAACAGTTCCAGCTCGGGCTCCAGGGGCAGACGCTGCATGAAGAAGTCCTGATGATCAGTAATGGTCGAGAATCCGTGAAACCGGGAACACCATGCGAAAGCGCGAGACCGCCACGCTCAGCGGCGCGCGGGCCTGACTCAGATCGGCAAACAGCTGCGGATTGCTGTGCATGCGCTTGAGCTGCGCCGGCCTGATCCAGCCGCTGGCGCTGGGGGTGTAGATGAAGGTCTTGCCGTCGCGATGCTGGCCCAGGGTGCGCAGGCTGCCGGGCGTGAGCTGGCCGGGAAAGGGCAGGGGCAGCGGATAGCTGCGGTAATCGAGCTCGGCAATCAGCGCGCCGTCCTGCGTCACGCGTACGCGGTCCAGGCCCTGCTCGCCGTAGCGCACCTCGAACTGCGCCACTTCCTTGGGTATGCCCCAGTTGTTCTGGCCGTTGACCACGCTGGCGAGCGTGGAGACGAAGATGCGGCTGATGGAGAGATGACGACGGCCATCGGCAAAGGGAAAGCTGCCGGGGATGAACAGCAGTTCGTGGTACGGGCCCACGTCCGACTGGCTGTAATCGACGAACATCATCCAGGCCGTGCGCGAGTGGCCGCGACGTCCTTGCAGCGAGGCCGGCACGAAGCGGTCCTGTTCGCTGCTGCCCGGGGCGAAGCGCAGCATGCTGATGTAGCCGCGTCCGTGCAGCAGCCAGGGCGCAGGGGCGCGGGCGACGCCGGCCTCAGTGTGCGCTGGCAGGTTCATGGGGCTCCTTGCGGCGGATATCAGCGGCTGGATTGTCGGACTTTGCCGCCGGGAAATGGCGATTGTTTGCGTCCCGCAGAATCAGCTCGGCGGCCTTCTCGGCAATCATGCTGGTGGGCGCATTGGTGTTGGAGCCGTTGAGCGTGGGCATGATGGAGGCATCCACCACGCGCAGGCCCGCGATGCCATGCACGCGCAGCTGCGGATCCACCACGGCCTTTTCGTCCACGCCCATCCTGCAGGTGCCCACCGGATGATAGGTGCTCTCGGCGGCCTGCGCGATCCAGGCCCGCAGCGCGGCATCGCTCTGCACGGTCCAGCCCGGCGAAAGCTCTTCGCCGCGAAACGGATCCAGCGCGCGCTGCGACAGCACACGGCGGGTTTCACGCACGGCGTCGAGCAGGCGCTGCCAGTCGCGCTCCTGCGTCAGATAACAGGGATCGATCAGCGGCGGCGCCGTCGGATCGGCGCTGGCCAGCGTCACGCGGCCGCGCGACAGCGGCCGCAGATCGTAGACATAGGCGATATAGCCATAGCCCTTGAACATGGGCCGCAGATCGAAGCCGTGATGCACATTGGGCGCCGGCGCGAAGTGCCACTGGATATCGGGGATGGGCTCCTGCGGATTCGATCTGAAGAAGCCGCCGGCCTCCACCACATTGCTGGCGAACTCGCCCTTGCGCCAGAACACATAGCGCAGCACATTGCCCAGATTGCGCAGCAGCGAGAAGGGGTGCAGGGAGACGCCGGCGCGACCCTTGGCGCGGGTCTCGATGATCACCTCCAGATGATCCTGCAGGTTTTCGCCCACGCCGGGCAGCTCGTGAATCACGCCGATGCCGTGCTTCTCCAGCTCGGCCCGCGGGCCGATCCCCGAGAGCATCAGCAGCTGCGGTGACTGCAAGGCCCCCGCGCAGAGCAGCAGCTCGCGCCTGGCCAGCGCCGCCTGCTCCTGACCTTCGTGACGATAAGTCACGCCCTGCGCGCGACCCTGCTCGATCAGAATCCGCGTCGCCAGTGCACCGGTGCGGATCTGCAGATTGGGCCTTGCGCGCACCTCGGGCGGCAGATAGGCGCGGGCATTGCTGCAGCGCTGGCCGTCTTTCTGAAAGACCTTGAAACTGCCCACGCCTTCCTGGCGCGCGCCGTTGAAATCCTCGTTGCGCGCATGCCCGGCCTGCTCGGCGGCGCGGATGAAAGCCTGGCTGATGGGATTGAGCTTCTGTGGCGGCGCGATGTGCAGCGGTCCGTCGAAACCATGATAGGGACGGTCTTCCGCCGAGAGCGGGGCGCCGTAGCTTTCCGATTTGCGGAAGTACGGCAGCACTTCCTCATACGACCAGCCCTCGCAGCCCTGCGCGGCCCAGTGGTCGTAGTCCCAGCGATGGCCGCGCGTGCAGACCATGGCGTTGATGCTGCTGCTGCCACCCAGCACCTTGCCGCGCGGCTGGTAGGTGGGGCGATTGCCCAGCGCGGCCTGCGGCGTGCTCCAGAATTTCCAGTTGGCGAACCAGCCGCGCACCAGGGCCACCACGCCCAGCGGCATGTGGATCAGCGGATTGCGATCATCCGGACCGGCTTCCAGCAGCAGCACCTGATGACGCCCGTCGGCGGAAAGACGATTGGCCAGCACGCAGCCGGCCGAGCCGCCGCCGACGATCACATAGTCGTAGGTGTTCATGAGCCCTGGGTGCTTGCGCGCGGCTGGAAGCGGTAATGCGCGAGTTGCGGCGCACGCGTGCGGCGCGCGAACTCCAGCATCGAGCCCACCCAGTTGTTGGTGTTGCGGCCTTCGGCAGTCTTGTACCAGCTCTGGCAGTCGCCGCTGTAGGTGGTGCCGGCGCTGCGCTGCTCCATCTCCTGCACATAGGCCTGCTGCGCCTGCGCCTGAATCTCCACGCTGGCGGCTCTGCGTTTGTCCCGTTCGAGCAGCAGCTGCACCAGATAACGCTGCTGCCGTTCCAGCATGAACAGGATGGAGCCGGAGCCGACGTTGGTGTTGGGGCCGTAGAGCATGAAGAAGTTGGGGAAGCCCGCCACGCTCATGCCCAGATAGGCTTCGGCGCCGCGCGTCCAGGTTTCATGCAGGGACTTGCCGCCGGAACCCAGCACGCGCATCGGCGCCAGGAACTGCGTGGCGGCAAATCCGGTGCCGTAGATGATGGCGTCCACGCGATGCAGGCGGCCCTCGCCATCCACCACGCCCTCGGGCTCGATGCGGCGGATCGCGCTGTCGATCAGTTCCACATTGTCGCGTGCCAGGGTCGGCAGCCAGGCATTGCTGAGCAGGATGCGCTTGCAGCCGATGGGAAAGTCCGGGCGCAGGCGCGCGCGCAGCTGCGGATCGCGGATCTGCCACCAGGCCTGCAGGCGCGAGCCGGCGGTGATCAGCCAGGCCAGCGCGCGGTTGCCGTTGTAGGCGGCGGCCAGCAGCTCGGTCATGAAGAACACGCGCAGGCGATCCAGATCATGCAGCAGCGGCAGCGTGTCCAGCAGCCAGCGCTCGAAGCGCGAGAACCGCTTTTCCACCTTGGGGAAGGTCCAGCCCGGCGAGCGCTGGAACAGCTTCAGGGTCTGCACCTTGGGTGCGATTTCCGGCACGAACTGCACGGCGCTGGCGCCGGTGCCGATCACCGCCACGGTCTTGCCGCGCAGATCGAAGTCATGGTCCCAGTGCGCGGAGTGGAAGCTGCGTCCGGCAAAGCTTTCGCGGCCGGGGAGGTTCGGATAGGCCGGACGATGCAGCTGGCCCACGGCGCTGATCAGAATCCCGGCGCGCAGGCGGCGGCCATCCTTCAGCTGCAGCAGCCACAGCGCGCTGGCCTCGTCGTAGCGGGCCTCGCTGACTTCGCTGTGGTAGCGGATGTGCGCATCCAGCCGGTACTTGCGCGCGACATGCTGCTGGTAGGCCAGGATCTCCGGCTGCTGCGCATAGCGCCGCGACCAGGGGTAATGCGGCTCGAAGGAAAACGAGTACAGATGCGAGGGCACGTCGCAGCCGCAGCCCGGATACGTGTTCTCGCGCCAGGTGCCGCCCAGGCCGCCGGACTTTTCCAGCATCACGAAGTCTTCGATGCCGGCCTGCTTGAGCGCGTAGGCCATGCCCAGGCCGCCGAAGCCCGCGCCGATGATGGCCACCTTCAGCGGTGTGCCACCGTTCTCCTCAGTCATGTTCGTTTCCCGATTTTTAGTGGTGCAGCCTTGGGGCATGATGCCCGGCTTGTGGCCGCACGGGGGATGACGCTTGCGGCCAGTAAATTGATAGTTCTGGCCAATCGGCTCCGAAGCCGGCATGTCCGCGCCCGCCGTCCGCTGCTCACCACGGCGCATCTGAAGCGGGAGGAAGTGGCGCAGCGGGGCGATGCCGGACCGGCGAGCCCGATTCACGCCTGCAAGCGCCGGGAGGGCATGAGCCCGGCGGCGCTGGCGGCGCAGCGCACCGGCGCGGCCCGAAGCTTATACCTGCAGCCAGGCCAGACCGGCACGCAGCTGCGCGTGGGCGTCCTGCGTGATGATCTCGCCGTGCGCCAGGATCAGGCGCTCGAAGGGCAGGGCCAGCACGCGTTGCAGGCTGGCGCGCGCCTTGGCGCGGCGCACGTAGAGCAGACGCAGCAGCGGATGCCAGCCCACCTTGTCGAGGATGCCGCCCATGCGCAGGTACCAGCGCGTGAAGCCATGCGCGTGACCGTGGAAGTTCTCCACCAGATCGGAGCTGATCAGGCTGCGGCTGGCGGCGTGATAGAACACGGTTTCAAACAGCAGGCTGCCCTGGATGGTGATGGGCTGCAGATCGTCCTGCCATTCGCGATCCGGCGTGTCGGACAGCGCGGTGTCCAGACGCAGGTCGGGACGCTTGCGGCGCAGCAGCTCCGGACCGTAGCGGCGCGCATCCGGCCACAGCGCGGCCGCGGGCGCCGCGTACATGTGATGAAACATATTGGGACAGACGATGTGCCGCACCGGCCCCAGGGCTTCGATCTCGGCCTGCAGCGCCGCGTCGATGGTCACCGGCGAATGCAGCCACAGCGCGCCGCCCGAGAGCCGCACCACGGTCATGCGCGTGCCGATGTGCAGGCCGGCGAAGGCGTGCGGCGAGTCCACCACCCAGAGGTTGTCGGCGAGGGCTTGGAGTCTGGCCATATGCTGATTGTCCTGCATGCCTCCGGTTCTGTGCGTCGCGGCGATCAGGCGGCGCGGCGGCGCGCCACCGCGCGCATCACCACGGCCTCGCCCTGATGATAAGGGCCTTCGTCCAGTTCGACGACGGCGGTCTGCAGCTCGATGAAGTCCAGCCAGGCGCCGAACTCCGCGCGCAGCTGCGCTTCGCTGTACAGCCAGTCGATGTCCTTGGGGCCGCCGCTGGCGCGGCCCAGCTGCTCGCGGGCGAAGCCTTCCAGGATCAGCACGCCGCCGGGCTTGAGCGCGCGCGCGAAGCGGCCGTGCAGCAGGCCGCGCTGTGCCGGCGGCAGATGCGCGTAGATGCTCACCACGGCGTCGTACTGCCGCTCCGGCAGCTCGGCCGCCAGCAGATCCCCGACGCGCGCCTCGATGAGCACGCCGCGCTGCGCGGCCAGCGCCAGCGCCTTGGCCACGCCGACCTCGGAGGCGTCCAGACTCGACACCCGGTGGCCCTGCTGGGCCAGCCATACGCCGTTACGGCCTTCGCCGTCGGCGGGCACGAACAGCTGCGCGCCGGCCGGCAGATAGCGCGGCGCGGTCTGCGCCAGATAGGCATTGGGTGCCTGGCCGTAGGCAAAACCGGGCTCACCGTAGCGCTGGTTCCACTGCAACTGCGGCGCTGCCTTGCTGAGATCGGGCTGGGTCATGAGGCTTTCGCAAAAATCCGTGGCGATCATAACAGTGAGGCCGCGGGTATCCAGGCCTTGACCGGGCGCAGCGCAGCCGCGGGCGCGGCGCGGCACAATGGGCGCAGGAACAGACCCAGACCAGGAGAGATACATGTCCGCCGCATCCACAGTTCGCGATCAGGTTTCGCCCGAGGAATGGCAGCTGCGCGTGGATCTCGCCGCCTGCTACCGACTGGTGGCGCGCTACGGCTGGGACGATCTGGTGTTCACCCACATCAGCGCCAAGGTGCCGGGCGGCCAGGAACACTTCCTGATCAATCCCTACGGCATGATGTTCGAGGAGATCACCGCCTCCTCGCTGGTGAAAGTCGATGCGCAGGGTCGCAAGGTGCAGGACTCGCCGTATCCGGTGAACCCCGCCGGCTTTCTGATTCACAGCTGCGTGCACGGCGCGCGCGCCGACGCCGGCTGCGTGATGCACACGCATTCGCTCAACGGGGTGGCGGTGTCGGCGCAGAGAGACGGTGTGCTGCCGATCTCGCAGCAGGCGTTCTTCGTGCTGTCTTCGCTGGCGTATCACGATTACGAAGGCGTGGCGCTGCTGGAAGACGAGAAGCCGCATCTGGTGCGCGACATCGGCGCCAAGACCTTCCTGATGCTGCGCAATCACGGCCTGCTGACCGTGGGCAAGACGCCCGCCGAGGCGTTCATGGCCATGTACATCTTCGAGGCCGCCTGCGCGGTGCAGGTGCGCGCGCAGGCCGGCGGCGAGCTGATCCCGATTCCGCAGAAGATTCTCGACCTGGCCACGCAGCAGATTGCGCAGGTGACCCTGGGCATGGGCGGTGCGCTGGCCTGGCCGGCGCTGCTGCGCAAGCTGGATCGCGACAACCCGGGTTACGCCGGGTAAAGCCGCGGCGAAACGTTCACAATGGCGCCCCATTCGGACGGCGGCTCTCCGCAGCCGTCCTGGATCAGGAGCTTTGATGTCATGAGCTGGCGCAAGATCAGTGTCGGAATCTGCGGCGCGCTGCTGCTGGGCAGCGCCGCGGCGCAAGCCGAACCGGCGGTGCTCAGCGGCGAGGCGCTGGCGGCCTGCGCGCAGGCCGCCCTGCAGCTGCGCGAGCAGTCGCCGCGCCTGCTGCAGAGCAGCGAGCAGCTGGAAGCCGAGCGCGCCCGCATCAACCAGCGTTCCGCCGAACTCAAGGCGCAGGCCGCCGCCACGCCGCGCGACGATCTGCGCGCGCAGCTGGAACTGCGCGAGCGCCGCAACGCGCACAACGCGCAGGCGCGCGATTTCAATCTGCGCATGGACGCGCTCAAGCACGACATCGATGCGCTGAACGTGGTGAAGGACGATTACACGCAGCATTGCGCGCAGCAGTCCTACCGCCGTTCCGAGCTGGCGCAGCTGCCGCCGGCGGCGCAGGAGGCGATGCGCATGGGCCTGCAGGATCTGCAGGTGCCGTACATCGACAGCGCCGCGCCGTCGCCGGCCGCGCCTGCCCTCAGCGCGCCGGCACCGGCACCGGCCCCAGCGCCGCACTGAGTACAGCACGCGCTGCAAATCCCCTCGGCCTCATTGCGCGGCGACGGGGGCGAGGGCCGGCCTCGGTCAGGCGCCATCCGCGCAGCCTTCATTGCCAACAGGCTTCCCATGCTCGGCATCCACGACTTCCCGCTGTTTCTGCTCTCCTGCATCGCGCTCAATCTCACGCCGGGGCCGGACACGCTGTACATCCTGGGTCGCAGCATCGGCCAGGGCCGTGCGCAGGGCCTGGCCTCGGCGCTGGGCATCTGCAGCGGCTGCGTGGTGCATACCTTCGCTGCCGCGCTGGGTCTGTCGGGACTGCTGGCCGCGTCGGCTTCGGCGTTTCTGCTGGTGAAGCTGATCGGCGCGGCTTACCTGATCTATCTGGGCCTGAGCATGTTGCTGTCGCGCGGCGCGGGTCGCTTCAGCGCGGCGCCCGTCAGCGGTGACCGGCATTGGCTCGCGGCCTACCGCCAGGGCGTGCTCACCAATGTGCTCAATCCCAAGGTGGCGCTGTTCTTCCTCGCCTTCCTGCCGCAGTTCATCGCCGTGGACAGCGCGCACAAGCCGGCGGCCTTCGTGCTGCTGGGGCTGAGCTTCGTGGCCACCGGCACCGTGTGGAGCCTGTGTCTGGCCTGGTTCGCCGCTCCCATCGGCGCCTGGCTCAGGCGCAGCGAAAGGCTCGCCGCACGACTGGATCGTGCCCTGGGCGCGGTCTTTGTCGCGCTGGGGCTGCGCCTGGCCCTGAGCCGATGACGGACAGCGTGCTTAAAAAAACGAAGTGTCCGGCACGCGGTGCTTGGCACCTGGAGCTGCCGAGGGCCATCGAGCGCGCCAGCGCTTGACGGCCGGCAGCGCAGGAAAACCACGCTTTTGCGCAGCGACCTGAAAAACGCCTGGGATGGCGTTTTTCAGCAAGCTGGTAAAGTGCCGAAGCGTCGCCGCGCGCGCCTGCGCACCGGCCCATGTTCTTCGCCCCGAAACAGAGCCTGAAACGGAGAATGTTCATGCATCACCAGCAATACGGTCTGCTGCCGCTCGACTTCGCCAAGGCCAAGCCCGCCAATGGCGCGGTCTCGCGTCGCGGTTTCATCGTCAGCTCCCTGGCCAGCGGCTTTGCGCTGGCGGCCGGCGCCGCGCAGGCCAGCACCATCGTCACCGACAGCCGCGGCCTGATTGCCGGCGAGGTGAAGATTGCGGTGCAGGGCGGCGAGATTCCCGCCTATCGCGCCATGCCCGAGAAAGGCCGCGATCTGCCGGTACTGCTGGTGATTCAGGAAATCTTCGGTGTGCATGAGCACATCAAGGACGTCTGCCGCCGTTACGCCAAGCTCGGCTACTGCGCCATCGCCCCGGAGCTGTTCGCGCGCCAGGGCGATGTGTCGAAGATGAGCGACATCGGCCAGATCCTCGGCGAGGTGGTGAGCAAGGTGCCGGACGCGCAGGTGATGAGCGATCTGGACGCCGCCGTCGCCTACGCCAAGGGCACTGGCCGTGTGGACGTGAAGCGGCTGGGCGCGGTGGGCTATTGCTGGGGCGGGCGCACCGTGTGGCTGTATGCCGCGCACAATCCGCAGCTCAAGGCCGGCGTCGCGTATTACGGTCTGCTCAATGGCATGAAGTCCGAGATCAAGCCCGCCGATCCCATCGATCTGGCCGCGAACATCAAGGCGCCGGTGCTGGGCCTCTACGCCGGTCTAGACAAGTACATCAAGGAGGACGTGGTGGAGCAGATGCGCGGTCTGCTTGCCAAGGGCAGCTCGGGCTCCGAAGTGCTGATCTTCCCCGGCGTGGACCACGGCTTCAATGCCGACTACCGTCCGACCTACGACGCCATCGCCGCCGAGTACGCCGCCAAGCTCGCGCGTGAGTGGCTGCACGATCACGGCGCCTGAGACTTCAGGCAAAAGGCAGCGCGCCGGCGGCATCCTGTTAGCTATTGCGTGCCGGCCGATATCCGGAAGCGCGCCAGATTCTGCAGCTGCTGGCCGCGCAAGCGCATCAGTCCGATGCTGTTGAACAGGCACAGCGCATGCTCGCGAGTCTGGCGGAGCGCGAAGCCGCTGCGGCGCCGGCGACGCCGTAGCTGCACGCTGCGGGAAATGGTGCGCCCGGAGAGACTCGAACTCCCGGCCCTCTGGTTCGAAGCCAGATGCTCTATCCAACTGAGCTACGGGCGCATCGCGAAGGCGCGCATAGTACGCCGGGCCCGACGGCGGTGGCTATCCTGGGTCGTCCTGATGCGTCTGGCGGGCGGATGCGCCGACCGAACTCAGACCCGCCGGCCCTGGATGACGCGCACCAGAATCACGACGATGGCGACCACCAGCAGCAGGTGGATGAAGCCGCCCATGGTGTGGGCCGAGACCAGGCCCAGAAGCCAGAGCACCAGCAAGACCACGGCAATGAGTTCGAGCATGGCGAGTTCCTTCAAGAGCAGGCGATGGCCGGCCCACACAGCGGACGGGGCAGGAGCCGCGGTGTGGGCGGGATGTTGGCCGCCGGTCGAGAGGCGCGGTGGCGATGCGGGCGCTTAGCGCCTGATGCGGCTGATCTTGGTGCCTTCGATGCTGAAGCTCGCCATCAGGCCCTGCTGATCGAAGATGAAGGCGTAGGCGTCGTCCTTGAGCGTGGAGCTGGAAAGGTTCTTGGCGATGCCCTCATTGACCACGACCACCGTCGGTCCGACACCGAGTTCCCAGCCTTCGGACTTGTCGAGATAGCGCAGCGCCTTGTCGTTCATGAGGAAGACCGCGTAGCCGTAGGACTGCGCGCCGGCCTGCAGGCCCCAGGAGGCAGACACGGAGTTGTAGTAGCTGGTCTTGGCCGCGCCGTTCTTCAGCACGCCTTCGCCATAGGCGCCGCCAAACACCAGGCCGGCCCTGATGATCTTGGGAAACACCAGCGTGGCCTTGGCCTGCTTGGAAATCGACAGCGCCGTGGCATTGCTCTTGTAGAGAATCTGCAGGGCCTGCTCGGCGTCCTTGTCCAGTTCCTCGGCAGTGGCGGCCGCCTGTGCGGCAAGGCTGAACAGTCCGGCGCACAGCGCCGTGGCCCCGGCCAGAAGCATGGCGGGGAAGTGGAATCGGCTTGATGTCTTGGTGTGCATGAAAGTCTCCGTAATGGGGTGGCGTCGCGGCCACGCGCGCGGCCTCGCCCCTGCTCCGGCAGGGGCGACGGACGCGCGGCGAGGATCAGCGCCGCGACTTGTCGATGAAGTCCGCGACCTGCTTGTCGGCCTGTTCGCGGGTGATGGCGTAGCGTTCCTGGATCAGGCCCGCCAGCTTCTGGGCATGGCCTTGCGATTGCAGCAGCTCGTCTTCCGTCAGCTTGCCCCAGATGACCTTGGCGGCGCCGACCTGCTGCTTCCACAGGCCCTTGGCCTGCTCTGCACTGGGAAGGCTCATGAGCGCTTCTCCTGGGGCTTGGCAGACTTGTCGCTCTTCCCGCCGGCGGCAAGGCCCAGGGTGCCGGGGCGGGCGGCTGTGCCCGGACTGGGTTGATCGACAGCTTTCTTGGCAGTGACCTGATGATGGGTCTCCTGCGCGGTATCCTTCGGGTTGCCTTGAATGCGAGGCGTGGTGGACGGCGGCGCGCTGCCATTCTGCGCGCTGGCCGGGCGCGGCGCGGCGCCCTTGCTGAGGTTGGCGGCGTTGGCGGCGGGTGGGTGGGAGTTGGCGTTTTTCATGGGGTCTGCCCTCTGTGTCCTGTCGCCAGCGAAGCTGCGGGCGATCGGAATCGATGCGAGTGGCAAGCCTATCGCCGCAGCCACGCAGCGTCGGTGCGGCAAGCCACTTAGCGGTGCGGATGCAAAACCCGCCGGGCATCACCCTGTTAAGGTGGGCATCGCCGAACAGCGGATGAAGCGGATCAGATGAGCCAGCACCCAGCAGTTGGCGCGGACCTCGGCAAGCTCCCGAAGATGCCGGTCGATCGGCTGACGAAGCCGCTGGCCCGTTTTGTACAGATCGAGACCGCCGGCGGCGGCGCCTTGCTGCTGGCCACCTTCACCGCGCTGCTGCTCTCCAATTCGCCCTGGGCCGAAGCGTTCGCGCGCATCTGGGAAACGCCGGCGGGCCTGCACATCGGCAGCCTTGATTTCGCCCGCTCGCTGAAGGAATGGATCAACGATGCGGCGATGACCCTGTTCTTCTTTCTGGTGGCCCTGGAACTCAAGCGGGAACTGGTGCTGGGCGAGCTGCGCGATCCGCGTGTGGCCGCGCTGTCCATCGCCGGCGCCCTGGGCGGCATGACGGTGCCTGCCTTGCTCTATCTGGCGCTGCAGTGGCAGCAGCCGGGCGAGCGCGCCTGGGGCGTGGTGATGGCCACCGACACCGCCTTTGTCATCGGCTGCCTGGCACTGCTGGGCTCACGCATTCCGCACAGCCTGCGCGTCTTCATGCTGTCCCTGGCGATCGTCGACGATGTCGGCGCGATTCTGGTCGTGGCCATCGGCTACAGCGGCCCGATCGTGTGGAGCGCCCTGGGTCTGGCCGTGCTGGGTTTTGCCGGCGTGCGGCTCATGGGGCGCATCGGCATCCGCGGCTTTGCGCAGTACTTCCTGATCGGTGGCCTGATCTGGCTGGCGATGGATGCGTCCGGCATCCACGCCACGATCACCGGTGTGATTCTGGGTCTGATGACGCCGGCGCGGCGCTGGGTCAGCGATGATCGCCTCTACGCGATTCTGGACAAGGTCGTCGCCCATCCCGCCGGCGAGGCCAGCAGTGAGGACACCAAGGATCGCAGCACCTTGCAGCTGGCGGAAATCGCCAGCCGCGAAACCCTGTCGCCTGTCGAGCGGCTGGAGATCGGCTTGCATACCTGGGTGGTCTTCATCGTCATGCCGCTGTTCGCGCTGGCCAATGCCGGCATGCCGCTGCCGGTGACGGGCTTCGTGCCGGGGCTCACGCTCGCCGTGTTCCTGGGCTTTGTCATCGGCAAGCCGCTGGGCATCCTGCTGTTCACCTGGCTCGCGCTCGCCTCGGGCCTGGCGACGCGTGCGGACGATCTGAGCTGGCGTCTGCTGGCGGGAGGCGGCCTGCTCGCGGGCATCGGGTTCACGATGGCGCTGTTCATCACCCAGCTGGCGCTCGGCGATGCACTGATCGGCAGCGCCAAGCTTGGCATCCTGCTGGCTTCCATTGCCTCGGGTCTGGCCGGACTCGCGGTGCTGGCCGGCGCGTCGCGCCAGGCCGCGCCATAGGCGCCAGCTGTGGCCTGGTTTGGCTGCGGGAATGGCCGGGCCGGTGATGGCGCGAGGGCGGGGCAAGATCTGGTGCCCTCGGCAGGAATCGAACCTGCGACCTACCGCTTAGGAGGCGGTCGCTCTATCCACTGAGCTACGAAGGCTTGCGGCGCGTAGTTTAACCGCATCGCCCGCCGCCTCAGCAGCCAGCGCGAATATCCGCGCAGTCCGCGCGCTGGCCATCGCGCAGCACGAAGCTGCGTGCGGAGTGGAAGTGGAAGCTCATCCGATCCGCCCAGCTGGCATCGTCCAGCAGGCGGGCATCGGCGTCGGCGTAGCCGGCTTCGCCGGGCTGCTTCAGCCAGCGGTCGAACCAGGCCAGGGTGTAGTGCTGTGCCAGCGGCTGGCCCCAGCCACCGCTGCAGCGGCCATCGACGATCTGCGGGCACCAGGAGCTGGCGGGGAACGCCGGAAGCAGCGACCACTCGTAATGCGTGCTGCCGCGCAGTGTCACTTGCATCACCGGCAGGTTTTGCGCGCGCCAGGCCTGGTAGACGCTCAGATGGCTGTCGGCGGCCGGCTGCGTGAGGAACGGCGTGGGCACCAGGCCGTATTCGGATTGCTGCTCCAGCAAGGGCAGATGCGGCTGCAGAGTGATCCGCGTCTGAGTAAGTGCCAGGCCCGCTTCAGCCACGCCGGGCAATTCGGAGAGACCACCGAGCGAGATGTTGGGATTGAAGGTGCTGTCCCAGGCCACGGCGGCGCGCACCGGATTCTGTGCATCGATCAGGCCCGGCCAGGGCGCGGCGCCGCTGGCGCCGAACGCCTGTACGTTGTGCACGGCGTTGGCCCCGGCCGAGTGGCCGGCGATGCCCAGGCGCGCAGGGTCGATGGCCGCATGCAGCGGATTGAAGGCAGTGACCACCGTGGGGTAAGTGCCGGCGCAGCTCTGGTTGTGCGGGTAAGGCTGCACGCTGCTGGAACGGAAGAAGTCGATGGCATTGACCAGGCCGCTGGTGAAGACCTCGACATTGAGATTGCCGCCTTGCTGGCCACTGGGCGATTGCCAGTCCGACCGTCCCTGTCCGCGCGGATCGCTGGTCATCACCACATAGCCGGCGCGCACCAGCAGCTGCGCGGCCCACCAGTACAGGGTTTCACTGGCCTGCACCGAGCCGTTTTCGATCACCACGCCGGGCAGGCTGGCGCCACTCTGGCGGTTGCGCGGCGCCCAGATGCGGCCGGAGATGCGCGCGCAGTCCTGGTCGTAATACACCACCGGAATCACCTCGGCTTCCCCGGTGTAGAAGGGCGCGCCATCCAGGCCTTCGGCCTGCGCGTAGCGGAATGGATCGCCCACGCAGGGCAGGGCCCAGGTGGTGCACAGCGGAATCAACTCGGTGTTGGCACTGCGCAGCGCCAGCCAGCTGGGGTCATCTGCTGCGCGCGCCAGCCAGGACAGCTGATTGCTCAGCGACTGCGCCGAGAGCCGCGCGACGAAGGCCGGCTGCAGCTGTTCGGTCGGCGCCTCGCTGACGTGGGCATAGTTGAGTAGCTCGCATTGCGTCCAGGCCAGCGAGGGGAAGCGCGCCTCATCGCAGCTGCGGTCCCAGCCGGGCGTGCCGCTGCGTGGCGCAGCAACGCTTTCGGGACGGCTGGAGCTGCTGCAGCCAGACAATGCGGCCAAGCCCAGCATGGCCCACACCGCGCACCGCATGGCGCTCGTCATCCGCTTCATCGCTTCCCCCAGGTTCTTGGTGTTCACGCTGCCGCTGGCCGGCAGGCTGCGATGGATTATCGCGGGCCCGCTTCGCACAGCATTGGCCGCAGCGCAGTGCCCTGGGGCCTGCCGACCGCTTCTGGCCAGCCTCCCGCAGGCGGACGAGGCGCGCCGCGATACGCGGCCGACAATGCGGGGCATAGCGGCCGGATCAGAGCCGCGTTGGAGGGGCGATCATGCGTATCCGAATGGCCGGGTTGCTGGCGATCTTGCTATTGAGTGCCTGCGGCAGCCCGGAGCCGCCCACGTCCAGCGTCGCGCCACGCGATGCCGAAGCCGCGCCGCAGCTGCGTCGTGATGGTCGCTGGCTGGTTGATCCGCAGAATCGCGTGGTGCTGGTGCATGGCGTGAACGCGGTGTGGAAGCTGCCGCCGTACTACCCGCCCGACGATGCCGAAGGCTTTACCGCGCGTGATGCGCAGTGGCTGCGCGAGCAAGGCTTCAACGGTGTGCGTCTGGGGGTGCTGTGGGCCGGCGTGATGCCGCAGGAAGGCGTGATCGACAACGCTTATCTGCAAGCCTCGGATCGCGTGGTGCAGCTGCTGGCGGCACAGAAAATCTGGACGCTGTACGACTTCCATCAGGACATGATGAGCGAGGAGTTTGGCGGCGAGGGCGTGCCGGCCTGGGCGGTGGAAAAACTCAAAGGCCCGCTCAACACACTGCCGCCGCCGCAGCTGGGTTTCCCCTTCAATTACTTCACGCCGCAGGTCTCGACCCTGTTTGATCATCTCTGGGCTGGGCAGGCCGAGGTCTGGGCCAGCCACGCACAGGCCTGGACGGCAGTCGCCAGGCGCTGGCGTGATCAGGCGTATCACATGGGCTACGACCTTCTGAACGAGCCCTGGGCCGGCACGCTGTGGATCAACTGCCTGAACCCTGCGCTGGGCGGCTGTCCGGATGCGGATCGCGACAAGATCCAGCCGTTCATGGACAACGCACGTCGCGCGCTGCGCAGCGTGGATGCTGCAAATCTGGTCTGGTTCGAACCGCAACTGCTCGCGGGTGGCAGTGGTCTGCGCACTGGCTTCACGCCAGTGGTGGGCGAGAGCCAGCTGGGCTATTCCTTCCACAACTACTGCCCGCATGCCGCGCTGCTGCAGTCCGGCGCGCTGCCGATTCCGCTGGACCTTTCCCAGACCTGCCGCTACTTCATCGATCAGGTCACGGCGCAGGGCGAGGCCGCCGCGCGGCGCATGGACGCGGTGGCGGCGATGAGCGAGTTCGGCGCCTCGGACGATCTCACCATCATCCGCGACACGCTCGCCGCCGCCGACGCAAACCTCGGCAACTGGTTCTACTGGCAGTACAAGAACTGGCGCGATCCCACCACGCAGTCGCAGGGCAGCGGTGCGCAGGGCCTGTTTGCCGATGATACGGATCTGTCCAGCGCCAAGCCCGACAAGCTGCGCCTGCTGGTGCGCACCTATCCGCAGGCCACCGCCGGCATTCCGCTGGCGATGTCCTTTGATCCGGACAGCGGCGAGTTTTCGTATCGCTACACGCCGCGCGCCGCACAAGGGCTCACCGAGATCTATGTGCCGCTGGCGCTGCACTACCCGCAGGGCTATCAGCTGCAGCTCAGCGGCGCGCTGCAGCGCTCGGCCGACAACGCGGCCCTGCTGCTGCTGGAGAATGTGCCGGGCGCCGGCGAGGTGAGCGTGCTGCTGCGTCCGCGCTGAGCGCGCTCAGCGCAGATAGGTGCGGATCGCTTCGTCGATGCGCGCCATGTCCTTGCGGGCGGCGCGGCTGTTGCTGCTGAGCTGCTGCCGGGTGCAGCGCTGGATGCAGTCGGCGATGAAGTTGGCCACCAGGCCATCACTGGCGCCGCGCACGGCGGCCATCTGACGCAGGACTTCGCCGGTGTCGCGATCCTCGCTCAAGGCGCGCTCCAGTGCTTCCAGCTGTCCGCGCAGGCGCCGGATGCGGGCGATCTGCCGGGCCCTGGACGGGGCATGCGATGTCATGGTGCGATCAAAACCCTGATGTGGTGGGCGGACCGGAGCGGCCCTGAGCCCCTTATCTGGCAAAGTGCAGGCCCGCGCATTGATGGGCCTCAAGGCATCAGCGCAGCGGCGCGCGCAGCAGTTCCAGCAGCTCGTCGATGTCCGCTTGCGACTCCAGCAGGTATTCCGCCGCCGTGCGTTCGCAGCGGCCGACCCGCACGCCGAGCAGGCGCTGCGGATCGCGCCAGCGGAACACGGACTCGTCGGTTTCGTCATCGCCCACGAACACCGCGCGCGGGCAGCCCAGGCGCTCCAGCACCTGCCGCAGCCCCTGGCCCTTGCACGGGGCGTCGACGGGCAGGAGATTCAGCACCGATTTGCCGCCCAGCAGGCGCACGCCGGGCAGCTCGCGACACAGGCTGCGCAGCTGCTGCTCCACGGCGGCCGCATCATCGCAGTGGCGATAGTGCAGGCTCAGCGACAAGCGCTTGTCCTCGATCTGCACGCCCGGAAATTCCTGCAGCCGCGCCTGCAGCTGCTGGCGCCACTGCTCCACCCTCAAGGTCACCAGCCGCGGCGGCAGGCCATAGGCCTCGGCGCCGTGATTGCCCACCACCTCCAGCAGCGGAATGCCGGCCAGCAGACGCAGCACATCGGCGCGCGCGCGGCCGCTGAGCACGGCGGTCGGACGGCGTCGTGCCAGCGCCTGCAGCAGGCGCTGCGTGCGAGGGCGCAGCTGCGCTTGCGCGGGATCGTCGACGATCGGCGCCAGCGTGCCGTCGTAGTCGAAGGCGAGCAGGGTGTTGGGTCGCAGGAATTCGGCCAGTGCCGCGCGGCCACCGGGGCTGAGGATCGGAATCATGCGCTGCGTGCCAGGGGGTAGTCGTGCTGATCGGTCAGCAGCTCGATCAGCTGCTCGCGGCGGCGCAGGCGGCTGGCGTCGATCAGCATGCGCCCGGCCCAGCGGTAGACATTGGCTTCCGAGATTGCACGGCGCATCGCGCGCATGCGCGCGGTCTGCTCCTCCGCCGGCATCAGCAGGGCCTGCGCCAGCGCGCCGCTGGCCGCTTCGATGTCATAGGGATTGACGATCAGCGCCTCGCGCAGCTCGCGTGAGGCACCGGTGAACTGCGAGAGCACCAGCACGCCCAGTTCATCGTCGTGCGCGGCCACGTATTCCTTGGCCACCAGGTTCATGCCGTCGTGCAGGCTGCTCACATAGCAGAGCTGCGCGGCGCGGTAGAGCCTGAACACATCGGCGGGCTCGGTGTGGCGGCGGCGCAGCAGGATGGGCTGCCAGCCTTCGCGGCCGAAACGCGCATTGATGCGTGCGGCCAGTTCCTCCACATCGCGGTTCACCTGCTGATAGCGCTCGATCTGCGTGCGGCTGGGCGAGGCGATCTGCAGGAACACGAAGCGGCCGATGAGCGCCGCTTCTCTTTCCAGCAGGCGCTCGACGGCGCGGAAGCGTTCCTCGATGCCCTTGGTGTAATCGAGACGGTCGATGCCGATGCCCAGCAAGGTGTCGGGCGGCAGCTGCAGCTGTGCCAGGAGTTCGGCGCGGCATTGCGCCGCGGGCGGCGCCTCGCTGGCATGGTGATGCGGCCATTCGACCGAAATCGGGTACGCGCGCACCAGGGTGCGCTGGCCGTGACGGATCACCGCGAAGTCCTCGCGGTCCAGACGCGATTCGATGAAATGATCGGCCGCTTCCATGAAGTTGTTGCAGTGCTGCTGGGTGTGGAAGCCCAGGATGCTGCTGCCCAGCAAACCTTCCACCAGCTCGCGATGCCAGGGACAGATGCTGATCTGCTCGACGTTGGGCCAGGGGATGTGCCAGAAGGTGATGATGGTGGCGCGCGGCAGCCGCGCGCGCAGCATGCGCGGCGCCAGCGCGAAGTGATAATCCTGCACCAGAATCACCGGGTCCTCGCTGCTGGCTTCCTGGCAGACCGCGTCGGCGAATTTCTGGTTGACCTGCTGGTACTGCTGCCAGTCCTCGGTGCGGAACGTAGGCCGTGCGTGCGCGACATGACACAGCGGCCAGAGACCTTCGTTGGCAAAGCCGTAGTAGTAGCCACGCTCCTGCTCTTCGCTCAGCCAC
This sequence comes from Solimonas aquatica, assembly GCF_900111015.1. Taxonomy (GTDB): domain Bacteria; phylum Pseudomonadota; class Gammaproteobacteria; order Nevskiales; family Nevskiaceae; genus Solimonas; species Solimonas aquatica. Next base: position 79,435 of record NZ_FOFS01000013.1, on the reverse strand, counting down.
AGACGGCGCAAGAGATAGGACTCCTCGCCCGGCGGCACGCGCACATGATCCTGCGCGTCCACGGTCTGGCGGTCGGCATCGCCGGCGCCGTGTGCCACCCACACGCCCGAGCAGGCGCGCATCACCGGTTCCAGCGCGCTGACCAGACCGCTGGCCGGATGCACCACGCCGATGCCGCCTTCCGCATCATGCTGATGGATATAGGGCTCGCGATTGGCCAGCACGATGATGCGCTCGCCGTGCAAGTGCCGGCGCAGGGTGAGCTTGAGCCGCTGCGGATTCCAGATGCCGCCGTGCTGTTCGGCCTGCTCTTCCTGGGCAAGACGGTCGAGCAGATCACGCAGATCCTGGAGCAGCGGCTGGAACTCCGGGCGCTTGTCCACTTCCTGGGTCTCGCCCTTGGCGATGCGGCGCAGGCTCTTGTTCCAGGCCTGCCAGAGCAGACGCGAGGACACCAGGGTGATGGTGGCCGAGCCCAGCGCCAGCACCACGAAGGCCAGCAGCAGGAACAGCTGCGCGCTGCGCTCGCGGCGCGAGACGAAGCTCAAGTCGTGCACCAGCACCACGAAGCCGCGCAGCTCGCCCTGCTCCAGCAGCGGAATCGCGGCCAGGTAAACCGTGGTCTGCTTGAGCGGCACGTTTTCCCGCCAGGGCTTGTTGCCGGACAGCACCGCGCTGCGTACGCGCGCCAGCAGCGAGGGGCAGGAAAACACCGGCGGGTAGCTGGCACTGGCCGCCAGGGCCTTGCCCTCGGCATCGCACACCGCCGCCGCCATGATGCGTTCGTCGGTGATCAGATCGCCGAGCAGTAGCTGCAGATCCTGGGTGTCCTGTCCGTGCAAGGCGGAGAGCAGGGCGCGACGCGCGCTGCTCACGGCCAGTTCCGTGCGCAGATCGATATCACGCTCCGACCACTGGCGCGTGGTGTGCGTGACGGCGAACCAGGCGCCGACCACCAGCACGCTCAGCAGTGCCAGCCAGATCAGGACTGAAGGCGTGGCGCTTTTCATCGCCGAAGGCTAGCACGCCGATTGCGGCGCAAGGCAAGCAGCCCAGGACCATCAGGCGAAATGCCGGAGTGACTCACAAAATGCAGGAATCTCACTGGAAATTGCAGGGCCAGGAAAAATCGGTGGCAATGCCGAAACCGGCATGGGCAGTGGTTTTGGTGTGTGTCTTTATTTGATAGGGTCCTGTCCATGCGACTCGAAGATCTTGGTCTGATCGGCAACTGCCAGATCGCCGCGCTGGTGGCGCGCAGCGGCCAGATCGTCTGGTGCTGCCTGCCGCGTTTCGATTCCGAGCCGGTATTCGGCAGGCTGCTGGATGAGGACGGCGGGCAGTTTGCGGTGGGGCCGGCCAGCGGCGTGCCCGGCGAGCAGCGCTATCTGCCCAATACCAATGTGCTGGAGACACGCTTTGAAACCGCAGACGGGCGATTCCGCATCCTGGATTTCGCACCGCGCTTCATGCAGAACAACCGCATGTTCCGGCCCACGCAGCTGCTGCGCATCATCGAGCCGCTGGAGGGCACGCCGCTGATCGGTGTGCATTGCGAGCCGAGGCTGGGCTGGTCCAGGCGCGTGCCGGTGGCGGTGCAGGGCTCCCATCACATCCGCTATGAGGGTTATGCCGCGCCGCTGCGGCTCACCACCGATATCCCGCTTTCATACCTGGGTGGACAGAGCTTCGCGCTGAGCCAGAGACGGCATCTGATTCTGTCCTGGGGCGCGGAAGTGGACGAGTCGATTCCGCTGCTGGCCGAGCGTTTCCTGGCCGAGACCAGCCGCTACTGGCAGCGCTGGGTCAAGCATTCCAATATTCCGGCGCATTACCAGCAGGAAGTGATCCGTTCGGCACTGGCCCTCAAGCTGCATTGCTACGAAGACACCGGCGCCATCGCGGCGGCGCTCACCACCTCCATTCCGGAGTCGCCGGATCGCAGCGGCCGCAACTGGGACTATCGCTACTGCTGGCTGCGCGATTCGTATTACGTGCTGGGCGCGCTGCGCCTGCTCGGACACTTCGAGGAGCGCGAGCAGTTCATCCACTACCTGCTCAACGTCGCCGCCAACGAGCCCGAACTCGATCTGCGACCGCTGTATCGCATCGACGGCGGACGGGATCTGGACGAGCAGACCCTGCCGCACTGGGCCGGCTTCAATGGCCTGGGGCCGGTGCGCATCGGCAACGCCGCGGCGCAGCATCGGCAGCACGATGTCTTCGGCGAGATGATTCTGGCGCTGGCACCGATCTACCTGGATGACCGCTTCATCGATGATCGTTCGGTGGCCACGCTGGATCTGCTGGAGCGTCTGGCGCGCAAGGCTGCTGCAGTGGCGGGCACGCCCGATGCCGGCATCTGGGAATACCGCAAGGCCTGGGAGCCGCAGACCTTTTCCAGCCTGATGTGCTGGGCCGGCATCGACCGCGTGGCGCGCATCGCGCAGCGGCATCGCCCGCTGCATGCCGGCGAGTTCCGCGAAATGGCCGACCGCCTGCGCGCGCAGATCCTGCCGCAGGCCTGGAGCGCGCAGCGGAACAGTTTCGTCGGCGCCTACGGCGGCCAGGAACTCGACGCCGCGCTGCTGCAGCTGGTGCCGCTGCGCTTTCTGCCGCCGGACGATCCGCGTCTGGTCTCGACCGTGCAGGCCATCGCCGATGGCCTCACGCACGGCGGCTGGCTGTATCGCTATCGCGATGATGACGGCCTGGGTGTGCCCACCGTGGCTTTCGTGATCTGCACCTTCTGGCTGATCGAGGCGCTGGCGATGACCGGCAGCAGTGCCCAGGCCAAGGCGCTGATGGCGCGCGTCCACGAGGCCTTGTCGCCGCTGGGCCTGCTCTCGGAGGATTACGACACGCAGCGGCAGCGCATGTGGGGCAATTTCCCGCAGGCCTATTCGCATGTGGGGCTGATCCATGCTGCCTTCGCGGCCGCGCCGCGCTGGAGCGAGCTGCTGTGAGGCGCGTGGCTTAGGGTCGCGAGGCGCGTCGCAGCAGCACGACGAGCACGAAATTGCCCAGCGCCGCGACCAGCGCGATGAGTCCCGCGCCCAGACCGGTCTCCAGTTCGCGGCGTTCGCGGGCAATGTCTTCGCGCAGTTCGGCGACGATCTTGTCGCGCTGCTCGCTCTGCAAGGAGGGCGTGCGCTGCTGATCCAGGTGCAGGTTGAGTTCGGCGGACGCGGCGATATCCGCCTCGCTGTATCGCGGCAGCTGCCTCAGCGCCAGGCCGTAGTAAGCGCACAGGCCCAGGCCGACGGCGAGCAGGAGATAAGGCGTCATCAGGCGGCGGCGTGGTTTCATGTTAGGAAGGAAGACTGAGTTCTCAGTGCGGCCGGTGATGGCGCCGCCGCAGCGTCGCCCACAGGCCAGTGACGGCCAGCAGAATCGCCGCCAGTGCCACCAGATCAATGACGCGCTTGCCGGCCGTGCCAAAGAGCTGCCCGCTGTGCAAATCCGCCAGCACCCGCGTCAGCGGCAGGCTGGGGCGAAGACCGGCTGCGGCCTGCTGCGCCTCGCTCAGGGGCTGCGCCTGCGACCAGTTGGCGCTGGTCAGGTTCACCGCCTGCCAGCTTTCGCCGTCGGCCGAAGCGTAAAGCTGGTCCGCTTCCAGCAACAGCGCGTTGTCGTGCAGTGCCAGGCGGCGCAGCGGCGTGGCCGGCAGCGGCGGCGCGCGCAGCTCGTCGATGCGCTGACCATCGTCGGCCTTGAGCAGCACCAGACTCATCGGCGTGGCCACATAGAGCAGGCCGCCGAGTTCCACCATGCCCAGGGCCTCGGGAATCGGCAGCGCCAGTGGCTTGCCATCGAGCAGGGTCTGGCCCTCGTTGTTGAGCAGGTAGTGAGAGCCGGCGCTGAAGGCGGGCGTCTGTTCGCCATGCAGGCCGTAAGCGCGCATCAGCCAGGGCCAGTCCAGGCGCGTGCTGTCCAGGCCCAGCAGCGCGTGCTCGTTGAGCAGCAGGCCGGAGACGGCGAGCCAGATCAGGAACAGCGCCGCGAACAGACCCGCGCGATGATGCCAGCGATGCAGCAGCACGCCGATGCGATGGCGTTTTTGCGCGCGATGCGGACTCATGGCGCCAGGGCGTCGAGCGTGAGGGCGGTGCGCGCCATGCGCTGCATGGCGTCCACCGACATCGAGGCGCCGGAGATGGAGTCGATGCGCTTGTCGAGCTTGCCGTCCACCAGACGCGCGCCGTGGAACTGTTCGAGGAAGGCCGGGTAACGCACCTCATCGCCGCGCGATTCGCGATACACCAGCACGCGCGCGGCTTCCAGCACGCCGCCCTTGACCACGAAGCCGGCGGTGATCGGATATTCCTTGCCGATCTCGTCCAGCACCCAGAGGCTCTTGTTCTCGCCGCGCCAGTAGCGGATGCGTGCCTGCGGATAGCTGTGTCCGAGCGCGGCCTGCACGCGCGCCTGGGTGGCGGCGTCCAGCCACAGGAACTGCGGCGGCGGGGTCTTGCTGAAGGCTTCGCGGATGAACTGCTCGGGCGGCAGATACACGGTGTCGGCCCGTGCCGGCGTGCCGCAGGCCAGGCCCAGAACCAGCAGCGCGGCCACAGCAAGACGCCGGCGGGTGCCGGCGTCTTGCTGCGTGTCGGGTAGAGCGGGATTCATTGCGCGCAGTATAAAACTAGAAGGCCAGACCCAGGCCGAGATTCCAGCGGTCGAGGCTGTCGTCGAGGTCGAACATCTGGTAGTCGGCCTTGATCACCACCTGCGGATTCAGGTAGTAGCTGGCACCGAAGGTCCACACCGTTTCCGTGGGCTTGGGGCCGACCGTGGCGCCGCTGATCAGGCCCTTGTAGTCGTGCGCGAGGTTGTAGCGTTCCCAGCGCGCGAAGGGCACCAGACGCTGCTCCTGGTTCTTCCACACCGCGTAGGCGGCCTGCGCGTAGTAGCCGAAGAAGGATGAGGGAATCGGATTCACCGCGCCCGGATACAGGCCATTGGCCTCGGCGGTATTGGACACCGTGCCGCGCGCATACAGCGCGGAGAGATCCAGGTCGCCCGGCGTCCAGCGCGTGTGCGCTTCCCAGAGCGTCACGCGCAGCGGCGAGAGATCGCTGGTGGAGGTCGGCGCCGTGGCATTGCCGGTGTAGACGCTGGCGCCGAGGTTGTAGCCGGGGATGCCGTTGTAGTTGAGCGCCAGATATTCCTGCAGATGCGAGGCGTCGGCGTTCATCAGTTCCTGATGCGTGGCCGCCAGCACCGCCTGGTCTTCCAGCTCCGGCACTTCGATGAAGTTCCAGTCGGCGAAGTTCACGCCGGTGGTCACGCCGCCTTCCCAGGACAGACCGCTCGCCGTGCTGCCGTAGAGCGCGGCGCCGCCTTCGCGCCAGGTGGAGGGAATGATCAGGGTCTCGATGAAATTGCGGCGCACGCCGTAGTAACGGTTCGGCTCGTGCGACTGATTGATGTAGCCCGCCGGCATCAGGAACAGACCGGCCTTGGCGCCCAGCTGCGCGCCGAGCTTGTGATCGATGTAGAACTGCTCGACCTCCACCTCACCCTCGTCATCTGCCGAGGCCACGGCGTGCTCGATTTCGAATTCCGAGTTGAAGCGCGTGCGCTCGTTGAAGCGATAACCCACGCCCACCACCGCGCGCGCCAGGTCCATGGTCGTGCTGTCGGGATCATGGATGGGACGCGAGTAGACGACTTCGCCATAACCCCAGAGCGTGGCGGCGCCCGTCGCTGCGGCGCTGGCCGTGCTGCTGTTCGCGGCGGGCGCGGCCTGCTGTTCCTGCTGCGCGGCCAGCGCTTCGTTCTGCGCCTTGAGCTGCTTGATCTCGGCCTGCAAGGCTTCCACCTGCTGGCTCAGGGCGTCGAGACGCTGCTCGATGCCCTGCTTGCTGGAATCGGCGGCCTGGGCGCTGAGCGAGAAACTGGTGAGGGCAAGCGCGATGAGCGTTTTTTTCATGATGCGGTTCATCCGGCTGTGAATCGGTAAGGACAATGGGGTCAGGGCTGCGCCTGCGGGCACTGCGCAGGCCAGGCGAAGCTGGCGGGCGCGGCCGGGTCGTAGCCGTCGGTGAGGGTGCAGAGGAAGGCCAGCAGCTGCGTGATCTCGCTGCTGTTCAGATGCGCGGCCTGGCCGATGTGGCGCTCGTAGGGCACTTCGCTGGTGTTGACGTTGCCCAGGTAGGACAGATCGCTGCCGGCGAGATGGGGCGTGACCACGAACTGCCCGCCATCCGCGGCCGGCAGATCATCGAACTTGTTCACCGTGCCGTCGCCATTGAGCGTGAACCAGTCCTGCGGCGCGGTGTCGCGGGTGACGTAGAAGCGCAGCGCATCCTGCAGCGTCGCGAAGCGGCCGTTGTGGAAGTACGGCGCGGTGAGCGCGATGTTGCGCAGGGTCGGCACCTTGAAGGCGCCGCACAGCGCGGTCTTGTCGGCCAGGTCGCCGCGGACCGGTCCGCACAGGCCGGTGTCGTAGAAGCGGTGCACGCCGTCCGTGCCGTTGTAGTTCACATAGGCCAGGGTCTGGGCGTCATCGTTGACGGCCAGGTCCGCATTGCGCGGCACGCCGAGATTGTCGTAGGTGAAATCGGTGAACAGCGCCGGCACGGATTTGGAGACCGGCGTGCTGGGATGACAGCCCGCGCAATTGCCGCGCGTGGCGTCGTTGAAGATCGCCAGGCCCGCCAGCTCATCGCCGCTCAGGCTGGCCTTGCCGGCGGTCCAGGCGTCGTACTTGCTGCTGAAGGGATGAAACTTCGGGTCTTCGCTCTCGTAAGCGGCGATGGCCAGGGCCATGCGCTGCAGTGCGGTGGCAGGCGTGTCCAGCACCGCGCTGCCGTAGAGCGCGGTGAACTGTGGAAGATAAGGACGGGTCTTGAGGCGCGCGATCAGCTCGGCGGCGTCGGCATTGGCCATCTCGAAGGACGACAGGAACGGCCCCTGCGCCTGCTCCACCAGGGTGTTGGCGCGACCGTCGCGGAACATGCCGCCCACCGGCGTGCCGTCGCTCTCGAAATGAAAGGGCGGGGTGAAGGAGGCATACATGATCGAGGGCGTGTTGCGGATGCCCTGCAGGTCCATGTTCGGTCCGCCCAGGGGCACGGCCAGGGCGTCGTCGCCGGCAAAGGCGCGCGATTCCACATGGCAGCTGGCGCAGGACTGCTGGCCGGAAGCCGACAGCGCGGTGTCCTCGAACAGCAGCTTGCCCAGCTGGGCCTGTGCGGAAAGCTCGCCGCTGTCGGCCGAGCCGCTGTTGCCGCCACTGCAGGCGGCCAGCATGGCCGCCGCCAGCAAGACGATGACGCGGCCTCTACCCAGGCCCCGGGATTGCCCCTGTGACACGATGGATCCGCTCCCCATTTCCCAATACTGCAATTGATGCGAATTATGATGCTACTGAGAAATATTATCATCTACCGACGTCAATGCGGGCTTGCCGGTTTTGTGCTAGCCGCCCAGGTCCTGCAAGCCGCCCGCTGAAGGCTTTCCCGCTGGTCGTGACGGCCGGCCGGCCGCTAAGGTCGGCGGCAGAACCATCCCCCGAGCTGCCAGGAGTCCGCGATGCGTATCGGCACCCCCAAGGAAATCAAGAACCACGAATACCGGGTGGGACTGACGCCGGCCGGCGTGCGCGAGCTCTGCGCGCGCGGCCATGAGGTGCTGATCCAGAGTCAGGCCGGCGCCGGCATCGGCATCCGCGACGAGGACTATCAGCGCGCCGGCGCCACGGTGCTGGCCGATGCGGCGGCGGTGTATGCGGCGGCCGAGATGATCGTGAAGGTCAAGGAGCCGCAGCCTTCGGAGTTTCCGCTCCTGCGGCCGGAGCAGCTCCTGTTCACCTATCTGCATCTGGCGCCCGATCCCACGCAGACCCGCGCTTTGGTGGACAGCGGCTGCGTGGCGATTGCCTATGAAACCGTCAGCGACGGTCGCGGCGGTCTGCCGCTGCTGGCGCCGATGAGCGAGGTGGCGGGACGGCTGTCGATCCAGGCCGGTGCGCATGCCATGGAGAAGGCGCAGGGCGGCAATGGCGTGCTGCTCGGCGGGGTGCCCGGCGTGCCGCCGGCGCAGGTGCTGATCATCGGCGGCGGTGTGGTGGGCTACAACGCCGCGAAGATTGCGGTGGGCATGGGTGCGCGCGTGAGCATCGCCGACCGCTCGCTGGCGCGGCTCAACTGGCTGGACACGGTGTTCGACGGCCGTCTGGGCACGCTGTATTCCACGGCCGATGCCATTGATCAGGCCCTGGCCACGGCGGATCTGGTGATCGGTGCGGTGCTGGTGGCGGGTGCTGCCGCGCCCAAGCTGGTGACGCGCGCCATGCTCGCGCACATGAAGCCGGGCACGGTGATGGTGGACGTGGCCATCGACCAGGGCGGCTGCTTCGAAACCTCGCATGCCACCACGCATCAGAACCCGACCTTCGTGGTCGATGGCATCGTGCATTACTGCGTGGCCAATATGCCCGGCGCGGTGGCGCGCACCTCCACCTTCGCGCTGACCAATGCCACGCTGCCTTATGTGCTGGCGCTGGCCGACAAGGGTTATCAACGTGCGCTGCTCGATGATGCAGGTCTGCGCGAAGGTCTCAACGTCCATCTGGGTCGCGTCACCTATCGCGCGGTGGCGGAGACATTGGGTTACGAATACCTGCCGGCGATGGATGCGCTGAAACCTTGGTGGGTGCCGGGCACGATGGTTTGATGGCGGCGCGCCGTCGCGCGTGCCCGAAGTAGTGTGCAGATACGTAGGGCGGGTTAGGCGCGATAGCGCCGTAACCCGCCTTGGCTTTGCCATTCTGCGCTTTGCGCTGCTCTTGATCTATTGGCTTCTTCCACCGCCCTTCGGCGGCGGAGTCCGCGAAGCCTCCCCCGTAGGTCGCTTCGCTCTTTGCTTGTGCAAAGAAAAGGAACCAAAAGAAAGCACACCCCGGCTCTGGCGCCCGCTGCGCGGGTCCCTGAGCTGTGCAACGTGCTCGGGGCCGTCGCATACAGGCCATCCATGGCCTGTACGCAACTGAGCCGGACATCGTGTCCGGCTCTCCCCTGCGCGCGCCGCACAGCTCAGCGCCAGAGACGGGGACCCCAACATCAAAAGCAACAGCAGCTTCGCGCGACGAGCGTCGCTGCGCCGTGCTTTGCTGTGGCTTTGCTCTTAAACCCCTTTGCCTCGCACCGAGCAGCGCAGCGAGCGCAGTGGGAGAGCCGAACAGGAAGTTCGGCGAAAGAGCAGCCGCGCCAGGGATGGCGCGTCTGCAACGGCCCCGAGCACGCGGAGCAGCGCAGGCTGCCGGCGCCGCGTCAGCGGCGACGGATGCGAGGCGTAGGGTGTGCTTTCTCTTGCCTACTTCTCTTTGCACAAGCAAAGAGAGCAGAAGCGACCTACGGAGGAGCTTCTGCGGCGGGCGCCGAAGGGCGCACGAAACCAAGGCGAGATCGAGAACAACACGAAGCAACCAACAGCAAAGCCCGGCGGGTTACGGCGCTCACGCGCCTAACCCGCCCTACGAGAGCTTACCCGCGCTACGGTTGCTGCGACGCGCACATCTCACGGACCTCACAGCACCCGCGAGGCCAGCTCCGGTGCCTGCTCGATGGCGTCTTCGATGATTTCCAGCGAGTGCGCGCAGTCCTCGCGCGAGGCGCTGCCGCCCAGGCAGACGCGTACCGCTTCCGGTACCGGACCGCTGACGGTGAAGGTGTCGGCGATCACCACGCCCACGCCATGCGCGCGCAGGTGCGCGGCGAATTCGATGCGGTTCCAGGGTGGTGGCACCGAGAGCCAGAGATGAAAGGCCTCGGCCTTGCTTTGGTATTCGGCGCGCTTGAGGATCTGGCGCGCCAGCAGCTGGCGTTGACGCGACTCTTCACGGATCGCCAGCGTCACCGCCTCCACCGTGCCGTCCTGTATCCAGCGCCGCGCCAGGCAACAGGACAGCGGCGAGTTCATCACCGCCGTGGTGCGCAGCGTGGCGGCCAGACGCGCGGCGTAGCGGGCATTGGGTGAACACAGATACGCCACGCGCGGGCCCGCACCCAGATGCTTGGCAAAGCCGGTGACGTAGAAGCTCAGCTCCGGCGCCAGCGCCGTGAGCGTCGGCGGCACCTCGCTGGGCAGCAGACCGTAGGCATCGTCCTCGATGATCGGCACGCTGTAGCGGCGCGCGATTTCCACCACCGCCTGCCGCCGCGCCAGCGACATCACCGCCGTGGTCGGATTCAGATACACCGGATTGCAGTACAAGGCCTTCGGCGGCTCGGCGGCGCAGAGTGCGGCGAAGGCGTCGGGGTCGATGCCTTCATCATCGGCCGGCAGACCCTGCAGGCGGATGCCCAGCTGCGTGGCCAGCCCCTTGATGCCGGGGTAGGTGACGGCTTCGCAGGCGATGCTGTCGCCCGGCCGCGCCAGCACCGCGAACAAGGCCAGCAGCGCCGACTGCACGCCGGGACAGAGCAGCACGCGCTGATGATGCAGCTCGGGCACGCGCTTGCGCAGCCACCAGGCGCCGGCCTCGCGTTCCTCCACGTTGCCGCCGAATTCGCAGTAACGCAGCAGCTCGTAGGGATCATGCTCGGCCAGCCCCAGCAGGCCCTGACGCAGACGCTCCAGCAGCGCGCGATCGCGCGGCTCCGGCGGCATGTTCATGGTCATGTCCAGCAGGCCGCCGGCGCGCGGCCGGTGCACCGGCTGGCTGGCCACCAGCTCGCGCACCACGGTGCCCTGACCGGGACGCGCATCGATCAGGCCGCGCTTCTGCGCCTCGCCATAGCCGCGCGCCACGGTGGTGAAGTTCAGCTTCAGGTCCGCCGCGAGCTTGCGCAGCGTGGGCAGGCGCTGGCTGGCGCTCAGCGCGCCGGTCTGGATGTCCTCGGCAATGGCATCGGCAATCGCCAGGTAAGCCGGCCTGTCGCTGCCGCGCAAGGCCAGGGCCCAGCGCTTGGAATGATTGGACATTGATTGCATCCGAAAGTGTGTTTTGTGGTGCGGGCAGGCACTAAAAAGCCGCTGCGCCGCCTCGAAACGAAGCACGGCTTCCCTGGAGAAAAGCCTGCTGGCTTCAAGCTCCAATCGTCATGCAGCGACAGTGCCAGAAAAATTTTGAAGGCTTACAGAATTGTCTCGAATTGATTGCATGGCCTCGCGAAATTCCATGCAACAACTGGCACATCGGTTGCGATTTGACGTGGTGAAGCCGCCGGTCCGCAGCGGCCATCGACAACCAACATCGCTTTCGGAGATTGCACATGCCTGCCGTTACCGCCCCCGCGCACAAGAAAGGTGATTTCTTCGTTGACTACGAAGAGAAGGTGTTTGAAGACGTCAAAGCCAAATCCGGCGAGAAGGCCCTGGTCACCTTCCACACCGTGGCCTTCGAAGGCTCCATCGGTCTGGTCAATCTGCTGCAGGCCAAGCGTCTGCTGCGCAAGGGCTTCGAAACCTCGGTGCTGCTCTACGGTCCGGGCGTGACCCTGGGCATCCAGCGCGGTTTTCCCACCATCGGCGACGAAGCCTTTCCCGGTCATCAGAACTTCAACAATCAGCTCAAGGCCTTCATGGATGAAGGCGGCAAGGTCTACGCCTGCCGCTTCGCGCTGCAGGCGCTCTACGGTCATGGCGAGCCCTCGCTGCAGCCGGGCATCCGTCCGATCAATCCGCTCGACGTGCTGGACCTGATTCTCCTGCACCGCAACGACAACGCCTTCATGCTGCACACCTGGACGGTGTGAAGCGCGCGATGGCCTCGCGCATCGTCAAGGCCGCGGCTGCCCAGCTCTCGCCGGTGCTGGGCAGTCGCGAAGGCACGCTGGCCAAGGTGCTGGCGGCGATCGCATCGGCTGCGCGCGAAGGCGCGCAGCTGATCGTGTTCCCCGAAACCGTGCTGCCTTACTACCCGTACTTCTCCTTCATCACGCCGCCGGTGAGCATGGGCCCGCCGCACCTCCAGCTCTACGAGCAGGCGGTGACCGTGCCCGGCGCCGCCACTCAGGCGGTGGCCGATGCCGCGCGTGAGCACGGCATCGTCGTGGTGCTGGGCATCAACGAACGCGACCACGGCACGCTCTACAACGCGCAGCTGATTTTCGATGCCGACGGCAGCCTGCTGCTCAAGCGCCGCAAGCTCACGCCCACCTATCACGAGCGCATGGTCTGGGGGCAGGGCGACGGCAGCGGCCTGAAAGTGGTGGACAGCGCCATTGGCCGCGTCGGCGCGCTGGCCTGCTGGGAGCACTACAACCCGCTGGCGCGCTACGCGCTGATGAGCCAGCACGAAGAAATCCACTGCAGCCAGTTCCCGGGCTCGCTGGTGGGGCCGATCTTCGCCGAGCAGATGGAGGTGAGCATGCGCCATCACGCTCTGGAATCGGGCTGCTTCGTGGTCAATGCCACGGCCTGGCTGGACGAAACGCAGGTGGCGTCGCTGACCGCCGATCCGGGTCTGCAGAAGGCGCTGCGCGGCGGCTGCTACACCGCAATCATCTCGCCGGAGGGCAAGCACTTGTGCGAACCGCTGCGCGAGGGCGAAGGCCTGATTTTTGCGGATCTGGATCTGGCGCTGATCACCAAGCGCAAACGCATGATGGACTCGGTCGGCCATTACGCGCGGCCGGAATTGTTGTCGCTGAATCTGGACGCGCGTGCCACAAGCACCGCGCATGTGCAGGCCGGACCTGCGCCCTGGAGGCAAGATGAACCTTCCCACGGATTTGATGACGCAGCTGCAATCCCAAGGCCTGCGCCTGGCCAGCGATGAGGGCGCCCCCAGCCGTCGCGGCGGCGCCGGGCCTTCCGATCACAAGGCCCTGACGCTCGACGGCCGCACCCTGATGGTGCCGGTGCACACCGGCAGTGCCTCGGCCTCGCCGTTTTCGCTGGACCGTGCCGACGCGCAAGGCCGCGCCACGCTGCGCCTGCGCGATATTCCGGTGGCACAGATCAGCCTGCCCAGGAGTCCGCGCTTCTATCGCCTGCAGACGCTCGACGGCGTGCCGTACTCGCAGATCGCGCAGCTGCATGCGCAGGACGTGCTCGCCACCACGGTGCTGCAGACCTGCATCCGCTACGGACGGCGCAGCACGTCCTGCCAGTTCTGCTCGATTGGTGAATCGCTCCAGAACGGCCGCACCATCAACCGCAAGACACCCGAGCAGCTGGGCGAGGTGGCGCGCGCGGCGGTGCTGCTGGATGGCGTCAAGCACATGGTGATGACCACCGGCACGCCCAATTTCACGGATCGCGGCGCGGCCATCCTCTGCGAGAGCGCCATCGGCGTGAAACGCGCGGTGGCGCTGCCGATCCAGGGCCAGTGCGAGCCGCCGGACGATCCGGTCTGGTTCACGCGCCTGAAGCAGGCCGGCATCGACAGCTTGGGCATGCATCTGGAAGCGGTCACGCCCGAGGTGCGCGCGCGCATCATGCCGGGCAAGGCGAGCGTGAGCATCGAGCAATACCTGCAGGCCTTCGCCGATGCCGTGGCGGTGTTCGGGCGCGGCCAGGTCAGCACCTACATCCTCGCCGGTCTGGGTGATACGCCCGAGGCGATTCTGCGCATGAGCGAGCAGCTCATCGCCCTGGGCGTGTATCCCTTCGTGGTGCCCTTCGTGCCCAATGGCGGCACGCCGCTGGAACACCATCCAGCGCCCGGCAGCGACTTCATGCGCGCGCTGCTGGAACCCCTGGGCCGCATGCTGATGGCCGGCGGCCTGCGCTCGGAAGAGATCAAGGCCGGCTGCGGCAAGTGTGGCGCCTGCTCCTCGCTGTCGGCCTACGAGCAGCGCGCGCAGCAAGCGCCGGCGGTTGCCGCCTGAGGAGGCCGCCATGCAAATGCCCAACACGGTGTTCATGCCCGGCGCCTATCTGATCAAGGAGGTCGATGCCGGCTGGGAGCGCGCCGCCTGTGCCGCGCTGCGCCGCGAGGTGTTCTGCCGTGAGCAGCAGGTCTTCGAGCACGATGACCGGGATGCGATTGACGAGCAGGCCATCGTGATCGCCGCCATCGCCTGCGTCGCCGGCATCGGCGAGCGCGTGGTGGGCACGGTGCGCATCCATCGAGCCGATCCGCTGCGGCAGCCCGGACTCTGGCAGGGCTCGCGGCTGGCGGTGCAGCAGGATTACCGGCGCAGCGCCTGGCTGGGCAGCGAGCTGATCCGGCACGCGGTGGGCCGGGCGCATGCGCGCGGCTGCACGCGCTTTCTGGCGCAGGTGCAGGTGCAGAACGTGAAGCTGTTCCAGCGTCTGCACTGGCAGGGCCTGGAAGCGATCAGCGTGCAGAATCGTCCGCATGTGCTGATGCAGGCGCAGCTGGAACACTACCCGCCGCGCCACGCGCGCGAGCGCTGCTTCTACACGCAGCTGCGCGAGGCCGCCTGATGTTCGCGCAGCTGCTCGATGAAATCGTCGCGGGCCTGAAGGCCAGTCGCGGCCTGCGTGGCAAGCGCGATATTGCCTCGGTGGTTTCGCGCCTGGGCATCGCCGACCCGAAGGCCGCGGTGCCGGTGGGCGATGACTGCGCCGCGATTGCCGATGGCGACACGCATCTGCTGCTGGCCATCGAAGGCTTCATCAACGAATTCGTGGCCAAGGATCCCTGGTTCGCCGGCTGGTGCGGGGTGATGGTCAATGTCTCGGATGTCTACGCCATGGGCGGACGGCCGATGGCGGTGGTGGATGCCAGCTGGAGCGCGGATGCCGCGATGCAGGCGCAGCTGCTCGATGGCATGGCGGCGGCCTCGAAGACCTATGGCGTGCCGGTGGTGGGCGGGCACAGCAATCTGCGCAGCGAGCGCGAGCAGCTGGCGGTGGCCATCCTCGGCCGCGCCAGCAAGCTGCTGAGCAGCTTCGCGGCGCGGCCCGGTGATGCGCTGATCGCCGTCACCGATCTGCGTGGCGCGTATCGTCCGCCGTATCCGCACTGGAACGCCGCCACCGATGCGCCCGCGGCGCGTCTGCGTGGCGATCTGGAAGTCTTGCCGCGTCTGGCCGAGGACGGCTTGTGCGCCGCGGCCAAGGACATCAGCCAGGCCGGGGTACTGGGCACCTTGCTGATGCTGATGGAATGCTCGGGCGTGGGCGCGCAAGTGGAGCTGGACAGCGTGCCGCGACCGGCGCGCGTGAGCTGGGCGCACTGGCTGCTGTCCACTTTTCCCAGCTACGGCTTTCTGCTCGCGGTGAAGCCGCAGCAGGTGCGCAAGGTGCTGGCGCGCTTTGCCGCGCGCGAGCTGGCGGTGGCGCGCATCGGTGTCTGCGATGACAGCCGGCAGCTGCATCTGAGCCTGGGCGGGCAGCGGCGTCTGGCCTGGGATTTTGCCGTGCAGCCGCTGATGGGCTGCGGTGCCGGCGCTGCGCCGGCTGCATCGTTCACCGAGGAATCGACTCATGCCGGAAATGCATTTCCGCGTGCGCTGGCCGGATGACAGCACCAGCGTCTGCTATTCGCCGTCGAGCACCATCCAGGAGGCTTTCGTGCTGCAGCAGGCCTATGCCCGCGATGAGTTCGTGCAGCGCAGCCGCGACGCGCTGCTCCACGCCAGCGAGCGCGTCGCGCAGAAGTACGGCTATGGCTGCGGGCATGCGCTGGCGCAGATCGCCGAGATCGAGCGCCGCGCCCAGCAGTACCCGCCGCAATCCACGGTGACCGTCGAAGCTTTCGGGGTCTGAGGCCATGTCGCAGGAGCGCGAGATGAATCTGAAGTTCAGTGGCGCCGAGACCGGCGTCAGGCATATTCCGGTCGCCGTGATCGGCGGCGGACAGGCGGGCCTGGCCATCAGCTGGCATCTCAAGCAGCACGGCATCGAGCATCGCGTGTTCGAGCGCAAGCGCGCGGCAAACGAGTGGCGCGAGTCGCGCTGGGATTCCTTCTGCCTGGTGACGCCCAACTGGCAGTGCCGTCTGCCGGGCTTTCCCTATGCCGGCGATGATCCGCAGGGCTTCATGCTCAAGGATGAGATCGTCGCCTACCTGGATGCGTATGTCGCGTCCTTCAATCCGCCGCTGCTGGAGGGCGTGGACGTGCAGCGCCTGCGTCCGCTCAAGCAGGGCGGCTTCGAGCTGAAGACCAGTGCCGGCGACTATCAGGCGCAGCAGGTGGTGATTGCCACCGGCGGTTATCAGCTGCCGATCATTCCGCGCGCCGCCGAACGGCTGCCGGCGTCCGTCGCGCAGCTGCATTCCTCGCTGTATCGCAATCCGCAGCAGCTGCCGCCGGGCGCGGTGCTGGTGGTGGGCACCGGGCAGTCGGGCTGTCAGATCGCCGAGGACCTGCATCTGGCCGGACGCCAGGTGCATCTGGCCGTGGGCACTGCGCCGCGTTCGCCGCGCGTGTATCGCGGCCGCGAGGTCACCGACTGGCTCACCGAATCCGGCTACTACGCGATTGCCTACGAGGATCATCCGCAGAAGGAGACGGTACGCGAGAAGACCAATCACTATCTCACCGGCCGCGACGGTGGCCGCGAGATCGATCTGCGCCGTTTCGCAGTGGAGGGCATGAAGCTCTACGGACGCTTTGCCGATGTGTGCGGCAGCGAGGTTCACTTCGAGCCTGACCTGCGCCGCAATCTGGATCGTGCCGACGAGAGCTATCTGGCGATCCGCGCCAGCATCGATCAGTACATCGCCGCCAAGGGCATCGAGGCCCCGGTCGAGCCGCCCTATGTGCCGGTCTGGCAGCCGGAGGCGGAAATCACCGCGCTGGACTATCGCGAGGCGGGCATCGGCAGCGTGATCTGGTCGATCGGTTTCACCAGTGACTACCGCTGGCTGGAAGCGCCGGTCTTCGACGGTCGTGGTCAGCCGGTGCACCGGCGCGGCATCACGCCGGTCAGCGGTCTGTATTTCCTGGGCCTGCCCTGGCAGAACACCTGGGGCTCCGGGCGTTTTGCCGATGTGGGGCAGGACGCGGCGTATCTGATGAATGCCATCGAGCTGCAAGTGGGTCGGCGCGCTGCCTGAGGCGTGGCGGGCGGCTGTACGGTCGAGAGGCTTAGGCGCGCGAGCGACGTAACCCGCCAGGGTTTTGCTGTTGCTGCTTGGGCTGTTGCCTGATCCGGCCTTGGTTTCGTGCGCCCTTCGGCGCCCGAGGTACTTCTCTTTGCTCGTGCAAAGAGAAGTACCCAAGAGAAAGCACGCCCTACGCCTCGCATCCGTCGCCGCTGTCGCGGCGGCGGCAGCCTGCGCTGCTCGCGTGCTCGGGGCCGTTGCAGACGCGCCATCCCTGGCGCGGCTGCAACTGAATCGAACTTCCTGTTCGATTCTCCCGCTGCGCTCGCTGCGCTGCTCGGTGCGAGGCAAAGGGGGTTTAAAAGCAAAGCCACGGCAACAGCAATAGCAGCTTTGAGCACGGAGCGTCGCTACGCTGTTGCTTTTGATGTTGGGGTCCCCGTCTCTGGCGCTGAGCTGTGCGACGAGCGCAGGGGAGAGCCGGACATGGAAATCCGGCGAAAGAGCAGCCACGCCAGGATGGCGTGTCTGCAACGGCCCCGAGCACGTTGCACAGCGAAGGGCGCTTGCGCCAGCAAGCGCGCGCAGCCGGAGCTGGGGTGTGCTTTCTCTTGCTTACTTCTCTTTGCACAAGCAAAGAGAGCAGAAGCGACCTACGGGGGAGCTTCTGCCGCCGCCGCCGGAGGGCGGCGGAAGAAGCCAATAGATCGAGAAAAAACCAAGAAAAAAACAGCTGAATCTGAGGCGCCAGACGACACCGCAACGCCGCGAATCTACCAACGGTCAAGCATCTCAGCAGTCTTCGCAGACACGATGCCGCGCCGCTAGCGCTTCGCCACCTGCGCCGGCAACACCGCTCCCGCCTGATTGCCCCAGGCCGAACGCACATACGTCAGCACCGCTGCCACATCCTCATCACGCAGCTGCGGCCGGAACGGCGGCATGCCGTAGGGCATGGGATTGGCGGCCGTGCTCGGTGGATAGCCGCCATAAAGCACGATGCGGATGGCATTGGCCGGTGACGGACTGCCCAGCAGGCGACTGCCCGCCAGCGCCGGATAGTGCGAAGGCTTGCCTTCGCCCTGCTCGCCATGACAGTCCGCGCAGTGCTCGCCATACACCTGCTCGCCGCGCTGCTGCAGCGTCTGCAGCAGACGCGCATTGATGCGATCGGGCTTCGGCGTCTGTGCTTCGCCCGGCAGGCTGCGCAGATATTCGATCATCGCCGCCAGGTCTTCGCGGTGCAGGTATTGCAGGCTGTGAAACACCACCTCGGCCATCGGCCCGCTCACGGCATGGCGCTGCGACACGCCGCTGCTCAGCAGCGCCAGCCATTCGCCGGCCTGCGCATCGTCCAGCGGCGGTTCGCGTGTCAGCGGCAGCGCTTCCCAGTCCAGGCCGGCGATCTCGCCGCCGGCATAGGCGCGTGAATCGCGCACGCCGCCCAGCCAGTCGCGCCGCGCATGACAGGCATTGCAATGGCCCAGACCATCCACCAGATACGCGCCGCGGTTCCAGCTGGCGCTGCGCTGCGCATCGGCCGCGAACTCAGCAGGCCGGAAGTACAGGCGTCGCCAGAGCTGCAGCGCCAAGCTCGTGTTGTAAGGAAAGCGCAGCTCGGCGGCGCGTGGTGCGCGACGCACCGGCGGCAGCGTGCGCAGATAGGCCAGCAGCGCGTCGCTGTCGGCGCGCGTGATGCGCGTGTAATTGGGATAGGGAAAGGCCGGCGTGAGCAGGCGGCCGTCGCGCGAGCGGCCTTCGTGCAGGGCGCGGTAGAAGTCGGCCGCGCGCCAGGCGCCCAGGCCGGTGTCCACATCCGGCGTGAGATTGCTGCTGTAGACATCGCCGAAGGGCGTGGCGATGCGCCGTCCGCCGCTGTACTCGGGCGCACCGGGCTGCGTGTGGCAGGCGATGCAGTTGCCGGCGCGCGCCAGATAGGCGCCGCGCTCGATCTGCGCAGGACTCATCGGCAGCACGCTGTCGGCAATCGCCGGGCGATACAAGGCCGGCCAGTACAGCCACAGCGCGGCGCTGAGCAGCAGCAGGAGCAGACCGGCGCGACAGAGCCAGCAGCGCTTCACGGCACACTCCCGCAGTCCAGCGGCAGCTTGCCGTCCGGATGTTCGGCCGGCCGCGTCTGTGCGTTCACCGGCAGCGCCGCGATGTAGGCGCTGAGCGCGTTGATCTCGGCCTCGTCGAGCTTGCGTGCGATCTGCGCCATGCAGTCCGGCGCCAGCGCCTGACGCACGCCGCTGCGCCAGGCGCCGAGCTGCGCGGAAAGATAGTCGCGGCCCAGGCCGGCAAGGCTCGGGATGGCCGGCTGCACGCCGGCCAGCTGCCCGCCATGACAGCGGCTGCAGGCCGGCAGCTGGCGTGCGGCATCGCCTTCGCGCACCAGCTTCGCGCCGCGCGCCAGCAGCGCGGCATCGGCCACCGGCTCGCGGGCGGCGAGCGTGGGCGGCTGCTGGGCGTAGTAGGCGGCGATGGCGCGCAGATAGTCATCGGACAGCGGCGCCAGCAGCTCGGCCATCACGGTGTTGTGGCGGCGGCCTTCGCGGAAATTGCGCAGCTGCTGCTGCAGATAGCCCTGCGGCTTGCCGGCGATGGAGGGGTAATAGACCTCGTCGCGCGAATGCCCGCCTTCGCCATGACAGGCGGCGCAGGGCTTGAGACGCTCGGCCATGGCCTGGTCCTGCGCCTGCGCGGCGGCGCTGGCCAGCAGCAGGCTCAGTACCGCAGCTGCGAGCACGCGCATTGGTGGCGACTCCCGGGTGTTCAAGCGGCCGCAGGGCGCGGTGGCGGCCGTGCAAGGGACACAGACCTTACAGTCCCTGCGAGTACGGACGCATCTGGCTGAAGTCGTTTACCGCGTCCTTGCAGCCGCGCGTGAATTCGAGGCTATAGCCCTCGCACTGCTTGGGATCGGACAGGGTGCCGCTCTGAGCCCACTGGTAACCGTCCTCGTGCGTCTCGCAGCGCCCGGCGCAGCGCAGCCCGGCGTCGGCCACCGGCGTGCCGGCGCAGGCGCTGAGCGTGGCGAAGCTGGCCAGAAGAAGCGAGCGGGCGGTCACGGACATGAAGCTCTCCAGCATTCGTTATATGAGGTGGCAGACCGCCGCAGGGCTGCGAGGGTTCCGCATCCGGGCAGTTTAGCAGCGTGCTGAAAAACGACGTTTTCGGCACGCTGTGCTTGGCACATGGAGGTGCCAACGGCCATCAAGCGCGCAAGCGCTTGATGGCCGGGAGCGTAGGAAAACCGCGCTTTTCCGTAGCGACCTGAAAAACGCCAGGGATGGCGTTTTTCAGCAAGCTCTCAGAGCATTGCCACGCGCTCACGGCCGCTTGCCGAAGGGCATCTCCACGCCCACGCCCACCTGCACCGAACCGTCGCGCCGGTCCGTCACGTCCTCGCGCGGATAGCTGTAGCCGACCACCCATTCGCCGTAGAGGCGGCGTGCCAGCAGGGGGTGGCGGAAGGTGGTGCGCAGGCCGTATTCGTGCAGGGGCACGTCGTCGCCGGTCTCGCCGCGCACGAACAGTTCATAAGCCAGGCCCGCGTACTGGCCCACCGCCTGGTACAGCGTCCAGGTGCTGCGCCAGTCCAGACCCTGACGGTGTTCGGAGACGGTGCCGATGTTGCCCCAGCGGAACAGCAGGCGCTCGCTGAAGACGTGGCTGTAGTCGGCGCCGGTGGTGAAGCCCAGGCCCTGGCGCGAGGTCCAGAACGGCGTGGCGCGCAGATGGATCAGATTCAGCGAGTCGGCATAGGCGTTGTAATGGCCGCGCGCCTGCACGAACAGCTCGGTGCCGACGATGCGGTGCACGCCCACCCGGAAGTCCGCCCACCAGACGTCATTGCTGGGCAGGGAATAGCCCAGGCCGGCCAGCCACTGGTCCTGCGTCTCCACGCGCGGGAAGCGCGAGCGCAGCAGGCTGTTGTCGGAGCGGTCGCGGATGAAATCCTCGTCGTCATTGCGACCGATGAAGCCGGACAGGCGGTTCTGCAGCGCCGGCAGGTCCACGCGTGCATCGAAGCGCACGCGCGGGCGGTTGCCGTAGAACTGCGACCAGTTGTCGCTGATCTCCAGCGTGCCGTAGGGCTTCTTGGCCGGCTTCAGCGGCCGCTGCGCCTCCGAGCTGAACAGATCATCCACCCAGTGCGAGCTGCGCTCCAGCATGTTCTCGATGCGGCTGCTGGTCTGATCGACGCGCTCGGCCAGCGTCGGCTTGGCAGTTTCTGCTGGGGCTTCTGCTGGCGCTTCTGCTGGGGTTTCGGCGGCCGGCGGCGTGGCCGGCTGTGCGCGGGCCAGAGCGCAAACCAGCAGCAGCGGCATGGCGCAGCACAGGCGCAGGAGGTTGATCGGCGTCGTGGCGGAGGGCATGAGGGTTCGGTGGTACCTGGGTCGGCTCGATATGCCGGTTTGTGCATGGACCGGCGATGAATGAAAAGGGCTGCCGGATTGCCGCCGCTTCGCTACAGTCGCGCGATGCGCAGCGTCCCGTCCAAAGCCGATCAAGCCCGATTGTTCCGGTGAACCCGCTCGTGCGCAAGATCATCCACGTGGACATGGACGCGTTTTACGCCTCCGTGGAGCAGCGCGACGACCCCAGCCTGCGCGGCCGCCCGGTGGTGGTGGCCTGGCGCGGCGCGCGTTCGGTGGTTTGCGCCGCCAGTTACGAGGCACGACGCTACGGGGTGCGTTCGGCGATGCCGGCGCTGCGCGCCGAGCGTCTGTGTCCGGAAGCGGTGTTCGTGCCGCCGGACTTCACACGCTACCGCGCGGTCTCGCGCGCGGTGCGCGCGATCTTCCTGCAGCACACCGATCTGGTGGAGCCCTTGTCGCTGGACGAGGCTTATCTGGACGTGAGCGAGAACAAGCAGCAGCTCGCCACCGCCACCGAGGTGGCGCAAGCCATCCGCGCGCACATCCGCGAGGAGCTGCAGCTCACCGCCTCGGCCGGCGTGGCGCCCAACAAGTTCCTGGCCAAGATCGCCTCTGACTGGCGCAAGCCCGATGGTCTGTTCGTGATCCGCCCGCATCAGGTGCTGGAGTTCCTGGAGCCGCTGCCGGTGGCGCGCCTGCCCGGCGTGGGCAAGGTGATGGAAGGCCGGCTCGCGGAGCTGGGCGTGCGCACCGTGGGCGAGCTGCGCGCGCGCAGCCTGGCCGAGCTGCAGGAACGTTTCGGCCGCTACGGCACGCGTCTGGCCGAGCTGGCGCAGGGCATCGACTCTCATCCGGTATGCAGCGACCGCCCCACGCAGTCCGTCTCCGCCGAAGACACCTTCGAACAGGACCTGCCGCTGTCCGCACTGGAGCCGCACATCCGCCGGCTGGCGGTGAAGACCTGGGAGGGCGCGCGCAAGAGCGGGCGCGTGGCGCGCACCGTGGTGCTCAAGCTCAAGACCCGCGAGTTCCGCATCCTCACCCGCAGCGCCACGCCGCGCGAGCCGCCGGCCGATGTCGAGACGCTGACGCGCATCGCTCTGGATCTGCGCGAGCGCGTGGAGGAACCGGAGCAGACGCGCTATCGCCTGGTGGGCGTGGGCCTGAGCAATTTCTTCGATCCTGTCGAAGCGCCGCAGCAGAGCCTGCTGATCTGAACGCGCGCGCGCAGGCGCGGGCTTGCCCGCTGCCCCCCGTCATTCCCGCGCAAGCGGGGGGCAGCGATCAGTTGCAACACTCGCCTCATACCGCGCACTGGATGCCCGCTTGCGCGGGTATGACAAGCAAACCGTAGGGGCGAGGCAGGCGCGCAGCGCCGTAACCCGCCATCGCGACCTCGCCAAGCTGCGCTGTCCCATGCTGGCCCGCAGCTTGCGCGGCAAAACCAGGCGCTGCAGCCACTGAACCGATGCCGCCATCATTCAGTCTCAAGCTGCCATCATCCCCCACTCATCGATACACAAGGCCCTTTGGCATGCATTCAGAAGACCTCAAGCCCGTGATCGGCCTGGCCCTGGGCAGCGGCTCGGCGCGCGGCTGGTCGCACATCGGCGTGATTCAGGAACTGGAAGCCATGGGCGTGCGCGCCGAAGTGGTGGCCGGCACCTCCATCGGCGCGCTGGTGGGCGCGGTGTATGTCTCCGGTCAGCTCAATGAATTCGCCGACTGGGTACGCAAGCTGGGCGTGCGCGACGTGGTGCGGCTGATGGACCTGACCATGACCGGCGGCTTCGTGAAGGGCGAGCGCCTGTTCGGCTTCTTCAACGAACAGCATCGCAATCCCAATATCGAAGACGTGAGCCAGCGCTTCGTCAGCGTGGCCACCGAAATGAAATCCGGACGTGAAGTCTGGATCAGCAAAGGTCCGGTCTGGGACGCGGCGCGCGCCTCCTGCGCCATGCCCGGCATCTTCACGCCGGTGAAGCACGACGGCCGCTGGATGCTCGACGGTGGTCTGGTCAATCCGGTGCCGGTCTCGGCCTGCCGCGCCCTCGGCGCCGACGTGGTGATCGCCATCAACCTCAACACCCAGTTGATCGGCGCGCACATGTCCAAGGCCAGCCTCAAGGAAGCCGAGCAGGTGGTGGTGGCGCAGGACGAAAGGAACCGCAGCATCTGGCGCAAGCTCGCCGACTATCTGCACGGCAGCAACGAGACGCCCAGCTTCTTCGACTCCGTGGCCTCCAGCATCAACATCCTGCAGGACCGCCTCACCCGCAGCCGCATGGCCGGCGATCCGCCCGAACTCACCCTGTCACCGCGCCTGGAAGATTTCGCCCTGATGGATTTTCACCGCGCCGGCGAAGCCATCGAAGAAGGCCGCCGCATCGTGCGTGCCCACGAAGCCGAAATCCGCGCCTGGACCGGCGTGAACGCGCCCGAAGTGGCGGGGCAGGCGGAGTCGGGTTGAGGTCCAACCCACCCGTAAAGCGTGTCTGCAGCCGTTGCAGTTGCAGGGTGGGTCAGCGCGCAGCGCGTCACCCGCCATTCGTGCTCGTGTTCCACACACAAGCTTTGCTCTCGATGCCTCAAGCGCTGCAATCGCCCCCCGCGCCGTTCAAGTCTCTGGCGCTTCCTTTCGTGCAACCGCCCCCGCCAGAAACCCATCGATCAAAGGCGCCAGCTCGGGGGCATGGCTTTCGGCCAGATCGTGATCGCCGCCTTCCACGATGTGCAGGCGCGCATCGGGCAAGAGCGAAGCGAGACGTTCACCGACGCGCACCGGGCTGATCGGATCGCGGTCGCCCCAGAGCAACAGCGTGGGAATGCGGACCTCGTGCAGCTGCGCGGCCAGGTCCTGGCGATCATGCACGAACCAGTCGGGCAGCTGCGGATGCGCGGCCTGCAGCGAGGCTCGCCAGTCGCTGCCGCCGAGCGCGGCGACATCGAGGCCGCCGGAGGTGACGGCGAGCACCAGATGCGTGATGGATTCCGGTTTTTCCAGCGCCAGCCGCATCGCGATCACGCCGCCCATGGACTGCGCGATCAGCGCCGTGGGCCGCTCGATGCGCGTGGCTACCATCGCCACCAGATCGTCGATGCTCTTGATCTGCGGATCGGCCGGCACGCCGGCGAAGCCGGGCCAGCCGATGTGCTGCCGGCTCGCGGGATGGCGCAGCAGGTCCGCCAGCGGTCGCCACAGTTCGGTGCGGCCCAGCGCGCCCGGCAGGAAGAGCAGTTGCGCTGGCGTGGTGGAGGTTTTCATCGGGTGCGGGAAGAGGCGGGTGTTTCGATGGTGGCGCTCCGTCCGCAAGCGCCTGCGCGGGCGCGGCGGCGCAGCGAGCTGCCCTGCGTGCGAACGCTTTGAGTATGCTACGCGCGCTCAGAAAACGCCTGCGGTATCGCGTTTTTCCTGATCAAAGATTGATGTGTATTGATGGACGGACGAGTCATAAGGAGAACAAGGATGTCATCGACAGACAGGCTGGCAGCGACCGTGGATCTGGGTGGCGGCGTGCGCATGCCGCAGCTGGGTCTGGGCACCTGGCCGATGAACGACGCCGAGGCGGCGCGGGCGATTGCGCAGGCCATCGGCCTGGGCTACCGGCTCATCGATACCGCCGAGAATTACCAGAACGAAACCGGTGTGGGGCAGGGCATCAAGGCCTCCGGCATCGCGCGCGAGCAGGTGTTCGTCACCAGCAAGTTCAACCGTCGCTGGCACAGCCTGGCCGGCGTGCGCGAGGCCTGCGAGCACAGCCTGCGCCGTCTGGGTCTGGATTATCTGGATCTGTTCCTGATTCACTGGCCCAATCCGGATCAGGATCGCTACGTGGAGGCGTTTGAAGGTCTGGTGAAGCTGCGCGAGGCGGGTCTGGTGCGCGCCATCGGCACGTCCAACTTCAAGCCTGCACATCTGCAGCGCCTGTTTGCGGTGGGCCTGCAGCCGCAGCTCAACCAGATTCAGCTCGACCCCTATCATCGTCGCGATGATCTGGTGGCCATTCACCGCGCGCATGGCATCGTCACCGAGTCCTGGCGACCGCTCGGCTGCGGCAGCGACATGCTTTCGGATCCCGTGGTGGCCGGCATCGCGCGTACCCATGCGCGAACCGCCGCGCAGGTGCTGCTGCGCTGGCAGGTGCAGCAGGGTTTCGTCACCTGTCCGAAGTCTTCCGACGCGCTGCGTCAGGCGCAGAACCTGTCGGTGTTCGACTTCGTGCTGAGTGCGGCCGAGATGGCGGCGCTGGATGCGCTGGATCGTCCCGATCCGCAGATGTTCGATGCGGATCACTTCGGGCACTGAAGCCTGGAAAGCGAGCGTAGTCCGGATGGCGATGCAATCCGGGATGGAGCGGAACCGGTCCCGGATTCCGGCGCCAAGGCGCCTGCATCCGGGCTGCTTGCTCACCGCTAGAAGGCCACGCCCTTGGACAGCATCTCCAGCAGGGACACGATGCGGTAGTCGCCGGGCGCGTGAAAGCGCTCCGCCGGCAGGGTGTGGTGCGAAAGACGCTGCAGGCGGCCGCCGCCCTGATAGCGCTGCGCGCCGAAGCTGCCGGCGTAGCGCAGCGGCAGGCCCGGCACTTCGGTCAGCGGCCGCCAGGGGCCGCGCGTGTCGCGCAGCAGCTGCAGCACGCCGCGCAGGGTTTGCAGATCGCCGCGGCTGAGTTTCAGATCGCTGAAATCAGCGGCGCAGAGCTTGCGTGTGTCGCCGGTGCTGGATCGCTGCCGGTAGATATCGCAGGCGATGCCGGCCTCGGCCGCGCGTGCGCCGGTTTTCAGAAACGGATAGTTGGCATCGGCCTGCGCCTGACGCAGCAGGCTCTCGGCTTCCTGGCGCCTGCCCTCGGGTAGATTTTCCAGGGCCAGCTGCACCAGCGTGGATTGCGAAGGGTCCACGCTGTTGATGCGCTGCATGATCTCCCGCACCTGCTCGATGCTGGTGGTGGTGTAGCTGCGCGAGGGCACGTCCACCAGCGTCACGGTGCGCGCCGGCAGATCGACGACGGTGTAGGCGATGCTGCTGGTTTCGATGCGCAGGCGCGAGCCGGAAACACTCAGCACCAGCTGCGGCACCTCGGTCTGCTCGTCCACGTACACGAAGTAGGAATCGGCGCGCGCCAGCGGGCTGGCGGCCAGGCAGATGAGCAGGGCAAGAAATTTTCGCAGCATGAGCGCCAGTGTGGCGGTGCTGGCCGACTGCGGACTGAACGCGGTTCGCCCAGCGGCGTGATGTGGTCCGGGCGGCTGCTTCGGCGCGATGAGCGGCGCGCGGATAGCTCTCAGTCGCCGCCGCTGCCCGACATCATCTCCAGCAGCGACACCAGTCGATACTCGCGCGGCGCGTAGAAACGCTGCGCCGGCAGCGCTGCGCGCGAGACGGCTTGCAGCTTGCCGGCACCGCCGTACTGGTCATTGCCGAAGCTGCCGGTGTAGCGGATCGGCAGGCCCGGCACATCGGCGAGGCGCAGCCAGGGGCCGCCGGTTTCGCGCAGCAGCTGCAGGGCGCCGCGCAGGGTGCGTTCATCCTGCGCCGACAAACCCAGCGCGGCGAAAGCGGCGACGCAAAGGCTGCGCGTGTCGCCGCTGCTGGAATGCTGCTGATAGACCTCGCAGGCGATGCCGGCCTCGCTGCCGCGCTGGCCGGTCTTCACATAGGGAATCGCCTCGTCGGCCTGCGCCTGACGCAGCAGCTTCTCGGCATCACGGCGCTGCGAGTCGGGCAGGTTTTCCATGGCCAGCTCCAACAGCGGCGAGGCAGCAGGGTCCACGCGGCTGAGATTGCCGATGATCTCCTGCACCTGTTCGATGCTGGTGGTGGTCGTGGTCTTCTGCGTGGCGTTGACCTGCGTGAGCGTGCGCGCGGCCAGATCGATGATGGTGTAGGCGCCGCTGCCGGCGGTTTCGAAACGCAGGCGCGTGCCGGCGACGCTCAGGCGCGCCTGCTGCGTGTTCTCGGGATCGTTGACGAAGTCGAGCAGGGCGTCGGCGCGCGCCAGCGGGCTGGCGAGCAGCAGCAGAGCGGGAATCAGAGGGAGTTTGCGCATGCGCGCATCATGCCGCGTTTGGCCGGCTTGTGGCTGAACCGCGTTGCTGCTCCCAGCGATGAATCCTGCAAGAGCGGGCCTCCAGCGGCCGGCTCACCGCAAGGAAACACGCCAAGGTGCAAAACCGCGGATGCGCCTTTTTCAGCGCCTCTGCGTGATTCTGGTCTTGTCCTGTGCGCGCTACAGGGCGCGTGCCTCACGCGTGGCCGTGCGATACAGCAGGCCGGCAATCACCGCCAGCACCACCAGTCCCACGAACTGGCCGAACTGGAACTGCGCGGGCAGGGCCAGCACGTCGGCGCGGCCGGAGACCACGATGGGAATGGCGATGATGATGCCGGTGAGCGCCTCGCCGGTGATCAGGCCGGCGGAGAACAGCGTGCCGGGGCGATGGATGCGGTCGCGCTCGGCTTCATCAGCAGTGTGGCTGTGCACATAGCCATGCCGGCGCTCCACCACATGCGCCAGCACGCCACCCAGGAAGATCGGCACCATCAGCTCCAGCGGCAGATACAGGCCGATGGCGGCGCCGAGCACGGGCACGCGGAACAGCGCCTTGCGGGCCTTGAGCCATTCGTCGAAGGCGATGGTGGCGGCGCCGATCAGCGCGCCCACCGCAATCGTGTCCCAGGGCAGATGGCCGCCGAACAGACCCTTGGAGACGCTGGCCATCAGCGTGGCCTGCGGCGCGGGCAGGGGATTGGGATGCTCGGGCGTGGGCGTGCCGATGCCGTAGGCGGCGGCCAGCAGGTTCAGCACCGGCGCCATCACCAGCGCGCAGGAGAAGGCGCCGATCGCCAGCATCAGCTGCTGCTTCCAGGGCGTGGCGCCGACCATGTATCCGGCTTTCAGATCCTGCAGATTGTCGCCGCCCACCGAGGCCGCGCAGCACACCACCGCGCCGATCATGATCGCCGCCACCGGGCCGATCTCGGACGTGCGGCCGAGCAGCAGCATCAGGATCAGCGAGGAGAACAGGATGGTGGCGATGGTGATGCCGGAGACCGGATTGTTGGACGAGCCGACGAGGCCGGCCAGATACGCCGAGACCGACACGAACAGAAAGCCCGCGACGATCATGATCAGCGTCATCGGAATGCTCACCGACCACTGATGGACGATGGCCTGATACAGCGCCGCCAGCGGCAGCACGAAAATCACCAGGGCGATCAGCATCCACTTCATCGGCAGATCGCGCTCGGTCTCCGCCACCACCGTACCGCTGTTCTGGCGGGCCGCCGCCAGGCCGCTCTTCACGCCGGAGATCAGCGAGTGGCGCAGCGAGAACAGCGTCCAGATGCCGCCGATCAGCATCGCGCCCACGCCCAGATAACGCAGCTGCTTGGACCACAGCAGGCCGGCCACTTCTTCGGCGTGCAGGCCGGCGGCCATCGCCGAAAGCTCGGCATTGCCGTCGAGCAGAAAGGCCTTGTAGAAAGGAATGGCGATGTTCCAGGTCACCACGCTGCCCGACACCACCACGATGCCGATGTTCAGGCCCACGATGTAACCCACGCCCAGCAGCGCCGGCGACAGATTGCTGCCCATGAAGGCGAGGAACTTGCCGATGTAGCCGGCGCCGATGGCGGCGTCCGGAATCAGGCGCAGGCCGCTGGCGGCGGAGAGCTTCACCAGCGCGCCGAGCACGCCGGAGAAGGCCAGGGTCTTCACACCCTGCTCGGGGTTCTCGCCGGCCTTGAGCACTTCCGCTGCGGCCTTGCCCTCGGGAAAGGCCAGCGGCTGGTCCACGATCATGCTGCGCCGGAGCGGCACCGAGAACAGCACGCCGAGAATGCCGCCCAGGCCGGCGATGGCCAGCACCCAGGAATATTTGAAGTCCTGCCAGAAGCCCAGGATGATCAGGGCCGGAATGGTGAAGATCACGCCGGCGGCAATCGAGGAGCCGGCCGAGGCGCCGGTCTGCACGATGTTGTTTTCCAGGATGCTGCCGCCGCCCAGCACGCGCAGCACCGCCATCGACACCACCGCCGCTGGAATCGCGGTGGCGATGGTCAGACCCGCGAACAGGCCGAGATAGGCATTGGCGGCGGCGAGAATCATCGCCAGCAGCATCGACAACAGGACAGCGCGCAGGCTGAGCTGAGGCACGGCAGGGGTCATGGCGTGGGTTCTTCTTGGGTGTGGATCAGGCGCCGCGATTGATTTCATCGACCTGGCCGTTGAGGGTCAGCAGGTCGTAGAGCAGGCCCATGAGAAACAGGCCGCCCGTGCACAGATAGAGGATGCCGGTGATCCACTTGCCCAGATAAAAGCGATGGATGCCGAAGATGCCGAGGAAGGTCAGCAGCAGCCAGCTGACCGTGTAGTCCTTGGCGCCGGCCTGATAGCGGCGATCCGCCGCGCGGTCCATGCCCGGAATCAGGAACAGGTCCACGATCCAGCCGACGAAGAACAGCCCCAGGGTGAAAAACCACAGCGCGCCGGTGAGCTGCTTGCCGTAGTAGAAGCGGTGCGCGCCCATGAAGCCGAAGATCCACAGCACGTAACCGATCACGACGCTGTGGGTGTTGTTGGTCTGCGTGTTCACATCAGCCCCCGTGTTGTTCTGTGTTCAGCTCAGTGCCGAATAAGCCGCGCTGCGCCGCGAGGGCGCTCTGGTGCTCCAGACGATGCAGATCAGCAGCAGCACCTGCAGGACCAGGCGCAGGCCGAGCAGCATCGGGTCGAACCTGGGGAACAGTTCCGGATGCTGCCACATGTAGATATTGGCCGGGCTCACCGCCAGCGTGAGCAGGAACAGTCCCCAGCCGGCGAGCCGGCGCGTGCGGCCGAACAGCAGCCCGGCGGCGCCCAGCAGCTCGAACACGCCGCTGAGGTAGACCAGGGCGCGCGGCGCCGGCACATAAGGCGGCATGATGCTGAGAAAGAAGTCGGTCAGCACGAAGTGGCCGATTCCGCCGAGCAGAAACCAGCAGAACACGAACGTCAGGCCGAGCAGACGGCCGATACCCAGGTTTGGTCGGAGCATCGCCGCATTATCCCGATATCGCCGCGCCTGTGCAGCCGTGCAATCCCCCATCTCTGCCTGCGCAGGCGCTGCGGCTCGGCGCGCGGCACCGTCGCCACAGGCGCGGAATATGGCGTCACGGATCAATACAGCGATGGCGGCGGCAACAGACCCTACTATTGCGCACCGGGCCGATCCGAGCCTGCTGCGGACCAAACGGGATGCGAGATGAGGAGATCTGATCGACAGCCGGCCGATTCCGGCCCGGAGGCGCCGCGCATCGCGCCGGCCCTGCCGCCGGAGTGGGACGAGGCCATGCTGCAGGCGCTGGCCGCCTTTCCCAGCAGCCGCGACTTCGTGCAGGCCAATTACCAGGGCGATGATCCGCGCGGCAGCAATGGCCTGGGCGTGCTCCTGCGGCATCCGGAAGCGGCCAAGGCCTTTCTCACCTTCAACTGCTATGTGTCCACCCGCAGCAGCCTCTCGCGCCGCGTGCGCGAGCTGCTGATCCTGCGCCTGAGCTGGCTGCGCCGCGCCGAGTACGAGTACATCCAGCACCTGGTGCTGGGCAGGCGCGCGGGTCTGAGCGATGCCGAGATCGAGCGCATCCAGCAAGGCCCGGAAGCGCCCGGCTGGGACGCGCTGGATGCCGAACTGCTGCGCGCGGTGGACCAGCTCTGCGCCGATGCCGGCATTCACGCCGACACCTGGGCGCGGCTGGCCACGCAGCTGAGCCAGGAGCAGCTGATGGATCTGGTGTTCGTGGTGGGTTGCTACGAGGTGCTGGCGATGGCCTTCAAGAGCTTTGCGGTAGCGCTGGAAGCCGGCGTGCCGCCCCTGGATCCGGCGCTGCGCGCGCGCATGCACCAGGCCCCTGCGGCATGAACGCCGCGGCGCAGGTGCAGGGCGGGCCGCTGGCCGAGGAAGCGCTGGGCGCGCTGACCCTGGGCGGCTTTCTGCGCGAGGTCTGCGAGCGGCATGGCCCGCGCGAGGCGATGGTGTTTCACGCCGAGGACGGCAGCGTGCAGCGCCTGAGCTATGCGCAGCTCTGGGAACAGGCCAATGCCCTGGCGCGCGCGCTGCTGGCGCGCGGCGTGCTCAAGCAGACCCGTGTCGGCCTGCTGGCCACCAATCGTCCGGAATGGCTGATCGCCGCCTTCAGCATCGTTCTGGCCGGCGGCACCTGCGTGGCGCTGAGCACGTTTGCCAAGCGCGCGGAACTGGAATACCAGCTGCGCGTGGCCGATGTCTCCCTGCTGATTTTCGAGCGCCGGGTGCTGGAGCGTGATTTCGCCGCCGAGCTGCTGGACCTCTGTCCGGCGCTGGCCACGCAGTCGCCGCTGCTGTCGCCGCAGCTGCCCTTCCTGCGCGCTGCGGTGAGCATCGGTGCGCCGCCGCAGGCGGCGGGCATCGAATCCTGGACGGCGCTGCTGGACTCTCCGCGCCAGGTGCCGCAGGCGCTGGTGACTGCCGCCGCTGCGGAAGTGGCGCCCACCGATCACGGTCTGGTGTTCTTCTCCTCCGGCTCCACCGCCAAGCCCAAGGCGATCCTGCACACGCATCGCGCCGCCGCCATCCAGTGCTGGCGCTGGCCGCGCATCTTTGCGGTGGACCGTGAAGTGCGCACCTGGAGCGCGAACGGTTTTTTCTGGTCGGGCAATTTCGCCATGGCCCTGGGCACCACGCTCGCCGCCGGCGGCAGCCTGGTGCTGCAGCGCGTCTTCAATCCCGGCGAGGCCCTGCGCCTGATGCAGGCCGAGCGCGTCAGCCTGCCGGTGGCCTGGCCGCATCAATGGGCGCGGCTGGTCGAAGATCCGGCCTATGCCGGCACCGATCTGAGCAGCCTGCGCTACGTGGGCGAGGCTTCGCCGCTGCGCAGGCATCCGAGCGTGAAGAGCGACTGGCAGGAGCCGGTGTCGGCCTATGGCAACACCGAAACCTTCACGCTCAGCACCATGCATCCCAGCGGCACGCCCAGCGAGATCGCCGGAAACAATCACGGCTATCCGCAGCCGGGCAACAGCGTGCGCGTGGTCGAGCCGCTGAGCGGCCGGGTGCTGCAGCGTGGCGAGGCCGGCGAGATCGCGGTGAAAGGTCCGACGCTGATGCTGGGCTATCTGCGCGTGCCGGCCGAGGAGACCTTCGACGCCGAAGGCTTCTTCCGCACCGGTGACGGCGGCTTCATCGATGCGCAGGGCCGCCTGCACTGGCAGGGGCGGCTCAACGACATCATCAAGACCGGCGGCGCCAATGTCTCACCGCTGGAGATCGACGCGGTGATTGCCGAATGTCCCGGCGTGAAGATCATCGCCACCGTCGGCGTGCCGCACGACACCCTGGGTGAGATGGTGGTGTCCTGCGTGGTGCCGCAGAACGGCGCCAGCCTCGACGAGGCGGCGGTGCGCAGCTTCGCCGCGCAGCGCCTGTCCAGCTACAAGGTGCCGCGTCGCGTGCTGATCCTCAGCGAAGCGGACCTGAGCATGACCGGTTCCAACAAGGTCAAGACCGCACCGCTGCGCGAGCTGGCCGCGCGCCGGCTGCAGAACGCCTGAAGTACCCCCACGACGAAATTCCGGAAATAAGACCATGTTCTCTCTCGCAGGCAGGAATGCCATCGTCACCGGCGCCGCTTCCGGCATCGGCCTGGCCGCCGCACGCGCACTCGCCGCCAATGGCGCCCGGGTCGCGATCTGGGATCTCAACGAAGCCGGCGCGCAGGCCGCCGCTGCCGCGCTGAAGGCCGAAGGGCACAGCGCCATCGCGGCGCGCGTGGATGTGTCCAGGCGCGCCGATGTCGATGCCGCGCTGGCGCAGCTGCATCAGGCCTTCGGCAAGGCCGGCATTCTGGTCAACAACGCCGGCATCACCCTGTTCCGCGATTTCATGGAGATGACGGAAGAAGCCTGGGATCAGGTGATGAACGTCAATCTCAAGAGCATGCTGGTCTGCACGCAGGCGGTGCTGCCCGACATGCTGGAAGCCGGCTGGGGGCGCGTGATCAATGTCTCCTCGTCCTCGGCGCAGACCGGCTCGGCGCGCATGAGCGCCTACGCCGCGTCCAAGGGCGGCGTGATCGCCTTCACCAAGGCGCTGGCGCAGGAGTTCGCGGCCAAGGGCATCACCGTCAACAACGTGCCGCCGGGTTTCGTGGATACGCCGATGCTGCGCGCCAGCGAGATCGGCAAGGTGGTCGATCAGGTGGCGGCGGCCTCGCCGATGAAGCGCGCCGGCCGTCCCGAAGACATGGCCGCCGCCATCGCCTTTCTCGCCTCCGACGAAGCCGGCTACATCACCGGTCATACCCTGAGCGTCAACGGTGGCCGCTATTCCAATTAAGCTGTGCGCCTATGAGCACAGCTTTCGATCCAAATCGTTTCCGTCAGGCGCTCGGCTGCTTTCCCACCGGCGTCACCATCATCACCGCCCGGGGCGGGGATGGTGGCGATGTGGGCGTCACCGCCAACAGTTTCAACTCCGTCTCGCTGGACCCGCCGATGGTGTTGTGGAGCATCGGCAAGGCGTCCACCAAGATCGCTGCGTTTCTCACCGCCACGCACTTCGCCGTGCATGTGCTGGCCCTGGATCAGGAGCCGCTGGCGCGGCGTTTCGCCACGCGCGGCATCGACCGTTTCGCGGGCCTGAGCCCGGCGCGCGGCCTGGGCGGCGTGGCGCTGCTGGACGGCTGCGCGGCGCGGTTCGAGTGCCGCCTGGCCTTTCAGTATCAGGGCGGCGACCATGTGATTCTGGTCGGCGAGGTGCTGACATTCGACAGCAGCGAGCGCGAGCCGCTGGTGTTCAGCAAGGGCTGCTTCGCCAGCGCCGTGCCCAGGTCCGGATCGTTCGCCAGCCAATGAGCAGGACCAAGCCCGCCAAGGCCGAACGCGCGTTTCACTCGCCGCAGTCGGTGACGCGCGTGATCCAGATTCTCGAAGCCCTCAGCGGCAGCGAGACGGCGCTGGGTCTGGCGCAGCTCGCCCGCCAGCTGGCCGCGCCCAAGAGCAGTGTCGCGGCCCTGCTGCGCGGTCTGGCCGAGGCCGACTTCGTGCTGGCCGGCGAAGGCCTGTATCGCCTGGGGCCGGCGGCCTATGGCCTGGGCAGCGCGCTGCTGCAGGCCCGGCAGCGGCTGCAATCCTCGACGCTGATCCGCGAGGGCCTGCAGCGTCTGGCGCAGCGCAGCGGCGAGACCGTGCTGCTGGCGGTGGGCGACCAGGACGGCCAGACGCTGAGCTATGTCGAGGTGATCGAGAGCCGCAAGGTGGTGCGCTTCGCCGTGGCGCTCGGGGACCGCCGGCCGCTGTATTGCACGGCCGGCGGCCGCGCCCTGCTGGCGGCGCAAGCGCCGGAGGCGGTGCAGCGCTATCTGAAGACGCTCAGGCCCAAGGCCCTGTGTCCGCACACCGAGACCGACAAGCGCCGCCTCGCCGAGGCCATCGCCGAAGCGCGGCGCAGCGGCGTGGCGCAGACCGAAGACCAGACCGCCGAAGGCGCCACCGGCACCGCCGCCGTGCTGCGCGATGCCGGCGGCGCGGTGCTCGGCGCGCTGATCGTGGCCGCGCCGGGTTCGCGGCTGCGGGATCGTCGCGGCGAACTCGCGCAGCTGGTGCGCGAGGAAGCGGCGGTGATCTCGCGCAGCCTGGGTTATCGCGCGCCGCGTCAACCATGAAGATCCGCATGGGGGAAAGCAAGCATGTCCGAGGCCCGTTATCCGCAGACCGCGCCGCAGCTGGCCGAAGGCTGGCAGCTGCAGCGCCTGACGCCGCCCAGCCGTCTGTACGGCGCCAACGGTCTGCGTACCGGCGCTGACGGCCGGCTGTATGTGGCGCAGGTCACCGGCAGCCAGATCAGCGCGGTGGACGTGCACAGCGGCGCGGTGCAGACCATCAGCGCGCGCGGCGGCGAGATCATCGCGCCCGATGATCTGGCCTTCGACAGCGCCGGCAATCTCTACGCCACCGAGGTGATGGACGCGCGCGTCAGCGTGCGCGGGCGCGACGGCAGCACGCGCGTGCTGCGCGACGATGTGCCCTTCGCCAACGGCATCACCGTGCATCAGGATCGTCTCTACGTCAGCGAGTGCCGGGTCGGTGCGCGGCTGATGGAGATCGACCGCGACAGCGGCGCCACGCGCCTTTTGCTCGACAACATCCCCATGCCCAATGCCATGGAAATGGGGCCAGACGGTTTGCTGTATTTCCCGGTGATGGGCGCCAACGAGATCTGGCGCATCAGCCCGCAGGGCGGCACCCCGGAAGTGGTGGTGCGCGAGCTGGGCGTGCCCGATGCGCTGAAGTTCGATGCGCAGGGCCGCATCGTCAGCACCCAGGTCGCCAGCGGCCAGGTGCTGCGCATCGATCCGCGCAGCGGCCAGCGCGAAGTGCTCGCGCAGCTGGCGCCGGGCCTGGACAATCTGAGCTTCGTCGACGGCCGGCTGTTCGTGTCCAGCTTCAGCGGCCTGATCACCGAAATCGGCGACCGGGGCGAGCAGCGCGCGCTGCTGCCGGGAGGTCTCAACTGGCCGCTGGGCTTGAGCGTCACGCCCTCGGGCGCGCTGTACATCGCCGACGGCAGCACCTGCTACCAGCTGCTGCCCGGCGGCGAGCTGCGCATGGCCGGCATGCTGTTCACACCCGGCTATCCGGGCTTTGTGCGGGGACTCGCCGCGGTCGGCGAGGATGAATTCATCGTGACGACTTCGGGCGGCCAGATCGCACGCTATCAGCCGGCGGCGGGCAGCAGCCAGGTGCTCGCGGAGGGACTGGATCAGCTCTACGGCGTGGCAGTGTCGCCGCGCGGCCAGATTCTGGCTGCCGAACTCGGCAGCGGCCGCGTGCTGGCCGTGGGCGAGGGCGGCGCGGTGACGGCGCTGGTCAGCGGTTTGCGCGAGCCGCTGGATCTGGCCTTCACCCGTGACGGCAGCTGCCTGGTCAGTGAAGCGGCTGGCGGCCGGGTGGTGAGGCTCGGCAGCAGCGGCGTGCAGACCGTGCTCAACGGCCTGGTCAGGCCGCAGGGTCTGCTGGTGCAGGACGAAACGCTGTATGTGATCGATGCCGGCAGCAAGTGCCTGCTGGCCTGCGATCTGAACGGTCGGCAGCGCCGGATCATCGCCCGGGATCTGCCGCTGGGCTCCGCGCCCGGCGTGGAGCCCAAGCCTCTGCGTGGCCTGCCGCCGTTCTCCGGCCCGCAAGGGCCATTTGCCAGCATCGCCGCCGGCGCCGACGGCACCTTGTATCTGGGCGCCGACGGCGACGGCAGCGTGCTGGCCCTGCGGCCGGCGGACGCGGTGCGCCGGCACTGAGCAGCAGCGCCCCTCTCCCCTGATCCCTCTCCCGCAAGAGGAGAGGGAAACGGCTTCGACATAGGTGGCGTGCCTTCAATCCCAATCCAGCCTGAAGCACGTTCCATTGGCAGGAGAGGTCAGCTTCGAAGCGCTCGCGCCACTACGAATCTGCTCCCCTCTCCCCTCGCGGGAGAGGGGCCGGGGGAGAGGGGGCGCCATCACCCCAAACCAAGCCTGTCGTCTCACGCGCCGCCGCTGTCATGAGGCGTCAAGAAGCCCCGGGTAGCGGGTGATAGTTTGCTGTGCAGGAGAAATGGGTCGGGCGCTGCCCGGCGCATGGCAAAAACAGCATACGAGACCCGCCGGACATGGACGACAAGCCCCTGCAGTTCGATGGCCGCATCGTGGTGGTGACGGGCGCGGCTGGCGGCGGCATCGGCACCGCGCTGACGCGGCGCCTGGCGCAGGCAGGCGCCACGGTGATCGCCACCAGCCGCTCGGCGGAGAAGATCGAACGGAATCTCGCCCCGCTGCTTGCGCAGAAGCTCGCCGTGCTGCCGGTGCTGGCCGACGTCTCCACCGACGAGGGCATCGCCACGGTGATGGCCAGGGTGCGCGCCACGCCCGGCCAGCTCTACGGTCTGGCCAATGTCGCCGGCGGCGCGGCGCCGCAGACCTGGATGCGCGCCACGCGCGCCACGCGTGAGGACTGGCGCGCGCTGTTCAATCAGAACCTGGAAACCATGTTCTTCATGAGCCAGGCGGTGGCCGCCGAGCTGCAGGCGCAGCAGCTGCCGGGCGCCATCGTTTCGGTGTCCTCGATCAGCGGCATGAACAGCGCGCCGTTTCATCTGGCCTATGGCGCCGCCAAGGCCGCCATCGTCGCGGTGACGCGCACCCTGGCCACGGAACTGGCGCTGGCCAATATCCGCGTCAACGCCATCGCGCCGGGCACCACGGTGACGCCGGGTTCCGGGGCCTATATCGACGAGGACGCGCAGCGCGACCGTCGCGCCATCGCCATGGGGCGCCGCGCCACGCCGGACGAACAGGCCGGCGCCATGCTCTTCCTGCTGTCGGAGCTGTCCAGCTACATCACCGGGCAGACCATCCTGGTGGACGGCGGCCTGAACCTGAAATGGACGCATCTGGGCGCCGACAACACCTCGCTGTTTCTGAAGGACGAGAACTTCCGCGCCGCGATCAAGCGCTAGAGAGCCCTGAGCATGTCGCAGAGTCCGCAGACCCCCGTCACCGAGGAATTGAGCGAGCCGCTGAGCATCGGCGCGGAAGCCTATGTCAGCGCCGATTACGCGCGCGCCGAGCGCGACCGTCTGTGGCGCAAGGTCTGGCTGCAGGCGGGACGCGTCGAGGAGCTGCCGGAAGTCGGCAGCTATCTCAGCTACGAGATCCACGACGATTCGATTCTGATCGTACGCAGCGGCGAGCACAGCATCCGGGCCTATCACAACGTCTGCCCGCATCGCGGCCGCCGTCTGATCGACACCCCGCCGGGCGCGCGCAATGCGCAGGGCCGCAAGGCGGTGTTCGTCTGCGGCTTTCACGGCTGGCGTTTCGGCCTGGATGGCGCCAACACGCACATCCTGCATCGCGAGGACTGGCAGGGCGCGCTGACCCTGGACAACACGCGGCTCACGCCGGTGAAGCTCGACACCTGGGGCGGCTGGCTGTGGATCAACATGGATCCGGACAGCGTCTCGCTGCGCGAGTATCTGCAGCCGGTGATCGAGATGCTCGATCCCTTCGAGCTGCAGAACATGCGTTACCGCTGGCGCAAATGGGGCATCTTCGACTGCAACTGGAAAGTGGCGATGGAGGCCTTCAACGAGACCTACCACGTACAGACCACGCATCCGGAGTTCAACCAGTTCGGCGAGTTCCGCGGCTGGGCGCGGGTGCAGGGCCTGCACAGCCACATCGGCTACGAAGCGCCGAAGAACATGGATCAGAACCAGGCCGCCAAGCTGCGCGTGGGCAGCGGTGCCGATGCGCGCCTGTCCACCGCCGAGCTGCAGCGCTACACCTGGGAAAAGGCCAACACCAACACCACGCAGACCCTGGTCAACGCCGCGCAGCGTCTGGCCGATGAGCTGCCGCCGGGCACGCCGTCCGGCGAGGTGCTGCAGCACTGGCT
Source organism: Solimonas aquatica (assembly GCF_900111015.1). Classification (GTDB taxonomy): domain Bacteria; phylum Pseudomonadota; class Gammaproteobacteria; order Nevskiales; family Nevskiaceae; genus Solimonas; species Solimonas aquatica. Next base: position 40,685 of record NZ_FOFS01000013.1, on the reverse strand, counting down.
GGCGCGCGCACGCGCCGACGATGCCGCGCGCGGCGTGATCTGGCCCAGCGTCGATCCGCAGCACGTCGGCCGGAGCGGCACCGCCTGGCAGATCTTTCCCAATTTCCAGATCGGCCACGCCGTCAACAACATGCTCTGCTACAGCGCGCGGCCGTATGGCAACGATCCCGACCGCTGCTACTTCGAAGCGGCGGTCTACGAGCTGTTCCCGCCAGGCCAGGCGCCGCAGACCGAATGGGTCTACGCGCCGGCCACGGAAGCGGGCTGGTGCTATGTGCTGGGCCAGGACTTTTCCAACATGGCCGCCGTGCAGAAGGGCATGAAGTCCGCCGGCTTCTCCGGCACCAAGCCCAATCCCTACATGGAGCGCGCGACCGTGAACCTGCACGACAAGCTGGCGCGCTACCTGAATCGCGGCGCACCGCGACCGCTGAAGTAAGGCCCCCTGCAAACCACGTTTTGTGAAAGATCGTTTCACCGGAGTCGCTCATGAGCTTTACCACCACCGACATCGCCCCCCGCATCGCCACTGCGATTCACGCCGACAAGAAAACCCTGCTCAGCGGCGAGTACGCCGGCAGAATCCGCGAGCTGCTGGAACGGCGCGGCGTGCTGGTCTTCCCGCAGATCAATTTCAGCGACGAGGAGCAGGTGGCCTTCACCAACACCCTCGGCACCTTCGCGCCGGAGCTGGCCGGCGAGATCGTCTACAAGGTCACGCTCGACACCAACGAGAACGCGCGCGCCGATTACCTGAAAGGCTCCTGGTACTGGCATATCGACGGCACCATGAACGAGGTGCCGATCCTGGCTTCGATTCTCTCGGCCAAGAAGCTCGATCCCAATGGCGGTGACACCGAGTTCTGCAACACCTACGCCGCCTACGATGAGCTCCCGGCCGGGGATCAGCAGGCTTACGAGAAGCTGCGCGTGATGCATTCGGCCTGGAACTCGCTGTTCTATTACGACCCCGAGCCGGATCCGCGCGTGCTGGCCGGCATGATGGCGATTGGTGATCAGGAGCTGCCGCTGGTGTGGAAGCACCGCTCCGGCCGCAAGTCCCTGGTGCTGGGCTGCACCGCGCGCCATGTCGTGGACATGGACTTCAAGAAGAGCGCCGAGCTGCTGGTGCGTCTGCGCCACTGGGCCACGCAGCCGCAGTTCGTGTACCGCCACAAGTGGACGGTGGGCGACATGGTGATCTGGGACAACACCGGCACCATGCACCGCGCCACGCCGTATGACCCGAAGTCGGGCCGCATGCTGCACCGGACCAAGCTGCAGGGCGAAGAGCCGTTTGCCTGAGCATGTCCATGAATTGCAAACCCACCGATACGCCGCAGCAGATCGACATTCCGGCGCTGCGTGAGAAGTATCGCATCGAGCGCGAAAAGCGCCTCACCCGCGAAGGTCAGCAGCAGTATTACCGGCCCAGGACCGGCGCGCTGGCCGAGCAGATGGATGACCCTTACACGCCGGTGCAGCCGCGCGCGGCCTTGTCGGAAGATCTCGACGTGCTGGTGCTGGGCGGCGGCTTCAGCGGCATTCTGGCGGCGGTGCAGCTCAAGAAGGCCGGCATCGGCAATGTCCGCAATCTCGATCACGCCGGCGACTTCGGCGGCGTGTGGTACTGGAACCGCTATCCCGGCATCCAGTGCGACAACGAGTCCTACTGCTATCTGCCGCTGCTGGAAGAGACCGGCTACATCCCCGGCAAGCGCTTCGCCGACGGCCTGGAGATTCAGCAGCACTGCGTGCGCATCGCCCGCCAGTTCGGCCTGTATGAAGGCGCGCTGTTTCACACGCAGGTGCGCAGCCTGCAATGGGACGACGCGCTGCGGCGCTGGCGCGTCGCCACCGACCGTGGCGACGAGATCCGCGCACGCTTCGTGATCATGGCCTGCGGCGCGCTCAACCGGCCCAAGCTGCCGGGCATTCCCGGTCTGGAAGCGTTCAAGGGCCAGGTCTTTCATTCCGCGCGCTGGGATTACCGGGTCACCGGCGGCAGCTGGGAGACGCCGGTGCTGGACAAGCTGGCGCAGCAGCGCGTGGCGGTGGTCGGCACCGGCGCCAGCGCGATCCAGATCGTGCCTTACCTGGGCCAGTACGCGAAGCAGGTCTACGTGCTGCAGCGCACGCCGCCGAGCGTGGATGCGCGCCCCAATCCGCCCACCGATGCGGCCTGGGTGAAGACGCTCACGCCCGGCTGGCAGAAGGCGCGGCAGGACAATTTCCATCGCGGCGCGATGGAAGGCTTCATGCGCGGCGAGCAGGATCTGGTCTGCGACTTCTGGACTGAGATCAACCGCAACATCGCCGCCAGGCTGGAAGCGCAGGGCTGGCCCGAGCTCACGCCCGAGGCGCTGATGGCGATGCGCGAGGAGGAGGACTATCACGTCATGGCGCGCTTCCGGCGCCGCATCGACGAGATCGTCAACGATCCGCTCACCGCGGAAAAGCTCAAGCCCTGGTTCCGCTTCCACTGCAAGCGTCCGCTGTCCAGCGACACCTATTACCCGAGCTTCAACCGCGCCAACGTCCAGCTGATCGATGTCTCCGCCACCAAGGGTGTGGAGCGGCTCACGCCGCATGGCTTCATCCATGAAGACCGCGAGTACCCGATCGATCTGCTGATCTGCGCCAGCGGCTTCGAGGTCACCAGCGAGCTGCAGCAGCGCTGGGGCATCGACGAGATCCGCGGCCGTGACGGCCTGTCGCTGTACGAGGACTGGGCGGAGGGCTACAAGTCCCTGCACGGCGTGCTGGCGCGCGGTTTCCCGAACCTGTTCTACACGGGCTATATCCAGGGCGGTCTGTATGCCACCACGGTGGAGCAGTACAACCGTCAGGGCTATCACATCGCCCAGATCATCCGGCAGGCGCGCCGGCAAGGCATCACCGCGATGGAGCCGACGCAGCAGGCGCAGGAGGACTGGGTGCGCACCGTGGCGCCGTCCACCGAGTTTGCCAGGTATCTGCAGAGCGAGTGCCCGCCCAGCTATCTCAACAACGAGTCGGGCAAGTTCCGTTACTACCTGGGCGAGTTCTATCTGGCCGGCTTCACCGCTTTCGAGGCGCTGCTGGCGCAGTGGCGCGAGCGGGGCGACATGGCCGGGCTCGAACTGCGGCGCTGAGGCGCCGCCGTTCCGCAGCACTGCGAGGAGAAGATCATGACTGAGCTGCGCAATGTCAGCGTTGAAGAACTGAGCGAGCCGGTGACCTTTCCGGTGGAGGCCTATCTGTCCGCCGACTACGCCCGTGCCGAGGCCGACCGGCTCTGGGCCCGGGTCTGGCAGCACGCCGGCCGCGTCGAAGAGATTCCCGAGGTGGGCGACTATCTCACCTACAACATCGGCCGCGACTCGATTCTGATCGTGCGCACCGCGCCGGATCGCATCAAGGCTTATCACAATGTCTGCTCGCATCGCGGCCGGCAGCTGATCGACACGCCGCCCGACAGCAATGGCGTGGCCGGGCATCGCAAGCTGTTTCTCTGCGGCTTCCACGCCTGGCGCTACGATCTCGACGGCAACTGCACCTTCAAGCTCGACGAGCAGGACTGGAAGGGCATGCTCAGCGACGAGCGTACGCATCTGGCCGAGGTGCAGGTCGATACCTGGGGCGGCTGGCTGTTCATCAACATGGACCCGCAGGCCATGCCCCTGCGCGAGTTCCTGGAACCGGCGGCCGGCATCCTCGATCCCTTCCAGTTCGAGAAGATGCGCTACAAGTGGCGGCAGTGGGTGATCTTCGACTGCAACTGGAAGACCGCCATCGAAGCCTTCATGGAGCCCTATCACGTCGAGGGCACGCATCCGCAGCTGGTGGCCTATGGCAACACCTACGCCTGGAGCAAGGCGTATGGCCGCCACGGCGTGAGCGGCTTTCAGGAGCGCGACGCCAAGCTGCAGATGGATCAGGCCAACACCATCACCCGCGCCGGCAAGGGCGGCGATCCGCGCGTCTCCACCTACCAGCTGCAGAACGAGATCTACACCACGGTCAATCAGGCCAGCACCACGGAGACCCTGGTCAATGCTGCAAGGCGTCTGGTCGATGAGCTGCCGGAAGGCACGCCGGCGCCCGAGGTGATCCGGCACTGGCTGGCGCGCGCGCGCGCCGATGATGCCGCGCGTGGCGTGATCTGGCCCGACATCACGCCCGAGCAGATGGCCAAGGCCGGCCTGGCCTGGGCGGTGTTTCCCAATATGTCGATCCTGCAGGGCATCACCTTCGCGCTGTGCTATCGCGCGCGCCCGTATGGCGATGATCCCAACCGCTGCATCTTCGAGTCCTACGCCATCGAGCGCTTTCCGCCGCAGGCCGAGCCCAAGCCGCAATGGGTGTATGCCGAGCCCAGCGCCGGGAAGTGGGGCAAGGTGCTGGCGCAGGACTTCTCCAACATGGCGGCGGTGCAGCGCGGCATGCACTCACGCGGTTTCCGCGGCACGCTGCCCAACGCGCATCAGGAACGCAAGGTCACCAACTTCCACCGCAATCTCGCCGAGTACATGGGGCGCGGCGCGGTGCGGCTGCTCACGCCGGCGGCCGGCGGCACGAACACTTTCGGAAAACAAAGATAAAGACATGAGCGACAAGACCCTGGACTGCTCCGACCTCGACCGGCACATGGGCGTGCCCATGCAGAGCGGCCGCATCCGCGATCCGCTGGGCAATATGGACATCCGTCGCTGGGCGCAGGCCATGCACTATCCCAACCGCCTGCACTACGACGATGCCTACGCCGCCGACAGCCGCTTCGGACGTCTGGTGGCGCCGCTGTCCTTTGCCATCGCCACCGACGACGGCCACGGCGCGGCGCCGGCCTGTGTGGGCAGGATTCCCGATTCGCATCTGCTGTTCGGCGGTGACGAGTGGTGGTTCTACGGTCCGCGCATCGTCGCGGGTGATCTGATCGAGGTGCAGCGCATTCCCTTCGACTACGTGGTGAAGGACACCAAGTTTGCCGGTTCCACCTGCTTCCAGCGCGGCGACAACTTCTATCGCAACGGTGGCGGCGAGCTGATCGCCAAGCAGCGTTCCACCACCATCCGCTACCGCGCCGATCTGGCGCGCGAGATGAGTTCGCTGGAAGCCAGCGATGATCCGGACTGGAGCGATGCGCAGCTTGAAGAACTGGAGGCGCGCAAGTTCGAGTACATCAAGTCCCTGCACGAGCTGGGACACGGCAAGCGCTGGTGGGACGAGATCGGCAAGGGCGATGCGCTGCCCACGCGCGTGATCGGTCCGCACAGCATCGCCAGCTTCACCACGGAGTGGCGCGCGTACCTGTTCACCATCTGGTGCGGCGTGCATCGCCGCACGGATCTCGACATGGAGGCGCTGGGCTTCACCGGACCGATGGCTGGCAAGGAGCAGGACCCGGTGCTGGAGCTGGAGAATCCGGAACTCACCGACGGCGCCTACATCGGCCCTTCACGCGGCCATCTGTTTCCGCGCTGGGCGCGTTACATCGGCATGCCGCGCGGCTATGGCTACGGCGCTTCGATGGGCGCCTGGATTCTCGACTACCTGTCCGGCTGGGCGGGCGAGTGGGGCATGGTGGTGCATTCCAGCTGCTCGTATCGCGGGCCCGCCTTCACCGGCGACATCACGGTGATGACAGCCAGCGTGGTGGACAAGCTCGTGGACGAGCGCGGCCGCGCGCTGGTGCAGATCGACGTGAAGATGGCCAATCAGCTGGGCGTGGTGATGGCCACCGCCAAGGCCGAGGTCGAGCTGCCGCGCCGCCAGGGCTGAAGCCCGGCTGCCGCTTTGCTTCCGCATTTTTTAATCGTTGCGATCCAGACAAGGTAGACGACCCATGTACGGTGAAGAGAAGACGCCCGCCGCCGCCGCTTCCGGCAGCGTGCGCAAGATCAAGGTGTACGAGCGCATCCTGGAGCTGTTCGAGGCCGAGGGCATCAAGACCGTGTTCGGCATTCCGGACCCGAACTTCGTGCATCTGTTCGACGCCGCCGAGCGTCGCGGCTGGGACATCGTCACGCCGCATCACGAGCTGGCCACCGGCTTCATGGCCGAGGGCTGGGCGCGCATGAAGGGCAAGCCGGCGCTGGCGATCGCCACGCTGGGCCCCGGCATCGCGCTGGCTTCCGGCGCGATGATGGACGCGCTGGTGGAGAACTGCCCGGTGATCTTCATCGGCGGTCAGCGTGCGCGCATCACCGAGCGTCGCGTGCGCCGTGGCCGCATCCAGTTCATCCAGCAGGAAGACCTGTTCAAGAACTCGGTGAAGTGGAGTACCAGCATCGAGTACGCCGACCAGACCGATGAGACCTTCCGTCACGCGTTTCGCGTCTGCCAGTCCGGCACGCCGGGGCCGGTCTACATCGAGTATCCCTCGCATGTGATCCAGCAGGAGCTGGAAGTACCGGCGGCCTTGCCGCCCTCGGCCTATCGCCTGGTGGAGCCCGGCGCCGACGGCAACATGGTGGCCAGGGCGGCGGCGCTGATCCGGAACGCCGAGTGCCCGGTGCTGCTGGTCGGTCACGCCGTGCAATGCACGCGCGCCGGCCAGAAGGTGCGCGAGCTGGCGCAGCTGATGGGCTGCCCGGTGCTGCAGACCTCCGGCGGCAATGCCTTCATCGAAGGCATCGAGGATCGCACCTTCCCGTATCTGTTCGCGGAAGTGGCCGACGAGATCGTCGCCAAGGCCGATGTGGTGGTGGCCATCGGCACCGAGATCGGCGAGCCCGTGCACTACGGTCGCGGCTATCTCTGGGCCAAGGGCAAGGTGGATCGCAAATGGATTTACGTGGAGCTGGACGCCGAGGCCATCGGCCAGAACCGGCCCATCGACGTGCCGCTGGTGGGCGATCTGCGCAGCGTGGTGCCGCAGCTCTGCGCGGCGCTGAAGGGCAGCCCGCGTCAGGATCATCCGGACCTGCCGCGCTGGATCGAGGCCGACCGCAAGCGTCTGGCGGCTCTCGCCCGGCAGGACTTCAAGACCGGGAGCGGTCGCGTGCACACCGGGCAGTGGGTGATCGAGGCCACCAAGGCCATGCCCAGGAACGCCATCCACGCGCGCGACGGCGGCTGCACGGTGATCTTCACCTGGACCTATCTGCAGTCCAAGCCGCATGACGTGATCTGGAACCAGAACTTCGGTTGCCTGGGCACCGGCCTGCCCTATGCAGTGGGCGCGTCCATCGCCGATGGCGGCAAGCGCCCGGTGCTGTTCACCACCAGCGACTCGGCTTTCCTCTATCACATCGGCGAGCTGGAAGTGGTTCACCGCTTCAATCTGCCGATGGTCATCGTGGTCGGCGTGGATCACTCCTGGGGCCTGGAAGTGGGCGTGTACAAGCGCACCTTCGGCCACGGCAACAGCAATGAGCCGGGCGTGCACTGGAGCAAGGACGTGCGCTTCGACAAGATCGCCGAAGGCCTGGGCTGCCAGGGCATGTACGTGGACAAGGGCGAGGAACTCGGTGCCGCCATCACCAAGGCCTTTGCCAGCGGCCGGCCCACGGTCATCCACGTGCCCATCGATCCGGTCATCAATCATGGCGGCAACCAGAATCTCGACACGCCGAACTACGATCGTTTCCGTACCTGGTACGCAGAGGGCCAACAGTAATGCGCGAATATCTGAAGTTCTACATCGACGGCCAGTGGCTCGCGCCGCTCGAGCCGAAGACCACGCAGACCATCAACCCCGCCACCGAGGCAGTCTCCGGCGTGATCGCGCTGGGTTCGCCGGCGGATGTGGACAAGGCCGTCGCCGCCGCGCGCAAGGCCTTCGTCAGCTGGTCGCAGACCACGCGCGAGCAGCGCGTGGCGGTGCTGGAACGCATCCTGGTGGAATACCGCAAGCGCGCTGCGGATCTGGGCGCGGCGGTCACCGAGGAGATGGGTGCACCCGCCGGGCTCGCCAATGGCTTTCACGTCGCGCTGGGCGAGGGGCATCTGACCACCGCCATCGCCGTGCTCAAGGACTTCAAGTTCGAGGAGCAGCACGGTGCGACCCTGATCGCCAGGGAGCCGATTGGCGTCTGCGGCATGATCACGCCCTGGAACTGGCCGATCAATCAGGTCACGGTGAAGGTGTTTCCGGCGCTGGCCGCCGGCTGCACCGTCGTGCTCAAGCCTTCGCAGGAATCGCATTTCTCCGCACACATCCTCGCCGAGATCTTCGCCGCCGCCGGTCTGCCGCCCGGCGTGTTCAATCTGATTCAGGGCAAGGGTTCGGTGGTGGGTCATGCCATGGCCGCGCATCCGGGCATCGACATGATGTCGATCACCGGCTCCGAGGCCGCCGGCATCGAAGTGGCGAAGGCCGCCGCCAGCACCGTCAAGCGCGTCTGCCAGGAACTGGGCGGCAAGAGCGCCTTCATCGTGCTCGACGATGCCAGGCTGGCCGAGAACGTGGCCGGCGCCACCAGCGGCATGATGATCAACTCCGGGCAAACCTGCAGTGCCGGCTCACGCCTGCTGGTGCCGGCCGCGCGCATGGATGAAGCGATCGCCGCAGCCAGGGCCGCGGCGGCGGCGGTCAGCGTCGGTGATCCCAGGACCGAGGTCGCCATGGGGCCGGTGGTCTCCAAGAACCAGTACAACGAAATCCAGCGCTACATCGAGCTGGGCATCAGCGAAGGTGCGCAGCTGATCGCCGGCGGTCCTGGTCGCCCCGAGGGCATCGGCAAGGGCTTCTTCGTCAAGCCCACGGTGTTCGCCAGGGTCCGCAACAGCATGAAGATCGCCCGCGAGGAAATCTTCGGGCCGGTGCTGGTGATCATCGGCTACCGGGACATCGACGAGGCCGTCGCCATCGCCAATGACTCCGACTTCGGCCTGGCGGGTTACGTCAATGGCGCCGATCTGGAGCAGTGCCGCGCGGTCGCGCGTCGCCTGCGCACCGGCTGGATTTCCATGAACGGCGGCTTCGACTTCAACGCGCCCTTCGGCGGTTACAAGAGGAGCGGCAACGGCCGCGAATGGGGCGAGTTCGGCTTCCACGAGTACCTGGAAGTCAAAGCCATTCTGGGTTACGCGCCGGCAGCTTGAAGCCGAAGCCTGGTCGGAAACGCCCGGCGCTGGCCGGGCCCTTCCGATGGGCGCAGCGCCCAGGCTGATCAGGCCGCGCGCGCCTGCTTTTCAAACATCTTCACGATATCGCCCGAGGTGATGCGGCGCGCCGTCTCGCCCTCGGCCAGCGGTGCTGCGCCGCCGGTGGAGATCGGCTTGATGTCCACCTGGTCGGCCGCCGCCCTGGCGCGCAGCGCGCCGACGGTGAGCTGCTCGCGCGCATACTTCTGGAAGGGATCGAAGCGCAGCATGCGCATCGCGTTCAGATGCGTGACCTTGTCGATCTGCTGATCCGTCAAACCCTGCACGCTCTTCCACAGCCATTCCGGCACCTCCGGCCACAGCGCATCGGAATGCGGGTAATCGCATTCATAGGCCACCATGTCCTCGCCGATCTCGGCCAGGTTCTTCAGGCCGAAGGCATCGTCGATGAAGCAGCTCATGAAATGCTTGCGGAACACCTCGCTGGGTTTGCGTCCGCCGAAACCGGAATGCGTCCAGGCCTTGTGCCGCCAGTGGCTGAAGTCGGCACGCTCCAGGAAGTACGGCACCCAGCCGATGCCGCTTTCGGAGAGGATGATCTTCATGTCCTGATAGCGGTTCAGCGCATCCAGCTGCAGCCAGTCGGCGGCGCCGGTGGCGATCGACATCGGCATGGTGGTGATCCAGGCCTCGATGGGCGTTTCCATGGAGGCATGCGGCGCGGCATTGCCGGAGCCGATGTGCAGGCAGATGGTGATGTCGTGTTCCACCAGCGCCTTCCACATCGGTTCCCAGTATGCGTTGTGGATGCTGGGCAGGCCGGCCTTGGTGGGGTTTTCGCTCAAGGTCACCGAGCTGCAGCCGAGTCTGGCGATGCGCTCGATCTCCTGCACTGTGGCATGCATGTTCCAGGTGGGCAGCAGCGCGCAGGGAATGAAGCGCGCGCGGTCGTGGCCGCACCATTCCTGGATATGCCAGTCGTTGTAGGCGCGCAGATGGGTGAGCGCCAGATTCTTGTCCGCCGCCTTGTGGAAGCAGCGGCTGCCGTCGAAGCCGCCGACGCTGCCGAAGTTCAGTGAGGCGGCGATGCCGTTGACGTTCATGTCATCGATACGCGCCTTCGGGTCATAGCAGCCGCGACGCACCTGCGCCAGCGACTGCGGCTCCATGCCGTACTCCTCCGGCACGCGACCCACCACCGCATTCAGGCCCACCGAGGTCAGGGTCATGCCCTGATACGTCCAGTAGTCCGCGCCGCTGTCGGTGGTGTGAAACTGCGGCGCGCTGGCCAGCTCATAACCCTGAAGATGGCGCCGGAACATGTTCGGCGGCTCGCTGATGTGATCATCGACGCTGATGATCACCATGTCGTTCATTTGCATGATGGCTCCTTTGATTTGATTGCAATGATTCGTTTGTCATTCCCGCGCAAGCGGGAATCCGGAAAAGAACAGCAGGGAGGGCTGGCGGCGTCACCGCGTAACCCGCCGTGGGCGCGATGGCGGCTTGCGCGGCTGCGCCGCCGGGCCACCCCGCGATCAGCCTGCGCTTGAGGGGCCTTACGCCTTCCAGCTCAGATCCATCACCTCGATGCTGATCACATTGCCACCATGGAAGCGCGGCGGATGTCGCGGGTCGAGGCGGAACTCCGGCAGGCGTCCGAGCATTTCCTCGAACAGCACCTGCAGCTCCACGCGCGCCAGATGCGAGCCCAGACAGCGGTGCGGGCCGGCGTTGAAGGCGATGTGGGTCTTGTTCTCGCGATCCAGATTGAAGCGCTGGGGTTCCGGGAACACCTTTGGGTCCAGATCGGCGGCCGGCAGGTAGAGCATCACCTTGTCGTTGGCCTTCAGCTGCACGCCTTCAAACAGCACATCGCGCGTCACGCGTCGCGTCGGCACGGTGAAGGTGTAGCGGCGCAGGATTTCCTCCACCGCTTCCGGAATCAGCGCCGGGTTGGCGCGCAGGCGCCGCTGCACGTCCAGATCGCCGGCCAGATAGCGCACGCCATGGCCCATGCCCTGCATCACCGTGTCCAGGCCGGCCACGAACAGCAGCACGCCGAAGTTGTCCATGTCGTCCATGCTGGTCTTCTTGCCGTCGATCTGAAGCGTCCACAGCAGGCTGATCAGGTCATCCTGCGGCTGTTCGCGACGGGCGATGAAGATGTCGCGCATGCTCTCGGCCACGCGCTGCAGGATGGCGATGGGCTTGCGGATGTCGGCCTCGGTGGTGGCCGCCATGTTCTCCTTGACCAGCGCGCGGTACTGCGCAAAGCGCTCCAGCGGCAGGCCCATCATGTTCATGAACACCTTCACCGGCAGATGCTCGGCGATGTCGCCCATGAACTCGCAGCGGCCTTGCGGCTTCACGCCTTCGATCAGCCGGATGGCGAACTCGCGGATCTCCTCCTTGAGCTTGTTGATGGTCTTGGGCGAGAACGCGCCCTGCAGGGGCATGCGGTACTGGGTGTGCTGCGGCGGATCGAGATTGATCGGCACCGGCGTGGGGATGTGCTTGCCACCCACGCCGGCATCGCCCAGCAGCATCTTCATCAGCTCCGGGGTGAGAAAGGAGCTGGAAAAGGTTTCGGTATCGCGCGCGGCCTGGAAGTTGGCGGCGTGGCTCAGGAACACCCAATGCCCGCCGCAGCGCGGCGTCCAGAACAGGGGCGGGGCGTGCTGGACCAGATCCCAGACGCGTTGATGCGGATCGAAATTCAGTGCGGCGTCATGGCGCATGTCGAAGTCATAGACCAGCGACTCGGGTACATGCGCGGGGCGTGCGGCGACGGCTGCGGCGGCCAGGACCATGGCGGACTCCTCCGGAAATCTCGGCTGTTATTAATCAACAAGGTTGTCTAATTAGCCTGGAGGAGAGGAGCCATGTCGGCATTGATCTGGATCAAGGCGGCCGGCGCATGCCGCTGCTGAGGATAACGGCCACCCGACGCAGGCCCTGCAGGCGCTGCGCACAAACCGACAAGCCGATGAGGAGAGAGTCATGAGCGTTCCCGCCAGCTGCGCACCGATTGCGGGCCAGGATGCATCCGTCCCGGGCCAGGACTGGCCACGCCGCTGGCAGAGCTTTGCGCAGGGCGTGGGCGTGGGCCGCTATACCGATCCTGCGTTTCTGAAACTGGAGTTCGAAAAGCTCTGGAGCCGCGTCTGGCAGGTGGCCGCGCGTGTCGATGAAATCCCCGAGCCGGGCGACTACACCACCTACAGGATCGGCAAGCAGTCCGTGCTGCTGCTGCGCGTGACTGCCGACTCAGTCAAGGCTTATTACAACTTCTGTCCGCATCGCGGCACCACGCTGGGCGAGGGCAGCGGTCACTTCGAGAACGGCCGCATCATCTGCCCGTTTCACGGCTGGCGCTGGTCGCTGGCCGGCAACATCCAGATGATTCTGGAGCGCCATGAGTTCAAGAACGGCGAGCTGCGCGACGCCGACGTGCAGCTGCGCGAGGTGCACAGCGTGCTGTTCGCCGGCTTCGTGTTCATCAATCTCGACGAGCAGCCGCAGAGCTTCGATGCATTCATCGCGCCGCTGCGCCGCTATCTGGAAGACTTCGCGCTGGAGCAGATGCATCCCATCTGGTGGAAGAAGGCGCCCGTGCCGGCCAACTGGAAGGTGGCGCAGGAAGCTTTCTACGAGGCGTATCACGTCTCCGCCACGCATCCGCAGCTGGAGAAGGTGGGCCGCGAGATCGTCTACGGCGAGCGCGAGGACGGCGATGTGTTCTACCGCAACATCCGCTACGACGCCCTGGCCCAGGGCCACGGCCGGTTCTTCGGTGGCGAGAAGACGCCCATCGGCGGGCATGTGCAGGAACCGTCGGGCGACCGCCTGCAGGCGATGGCCGAGCGCATGAACCTCACCGCCGAAGGTCTGGGCGCGATGATCACCCGCGACGACATCCAGCTGCTGCTGTCCCTGCGTGACAAGAACCTGCCGCCGGATGCCAACCTGGGCGCCGAGTACGTGAAGGTGCAATACGAAACCGCGGCCAGGCAGCAGCGCCCGATGCCCAGGCCGGATCCGGAGATTCTGGCGATGTGGGGCGGCGTGATCGTGCTGTTTCCCAACGTGCTGATTCTGCCGCAGGCCGGCAACGCCGCCATCTACCGCGTGCTGCCCGACGCCGACGATCCCGACCGCTGCACCTTCGAAATCATCTCGGTGAAAACCTATCCCGCCGGCGTGCAGCCGCCGCGCGCCAGCCTGCAGCTCGCCACCGACATCCACGACCCCGAACAACTCGGCCTGATCCCGCGCCAGGACATGAGCAACATCCCGCGCATCCAGGAAGGCCTGCATTCACAGGGCATGAAGCAGACCTATCTGGCGGCCAAGCAGGAGCGGCTGATCTTGAACATGCATCAGAGGCTGGACGTCTATTTGCAGGGGTAGAAGCGAGCCGTACCGGTCAAATCGCAAGCTGCGGGCGCGGGCCGATCAGGGCCTGCGCCGCTAGGCGCGCTGGCGTACCGACACTGGGTCGGCCTGAAAGTTACGGTCGTGGCTTACCGTATTTCACTGAAAGGTTTATCTCATGGTCACAGCAGCCAGACGCAGCCCCGCTTCCGTAGCGACCGAGGCGGAAGACGCCATCGCGATGCTCATCGCCGATCACAAGAAGGTGAAGGACATCTTCAAGCAATTCGAGAAGCTGAACGATCAGAAGGGCTCCGAGCAGCACAAGGCCGAGCTTGCGCTTCAAGCCGGCCAGGAGCTGAAGATCCACATGCAGATCGAGGAAGAAATCTTCTACCCGGCGGTGCGCAAGGCCCTGCATGACGAGGACATGATCGACGAGGCGGTGGTCGAACACGCCGGAGCCAGGAAGCTGATCGAGGAAATCGAATCGATGCAGCCCAGCGAGGCGCTGTACGACGCGAAGGTCATCGTGCTCGGCGAGCAGATCGAACATCACGTCAAGGAAGAAGAGGCGGAGATGTTTCCCAAGGTCCGGAAATCGAAAGTCGATACGCTCGAACTGGGCGCGGAGATGATGAAAAGAAAGTTGGCGCTGATGCATGCGCAGGGCCTGTCCGGCCCGCGAGAGACCACGGCCGGTGCGGGCCGCAAGAAGTAAAGCCCGCCCCCGGCATCAAGCGCAGCCTCGCAGAGGACAGGCCATGCCAACCGAGGTCCAGACGGTGCCAATGATCAGGGAGTCACTCGACAAGCGTTCCGGTCAGTTGCGGCAGGACCTGCAATTGATGAAGGACTACCTGATCCTCTGCGTGCGCAAGGAAGACTGGCACGGCGTCATGGACGCCTCGGCCGATATCCGGGAGATCGTCGCCAAGCTGTCGATGCTGTGATGCGCGGCTTCTGCCGTCCCTGCGGCCGGCGCCCGGCTGCCGGGCCGCTTCTGTCCGGCACCGCGCTCAGGTCGCCGGATGCTGGCTGGCGTACCAGGCCACTGCATCGCGAATCGTCTCCGCCAGCGGCCGCGGCTGCCAGTGCAGCTCGCGGCTGGCCTTGCCGTGATCCATGCGGCCAAAGGCATTGGAGAGGAATACCGAATCGGTGCTCAGCAGCGAGTCCTTGCGGTCGACGAGTTTGAAGAGGCGTTCGACCACCCAGGCGATGACGTAGGCCGTGCGCAGCGGGATGCGCTTCGGCGGCTTGCCGCCGCCGGCGGCGCAGGCCAGGGCGCAGAACTGTTCCTGGCTTACGTATTCATTGGCGATGATGTAGCGCTCGCCGGCGCGGCCGTATTGCTCGGCGAGCAGCGCGGCCTGGGCGGCGTCGCGCACGTCCACGGTGGGCTGGCTGGAATCGAGCACATGCGTGGCGCGGCCGAAGGCGACATCGGCCAGCATCTGGCCGTGCGGCGTGGGCTGGAAGTCCTGCGGGCCGTAGGTGTTGGCGATGCACAGGGCGACGCCGGGCAGGCCGCGTTCGCGGCAGGCGGCCAGCAGCTGCGTTTCGGCTTCCAGACGGGTGAGGATGTAGGGCGAAGCCTTGTCGCACCAGTTGAAGGGAATGTCTTCCGTGACCGCACCATCGGGATTGAAGCCGAGCGTGCCCATGGTGCTGGTGAAGATGAAGCGCTGCACGCCGCATTCCAGCGCCGCGTCGATGGCATTGCGCAAACCTTCCACATTGTTGCGATACAGCGGCGTGGCGTCCGTGAGCCAGAAGCGCGGATCGAGCACGCTGTAGAACACGCTGCCGCAGCCGGCCATCGCGGTGCGCAGCGAGGCAGGGTCCAGCACATCGCCGTAGACGATCTCGGCATTCAGATCACGCAGCGCGTCCAGCTTGCTGCTCTTGCGCAGCAGCAGGCGCAGCTGGCGGCCTTGGGCGCGGAGCTGGCGTGCGATGTGGCTGCCGACGAAACCGCTGGCGCCGGCGACGAGTACGGGTTTGCTGAGCAGGGATGGGTAGGTCTGGTTGTCCACGGTCTGGTCGGTTTGCGCGCCTTGAGCGGCTGTTCGGTGGTGATGGTTCTTGTCAGGCCCGCGCAGCGCTTGCTTCATCGTGCCGTGAACGCCAGCAGCAGCGGCGCCAGCACCGGCCAGCCCGCGAAGTGGCCGCTGCCGTGCTGCGCGGCGTAGGCGGAGCGCTGGTTCCATTCATCGTCGGGCCAGGGCGGATCGCGCACTTCGGCATGCGCAAGCAGGCGTGCGAGGGCTTCGCTGGTGGCGCGGGGGTGGCTGAGATCGCTCAGACCATTGCGCAGAATCAGCACCGGCATGGTCAGACGCGCGTAATCCGCGGCGCGCATGCCGGGAATGGGCGAGCCCGGTTCAGGCAGAAAGGCGGCGGCCCAGCGCTCCATCTTTGCGATGAAGGCCGCAGGCGCCTGCGCCAGCAGGATTTCGCGATTGCGCGGATTGCGCTGGAGCTGCAGCGCCCAGGCCGGCAGCGTGGCCACCGCAGCCATGCCGCCGCGACTGGCGGCGAGCGCGGATTCGAAGCAGTAGTAGTTGGCCAGCGAGATCTGGCTGAGCAGGCCGCCGCTGATCCACCACAGCGCCAGATGCGAGATCGTCTGCGGTGCGAGCGCGGCGGCCAGCAGTGACACGCGCGAGCCTGCCGAACCGGCGGCCAGTGCGGTGGGGCCCAGCTGCAGTGCCTCGATCAGCGCAATCAGGCTGCGCGCCTGCAGCGCGGATTCACCATCGCCTTCGAAGCTGAGGTCGGAGGCGCCGCAATTGGGCCGGTCCCAGAGCAGCACGCGCCGGCCGGCGGCGGCAAGCGCCTGCGCCAGTTCCGGCAAGCCGGGGCTGTCCATGGCAAAACGCCCGCCGGGCGTGAGGGCGATGGCAGGAGCACCGACGCTGCCGTGCAGTTCGTAGGCGATGCTCAGGCCGTCGAGGCTGATGCGCTGCATGCTCCTCCCTTTCGCTTTTTATTCCCGCGCCGGCATCTGCCGTGCGCGCTGGCGCCGCGAGATCCGGTGGCGGCTGCGGTGCCGGCGAGACCCGATGCTGTTGATGGCGGGACTTGGTGTCGTCGCTGGGCCGGCGCGGCTTGTCTGTTGTGATATCGCGCTTAAAGTCGGCCTGCAAGCGCGGCTGCGCCTGGAGGCTGCTTTGGATGATGCTCGGGACAAATGAGATGAATCTGCCAGCGCGTTACGGACCCTGGGCGGTCATCACCGGTGCTTCGGAAGGCACGGGCCGCGCCTTCGCCCGCGAACTGGCGGCGCAGGGCATCGCCAGTGTGCTGGTCGCACGTCGCGAGGCGCCCTTGCGTGCGCTGGCGGCGGAGATTCATGCGCAAAGCGGTGTGCGCTGCGAGATTCTCAGCCAGGATCTGAGTGCGCCGGATGCGGCGGATCGCATCGTCGCTGTAGTGGGCGTGCGTGAAGTGGGTTTGTTCATCGCCAATGCCGGTGCCGATCCCAATGGCGCACGTTTTCTGGATCGTGAGCTTGCGGTGTGGGAGAGCCTGCTGGCGCAGACCATCGGCTGCACCGTGCGCTGCACGCATCACTTTGCGAAAGGCATGCGTCAGCGCGGCCGGGGCGGCGTGCTGCTCATGGGTTCCGGTGCCTGTTATGGCGGCGGCAGCTTCATGTCGCTGTATGCGGGCGCCAAGGCCTTCGGTCTCTGCTTCGCCGAATCGCTATGGGCCGAGCTGCGGACGCAGGGCGTGGACGTGCTGTATGCCGCACCGGGCCGCGTCGATACGCCGGCGCTGCGTCAGCTCTTGCAGCAAAAAGGCTTGCCGGTGCCGGACAATCTGCCCGAGGCCGACACCGTGGCGCGCCTGAGCCTGGCGCAGCTGCCGCACGGCCCGGTCTACAACTACGGCCAGACCGAGGACGAGACCGGCTTCGCCACCAGCTCCGCAGCGGCGCGCCGCCAGCGGGTGCTGATGATCGATCGCGCGAGCCGGAGCGTGTTCGGTCAGGACTGAGCCCGCGCGCTGCTCAGACTTCGCCGCAGAGCTGCGTGGACAGCGTGCGGGCGGCACCGAGCAGTTCCTGCTGCAGGGCCGGCAGGCCTCTGCGCTTGAGATTGCTGCCGATGCCGATGGCCACCAGCGCGTGGCTCGGGCGCTCGCGGGATTTCCACACCGGCGCGGCCACCACGGTGACGCCGGCGATGTAGTGGCCATCGTCCACGGCAAAACCCTGCGCACGCACGCGCGCCACCTGCTTGAGCCATTCCTCGAAGCCGGGCGGATGATCCCAGCGCAGCTCCTTGAAGCGGCTCTTGAGTTCTTCCTCGGGATGATTGCCGAAGGCGGCGATGCAGCGGCCGGTGGCGCTGATCAGCGCCGGGAAGCGGCTGCCGATCTGCGCGCTGACCTGCAGATTGGCGCCCGATTGCGAGCAGGCCACCACCACGATGTGCTCCAGGCCCACGATCTGCACGCCCATCATGGTCACGTCGAAGGTCTTGCTGATGCGTTCCAGGGCGGCCTGCGCCAGATCGTTGAAGCGGTTGCGACGCAGCCAGTGCCGCGCCAGGGTCAGCACGCCGGCTTCCAGCGAATAGCGCTTGGTGTCGAGGTCGAAGGCCACGAACTCTTCGGCCACCAGCGCACGCAGCACGTACAGACAGGTGCTGGGCACCAGGCCCAGTTCGCGCGCAATGGTCTGCAGACCCAGCGGCGCGTCGCTCTTGCCCAGCAGGCGCAGCACGGCGGCGGCGCGCGAGATCGCCGGCGCCTTGCTGGCCTGCACGGCCTTGGCCAGTTCACGGTCGGGGCGGGTGCTGCGGCTGCGGACTTCGCTCATGGTGCTGTTCCCGGGGGCGGCTGGAGTCTTCAATATATCGAAGTAATTTCATTATCTGCAATTGCTCGGGCATAGTGCCGCGGCAAGGGGAGGCGGCCAGGACCGCGCCCGGACACCAGCTCTGATCGATGCCCAAGCTCACCGACTACATCCGTTACGCCGATGCCCAGCAGCACGCCAGTTCGCAGGCGCTGTGGGACTTGTTCGACGGTGACCGTGAACGGTTCAACATCGCGCATGAATGCATCCTGCGGCATGCCGATGGCAGCCGGCGCGCGGCGGTGCGCATCGCGCATGCCGATGGCCGCGACGAGATCCTGAGCTTCGATGCGCTGGCCGCCGGGGCCTCGCGCTTTGCGCACTGGCTGGAAGCGCAGGGCATCAAGCCCGGCGATCGCATCGCCTTCATGCTGGAGCCCTCGCTGCCGTTTTACGTGAGCCTGTTCGGCGCGATGCTGATGGGCGCCATCAGCGTGCCGCTGTTCACCCTGTTTGGTCTGGATGGTCTGCGCCTGCGCATGGACGACTGCGCGCCGCGCCTGCTGATCAGCAATGCCGAAAAAGCCGCGATGGCGCGGCAGCTGCCCGGCGTGCGCGTGGTGGTGGCCGACGAGGCGCTGCTGCGGCAGCTGGAGTCTTACCCCGCGCGCTATCAGCCGCGCAGCCGCGCCGATGATCTGGCGGTGTTCCAGTACACCTCGGGCACCACGCGCGAACTGCCGGCGGCGGTGAAGCACACGCATCGCGCCCTCGTCACCCTGATGTTCGCGGCGCTGTACGGCACCGGCATCCGCCCCGGCGATGAATACTTCTGCCCGTCCTCGCCGGCCTGGGGGCACGGCCTCTGGCACGGCACGCTGGCGCCGCTGGCCCTGGGCGTGAGCACCGGTACCTTCTCCGGCCGCTTCGACGCGCTGCGGCTGATGCAGGCGCTGCAGGATTTCGAGATCACCAACCTGTCGGCGGCGGCCACGCACTACCGCATGATGAAGAACACCGGTCGGGCCGGCGCGTATCGCTTCTTCATCAACAAGCTGTCCTTTACCGGCGAGCCCATCGATCCGGCGACGCTGGAATTCATCGAGCAGACCTTCCGGGTGCCGGCCTGCAGCATGTACGGCACCACCGAGATCGGCGTGGTGCTGGTGAACTATCCCGGCGCGCCCGACTTCCAGGTCAAGCCCGGTTCGCTGGGCAAGCCGGTGCCGGGCCTGAAGCTGCAGGTGCAGAACCGCGATGGCACGCCGGCGGCGCCGGGCGTGGTGGGCGAGCTGATGCTGTGGAAGAAGGATCACTGGGAGACCACCAAGGATCTCGCCAGGCGTGATGCCGAGGGCTATCTGTATCACTGCGGTCGTGCTGATGACGTGATCATTTCCGCCGGCTGGACCATGAGCGCGGTGGAGATTGAAGCCACCCTGCTCAAGCATCCCGATGTGCGCGAGGCCGCCGTGATCGGCGTGCCCGACGACACGCGCGGCCAGGTGGCCAAGGCCTTCATCGTCAGCGCGCGCGCGGCCGGCGAGGCCTATGCCGACGAGCTGAAGAACTTCACGCGCGAGCGCCTGAGCCAGCACGAGTTTCCCCGGCATATCGCCTTTGTCGCCGAACTGCCCAAGACGCCGGCCGGCAAGGTCAATCGCAAGGTGCTGCGCGAGCGCGAGGCGGCGGCCCGGGCCTGAGCGTGGATGCCGGCGCGCGAGCGCGTGGACGGGAATGACAGATGAAGGTTTGCAGCGGAGAAGGAACAACAGTCCCCTCTCCCTCATCGCATCGCGATGGGGGAGAGGGCAAGGGTGAGGGGGCAGGCGCCTGCGCGGAGTGAGCAAGCTCAATCAGGCGGCGTCCCCCTCAACCCCACCGTCTCCCTGCGACGGCGTCGGAGGGAGCGGGAGCTGGATTCGATGGCGGCCTGGGGCCCAGGCCCGGCGGAATTTGTTCAGGAGAGATGAAGATGGCAGACGGCACCAATCGCTTCCCCAAGATCACCGAAGAAGGTCTCGACGAGCTGCGCAAGCGCATCGGCGTGAAGATCGAAAACACGCTGGAGCCCTGGAACTACGAGGCCACGCGCGATGCGATCCGGCATTACGCGCAGGGCATCGGTGACGACAATCCGCTGTGGTGCGATCCGGAGTACGCCAACAAGACCCGCTACGGCAGCATCGTGGCGCTGCCCAGCTTCCTGTTTTCCACCAGCCGCATCATCTCCGGCTACTGCGGCGGCTTGTCCGGCGTGCATGCGATGTGGGCCGGTGCCGACTGGACCTGGCACAAGCCGGTGCTGCGCAATGATGTGATCAGCACGCAGGCTTATCTGAAGGATCTGGTCGAGCATCAGACCAAGTTCGCCGGCCGCTCCTTCCAGCAGATCTATCACGTGGACTTCTACAACCAGCACGGCGATCAGGTGGCCGGTGCCGACAGCTGGGTGTTCCGCACCGACCGCGACGAGGCGCGCGAGCGCGGCACCAAGTACACCGAGGTCAAGGGCAAGGTGGAGCCCTTCACGCAGGCGCAGCTCGATGAGTTCTACAAGCTCTACGAGGCCGAGGAGATTCGCGGCGGCAAGACCCGCTACTGGGAAGACGTGCAGGAAGGCGAGGCGCTGCCGCGCATGATGAAGGGGCCGATGACGGTCACCGGCTTCATCTGCTACGCGCAGGGCTGGGGCGGTCTGTACATCCGCGCCAACAAGCTCGCCTGGAAGATGCAGCAGAAGCATCCCGGCACCGGCATCAAGAACCGCTTCGGCGTGCCGGACTGTCCGGAGCGCGTGCATTGGGACGAGGCCTTCGCGCTGGAAGTCGGCGCGCCGGGCGCTTACGACTACGGCCCGGAGCGCTGCTCCTGGCTCACGCACCAGATCACCAACTGGGCCGGCGACGATGGTTTCCTGCGCAAGGCCAAGAGCCAGATCCGCCGCCACAATCCCGACGGCGATGTGGTGATCATCGACGGCGTGGTGACGCGCAAGTACGTGGACAAGGGCCAGCATCTGGTGGAGATCAGCCAGAAGGCGCTCACCCATCGCGGCGAGCTGTCCGCCAGCGGCATCGCGGTGGTGGAGCTGCCGAGCCGTGCGCGCTGAGTGCGCGCGCAACAGTTGCAGTGTGAATTGGCGGCCGCGTACGCGCGGTCGCTTCTTTTCCTGAGGAGATTGCGGTGTCGCAGGCCTTGACCGGGGTGCTGTTCCAGCCGCTGCGCATCAAGTCGCTGCAACTGAAGAATCGCATCGTGATGGCGCCGATGACGCGCTCGTTTGCGCAGGACGGGCTGCCCGGCGCCGCGCATGTGGACTACTACCGTCGCCGCGCCGAGGGCGAGGTGGGCCTGATCCTGTCCGAAGGCGCCGTGGTGGAACATCCGGCTTCGCGCAATGATCCGGGCGCGCCGTTCTTCCATGGCGCGGCGCTGGCCGGCTGGCAGCGGGTGATCGAGGCCGTGCACGCGGCCGGCGCGGCGATGGGGCCGCAGCTCTGGCATGTGGGTGCGGTGAGCAGTCTCACCGCCGACTGGCAGCCGCCGGTGCCCATGGAAAGTCCGTCCGGCCTGCTGGCGCCGGGGAAGCCGCGCGGCAAGGCGATGCGCGAGGAAGACGTGGCCGACTGCGTCGCGGCCTTCGTGCGCGCGGCGGTGGATGCCAAGCGCCTGGGCTTCGACACCATCGAGCTGCACGGCGCGCATGGTTATCTGATCGACCAGTTCTTCTGGGGCGGCACCAATCGGCGTGAAGACCGTTATGGCGGTGCCACGCTCCAGCAGCGTTCACGCTTCGCCGCCGAGCTGGTGGCCAGCATCCGCCAGGCCGTGGGGCCGGACTATCCCATCATCCTGCGCGTGAGCCAGTGGAAGCAGCAGGACTATCAGGCGCGTCTGGCGTCGAGCCCGCAGGAGATGAGCGACTGGTTGCTGCCGCTGGTGGAAGCCGGTGTGGACGTGCTGCACTGCTCGCAGCGGCGCTTCTGGACCGCGGAGTTTCCCGAGATCGACGGCGAGCAGGGCCTGAACTTCGCGGGCTGGGCCAAGAAGCTCACCGGCGCGCTGACCATCAGCGTCGGCTCGGTGGGGCTGTCGGGTGATTTCATTCACGTCTTCAAGGGCGAGGAATCCGAGCCTGCGCGCCTGGACGCGCTGACCGCGCGCATGGCACGCGGCGAATTCGATCTGGTGGCGGTGGGCCGCGCGCTGATCGTCGATTCCGACTGGGCGGCGAAGGTGCGCGCGGGCCGCTGGGACGAGATGAAACGCTTCACGCCGGAGGCGCTGGCGAGCTTTGTGTGAGCGGGCGCCTGCGTTCCCGCTGCGCGGGAATGACCGATGAAGGTCTGCAGCAGAGAAGGAACGACAATCCCCGCTCCCTCATCGCGTCGCGATCGGGGAGCGGGTCAGGGTGAGGCGGCGGGCCATCGACAAGCGGTGCAGCTTGATTGAGTGGCGTGCCTCACCCAGCCTTCAGCCTGCGATGGCGTCGCAGGCTGGGAGCGTGGGAATCGTCGGGCTGCGCGCAGGCGCAGCGCGCGTGGTGGCAAGAAGATTCCTTGCCCGAGGTCGCAGGGTGAGGGAACCCATACGAGGAGCGTCCGATGTCTGCCTATCTGCTGTTCATCCGCGAAGGCCAGGTCCAGGATCCCGCCGAGTTTGCGATCTACCAGCGCATGAACCGTGCAGCGCCGCGTGATCCCCGGCTCAAGCCCTGCGTGGTCTACGGCAGCATCGAAGCGCTGGAAGGCGAGGCGCCCGACGGCGTGGTGCTGCTGGAATTTCCCAGCGCCGAAGATGCCCGGGCCTGGTATCGGAGTCCGCAATATCAGGCGGCGCTGCCGCACCGGCGCAAGAGCGCGGATTACCGCGCGCTGCTCATCGAAGGCCTGTCAGCATGAGCCCGCAGCAGACGCAGGCGTGGGCGGGGCCGCTGCAAGGCATTCGCGTGCTGGATTTCACCCGCGTGCTGGCCGGGCCTTCGGCGGCGCTGGCGCTGGCCGATCTGGGCGCGGAGGTGATCAAGGTGGAGCCGCCGGATGGCGGCGATGAAACCCGTTCCTTCCCGCCGTTTCGCGAGGGCGAGAGCCATTACTTCCTCAGCGTCAATCGCGGCAAGAAAAGCATCGTCATCGATCTGAAGACCGCGGCCGGCATCGCGCTGGCCAGGGAACTGGCCACGCACTGCGATGTGCTGATCGAAAACTACCGGCCCGGCGTGATGGCGCGTCTGGGCCTGGGTCATGAAACGCTCGCCGCGCTGAACCCGAGGCTCATCTATTGCTCGATCTCCGGCTTCGGCCAGACCGGGCCGCTGCGCGATCAACCTTCCTTCGACATCGTGCTGCAGGCGCTGTCGGGCGCGCTCAGCGTCAACGGCGAGGCCGGCGGCGCGCCCACCAAGCTCGGCATTCCGCTGGGCGATCTGGTGGGCGGCATCAACGGCCCCATCGCCATACTCGCGGCGCTGCACGAGCGGCATGCCACGGGACGCGGGCGCCTGATCGACATCAGCCTGCTCGACGGCATGATCGGCATGCTCGGCTATCTGGCGCAGCTGGCCTTCTTCACCGGGCAGGACCCGCAGCCGCGCGGCTGCGAGCATCCCAATCTGGTGCCTTACGGGCGCTTCCCCGCGCGCGACGGCGCGATCATCATCGCCTGTCTCACCAACGGCTTCTGGAAGCGCGTCTGCGAGGCGCTGGACAGACCCGAGTGGCTGCGTGATGAGCGCTTCGCCAGCATCGCGCAGCGTCGCGATCATCGCGAGCAGGTCAATGCCTTGATCGGCGCGTGCACGCGCGAGCGCACGGTGGCGCAGCTCTGCGAGCTGTTCACGCGCTTCGAAGTGCCGCACGCGCCGATACTCGGCGTGCAGGCGGCGCTGGCGCAGCCGCAGGTGCGCTCGCGTGAAATGGTGGTGCAGACGCAGCACGCGGCTCTGGGCAGCATTCCCGTCATCAACCGGCCCATCCGGTTTTCCGGTGCCTCACAGCCCATTCCGGCGGCGCCGCCGGTGTTGGGCGAACATACCGACAGCGTGCTGCGCGAACTGCTGGGCTATGACGCGCAGCGCATCGCGCAGCTGCGCCGCGACAAGACCGTGGCCTGAACAGGTCCGCAGGCAGGATCAGGAGAGTTGTGCATGAACGAGCTGAGATTCGATGAGCGCGTGGTGGTGATCACCGGCGCCGGCCGTGGCCTGGGCCGCGCCTATGCCGAGCTGCTGGCGGCGCGCGGCGCCAGGGTGGTGGTCAACGATCTGGGGGGCAGCCTGCAGGGCGAGGGTGCCGACGCCGGTCCCGCGCAGGCGGTGGTGAATGCCATCCGGGGCGCCGGCGGCGAGGCGGTGGCCAATACCGATTCGGTGGCCAGCGAGGCCGGCGGCCGCGCCATCATCCAGGCGGCGCTGGATCATTACGGACGCATCGATGCCCTGATCCACAACGCCGGCAATGTGCGCCGTGCGCCAATCAAGGAGATGAGTCTGGCCGACTTCAAGGCCGTGCTCGATGTGCATCTGCACGGCGCTTTCCATGTGCTGCAGCCGGCCTTCGCGCGCATGTGCGAGGCGGGCTACGGGCGCATCGTGCTCACCTCCTCGGTGAGCGGCCTGTATGGCAATCAGGGTGTGGCCAACTACGCGGCAGCCAAGACCGGCATGATCGGCCTGTGCAATGTCGCGGCGCTGGAAGGCGCCGCGCACGACGTGAAATGCAATCTGATTGCGCCCGGCGCGGTGACGCGCATGGCCGAAGGCCTGGACACCTCGGCCTATCCGCCCATGGGTCCGGAACTGGTGGCGCCGGTGGTGGGCTATCTGGCGCACGAGGCCTGCGCGCTCAGTGGCGAGATTCTCAGCTCGATGGCCGGCCGCGTCTCCAAGCTGTATCTCGCCGAGACGCAGGGTCTGTATCAGCCCGCGTGGCGCATCGAGGATGTCGCGGCGAATCTGCAGCGCATCGGTGATCAGCGCGAGCCCTGGGTGTTTCCGGTGCTGCCCTCGGGCCAGGGCGATCACATCCGCCGCAGCTTCGAGATGGCGCGGCGCGGCTGAGCCTTTCCTCAATACAGATCGTAGGCGGTGCCGAGCCGGGCGGGACTGAGGTCCGGCGGCACGAGCTGCAGGCGCGCGAACAGTTCGGCATTGGCCTGGCCCAGGTCCGGACCGCGTGTACGCAGGCTGGCGCCGCCGCGCGCCAGACGGAACGGAAAGCCCGGATAGCGCTGCGTCGCCAGCTGCTGCCACCAGCCGCGCGCGGCCAGATGCGCGTCCTCGGCGAGATCGCGGGCATTGCAGACCTGGGCGGCGGCGATGCCCAGATCCTGCAGCTGCGCGGCGAGTGCGGCAGCGTCCTGCGTGAGAATCCAGGCGCCGAGCAGGGCATCGAGCGCGTCGTGCTCGCGCTGTCTGCCTTCGAGGCTGGCATAGCGCGCATCCAGTGCCGCGCCGCCGATGCGAGCGGCCAGCGCCTGCCACTGCGCATCACTGCGCACGCTCAGCGCCAGATAGCGGTCTTCGCCGGCGGCCTTGTAGCAGCCCTGCGGTGCGCAGCGCGCATCGCGGTTGCCGAGCGGCTGCACGCTGCCGGGCGCGCGCGCTTCGCGGATGAAGTATTCGCCCATCAGATACGCGGCGGTTTCCGATTCGCCCAGATCCAGCCACTGGCCGCGACCGGTCTGCGTGCGCTGCCAGAGCGCAGTCAACGCCGCGCAGGTGCCGAAGATGCCGTTGGTGACGTCCATCTCGCGCACGCGCATGCGCCGGCCTTGCGGCGCGTAGGCGGTGAGATCCTGGATGCCGCAGATGGCCTCCAGGGTGCCGCCATAGCCGGCGTAGGCGGCGTAGGGGCCGCTGGCCCCGAAGGCCGACATCGACAGCAGGATGATGTCGGGCTTGAGCGCGCGCAGCGCCTCAAAGCCGAAGCCCAGGCGCGCCATCACGCCGGGGCGCGAGTTCTCCACCACGATATCGGCTTCGCGCACCAGGGCCGTGAATACCTGGCGATGTTCTTCATCGCGCAGATCCAGCGCCGCCGAACCCTTGTTGCGATGCAGCTGCCAGAAGCGCGCGTGTTCATTGACCTTGGCGGGAAAGCCGCCGCGCATGCCGTCGAGACGCTTGTGGTATTCGACCTTGAGCACCTCGGCGCCGTAGTCCGCCATCACGCGGCAGCAATGCGGGCCGGCCCAGTCATGCGTGAGATCCAGCACGCGGATGCCGGCCAGCGGCGGCGCCTCGGCTGCGCGCTTGCCGGCGCCGGTCTGCTGGCGGCGGGAGGTTTTTTCCCCGGCGCCGAAGCGCGCGGCCAGAGCGGTGCCTGCCGGTTCAGGCGTCGGCGCCGGACGTGTCTGCCAGCACAGTTCGCTGCCGCGAAACGGCGCATCCGGCATGCGGCAGCGGCCGAGCTGCGGATCGTGGACGTCGGTGAAGTAGCCGCGCGCCGCGTACTGCGGATCATCCAGCGCCTCGCCGATGCTGGCGAGATAGGACCAGGCCAGACCCGCGGCCTGACCGCGCGCGAACAGCTCACGCTTGCCGCTCTTGTCCAGAAACGGCTTCATCAGCGCCTCGACCGCAGCGCGATGGGCCATGCGCTGGCCCATGTTCTCGTATTGGGGGCCGGTGAGTTCCGGTTCCTCGAACATCGCGGCGGCGCGCAGCCAGTTGCGGATCGGGCCGCCGATGATGGTGGCCTCGCCATCGGCGCAGGGATAGGTGCGCCAGGGCACCATGGCGTGATTGTCGGCGGCGCGGCGCGCCAGCTTGCCGGTGGCGGCGTATTCCATCAGCGCCACTTCGCCGTTCTCCATCGCCGATTCCTGCAGCGACAGATCGATGTGCTCGCCGCCGCCATCGCGCTCGCGGCGCAGCAGCGCCATCAGGCAGGCGATGTAGGCATTGAGGCCGCCGGTGGTTTCCACCAGATGAAAGCCGGCATTGAGCGGTTCACGCGCGCCATCGCCGGTGCAGTGCATGAGCCCCGAGGCGGCGTAGAGCGTGAGGGCACTGGCCTGCCAGTCGCGGCGCGGACCCTCCTGCCCGAAGGGCGCGATCTGGCAGATGATCAGCTGCGGATACGCGGCGCGCAGCGACTCGATGCGGCCGCAGAGTTTGCCCAGCTCGCCGGGCGCCCATTGGTCGATGAGGATGTCGGCCTGCGCCAGCAGGCTCTGCAGCTGCGCAGCGGCCTGTTGCGCATCGAGCAGGCCCCAGTGCTTGCCGGTATGCAGCCAGGCCTGTTCTTCGGCGCTGAGTGTCTCGCTGCGGCCTTCGCGCGTGAGGCGCAGCACCTGCGCGCCGAAACCCGCCAGCAGCTTGCCGCAGAAAGCGCTGGCCACACCGCCGGACAGTTCCAGAACCTTGAGTCCGTCCAGTCCCTTGGCGGTGTGCGATGCGCTCATGGCAGTTCCCCCAGAAATTGTCTTAGATGTTCCAGGCAGATCTCGCTGTGGCTCATCGGAAAGAAATGTCCGGAGCGCGGTATCTGCAGGAAGCGCGCCTGCGGCCAGGCGGCCTGCAGGGCTTGCGCGCTCTTCAGGGCGCGTGTGTGGGAGGCGTACATCAGCAGTGCCGGCACGCGCAGGCGCTGAATCTCATCGAGCGTGGCGCCGGCTTCGAGAAATTCCGCGCGCGCGGCGGTGTGGTCGAGCAGATGCAGCCAGGCCTGCGCGGCACGCTTGGCGCCGCGCCCTTCGCCAAAGGGCGTGACCTCGTCGCGCACCTCCAGCTCGATATTGCCGGTCACGCAGCGCGCCGCCGCTTCGATGAAACGGAAGCCCACCTCGCGTTCGTGCTCCCAGCTGTTCTCGCCTTCGCCCGGCTGGCTTGCCGCCACCGCCTGCTCGAAGGGCGTCAGCGGCTGCGCATCGTGCAGGCGCAGCTCGGGCTGCAGGCGCTGGATGCGGGTGTCCATCAGGCACAGTGCGCGGCAGCGCTCCGGCGCACGCAGCGCCGCTTCCAGCACGATGCCGCCGCCGTAGCTGTGACCGATCAGCACCGCGCGCTCGATGTTCTGCGCGTCCATCAGGCGCAGCAGATCATCGGCCTGCGCGCTGGCGCTGTAACCGTCCTGCGTGCGCTCGCTGTAACCGTGGCCGCGCAGATCGTAGAGCGTGACGCGGTGCTGCGCCGCCAGGGGCGCGGCGAGGCGCGGATACCAGAACGCGCGGCTCGCACCCAGGCCATGCACCAGCACCAGGTCCGGCCCCTGCCCGAACTGCTGGACGGCGAGCTTGGCGCTCATGCCGGGGTTTTACGCGGTGTGCTGGGCGAGGAAGTCGGCGATCTGGCCGATGCTCAGGTCATCCACGTAGCGGCCCTTGCTCATCAGCAGCTGATCGAAAGGCACTTTCTTGTGGGTGATGTCCTGCTCGATGGCCACCAGCAGCTGGATGATGTCGATGGATTCGAAACCCAGATCGGCGAGCAGCTTGGTGTCGCGCGTCATCGGCGCTTCGCTGTCGCGATCCCAGTCCTGCGTGAAGTCTTCCAGCAGGCTGACCAGTTTGGGCACGAGGCGGTCGCTTTCGCTCATGATGATGTCGTCCGTCTATGACAGTGGAAAAGAAAGAAAAGGGGGATGCTTTTTAGAACAACGGTGCCGGCAGCTCGCGCACATCGAAGCGCGGGCCCGGCTTGCGGCGCACTTCGTAGCTCTTCGGCTGCAGCGGCTGCAGCGCGCCGGCGGCGAGCTGTGCCTCGAACAGGTCCAGGGCCTCGGGCATGCGCGACAGATCGATGCGGTTCTTCAGCGGCGCCAGATCGTAGTTCCACCAGGCCAGGCGCAGCAGGCGCTCGACCGTGCGCTCGTCGAAGCGCAGGCGCTGCACCTTGCCGGGCGCGCCGACCACGATGGCGTAGTCCGGCACGTCGCGCGTGACCACCGCATGCGCGGCAATCACCGCGCCGTTGCCGATCTTCACGCCGCGCTTGATCAGGCAGCCGGCGCCGAGCCAGACGTCGTGGCCGACTTCGGTCTGGCGCTTGTTGATGGAATCTTCCGGCGTGCTGTCGCGGGCGATGGCGGCATATTCCGGGAAGCGGAAGAAGGGCGGGAATTCGTCCGGGCCGGAGAAGGCGAAGGTATGGGTGGTGAGGCCGTCGGTGGGGTGCTCATAAGGGCCGAGCACCACGGATTCGGCGATGGAGCAGTAGCGGCCGACGCGGCAGTCGTAGAGGCTGCTGGTGTACTGGCCGTTGATGTACGAGAACGCGCCGAGCGTGACGTTCTTGATGCGTCGCGCATCGAACAGGTACGCCGGACGCTCGAAGCGCAGCGTGCCCATCAGGCCACGCGCTTCACCGCCCCAGAGGCCGTAGTCGTAGAGGGATTCGGCGTCGAGGTCGAGCTGGCTCATGAGGCGAGGCCTGGCAATGTCGGGACGATCCGGCGCGTCTGCAACGCCGCCAAAACCGTAGGGCGGCTTAGGCGCGCGAGCGCCATAGGCCGCTGGGCTTTGCTGTTTGTTGCTGTGTATGGTGCTCGATTACGCCTCGGTTTCGTGCGCCTGTCGGCGCCCGAGCTACTTTTCTTTGCTTGTGCAAAGAAAAGTAGCCAAAAGAAAGCACACCCTACGCCTCGCATCCGTCGCCGCTGACGCGGCGCCGGCAGCCTGCGCTGCTCACGTGCTCGGGGCCGTTGCAGACGCGCCATCCATGGCGCGGCTGCAACTGAATCGAACTTCCTGTTCGATTCTCCCACTGCGCTCGCTGCGCTGCTCGGTGCGAGGCAAAGGGGGGGCAAGTCAAAAGCAGCAGCGCAGCGACGCTTATCGCTCGAAGCTGCTGTTGCTGTGGCTTTTGACTTTGGGGTCCCCGTCTCTGGCGCTGAGCTGTGCGGCGAGCGCAGGGGAGAGCCGGACATGGAAGTCCGGCTCAGTTGCAGCCACGCCAGGATGGCGTGTCTGCAACGGCCCCGAGCACGTTGCACAGCGAAGGCACCCGCGCAGCGGGCGCCGGAGCCGGGGTGTGCTTTCTCTTGCTTACTTCTCTTTGCACAAGCAAAGAGAAGTAAGTCCGCCGCCGAAGGGCGGTGGAAGAAGGCAATAGATTGAGCATCACGCGAAGCAAAAACAGCAAACTCACAACGGCGGCTTCCAGCGCGCGCGCGCCTGACCCGCCCGACGGTTGGGCCGGGGAGCGCGCTTGCCGCGCAACGAGAGAGCTTTGGCGGGCACGCGTGCATCAGGCTTTCAGGCGAACAGGGGCTCGGGCAGCTGCTGCACGGCATAGCCATGGCCTTCGCGCCGCACCTCATAGGTGTCGGGACGCAAGAGCTGCAGGCGGCCGGCGGCCAGCTCGTCTTCCAGGAAGCCCAGCGTGGGTTCCACCTTGGACCAGTCCACACGATGCTTGTACGGTGCCAGATCAAAACGCCACCAGGCCAGCTTCTGCATGCGCGCCACGATGTTCTCGGCAAACCGCAGACGCAGCACGCGCGCCGGATTGCCCACCACGATCGCGTAGTCCGGCACATCACGCGTCACCACCGCCCGCGCGCCGATGGCGGCGCCGTTGCCGATGGTGATGCCGCGTCGCACGAAGGCACCCGCGCCGATGTAGGCCTCATGGCCGATGATGGTTTCGTTGCGCACCGTGTTCACGTAGGAAGGCGCATCCGACTCCTCCGGTGCCAGCCGCGCGAAATCCGGTAGCTGGTACATGCGCGGCATGTAGCGCGGCCGCGTGAAGGCAAAGGGATGGTTCGAAAACCAGTCCTGCGGATGCTCGGGCGGGCCCAGAATCGTGGACTCGCCGATCTGCACATAGCGGCCGATGCGGCAGCGATACACGCTGA
The DNA here is from genome assembly GCF_900111015.1 of Solimonas aquatica. Lineage (GTDB taxonomy): Bacteria > Pseudomonadota > Gammaproteobacteria > Nevskiales > Nevskiaceae > Solimonas > Solimonas aquatica. The sequence goes on along the minus strand of NZ_FOFS01000013.1, from coordinate 9,665 downwards.
CCTTGCCCGCTGCGTTGGCAAAGCTGAAAGCACCGATCGTGCAGTCCTTGAACAGATGCGAGTAGACGTAGGCTGGACGTTCGAAGCGGATGGCACTGCCGATGTTGCCGGAGGGATCGAGCATCAGGCCGTACTCGCGCAGGGCCTGAGTGCTGGTGGTCATGGGCTGGTCATCGGTCGGGGGAGGTGTACCAGTCATGCTCCGGGCTATTCCATGTAGCCCAGCATCTGCAATTGTTCGAGCAGCTGCTTCTGTTCGTTCGCGTCCATTTCCTGCTCCATCTCCATGCGTTTGGCGTGTTGGGTGCGTGCGCCCTTCTTCACCGGGTGCTCGGCCAGCCAGGCTTCGCTGAAGAAGCTCGGCGGCACTTCGCCCTCGAAATCGGAAGGGACGGCAACGCCCGCACTGTAGAGCAGCGTCGGCGCCACGTCGACGATCTTGCGCGTCTCCACCAGGCCCGCCGCCGGGATGCCGGGGCCGACGGCGATGAAGATGCCATCCGGGTGATGCGTGCCGATGGGGCTGGGACGATGCACGATGGAGGGCTTGAGATTGCGGATGGAGACGAAGCCGTGGTCGCGCAGCACCATGGTCAGATCCGGCGCCAGCTTCATGTGCTGACCGGGGAACCATTCCTCGCGCTTGAGCAGATCGACGATCACCGGCTCACCGCTGACCGGGTCCTTGAGCTCGTAGAGATCCTTCATCAGCTTTTCGCGGAAGGCCTCGTATTCGGAAGGCTCGATGCCCGGGTCGCCCGGCTTCTGCTTGACGCGGATGCTGATGCCGTTGGAAGAGGGCGTCAGGCAGCAGGCGGTGGTCTGCGACCAGTCGAGATTGGCGAAGTCGGAAGCCTCGCGACGCAGCGCCATCTCGCTGCCGTCGTTCACGCCCCACTTCAGGTAACCCTTCTCTTCGAGATAGGTGTTGATGCGCAGCACGAAGTTGGAAGCGGTGAAGCCGTGGTCGCTGGCGAAGAACACCTGCGTGTCCGGGCCGGCCATTTCCACCAGGCGCTTGATGTAACCGTCGAGATTGCGGAAGTACTCCAGGCAGACCTCGCGCATTTCCTTGTCGTGACCCTGCGGGTTCTTCGGCAGCAGGCTCTGGTCCAGCCAGGGCCAGGCCTGATGCTGGATCTTGTCGGTGCCGTCGAACATCACCGCCATCAGGTCCGGCTTGTCGGTGCCCAGGATGTATTCGGCGACGCGGAACCATTGCTCCTCGCGCGGCAGGTGGTAGCGCACCCACTTGGCGGTCTCATCCGCCGAGAGCGATTCCATGGCCTGCTTTTCCTTGTCGAAGTCCCAGGCCAGTTCCTTGGGATCGAAGCCCGGCACGTCCTGCTTGATGCGCTCGAACAGTTCACGCGGATGCGTGTTGCGGCGCAGATGCTTGGCGGGAATGAAGCCCGGCACCACGGCGCCCTTGATGTTCTCCGGCGCCGGCGCGGTGAGCGGGAAGTTCAGTGCGGCGATGGTCTTCTTCTTGCGCGAGGCCACCGACCAGATGGTTTCGGCGTCCACGTTGCGCGCGTCGTAGAGCGTCCAGAAGACTTCGTTGCCCTTGTCTTCGGCGCGGATGAATTCGAACACGCCGTGCTCGCCGGGATTCTTGCCGGTCATGATGCTGGTCCAGGCCGGCGGCGTGAGCGGATTGGGCGTGGAGCGCAGACGCGCGCGCACGCCGCGTTCGATCAGGCTCTTCATGAACGGCATGGTGATGCCTTCGCCCGGCAGATCGCTGATCAGCTGATCCAGTACGGTGAAGGTGCAGCCGTCGAGGCCGATGAATAGGGTCGTGGTCATGGGATCGAGTGTGGACGGAAAGTCAGTGGGAGGCACCCAGCGGCTGCGACTGCGCCGCCGCGGTGACGCAAAGCGCAAGAATCGCACCGTGTTCGAAGTGCAGGGCAACGTCGTAATCCTGCTGCGCGTGACGCACGCGCGCCACCGGCGGCGCGCCATTGCGGGTATCGAGTGCGGCGGCCACCACCTGCCAGTCCAGCGGGCGGCCCTGCAGTCCGCTGCCGGCAGCCTTGGCCGCCGCTTCCTTGGCGCACCAGAGCGCCACCAGATTGCGTTCGCGCGTCGCGGCATCGGACTGCTGCGCCAGCGCCAGGGCCTGCTCGGCGGCCGAGAAACCGCCGGCCAGCAGGTCTTCGCTGCGCACGCCGCCCAGGCGCTGGTAGTCCAGGCCCAGGCTGACGCTGGCATCGGCCGCCACCGCGCCGGCCCAGCGCTGGCTGTGCGCCAGCGACACCGCCGGCGCGGCGAGCGGCGCGGCGAGTGCGCAGCGCACATAGGGGCGGCCCTGCGCATCGCTGAGGATTTCGACATCGGCCGGCGCCAGATCGGCGTGGCCGCGCTGCGCATACCAGTCGCGCACCGCGTCCTTGGCGGCGAGCCGGCCCATCAGCCATTCCTCGCGACGCGGACCTTGTGCGGGCAGGGCGTAGAACAGCTCGCGTTCGGCGCGGCTCAGGACCATGTGCGCGAACATGCGCTTCCAGATCGTGCCGCCTTCATCGAGCGTGCCTTCCGGCAGCGGTTCGAGACGGCGCAGACACAGTTCCGTCGGCAGACGTTCGGCCAGGGCCGGCGTGCTCAGGCGCGCGCGGACCGGATCGAGCCGGAAGGCAAAGAAACGTTCCGGCGCGCTGAACACGCGATCATCCCAGCCCTCGGCGCGCATGATCAGGCGCTGCTGCGCATCCACCACATCCCAGCGCGCGGACAGCTGCGTGTCGCCCTGCATCTGGATCGCGCCATGGCAGACGAAGCGCAGGCCGGCGGCCGGCGGTGGCGCGTACAGGCTCAGGCGCTGCACGCGGAAGGGGAAGCAGTTGGGCAGGCCCACGCTGCGTTCGCGCAGCCAGAAGCCCGCCACTTGCCCTGCGGCATCCAGCAGCGCGGCGTCGAACTGGAAGCGCGGCGTCGCCGTGCTGGCGAAGTAATCGCGCGTGGCGATGGACACCATGTCGGCAATCATGCCGGCGGCGTTGAAGCCGGCCAGACGCGTGCAGCCCTGCAGGCGCGGGCCATGGAACATGCCCTGGCTGTACAGCTGACCGGGCTGATGCAGCACCGGCGGCTGCAGGCCGGTGCTCGGCAGCGGCTGCGCCGGCGGTGCGGGCGGATAGCCCGCCGCCAGCAGCACCGTGCCTTCGAACACCAGCACGCCGCCGGGCGTATTGCTCTCGCCCAGCAGGAACACGCGGCAATGCGCCTGGTCCTCGCCGCGCTGCTCGGCGATCACGCGCAGATGCACGGTGCCCTTGTCCAGCGACAGCCAGCGGCTGCCGCGCGAGTTCTCGATGGCGATCACCACGCGGTCGGTGCGATTGATCAGGCGCGCGGCGGCCTGGGCAATCAGCTCCATGCTGAAGGTGAAGGGAATCACCGGCAGGCCGCAGAGTGACGGATCGCTGCCGCTGGGCGCATTGCCCAGGGTGTGATCGCGCAGGAACCGATCGTGCCCGATATCGAAGATGCGTTCGCTGGTCTGCTTGCCCGGCGCCTGCTCGGTGATCACACCGAGCATCGGATAAGCCGGATCAAAACCCTGCGGCACGCTGGTCGCGACGCCGGCAGGCGCCGCGACCGCAGCAGTCTGCGGCGCGCTGCTGCCGAGCAGACCCAGCACGCGCGCCTGGCTGTCGAGGAAATCCTGCATCAGCGAGAAATGTGCCTGCAGCGCGCTCAGGCGCGGGTCCTGCGTGCTGCCGGCGGCGGCCGGCAGGCCGGGCACTGCCGGAAGCGGCGGCGCGGCGCTCGCAGCCGGGCCAGGCGCGGGCGTGGGCGCCATCACGGTGACGGTCTGCGTGGGCAACGGCTTCTTGAACTGCTCGGGCAGCTTCCAGGTGGGATTGACCAGCTTGAGCTGCGGCACCGGCTTGACCGGTGCCTTGGGCGTGGCCAGGTCCAGCGCCGCGATCTCGCGATTGACGAACAGCTGCGAGGGATCGAAGCCGATGCCGATGGCGTGCAGCTGCGCCAGGGTCTGGTGCAGATGCGGCAGATCGGCCTTGCGGCGGCTGTTGCAGGACACCGCCAGCACATCGTCGTGACTGCGCAGGATGTCGCCGACGAAGGAGGTGAGATTGCCGCTGGGGCCCACCTCCAGGAACACGCGATAACCATCGGCGTACAGGCGCTCCACGGTCTGCGTGAAGCGCACCGGGTTCTCCCACTGCCGTGCGGCCAGCTCGCGGATGCCGTCGGCATCCTCCGGGAAGGGCGCGCCGGTCGAGGCGCTGTACAGCGCCGTGCGGCCGGGGCCGAGGTCCAGCTTCTTGAAGTAGTCGCGGAAGGCGTCGGCCAGGGGCTTGAACAGCGCGGTGTGATAAGCGCGGCCGAACGGCAGGATCTGGCAGATCGCGCCTTCGGCGCTGAGCCGTTCGCGCAGGCGCTCGGCGGCTGCCGGCGGTCCGAACAGCACCACCTGATTGGGGCAGTTGTCCATCGCCAGCAGCATCTCGCCCAGATCATCGAGCAGGCTCTTGCGCGTGGCGGCATTGAGGCCGCCGATGGTCAGCAGCGTGCCTTCGGCGATCTTGCCGGCGGCGTCGAGCTCGCGATAGATGCGATGGAAATCGCGCACCGCATCGGCGGTCTGGTTGCGGTGCTGCACGCGGTTGACGCCGGCAGCGGTGAGCACGGTGTTCTCGCCGGTGCTGTGGCCGAGCATGGCATCGGGTGCAAGATCCAGATGCTGCAGCAGGCTGTGCAGGCCCAGGCTCGCGGCGAACACGCTCTCCGAAGCCACGTCCATTTCGTAGAGGCGCTCTTCCAGGACCTGGCGCTGTGCTTCGGTGAGGCAGGTTGGCGCCGGGAACAGCAGCGGCGCACGCGACTCGCTGCCGCGCCGCGCCGCGTTCTCTTCCATGAAGTCGAACCACTCGCGCACCTGCGGGAACTGCACGCAGAGATCGGCGAGCATGTTCGGGTATTGCGAGCCTTCGCCGGGGAACAGGAAGCAGAGCTTGCCCGGTGCCGCGCCGCGCCCGTAATGCAGGCCGCCACGGGTCTTGAAGGGCTTGGCATCGGCGGCGCCGAGCTTGTCCTGCGCCTGCGCCAGCTTCTTGTCGAGATCGGCGCTGTTGCTGGCCACCACCGCGAGACGATGCTCGCCGCGCGCATGCACGCTGCAGGCCTTGGCAACTTCCGCCAGCGTGGCGCCAGCGGCCAGCTGCGCGCGCGCCGCCGTGATGCGTTCCAGCAGCTGCAGGCGCGAATCGGCACCGAGCGTCAGCAGCTCGGAATCACTGGGCGCGTGCAGCACCTGCACCTGGGTGGCGCGGCTTTCGACATGCTCCTCGAGAATCACATGCGTGTTGATGCCGCCGAAGCCGAAGGCATTGGCGCCGGCGCGGCGCGGATGCGCCTTGCCATGCGTCCAGGGCCGCGTCTCGGTGTTGATGTAGAACGGCGTCTGCTCCAGACCCAGCGCCGGATCGGGTTCCTCGCAGAGCATCGGCGGCAGCACCTTCTGGTGCAGGGCCAGCGCGGTCTTGATCAGCGAGGCGCCGCCGGAGGCGGGCATGCAGTGGCCGATCATGGACTTCACGGCCGTGATCGCGACCTGCGGTCCCGGACCGCGGCCGCCGTAGACGGCATTGAGCGCCTCGATCTCGGTCTTGTCGCCCACCGAGGTGCCGGTGCCGTGCGCTTCGATCAGATCGACGGTGTCGGGATCGATGCCGCTGCTCTCGTAGGCGCGGCGGATGGAGAGGATCTCGCCTTCCAGGCGCGGCGTGAGCAGGCCCTTGGCGCGCCCGTCGGAGGCCACGCCCAGACCCTGGATCACCGCGTAGATGCGGTCGCCGTCGCGTTCGGCATCGGCACGGCGCTTGAGCACCAGCACGCCCACGCCCTCGCCCAGCAGGGTGCCGTCGGCGCCTTTCTGGAAGGGACGGATGCGGTCGCGCGACAGCGCGTTGATGCGGCAGAACTGCATGAAGATCTGCGGCGGCGTGTGCACCTGCGAGCCGCCGATCAGCATCAGATCGCAGCGCTCGCTGCGCAGCTCGCGCACCGCCGCTTCCAGCGCAATCATGGTGGTGGCGCAGGCGGCATCGACGATGAAGCTTGGCCCCATCAGGTTCAGGCGGTTGGCCACCAGGCCGGCAATCACGTTCGGCGTGAGCACGCCGATGTGCTCGCCCTGGAACGGCGGCAGCTGGGCTTTCAGCGCGGTCTTCAGGGCGCGGATGTCGGCGTCGGTGAAGTCCGGACGCACGCCGCGGATCAGCTCCATGGCCTGATCCAGAAACGCGGTGCGCGACATGGTGCCGAGCATGCCGCGATTGCCGTAAGTGCCGCGACCGATGATCACGCCCGCGCGCTGGCGGTCGAAATCCTTGTGGAGATAGCCGGCATCTTCCAGGGCATCGTGCGCGCACTTGAGCACCAGCAGATGATCCGGATCGGCGCCGGCCGCCACGCTCGGCATCACGCCATAGAGCTGCGGATTGACGCGCGCATGTTCACCCAGAAAACCGCCACGCGTGGTGTAGATGCGGTCGTCGTCGGTGGCGTTTTCCTCGAAGGTGGGGCCCGCCCATTCCGGGGTGCCGTCGGTGACGGCGTCCACCTTGTCGAGAATGTTCTGCCAGTACTGACGCGCGTTGCCGGCACCCGGATAGATGCCGGCGACACCGATGATGGCGATATCGAGTTTTTTGCTCATGCCGGGCTCAGGCGCTTTCCTGCGGCTTGCCGCTGTCCGTGTTCACGGCCTGGCCGCCCAGACGGTTGAGTGCCGCGCTCATGGTGCTTTCGCAGCCGCGCATTTCCAGGCGCAGTTGGTTGCGCTCATCGAAGAACAGCGCGTCATAGACCACGGCGGCCTCGTGCGGCGCCGGCTGCATGCGCAGACAGAGCTTGAGCTGCGCGGGCAGCGGCGCGCTGCCGTAGCGGCGCACGGAGGCGAAGGCCGAGGGCAGGGCGGTCATGTTGCGGTTGATGCGCGCCCAGACGATGGCCATCTGCGGCGCCACGTCGAGCAGGCCCGGATCGAACAGCCAGCGGCCTTGTGCATCCGGCAGCCATTCGCCCGGCAGGGTCGGTCGCAGCAGCGCGTCCAGACCCTCGGCGGACACCGCCGGAATCTCGCGTGCCAGCTGGAAGCGCGGACCGTGGAACAGGAAGTGCGCATAGGCATCCTGCGCGGCAAAGGGCTTGCCCTTGTCCAGCGCCGCCACGCTGGTGGCGGGCGCGGCTTGCGGGGGCTGTTGCAGCAGCACGGCGGTGGCGCGGTAGAAGGGCAGCTTCCTGGCCGGATCGACGATCTCCACCGTCACGGTCTGACCGGAAAAGTCGGAGTGCGAGGAGGCCCGCGCGCGCAGCTGCACGCTGCGCTTGCCCTCGTGCTCGGCATCGAGCATCACGCTGTTGAGCTGACGCATGTCGCGCATCTCGATCACATGCCAGCCCGGCCAGGCGGCGCTGACGAACTGCGCCATCCATTCCAGCGCGGCGGTGGCGGGCAGCACGCCCTTGCCGTCGAGGCGGTGATCGATCAGATAAGGATCGGACTCCAGCGTGAACTGGTGGTCCAGCATCATGTTGCCGCCGGGGCCCATGCGCGGCGCGCCGCGCAGCAGCGGCAGGCTCGCGCCGCCCGCCGGCGCGGCCGGTTCGCTGGCCTCGGCCTCGCCGCTGTACCAGGGACCGGCGCCGGCGACGATTTCCACGTCGTGGCGCGGACCGTAGAGCAGCTCTTCGAGGAAGAAGCGGCGGCCCGAGGGCACCGGAATGGCTTCGATGCCGCGTTCGGCAAAGGCGCGGCGCACGCCCTCGCTGGCCATGCCGGCGTCCCAGGGACCCCAGTTGATGGCAATCACGCGGGTCTGCGTCCAGGCGTGCTGCAGCTGCCAGGCGAGACGGTTGAGCGTCTCGTTGGCGCAGGCGTAGTCGCCCTGGCCCTGGTTGCCGTAACGGCCGGCCACCGAGGTGAAGAAGGCCATCAGCTTCAGGCTCTGCGGACGCAGGCGCTGGGTGAGCACGAAGGCCGGATCGAGCTTGGTGCCCAGCACGCGCTCGAAGGACTCGGCGGTCTTGTCGGCAAACAGCTTGTCCTCGATCACGCCGGCGCCGTGCAGCACCGCGTCGATCTTGCCGTGACGCTCGTAGAGCGAGTCGATCACCTGCGCGAAGGCCGCTTCGTCGCGCACATCACAGGCCAGGTATTCGACCTTGGCGCCGGCGGCGCTGATGCGGGCCAGGTTCTGGCGGATTTCACGGTCAGTCAGCACGCGGCTGACTTCGCGGTCGATCTCCACGGGCTTGGGTTTCTCGCCGGCCGCGAGGCGACGCTTGAGAATCGCCGACTTGAGCTGTGCGGCATCGGCGCAGGCGGCGGTGTCGGCGGACTCGGGTCCCGGCGCGGCGGTGCGGCCCAGCAGCACCAGCTGCATGCCCGGACGCACGAGTTCTTCGACGATCTCGGCGGTGATGCCGCGTGCGCCGCCGGTGACCAGCACCACCCAGTCGCCGGCCGGCGTCACCGCCGCCGGGAAGGGGCTGGCGGACAGCGGCTGCGCAGCGGTGTAGTAGCCGCAGCGCTTGCTGTCCACATAGCCGGCTTCCGGCTCGCTGCAGTCGCTGGCCAGCTCGGCGCTGAGCAGGGCGGCGATTTCCGCTTCGCTCTGACCGTCGAAGTCCACCGCGCGCAGCCGCGACTTCGGATACTCCTGGCGCAGGCAGTTGAACAGACCGTTGGCGCCGCCACCGGTGGCCACGCCCTCGTCGATGGTGTCGCGGCCGAAGCTGCCGCCGAAGCGGGTGGCGGCCACCGCGCGCAGCTGTGCCAGATCACCTTCCACGGCCTTCAGGCCATGGAACAGGCTGAGGATGTCGCGCTGGTAGCAGCCGCGCCACTCGCTCAGGTTCTGCGGCTGCGAGGCTTCCATGCCGAACAGGTGCAAGACCGCGCGCGCCGCGCCGTGCTGCTGACGCGCGGCGACAATCGCCTCGCGCAGTGCCTGCGGCTGGCTGCTGGTGATTGCCACTGGCGTCATGCCTTCGGCGCTCAGCGCCGCGCTCAGGGCCTGCACCAGCGCGGCGGGGCCGCCGAGCAGCAGGGCCAGGCCCGAGAGCTTGACGCGCGCCTTGGGCAGCGGCGCAGCACGCGGCTTCATCACATAACGCGGCGTGACGCTGACCGCAGCCTCGCTGGCCTTCACGCCGGGCTTGACGCTGAGGCTGTCGCCGGCGGCGGGCGTGGCGGCAGCGGCGAGAGGCGCGCCGGCGCTGGGCAGGGCCGCGAGAATGGCGCTGAGGCTCTTGGCCTTGGTGTAACGCTCCATGCCGGTCTGCATCTGCGCGGCGATTTCCGCCGGCAAGACCTTCTGGAAGGCGCCGATGATTTCCACGCGCTTGATCGAGTCGATGCCCAGATCGGCTTCCAGGTCGGCATCGAGGCTGAGCATTTCGGTGGGATAGCCGGTGCGCTCGGCGACGATGCCGATCAGCAGGCTGCGGTAATCCACGCTCGCAGCGACCGGCGCGACGGCCATCACTGCCACTGCCGGCGCCGCGACAGCAGCCGCTGCGCTCTGCTGCGGCAGTGCCGCGAGAATGACGGCGAGGCTCTTGGCCTTGGTGTAACGCTCCATGCCGGCCTGCATCTGCGCGGCGATTTCCGCCGGCAAGACCTTCTG